>NZ_JARBTM010000014.1 GCF_029240175.1 Anaerosolibacter sp.
CCGGATGGGTCACCATTTAATATGGGCGCATAGCTCAGCTGGGAGAGCACCTGCCTTACAAGCAGGGGGTCATAGGTTCGATCCCTATTGCGCCCACCATTTAAGTGCAGTTAACGGTACACGGTTACCGGTTGACGGTTCTTAGGGTGAGTATTTTGGGCCAAAAGCTCAAAAGATAGACCATAGTAATCAGCAACTGACAACTAATAACCGATAACTAAATACATGCGGGTGTGGCGGAATTGGCAGACGCACTAGACTTAGGATCTAGCGCCACGTGCGTGGGGGTTCAAGTCCCTCCACCCGCACCATTCACGCGGAAGTGGCTCAGGGGTAGAGCATCGCCTTGCCAAGGCGAGGGTCGCGAGTTCGAATCTCGTCTTCCGCTCCAATGTTTTTTTGCCATAGTATGGAGGGGTGTCCGAGCGGTTTAAGGAGCTGGTCTTGAAAACCAGTGACTTCGAAAGGGGCCGTGGGTTCGAATCCCACCCCCTCCGCCATCTATTTGCCCAGATAGCTCAGTCGGTAGAGCAGAGGACTGAAAATCCTCGTGTCGCTGGTTCGATTCCGGCTCTGGGCACCAAAAGAAAAAAATACCTGATACGAATTCGTATCAGGTATTTTTTATAATTTTTTGATTTACGCACCAAACTTGTCTAGGCGTTTAGCATTGGATAACAGCAGACCCATAAGATATTTGCTTTCAAAGAAGCCTAGGCTGCCAGTATTACATGCACTTTCATTGAATACCCTTACATCATCTACATCACAAAATTCACTATGGATAAGTGTCGGTACAGGATGCCAACTGTGTGCCCTCATTGAGCAGGGAGATGAATGATCTCCTGTAATGGCTAGTACGTCGGGTTTATGCTCTAAGAGGATTGGTAAAGCTTGATCTACTTTTTCGATACAACTTACTTTCCCATCAAAAGCACCATCTTCACCGGCTTGGTCAGTACCTTTAATATGAATAAAGAAGAAATCATATTTTTGGCGATGTTCCACATAGGTCTGAAATAGGTTTTCTATAGAATCAGGTGCAGGAAGTAACTGCATACCCAGTAAGGATGCAATACCCCTATACATAGGATAGGATGCAATGGCTGCGGATTCTAATAAATATTTATCTCGCATAGATGGAATTTTTGGCTTTCCAGAAAATCCTCGCATTAAAAAAGCATTGGCAGGATTTGTATCTTTTAATAAAGAAAATCCTTTCTCCATGAACTGATTTACAATGTGAGCTAGGAACTGAGAAGCATCATTTTGTCCTTTTGCTTTAAGGGGAGCTTTTCCCTCATTTAAAGGATCCGTATCATTAATAAGAGCACCCAATTCCTTGTCTTTAGATCGAAAGACCGTGACGAAGCGGTGTCCTTTGCCAGGTTCAATAATAATTTCTACACCATCAATTTCTTTGATTTCCTTTAGAATGTTACATAGTTCTATGGTTGTTTCAGTTGGGATTCGTCCAGCTCTTCTATCGGTGATAATGCCGTTGCTATCCATAGAAGCAAAATTGCATCGGGTGGCCACATCTCCAGCTTGTATTTCAAAGCCAATGCCTACGCCTTCCAATATACCCCTTCCAATGGTATGTATAAGGGGATCATAGCCGAAAATTCCTAAATGACCAGGGCCGCTGCCTGGTGTGATCCCTGGGAGGATAGGGATGGAACGACCGACGGCAGATGTTGCCGCTAGTTGATCTAAATTAGGGGTATGGGCGTATTCCAAAGGGGTTTTGTTTCCAAACTTTGGGTGACGAATATCGCCAACACCATCCATTACCAATAGTACAATTTTCGAGTTGTTTGTCTTAATCGTATCTGCGATTACTTGATCATAATTCATGATATCACCTCATTGTTTTAATTCTACACATACTTCTTATTAAGAAAGAGAATAAGTATACACTATGATTATCATGGTAAAAAAAATAGAAAAGTATACTTATCATATGGAGTTTCGCATGTAAGATATTTTTGAAGTATAGAGTATTTTTTACATACTACAAAATGTACGATGTTTCGTCATATTTCCCGGGCAATAGCGGGAAGTGTACGAATATGTAAAATTTATCGGATCATGACGATATGGTAGGGAAATAAGACGTATTGTTGATATTGGTAGGGGCGATTCACGAATCGCCCGTAGAACAAAACTCCCAATCCGCCGGCCTTCCTGAACAACGTGATGGATATCGTCTTATGTCTTTGAGATGCTTTTTTGCGCTCTGGATGGTGGCAATTGTGGCACTATCCATAATGGATATTCCGCTAACATTGGGCGATTCGTGAATCGCCCCTACAATTTTATTGATCTTGATCTATGCGACTGTGTCGCATCTTTTATTTATTGTGAACTATAAGCCTATATAAGAATAAGCTAGGGTATGCATCCTAGCTTATTCTTGTATAAATATTTTGAACTAAATAACGTTTTCCTCAAACTCGATAGCAGGTTTTGGTTCTTCGGTTAATACGATATTCAGCACAAGGGCTGCAATTGTACCTGCACTAATGCCGGAAGAGAAAAGGCTTTTTAATGCCTCGGGAAGTTGGGAAATGAAATCAGGTCTCACGGTAACACCAAGGCCTAAACCAAGAGAAATTGCCAAGATCAATAGATTTCTATTGGACATTTCCACGTCCTTAAGGGTCTTAATTCCAGAAGCAGCTACAACACCAAACATGATGATTCCAGCTCCACCCAATACAGGGTTAGGCATGATGGCTATGAGGGCACCGAATTTCGGGAAAATGCCTAAAAGCATTAAGATAACCCCTGCAACGACAACGACAAATTTACTCGCTACCTTTGTCAAAGGAATAAGTCCCACGTTTTGGCTAAAGGAAGTATTAGGCCCAGCTCCGAAGAATCCAGCAATAAAGCTTCCTACACCATCGGCCAAAATTCCTGCTTCAATCTCTTCACTGGTCAACTCTCTACCAGACGCTTCACCGATGGCCATGAGTACCCCAACCGTTTCAATGGTTGTTACCAGATAGGCAGTAATGAAAGGAAGTACAAATGCAAAGCTAAATGTTACACCAAATTTAAAGATTGAAGGGAAAGCAATCCAGCCTGCTTCCTTAATCGGTTCAAAATGTAGCAGACCTAAGGGTAAGCTTATGGCATATCCGAAAATCAGACCTAGAATAACAGCAGCAGAACTGACAATGCCTTTTCCATAGCGGTTTAACAGCATGGTGACGATCATAACAGCCATGGCAACACCTACATTTTTAATGCTGCCATAATCAGCAGCTCCGAAACCACCAGCTGCCCAGTCAATAGAAACAGGAAGCAGGGTAAGACCAATTAAGGTTACAACCGTACCTGTAACAATTGGTGGGAAAAATTTTCTTAATGGTTTAATAAATCGACTAAGTATAATTTCCACAAACGAACCTAAGATTGTAGCACCAAAAATTGCAGGCAAACCTCCTGCAAAGCCAACTGCGATAGAAGGACCTACAAAGGTAAAGTCTGTACCCATGACACAGGGGACTCTAGCACCACATTTACCAATTCCTTTTGCTTGAATAAACGTTGCAACGCCTGCCATAAACAATGCTGCACTGACAAGGTATGCCAAATCTGCAACTGGCAAACCGAGTACGCCTCCCACAACCAATGGAACAGCAACAATACCGCCAAAAGCGGCCATGATATGTTGAAATGCAAGAAGGATGCTTACCTGAAGGGGTGGCACGTCCTCGATCTTGTAAAGAACCTCAGAATGTACTGGTGCCGCGCGATTGTTATCCATAAAGTTACCTCCTGTTAATAAGTATTTTGTGAAGTTCTTTTAAGAGACCTCCTTTCTATGAAAAATAGACTTTTTAAAAAAATATGAATATTACATGTATTAGTTTCTGAATATTTAAAAAATACCTTCGTGTATAATTCATAATTTTATGTAGTAACATATATATTTTTTTATAAAACATATAAGAGAAATTGATGGAAATTCGGAAAACAGTACAAACTACAATTGTAGAAAGACTATAAATCGTATAATAAATAAAAATTATATGAATAGAATATGATTTATGATAAGATATCCATGTCATAATGTATATCTAAAGAAGATTGGAAGTGTAGGAGATCATGTTTGATAAAGTATTGCTATCGGAAAAAATTGCGAATAATATCAAAGCTTTAATCATAGAACAAAAACTGCAGCCTGGAGAAAAACTACCAAATGAGATAGACTTGGCAGGACAATTGAACGTTAGCCGTTCAACGGTTCGAGAGGCAATCAAAACATTGGTTTCAAAGAATGTTTTGGAAATTCGCAGGGGGAAGGGAACCTATGTATGTGAGAATCCTGGAATTGCAACAGATCCTCTAGGCGTTACCTTTATGAACAAAAAAGATCTGCTATTGTATCTTTTTGAAACGAGGCTAATTATAGAACCTGAGATGGCAGCCCTTGCTGCCCAAAGAGCCACAGAAAAAAATATTAAAGCCCTTGAAGAGGCATTCCATGTATTAGAAAACCAGATACTCGAGGGCAAAGACCATACAAAAGCTGATATCAAGTTTCATAATATCATTGCTAAAAGCACCCATAATCCGATCATTAGAAGAATCGTACCTATTATTAATGATTCCATTGTTGAAGGTTATCAGGAGACAAAAGATATACCTGAAAGTGGAGAAAAAGTGCTAGGTCACCATAGAAGGGTACTGGATGCGATTTTGGAAAAGGATGAAGCAATGGCAAGACAATATATGAGGGAGCATATCCAGAGTGGTATGAATCAAATCCTTCAAAAATAATTTACACAAGAATATACTTATAGCCTTTAATAGGTTGATATATTCCACATCATGATTGACAGTAAATAGCTACTATGGTAGTATGGTAAGGGGTCGTGTATAATAGATGAAATTATTCTTCTAGGGAAGTGAATATATGAATTTAGAAATAGAAAAGCAAAAAGATGGAACGTCAGTCGGTGATTATGTATATGAAGTCATCAAAAGAAACATTATTAACCTTAACATGGCCCCGGGGAATCGGGTGAGTGAAAAGGAGATTTCTGATCTTCTAAATGTTAGTAGAACGCCAGTCAGAGAAGCTTTTATTAAATTAGCCAAAGAAGGCTTACTCTACGTCCTTCCTCAGAGAGGAACTTATATTTCCTATATTGATTTAGATATTGTTGAAGATGCGAGATTTATTAGGGAGAGTTTAGAGAAGTCTGTACTTAAGATTGCTACAGAAAAGTTTCCAGAGGAGTTATTAGATGTTCTTCAAGAAAATATCAATACGCAAAAAAATCTAATAGAGCAGAGATTATTCTTTAAGTTTCTCGAGATGGATGAAGAGTTTCATAAAACGATATTTATTGGATGCAACAAAGCAAGAACATGGTCTTTTATAGAACAGATTAATTCAGAATACAAGCGTGTTCGGATGCTTTCCTTTATTGCAGATGTCAACTGGAAAAATGTCATTGGACAGCATATGCAGATTTTAGAGAGTATTAGAAATCATGATGAACAAATGGGACAGGAAGTAATTAGTAATCATATCAAAAAGCTGATATTTGATCAGATAGAATTAAAAGCAAAGTATCCTCAATACTTTAAAAGGGATTAAAAAACATACGAGCGTGTAAAATAAATGGTGTAAACTTCGAGGTTGATATCAAATTTAAATATCACTAAGGAGGGTACACCATTATGTCATTTAATGGATAAATCAACAAGTCAAAAGCATTAGACCTTATTGAAGAAGATAACTCGAGGATATTTCTGATGTCCAAACCATAGACCATGTACAATGCATTTTTAAAGAATTTATTGATGATATAATTGACTCAAGCATTCTAGTATGGTAGTATATATTATAGATGGAAATGTGGGATAAAAGATATTATGATATGTTAGATTTTAAGTGCATAGATTAGTGTATGGATGATTTAATTAAAACGTATAAGTGCTTTGTAGTAATAAAATAATTAACAAACGAATTCTGCTACAGGAAGTAAAGGACTTTTTTTAGATGTTAGAGAAAACGTTATCTTATGCAAACAAAAATGATTGGCATTTATGTAGAAATTCCTAGATGTGGGTACTGTTCTAAAGAAAATTTTTTTAGGAACTTTCTACAATGCAAATATTAAGTACAGAAAATAGGAGGGGGCAAAATGAAAAAAGGTTTTAAGTTATTATCATTAAGTCTTGTGCTAGTGTTAATTGTTGCAGGATTAGCAGGTTGTGGCATGAAATCACCAACAGAGCAGCCGGCAAAAGAAGAAGCAAAGCAAGAAGGAACAACAACAGAACCAGAGATTACCCTTGTATATGCAGAAGTTAATCCTCTAGATACGATTGTTGGTCAAACAGGCACTGCCTTTAAAGAAAAAGTTGAAGAACTATCAGGTGGAAAGATTAAGATTGATATTCAGGCAAGCGGTGTTTTAGGAGCAGAAAACGATGTGCTTGATGCGATGCTTGGTGGCGGCGGAACAATTGATATGTCCCGTATCTCAGCGTTTGCCCTTACACCTTATGGTGGAGAAAAATCAAAACTGCTTTCTATTCCTTATACATTTGTAAACCGTGAACATTTCTGGAATTTTGCTACATCTGACTTAGCGCCTGAATTCCTACTAGAGCCCCATGAAAATGGCAGCGGCGTTAGAGGTTTATTCTATGGAGAAGAAGGTTTCCGTCATTTCTTTACAACAAAAGAAGTGAAAGGCATAGAAGATTTAAAAGGCATGAAGCTAAGAGTATCAAATGATCCTGTTATGAATGGTTTGGTACAAGGACTTGGTGCTTCTCCTACAGTTGTATCTTTCGGTGAACTTTATTCTGCATTACAAACAGGGGTAGTAGATGGTGCTGAACAACCTATCGCTAACTATAAATCAAATGCATTCCAAGAAGTTGCACCAAACATGATTCTTGATGGACATACACTTGGAGCAGTTCAAGTAGTTATTACAGATGAAGCTTGGGATAAGCTTACAGAAGAACAGCAGAATATTCTTGTGGAAGCAGGTAAATATGCATCAGAATTTAACAGAAAAATTTCTGAAGAAGCTGAGAACAAAGTGTTAGAAGGTTTAAAAGCAGATGGTATCAATATTGTAGAAGTTAAGGATATCGCACCTTGGCAGGAAGCAGTAAAAGGTGTTATTGAAACTGAAACTGCAAAGCATAAAGATCTTTATCAAAAGATTGTTGATATGAAATAATATTCACAAAAGGATGGATTGTAACATAGTACAAGTAGCATGAATAGGATATGTTTATAGACACAGAGGGGGATTATACCCTTTGTGTCTAAATTTTTAAGGAGGTAAGGTATGCCTAAGATGTTTAATACAATTGATAGGATGAAACCAGCATATGATGTGGCTTATAAGGTGGTCCTATTCTTATGCAAGATACTTTTAGTAGTAGATATTCTTATTACTAGTTTTGCAGTGGCTGGTCGATATATTCCTTTTATTCCAGATCCAGCATGGAGTGAAGAAGTCGTTTTAACTTGTATGGCCTATATGGCAGTTCTTTCTGCGGCTTTAGCCATCAGAAGAAATGCACATATTCGTATGACGGCATTTGATAGTTATTTACCTAGAAAAGTGATCATTGCTTTGGATATTCTTTCAGATGTTGCTGTTTTAGCCCTTGCTGTGGTGATGATAACAGTAGGCTGGAAGTACGCAGTCCAAATCGGTTCCAAAGGATCTTATGTGAGTATGCCAGGTCTTTCTAGATTCTGGATGTATTTTCCAGTTCCGTTGGCTGGTATAGCTATGGTTCTTTTCGAAATAGAGATATTATATAATCATGTTAAAGGAATTTTTGTAAAAGAGGAGGATATGTGATGACTGCTGAAAGTATGGCAATATTGATTTTAATTGGTAGTTTTTTTCTAATGGTATTTTTAAGATTTCCTATCGCTTATGCAGTAGCCCTTTCATCGCTGTTCACTCTTTTGTACCAAGGACTTCCACTTACCACCATCGTTCAGCAGATGGTAAAGGGGATTAGTTCTTTCAGTCTTATGGCAGTACCTTTCTTCATCACAATGGGGGTTCTCATGGGGTCTGGTGGAATCTCAGAAAAGCTGATTGCCCTGGCCAATGCCTGTGTTGGCTGGATGCGAGGCGGTATGGCCATGGTAAACATCGTAGCATCATACTTCTTTGGAGGTATTTCTGGTTCTGCAGCTGCAGATACAGCATCCCTTGGCAGTATTTTAATTCCTATGATGGTAGACCAAGGCTACGATGATGATTTTTCAACGGCGGTTACCATCACTTCATCCTGCGAAGGGCTTTTGGTTCCCCCAAGTCATAATATGGTTATTTATGCGACGACTGCAGGTGGTATTTCCGTAGGAAGTCTTTTCCTTGCAGGCTATTTACCAGCCGCACTACTGGCAGTATCCTTGATGGTAGGTTCATATATCATTTCTGTGAAGAGAAACTACCCAAAGGGTGAACCATTTAGCGTGATGAATTTGTTAAGACAGCTTAGCGTTTCTTTCTGGGCCCTTGCAGCCGTTCTGATCGTTGTAGTAGGTGTAGTAGGTGGTGTTTTTACAGCTACAGAATCGGCAGCCATTGCAGTTATTTACAGTTTGATTGTTAGTGTATTTATTTATAAAGGTCTTGATTGGAAGGGTGTTTGGAAAGTGCTTGAAGATTGTGTGAATACACTTTCTATCGTGCTTATTCTGATTGCAACCTCTAGTATCTTTGGGTTTTTACTGACACGTTTGGGCGTTCCAACTTTAGCAGCAAAGGCAATTATCAATCTTACAGATAATCCAATTGTTTTGGCATTGCTTTTAAATCTTATCCTTTTGATTCTTGGATGTATTATGGACATGGCGCCGATCATATTGATTGCTACCCCAATTTTACTTCCAATAGCAACTTCAATTGGCATTGATCCTATTCAGTTTGGTATTATGCTTGTATTAAACTGTGGTATAGGTCTTTTGACACCACCCGTTGGGGCGGTACTATTTATTGGTTCTGCTGTTTCTAAAGTATCCATGGAGCGCGTTGTAAAAGCCACATTGCCATTTTATGTATGTATGATCATTACCCTTATACTCATTACCTTTATTCCTGGAATTAGTTTATGGATTCCATCGTTATTTAGGTAAAGAAAGATATGAAATATAGATTCACTTATCAAACAACAGCCTTCGATCTTTGGCAGTTATCCATGTATGGTATTTATGGTTCTATGGTAGGAGTATGTAATATTATATTTACAGTAGCCATGGGACTGCTAAGTGCAAAGTTTTGGGGAACTGTAAATGGCTTTATGAAAATAATTTTCATCATCGCAATTTGTCTATTTACGGTTATACAACCGGCAGTCATTTATATGCGGGCCAAAAGACAGGTAGCAACGTTCCCCCATGATATGGAGATTGGCTTTGATGACCATGGAGTTCATGTAAAAACTGAAAAACAAAGATCAGAATTAAAATGGAATACCATAAAAGCAGTATCAAAAAAACCGAGTATGATAGTTATATTTTCGACGACGAAACATGGTTTTGTACTAACGAATAAAGCATTAGGAAAACAAAAAGAAGCCTTTTATAGCTATGTAGTCTCAAAAATTAAAAAATAAATATATTTTCTAAGATATAAAGATGAAGCCGTACTTACAAAATATGTATTTACGACTTTGTTTTTATATGCTTTTAGAAAAATAGGATGAATAATAATGGAAGCTTCTTAGAAAGGTAGTTTATGAAATTAAGAATTATATAAAGGCATATTGACAAAAACACAGAAATATACTACCATACTAGTATATTTCTATGAAAATAGAGAGGAGATTACAAGCATGAAAATGACATTAAGATGGTTTGGAAGCAAACATGATACCGTAACCTTGGGGCAAATAAGACAGATTCCTGGCTGTGTAGGTGTTATTACCACTCTTTATGATACAAAGCCTGGAGAGGTATGGAGTAGAGAAGCGATCAGAGCCATGAAGGAAGAAATAGAGGCAGCAGGGCTTGAATTGAGTGGTATTGAGAGTGTAAATATCCACGATGATATTAAAATTGGTCTTCCTACAAGGGAGCAATATATTGCAAATTACATTGAAACCCTCGAAAATCTTGGCAAAGAAGGAATCGATTTAGTATGCTATAATTTCATGCCTGTATTTGACTGGACAAGATCAGATCTTGCGAAAGAAAGATCTGATGGGTCTACAGTTCTTTCTTATGATCAGGAGCTTATCGATAAGATTGATCCTACTAAAATGTTTGAAGAATTGGATGCTAATTCTGGTGGATTTGTTCTGCCAGGTTGGGAGCCAGATCGACTTGCAAGGGTAAAAGAACTATTTGAAATGTATAAAGAAATAGATGAAGAAAAGTTATTCCAAAACCTTGTATACTTCTTGAAGGCAATCATGCCGACCTGCGAAAAATATGGAATCAAGATGGCTATTCATATGGATGATCCAGCATGGTCTGTATTTGGTTTGCCAAGAATTGTAAATAATAAGGGAAATATTCAAAGATTATTAGATGCAGTTCCTGTAATGAATAATGGTCTTACATTATGTACAGGTTCTTTAGGTTCAAGCCCTCACAATGATATCCCAGATATGATCAGAAGCTTCAAGGGAAGAATTCACTTTGGCCATGTAAGAAACGTTATCCATCTTGCACCGGGTAAGTTTGATGAGGCGGCTCATTTATCTTCAGATGGATCTTTAGATATGTTTGAAATCATGAAGGCATTTCATGATATCGGTATGACTGGACCTATTAGACCTGACCACGGCAGGATGATTTGGGGAGAAAAGGCGATGCCTGGTTATGGTCTATACGATAGAGCTCTAGGTGCAACCTACCTACTCGGATTATGGGAAGCAATTGAGAAGTCAGCTAAAAAATAACCTAATGTAGATCAATCTATGGCTATATATTAAAAATTTAAAAACCTACCAGACATCTTTATTTTAGGAGTTGTTTGGTAGGATTATATGTATGGATATTACTTATGGATTTAATGGATAAGTATAACATGAGAGAAAGAGGTGGACTAAAATGAAGTTAAATTTAGATGCTTTAAAGAATGTTGCCGTTTGGGAGCATGCAGGATTTAAGCTCCCTAAATTTGATATTGAGAGAGTAAAAGAAAATACGATGACAAATCCTAACTGGATTCATTTTGGTGCAGGCAATATTTTCAGGGCACTTATGGCCAATGCCCAGCAAAACATTCTAAATGAAGGCAAAAGTGACAAGGGCATTGTTGTCGTAGGGGGAGAGGTCATAGAAAAGTTGTATCAACCCCATGACAACCTAACAGTTCTTGTTAAAATAAAGGCAGATGGAAGCATGGAAAAGACCATCATTGCTAGTATTATGGAATCATTGGTTTCTGATATAGAAAATAAAGAAAGCTGGAGCAGATTAAAAGAAATCTTTGAAAATCCTAGCCTGCAAATGGTAAGTTTCACCATAACTGAAAAAGGATATAGCTTAAAGGATGGTAAAGGTGAATACTTGCCCGATGTGACGGAGGATTTTAAAAATGGTCCTCGAAGTCCAGTCAGTTATATGGGTCAAGTAGCATCCCTGCTTTATGAAAGATATCTACATGGTAAACAGCCTCTAGCCCTAGTAAGCATGGATAATTGCTCCCATAATGGGACAAGACTTTATGAGGCAGTCAGCGCATTTGCGCAAAAGTGGGCGGAAAAGGGCCTAGTGGATGAAGGCTTTGAAGCCTATATGAGTGACCCCAAATCAGTATCTTTCCCATGGTCCATGATTGATAAGATTACACCACGACCTGATCCAAGTGTAAGAAAGATGCTGAAAGATGTTGGTTTTGAAGATGTAGAGGATGTAGTCACATCAAGAAATAGCTATGCAGCTCCCTTTGTAAATGCAGAGGAGCCCGAGTACTTGATTATAGAGGATCTATTTCCTAACGGAAGACCGAATCTTGAAGCTGGTGGTATCATTTTCACAGATAGGGAAACCGTTGGTAAGGTAGAGCAAATGAAGGTTTGTACTTGCCTTAATCCTCTTCACACAGCACTTGCCATATATGGGTGTCTATTAGGGTATAATTTGATTTCAAAGGAGATGGAAGATCCTGAATTAAAGACCCTAGTGGAGAAGATTGGTTATGTGGAAGGATTACCTGTAGTTGTGAATCCAGGCATTATTGATCCGAAGAAATTCATTGATGAAGTACTTCAAGTAAGGATTCCAAATCCATTTATGCCGGATACACCCCAGAGAATTGCAACAGATACTTCTCAAAAATTAGGTATTCGCTTTGGACAAACAATAAAGGCTTACACAGAAAGGGTCGATCTAAACGTTAAGGATTTAAAGCTTATTCCCCTTGTGTTAGCAGGCTGGTGCAGGTACTTAATGGGTATTGATGACAATGGAAATAAAATGGAGTTAAGCTCAGATCCGCTTCTAGCGGAAGTAATACCTTACGTAGCGTCTATTTCACTTGGAGATAAAGGCCCGTTCCATGAACAACTTAGACCTATCTTATCCAATGCTGCTATTTTTGGTGTAGACCTATATAATGTAGGGTTAGGCGAAATTGTAGAAAACTATTTTGAAGAGTTAGTAGCATCAAAGGGTGCAATCAGAGAAACATTAAAGAAATATGTTTATTAAACTATATAGTAGTTGGTAATTGTATATATTGTAACGAACAGAGGGCTGCCGAATAAGGCAACCCTTTTTATGAAATCAAGAAGTAAAAAGATCATCTAGATATATGAGGTTGCCATAGAGAATCTAAAGGATAGTGTGTCGCTTAACGTACAGGAATAATGGCGCCTTTTGCTGCGGAATTTACAAGCTTACCGTAGGAAAAGAGGTAACCTTTGAATTTTGTATTGGTATAGCACTGCACATCCTTACATCTTTCAGCGAAGTCTTCTGCTTCTACCTCGATGGTTCCTTGATTTACATCGATGGCAATGATGTCTCCATTTCTTACAGCACCTATAGGACCTCCCTCTGCTGCTTCAGGGGCAATATGTCCCACAAAGCAACCGTTATTTGATCCAGAAAAACGTCCATCTGTTATTACGCAAACCTTACTGCCTAGATTCATACCAACCAAGAGCTTCATCGCCTTATACATTTCAGGCATACCAGGACCGCCTTTTGGTCCTTCATTTCTTATGACAAGGACATCACCTGCTTTTATCATACCAGAAGTGATACCTTTTAACGCATCCTGCTCGCTCTCAAATACTACGGCAGGCCCTCTAAATGTATGGGCTTCCTTTGGAATTGCAGAAGGCTTCGTTACAGCCCCTTCCGGAGATAGGTTGCCTTTCAATACCGCAATACCGCCATTTATGTTGGATGGATTGCTCAAGTCTCTTATAACATCTCTATTTTTTATTCGTATCCTGCCAATATTCTCTTCCACAGTTCTACCTGTTAATGTAATGACGTCTAAAGCCAATGACGCTTCTAGTGACTTCATCACTGCCGGTATACCTCCTGCTTCGTGCAGATCAAGGAGGGTATAGGGACCGCCTGGAATTAATGGGGTAATATGGGGAACTTCTCTACTGATTCTGCCGAAGTCTTCAAGACTTAAGTCAATCTCAGCTTCATAAGCAATGGCCAATATATGAAGCACTGCATTGGTAGAACCTCCAATAGCAGAGTTCACTTTAATGGCATTTTCTAAAGAATCCCGAGTGATGATCTTTCGTGCAGTTAAATCATTCTTGATCAGCGACATGATTGCTTGTCCGCTTTCATAGGCTGCTGCCATGCGGGCGCTATATACTGCTGGAATAGTAGACGTACCAGGCAAAGTCATTCCCAAGGCTTCTGACAGACAGCCCATGGTATTGGCAGTGCCTAACATAGCGCAGGAGCCGATGGTCGGCACAGCATGATCTTCCAGCCATAAATAGTCTTCTTCGCTCATTTTACCGGATTGTAATGAGCCTAAAGATTGTTGGATGATAGAATGATCCACATATTCTCCACCATATGGGTTATTGGTCTTCAGCTTACCGGGCAAAGTGGGGCCACCATTTACCAAAATGGCAGGGATGTCTAGCCGAGCTGCTGCCATCAACATACCAGGAATAATTTTATCACAGGAACCCAGTAATACCATGCCATCGAAGCGATGGGCCTGCATCATCATTTCAATGTCATTTGCAATAAGTTCCCTTGTTGGGAGAACAAAGCGCATGCCGTCATGGCCCATGGCCATGCCATCACAGGCACCAATGGTACCGAATTCTACAGGGGTTCCGCCAGCAGCACGGATACCTTCTCTCACATGCTGGGCCAAACTTCTTAAATTAAAATGGCCTGGGCATATGGTACTAAATGAATTCACCACAGCGATGATCGGTTTTGATAAATCATCATCTGTATAGCCGCTTGATTTGTAAAGTGCCCGAACATTTGACCATTCAGGCTGACTAAGAATATCTTTACTTCTCCAATACATGGTTATACACATCCCCCTTCAGCTTTTACTCACAATATAACATAGGCATAGTTGTAATACAAGATGGATTACAAATTATTGAATAAATCACAGTTTTTATAATAAAATTTATATGAATGGATAAAAAAATAGGGTTAAATAAGAAAAAAATAACAAAAATGCTAATTGACAGCAGCAAAAGCATCATATAAAATGAAAACAAGTTATAAGTTGTCATACATGTTGGAGGGCGTTATGGAGCGGAGAAAATTAAACACTAGTGATATTGTCTATAGAACAATAGAAGAAAAGATATTAAAGCAGGAATGGACACAAGGGATGAAAATAGCTTCTGAAAATCAGCTGGCACAAGACTTAGGTGTTAGCAGAATCTCAGTACGTGAAGCGATAGAAAAGATGGTTGCCCTAAATGTTCTTTCAAAAAGGCAGGGAGAAGGAACCTTTGTCAATGAACTCTCCCCATCGATCTATTTAAACAACCTAATCCCCATGATTCTCCTTGAAAAGGATAATTTAATCGATATTTTGGAGTTCAGAAGATTAATGGAGGTTGACAGTGCACGGCTCTGTGCGGAAAAATGTGATGATGAGACCATTGAGTTTCTAGAGGAGTGCTATGAGGAGATGTGCAATAGCAAGGATGAACCCTTAAACTTTACCTATGCGGATTATAATTTTCATATGGGGATTGCAAGAGGTACTGGGAATTCATTAATTATTAAGGTAAATAGTATATTAATGGATTTATGGAAATTTCATCAGCAGGAAATTAATCGCTATCTTGGACCCTACGGCGGTCTGCATGAGCATAAAAAAATTCTAGATGCTATCAAGGACAGAGATCCAGATTTGGCAGCACTATTTATGAGGAGACATATTGAGCGGACGCTCACAGAGATTCGAAGAATAAAAGCTGCTGAAACCGACTCATCGGCTGTTACCGGACTTTAAAAGGGGGGGGATGTATATGAAGAATATCATGGTCAAATTCCCTAATTATACAGTTGGGGAAAACGTTTTGACGGATATTGGCAAGGTAACCAAAGCATATGGCAAAAGGATTATGGTTATAGGAGGAAAGACCGCCTTAGAAATGACACGTAATGAAATTCAGTGTGGACTTGAAAAAAACCAATTAAGCATCATTGACTTTCATTGGTATGGCGGAGAGTGTACAAATAAAAATATAGATCGTGCAGCAGAAAAAGCGAAGCAGGAAGGTGCGGAGGTTATCATAGGAGTTGGGGGCGGAAAGGCCATAGACACAGCCAAAGGTGCAGCTCAAAAAGCTGGATTGCCTGTAATAACTGTTCCTACCATCGCAGCAACCTGTGCTGCTACTACGGCCCTTTCCATTGTCTATACGGATAAAGGAGATTTTGAATCCCTGTTTCATTTGACTGAACCTCCTGTACATATTTTTATGGACAGCAGTGTAATTGCCCATGCACCGACCAAGTATTTACGGGCTGGCATTGGAGATACCATTGCAAAATACTATGAGGTGGGTATTACAACGAAGGGGAAAATGCTTTCCCACAGTGCTGCCATGGCCAAGGAACTGAGCAGTATGTGTGCATTTCCGCTTATAAAATATGGGGCAAAGGCTTTATCAGACAGCGAAAATAAGGAATCCTCTTTTGAACTAGAGCAAATCATCTTAAACAATATCATCAGCACTGGAATTGTTGCTATGCTGGTTGGTGATGAGAACAATGGTGCCGCTGCCCATGGACTATTCTATGGACTCACCCTATTAGAAGAAATAGAAAAAAATCACCTGCATGGTGAAGTAGTAGCCTACGGGGTATTGGTGCTCCTAGTGATGGATGAACAGAAAGAGGAGTTTGATAGGTTATATCCTTTCTACAAGCAGATTGATCTTCCAACCTGTCTAAAGGATATCGATGTGAAGAATGACAGGACATATCTGGAATCTGTATTAGAGAAGGCGGTTAATGCACCAGATATGTTGAAAATGCCGTATACTGTGACAAAAGATATGCTGTTTAATGCCATACAAGCATTAGAAAAACTAAATGATTAAATCTGGTTTAAACAAGGTACGCTGCGAAAAACCTAAAAGCTTCTGGTTTGATATGCAAAAGGAAGCTTTTAGGATTGTACGTAGAAAGCCTGTTTAAAAATAAAAACATTAAAAAGTGGGAGGGGTTCTTAGTGAAAAGAAGTTTGGCGATTTTATTAACGTTGATGCTAGTGGTAGGTCTTTTTGCAGGATGTACACCTAAGCAGGAACCAGCAGCAGAAACTGGCAGCGCACCAGCAGAGAGTAAGCCAGTTGAGAAAAGGGTTATGAGAATTGGTATTGGTCTAAATGAAGATCATCCCCAGTTTAAAGGCTTAGAGAAGTTCAAAGAAGAATTAAATAATAGAGTAGATACCATTGATGTTCAATTATTTGCGAATAGCGCACTAGGTGATGACCGTGCCATGATGGAAGGTCTACAGTTAGGAACACAAGAGGGCACATGTCCTTCAACGGCTCCAATTGGTAACTTCGTAGAGGAATTCAAAGTATTTGATTTTCCATACTTATTCCCAAATGAAGCGGCTGCAGATAAGATTCTAGATGGTGAAATCGGTCAAGAACTGCTAGATTCTTTATCAGCAAAAGGAATCAAAGGACTGGTTTACTGGGAAAATGGATTCAGACAATTGACAAACAGACAGGTAGAAGTAAAAACACCTGAGGATATGAAAGGCTTAAAAGTTAGAACAATGGAAAATCCAATTCACTTGGCTGCTTTTAGAGCATTTGGTGCAAACCCAACGCCAATGGCCTTCGGAGAGTTATTTACAGCATTACAACAAAAGACAGTAGATGGTCAAGAAAATCCAATTGCAACAATCTACTATAATAAATTCTATGAAGTACAAGGATATACGACATTAACGAATCACTTATATTCACCATTCGTATTTATGATTAGCCAAAAGTTCTGGGATGAATCAACACCAGAAGAGCAAGAAGCAATCATGGAAGCAGCAAAGATTGCAAGAGACCATGAAAGACAGTTAAACAGAGAAGCAAACGAAACACTATCAAAAGAACTAGAAGCAAATGGCATGAAGGTAGTAGAATTGACACCAGAAGCACTACAAGCATTCCAAACAAAGGCTCAAGCAATCTATGGTGAATTTGCCCAGGGTAAGATTGCAGAATACTTAGATAGAGTACAAAAAGAATTGGCGAAATAATAGGACTATGGACAGATGAAAAATTGGGTTGAATATAGCAGTATATTCAACCCTTTCATCTAGGAAATGGTGATGGGGATATTACTTTACAAGACCATTTGTGAGGAGCGATAAAATGAATCTATTAAAACGTATAGATGATAAATTTGAAGAATATCTTGCGGCAACACTCCTTTCTTTTATGACTGTTTTTATTTTTTTTCAAGTTGTATCAAGGTTTGTTTTTGATATGCCTCTGGCTTGGTCTGAGGAAGCAGCAAGGTTTGTATTTGTATGGACGATCTATATTTCTGCAGCCCTTGCGGTGAAGAAAAGAGAGCATATCAGCGTAGAAGTAGGGATTATGTTTTTAAAAGGCAAAGCAAAGAAAATAGCCCATGTGTTTGCAGATATGATATTTTTAGTATTTACCATGTTCTTATTAAAGGATGGACTGTATTTGGTTGAGCATCTAGGTGCAAATCGACAATTATCACCGGCCATTGGCCTACCAATGAATTTTGTCTACATGATCATTCCTTTAGGTTACGGACTAATGATGTTAAGACTGATTCAAAGAATTATCTTTGATGTACGACATTTGAATGATCCAACTGAAGAAAATGATGATGATAATCAAAAAACAAGTTTAAAAGTTTAAGGAATGGGGTGAGACCGTGTCAATATCATTGGTTTTATTTGGAGGTTTAACGATTTTCTTATTATTAGGGGTTCCAATTGCAATATCTATTGGTTTTGCTTCCCTATTAGGACTTATATTTAGTAAAATGCCTACGGTGTATTTGGCCCAAGGGTCATTTGTGGCGGTGGACTCCTTCCCATTGATGGCTGTACCTTTTTTCATCCTCGCAGGAAATTTGATGGAGACAGGGGGTCTGTCCAAAAGATTGGTAAGGGTGGCCAATGTACTGATGGGTTCGTATACAGGAGGATTAGCAACGGTAACGGTTATTGCCTGTGCATTCTTTGCAGCCATTTCTGGTTCTGGTCCTGCTACAGTGGCAGCCATTGGTTCAATTATGATTCCGGCGATGATCAAAAAGGGATATAGTAAAGATTTTGCATCTGCTGTGGCTGCCTCTGGCGGTGCATTGGGAATTCTGATTCCACCAAGTATCGTTATGGTTGTTTATGGAGTTGTAGGAAGTGTTTCTATCGGAGATTTATTTATCGCTGGGATAATACCTGGTATAGTCATTTCAGCAGTATTGATTGCAGTAGGCTATGTAATTTCTAAAAAGAATGGATACAGCGGGACAGGAGAGAAATTCTCGTTTAAAGAATTTGTAGTCGCCTTAAAAGATGCATTTTGGGCGTTACTGGCACCCGTAATTATATTAGGTGGTATTTATGGAGGGGTCTTTACACCGACGGAGGCTGCCGTAGTGGCCGTGGTCTATGGTTTTGTGGTAGGTGCCTTTATCTACAAAGAATTAAAATTTGATCAGATTTATAACTCTCTTTACAAAACCGCTATTACCGTGGGTTCAGTAATGATTATTATAGGGGTTGCCACAACCTTCGGGCGATTGATGACCATGTACCAAATACCTCATAAGATGGCAATGTTCTTGTCGACAATATCACAAAATAAGTATGTCATCTTAATGCTGATCAACCTATTCCTTCTATTCATTGGAATGTTTATGGAGACACTGGCAACCGTAATCATTTTAACACCGCTGTTGTTGCCTGTGGTTACAAACTTAGGGGTAGATCCAATCCATTTCGGTATTTTATTGGTTGTTAACTCTGAGATCGGTTTCTTAACGCCGCCTTTAGGGGTAAACCTATTTGTTGCTTCGAATATCTCAAAGATTTCAATTGAGAAGATAACAAAAGCGATTTTACCATTTATTATCGCCTTATTTGCAGCAGTTACTTTGCTGACATTCGTACCACAAATTTCAACTTTCTTACCAAGACTGTTGAAATAGGCATGTAGATGACAGCTATACTAGGAGGACTTCATATGTTAAAAAGCCAGAAAATGAGAAGTGTAGCCGTGGAAATGGATGCACTGAAAATGGGCATGGGATGGAGCAGTGGGGATTTAGATAAAACCCAAATCTTTCTTCAAAGTACTTGGGGGGACAGTCATCCAGGCAGCGTCCATTTAGATAAGCTGGTACTTGCAGCAGAAGAAAGATTGAACAAATTAGGCGCCAAGCCTGCGAAATATACAACAACAGATATCTGCGATGGTATTGCCCAGGGCCATGACGGCATGAACTATTCACTGCTTTCCCGGGAGATGATCGCCAATATGATCGAGATCCAAGCATTGGCTACGCCCTTTGATGGCGGGATGTTTATCTGCAGCTGTGACAAAGGGGTGCCTGCCCACTTAAAAGCCATTGGAAGGTTAGATATGCCATCCATCATCTTTACTGGAGGCGTAATGAAAGCAGGGCCAGATATGCTGACATTGGAGCAGATCGGCACCTATAGTGCTCAACTGAAGCGGGGAGAAATCACCGAGGAAGCCTTTAAAGAAAAGCAGCATACAGCCTGTGCATCCTGTGGTGCCTGTGCATTTATGGGAACAGCAGCAACCATGCAGGTTATGTGTGAAGCCTTGGGAATGACCCTGCCAGGAACGGCAGTAATGCCTGCAACCCTCCAAGAGATGGAGAATGAAGCCCAAAGGACAGCTGAACAATTGCTTGAAGTAATAAAGCTTGATATCAAGCCTTCACAGATCATGACCATGAAAGCCTTTGAAAATGCCATCATGGTCCATGCGGCAATTGCTGGTTCTACAAACAGTCTATTACACCTTCCGGCGGTTGCCCATGAGTTAGGATTAGAAATTTCACCAGATCTATTTGATGAGATCCATCGAAGAATCCCTTACCTGGCCAATATACGACCAAGTGGATTTTTCCCAGGGCAGTACTTCTGGTATGCAGGGGGTGTGCCTGCCATCATGGAAGAAATCAAAGAATTCCTTCACCTAGGTGTGATGACAGTGACAGGAAAAACATTAGGGGAAAACCTGGAGGAACTAAAGGAAAATGGCTATTATGAAAGATGCAAAGACTACCTAAAGGAACTGGGTGTAGAAAGAGAAGCTGTGATTCGGCCAAGGAACAATCCGATCCAGCAAGAGGGTGCTGTGGCAATTCTAAAGGGAAATCTTGCCCCTGAGGGTGCTGTTGTAAAGCATTCTGCTGTGGCAAAAGAAATGATGGAAGCAGTGCTAACGGCTAGACCCTTTGACTCAGAAGAAGAAGCCTTTGAAGCAGTGATTAGCAAGAAAATTAAGCCTGGAGATGCGGTATTTATCCGCTATGAAGGACCTAAGGGAACTGGTATGCCTGAGATGTTCTACACCACAGAAGCCATCGCCACAGACCCTGAATTGGTATCCTCCATCGCATTGATTACCGATGGAAGATATTCCGGTGCTACAAGAGGACCAGCCATAGGCCACGTATCCCCTGAAGCCATGGAGGGGGGACCTATTGCTTTGGTGGAAGAGGGCGACTTGATCAAGGTGGATATTCCAAATCGAACCCTCGAGATCATTGGCATCAAGGGCCAGGAGATGGCTCCTGATGAAATCGATAAGATATTAGAAGAAAGAAAAAAGCATTGGATCAAACCAGAACCAAAATTTAAAAGGGGTGTATTGTCCCTATATACGAAATCAGCAGTATCACCAATGAAGGGTGCATACATGGAATAGTACTTTCTAAAAATAGCCCGTCATAAGTGATGGGCTATTTATATTTTCACATCTAGGAGGAAGCATTATGAAAATAACAAAGCTAGAGTTATTTACCGTTGCACCAAGGTGGTTATTTTTGAAGATTGAAACAGATGCTGGCATTTGCGGGTGGGGAGAACCTGTAGTAGAAGGACGGGCTCATACGGTGAAAGCTGCTGTAGAAGAGTTGAGAGATTATCTTATAGGTAAAGATCCTTTAAGAATAGAAGATCACTGGCAAGTGTTTTATCGGGGTGGATTCTACCGGGGAGGACCTATCTTGATGAGTGCCATCGCGGGCATTGACCAAGCTTTATGGGATATCAAAGGAAAATACTATAATGCCTCTGTGCATGAACTGTTGGGCGGAGCATGCCGGGATAAGATAAAAGTCTATTCATGGATAGGTGGAGATCGGCCAAACGATGTTGCAGAAGCTGCATTGGAGAAAAAGAAAGCCGGATTTACTGCCATAAAGATGAACGCAACAGAGGAATTACATTATATCGATAGTTACGAGAAGGTCGAGGATGTCATTCAAAGAGTAGAGGCCATTCGAAAGGTGGTAGGGAATCATTTTGGCATCGGGATAGACTTTCATGGTCGCGTGCACAAGGCCATGGCAAAGGTATTGGTAAAAGCATTGGAACCCTATAACCTTATGTTTATCGAAGAACCCGTACTCACAGAAAATTTAGATGCCTTGAAGGCCATTGCATCCCACACTTCAACGCCTATCGCCACAGGAGAAAGAATGTACACCCGCTGGGACTTTAAAAAGATATTCGAGGATGGATATGTAGACATCATTCAACCTGATCTTTCCCATGCTGGGGGAATCACTGAGTGCAGAAAAATTGCTGCCATGGCCGAGGCTTATGATGTGGCAGTGGCACCCCATTGTCCACTGGGGCCAATCGCTTTGGCTGCATGCCTGCAACTGGATGCATGTACGCCAAATGCATTTATTCAAGAACAGAGCCTAGGCATTCATTACAATGAAGGCAGTGATCTGTTGGATTACCTGACAGACAAAACTGTTTTTCAGTATGAGAATGGATATGTGAATATTCCCACAGGGCCGGGACTCGGGGTGAATGTCAATGAAGAATATGTAAGGGAAGCAGCAGCAAGGGGACACAATTGGAAGAACCCAATATGGCGAAACGAAGATGGTACCGTAGCCGAATGGTAAACAGTTAGAAAAGCATAGATATACTTTGAATAAGGAGAAAGAACGATGGGAAAACAAGATAAGTTGAAGAGACTGGAGCATGAGGGGATCGTAGCAATATTAAGGGGCATCGAGGAAACGGAAGCAATGAACATTGCAAAGGCTTTGTATGAGGGTGGGATTCGATGTCTGGAGGTTACGTTTAATACCCCTGGTGCCAAAGAGATGATTTATAGAATGAAAGCAGCCTTTGGAGATGATTTATTGGTGGGAGGGGGAACCGTACTAGATGATGTAATAGCCAAGGAAGCTATTGAAGCAGGAGCAGAATTCATATTAAGTCCCAGCCTCCATCGTGAGGTTATCGAAATATGCAATCAGCATGGTGTAATCTCAGTGCCGGGCGTTTACACACCTACAGAAATGGTACACGGATATAAGTGGGGTGCTGACATTGTAAAAATCTTTCCAGCAGATATTCTGGGCCCTAAATATATCCAACAAGTAAGAGGGCCGCTTGAGGATATTCCAATCATGGCAGTTGGTGGAATAAGCTTACAGAATGCTGCAGCATTTATTGGTGCAGGGGCAATGAGTATTGGCGTGGGAAGTACATTGATCAATAAAAAGTATATAGAAGAAAAAAGATATGAAAAGATTACGGAATTAGCATCAGCATTTACAGCCATCGTCAGGACTGCGAAGGAAAAATAAAAGTATGGGTAAAGAGGTGCCGATTTATGGGTTATATAACAATTGATGTAGGTACAACCAATACGAGAATCAGATTTATCGAGGGCCAGGAGATTCTAGGAGAATATAAGGAGCATACGGGTGTAAGGGATACGGCCATCACCGGCAATATAGAAAAACTGAAAACAGCATTAAAAGATGGAATTTCCCATTGTTTAAGGGTTTGCAATAAAACGTTGGGAGATACAGAGAGGATTATTGCTTCGGGGATGATTACATCAAATTTAGGGCTCATGGAGATTCCTCACTTGGAGACACCAGTAAGCATAAGTGATTTGGGAAAAGCCATAAAAAGCCAAGTTTTTCATGATATTGTGGATCATCCAATATACTTTATTCCAGGTGTAAAAAATAAGGTAAAGTCTAGAGATATAGATAATTTTGAGGAAATAGATATGATGCGGGGGGAGGAGGTAGAGGCATTCGGTACTTTACAATTATTAGAAGAAAAAGGAAATATCCTGTTTGTTTCGCCAGGCTCTCACACCAAATTTGTTTTCATTGATGATAGACAGAGAATAGAAAAATGCAGTACTACCCTCATGGGCGAATTATTGTGGGCTCTATCGAGGGAGACAATTTTGGCGGATTCTATTCCAAGAAATCTTGTAACTTCAATAGATCAAGAATATGTTGAAAAAGGAGTTAAGGCTGCAAGAAAGTATGGTTTTTCAAAGGCATGTTTTTTGGTAAGAATTCTAGACTTGTTTACCGATGCTACTGAAAATCAACGGGCAAACTTTATTGCAGGGGCCGTAAGCTACTATGACATAGAATCTGTAAAAGAATATTTACAAGAGGGGCATCTGAAAATATTGATTGGTGGAGCTGTAATACTCAGGGACCTATATTGGGAGGCATTGAGAATCCAAGGCTATGATATGAAACAGGTGTTAAGGGTAGATCAATGGATTTTGGAAAAGTCCAGTGCAATTGGGGCAATAAAAGCATTTGAGTGGTATGAAAAGCTTAACCGTGAAAACAATAAAAATTAGCGTGGATTTTATGGATTTAAATAAAAAGTTTGCCATTGATTTTTTTGGGATATATTATATAATATAGTTATACGATGTCAGACAACACATCACTCAATTTCGGAGGTGTTTTATGAAAAGGATTGAAACGATTCAAAAGATCGTAGAGAGCGGCGTTGTGGCAGTTATCCGCGCTGAGTCAAAAGAACAAGGTATGAAAATTATCGAAGCAGTAAAAAAAGGCGGTATCAAGGCTTTAGAGATCACCATGACAGTGCCTGGAGCAGTAGATATCATTAAGGAATTATCTGAGGTTTACAAAAATGAAGATGTGATCATTGGTGCTGGAACAGTTCTTGATCCTGAGACTGCAAGGGCGTGTATATTGGCAGGTGCAAAATACATCGTTAGTCCAAGCTTAAATGTTGAAACTGTAAAGCTATGCAATCGATATAGAATCCCGGTAATGCCTGGGATCATGACCGTAAAGGAAGCGATCGAAGCACTTGAGTACGGCGCTGAGATTGTAAAGGTATTCCCTGGAAATGCGTTTGGTCCATCTATTATTAGTGCATTCAAAGGGCCTTTGCCTCAAGGAAACTTTATGCCTACAGGTGGTGTGAGCCTAGATAATGTGAAGGATTGGATCAAAGCGGGTGCCATTGCTGTAGGAACTGGCGGAGATTTAACGAAGGGTGCCAAAACGGGAGATTACGATTTGGTAACTGAAACTGCAAGAAAATTCGTTGAAGAAGTAAAAAAAGCGAGAGCATAGGGAGGAACATATAATGGCTAAAAAAGTAGTAACCATGGGAGAAATCATGTTAAGACTTTCTGCTCCTGGGTTTAAAAGATTTTCTCAATCAGATTCTTTTGATGTAGTATATGGAGGGGGAGAGGCAAACGTTGCCGTATCCTTGGCAAACTATGGCTTAGATGCACATTTCGTAACAAAGCTTCCAAAACATGAAATTGGACAGTGTGCTGTAGACAGTTTAAGAAAATTTGGTGTACAAACGGATTATATCGCCCGCGGCGGTGATAGAGTAGGTATCTACTTCTTGGAAAATGGTGCTTCTATGAGACCTTCCAAGGTGGTATATGATAGAGCGAATTCAGCGATTGCAGAAGCAGAAGCTAGTGATTTTGATTTTGATGAGATTTTTAAGGATGCAGAATGGTTCCACTTTACAGGAATTACACCGGCATTAGGTGAAAAAGCTGCCCAGCTTACGGAAGAGGCCCTAAAGGCTGCAAAAAGACATGGGGTAACTGTAAGTGTAGACTTAAACTATAGAAAGAAATTATGGACACCAGAGCAGGCAAAAAAGGTAATGACGAACCTTATGCAGTATGTAGATGTATGTATCGGAAATGAAGAAGATGCAGAAAAAGTATTGGGCTTTAAGCCAGGACATACAGACGTAACAAAGGGTGAATTGGAGCTAGAAGGCTATAAGGATATCTTCAAGCAAATGAAGGAGCAATTTGGCTTTAAATATGTTGTAACAACATTAAGAGAAAGCCATTCTGCATCAGACAACAGCTGGTCTGCCCTTATTTATGACGGTAGCGAGTTCTATCATTCAAAGAGATATGATATCCGAATCGTAGACCGTGTAGGCGGCGGAGATTCCTTTGCTGGCGGATTAATCTATGGTCTTATTTCAGGAAGAGACTTTAAGCAGGCATTAGAATTTGCAGTGGGTGCTTCTGCATTAAAGCATACAATCCCTGGAGACTTTAACCTTGTATCTGTTGAAGAAGTAGAAACACTCATCAAGGGTGATGCATCAGGAAGAGTACAACGATAATCACAGAGTGAATGGGGATGAGCACATGAGAACATTAGAACATGTAGGAATTTGTGCAAAGAATACAATCGCATTGAAAGATTGGTATGTAAAACTATTTGGGTTTAAGGTAGTATATGACAATAAGAAAGAGAATCCCACTTTCTTCCTTTTGATGGAGGATGAAAGCATGATTGAAATCTATCCTGCTGATGAGGATGGAACTGTGGTTTCAAATAAGCACCAAGGCGTTCGTCATTTGGCCTTTGGGACAGATCAGATCGAAGAGGAATATAAAAATTTACAGAGCGATAATGTAGAAATCATCGAAGAACTAAAGGCTAATCCAAATGGTGTAAAAACCGTGTTTTTCAGAGATATCGAGGGGAATATTCTTCACTTTATCCAAAGACCGGAAAGCCTATATTAAGTACTTTTTCTCCCTAAATATAGATATAGATGAAAGAAGAGCCTGGTGCATGCACAGGCTCTTCTTTCTTTTAGGTGATGGTTTAAAATGGATTGGGTAGTTAGGAACAGAATTGTAGGGAAATACGACACAAGACAGAGATTAGTATTTAGGTTGAGATTGTAGGGGTCGCATAGTATGCGACCCGTAAGAATGCCATAAAATCTAGGCGGGTTGCATACTATGCAACCCCTACGTTGAAAATCATGATCTGCCACATTTATGTCGCAACCTTTATTAATTACGAGAACCAAAAACTTGGTAAATACTTACTTTGATTGTTAAAAAGTAAACACAAAATAGTGATATGAATAGGTTGACGAAATAAGGAGAATAATATATAGTTTATATTGTGATATATCAGTGATATATCACAGAGATATTTGATATTATTTGTGGAATTATATTCCAAATTGTGCTGTATGCTGCAGGTCATTGTTCTAGTAAAAGATGGGGAGATACCCGTTTTTTTAGAGCGGTATGCAAACGTTTTTTTATCGGAAACAGAGACCTATGAAAGATTAAATTGTTTATATGCGCCCTGGCGCATAAATAAATAAATAAAAGAAAGGTAGATGAAGATGAAAAGAAAGATTGCATTTTTAATGGTAGCTATTATGATGTTGTCGTTATTGGCAGCATGTGGTGCTCCAGCAGCACCACAAGGAGATACTGCAACAGAGGAAGCTAAGCCTGTTGTTATTCAAATCGGTTATGAGAATAACCCTGGTGAACCCCTTGATCTAGCAGTAAATGAGTGGAAAAGACTTGTAGAAGAGAAAAGTAATGGAACAATGAAGGTTGAAGTATTTCCTTCAAGTCAGTTAGGATCTAAAAATGACATTATCGACCAGATGTTAGCAGGAGACTCTGTAATTACATTGGCTGATGGTGCTTTCTATGCAGACCGTGGCGTACCTGATTTCGGAATTGTCTTTGGACCGTACTTATTTGAAACTTGGGAAGATGCATGGAATCTTACGAAAAGCGATTGGTATGCAGATCAAAGTGCTAAGTTAGAAGAACAAGGATTAAAGATCTTAACTTCTAACTGGATGTATGGAGATCGTCACACCCTTACAAAAAAGCCAGTGAGAACACCGGCAGACCTTAAAGGCATGAAAATCCGTGTACCAAACAACACAATCCAAATCAAAGGCTTTGAAGTTCTAGGTGCAACACCAACACCTATGGCATTGGGAGAAGTATACACTTCTTTACAGCAAGGTACCATTGATGGACTTGAGAATCCACTACCAGTGTTATATAATGGAAAATTCCATGAAGTTGCTAAATATTTAACATTAGATGCCCACGTGAAAAACTTTACAACTTGGATTTGTGGTACAGAATTCTTTAATTCTTTAACACCTGAACAGCAGCAAATCTTAATTGAATCAGGAAACGAAGCTGGTATCTACAACAATGAAGTACAAGAAAAGGTAATGGCTGAGACTTTAGAGAAATTCAAGGCTGAAGGCGTAGAAATCATTGAAGTAAACCAAGATGAGTTCAAAAAAGCAGCTGAGTCTTTCTACTCTCTTCCAGTATTTACATCTCAGTGGTCAGAAGGATTATATGAGACTGTAAAAGAGAACATGAAGTAGTAAATACCTGAAAACTGGATAAAATTATTTTCTATCCGGAGGCAAGTACTTGCCTCCGGACTATATATTGAAAGGAGTACAAAATGAAGACAGAAAATAAAGCATTGAACTACCTGTTGAATTTAGATCTATTTATTACAGGGATTACCTTGGTTGTGCTTATTGCCGTTACTTTTACAGGCGTGATCACTCGATATTTTTTAAACAGTCCCTTTATGTGGTTAGAGGAAGTTCAGCTTTGGTGTTTTGTATGGATTGCCTTTTTTGGTGGGGGAGCAGCGTTTCGTACACATAGCCATGTAGCTATAGATGTTCTAGTAGATATGTTTCCTTCTAGTTTGAAAAAAATGATTGAAGTGTTTATTTATATTGTCGTGATGGGTGTTCTTGCGTACTTTATGATTCACGGAAGTAAACTTGTTGGACAATTGCTGAGAACTGGCAGATTGACAAACATTTTAGATATACCGTACCCTGTGATATATTCAGCATTCCCAATTGGTTGTGGGCTGATGATGATCAATTATACAATGATGACAATACAGTCAATTTTCGTTTCAAAGAATGATGTAAAAGGAGGCGAGTAAAAATGGGTATAAGTGTTGTGGGTCTTGCGGCCATTGTTATGCTGGCTTTTTTGTTTCTAAAGGTTCCCGTATTCATTTCAGTTTTTGCCGGGTCAATTACCTATTTTGCTTTAACGCCTAATGTTCCGACACAAATTATTGCACAGCGTGTTATTTCAGGAATAGAGAGCATTCCACTTTTGGCAGTCCCTTTCTTTATGTGTGCCGGCGTATACATGAACTATTCTGGTGTTACAAAGCGAGTGATGAACTTTGCTGAAGCATTGACGGGTCATATGAACGGTGGTCTTGCCCAGGTGAATGTATTGCTATCAACTTTAATGGGTGGACTATCAGGATCAAACCTTGCTGATGCGGCTATGCAGTCAAAAATGCTGGTACCAGAGATGGAGAAAAAAGGTTTTTCAAAGGAATTTTCTTCAGTGGTTACGGCAGCTTCAGCCATGATTACACCGTTGATTCCTCCAGGAATTGCCATGATCATTTATGGATCTATTGCCAATGTTTCCATCGGTAAGCTATTTATTGCAGGAATTGGACCAGGTGTTTTATTGTGTGCTTCGATGATGATTCTCGTTTCGATTATTTCCAAGAAACGTGGATACAAGCCAGTGAGAGAGAAGTTTATTGCGCCAAGGGAGTTCGCTTCTGCTTTAAAGGGTGCAGCCTTGCCTCTGCTGTTGCCGATCATTATCATTGGTGGAATTCGTATTGGAATGTTTACACCAACGGAAGCTGGTGCTGTTGCCATTATTTACTCATTATTCCTTGGTTTTGTGTATCGAGAAATGGGCATGAAGGAAGTTATTGCGGGATTAAAAGAAACCATCACCAGTACATCTTCTATTATGCTCATCGTTGGCGCTGCTTCTGCCTTCGCATGGATTCTTACAAAGGAAAGAATTCCCCAGCAGCTTACGGAAGTAATTATCAATACCATCTCCAATAAGTATGTGTTTCTGATGGTTGTTAATGTATTTTTGATCTTCGTAGGAATGTTTATCGAAGGAAATGCATCTATGATTGTATTGGTACCATTGTTGGCACCCGTGGCAAAAGCCTATGGCATCGATGAAATTCATTTTGCCATGATATTTATCTTTAACAGTGCCATTGGTTGTATTACACCGCCTATGGGAACTTTAATGTTCGTTACCTGTGGAATTACAAAATGTAAAATTAAAACATTTATCAAAGAGGCAGTGCCTTTCTACATTCTTCTATTTACATGTTTAATACTATTAACTTTCTTCCCAATTTTTTCAACCGGAGTCGTAAACCTATTTTATTAAGAGAAGGGGTTAAAATTAGCTTTTAAAATTATAGGATAGGCAGGATGTGGGCTATTCATCAGAGAATAATAAATAGTCCAATAGTGAATTATGGGCGCATAAAGAAAATAGAGGATGTATTTTAAATTTATGTAGCTAGGTGGGGTCATTCATGAAGAATACAAAAGAGAAGCAGTTGCCTTTAAAGGAAAAAGCATATACACTCATCAAAGAAAAAATAGTTAAATGTGAGTGGATGCCGGGTAGTGACATATCAGAAGCTCAAATTGCTGAAGTACTGGGGATTGGTAGAACACCCGTAAGAGAGGCAATTTTACGACTCAATCAGGAAAAGTTTATAACCATCTACCCTAGAAAAGGGATGATCGTTTCTCCTATATCTGCGAAAGACATCCATGAGGTATTCCAAATAAGAGAAATGGTTGAGCCATATATGGCAAGGTTAGCCTGTAAAAATATGTCTACAGAATATCTGCTTGGTTTAAAGGAAAAATTTGAAAATGTTAAGCTCGATTTAGGCAAGCCCATTGACATAAAGTATTTTGACCTAGATCTTGAGTTTCATAAATATATTGTTGAAGCTGGAAATAATCATCATCTTATAAGATTTATCAATGAGATATATGATCTAGACTTTAGAATTCGCGTGATGTCTACTTTAGAAATAGATGACATTGAAAGAAGATCGAGACCCGAGCATTTTGCGATCATCGAAGCTTTAATTGCAAGGGATGAAGAAAAGATAGAGGAAACCATACGGGAACACTTATCAAATGCTCGGGAAGCAGCCCTGATGAAAATCTATTAGTATAGAAAGTCACAGATAGGAAGTGTTGTATCTATTGGGCTGGGCTTAATGGGCAGTACAGGAGGAAAAATATGGAAAAAATGAAAGTGGTTCATATAAAAGAAGCGGGTAAAATTGAGGTTGTAGAAATAGATAGGCCTATTCCCAAAAAGGGAGAAGCCCTCTTAAAAATAAAATATTGTGGCATTTGTGGTTCGGACATCGCAACTTATACAGGTAATCAACCTTTTGCAACCTATCCACGAATTCCAGGTCATGAATTTTCTGCTGAAATCGTAGAAATTGAAGCGAATGATTTCGGTTTAGAAAAGGGAATGCATGTAACGGCAAATCCATACTTTAATTGTGGTTCCTGTTATTCCTGCCAGAGAGGAAAGGTAAACTGCTGTGAGTCCAATGAGACCATGGGTGTTCAAAGAGACGGCTCCTTTGCTGAATATATTACCATGCCTATAGAACGAATTTATGATGGGAAAGGATTATCAGCAAAGACGTTGGCATTGATAGAACCTTTCTCTATCAGCTATCATGCCGTAAATAGGGGAGATATACAAAAGGGAGATAACGTATTGGTATTTGGAGCAGGTGCCATCGGTATTTTTGCAATGATTTCTGCAAAACTAAGAGGTGCAAAAGTATATATTACAGATGTGTTTGATGGAAGATTAGAGCATGCAAAAATGATGGGCGCTGACGGAGTGATCAATAGTGCCAAAGAGGATTTAAAAGAAAAAGTCACAGAAATTACGAATGGCAATGGTATGGATGTATGTATCGAAGCAGCAGGATTACCTCAAACCTTTTTAAATACCATTGATTTTGCAGCTTTCGGTGGAAAAAGTATACTCATCGGCAACGGGAAAAAAGAAACCACCTTCAATCATTCTATTCTACTGAAGAAGGAATTGGATGTATACGGTTCAAGAAATAGTCTAAATGATTTTGTGCCATTGATTGATCTGGTATCCAGTGGTGCAGTAGAGATTGATAAGATGGTGACGGATGTATTTGCGTTAGAGGATGTTATAGATGCATTTGAAGTGTTAACAAATAATGATGGATCTAAGCTAAAGGTGCTGGTGAGATTTGACTGATGAACAAATGGTATATGAATAGAGTCAGAGCAAAGGCGTGTTCTTTTGAATATTCAAAAGAACACGCCTTTTTTCAAAAGAAGATACAGGAATTGTCGAAAAAGAAAGAGTGATAATTCGGATTATTTTTGAAATGAGCAGGAATTTCAGCCCAAAGCTTAGAAATGTATTAATAGGAGATAGTTAAGTTAATCACATGCCTTGATATAAAAATCTGATAGCTAGGGGTGTAGCTATGATATTACAGGAAAGTGGTATTACTATTCGGCAGGCCATGGAAATGGATTGTATGGATAAATCCAAAATCATCGCTGGATATGGAGGGATTGACAATACAATTACACGATTGAATATCATGGCCGACCCAGACATTCTCCATTGGGTAAATGAAGGAGAACTGCTGCTGACAACAGCATATTCCTTTCAGAAGGATGATATAGAGCTCCAGAAAAAGCTCATCAAGGAATGTAGTAAAAAAAGGTTGGCAGGTATTGGGATTAAGATATATCCCTACATTGATGGTCTTTCAAAAGAAGTAATGGATCTAGCAGATTCATTGGGATTTCCCATCATAGACCTTCACTATGCTACCGCGTTTACGGATATTATGACACCTATTTTTAAAGAAATATTCAATAAACAGGCAACCCTTCTGCAAAAGATGGAGGCTGTTCATAACGACTTAATGTCAGTGGTGTTAAAGGGTGGGGGTATTCGAGAAATCATTAAGACACTGAAACAAACCATTAAGAATCCTATCGTCGTGAGAGATCATCATTTTGATGAATATGTTTATCATGTGGATAAAAATGAAAGCGTAGACTATAAGCGTTTGATTGAACAGTGTACGGTATTTTTCGAAAATAACCATGAAAACAGAAAAATTGATATAAAGACAGAAAAGATGGATTTATTGGATGAGCATCCAGTGAAGAAAATGGTAATTCCAATCATTGTGAAAGGAAATATCCAAGGGCATATTTTGGTATGGGATACCATTCGACCCATTAGCAATTTGGATAAAGTGGCATTAGAATCAGCATCTACAATTATCGCATTGGAATTTTTGAAAAAGAGCTCCGTATATGAAGTGGAGCATCGATATAAGGTGGAATTCTTTGAAAGTCTCATTTCAAACGATGAGAGACGAAAAACTGCTGCAGTGAGCAGAGGAAATATCTATAAACTGGATATTGACGGGTATTATCAGATCATAAAAATTCACTTGATTAATGGGTGGGATGGAGATAAGAAAAAGAAGCAAGAGTCATTGGATAGCTTGAAGGCAAAGTTTATTTTAAATCTTGACAAGGTTCTTCTGAGTGAACAATGGCACGGGTTGATGATTAGCAAAGAGGATAAAGTATTCATACTGACCATGTTTTCCAGTGAGAAAGAAGCCAAACAGCGTATGAAGAAGCATGGCAGTAAAATTGAAAAATTATGCAAGGAGATTTTTAAAGAAGGGAACATTATTGTTGGCGTAGGCAGGAATTACAGGGGATTAGAGCAGGTATATAAGAGCGTGAAGGATGCGGATCGAGCGATTGAGGCTGGAATGCTCTTGAATAGAGATAAAATGATATATTTTGAAGACTTAGGTGTTTATAAAATATTATGTCATGATGGTTTAAAAGAGGAACTGAACAGCTTCTATCAGCAGACGCTAGAATCCCTCGTAGAATATGATCGATGCAAGAATACAGAGCTTTTAAAAACCCTACAGGTTTACTTTGAAACCAATGGCAACCTAAAAAAAATGTCAGAGGTATTGTTTACCCATTACAATACCATCTTATATAGGGTACAGCGGATCAAACAGATTACAGGCCGAGATATGGATAATGCAGAGGATCGATTTGATTTAGAAACAGCATTAAAAATCATGAAGATATTAAAATGTTCATAATTAATAATAAATGCCCTTGCTCTTTTCGAGCAAGGGCATTTGCTTGCTTATTCTTCAACCAAGGCAATAGCTCTTATAGGTGAGCCAGAACCATCTCTGATTTTTAGAGGCAGACCGAAAAATAAGAATCGCTGATTAACTACTTTATCTAGATTACAAAGGTTTTCAGTATTGGTAATGTCATATTCACCGCATATCAAATGTCCTGAAAAATCAATGTCGTCGGGGTGGTCGATGGCAGGCGCATCTACACCAATGTTTACGACCCCTTGCTCAGCCAGCCATTTGGCGCCTGCATAGCTTAGACCAGAATAAGTGGTCTGCCATTTATCCGTGTTAAAATTCCGATCGTAATGACCTGTATATAGCAGAATGATATCGCCAGATTGTAAGGTTTGACCAGATTTTGATACGGCTTTTTCCAAATCTGCTGGTTCGATAGATCGGCTTGGAGGCACGTGGGAAACATCGATACAGATCGCGCTGCCCCAAAAATGCTGGAGAGGCATTTTGTCAATGGTTAATCCTGAGGGTTTGTACTCCCATACAGCATCACAATGGGTGCCTCCGTGCTCACTGATCAATAGATTCCTCGCAGAAAAGCCCAGTTTTTTACTGCCAGTCATAGACATATTTTCCTCATGGCTCATATTGGTCATGATAAATGTTTTTTGGTGCATTGGAAAAACGGACATTCCTTGATAGATTTCTTGAGAAAGATCAATCAATTTTAGACCCATGGTTTCTCTCCTTCCTTATGGTATGATTGCGAAATACGCGGGTTGCATCATATGCAACCCCTACGTTTACATACATTCGTGTTCATATATAAGTATTAGATGGAATCAAATAAATTCCTGCTTTATGGTAAAAACCCAGGGAGTAGAGAGGGTTTACAAAGAAAGCAAAAATAAAATATTAAACCATTGGAATCAGCATTATTATGGGTATGTTGATGGGGAAAACACGACAAAAAATGCTATGAAATTTATAGAAAGAAAACAAAAAATAGCGATGTATATTTAGGTATCATGAGTGTCTTTTGTAAAAAATCTACAAAGGGTTTTAAGTATATTTTGAGAATTCAATAAATATATAAAATTATGAAAACTAAACAGATAAGTTAAAAGGAGGACTATAGAATGAATGAGAAACAGTATATCTTGGCGGTTCCTAACTTTAGTGAAGGAAGAAGAAAAGACGTGGTAGAGTCCATTGTAGATGCGGTTAGGAATATAGAAGGCGCTAGATTGGTCAGTTACGAGCCGGAGCATGACTTTAACAGGACTGTAGTAACTTTGATTGGAGAGCCTGGGCCGATAAAAGAAGCCCTTCTTGCTTTGGCTGGAAAGAGCTATGAGTTAATCAATATGGAAGAACAACAAGGTACGCACCCTAGAATTGGGGCCCAAGATACATTACCAATCTTTCCGTTTAAAAATATCACATTAGATGAGTGTAAGGCATTGGCGGAAGAAATCGGGGAAGAAGTATTTAAGAGATATGAGGTACCTGTATTTTTTTCAGGAGCAAATGCAAGAAACGAAGAACGAAAAGCACTTTCTTTTATTCGTAAAGGACAATACGAAGGCTTAAAGCTGGTAGCTCACACCGATGAAAGAAAACCAGATATTGGTCCTGCTGCTTTACATCCAACAGCTGGAGCAACCATCGTCAGCGCTGATTTAGAAGGATTAACAGCGTACAATGTGTTTTTGGCCACAGAGAATCTTGATGTAGCAAAAGCAATCGCCAAAGGCGTAAGGGGACCAAGCGGTGGATTCTCTACAATCAGAGCAGTTGGTATCAAATTCCCTGAAAGAGAAGGAACCGTTGTATCCATGAACATGTTTGACTGCGGTGCAACACCTCTCTATCGCGCTTACAATTTTGTGAGGGATGAAGCTGCTAGATATGGTGTAGCTGTCACAGGCTCCGAAATCGTAGGCCCAGTGAAGCTTGACTACCTATTGAATTCCTTGGAGTATTACCTAGGGCTAGAAAACCTAAGAAAAGAACAAATCTTAGAGACCCATTTGATGAAGTAAAGGACAGATCGAGATCAAGACTGAGATTGAGTAGAAGGCAGGTTAAGGCTGAGGTTAAGGCTAAAAGTGCTTGACATGATTGTATCTGCAAAATAAAATCCCGCTAACCGCTAACCGCTAACCGCTAACCGCTAACCGCTAACCGTGCACCGAGGATCAGAATCTAATTGCAGATTAAGTTCGTTACTTAAACTAGACCAAATTATATAGTACCGAATAATAAAAAGGGGGATACAAAATGAAATTTGATGTAATTGTTAAAAATGCGAGGATACCAAAGGGCGAAGACACAATCGTAACAAATATTTTGGTTGCTGATGAGAAAATTGTGGGATTTCTTCCAAACATCGAAGGCATTGAAGCGACAGAAGTCATTGATGCAGAAGGGCATTTAACCATTCCAGGCTGCTTTGACTCCCATACTCACTTTATGGATCCGGGATTCACCCATCGTGAAAACTTTTTAACAGGAACTTCCTCAGCTGCTGCTGGCGGACTTACCATGATCATGGATATGCCATGCTGCTCAAAGCCATCGGTTAGAGGTGTTGAAGAATTAGAATCAAAATTAAATGCAATCAAAGATAAAGCGATCATCGACTATGCAATGTGGGGCGGCGTAACGGGTGAGGATATCCGTGCAGGCAAGAAAAACATTATCAAAGAACAAGCGGACTACGGGGTATGTGCCTTTAAGGTATATATGACACCATCCGTACCAACCTATGAAAGGGTAACTGACCCTGAAATGCTAGAGGCCTTTAGATGGATAGCTGAAGTAGGATTACCAGTAGGAATCCATGCAGAGAATTTCGCGATGTGTGATTACCATGTAAAGAAATTCCAATTAGAAGGTAGAATGGATGGTCCAGCTTGGGCTGAAGCAAGACTTGTAGAAGCTGAGCAAGCTGCAATTGAGCTAGGTATAAACTTCTCAGAAGCAACTGGAGCTAGGTTGCATATTGTACATATGAGCTCCGGAATAGGCGCAAAATTGGTAGGCGCAGCAAAAAAGAGAGGTTTACATGTTACCTCAGAGACTTGCCCACACTACTTGATGCTTAACTATCAAGATGCTATGACAGAGCATGGGGCATTTGCTAAAATTGCACCTCCCCTTAGAACAAAAAAAGACAACGAAGAGCTATGGGAAGGCTTGCAAAATGGAAGTGTAGACTTTATGGCTACTGACCATGCCCCATATGAGATCGAAACAGAAAAAGCAGCTGAAGGCATGAACATCTGGACAGCTTTCCCTGGCATACCTGGTGTAGAAACTTTGGTACCAATTTTGGTTAGTGAAGGCTATAACAAAGGAAGATTGACCTTGACAAGACTGGTAGAGGTACTAAGTACAAGTCCAGCGAAACAATACGGATTATATCCGAAAAAAGGTGCAATGTTAATCGGATCAGATGCAGACTTTACAATCATCGACCTTGAAAAAGAATGGACCATTGATCAAAAGAAAACCTACTCCATGGCGAAATACAATCCGCTCCATGGAATTCAGCTAAAGGGTAAGCCTGTAAAGACTGTGGTTCGTGGAAAGCTCGTTTATGATGATAAAGAAGGCATTGTTGGAAAGGAAGGCTACGGCCAATTTATTAGAAGACAAAGCATTCAAAAATTAGATAAAACAATAAAGTTTTAAAGGCTATTCGCCACTCGCTGCTCGCTTCTAGCAAAATACGTCTTTTAAAAGGCGAGAAGCCAGTAGCCAGCAGCGAGGAGCGAAATCAGATCCAAGCAGTCTAAAAAAAGGAGGAATTGTAAATGCCAAGACATGCCATTTTGGTCATTGATATGTTAAATGATTTCGTAGGGGAGAAGGCGCCACTGCGCTGCCCTGGCGGGGAAGAGATCACACCAAACTTACAAAAACTTTTTGAATGGGTTAGAACCCGAAAGGACGACGATATTCATCTTGTCCATATTCAAGAAGCCCATCGTAAAAATGATGCAGACTTCCGGGTAAGACCTGTCCATGCTGTAAAAGGAACCTGGGGATCAGACTTTATTCCAGAGCTTTATCCACAAGAAGATGAGTATATCGTTCAAAAGAGAAGACACAGCGGCTTTGCCCACACAGATTTAGACTTGTATCTGAGAGAAGAGAATATGGATACAGTCGTCGTAACAGGGGTTTGGACCAATGTATGCGTGAGAAGTACGGCTTCCGATGCCCTATACAATGCATACAAAGTCATTACCCTAAGTGACGGGTGTGCATCTAAAACGAAGGAAATGCATGAACATGGGTTGGTGGATCTCAGCATATTTACAAAGGTTATGACCATTGATGAATATATTCAAGCTTGGGAGAATGGTGAAGATCCATGGATCGGCGGTGGAGATAAGGAAAACAAGGTAGAATAGACACAGAAGAAAAGAGGGATTTGAATCATGCGACTGGTTGTAGGAATAACTGGAGGCAGCTGTGCCATTTATGGCGTAGCACTGCTAAAGGCACTGGAGCAATTAAATATAGAAACCCATCTGGTGGTTTCTAGAATGGGCGAGTATGTGGTAGAGCATGAATGTGATATGAAGCTGGATGAATTAAAAAATCTTGCTGCTTATTACCATGACAATAATGACTTAGCAGCACCAATTGCCAGCGGTTCCTTCAGAGCTGACGGAATGATTATAGCACCATGTTCCATGAATACATTGGGCGCCATTGCCAATGGCATCTCAAACAATCTGGTAACCAGGGCGGCAGATGTAACCATCAAAGAGGGAAGAAGGCTGCTGCTTCTTCCCCGGGAAACACCCCTTAGTGTGATTCATTTGGAAAACATGCTAAAACTGGCACGTATTGGGGTAAAAATTATGCCTGCTGCACCTGGATTCTATCATCAACCGGAAACCATTGGAGACTTGGTTAATATTATGGTTGGACGTACATTGGATCAGATGGGTATTGAACATCGACTATCGAAAAGATGGGGCGAGGATTAAAAGTAGAGAGGAGGTAGGAGATGGAGAAACAAATGCTTAGGGCCAGTTTAGAGAGGTTGGAGAAACAGGGACATTTAATGTTATGCAATACACCTGTAGATCCAAAATTTGAAATGGGTGCCGTACTGAAGTACTTTAAAAATGAAAAACCGATGATGTTCAAAAAAGTAAAGGGAAGTAAAATGCCAGTGGTTGGCGGTTTGTTCGGAAATCGAAGTATTTATTATGAGATGCTGGGTATGACCCATGAAGAGAGGATCGGAAGAATTGCCAATGCCATAGCCAATCCAAAGCCTACAAAGCTCCTGAAAAATGGCCCTGTAATGGAGAATATTATCACAAAGAACATTAATCTTCCAAGCATGATGCCAATTCCTACTTTTCATGAAAAGGATTCTTCAAGCTTTATTACTGCGGGAGTCATGGTTGTAAGGGACCCTGAGAGTGGTAAGCGATATATTTCAGTTAGACGGTTTCAAATGAATGGCGGCAATAAGATGAGTGCCCTGATCGCATCACCGATGCTCACCAAGCAGTTTGAAGAGATGGAAAAGTTGAACAAGCCCTTGGAAGTAGCTGTTGTCCTTGGTTATGATTATTCGTTACTGTTGGCCTCACAAATCAGCAGCGAAACCTATGGCATTGATAAATATGAAATAGACAGTGCCCTTCGGGGTGAACCATTGGAATTGGTGAAATGTCATAGTGTCGATCTGGAGGTGCCAGCCTATGCAGAATTTGTATTTGAGGGCATTATGCCGCCGAATAAACGGGAGGACGAAGGACCCTTTGGGGAACTCATGGGATACTACGGGCCAAAGGGAAGTCATCCAATCATAGAAATAAAGACAGTGATGCATCGAAACAATCCTATCTTCCAAACCGCTTTTCCATGTAGAGAAGAACATTTATCCAATGGATTGATTCGAGAGGTGGAGATGTTCAGTGACTTAAAGCGTCTGGTAGATGTAAAGGATGTGAATGTAACCGTCGGTGGTGGCTGCAGATTCCATGCGGTAGTTTCTATTCATAAAAGATTTGAGGGTGATGGAAAAAGCGCAGTGATTGGTGCCCTCAGCAGCAGTAAGGATGTAAAGCATGTGGTGGTGCTTGATGATGATTTGAATATCTTTGATAAAGATGATGTGGAGTTAGCCCTTGCCACAAGGGTCCAGGCGTCCAAAGATGTTACCATTATCCCAGGTGCCTTAGGATCCGGATTAGATCCTTCCCATCACTTGCAAGGAATGACCGATAAAATGGGCATAGATGCAACAAAACCTTTAGGAGAAGAAGGGGTTAGATTTCATCGGGCGATCATCCCACAGTTTGAAAAGATAGATATCAACAAATATTTTCCCAGTATAAGCTTATGATAGACCGTAAGTAAACATAGGGTTTTATACTTTCTATACCATATAAAAAAGGTGGTTAATGAGGATGAAACAAGCCTTAGGAATATTTGAAGTGAGAAGTATGCTGGCAGCCATTCAGGCAGCAGATGCCATGGTGAAAGCAGCAAGTGTAAAGATTGTAGATTTTAACTTTGTGGGTTCAGGGATTGTTTCCGTCATCATCGAGGGAGAGGTTGCAGCGGTGAAGGCTGCTGTTGATAGTGCCATAGCATCAGCGGGGCATCTAGCAGAAGTAATTTCCACCAATGTGATTGCTAGACCCCATGATGAAGTGGAAAAAATCCTTGGATAGAATGATGGGGTGTTGATATGGCAAATCCATTGGCAAAATCAATTCTAGGCAACATTTCAGAAAGGTTAGAGGCGACAGCAGAGGGTGTCTCAGAGAATGGCGGAAAACTCAACCACAGAGAAGAAGAATTGTTAAAAGAGATCATTCACAAAAGCAATGTTTCCACAAGAAAAGTTGGCGTGATGAAACCGCTGAAGTGGGATGAATACCTTGAACACCACGACAAGGAGAATAAAGCAATCCAGCTAGAACCGCAGAAACAGCATAAAGTGACGATGAGCCTAGAGGAGTTTGGTAAACTATGCAGCAAGGGTGGAGGTGTAAAATGAGAGGTGCAGCTTTAGGATTAATAGAAACCATTGGTCTTTCCACAGCTGTTACAGCCTTGGATGCGGCTTGTAAGACGGCCGATGTAACCCTTGTAGGATATGAAAAGGTGATTGGCGCAGGGAAAGCAGTAAGCGTTACGGTACAAATCGTAGGGGATGTAGCTGCAGTACAGGCCGCGGTAAGTGCAGGCGCTGCAGCTGGTGAGCGAGTGGGCAAGGTTTTAGCTGCTAGAGTCATACCACGACCCCATGAGGAAGTGGATGAATTAATAAAACGATTTGAACAGAATTTAAAAAAAAGGGATAAAGAGGAGGAATAAATATGAGTCAAGCATTAGGTATGATTGAAACAAAAGGTTTAGTAGGTGCGGTAGAGGCTGCTGATGCCATGGTAAAAGCAGCGAACGTAACTTTGGTAGGCTATGAGAAAATTGGCTTTGGTTTAGTAACCGTAATGGTTAGGGGAGACGTAGGTGCAGTAAAAGCTGCCACTGATGCAGGGGCAGAAGCTGCTAGAAGTGTAGGAGAGCTTCACTCAGTTCATGTAATTCCAAGACCTCACGCAGAAGTTGAAAGAGTAATCCTAAAATCTGAATAATTCTTTAGATAAATAAAAAAGCGTATTGATTTGTATATAGAAAGAATTTCAACCGCTAACGGCTAACTGCTAACCAATGGGGGATTTACCTTAGACCGTGAACTCGTGAATGAGGGGTGATAAATCAAAGGCTATGTAGTCATATAAAGGGGTGTTTAAAGTATGAGCCGTCATCTTGTGAAGGAGATACTTACGGATATAACCAATCGCATTACTGTAGAGGAAGGTAAGAAAAATGGGCAGGGTATCCCGGCAGTTCTCCGAAAAAAGAAAGTCTGTGTCCTTTTCACAGGTTATGGTGAACCCTTGGATCAAATCCTGCTTGAGCTAAAAAAAATCAAAAGATATGGATATCAATTAATGATCGTTCTTTCAAAAGAGGTAGAACGGAATATGGGCATAGACTTTTTTCGCAAAGGCGTTTATCCCCAGCAGATCATCACAGAAGGTGATCAGGAGTACCTAATGACGCTGATGGAAGAGATGGATATGCTTCTTATGCCTACACCATCGCAAAATGTGGCAGCGAAGCTGAAACAAGGTATACAGGACTCCCTTGAGTCCGTGCTGCTTTGGAAAGCACTCTGGGATGGAAAACCTGTATGGACAGATGGTCAAAGAATGAGACTGCTCCATGGCAAACAAAGCATGAACCCGATATTAACAAAAATTGTTGAAGAAAATATACTATTTCTAAAGGAATCCGGTATTCAATTTATTGGAGAGCAGGGTTATATGAAGGAAATCATCGCTTTTTCTTCGGGGGAGGCCCAATCAGGTGCTGAAGTCCTAAACCCAATACCAGAATTCGAGGGAAAACAGGTGATTACGGAAAAAGATGTTTTAAATGTTGTAGGAAAGGCAGACCGTATTGCCATTTCAAAAGAGAGTATTATCACGCCGTTGGCCAAAGATACTGCCAAGGCAAAGAAGATCAAGCTGATAAGAACCTAATTTCCAGAGAAACACAAACAGAAGCGTAGTTAGGGAAGGGGAAGGGCCATGAAGATTGGAAAGATTATTGGAACAGTTGTGGCTACGAGAAAAGATGAGCGATTGACAGGACACAAATTGATGATTACCCAAGGTTTAGATTTAGAAGGAAATCCGGAAGGGGAAGCTGTCATCGCCGTAGACACAGTAGGTGCTGGAATTGGGGAATTGGTGATTTTCACTACGGGTACGGCAGCGAGATACGCTGCAGACAAGCCCCAATCCCCCATTGATGCAGCTGTTGTAGGAATCATAGACAATATCGATGTCTATGGAGAGCTGCTGAAAAAAGGGGATCGATGAAATAAGGAGGGGGATAGATGTTTAATGCTTTAGAAATAAAAAAAGCCATTGAATATAGAGAACTGATTGATGTACTCATGGGGGATAAGGTATTTGCGGATATTGTCTTACGGGGAGGCAATGTAATCAATGTTTTAACCAGGGAATCCTATATGGGAGATGTGGCCATAAAGGGAAAGTATATTTTGATGGTAGGAGATGCATCGAACCTGATCGGCAGTGATACAACGGTGATCGATGTGTCAGGAAAATATATTTCTCCTGGATTTATAGATTCCCACATGCATTTTGAAAGCAGTATGCTGACAATTTCTGAGTTTTCAAGGCTGTCTGTTCCTTCAGGGACTACTACTTTAGTGGCAGATCCCCACGAAATTGGCAATGCTCTGGGTCCTATAGGGATGAAAGCCATGGCTGAGGAAGCCAGCGTCGTACCAAATCATGTGCATTTGGTTGTACCTGCGTTAACACCAGATTGTCCAAGCTTGGAGACGGCTGGATATGATGTTACATCTAAGGATATGGAAGAAATACTAAATTATCCAAATGTCATTGGTATTGGAGAACTACAAGGTTTTAGCAATGCAAGACATGTTTATAGAAATACGCCGGAAATCATCACGGACTTGGTGGCATCCACCATCTATGCCCGCAGTATTGGGAAGATTGTAGATGGTAATGCACCAGAGCTCTTTGGCAATGAACTGGCTGCCCATATCATTGCCACAGGCGGAAAATGCTCTTGCCATGAAACCACCACAAAAGAAGAATGTGTGGAAAAGCTGCGGCAAGGGGTTTACGTGTTTATGCGGGAAGGTTCTACCCAGAAAAACATGGCAGAGTGCATCCGAGCCGTCACCGAAGAGGGATTGGACTCTAGAAGATGTATCCTGGCTACCGATGATATGGTGGCAGAGGACTTGGAAAAGCTTGGCCATATGAACGAAATCGTACGAAGGACCATTGCCCAAGGGGTAGATCCTATCGAAGCCATTCAAATGGTAACGATCAACCCAGCTACATATTTTGGCCTTGAGGATCGAGGCTGTTTGGCACCGGCAAAGCTGGCGGATATTGCTATCATCAGCGATTTGACCAACATGACCGTTGAAGGCGTATTCTTAGAAGGGAAACTGGCGGCGGTACAAGGAAAGCTACTTTTGGACATTCCAAAGTATACTTATCCAGATGCTGTAAAGCAGTCAGTGAAAAGAAAGCCAATATCAGAAGAAGATTTGGCAATCCAGGGAAATGGCGCAAAGGCAGATATACGATGTATAGAGCTAATCCCTGATCAAAACCTATCTGAATGTTTGGAGTTTGAACTGAACGTACAAAAAGGATTGGTGCAGTCCGATATTCAGAGAGACATTCTATACATTGCCTGCTTAGAAAGGTATGGCAGAAATGGTAACATCGGAAAAGCTTTTGTACAGGGATTTGGGCTAAAAGCTGGGGCATTTGCAGAAAGCGTAGCCCATGATACCCATAACATCATTGTGGTGGGAACAAACCTAAAGGATATGACAGCAGCCGTGAACCATGTCATCGAGATGGGCGGAGGTATCGCCGTTGTAAAGAATGGCCGTGTAATCAATGATATGAGGCTACCTGTTGGCGGGCTAATCACCGATGAACTATCAGGCCATGAAGTAAGTGAAAAAATAGCAGCCCTCGAGCATGCAGTGAAAAGTGAACTAGGAGGAAAGGTTCATGCACCTTTCATGCATCTATCTTTCTTAGCCCTATCCACCAGCCCTAAATGGAAAATTACCGACAAAGGGTTGATCGATGTAAACAATTTTACTGTTCTTCCTGCTGTAAAACAATAGGGATTGGCTAATGTAATGAATGGATTTAGATTCTTCCGATGGGTCATAGAAGCAATTACCCATTGGTGAATGATATTATTCTGACATCATATGAAGGGCCTATTCTCAATTCCCCTAGACAGCATAGGCGAATATTAATAGAAAGGAGGATTGCTTCGTCAACGTTCATTCCAAAATAATTTTTAAAAAATAGAGGGGGTCAAGGAATGAGTACACATGCAAAAACAGAGCAGTATGGTTTTCTAGAAAGAACCTTTAAGCTGTCTGAGCACAAAACAACTGTTAAGACAGAAGTGATGGCTGGAATCACAACCTTTATGACCATGGCCTATATTATCATTGTTAACCCTGGCATATTGAGTGCGACGGGAATGGATATAGGTGCACTATTTACGGCTACCTGTTTATCTGCTGCCTTTGCCACATTGGTCATGGCATTCTATGCCAATTATCCTTTTGCATTGGCACCTGGTATGGGACTAAATGCATTCTTTGCATTTACAGTCGTACTTGGAATGGGTTATTCATGGGAATTTGCACTAACAGCAGTTTTATTTGAGGGTATTATTTTCATCCTCTTAACATTCTTTAATATCAGAGAAGCCATTATTAACTGTATGCCAATGAATATTAAGCATGCGGTGAGTGTTGGTATTGGATTGTTTATCGCCTTTATCGGTTTGTCCAATGCAGGGCTTGTAGCTGCCAACGAGGCAACCAAGGTTACATTAGGAGATATGAGCAGTCCGCCAGTATTACTCGCCATCATAGGTTTGGTTATCACAGGGGTACTTTTAGCGAAAAACGTAAAAGGAGCCCTGCTGTTTGGAATTATTGCAACCACAGTGGTTGGTATACCAATGGGTGTTACGCCAATGCCTACAGGGATTATGAGTGCACCGCCGTCATTGGCACCGATTGCCTTCAAGTTTGATTTTAGTAGGATCATGAGTTTGGATATGTTGGTGATTATGTTTACATTCTTGTTTGTTGACTTATTTGATACCCTAGGAACCCTTGTGGGTGTTGCATCGAAAGCCGATATGCTGGATAAGGAAGGAAAATTACCAAGGGCCAAGCAAGCCTTATTTGCAGATGCTCTAGGAACAACCTTTGGCGCAATGATGGGTACCAGTACAGTTACAACCTATGTAGAGAGTGCTTCAGGGGTAGCTGAGGGTGGAAAGACAGGACTAACTGCATTAACGACAGGGGTAATGTTCCTACTGGCTTTACTATTCTCACCGCTATTAACCATCGTACCTGGTGCTGCAACAGCGCCTGCATTGATCTTGGTTGGATTGTTTATGATGTCGCCGATCAAGAAGATCAATCTAGATGATTTCACAGAAGCGATACCAGCCTTCTTGACAATCATCATGATGCCATTAACCTACAGTATCGCTGAAGGTATTGTTTTTGGTATCTTATCATATGTTATTTTAAAGCTTCTAACAGGAAGAACAAAGGACCTTTCCCTGCCAATGTATATATTGGCGATACTATTCATCTTAAAATTCACGATGTAACAAATGTCATGTTCCCCTGTCCCATCCAAGGGATAGGGGAACATATAATATGGAGATCTATGATGTATGGATAGGCTGATAAGATCCATTCATGATAGATCGCTATATGGACAAAAGGGGGATGAAATAAAATGACGGGTAAGACATTACTGATTCAAAATGGCATGTTGGTGACCATGAACAAGGGAAGAGAAATAAAACAGGCAGATATTTTCATTCGGGGGAATCGAATTGAAGCCATAGGACAACGTTTGCAGATGGAAGCTGATGAGAAGATAGATGCCCAAGGAATGGTTGTTATACCAGGGTTAATTCAAACCCATATACACTTGACTCAAACACTGTTTAAAGGGCAAGCCGATGATTTAGAACTCCTAGATTGGCTAAAGAAACGAATATGGCCTTTGGAAGGCGGTCATACAGAAGAATCAAATCATATTTCTGCAAAGCTTGGTATTGCCGAGTTAATAAAGGGTGGTACCACAGCCATTATTGATATGGAAACTGTAAATTATACAGAGGCTGCCCTAGAGGCTGTACTTTCTTCAGGAATGAGAGCCCATGTAGGAAAATGCATGATGGATTATGGAAAAGGGGTCCCTGACAGTCTCATGGAGAACACTCAGCATTCCATAAGGGAGAGTGAGCGAATTCTAAAAGCTTGGCATAAGAAAGACAGCGATAGAATTCAGTATGCCTTTGCACCAAGATTCGTGGTTTCCTGTACCGAGGAGCTGCTGCTGAAGGTTCGTGATTTGGCCCGGGAATACGGCGTCATGATTCATACCCATGCATCAGAGAATCAAGGGGAGATTGCATTGGTCGAAAAGGATCGTGGGATGAGGAACATCACTTATTTACACAAATTAGGGTTAACGGGTGAAAACCTGATCCTTGCCCACTGTATATGGCTAGACGAAGAAGAAATGAGAATACTGGCCGACACAGGAACAAAAATCTCCCACTGTCCTAACTCTAACTTGAAACTAGCTTCAGGTATAGCAAAAATACCGGAATTACTAGATATGGGTGCAAATGTGTCCATTGGTGCCGATGGGGCTCCATGCAACAACAATTTAGATATGTTTAGAGAGATGAGAAGTGCTGCGTTGATTCAGAAAGCACGATTGTTCCAACCGACGGTGATGCCTGCCCACAAAGTATTTGAATTGGCAACTCTAGGCGGTGCCAAGGCCATGGGATTAGAGAATGAAATCGGCAGTATCGAGGAAGGAAAGAAAGCTGACTTGGCAATTTTGGACTTGAGTGATATCCATATCGCACCCAACAGCGGTGTAGATATTGTATCCCAACTGGTATATTCAGCTGGAGCTCAGGACGTAAGGACAACAATTATTGATGGCAGGATTGTCATGAAGGATCGAACCCTCACCACCATGGATGAAAAGGGTATTCGAGAAGATGCCAATCGCGTGATTTTACAGCAGGTGAAGAAAGCGGGCATACAATAGGAAATATGAAGGGAATGAGGATGTGATGATTACAAAATGTATCAGACCATCGAACCTAGAGGAGGCATTGGAGCAATTAAATCAACAGGGGTATGATGGGAAGTTGATTGCAGGAGGTACAGATTTAGTGATTGAAATCAAGCATCACCCATATGAAAAAAGCACCTTGATAGATATTTCTCGTCTGAAGGAGCTCCGATTTATTGAGATTGGAGAGACCGAGATTTGTATCGGCGCGGGAACGAGGTTTTCTGATATCGTAAATCACCCAGAAATGAAAGGGATATGTGCTGGACTATGGGAAGCGTGTTCATCCGTGGGTTCTCCTCAAATTAGGAATGCAGGGACCATCGGAGGGAATATATGTAATGGATCTCCAGCAGCGGATTCAGTGCCACCTCTTCTGGCCTTGGATGCTCAAGTGATAATAAAGGATACGACAAAAACTAGAACGATGCCATTAAAAGATTTTTATATTGATAAAGGAAAGGTGGCCATAGAAGCCAATGAACTACTATATGCCATAAAATTTAGAAAGCCCAAGAAGGATGAGTATATTACCTTCGAAAAACTGGGCCTGCGTAAAGCATTGGCCATTGCTAGATTGTCCTGTGCCGTCTTTATTTCCCTTGGAGATGGAGACAAGATCGAGGACATCAGGATCGCCACAGGGGCAATGGGGGCATATCCTCAGCGAGAAGAGGCACTAGAGAAGCTTCTTATTGGAGAGGTCTTTGATGCACCTTTGATTGAAATGTCCACTCAAGAAATATTCAACATAGCAAAGCAGCGTCTTGGCAGCAGAAGTTCCGCCGTCTTTAAATGTGAAGCGATACAAGGATTGTTTGGTAAGGCATTACGGCGGGCAGCAAAGGAGGCAAAATCCTATGATTTCCATCAGTTTAACAGTTAATAAACAAGTATATCAAGTAGAGGTTGAGGAAGATTTGCGGCTTATCGACTTCATTCGTGATAAGTTGATGCTGACAGGTACCAAGGAAGGCTGTGGTGAAGGGGAATGTGGAGCATGCACCATCATCATGGACGGCAAAACCGTGAATTCTTGTTTGGTCATGGCATTTCAAGCCCATGGCAGCCGTATTACCACCATCGAAGGCGTTGCAAAAGATGGAGCCTTACATCCTATACAACAGGCATTTTTAGACGTAGGTGCCGTACAGTGTGGATTTTGTACCCCTGGTATGGTACTATCGGCCAAAGCCTTACTCGATGAAAATGAGGTGCCAAACCGCCACCAGATTCGAGAAGGAATATCAGGAAATTTGTGCCGCTGCACGGGCTACAACAAAATTGTAGATGCCATCGAGCTGGCATCATCCTATATAAAGGAGGGGCAGCAGGATGAAACCTCTTCAAGTGGTAGGCAATAGAGTTCTTAGAGTAGATGGTAAGGCAAAGGTACAGGGGGCTGCCCTATATCCCCAGGATATTAACATGGAGGGTATGCTCTATGGGGCCACCCTTCGATCCGACAAACCCCATGCTTTCATAACGATCGATCTAGAAGAGGCGGAAAAAATACCAGGCGTTGTAAAAATCTTAACAGCAAAAGATGTGACTGGCCATAACCATCATGGGGTTTTGTTCAAAGACCATGATGTACTTTGTGCTGAGAAGGTGAGACGGATTGGAGATCCCATGGCCTTTGTCATTGGAACCAGCGAGAGAATTGCAAAAGAAGCCTTAAAAAAGATAAAGGTACATTATCAGGAGATTCCTGCCGTGTTTGACCCCTTGGAGGCTATGGAAGAAAGAGCACCGAAAATCCATGGGGAAAGCAACATCATATATCATTATAAATGCAGGAAGGGAAATGTGGATGAGGCCTTTAAAGCATGTGATATAATTGTGGAGAGAGCGTACCAAACCTCCATGGTGGATCATGCGTTTTTACAGCCTGAAGCAGGCATTGCCTATATGGACGAAGATGGCAGCGTGGTGGTATTGGCGGCAACCCAGTATCCCCATTTTGATCAATTGGAAGTGGCAGAAGCCCTTGGCCTGCCAACTGAAAAGGTAAGAATCATCAACCCAGCGGTAGGTGGTGCCTTCGGGGGGAGAGAAGATATCACCATGCAAATTCACTTGGCCCTGGCTGCCTATTTGACAGGAAAACCAGTGAAGGTAGTTTATGGGCGGGAGGAGTCTTTTTATGCCCATTCGAAACGACATCCAATTATGATGAAATATAAGACGGGGGCAACGAAAGAAGGAAAGCTTCTAGCCATGGAAGTTATGTTGGTAGGAGACACCGGGGCTTATGCATCTTGGGCAATCAATGTCATGCGAAAAGCAGGCGTCCATGCGCCCGGGCCCTATGAGATTCCCAATGTGAAGGTAGACAGCTATGCTGTTTATACAAACAATCCCTTCTGTGGTGCCATGCGAGGATTTGGCGCCACCCAGACACCCATCGGTTCAGAACAGCAAATGGATATCCTTGCAAGGGAGTTGGGTATAGACCCTATACAGTTCAGGTTGATGAATTGTTTTCGGGTAGGTAGTGAGACGGCCAATGGACAAATTCTTCATGAGAGTATACCCCTTGTCCAATGCATCGAGGCTGTGAAGGATCGTATGTTTCAGGAATTGAGGTGATAGGATGAAAAAGCGAGGAAGGGGTATTGCTGCTGCTTATTATGGTACTGGTTATGGCAATGGGTTTCCTGATGTATCCAGAGCCAGGGCTGAAATAAGCAAGGATGGAAATATTTTTATCTATATCGGAGCGACAGAAGTAGGGCAGGGGGCAAAAACCATATTTTGTCAAATCACTGCTGAAATCTTGGGTGTAGAGACCCAAGATATTCATTTCGTCTGTGAAGATACTTCACAAACTCCAGATGCAGGTACAGCTGCAGCCAGCCGCCAGACCTACAATTCAGGAAATGCTGTAAAAAAAGCAGCGGAATCACTGTCCCAAAGATTGATGGAACAGGCCCAAAACCATCTTCAGCTTAATTCTGTTCATGGTTTGAAACTGGAGAACCACTGGGTTTATCTAGAGGATTTTCCTAAGAAGCGGGTACACTTTAAAGAATTAGTCAAGGAAGATACGCTTATCGTGGAGGAAACCTTCACGGCCCAGACTGTGAAGATGGATGAGGAAACAGGTGAAGGGGCTCCCTACTGGCCCTATACCTTCTGTTGTTACGGCGTAGAGGTTGAGGTAGATACGGAAACGGGAGAGATTCATGTGATTCACGGGGTCTGTGCCCAGGATGTGGGAAAGGCCATTAACCCTGAACTCATCGAAGGCCAAATCGAAGGAGGCTTTGCCATGGGATTAGGCTATGGCTTGATGGAGAATATTGGCCTATCAAAGGGAGAGATCAAGCACAACCGCTTTGCCAACTATCTAATTCCCACTGCATTGGATGTACCAGAATTGGAGAAAATAATTGTTGAGGATCCCTCATCTACAGGGCCTTTTGGGGCAAAAGGAATAGGAGAGCCTGTAATGATCCCTGCTGCACCCGCCATATTGAATGCAATCTATGATGCAATCGGTATCCGATTTTATGAGATTCCCGTAACCCCAGAGCGGGTATTAGTAGCAATAAAAGATGCCCAAAAGGAGGGGAAAGAATGACAAGCAATTTAAAAGACAGGATTGATATAGCTGCGGGGAGGAAGAAAGCACCGTTGGTGTTGAAAAACTGTCAGATTATTAATGTATTTACCGAAGAAGTCCTTCAAGGGGATATTGCTATCGCTGGAGAAACCATCGTAGGTATTGGCAGTTATGAAGGGGAAGAAGAAATTGATCTGATGGGAAGATATGTGGCGCCTGGTCTAATCGACGGCCATGTTCATATCGAATCTTCCATGGTGACCCCAGGCCAATTTGCCAGGGCCATCGTGCCTAGGGGAACAACCACCATTATTGCAGACCCCCATGAAATCGCCAATGTATGTGGACTAGAAGGAATCCGATATATATTAGATGAAAGCAAAGAACTGCCATTAAGCGTATTTATCATGCTGCCTTCATGCGTTCCAGCCACATCCTTTGAAAATTCAGGTGCTGTACTGGATGCAGAAAAATTGAAGGAGCTTATGGATCATCCCAGGGTATTAGGGTTGGGGGAGCTGATGGATTATCCAGCCGTCATCAATGGAGATCAGATGGTATTGGATAAAATTCAGATCGCAGGGAACAAGCTTATTGATGGTCATGGTCCTGCCATTGCTGATCAAGCCCTCAATGCTTATGTCACAGCCGGTACAAAAACGGAGCATGAGTGCTCTACTTTAGAGGAAATGTTGGATCGCTTGCGACTGGGTATGTATATACAAATACGGGAGGGATCCGCAGCAAGAAACCTGGAAGAACTCATTCGGGGTGTTACAAAGGAAAACTTAAGAAGATGCCTGTTCTGTACCGATGATCGCCATCCAGAGGATATTTTGGTACACGGACACATCGATAACAATATACGAACTGCCATAAAAAATGGGTTTCATCCTATTTCGGCCATTCGGCTCGCTACCTTGAACGCAGCGGAATGCTACGGCCTTAAGGGCATGGGTGCTATTGCACCAGGCTATAAAGCAGACCTGATCGTTGTAGATGATCTCCAGCACTTCAATGTGATGGAGGTATATAAAGAAGGTAAACAGGTAGCTAAGAATGGTACCCCATTGTTCCAGGTAGAGGCCCATGAAAATGCTGCTGTATTGAATACCGTCAATATCAGCAAGGTGGATCGATCGAAGCTGGAGATCCACGTGGAATCGGATATTGCCAATGTAATCAAAATCTTACCCCATAGTCTGTTGACAGAAAAGGTTGTACGGAAAATTGAAACAGAGAATGGAAAGTTTAAATTCCACAGTAGATTGGATATTTTAAAGATGGCTGTCATTGAACGCCATAGGGGTACTGGAAATATCGGTTTGGCCTTGGTGGAAGATTTTAAACTGAAAAATGGCGCCATTGCATCCACAGTAGCCCATGATTCTCATAACTTAGTGGTAATCGGTGACAATGATGATGATATCATGGCTGCCATTGAAGAAATTGAAAGATGCGGGGGCGGCATCACCATCTGTTCTGAAGGAAAGGTGCTAAAGACCTTGCCGCTGCCTATTGCAGGACTCATATCTGACCAAACCATAGAAGCAGTGGACGTTCAGTTGAAAGAAATGATGGAGGTTGCACGAAAGCTTGGTGTCAACGACAATGTAGATCCATTTATGACACTGTCATTTTTGGCATTGCCTGTTATTCCATCCATCAAACTGACAGATATGGGACTATTCGATGTAGAAACCTTCAGCTTTATGGACTTGAATGTAAAGGAATAGAGAAGGTATCAATCGAGATTTTAGATTAACAAACGTAGGGGTTGCATAGTATGCAACCCGACCTAGGGTTAGGCTGTTTCTTCGGGTCACGGGTCGCATGCTATGCGACCCCTACAACGTCACTTTATTCTTCAATTTAATATAATCAACTCAAATGCCATGGGATACCATGGTTTTTGCCTTTTTTAGGAAAAAACAGTCATATCAGTGACTTTTCAAAATAAAATACAATAGAGAAATAGACATGAGCGCGAGAAGGAGAAATAGGAGGGGATAGAATGGAGATTTATACTGTGGTATTGGGGGACAGCTTGTGGAGAATTGCCCAGAGATTTGGTGTAACCATAGAGGCTATTGCCGAGGTTAATGGAATAAATCCCCAGAAAAGCTTAATCATCGGTATGAATCTTGTCATACCTACAGGTGAAAAAATAAATATTATGGAATATACCGTAAGACCTGGTGATACCCTCTGGTCTATCGGGCAGCGATTTGGGGTAGACTATCTTGAAATCGCCCGTATCAACAACATCGATCAGCCATACCCCTTGACTGTTGGACAAAGGATTCAAATACCCGCTCAAGGCGAAGTATATATTGTAAAAGCTGGCGATTCTCTTTGGCGTATCGCCCAAAGATTTAACACTTCTATCAATAATCTTATTGCATGGAATAATTTGGCTTATCCCTATAGCCTTTTTCCTGGTCAGCGTTTATTTGTCAGGGTACAGAGAGAAGCTCCTACTGAAGAAAAGACAACAGTGGAGATATTAGGCTATTATAACCCTACTGCAGTACAAGATAAGACATTTATTATCAATACATTAGGGGATTATCTTACCTATCTTGGCATCTTCGATTTTCCTTTTACGGAGACTGGTGAAGTGATAGGTACCATCGATGATGAGATCCTAGAGGCAGCCAGAAACAAAAATGTTGCGGTACTGCCTGTTTTAACCAACATTATCCGTGGAAATTTTAGCAGTGAATTGGGAAGAACCGTATTGGCTCAAGAGACCCTTCGAAACAATTTAATAAACAATATTATGGACCTGCTGCAGCAGTATAATCTTATCGGAATTATTATTGACATAGAAAATTTATATCCAGAAGATCGTGGAATATTCACAGAGTTTATCCGTATTCTTTCGGATACCTTGCATAGAAACAATAAGATACTGATTTTGAATATGCCTGCCAAGTGGGAAGAATGGGCAGAGAGGGAATGGGTAGGCTTCTTTGATTACAATGCCCTAGGACCTATGATCGATATAGCTGCCATCATGACCTACGAATGGGGATGGCAATCGGGACCACCCAGGGCCACGGCACCTTTAGAATATGTACAGCGAGCCTTGGACTATGCATTGAACAACAATGTACCCAGAAGTAAAATTCAGGTAGGATTGACCCTTTACGGCTATGATTGGGAGCTGCCTGATACCCCTGAAAACTTAGCAAGAACTGTAACGCTTCCCATGGTATGGGACCTAGGCAGAACCTATGGCGCCAGTATCAGCTTTGACAACAATGTGAAACAGCCCTATATGAATTATGTAGACAGCCAAGGAAAGGCCCACACCGTATGGTTTGAAGATGCCCTCAGCCACTATCATAAATATCAGTTATTAAAGGAATATCAACTATTGGGTGCTTTCTATTGGATTCTCAATCTGCCCTTCCAAGCTACTTGGTACATGTTGAGCCACCTCTTTGATATTAAGAAATTATAGTAAAGAAGAGATTTAAGCAGTTGCTTAAATCTCTTCTTTGTCTTCGTTCTCTTTTCTTACCTTAAGACGATTGACAACCTTTCGAACACCTTCTACACCCATGGCGATTTCCTTTGCCATTTCCATCTCATGGCGGCTGTTTACAAAACCATTTAATGTTACCCGTCCATGAACTACGGTATGAATTATATCTGGGTAATTCAAATCTGTGGTGCTAAGAGCTTGGGTAATGCGGCTGTTTAAATTTGCATCATCATAAGCCACATCGTCAGACACTTTGATATTGTTCACCACATCTTTGATACCTCTGACTTCTGATGCCACGGACATAGCTGTATGGGCATCCATTAGAGTTTTTGTACTGCCAATAAGATTGGCAACACCATCTTCTACCTTTACACTAACTCCGATTAGATCTTCACTGCGTTGGCCATTCATAAGTCGCTGGTTTAGTTCTTTTTCCATATGTTTATCGGTGATATTGCTATCCATGGCAACGGTAATTTTATTCTCAATCTTTCTAACCCCATCTATGGATTTTACAATGCCTTCAGCCGTCTTTTTTTCTGCCAAAACATCTACCATGCCATACATGTGGACATAGCCATCCTTGCAGAATAGATTGATATCCATAGCGCTTGCTTGCATTTTTTCTTCCAGTTGATCTTTGGCCTGATCAACGATCAAATCATCCTTACCAGGAAGCTTGTCATTCTTTATTCTATTTTTCCTTTTCTCATCCATTCCATTTCACCCTTTCTTGGTCTTTAAAGTATTTTTCCACAAATAAGGTGGAAACATGTAATGAACGAATGAATCTTTGGCAGAAGAATAGGAATAATGGACAAAATTTATAAAAGTTATCATGACCGAAAAGAGAAAAAAGAAGGATTTTGATAAAACCTTAGAGAATTTTTAAAATACGGGTATGAAATATTACAATAAAATAATCTTTTTTTAAAAAGAGAAAATGCACAAAAAATCATGTACAATAAAGTATAGGGATAGTTGAAAAAATCAACATAAATACGAAATAATACTGTGGTCTACTTGATAGCTTTTCTCCATATATAATAAAATGGAATCATAAAATTTATGATAAACGTCGAGAGGTGTTTGGTGTGGAACAGGTTCTAGAAATGATCTTGGATATTGGGGTAAGAGATGTTATAGACATGGCGATTGTTGCCTATGTCTTCTATAAGCTGTTCATGTTGATTCGAGAGACACGGGCCGAGCAGCTCATCAAAGGAATTTTGGTACTGTTGATTGCTACTAGGCTCAGTGAGTGGGCGCGACTGTATGTGACCAACTGGATATTGGATAAAACCATTACACTGGGAATGATTGCCCTGCTCATCGTGTTTCAGCCGGAACTAAGAAGGGCATTGGAGTACATTGGAAGAAGTAAGTTTCTGACCAAATCCATCGTGGAGATTGCTGATGAGGAATTGAACCAAAAGCTCAGCGAGGTTGTAGAAGCAGTGGTGTCCTTATCTAGGCAGAAAATCGGTGCATTGATCATATTTGAGCGAGAGACAGGGGTGGGCGATGTCATAGAGACAGGAACCCCTATTAAGGGGGATATATCCACGGGGCTGTTGATCAATATCTTTATACCGAATACACCACTCCATGATGGAGCTGTCGTCATTCGGGCAGATAAAATCATGGCTGCAGGCTGTGTATTACCCCTTACAGAAAATCCTAATTTGAGCAAGGAACTGGGGACAAGACACCGAGCCGGCATCGGCATTACAGAGCGTTCCGATGCGGTAGCTGTCATGGTTTCTGAGGAAACGGGAGCCATATCCGTGGCAGTCGATGGAAAGCTTACGAGGTTTTTAGATGGAAAAACCCTAAAGAGAATTTTAAAGAATGCATATAAACCAGAAAATGAAAAGCCTTTGTTCAACTGGAAATGGAGGCAAAAAAATGAATGATTTTGTTAAGAATTTTATGGAAAAGAGTAGATTTTTTAGTAGAAACACAACGCCAAAGATCATATCAATCATTTTTGCCCTGGTGATGTGGCTCTATGTCATGGGTGAGGTAAACCCAGAAATGTCTAAGGAATTTGCAGGTGTTAATGTACAGCTCTTAAATGTTGAAACGTTACGGCAATCAGGTCTGGCGATCATCGGCCAAGAGGATTTTACTGTGAATGTCAAAATCAATGGCAGAAGAAACGATGTCTATACCATACGGCCCCAAGACATAACCATTAGTGCCGATTTAAGAGGCTTTGAAAAGGGCGTCAACAGTGTGCCGCTAAAGGTAAATGCACCGGCGAGTATTAAGTACGATATCTATCCGAATGAATTAAAGATTAGCCTAGATGAGGTGGTAAAGCAGCAAAAACCTGTGGAAATTGTGACCACAGGAATCCCGCCTGAGGGATTTGATCCTGCTGAGGCTGATGTAGCTTTAACAGAAGTCATCGTAGAAGGCCCTGCGTCCTTTGTGGCAAAAGTAGAGAAGGTTATTGGAGAAGTGAATTTTGATAACAAAGTCGATGATTTTTCTGGGAAGGTGCCGCTGCAAGCTGTAAATCAAGATGGTAAGCCTGTAAATGGCGTGGATGTAAAAACAAAATACGTAGATGTAAACTTACCACTCTATAGTGTCAAAGAAGTGAAAGTGGCCTTGGAAATGACGGGAAACCCGCTAGAGGGCTATGATATTTCAAGTGTTGCTGTAAGGCCTGACGTTGTGACCATCAAAGGCCCTAGGGACTTGGTGAAAGATATCAGTGAAATAAAATCAAAACCAATCAGTATTGATGGGTTGGTAGGATCCGTAGAGCGACCTGTAGAATTGATTCTTCCTCCAGGTATCACCCTTTATTTATCTGATAAGACGCCTGTCGTAAGCATTACCGTAGAGAAAATAGAAACACGGGAAATTTCATACGAAAAAGAAAGTATTATCATTGATAATCTTGGGAATAAGTTCGAAGCAACGACCGAAAATGAGACTGAAAAAATCCTGGTAAGGGTAGAAGCTCCACAAAGTGTGCTCAACGAACTTGATCGAAATGATATACAACTCCATGTCAATGCAAAAGATATTGGTGAGGGGAGACATAATTTAAGGATTATTCCCATAACTGAAAAAATATTGAGAAGCATAACCGTGACGCCGGAAAGACTTGAAATTGTCATCAAACAAGAAAAGGATACAAATCAATAAAAAAGTCTGGATGATCATCCAGGCTTTTTTAGAGAGGAGAACCAATGGAAAGAGAATTAGAAGTCATATTGGACTCAACCCATGATGCCATGATCGCCGTTGATAAAAGTGGAATCATTACCCTATTTAATCGTGCGGCAAAGCGATTGACCAAGCTAGAGGGAGAAAAGGTTCTAGGCAAGCCTATCATCGATGTAGTAGCCAATACACGACTGCCCTATATATTGGAAACAGGAGAATCAGAGCTAAATCAAAAGCAGGCTTTGGGGGATATTACGATCATCACCAACCGAATGCCTGTAAGGGATGACAACGGAAATATTATTGGGGCTGTGGCAGTTTTCAGAGATATTACAGAGGTTTTAGAGTTGGCAGAGCAAATCACAAATCTGAAAGAGATGCAAAGTATGCTCCAGGCCATTTTCCACTCTACCCAGGATGCCATTTCCGTGGTGGACGACCAGGGGATAGGCGTAATGATCAATCCTGCCTATACAAAGCTGACAGGACTTCCAGAAAAGGATATACTAGGACAGCTATGCACTGTAGATATTGCAGAAGGGGAGAGCATCCACCTTCAGGTAATTAAGACCAGAGAACCCATCAAAAACGCCCGCTTGAAGGTAGGGCCTTGGCGAAAAGAAGTGGTAGCCGATGCAGCACCAATGATTGTTGACGGAGAGCTGCGAGGGAGCGTAGCCGTGCTCCATGATATTACAGAGATAAAAAGACTAACCAATGAATTAAATCAAGCGAAGCAGATCATACGAAATCTAGAATCCAAATATACCTTTGAGGATATATTGGGGGAAGACGGACAAATCAAATCAGCCATCGAAAAAGCGAGAAAAGCTGCTGTCACGCCAGCCACTGTTATTCTAAGGGGAGAGAGCGGCACAGGAAAAGAATTGTTTGCCCATGCCATTCACAGTGCCAGCAATCGAAAATATGGGCAGTTCGTTAGGGTGAACTGTGCTGCCATCAGTGAGAGCCTTTTGGAAAGCGAACTGTTCGGTTATGAGGAAGGGGCCTTTACGGGTGCAAGAAAGGGTGGAAAACTAGGTCTCTTTGAACAGGCAAACGGTGGAACCATCTTTCTGGATGAAATCGGCGAAATCAGTTTAAATACCCAAGCCAAGCTGTTGAGAGTACTTCAGGAAAAAGAATTGGTGAGGGTCGGTGGAAGCAAGGCTGTAGCCATTGATGTCAGGGTGATTGCAGCAACCAATTTGGATCTAGAGAAGGCTGTGAGAGAAGGTAAATTTCGAGAAGATTTATACTACAGATTAAATGTGATTCCCATTTTGATCCCGCCACTGAGGTTCCGTAAACAGGATATTGGTCTATTGGTAGGGCGGCTGATCAAGAAATACAATCAAGAGTACGGAAGATTTGTACAGGATATTTCACCCAAAGCATTGGAAATCTTGAAGAACTATGATTGGCCTGGAAATATACGGGAGTTGGAAAACTTCATCGGCCGTGCCATGATCAATATGAAGTTTAATGAAGTAATGATTAGATCAAAGCATTTACCAAGCTTTGAGATTAGAATGTATAAGAATCAGCCGAAACCTGAGGCAGTTACAAAAGAAAGTACCTACGACCATAGAAAACTGCAGGAGGTTCTTGACGAGGCAGAGGAAAATCATATCCGAGAAGTATTGAGACAGAACGACACCAATAAAAATAAAACAGCCGCGCAGCTTGGCTTATCCATCCGTAATCTATATTATAAGTTGAAAAAATATGATATTGAGGAATAACCAATAAATATTATTGCAAAAAATTGCACACTTGAACTGGTGTGCAATTTTTTGCGTGCAAAATTTTGCAAAAATACTTTTATAAAATAAAATAGAATCTTGCAAAAAAGGGCAAAATTTTTGTTGGATGAGGACGAAAATGGTTAAAATCAATAGATAAAAATGATCGAAAAATATCAAACCCCTATTGAAGGAATTTGGCATACAAGTTGCATAATAGGGAATTGGTAAATCTAATGCGGGGTGATCAGACAAATGTTAAGAGAGTATGTTTTAGTGATTAATCCAGGTTCAACATCCACAAAAGTTGCCATCTTCAAAGGGGAAGAAAACGTTATCCAGAAGAATTTGAGCCATTTTCCTGAAGAGTTGGAGAAGTTTGAGAAAATAACAGACCAATATGAATATCGCAGAAACATTATTCTGGAGTGGATGAAAGATGAGGGCTATGAAACGTCACAATTAAAGGCTGTGGTAGGCAGAGGCGGTCTTTTAAAACCAATGCCAAGCGGAACCTATGTAGTAACCGATGCCTTGATTGAAGATTTGAAAATCGGCGTTCAGGGAGAACATGCATCGAATTTGGGTGGTATCATCGCTAAGAGCATCGCATATTTAGAAGGAATTGAAGCCTATATCGTAGATCCAGTGGCTGTAGACGAATTTGATGATGTGGCAAGGGTTTCTGGAATGCCTGAAATCAAAAGACGTTCACTGGTGCACGCTTTAAATATAAAGGCTGTGGCCTATAGGGTTGCAAAAGAAATGAACAAAGATGTAAATGACTTAAATATGGTTATGGCCCACTTGGGCGGAGGCATTTCTATCGTACCTTTAAGAAAAGGCAAAATGGTTGATGCCAACAATGCCAATGAAATGGGACCATTTTCACCAGAAAGAACGGGAAGTCTTCCTATTGGAGATTTGGCAAAGCTATGCTTTACAGGAAAGTATACATTGGCTGAAATGAAGAAAAAAATCAGCGGAAAAGGCGGTCTTGTGGCCTACTTAGGTACCAACGACGCCAGAGAAGTAGAGAAGATGATTGCCGATGGAGATGAAAAAGCAAAGTTGATCTATGATGCCATGGGGTATCAGATTGCCAAGGAAATTGGCGCCATGGCCACAGTGATAGAAGGAAAGGTGGATGCCGTTGTGTTGACGGGAGGAATCGCCTATTCTAAAATGTTGACGACCTACATCACTGAGAGAGTATCCTTTATTGCACCCGTGATCATTCAGCCGGGAGAAGATGAAATGATTGCGTTGAATGAAGGTGTGAATCGAGTATTTAGCGGTCAAGATCAAGCCAAAATTTATGAGCAAGAGGTGAAATAAGTGATTAGACATTTTGATGATATATTAAAATATGCCAAGGAAAGAGGACCAAAGACCTTAGCAGTAGCTGTGGCCCAGGATTTAGAGGTGCTGTTGGCAGTAAATGAAGCAAAGACTAGGGGCATAGCCGATGCCATTTTGGTAGGAGATCAAGAACAAATTGAAGAAATTGCAGAAAAGAATTTCATCAAGATTGATCAATACGAAATCATCGATATAAAGGATGTCAACGAGGCTTCTAGAAAAGCTGTGGAATTGGTTTCTACGGGCAGAGCCCACATGGTGATGAAGGGATTAGTAGATACATCGGTGATATTGAAGGCGGTTTTAGATCCTGAAATCGGTTTGAGAACAGGAAATGTACTTAGTCATACTGCTGTCTTTGATGTGCCTGGCTATGACAGATTGATCCTTGTGACAGATGCAGCCATGAATATTACGCCGGATTTAAAAGCGAAAAAGCAAATCATTGAGAATGCGGCACAGGTTGCCCATGCGCTAGATATCGATGAGCCAAAGGTAGCTGTTGTTTGTGCGAAAGAAAAAGTAGATCCAAAGATGCCTGCTACGGTAGATGCAGGACAATTGGAAGAAATGAATAAGAATGGTGAAATCACAGGATGTATTGTGGGGGGACCTTTCGGATTAGATAATGCAGTTTCTGAAGAGGCTGCTGCCCATAAGGGAATTAATCACCCTGTAGCTGGAAAGGCAGACATTTTGTTGGTGCCAAACATCGAAGCAGGCAACGTACTGTACAAGTCCATGGTATTCTTCTCGAATACAAAGAATGCCGGTGTCATCGTTGGCGCAAAAGCACCTATCGTGCTGACGTCCAGAGCAGACAGCGACATCGCAAAACTAAACTCAATCGCACTAGCTGTACTCATGGCAGCCAAGGCTGGAAAATAAGAAAGCGAGGAATAACCAAATGTCAGAAGTATATAGAATTCTTACCATCAATCCAGGATCAACATCTACGAAGATTGCGATTTTCGATAACGAAAAGCCAGTATTGGAAACCACTTTGCGGCATCCTGCAGAAGAAATTAACAAGTTTGATAAAATATTTGACCAATATGAGTTCAGAAAGAATGTAATCCTTGAAACACTGAACGAAAATGGTATCAACTTAACCAAACTAAGCGCAGTTGTAGGTAGGGGCGGACTATTGAAGCCAATCCAAGGTGGAACGTATAAAGTGACAGAAAATATGCTTGAAGATTTAAAGGTTGGCGTCCTTGGAGAGCATGCTTCTAACTTAGGCGGTATTATTGCCAACGAAATTGCAAAGCAATTAAATATACCAGCATTCATCGTAGACCCTGTGGTTGTAGATGAGATGGATGATGTAGCTAGAATCTCAGGAATGCCTGAGCTCGTAAGAAAAAGTATTTTCCATGCCCTAAATCAAAAAGCTGTGGCAAGAAGAGCGGCCAAGGAAATGGGCAAGAACTACAATGAAGTAAATGTAATTGTAGCCCACTTAGGCGGCGGTATCTCCGTTGGCGCCCATCAGACCGGCAGTGTAGTAGATGTAAACAATGCATTGGATGGCGAGGGACCGTTCTCACCAGAGAGAACTGGAGGACTTCCAGTGGGGGATTTAGCAAAAATGTGCTTCTCCGGGAAATACACATTGGATGATATCAAGAAGAAGATCAAAGGAAACGGTGGATTGGTTGCTTATTTGGGAACCAATGATGCAAGAGAAGTTGGAAAAATGATCGAAGAAGGAAACAAGGAAGCCGAATTGATATATCAAGCCATGGCGTACCAGGTGGCAAAGGAAATTGGAAGCTGTGCTGCAGTATTAAAGGGTAAAGTAGATGCTATTGTGATCACAGGCGGTATTGCATATGATAAAGATTTTGTAAAATGGATCAAGGACAGGGTAGAATTCATCTCCCAAGTGATTGTATACCCAGGGGAAGACGAAATGATCGCTTTGGCAGAAGGCGGACTAAGAGTGCTAAGAGGCGAAGAAGAAGCAAAGATTTACGAATAAGGTTAAGGTTGTAGGGGCGATTCACGAATCGCCCTTGGACCACAGATGCCGGGCGATTCGTGAATCGCCCCTACGAGTATCTTCTTAACCTCATCCTCATCCTATTCTTGAAAGGTGATATAGATGCTAGACGATAAACGAATTCGAATCATCATAGGCCATTATGGCAGCGGAAAAACTGAATTTGCTGTAAACTATGCAGTGAAGCTGGCTCAGCTGGGAAAAAAAGTGGCCATGGCTGATTTAGATATTGTGAATCCCTACTTCCGCAGTAGAGAAAGACAGGGTATGTTAGAAAAACATGGGATTCATTTTATCGGCAGTGCCATTGATAGATCTGCGGGATCAGATTTACCTGCCATCGCATCCTCCGTTTTAGGGCCCCTGCAGGATGAATCCTACCAGGTGGTATTGGATGTAGGCGGAGATTCCATGGGTGCGAGGGCACTAGGAAGATACCATAGTTATTTTAAGTCAGGCAATTACGACATGTTCTGCGTTTTAAATGCCAATCGGCCAGAAACTCAGGATGTGGAGGGTGCAATACAACATTTAAGATCCATTGAAGGCGTAGCAAGAGCCCCTGTTACCGGGTTGATCAATAACACCCATTTGCTGAGAGAAACAACTGTAGAAGAGGTGTTGAAGGGACAGGAACTTGTGAAAAAGGTTTCAGAACAACTAAACATACCAATTCGATATGTGAGTACACTGGAAGAGGTTGCCCGACACCTTCCGTCTGAGATTGAGGGAGAGATCTTCCCAATCAAAATGTTTATGCGTGAAGATTGGATGTAGGTGAAATGAATTCTTATAGCAGGTGACTGCCCCAAAATCTGGGGGGGATTATCGTAGAAGGTTGGAAGAATAGCTCAACAAATTCATAAGGAGGGTTGAACACTATGGCAAAAGCAAGAGGTAAAGTAGCATTTAAAGAAGATTTATGTAAAGGCTGTGAATTGTGTACAACAGTTTGCCCTGTAAACATTATTGAAATGGATAGAACAAGAATAAACATCAAAGGATATCATCCTGCGACGGTAAAAGAAATGGACAAATGTATTGGATGTGCAAACTGTGCAACAATCTGTCCAGACGTGGTTATTACTGTAGAAAGAGAAATGGACAAATAGGGAGGGGAAACGATATGGCTAAGATATTAATGAAAGGTAATGAAGCAATCGGCGCAGCTGCGATCAAAGCAGGATGTAAGTATTTCTTCGGTTATCCAATCACACCACAAAATGAGTTGCCAGAATTTATGTCAAGAGAGCTGCACAAAGTGGGAGGATGTTTCGTACAGGCAGAAAGTGAAGTTTCTGCTATTAATATGGTATATGGCGCTGCTGGTGCTGGTGCAAGGGTAATGACATCTTCATCATCTCCAGGGATTGCCTTAAAGCAAGAAGGAATCTCCTATATTGCTGGGGCAGAACTTCCTTGCGTAATCGTAAATATTTCTAGAGGGGGTCCAGGACTTGGTGGTATCCAACCAGCTCAGTCCGACTATTTCCAATCTACAAGAGGCGGCGGTAACGGAGACTATAGACTGCTTGTATTTGCGCCAGCCAGCTTGCAGGAAGCGGTTGACTGCACCATGGAAGCTTTTGACCTAGCGGATTACTACAGAAACCCTGTTATGGTTATTGGAGATGGTATGATAGGTCAGATGATGGAACCAATCGAGTTCAATGAACCTGTAAAGAGAGAACTTCCTGAGAAGGATTGGGCAACTGTGGGAACAAAGGGTGCAAGAAAACCAAATATCATTAACTCCCTAGCCTTAGATCCAGCAGAGTTGGAAAAACACAATATTAAGCTTCAGGCAAAATATAAAGAGATGGAAGAAAACGAAGTAAGATACGAAATGTACAATATGGAAGATGCAGAAGTAGTCATGGTATCCTATGGTACAACGGCTAGAATTGTAAAGAATGCTATCGCTGCATTAAAAGAAGAGGGAATCAATGTTGGTTTGATTCGACCAATTACATTATGGCCTTTCCCTCATAAGGCATTTGAAGAAATCCCAGCGACGACAAAAGCATTGTTGTCTGTTGAAATGAGCATGGGTCAAATGATCGATGACGTAAAAATTGCTAGCAGCGGCAGATGGCCAGTTCACTTCTACGGAAGAAGCGGCGGTATGATTCCTACACCAGATGCGATTGCAAACAAAGTAAAAGAAATCTTAGGGGGTGCAAGATAATGGCAGTAGTATTTCAAAGAACAAACGGCTTGACTGAAAAACCATTCCACTATTGTCCTGGATGTACCCACGGTGTAATCCATAGATTGGTTGGAGAAGTATTAGAAGAACTAGGAGTATTGGGAGATACCATCGGGGTAGCACCAGTAGGATGTTCCGTACTTGCTTATGATTATTTCAACTGTGATATGCACGAAGCTGCCCATGGTCGTGCGCCAGCCGTTGCTACAGGCATCAAGAGAGTACATCCAGATAAAGTGGTATTCACTTATCAGGGAGATGGTGACTTGGCTTCCATCGGTACAGCTGAAATTATCCATGTGGCCCACAGAGCAGAGAAGATTACAACGATCTTCGTAAACAATGCCATCTATGGGATGACTGGGGGACAAATGGCGCCAACTACATTGATCGGACAAAAAGCCACAACATCTCCATATGGTAGAGATGCTGCCCATTCAGGGATGCCATTAAGGGTATCTGAGATGATGGCTACAATCACAGGTGCTGTTTTCGTAGAGAGAGTTTCTGTAGATACACCTGCAAACATCAGAAAAACGAAAAAAGCCATTAAAAAGGCATTTGAAATACAGTTAGAAGGCAAAGGGTTCGGAATTGTGGAAATTCTTTCAACTTGTCCAACAAACTGGGGATTAACGCCAACGGAGTCCTTAACTTGGTTACAAGAAAATATGATTCCATACTATCCGTTAGGAAATTTCCGTACACCAGAGGAGGCGAAGTAATATGGCAACACAACAAGTAATTTGTGCTGGATTTGGTGGTCAAGGTGTTATGTCTATGGGTCAGCTTCTTACCTATGCAGGTATGATCGAAGGTAAGAATGTATCCTGGCTTCCATCCTATGGACCGGAAATGCGTGGTGGTACTGCAAACTGCAGCGTAGTCGTATCAGATAAGCCAGTAGGTTCTCCTATTATCACGGATGCAACCACTGCCATCGTAATGAATCTACCTTCAATGATCAAGTTCGAAAAAGACCTTGTGAAGGATGGGATCTTGTTGATCAACAGTTCCCTTATCGATAAAAAACCTTCTCGTGATGATGTTAAGGCATACTTTGTTCCTGCCAATGAGATCGCCAATGAGTTAGGTAATGCCAAGGTAGCCAACATGGTTATGCTAGGTGCATTCCTTGAGCTTACGAAGACAGTAGAAGTAGATTCCATTGTTGCAGCTTTAAAGAAGGTTTTCGGACCAGCCAAGGAGCATTTGGTTCCTATGAATAAAGATGCCCTTGAAAGAGGCGCAGCAGCCGTTAGAGCATAATTTAATAGATAATCTAGGTGACGCGTAGCAATACGCGTCATTTTTTATGTAGATAAGATAAAGGATGCGACACAATAGGGCGGGAAAACCCCGCCCCTACAAATGACTACAACGTCCGTAGGGGCAGGGTCATCCTGCCTGTCTTTTAGCAAATTTGTAGCAAATATAATAACACCGTAGGGAACGCGCCCCCGTGCCGTTCCACCATGTTGCAACCGGTATAACCGTCCTACAAACGGAAGGCCACAGGGGGCCTTCCCTACATAATGACAGAAGGGTTGGTATCTATGGTCTGCGGGCGATTCGTGAATCGCCCCTACTGGTCCAAAAGATATTCTGTAGGGATCGATGACCCATCGATCCGTGAATTTGAATTTATCTCTTAACCTTTGTAGGGTTGGACAACCCTGTCCAACCGCTGGTGTTGCTTTGCATCCTTCCTACAGATTTGCAGTACCACAAAACAAAATAATCTTAATTCGTAATATTGTATCTTGTATATACTTTAAAATATTCAAAAAAGTTTGTTTATTCTATTGACAAGGGTTCATATGCATAGTAAAATAAATTTTAATATTTCAAAAACTTCAAATAGAAAAGTAATGATGGAGAGAAAAATACCAGACTTGAGACTACAGAGAGCCAATGGTGCTGAGAATTGGCGTCAAAAGGGTATCGAATACTCACTCCTGAACTGCTGGGGCGAAAGGTTAAACGAGTAGACGCAGCCGGAATTCTGTCCATGGACAGAAATGCCACCGTTATAGGGCAAAAGTTAAGAGGAATACTTTTAACTTAAAGAGACAATTCATGTGAGTGGATTGTGAATTAGGGTGGTAACGCGAGAAAATCCCTCGTCCCTAGAGTACGGTAGACTGTTCTCTAGGGACGAGGGATTATTTTATTTTGCTAAGAAGTATACAAGAATCATGGCCCCATAAGTAGCAGGTAAGATATAGATATAATTCCTATACAAGTCCTTCAGCTTTACCTGGAAATATTCCAAGGTGAGTACCTGGCAAAGATGGATGGGGGAGATGTAGTAGAACATAAAGGATGTGGTGTAGACGAACATAGCGTACAAGAGTTTTGTATGGTAGTCAGGAGCCAATGGCAGGATCATGGGGAACAAAATTGCGATGCCCGGCTGGGTTGAACCCAATGGAAATGAAATGGCCGCGCAGGCGATGAAGATAATGAGTTCCATCGGAATTCCTTTTTCCAATAAGCTGTTCAAATAGACATAGATACCATCTAAATCATTTACAACATTTTTAAAGATCATGATACCAAGGATGACAACGATCATAGAAGGCTTGATCCCTTTGTAGAGGGTCATCCATAGACTTTCTTCCACATGATACTTTGGATCTTTTCTCTCATCTATCAGATGAATACCGATGCTTATCAGGATGCCAAACACCAAAGAAACATGGAAGGACAGCTGAAAAGCTACGACACCTAAAAGACTGATGAGAATCGGTGAACCATAATACAAAAATAGCATCATAGATTTGAAGTAATCACCCCAAGGCATGGCTTCAATCTGAGGGTCAGGCCTGCCTTTTAAGTAGAGAAAATAGCCTGCCACGTACATGACGAGGGCCATGGGAAGCTGAAGTTTAATAAAGTCCCATACGCTAAAGCCGCCTAACTGAGTAGCCAATAAAATTGTTGTGGATAAAGGAAAAACAAAATACAAGGCATGGCGAAAAATTAAGTTGATAGAAGCCATCTTGTCTCCCGGAAGCTCTAGACGCTTGCCGAGACTACCTACAACAGGACAAGACATGAGGGCACCACCAGTGACCAACAGCGTACCGATGATGGCAGGGGCCAAGAGAATCGTAGCCTTGGCACTACGAAGCATTCGCTCCAATACCTCGATCATTCGGTCCAATAGCATATACTTTTCCATAAGATTCCCCAAAATGGTGATAAGGGCAATGGTGAGGGCTAGGGTGAGGGTGGTATATTCACCGAATGTACGAAGAATCAATTGAATGAGATACTGAAAATTTTTACCGTTTAAAAGGGCCAAAAGAACAGCACCAATGGCTAGGGATAAACCCATATTTACTTTCCTGCTGACGAGGAACAGGGTAAGTCCCATGGATAGGAGCAGTGTTAGTACGATCATTGCATCACCTTTTCCTTTAAAATATTTGAAGTTTTGTTCAGAATAATGTCGTTATATTTATCATAGCTTAAACCAAGGGAAAGTTGAAGTATATTTTTCCCATACAAATGGAGTCCCAATTCTTGCCATTCATACACATATTTGTACCAATAAAACAAAAAAGCTTTTTAACATATCTGAAAATTAATACAATTCAATTAATCAAAATCGATGAAAACGCTTTCGAAGAAAAGAGGGGGATGCAGATGAGGGCAGAAGAATATTTAAATCTTTTAGAAACCCGCCTTGAGAGATATTTTGATATAGAGAAAAATATCATGTGTAGAAATATGGAAGTAGATATTTTTGCTAGATCCTTTATACGAAATGAAAGATATATTGCGAGCAAGAAACTTGCCGTATATGCCTATGAAAACAATGAATATTGTTTTGTCAAAAGATACAAAATGATTTCTGAAGAATCCTTAACACAGTTTACGGATTTCTTGAAAAATGCGGTGAATGACTATATCACACCCCACGGAGAACATATGTCCAGCGTACTTAGTGGAATTATGATTTTTGAAGAAGAGCCTGGGGAAGAAATAAGAAAACAATTAAAAGCTTTTAAATTTCATAAATCCTTTGCTTTTGGCTTTAAAGGTTGGGTGGACATCCGCTTGATTAGTGTTGTACTTGCCAGAGGCGAGGTGATTACCAATAAGAAAGGAAAGGAGGTACAGCAGTTTTACAAGGTATCATAGGATTTATAGACATTATAAGAGATAAAAAATGAAAAGGGGGATTATAATGAACTCATTATGGTTAGTAATTGGAAGTATTATCATTTTTAGTGTAGCCTATGTGACTTATGGTGCATGGCTAGCCAAACAGTGGGGGGTAGACCCTACAAGAAAGACTCCAGCCCATACCAAGAATGACGGTGTGGACTATGTGCCAGCAAAAGCACCAGTACTTTTAGGACATCACTTTGCATCCATCGCAGGTGCTGGGCCAATCGTAGGACCGATTCAAGCTGCAATCTTTGGTTGGGTTCCTGTTATGCTTTGGATCATCATTGGTGGTATTTTCTTCGGTGGTGTTCAGGATTTTAGTTCCCTATTTGCTTCTGTTCGTCATGATGGAAAATCCATTGGTGAAATCATTGAAGTTAACATGGGAAGAAAAGGAAAGCGCTTATTTGCAGTATTTGCATGGTTAACACTGCTTCTTGTTGTAGCTGCATTTACAAACATCGTTGCAAATACCTTTGTCAGTGTGCCTGAGGCAGCTTCAGCTTCTGTACTCTTTATGATTCTGGCTGTTGTATTTGGCTTTGCAGTATATAGAAGAGGCGTATCTTTAACAGTAGGCAGTATAATCGGCGTAGCTCTTCTGTTTGGATGTATCGCGTTAGGAAATATGTTACCATTAGCATTGGGTAAAAATACATGGATTGTTATCTTGATGGCATATATTTTCGTAGCTTCAGTTACACCTGTCTGGATTCTATTACAACCTAGAGACTATCTGAACTCATTCTTATTATATGCTATGATTTTAGGGGCAGTAATTGGATTGGTCGTCTACAGACCAGTGGTTGAATTGGCACCTTTTACAGGCTTTAATATCGGTGGGCAGTTCCTATTTCCAATGCTTTTTGTTACGGTAGCCTGTGGTGCTATTTCAGGTTTCCACTCTCTTGTTGGTTCTGGTACGTCATCAAAGCAGATGGACAATGAAGCTGATGCAAAGATAATAGGTTATGGTGGAATGTTAATTGAGTGTGTGCTAGCCGTGATCGCTATCATCACAGCAGCGTATTTATCAAAAGAAAAACTGGCAGAATTGTTGGCTGCTGGCGGACCAGTAAACGTATTTTCCGATGGTATCGGGGTATTTATGGCTCAATTTGGTATCCCATATACTGTAGGTAAATCCTTTGTTGCATTGGCTGTTTCAGCTTTTGCGTTGACCAGCTTAGACACAGCTACAAGACTAGGAAGATTTATATTCCAAGAGTTTTTTGAAGATCCAACAAAGCAAACACAAACTATACTTACCAATAGATATGTGTCCACAACGATTACGGTTGTATTGGGTGGATGGCTAGCTGTAGGTGGATATACAAAAATATGGCCGATATTCGGTTCAGCGAATCAACTCTTAGCAGCCCTTGCCTTGATTGCAGTAGCAGTATGGTTGAAAAATATTGGAAAGAACTACAGCATGTTTACTGTGCCTATGACGTTCATGTTTGTGGTAACTGTATGTGCCCTTGTGCTGCTTATTAAGTCCAACTTGGCAGCCGGTAATTACATCCTAGTAGTATTCCCAATTCTACTTCTAGTACTGTCTGTTATTCTGGCATTTGAAGCCTTCAAGGTGCTTAGCAGCAAGGAAACTCCAAAGGTAAAAGCATAATGATAATAAAAAGAAGGGCAGAAAAATCTGCCTTTCTTTTTGTTTGTAATAGTTTAAAATAGATATATATTGCTATTATCGGAGGAACGGAAATGAACAAAATTGGAATGATTGTACCGAAGGACTTGGTGAAAACTGCCACAGAAGCCATGAATGATTCTGGAGTAGAAATTACTCTTCTTGAGGGCTCTATGGATGAGGGGGTCAGGATGGTAAATGATTTGGAAGATAGTCCCTATGAAGTATTGATCGCAAGAGGAGGAACGGATGAACTCTTAAAGAAATCGGGGATTGAAATACCCATCGTGACAATACCCATTACCCCCACGGATATACTCCGAGCCATGAAGACTGGAGAAAAAAAGGGTTCGAAAATCGCGTTAATCGCATTTCAGAATATGATGCCTGCCATAAAGGGCTATGAAGAAGTGATGGAATATGAGATAGAAAAGTGTGTAGTAGAAAGTAGTAAAGAAGTAGAAGAAAAAATAGCTATGTTTGCTGCAGAAGGATTTGATACCATCATCGGCGGCGGTATTGTTGGTGATTTAGGGACAAAATATGGTGTCAATACAATAGTAATCAATACGGGTAAAGATGTGATTCTTCGGTCGATCCTAGAGGCCAAACGATTGGCAGCCGCCATGAGAGAGGAAAAAGAGAAAGGTGAAAAGTTCAGGACAGTGGTAGAATACGCATATGATGGAATCATATCTATTGACAGGGACGGGAGAATAAATGTCCTTAATCCATCGGCAGAAAACCTATTAAGGAAAAAGAATCCGAGACTGATTGGAAAGAACATTCAAGAGGTGTTTCCTCAGATAGACTTGGTAGATACCTTAAATCGAGGGGTTGAGGAAACCGAAGTCATCAAGAACATTCATGGCAGTCCCTTTATCTTCTCTAAGATTCCTATTCATGTTGAGAAGGAGACCATTGGTGCCATCGCTATTTTCCAGGATACGGGAAAAATTCAGCGGATGGAGGAAAAAATACGAAGGGAATCTGTAAAAACAGGTCATTTTGCCAGATATATCTTTGATAATATACAAAGTGTCAGTGACGTGATGAGAGAATCTATTCAAATCGCAAAGGAATATGCCAAGACCCATTCCACCGTATTGATTGAGGGTGAAACGGGTACTGGGAAAGAGATTGTGGCTCAGAGTATCCATAACGCCAGCAGGCGAGCCCATGATCCCTTCGTAGCGGTGAACTGTGCAGCCTTGCCTGAGAGTTTACTGGAGTCCGAGCTGTTCGGGTATGTACCGGGAGCGTTTACAGGGGCAGACCGTAAAGGGAAGAAAGGAATTTTTGAGCTGGCCCATGGAGGCACGATCTTTCTAGATGAGATTTCAGAGATCCATCCACGGCTTCAGGGGCGGCTGCTTCGCGTGATTCAAGAAAAACAGGTGATGCGGATTGGGGACAATCGTGTTATTCCTATAGATGTAAGGATAATTGCTGCGACCAATAGAAATCTGGAACAGCTGGTGGAGGAAGGTCATTTTCGAGAGGATTTGTATTACCGACTAAATGTGCTAAGGCTTCTACTGCCATCATTGCGGGAACGGCGAGAGGATATCCCCCTTTTGCTAGAGCATTTTCTTCAGCAATATAGTGAGCGAATGGGTAAGGAGAAAATTTGTATGGAGAAAGATGCCCTAGAGACGCTGTGTCAATATCCATGGAAAGGCAACGTGAGAGAGCTTAAAAACTTCGCAGAACGACTGGTGGTGATGGAACAGAAAACTACCATCCAAGAGAGCGACCTTAAGGAGCGGTTTTTGGGTAGAGGGAACAAACCCCAAAAGGTGAAGCAGGAGGTGCAGCTCGCCAATGTAGAGAAAAATACAATAGAGCAAGTCCTTCTTCAGCATGGAGGCAATATATCCAAAGCAGCAGTGATGCTAGGAACATCTCGGACTACCCTGTGGAGAAAGTTGAAGAAATATGGTATCAATGTTTCAAAGTGAAATCATATATGTTTCGATATGAAACTAAAAATAGTGCTTTTGATCTTGATGCAATAGGCTGTAGGCTTTATTTGCGGCATACATAAAACCGTTGGAAACCCTGTAGGGAACGACGCCCCTGTCGTTCCGAGGATTGAATACAGCTTGAAATTCCATATTCATATCATATTGGCACAGCTCTTGCTTTATTAGATCAGGGGCATAAGAAACATTTATATGATAAAGGAACATACTATAGGATAAGATTTTCTAAATGTTGAAGGAAGGGTGATACAATGAAGGAATATATTGATCTGCGTTCTGATACGGTAACCCAGCCGACCCAGGAAATGAGAGAAGCCATGTTTCGTGCTGTGGTAGGGGATGACATCATGGGAGAGGACCCTACGGTCAGGGAACTGGAAACCCTATCGGCAGATATTTTGGGGAAAGAGGATGCCCTCTTTGTAACATCGGGAACATTGGGGAATCAAATTGCAGTGATGGCATTGACCAATCGTGGAGAAGAAGTGATCGTAGGAGATACCTCCCATATCTTTAATCTAGAGGTAGGTGCTTTGGCAGCATTGTCTCAAGTACAGACAAGACCTATAGAAGTGCCCATGGGAACCTATGATATTGAAAGAATGGAAGCCTTGATACAAGAGGAAGGCATTCAACGGGCGAAAACATCTTTGATATGTGTTGAGAATACAAACAATCTAAATGCAGGATTTGTGGTGCCGCTGGAAAATATCAACGCAGTATGTGCTTTAGGAAGAAAACACAATATACCTGTTCACCTAGATGGGGCTAGAATCTTCAATGCCGAAGTAGCCTCCAAGGTACCTGTGAAGGAAATTGTACAGGAAGTAGATACGGTGATGTTTGCCCTTACCAAGGGATTGGGATCACCTTTTGGAGCCATGCTGGCTGGAAATAAGGATTTTATCAAAAAAGCACGCTGGATCAAGCAAAGATTGGGCGGAGGATTTAGACAAGCAGGATTCTTGGCTGCACCGGGAATCGTAGCCCTCAAAACCATGATGCCTCAGATGGAAATAGACCACCAAAATGCCCAGGTATTGGGAAAAGGTTTATCTGCCATAGACGGGTTAAAGGTAGATACCACAAGAATCCATACCAACATCGTTACTGGGTCTGTGGAAGGACTGCCGATTACTATCGATGGATTCTTAACGAAGCTTATGGATGCTGGCATCAAAGCAAAACGAATTTCAAATACATCCTTCCGTATGGTAACCCACTTAGGTATAGAAGAGCAGCATATCAAGGAAACGCTTAGGGTTGTGGAACAGATTATTTCAAACTTATAAAGGGGTGTAAGCATGGAAAGAAGACAATATTTACAGATACCAGGCCCAACCAATGTACCCGATCGGATTTTAAGAAGCCTTTCGAAGCCTTTGATCAATCACCGAGGACCAGAGTTCGAACTTTTAGTAGAACAATGTATCGCGGGTCTAAAAAAGGTATTCCGTACCCAAAATGATGTTTTGATTTTCCCAAGCTCAGGAAGCGGTACGTTGGAGTCAGCCATCGTCAATTTACTTTCTCCTGGAGATACCATGGTGGCTGTTTCCCAAGGGTTATTCAGTGAGCGGATGGCTGCTATTGGAGAAAAGTTTGGCATCAACGTATTACGGATCAATAAGGCATGGGGTGAGGCAGCAAACGTTGATGAAATCGAAGCCTTGCTCAGCCAAGATACAGAGAAAAAGATCAAGGCCGTATGCTTACCGCAGAATGAAACCACATCAGCCATTACCAATGACATAGAAGGCATTGCAAAAATGATGAAGAAAAGCGAACATCCAGCATTGCTCGTAGTAGATGCCATCAGCTCCTTGGCATGTCTTCCCCTTGAAACGGATGAATGGGGAATCGATGTGGTGATTACTGCATCTCAAAAAGGCTTGATGCTGCCGCCGGGGCTGGGCATTGTGTCTTTGAATGACAGAGCTTGGCTGCAGGCAGAGCAGTCTAAAATGCCAAAGTGGTATTGGGACTACAATGCAGTGCGGGAAAAAATGAAAGGTGGCCAATTCCCCTATACGCCAGCTACCACCCTATTGTTTGGACTGAAGGAAGCTTTGGATATCTTGGCGGAAGAAGGCATCGAAAAAGTGTGGGAAAGACATGAATTGATGGGTAAAGCCGTAAGAAATGCCGTCCATGCCATGGGACTTACCTTGTTTGCAGAGGAAGCCTATGCGTCTGATACGGTAACTTCCATCAGCATGCCAGAAGATATCCAGTACAAAGAACTGGCCAGTATGCTCAATAAGGACTATGGCGTTGTAATCGGCGGAGGCTTACAGCAGCTCCAAGGAAAGATTTTCCGAATCGGCCACCTAGGCGCTGTGCATCAACTGGATGTATATGCAGTGATGGGTGCAGTGGAAATGACCCTCTATCGTTTGGGGTACAATGTAGAATTAGGAACAGCTGCCAAAGCCGTGGCGAAGACATTTTTAAAGGAATAAACCATGGGACCATCGACAAATGTCGGTGGTTTTGTATGTTTTTGTTTTTTATTGGAAAAAAGTGCGTATAAAAGTAAAAAGTACTAGAAGGAATCAGCGAAGAAAAGAAGAAATAAATATAGGACTCAAGTCTTACTTTTTTCTTGATGAAAAACACAGAGAAAACCAATGATTTGAATGGAATAGAAAAGTATGATAAAATGTATAAGATTCACCTAAAATAAAAGGAATTTACGTACTTATATTGTAGGGAACGACGCCCTCGTCGTTCCGCAAAAATAGAAAATTATAACCTAGATAGATAGAAAAGATAGAGAAAATGGGAGGGGATTTAGGCGCATGGGCAAATTGTTTGGAACGGATGGGGTGCGGGGCATTGCCAACACAGAATTAACAGCAGAACTAGCATATCAGCTAGGTAGGGCAGGAGCCTATATTTTAACAGGCGGTAAGAAAAAAGCAAAGATTGTTATCGGAAGAGACACGAGAATATCCGGAGATATGCTGAAATCAGCCCTTGTGGCAGGAATACTTTCTACAGGTTCTGATGCTTTATGTGTGGGGGTTGTACCGACACCGGCGGTGGCTTATTTGACAAGACATTATGGTGCCGATGCAGGCGTTGTGATTTCCGCATCCCACAATCCTGTGGAATACAATGGAATCAAGTTTTTTAATAAAGACGGGTTTAAATTACCTGATGAAGTAGAAGAGCAGATTGAAGCAATCATCCACAATGGAGGTTTTATCGATCTTCATCCTACGGGTGGAAACCTAGGAAAAAAAGTAGAGATAGACGATGCCATCAAACAATACTCCAGCTTTTTAAAGAGTACGATCAACGTAGACCTTAGAGGTTTAAAAGTGGCTGTAGACTGTGCCAATGGGGCTGCTTATGTGGCTGCGCCATCGGTACTATCTGCCTTAGGGGCGGAAATAAAAATCATTCACCATAAGCCTGATGGTTTAAACATCAACCTGGACTGTGGTTCAACCCATCCAGGAGATGTTCAAAAGCTTGTACAAGATTGGGGCGCTGATGTGGGGTTAGCCTTTGATGGTGATGCAGACCGATTGATCGCTGTGGATGAAAAAGGACAGCTGGTTGATGGCGATAAAATATTGACAATTTGCGGCTGTAGTCTAAAAGAAAAGGGCCAGCTGCCTCACAATACAATCGTAGCTACGGTCATGAGTAATATTGGTTTAGATATCGCGTTGAAAAAATGTGGCTGTAAAGCAGAAAAAACCAATGTGGGAGACCGATATGTACTGGAGAAGATGAAGGAAGAGGGATATGTCCTCGGGGGAGAACAATCTGGTCATATCATTTTTTTACAGCACAACACCACTGGTGACGGGTTGTTGTCAGCACTACAATTATTGGCTGTGATGAAAGAGAAAGAGCAGTCATTATCCAAACTGGCAGGTGTGATGACCGATTATCCTCAAGTGTTGATCAATGCCAAAGTAAGCAACAGCAAAAAGAATAAATATATGGAAGACGAAGTGATCGTAAAGGAAATTACCAAGCTGGAAGAATTAATGGATGGCGAAGGTCGCGTATTGATTCGTCCTTCTGGAACAGAACCTTTGGTAAGAGTAATGCTAGAGGGGAAAAATGAAAGCCAATTAAGGGAATTGGCCCTTGAACTGGCAAAATTAATTGAGGAAAGATTACAGTAATAGGCAATTCTATATAGGTTGTTGCATAAATTGTAATATAACACATGGGTCCGGAGAACCCGGGCTCATGAAAACCTTCTAAAACTGGGGAAATATGGGACGTATTGTGGCCCGTTGACAAAAATTTGAATACGTATTATACTTAATCGTCAGAATGTTGAAAGGGGTGAGGCTTATCGAGAGAGATAGACAGGAAAATTAAATATTACTGAAGCGCCAGAACTTAGATCCAGACCGGAAAACAGGATGTAAGTTGACGAGGACATGGTTTAGCGAAGATTCGGCGGATGCCATGCGGTGAATAGCCACCACCGAGAAAGATCGGACAAAACCCGTAAGTGATTATGGGCACAAACAACGATCGGGTGGCTGAAAAACCCATAAAGTGTGGGTCTTTTTGTAATTCCTAAAATCTAAACAATTTGGGAAAACTAGGTATGTGATAGGAAAAAAGGAAAATTCCTATTCACACATCTGTATTTATTTGCGCCTTTAAACGGAAACTTATTATTCCATGTAGGGAACAGGCATGCCTGTTCCGAGGTGGAGAACGACGCCCTCGTCGTTCCGCTAAAAAAATCAAAATATAAATAACCGAGAGGAGACTATAATTATGTGTGGTATTGTTGGATATATTGGAGATAGAGAAGCAACATCTGTATTGATTGAAGGTTTATCAAGACTTGAATATAGAGGATATGACTCAGCGGGTATCGCTGTTCATACGGATGGAGAAATCAAAGTAAGAAAGTTTAAAGGAAGATTGAGCGTTTTAGCGGATCATCTTAAAGAAGAAACAATCAGTGGTGTGGTTGGAATCGGCCATACAAGATGGGCAACTCACGGAGAACCATCCGATAGAAATGCCCACCCCCATACAAACGTGGCAGGAAACATCGCCGTGATCCACAATGGAATCATCGAAAACTACATGAAGATCAAGGAATGGTTGATCGAAGAAAAGGGTATCGTATTCAAATCAGAAACGGATACAGAGGTAATCGCTCACTTGGTTGATCATTTTTATGAAGGTGATTTACTGCAGGCCGTATACAAGACCATTGAAAAGATGGAAGGTGCCTATGCCCTTGGCGTAGTGTGCAAGGAAGAGCCAGATAAAATCGTGGCAGTAAGAAAAGACAGTCCGTTGATCATAGGTCTTGGAGAAGGAGAAAACTTCATTGCTTCAGACATACCAGCTTTATTAAAGTATACAAGAAAAATGCATCTGATCGAAAATGATGAGGTTGTATTACTTACAAAAGACGGTGTGACCATCTTCAATGAGTTAGGTCAGAAAATGGAAAGAGACATATTCCATGTAACTTGGGATGCAGAAGCAGCTGAGAAAGAAGGCTATGAGCACTTCATGATCAAGGAAATCCATGAGCAGCCTAAGGGTATCTCAGAAACTTTATTAAGAAGATTAGACAAAGATAACAACATCAACTTAGATGGTATCAAGCTGACGAAGGAAGATTTAGAGAAGATCAACAAGGTCTATATCGTGGCTTGCGGAACAGCGTACCATTCAGGTCTGGTAGGTAGATATGCCATTGAGAAATTTGCAAAGATTCCAGTAGAAGTGGATGTGGCATCAGAATTTAGATATAGAGATCCATTTATCGATGAAAACACACTATTTATCGCCGTTACTCAATCGGGAGAAACGTTAGATACTTTGGCTGCATTAAGAGAAGCAAAGAGAAAAGGTGCAAGAATACTATCTGTTGTAAACGTGGTAGGAAGCTCCGTGGCGAGAGAGTCCGATGATGTATTCTATACATGGGCAGGACCTGAGATCGCAGTAGCATCTACAAAGGCTTATACAACACAGTTGGTAGCGCTATACTTGTTAGCACTTCATATGGCCATGGAAAAAGGTACCCTAGACAGAGCGAAGTATGAAGAAATCATCGAAGAACTAAAGAAAATGCCTGAGAAGGTACAAAAAGTATTAGATAATATGGATACGATCCAACACTTGGCAGATGGCCAGTTTAACAACGAGAGTGTATTCTACATGGGAAGAGGCGCAGACGTAAACGTAGCCCATGAAGGATCATTGAAGTTGAAGGAAATCTCCTACATTAACTCCTTTGCTATCGCTGCAGGAGAGTTAAAGCACGGTACCATCGCATTGATCGAAGATGGTACATTGGTTGTGGCACTGGCTACCCAGGATCATTTATATGAGAAGATGTTATCTAACATCCAAGAGGTGAGAGCAAGGGGTGCCTATGTAGTAGGTGTGGCGAAGGAAGGCAACAAAGAGATCGAGAAGACAGCAGACGTGGTACTATATATCCCAGATACAATGGATGAATTAACACCGATCTTAAGTGTTGTTCCATTGCAATTGATGGCATACTACATCGCCGTAGCAAGAGGCTGCGACGTAGATAAGCCAAAGAACTTAGCGAAGTCCGTAACAGTAGAATAGAGTGATTAGGGTGTTTGGAATTATATTCCAAACACCCTTTTTATGATATAATGAATTAAAAAGATGTAAAATCATTACGAAAAAAGACGAATAAGTAAAAATTGTAAATTTGATAAACTGCTACCAGGTTTTGCTGTATATAGTAAGCAAGGACTGGTCTGGACCCCCAAAAGTATACAAAATGAGGACGATCATGTATGCTAAATTATAGGGGTGATGGCGATGGCTAGGAAGTACAGTGATGAGTTTAAGATGACGGTAATTCAA
>NZ_JARBTM010000046.1 GCF_029240175.1 Anaerosolibacter sp.
TTAAAATAGGGATGGTGACATCCAAGACCGGTGCGCTTCAAGCTTATGGTGAGCAAACAATCCGTGGGTTTGAAATGGGTCTGGATTACTATACCAAAGGTACCAATAAAATTGGAGATACCGAGATTCAATTTATCATTGAGGACTCTGAAACTAAACCAGAGGTTGCTAAGCAGAAAGCTGTTAAGCTCTTTGAAGAAGACAAGATTGATATAATCGTAGGCTGTGCAAGCTCTTCTGATGCACTTGCAATTGTGCCGCTGGCAGAAGAATATCAAAAAGTAATGGTCGTTGAACCTGCCGTTGCCGATGCGATAACTGGAACAGCTTGGAATAAATATATATTCCGTACCGGACGTAACTCTTCTCAGGATGCTGCCGCAGCTGCAGCCGCTATCGGAAAAAAAGGTGCTAAACTAGGCATATTTGCTCCAGACAGCGCTTTTGGACACGGAGGTGCAGATGCTTTCAAGCTAGCAGCTGCAAACCTTGGTGCTGAAATCGTATTTGAAGCCTATCCGCCGGCAGAATCTACAGATTTCACTGCTCAAATACAGCAGATGATAGCTGCAAAGCCTGAAGCAGTTTACGTAGTTTGGGCTGGTGCCAATAGTCCATGGAAGGCATTTATGGATTTGAAGGTTCAAGAAAAAGGTATAAAGCTTTCTACAGGGGCTCCTGACATAGCTGCATTAAAGACCATGTGGGATAACATAGGTATGGATGGCTTCTGCGTATACTACCATGGACTTCCTAACAATAAAGTAAATGACTGGATGATAAAGACAGCAAAAGAAAAGTATAATACAGTTCCTGACCTGTTTGATGCAGGTGGATTTGCATCAGCTATGGCGATCTGTACAGCGCTTGAGAAATCTCAAGGCAGTACAGATGCTGAGAAACTGATCGCTACGATGGAAGGCATGAGTTTTGAGACTCCTAAAGGAACAATGACATTCAGAAAAGAGGATCATCAGGCGCTTCAGGTAATATATTCCATAAAGCTGGAGAAAAAAGATGGATTTGATTATCCGGTACCGGTGCTTGTTCGTGAATTGTCACCTGAGGAGACTGCACCTCCAATTACAAACAATAAATAAAACTTATATGAAAAGGGGCCGTGATTGCCTACGGTCCCTTTTCATATAAAAATAGAATTTTCTGCATCAGCATGAAATTGAAAACAATAAAATAATGTTGTAAGATATTTCTAATTACACTACTAATTTAGGAGGGTATATAACATGGGAGAACCCATCATTCAAACACGTGGCCTGACAATCAATTTCGGAGGTCAGACAGCTGTAGACCACGTAACATTAGACATTATGCCTAATACCTTCACATCCATAATAGGACCTAACGGTGCGGGTAAAACCACATTTTTTAATTTAATCAGCGGTCTTTTAAATCCCAGTGAAGGAAACGTTATATTTAAAGGACAAGATATTACTGCAATGCCTTCCGAAGCAAGGGTGAAACTAGGAATGGGTCGCTGCTTTCAGATTACAAATGTATTTCCACAACTAACTGCGCTGGAAAATGTAAGGCTGGCAGTCCAAGCCAAGTCCGGTGTGAACTCTATATTTAAGCATTACCTTAAATACTCGGAGCTGCAGGACAAAGCAATGGAAATGCTGAAAAAGGTGAATCTATCAGATAAAGCAAACTCTTTAGCTTTAAATCTTGCTCATGGGGACAAAAGAAAACTTGAAATTGCAATTGTGTTGGCATTAGAACCGGAAGTTTTACTACTGGATGAGCCTACTGCAGGGATGTCCTTGGAAGAAGTTCCAATTATACTAGACTTATTAGGCAAAATAAAAAAAGAAGGGCAGCATACCATTATGCTTGTTGAGCATAAAATTGACATGGTTCTTTCGCTCTCCGATGAAATTGTAGTGCTCTTTAATGGTGGATTACTAGAGAAGGGCAACCCTGAGGATATTATGAAAAACGAGCAGGTTCAAAAAGCATATTTAGGAGGAATGTCTTAATGCCTGATAAAGTAATACTTAAAGTTAAAGAGATGGAAACATATATTGGACAATATCACATCCTCCAGGGCATCAACCTTGAAGTGCTTGAAGGATATGTTACAGTTCTTATCGGACGTAATGGGGCAGGCAAGACCACCACATTGCGCTCTATAATTGGTTTGACGCCACCATCTCAAGGTTCAGTTGAGTTTAATGGAGAGATGATTCATGGCTTGCCTCCATATGTAATCGCTCGAAAGGGGATGGCGCTTGTTCCTGAGGATCAAGGAATATTTTCCCAGCTCACAGTGGAAGAGAATTTTAAAATCGCTATGTACAAGGAAGATAAACAAACATTGGATCGTAAGGACTGGATACTGGATATCTTCCCGGACCTTAAGCCTAAACTAAAACTGAAGGCCGGTAGTTTGAGCGGCGGGCAAAAGCAAATGCTTTCCATCTCTCGTTCCCTGGTCAATAATAGTAAGCTCCTTTTGATTGATGAACCTAGCAAGGGGTTGGCACCTATTATGGTTGAAACCCTGGCCAATGCAATTAAACAGATTAAGGATCATACTACCGTAGTTTTGGTAGAACAGAATTTCTGGCTGGCCTCTGAGGTAGGGGAGCGCTACTACATAATTGATGATGGTCAAACAGTCCAGGAGGGTGTTATGACAGACCTTGTAAACGATAAGGTCCTGCAGAAGCGCTATCTTGGCATTGGAACCAAAGAATGATTGCAGAGGTGAAGGAAAATGGATATATTTGTTAATTTGACAATTGCCGGTCTATCTACAGGAATGATGTATTATTTACTTTCTTCCGGCCTTTCTTTGATATATGGTCTTATGGGCGTGCTTAATTTCGCCCATGGTTCCGTCTTTATGTATGGCGCTTATGCTGGAGTGCTTGTTTTCGGCTTGACCGGAAGCTTTACGTTTGGAATTATTGCAGCAATTGTAGTTGGTGCAATTGTGGGATATATGATGGAGAGATTGGTTATAAGTAGAGTTTATGGGCAGCATTTAGCACAAATCCTTCTTACAACTGGTTTAATGCTGGTATTAAATGAACTGATTAAAATACCTTTCGGTTCCAATATTCTGCCGGCTTTTCAACCTGAAGCACTGCAAAGCAGCTGGCAAATAGGAGAAATTGTTATTGTTAAGTACCGTATTTTCTTAATTGTAATAGGCTTAGTTGTTGCTATTATCCTAAATGCAGTGATGGCGAAGACCAAATTGGGTATGACTGTAAGAGCGGGTGTGCAAAATCCGGAAATGGTCCAAGTATTAGGAATAAATATAAAAAGAGTATTTAGCTTTGTTTTTGTTCTAGGCTCTGCTTTATCGGCTTTAGGTGGTATTCTGATGGCTCCGGCTTTGGGAGCAATTAATCCTGAAATCGGTCTTATGTATCAGATGACCGGGTTTATGGTTGTTGTTATAGGCGGTATGGGAAGTTTGACCGGCACCTTATTCAGCTCTTTATTAGTTGGCCTGGCTAGTTCCTATACAGCATATGTTTATCCTGATGCTGCAACAGCAGTTATTGTAATCGTGATGATCGTTGTGCTTTTAATTAAACCTAGTGGATTATTTGGAAAGGGGGCAGAATAAATGCAGCAAATTAAAACTGTAGCACCAAGTGTAAGAAAGTCTCTAATGAATAACTGGCTGCTGCAAATCATTATTGTAGCCATTCTGGCTGTTATACCTTTTATTACGGGACGCCCCACGCAAAACATGTTGATTTTGATATTCTGTATGAGTGTCTTTGCGATGAGTTATGATATTCTATTAGGTTATACTGGGGTTATATCATTTGGACATGCGATGTTCTTTGGTATTGGTGCATATGGAATATCGATTTATCTTGCGAATGCGAAAGCAACAATGGGTAATATCTTGCTTGCTACACTGATAGCGCTGGCAGTAAGCATAACCATTTCTGTTTTTATCGGTTTTCTATCATTGCGGGTCAAGAATACATACTATGCCATGATTACGCTTGCCTTCGCCCAAGTTGGCGTAATCCTGGCTGAAAAAGCAAGGCATATTACCAATGGATATGACGGTATGACTTTTAGAGTTCCAAGTGTTTTGATGAATAAGATGCTATTCTATTATATTGCCTTAGGGTTTTTGGTGCTTTCTTTCATATTTTTGTGGAAATTTACAACCTCACCAACAGGTCGAGTGCTGGTAGCGATACGTGAAAATGAGCAAAGGGCAAAATTCATAGGCTTTAATACATTGCGCTATAAAATTATATCAACTGTGGTTGCCGGTGCAATGGCCAGCTTAGCAGGTTCCATGTATGCGATCCATATGCGTTTTGTAAGCACCTCGGTTCTTGGAGTAGCCAAGACCATTGATGCTCTTCTGGCAACCGTTATCGGTGGCATGGGCAATCTTTATGGTGCCATTTTGGGAACCGGTATCGTAAACTTTGCAGGGGAATAT
>NZ_JARBTM010000036.1 GCF_029240175.1 Anaerosolibacter sp.
GAGAAGACGCGAACGTAAAAATATAGAACGTGGTCAAGCCCATATTCAATCTACTTTTAACAACACAATTGTTACCCTTACTGACTTACAAGGTAACGCAATTTCATGGGCGAGTGCTGGTGGACTTGGCTTTAAAGGCTCAAGAAAATCAACTCCATTTGCTGCACAGATGGCAGCAGAAACAGCTGCAAAAAATGCAATGGAGCACGGATTAAGAACGATCGAAGTATATGTAAAGGGACCTGGTTCCGGACGTGAAGCTGCGATAAGATCATTACAAGCAGCGGGGTTAGAAATTAATCTAATCAAAGACGTTACACCAGTACCACACAATGGCTGCAGACCGCCAAAACGTAGAAGAGTTTAATTAGGATTAGGAGGTGTAATAATAATGGCAAGATATACAGGACCATCTTGTAGACTTTGTCGTCGTGAGGGGCAAAAGTTATACTTAAAGGGCGAAAGATGTTATACAGATAAATGTGCAATCGCAAGAAGAGGATATGCACCTGGACAGCACGGACAAGGAAGAAAGAAACTTTCTAACTACGGTCTACAATTAAGAGAAAAGCAAAAAGCGAAGAGATTCTATGGCATGTTAGAAACTCAGTTCAGACAATTGTTTGAGAGAGCTGAAAAAATGCCGGGAATCACAGGTGAAAACTTACTAAGATTACTTGAAACAAGATTAGATAATGCTGTATACAGAATGGGCTTTGCTTCTTCAAGAAAAGAAGCAAGACAGTTAGTAAGACATGGACACTTTACTGTAAACGGCCACAAGGTTGATATTCCATCCTTCATGGTTTCAGTAGGGGATGTTATAAAGGTAAAAGAAAAGAGCATGAGCTCAGTGAAGTTTAAAGAAAAGGCAGAAGCTGCTGCAAATGTACCGAATTGGGTACAAGTAAACTTTGAAAACTTAGAGGGAAAAGTGGTTTCACTTCCGACAAGAGAAGATATCGATATTCCAATCGCTGAGCACTTAATCGTCGAGCTATACTCAAGATAATAATTAAGCTAGTGATAGTTTTAGAATCAGTTACCCTCATAAAGTATAGATAGAAAATTTATAAGGAGGGTCAAGTTAATGATAGAGATCGAAAAGCCAAAGATAGAATGTGTAGAACTAAGTGCAGATAACACGTATGGTAAGTTCGTGGTTGAGCCCCTAGAGCGTGGATATGGTATAACTTTGGGAAACAGCTTAAGAAGAATCCTACTTTCATCTTTACCTGGAGCAGCGGTAAACTGGGTAAAGATTGAAGGTGTTCTTCATGAGTTTTCTACTGTACCTGGTGTAAAAGAGGATGTATCGGAAATTATCCTAAACCTTAAGAGTCTTTCAGCAAAGATGTATGCGGACGGCGCTAAAGTTGTACGTATCGATGCTAGAGGACCAGGTAAGATTACAGCAGGGGATATCATTGCCGATGCCGATGTAGAAATTCTAAATCCAGAACTTCATATTGCAACCCTTGAGGATGATGCGAGATTGGTAATGGAGATTTCTTTAAACAGAGGCAGAGGATACGTAGCGGCAGAAAACAACAAAACAGAACATATGCCAATTGGTGTATTACCTGTAGACTCAATCTATACACCTGTCAACAAGGTTAGCTACTATGTTGAAAATACAAGAGTGGGCCAAGTTACTGACTACGATAAACTAACATTAGAGGTGTGGACTGATGGAAGTATAAAGCCAGATGAGGCGGCTTCCCTTGGTGCAAAGATTATGAATGAGCATTTAAATTTATTCATCAATCTTACTAGTCATATTGATAATGTAGAGATTATGGTAGAAAAGGAAGAAGATAAGAAAGAAAAAGTTCTCGAGATGACCATTGAGGAACTTGACCTTTCTGTTAGATCATATAACTGTCTAAAGAGAGCCGGTATTAATACAGTAGAAGAGCTTACAACGAAATCAGAAGAAGATATGATGAAGGTAAGGAATCTAGGTAAAAAATCCCTTGAAGAAGTTCAGCAGAAGCTTCAGGAACTCGGCTTAGACTTAAAACCTAGTGATGACTAATATAGGTTAAAGGAGGGAAAGAGTTTATTAAAAGCTGGTCGTATTGAAACTACAGATACAAGAGCAAAAGAAACTCGTCGATTGGCTGAGAAAATGATCACCCTTGCAAAAAGAGGAGATCTTCATGCGAGACGTCAGGTTATGGCATATGTTACTGAGGAAACAGTTGTTAAGAACCTGTTTGATGAAATTGCTCCTAAGTACAAGGAAAGAAATGGCGGCTACACAAGAATTATGAAGCTAGGACCTCGTAGAGGGGACGCAGCTGAAATGGTAATTTTAGAATTAGTATAATACATGAGGGATTAAGTGATGAGCTTAGTCCCTTTTATTTGTAAGGCTAGAAGCTAGAAGTTAGATGTTAGAAGTTAAAGCATGTAAGAAGCTTCTAACGTTTAACCTCTAACCTCTAACAGCAATTATTTGTCAACGTATTCAAAAATAAAATATAACAATCTATTGGTATTAACAGCGTAAAGAGGTATAATATATAGGTATACTATTCGTCAATTTGTGAGGTATTGTTTAATGGATAAAATTATTAGAATCAAGGATTTGATTTATGAATACAGAAGTGAAGAAAATGAAAATGTACAAGCCTTAAAAAGTGTATCCTTGGATGTTAAGCAGGGGGAGTTTCTTGTGGTAATTGGTCATAATGGCTCAGGAAAGTCCACCATGGCGAAGCATATGAATGCATTGCTGCTGCCAAGCGGAGGCAAGGTTTATGTAAATGGACTAGACACCAGTGAGGAAAACAATGTGTGGAACATTCGGCAGACAGCGGGTATGGTATTCCAAAATCCAGACAATCAGATCGTTGCCACCATTGTTGAAGAAGATATTGCTTTTGGCCCGGAAAACTTGGGTGTACCACCAAAGGAAATTCGTATGCGGGTGGATGAAGCATTAGAGTCCGTAGGTATGTCAGCCCATCGTAAAAAAGGTCCACATCTTCTATCAGGGGGCCAGAAACAGCGAATCGCTATTGCAGGGATTATTGCTATGCGGCCAAAATGTATTATTTTAGATGAGCCTACTGCTATGCTGGACCCTTCAGGAAGAAAGGAAGTCTTAGAAACCATAAGACGACTAAATAAAGATGAGGGTATCACAGTGGTGCACATTACCCATTTCATGGACGAAGCTGTAAATGCAGATCGCGTAATTGTTATGGAAGAAGGAAATATGGTTCTGGAAGGAAATCCAAAAGAGGTTTTTGCCCAGGTAGATATTTTGAAAAAGTTAGGACTAGATGTGCCTCAGGTGACTGAACTTACAAGCAAACTGATCCATGAGGGCATTGATTTACCGAGGGACATACTTACAGTGGATGAGATGGTGATGCATTTATGTCAATTATAATAGAAAATTTAACGCATATTTATAATCCCAGCAGTCCCTTTGAGACGGTAGCATTGGATAATATCAACGTGGAAATTAAAGCAGGGGAATTTATCGGGTTGATTGGACATACAGGATCAGGTAAATCTACTTTAACCCAACACTTAAACGGACTGTTAAAACCCACTTCAGGGAAGATTATCATCAATGGCTTTGATATCACAAAAAAAGATGTAAAGCTGCGAGAAATACGTCAAAAAGTTGGCCTGGTATTTCAATATCCTGAGCATCAGCTTTTTGAAGAGACCATATACAAGGATATCGCTTTTGGTCCTATTAACCTAGGGTTATCGGAAGAGGAAGTGGATTATCGCGTAAAAGATTCCATGGAACTGGTAGGTCTTAATTTTGATGCCGTGAAAGATCGCTCTCCGTTTGAACTGAGTGGAGGACAGCGACGTAGGGTTGCTATTGCTGGAGTACTGGCTATGCGGCCAGAAGTTCTTATTCTTGATGAACCTACCGCTGGTCTAGATCCTAAGGGAAGAGATGAGATTCTTGATCAGATCAAAATGCTTCATGGCAAATATAAGATGACAATTATCCTTGTTTCTCACAGTATGGAGGACATTGCTAGGTTGGTGGATCGGATCATTGTTATGCATAGGGGTGCGGTTGCACTAACAGGTGAACCAAGAGATGTTTTTAAAAATGTTGAATTACTTGAAAATATTGGTCTTGCAGTACCTCAGATCACCTATTTGATGAAGAAGCTGAAAGCCCTTGGTAAGCCTGTGCGGGACGATGTATTAACCATAGAAGAAGCGAAACTTGAAATACAAAACTGGTTAAGGAGTAAATAGTATGTTAAGGGATATTACAATCGGACAATATTATCCAGTAGATTCAATTATTCATCGACTTGATCCAAGGGTAAAGATTATCGCTACCTTTATCTATATAACGGCGCTATTTATTGTAGAGCATTTTTTCGCCTATGGATATGTACTACTGTTTCTAGCAGCGGCTATCGCCCTGTCAAAAGTGCCTTTAAAATTTATGCTTCGGGGTTTAAAGCCATTATTTTTGATTATTCTTTTAACCTTTGGTATCAATATGTTTATGACCAAAGGAGAAGTGATCTATCAATTAGGACCCTTAGATATTACGAAAGAAGGGGTTCTACAGGCTGTTTTTATGGGAACCCGATTGGTTCTTTTAATTATCGGAACATCGATTTTGACATTGACCACCTCTCCCATCCAGTTGACGGACGGTATTGAAAAGCTGTTGAATCCATTTAAAAGATTTGGTGTACCGGCCCATGAGCTGGCAATGATGATGACCATTGCATTACGATTTATTCCTACTCTTTTAGAGGAGACAGATAAGATTATGAAAGCGCAAATGGCCAGAGGTGCTGATTTTGAGAGCGGAAACATTATCAATCGTGCCAAGAGCTTAGTGCCACTGCTTGTCCCTCTTTTCATCAGTGCATTTCGAAGAGCCGATGAATTGGCGATGGCTATGGAGTCGAGATGCTATCGTGGAGGAGAGAACCGTACGCGTATGAAAGAATTATCCTATCATCGCAGGGACATGGTTGCAGCGTTTTTTATTGCAGCACTTCTCACTGCGGTAACCATGGATCGACTAATGTAATTACGTATGGATATAATAAGGGGGGCGGGTAAGTCCCTCTTATTTTGTGTTTTATCCGATGGCTAACAACTCTAAGACTCCCGCTTCTGCAAGCGGGAGGCAAGAGTTATACAGCCCCTGGATAACACGACTTGACGTTCAGGTGGAGTTACTTGTGCCCGCGGGTGCAAACTCCATCTGAACGAGCCGTAGTTGATTTTTTAAAGAGCAGGTGAGGATTGTGAAAAATGTAAAGCTTACCATCGAATATGATGGGACCGGATTCCATGGCTGGCAGCGGCAGGATCAGCATAGAACAGTCCAAGAGGAGATAGAGAAGGCTTTAGAAAAGGTCATGAAGAAGAGAATTACGATTCATGGGTCAGGCAGAACTGATGCAGGTGTCCATGGCCTAGGTCAGGTAGCCAGCTTTAAAGAGGATTTTACAATACCTATAGATAAAATTCCATTGGCAGTTAATTCACTGCTGCCAGCTGATGTGGCCATACGAGACGCCGTAGAGGTAGATTTAGACTTTCATGCCCGATATTCTGCTATAGGTAAAAAATATATCTATAAGATATACAATAGTCCATTACGCAGTCCTATCCATCGCAGCTATGCATACTTTGTAGCCCATCCATTGGATCTAGAAGCCATCAAAAAGGCAAGCAGCCATTTTGTTGGGGAACACGATTTCAAAGGATTTATGGCATCGGGAAGCAGTGTGAAGGATACTGTAAGGAGGATACACAGTCTCCATGTATATAGAGAGAACGAGATGCTTACAATAGAAGTGGAAGGAAACGGATTTTTATACAACATGGTTCGCATCATAGCAGGAACTTTAGTGGATGTAGGAAAAGGAAGAATATTGGAAGAGGAGATTCCCTACATTATCGCGTCTGGAGAGAGAACAAAGTCAGGGCATACAGCACCTCCTCAAGGATTATACCTAGTAGAAGTGTACTATAGGTAAGAGAAGGCTAAGGTTGAGGTTAAGGTTGAAAAGACGTTGAAAAAGATAGGGAAAAGATTAAAAGAAAGTCCAAATATTCCTTGACACACACGGCACAATGTATTAGAATAGTAAAAGAGTCTGCATATTGAAAATCCACTAGCCCCGGATTTTTAAATATAGAGAACCGTTGATAAGATTTTTGGAAAAAGTAGTGATAGGAGGTAAATATATGAAATCATTCGTTGCTAAGCCACTTGAAATCGAAAGAAAGTGGTATATAGTAGATGCAGAAGGCAAAACGTTAGGTCGTTTAGCTACAGAAGTTGCATCAATCTTAAGAGGTAAGAAAAAGCCAATTTATACACCCCATGTTGATACAGGTGATTATGTAATCATCATAAACGCAGAAAAAGTAGAAATGACAGGTAAGAAATTAGATCAAAAATTATACAGACACCATACAGGTTGGGCTGGTGGTTTAAAAGAAATCACAGCTAGAGAATTAATGGCGAAGAAGCCAACAAAAGCAGTTGAGCTTGCAATCAAAGGTATGCTTCCAAAGAACAGCTTAGGAAGACAAATGTACAAAAAATTAAAAGTATACGCTGGATCTGAGCACACTCATCAAGCTCAAATGCCGCAAGTTCTTGACATATAGAACTGGATAGGGAGGAGGAAATACAATGGCTAGAGTACAATACTATGGAACAGGTAGAAGAAAGACTTCCATTGCAAGAGTAAGATTAGTTCCTGGTGAAAACTACTGTGATTACGAAACGCTAAAGAGAGATATCAGATTACCTCTTGCATTAACAGAAACAGAAGGTAGATTTGATGTAATCGCGAAGGTAGAAGGCGGCGGATACACAGGCCAAGCTGGTGCTTTAAGACACGGTATTGCCAGAGCGTTATTAAAGGCTGATGCTGAACTTAGACCAATCCTTAAAAAAGCTGGTTTCTTAACAAGAGACCCAAGAATGAAGGAAAGAAAGAAATATGGACTTAAGGCTGCAAGACGTGCACCTCAGTTCTCAAAGAGATAATATTTACGAAATGCAAAATCCCTCAAACACTTGTGTTTGGGGGATTTTTATAGTTCCGAAACCCTATAAAAATGGCTGAAAAATTGCATGTAACTAACACATAACTAACAAGTAACTAACAAAAATTTAGATTAAACTGATGGCCTTTTTTAATTGCTCGATGTCTTTATGGGTATAGATACTTGCAGTTGTGGAGTAGCTAGCATGTCCAATAATTTTTTGAAGTGCTATAGTATCAGCTCCAGCATTACTCATTAGCGTAGCGAAGGTATGTCTACAGTCATGGGGCTTATGATCAAAGCCTAATTGTTCCATTATAGGTGTGAATTTTTCCTTTAAGTAGTTATAATAACCAATAGATTTACCTTCATTATTTGTTATTAAATACTTATGGCCTAATGAGGCCCTAGAAGCTACCATATCGAAGATTTTATCATTAATAGGTATAACCCTATCCTTTCCAGCTTCCGTTTTAATACCGGCAATCATGGTTCTGTTGTCCAGGTCAATATTAGAGGTCTTGACGATCAGAAGCTCTCCGATCCGCAGGCCAGTATAGATCATTATTAGTATGGTATCTACATATTCAATATGATTTACAACATCAAATAGCCTTTCGATTTCGCTGGTAGTAAACACTTTTCTAGAACTTTCACCAGTATTTTTTCCAATATCAACAAACTGAGAATAATCTTTACTTACAATATCATTCTCCATAGCAAATTTATAAAGCTGATTAAACAGCACTTTTATTTTTCTTAATGTGCCATGACCTTTACCAGAAGACCTTATGACATCCTGCATATGCTTAGTTCTGATATCAACGAATTTCATTTCATGCAATTCTAGACTGGTATCAAAAGCAGCGTTATATCCATTGATAGCACTTCTAGAGATACCTTCAAACTTTCCTTCTTTCCATTGATCGTATATTTCTTTGAATGTGATGGTAGAGGATTCAATACTGTATGGATTCTTATTAAATTCAGCAAGTGCTTGCATTGCATCTTTTCTATTCTCATAGTATCCTATCGTTTGATAAGTCTGCTTTCCTTCCTTATCCCATCCAATAGTTTTACGGGCAACAAAAGGCTTTCTTCTTTTTCCACTCAGCTTGTAAACTGAGCCATAACCATTTGGATTTTTCATACGTTCACCTCTGTGGATAACATGTGGATAGTGTGCACATATCGAACTGGTGTTCGATTTAATGGGTAAAAAAATATACAAATGTACATTAAAGTTCTCTATAAACCCCAAGAGGGTCAAAGTAGATTTTATAATTTTCAATAGTATGGGATTTCCCATAGATATTTTGAAAATGTTTTATGGCTGTTTCAATAAATTCTTCGGTTACGCCAAGAAATTCAGCTAATTCTTCACGATTATGTACTCTAGCTTCAAAGGCCCTGATAAAGTCTTCAACCACGATCAATCTTGATACAGCCCACCGTTTAGCCTTTAATTCTTGTTTTCGGTTCTCCATTTTAGATTGGTCAAGTATATCTCCTGAGCTGGTAAAATGATGCCCTAATTCTTCAGCAAGGATACACTCTTTCTCAATAGTGGTCTCTATGTTTTTATTTATAGCAATAACTTGATCAGCATAGAGACCTTTAATATTACCTACCATAGGGATTTCAATGATTTCAATGTTTTCCTTCTCTGCTAACTGTATGAGTGTCATATTGCTCATAAAATCACCTCTATTTACTTTTCCTTTTCATCTTTACAAATTCCTTGAATTTCTCAATTTCGTTAAGTTCTTCTTCGGTCCAATCACCATCATGGTGAGCTGCTATGGTCACAATTTCAGAATCAAGCTTATCTGTTCTTCCAAGCAGAAAATCCGTCGTGACGTTAAAATAGTCTGCTATCTTAGTCAACATATCAGCCTTAGGTGTTCGTCTATTGTTTTCATAATTGGCTAAAGTACTTTGTTCTACTCCTAGAAAATCGCATAACTCTTGTTGTCCGATATTCCTATTTTCACGTAGCCATTTAATTCTATGCCCGATACTCATATTTTCACCATCCAATATTACTCTTTGAAATAAGTATATTTCAAAGAGTAATAAAAATCAAATTTCGTTTAGAAATAATTTGGTACAAACTGTTGACAATAATTTCGTAATGAAATATAATGATATTACAAAATGAAATATTTTATTAGGAGGTAAATCAGTGAATACTCTAAAGCAGATTAGAGAGTCTAAGAAATTAACTCAAAAGGAATTAGCAGATTTGGTCAATTTGAGTCAAGAGACGATATCACAATATGAAAATGGCAAAAGAAGACCTAATATAATAATTGCAAGAAAGATAGCAGATATATTTGGTATTAGCTTAGATAATATTTTTTTTGGCTCAAACATTTCGAATTGAAATATAAGAAAGGGGCAAAAATGATGGAAAAAAATATTTCAGTAAAGAAAGCAGCTGAAATTATGGGTAAGTCACAGCAATTCGTCAGAGTAGGCTTGCAGAGAGGGTTATTTCCTTTTGGAACAGCTGTTAAGATGAGTTCAATATGGACTTACTATATTTCACCAAAGCAGTTCTATGAGTATGTAGGTATCAAAGAGGCCAGCTAAATAAGTATTTGATGAAAGTGAAGTGAGGAAGATGTTAACACCTGAGAAAGTGCAAGGTTTTAAAAATTTAGGTGTAAATGCTGAAATGTTTAAGGCATTCCTTGAAAATTTCTATAATTCTTGGGGGTTAGAAGCTAGAGAGACTATCCAACCAATTAGCGTGAAATTTGTGAAGGAGAGGCCGGGATATTCTTATCTTAGGTTTGATTACAAAATGTATGGGAGAAATGAATGGCTGCATGTAACAGGTCCATCAACATGGTACTAAATAACCGCTTACTGAAGACAAATGTGAGAATGCCCCTGATAGAGCAGGAGCATTGTAAGGGATGAGAGTTTGATTAGATGGGGTTTTAAGTAGGGGAATTTACGAAGGGGTTTGTAGTTTAAGTATAATACGAAAGGGTGTAGATAGTGAATGCATAGTACACAGGAGAACATCTATAGAGTTGCTAGAAAAGCTGCAGGTTTTACAAGGGAAAGTGCAGCGGAACATATTTGTACAAGTGTTAGGTCCTTAGCGGATTATGAAACAGGAAAGACCATCCCAGGGGATGACATTGTGTGTATGATGGCCGAGGTATATAAAGCAAGATGGTTAGGATATATGCACCTGCAGCAGTCCACAGAGCTAGGGAGAAAATACCTTCCTGAGTTACATATTTCAGAGTTATCAAGATCCGTATTAAGGTTTCAAAAAGAGGTGGGAGATTTAAAGTATGTGAATGAGGATATGATTGAGATTGCCTGTGATGGTACGGTGGATCAGCAGGAGGAAGAAAGATGGAATCACATAGCAAAGGAAGTCCATGAAATCATAGGCGCAGCCATTTCCTTAATATTTTCTAAGCAGGAAATGAAATTAGGAGGTGTGGGACACTGAATATTTTTAGAATGAAAAGAGCCCTTTCAGTTGGCAGACCGAAAGAGCTCATGATGTAAATCTTTAAATTCATTTATGTATAGTATAGCACATGAATGTATCGATGAATATAGATTTTCAAGGGGGAAGATGGATCATGTTGAAATTCGAAGAAGACTTTAAGCAGTTTCTTAATAAGAGGGCATTAAATGCATGGAACGAAATTGCATCTAATCATGAAAAACATAGAATGCTGTGTCAAAGAGCAAGTATCATACATTATCGGATAAGAGATTTATTGCCAAAGGAACATAGATACCTTATCAATGAATATGAGGAGATTCAGGCCATGACGGAATCCATAATTATTGATACTGTCTATGGTAAAGGCTTAGAGGATGGACTTAGTATTGGAAATCTCCTAAAAGAAGAGAGAGAACCACAAGCCCAAATATTTTGCGTTTTGGATTTGATGCAAAAGACAGGACCATTTTCCATAAAACAGGCCGTAGGGATATAGGAAAGATATGCAGCAGGATGAGTAGAAGAGGGGTGAAGGAAAGGTGCAAAGTAAACATTTGTTTAATAAGAGGCCCATTGTCGTAGACACGGACCTAGCCATATGCTTTGGGGTAAATGAGGCCATTGTAATTCAGCAGATTCATTACTGGCTTGAGATCAATCGGGAAACTGAGAAGAATTTCATAAACGGGAGATACTGGACCTATAACAGTATAGGGGATTGGCATGAAAAGAACTTTCCTTTCTGGAGTTATGATACAGTAAAGCGGATATTCAAAGAACTTGAAAAACTAGGGTTACTGATTACAGATAACTTTAATGAACAGAAGAGGGACCGAACCAAATGGTATTCCATTGACTATGAAAAGCTGGATCAGCTTATGGAGGCAAAGAATAATCAAAGGAGTAAATCACCCAATGCATTAGGGCAAGATGCACCAATGTCATTAGGGCAGAATGCCCCAATGGATCAGGGCAATTTGCCCCAACCATTACCAGAGATTAACACAGAGATTACTACAGAGAAAAAGATTAATATGCAAATTGAAAATTTGCGTCAGCGTTATGCTCAGGATGCCTTAACAATCATTGATGAATATTTTGAGATTTTACGTTTTACCCGTAGGGGTGGACAGATAGCAGACAGTGTAATTCTAAAAATCTATAAGGAGTGGGAAAACTTTAGACCCGATGTGGTGGAATATGCCTTAAAGCTTTACATAGACAACCCTAAGCACCATGACAAGAAGGAAAATTATTGTTATGGCATTATGAGGAATGCCACGGCTGAGCAGGTAGGCGAATATTTGTTAAGAAAGCAGAGCAAAGTTCCTGAGGCAACATGGGGAAAAGCCAGGGAGAAACTCAATATCAATCCTGGCAGCAATAAGAGGTTTGACTTTGAGGAGGACATCGAATGAGAGGGGGAGCCATGTCGTTACCAGTAAGTATTGAGGCTGAGCAGATGGTATTAGGAGCTATTCTTTTAGAGTCAAAGTGCTGGTATGTCCTAGACAAGCTTTATGAAACAGACTTTTATGCCCCACATCATAGAGAGATCCTAAAGGTCATGAAGGAGATGAATAAGGATCAGGAACCCATAGAGCTATACAGTGTCTATGAGAAGGTGAATAAAAGCCTATCCATTGAAGTTCTGACAAAGCTCATGGGGAGCATTTCCACCACGGCTACCATTGACCACTACATAGGGATTCTAAAGGATCGAGCCATAAAGCGGGAGATCCTTTTAAGGACCAAGGCCATCGAAAAAAAACTGCTAGATGATGGGGAGAAGGGCGAGGACCTAAAGACCACCCTCATAAAATCATTAGATGATATTGAAACCCACCAGGAGGATGAGGGAGAGGATTTAAAGGCCATAATGCTTCAAACCCTGGATAATCTGGATGAGCTGTATCAGCAGAGAGATGACAGAAGGTACTATACAGGACTTACATATTATGATATGGCCACAGCTGGCCTTCATCGGGAAGAGGTAACAACTATAGCAGCAAGGCCTAGCGTAGGAAAGTCTGCCCTGGCTTTACAGATGGGGAAGAAACTAGCCAGGAATGGTCTTAAGGTACTGATCATCAGCAGGGAGATGAGCAAGCTACAAATAGGGAAAAGGCTCATCGCCTCTGAGACAGGGATCAACGGAAATAAACTGCGTAGGGGAGGATTAAATGATAATGACTGGTCTAGTATTGGAAAAGGTATATCCGTTCTCACCAGTACCATGGATATGATCATCGATACCACATCGGATAACATAACTGCGATACGCTCCAAGGTAAGAGAAAAGAAGGCCGATGTGCTCATCATTGACTATCTCCAGCTCCTGCGGGGTGGAAAGAGATATCAAAGCAGGGAGCAGGAGGTCAGCGAGATCAGCAGAGATATAAAAGCTTTAGCATTGGAATTTAAAATTCCAGTTATTCAGTTAGCTCAGCTAAATAGAAATGCAGAGTTAAAAAGACCTACCAAGGCAGATTTAAGGGAATCGGGCTCTATTGAGCAGGATAGCGACAATATTGTGTTCCTACACCTACCTACAGAATCAGAGCTGGAGACCATGGTAAAGGACCCAAAGTCCTTGATTACCTGGGAGACAATCAAAAATATCAAAGATAGGGGATTAAGGCTAGTAAAGATCATCATCGAAAAGCAGAGGGATGGCGATGTGGGAGAGTTTGAAGTGGTGTATAATCCTAGAACATTGACTTTCTATGATTTAAGAAGTTATTAGATTGGAGGGTGGAAAGATGAAAGAAGCAGCCATATTCTACATAGGACTGGCCATAACAGGAACGAATCAAGAGTATAAGACCAAGATAGATTTTAATAAGCTTCAAAACTACTTAAGAAAATATGCAAGGATCGCAGCCAAGGGAGAGACGCCTGAGGAGTTTCTAAAGAGGGAAGATCTAGGGACCTTAGTGCAGATCAAGGAAGCGGTCAAAGAATATCAAAGAAGGCAGGACATGTGCCACATATCCTTAGTACTAGAGGACTATTGGTCAAAGCAAGTAATGTCAAGGTAGTGGAAGATGAAAGTGAAGGGGGAGAATTTCCATGGTAGAGGGAGGTATAGCTAGACACATATTCACAGAATTAAAAAAGCTTGAAGAGGAAGGGTTTGATATCGCTGGGAGGGCTGGAGATGTATTGGTGGAGGATGCTATGCTGATGCACCAGCAGGGAAAGATGTCAGTAAATGTACTGGAGAGTTTCAATTATGTATTAAAGAATTATGGGCAAATAGCAAGACAACAATTGATGGGCGCCTAGAAATGCCCCTATAAAGTTTAAATGGAATACACAGCTAGCGATGACGCGATGACGGAAAACAGTATATACTGAAAAAGGCAGCAGCATAGGCCGAGGATGGTGGGACATAGTGACAGAAATTAGATGCATTGCCTGCAGGAAGGTATTGGGTAAGATTCCCGAAGGGACTGAGGTGGAGATAGAGATCAAATGCACGAAGTGTAAGACGATAAGCACATATAAATTAGAGGCTCAAGAAGCCCAGGTAGGATAATAAACCTGGGCTTCTTGTTTTTTGTAGGAGATGGGAAGGTGGAGATAAGAATGAGGTTAAGTGATTCATACATGGATTTGTGCAATTCCATTGATGCATGGAAAGCAAGATTGGAAGGATATAAAGGGGAGCTGAAGGTTTTGACCAGACTGGCAAGATTAGATGGACCTAGCGATATTAAGGCAGTGAACTATTCTGAGGTGCGTTCAGGTGGTTTTGTTCAGATGCCTTTTCTGGAGGCCCTGGAGAGAATTCAAAAGATAAAAAGCCATATTTTACTCCATGAAGAGGCCATTGCACACCTGGAGGAGACAAAAAGAAAGATGGAAGAAAAGGTATCGCAATTAAGTGGCATTGAAAATCAGGTGGTTTACATGCGGGACTTCCAAAAGAAAAAGCTCATAGAGATTGCTGATGAACTAGGCTATTCCTATGACTATATCCGTGAAATATCTGCTAAGGCGAGAAGGAAAGCTGCACAAGAGAAGAAAAAATAGGTAAGGGTGATGAACAAAGAAATGAGTGGATTAAAATAACGAAAGTCGGATTTTCGAGCAGTTCGACATTGGAGGGTCAAAAAAGGATGATATATAATGTAAGAAAAATTTTTTTTGAAAGTAGGTTTCTCCATATAAACCCGACTTTCATTTTGAAGGCAAAAAAGTGGTTCTAGCCATTGAAATGTATAGGTTTGAAAGCTATATGGTTGTAAATGCCTAAAAGTAAAAAAATTATTGCTAGGGTTTAGAGATGAAATTTTTGGATGAAACAGTTCAACTAAATCTATGAAATTATTTAAAACTAAAAATTTATAAAGCATTAAGCCCTAGAAAAAAATCCTAGTTATTATATCAGGAGGTATTATGGGGAGAAGTAGAAGTCTAAACAGAGAAAAGGCCTTTGAGCTATATAGAGAGCACCAAGGCGAAATAACAACTAAAGAAATAGCTAACATACTGTGTGAGAAAGAGAAAAACATTGAATATTGGAGAAGAGTCGATGACTGGAAAGGAAGATATAAGCCTCAAGGTGGAGCCCCAAAAGGAAATAATAACGCTGCTGGACATAAAGGAGTAGCACCTTTACATAATCAAAATGCAAGAAAGCATGGATGGTATTCAAAATACCTTCCAACAAAGATGAGAAATCTAGTCAAAGAGACAGAGGAAGCTGGAGGATCGCCATTAGACATCCAATGGGCAATGATTATGACCAAATGGATTAATATACTTAGATCACAGAAAATCATGTTTGTTAAAGATGAACATGATAAAACCAAGGAACTAAAGAAGTTAAAAGTTCAGCAAGACATAAAAGGTCCAAAAGATAATAAAATGCATGTTGAAACATACAGAGAAGAAGAATACGAGATTCAACAAGCATGGGATAAACAAGCCAACTTGTTAAACTCACAATCCAGAGCAATGGCTACCCTTTCAAAGCTCATAAAGGACTACAATGAAATGCTTCATGCCAATTGGGATACAGCTACGGAGGAACAAAAGCTGAGAGTTGAAAGATTGAGGATGCAAATTCAAAATCCAGAACTGCAGCATAGGAAAGAACTTAGTGAGAAAAAGCTTGAGCTTGAAAAAGAAAAATTCGAGCACACGAAAGAAATGGATAAGACAAAGATGTGGTAAAGCAGACAGTGAACAAATGATAAAAGTTTTCTAGAATTATGAAGAAGACATATGGGGGGAGTGATTTTAAGCGTATCATGGACAGGTTCCACTCCCCCCCACCCCAGCAGGAAAAAAACGAATTCAAAAGACCGGAGAGTATCCCTTATTTTCATACACACTGAAAATTTGACTTTTTCCTTGAAAAATTTTGAAAAAAGTTGAAAATGGATGATAATATTCAAAAAAGAATGAAAATTTGTGAGAATCTGAGCCTTGGTATTGTTGGAAAGCATAGTCTAAATAAACTGAGAAAGGTCAAATATTAAGGCTAGAGCTGAACGATCTGATTGAGATAGGGAGGTTATCAGTTAAGAAAAGCTTATAGAATCAATAGCAAGAAAGATAAGATCGGGGCAATATTGCCTAGTCTTTTTAGTTTTTGGAGAAATATTAGGTAGAATAAATTAAAAAATGAGTGGCATGGAATCTAAAGTGTAGTGAATCTATTGATTGAGAATACGTAGTTAAGTATACTTGATTTATATAAACGCCTAGGAGGATATAGATGAATATTAAATTTGTCATACGTAAATCTAATAAAACAATATTAACAGTTAAGATGCAAGAAGCGCAAAATAGTATTTTGGGAGAGTTGGATATAATGATCGATCCAGCAAAAAATAAGATATTTGATAAAGTAGTCGCAGGAAATTATTACATGCAGTTTAATAGAAATATTCATGCTATATCTTGGCATGGATATTATAAAAATACTGTACAGAATAGAATGCAGTTTCCTACTATACATTTTAAGGATAATAATAATGTCAAACATTCTTATAAAGACGTTAGACATATAGGTACTGTAAATTCTAACGAGCCGTTTGCATTTCCAATTTGTAGTTTATATATTCCCCAAGAAGATGCTTGGGTAGATGAAATAAATAAGAGTGAGTATGGTAATAACACAGCTAAGGTTAAATATCACTTTAAGGATATGTATATTAACTTAAATCAAAGAGTAGATATTTTTGTTACTCCAAAGGTCAGATCAGCTAAAGACATATTAGATTCAGAAGCAGGTAGCCTATATAAAATGGCAGATGTAGCTTTATTCAATACACCAGATGGGCGTTTTATCCCTATAAAAGAAGTTTTAAATAACCCTAATATAGACTACAACAGTTTCATTGATGTCTATTCATTAGAGAATGGTCATGATTTGATTATTAGGACATTAGGAAATCAGGATTCAATTTTTAGCGAGTTAGAAGGTACATATTCTCTTCTGGTACATGACCCTAATGATATGTATAATAGAATGACAAATCGAGTTATGCTAAAGTATGATAGCGATGTGCCAGAGAATAGTGAGTTATGTATAATAAAAAGTAAGTTATAAAAGAGGCAAAATTAATGGTAAAGTGGCATAAAAGAGGAACTGTTAGCATGTTAAAAAAGTTGAAAAATAGCAATAATTGTGCCGGGGCTCAGCGCTCCGGTCTTTTTATATTTTGGGGTAAAAGTATTTGATACAGGAGAATAGCTTTTTTTTATTTTTGATTAATCGAAAGGAAAGTACTGTAAAATATAGAATGTAATATTCAAATGAAATTAAGGAGGATGGGCATGAAAAGAGGTATAGTGTTTTTGATTATTTTCGCAGTGCTGTTACCGGTGCCTTTATCTGTTGGAGCTACACAGGAAACAAAGGTAACTATAGATGGTCAGCAATTGAGTTTTGATGTACCACCTACATTAGTGCAAGGAAGAACGTTAGTGCCATTACGAACAATATTTGAATCTCTTGGGGCAAAGATTGAATGGGATGCTGCTACAAAGACGGTTACAGGGACTAAAGGAAATACGATAATTATACTAACAGTAGACAAGAAAACAGCCACGGTAAATGGTAAAGCTGTGGAGCTAGAAGTACCAGGAACTATCATTAATAATAGAACCCTAGTACCGGCTAGATTCATTGCTGAAGCTCTGGGAGCAAATGTTGGCTGGGATGGAAATACTAAGACAGTAATTATTAAGAGCACTGCTGATGACGCAGTTACTACATACAAGATTACAAAGATTGTGGATGGAGATACAATTGAAATTGATTATAATGGTACTAAAGAAAGAGTTAGACTTATCGGCGTTGACACTCCTGAGTCAGTCCATCCTGATGCGACTAGAAATAGCGAATACGGAAAAGTTGCTTCGGAATTTTCAAACAAGCAATTAGATGGTAAAACTGTTACTTTAGAGTTTGATGTTCAGGAAAGAGATAAGTATGGACGATTGCTAGCCTATGTATATGTAGACGGTATAATGTATAATAAAATCTTAGTAAGCGAAGGTTATGCAAAAGTCGCTACATTCCCACCTAACGTAAAATATGTTGCTGATTTTACAGCACTAGAAAAGCAGGCCAGGGAGCAGAACAAAGGGCTATGGGCATATGAAGAAACGGTATCTGTACCTGCAACTCCAAGTCAACCAAGTCAATCTGCTGCACCTACGGTGATAATGAATACAATAAAAGCGAAGGCAGGGGAGAATGTTACGGCTACAATTGGTGGGTCTCCAGGGGTAGAATATGATATTGAAGTATATTACTCATCAGGCCCCAGCAAAGCAGCAGGATTAGAACCAAAGAAGGCAGACTCTAATGGGAATGTTTCCTGGACTTGGAAAGTAGGTTCTAAAACAAATCCAGGACAATATAAGATTGTCATTAAGGGAGATATGACAATGCAGTTGACTTTAGAGGTAGAGTAATATCTACCTCCTTTTTGTGCATAAATTTTATTTAGCACAGAAAAAAAGTATGATTCTAATACTTACTTTCTTATTGTTTTCACATCTATTAACTAAGATAGATAGTTTGAAAAAATGATTGATTGTTTGTTACTTCAACGTTTTGTTTATTACGAACGACAATAGATTTTTTCTTTGCTTGATGTGCAATTTATATTTTATTTGACGAACGAATAAGACACATAAATATGTAGGTACTGCTAGTAAAAACAGTGTTAAATAACAGGGGATGATGGAGGATTTTATCTAAATAAGTAGAATATAATTTTTAAGAATATGAAAAGTCAAAGTATAAAGAGGACGAAAAAAGTGAAGAAAGTTAATATAGTAAGTAATCTTAATTTTGATCGGGTATCTTTTAACAAAATTATGAGGCTTCAAGACATATGCCTCTATGATAATGCAGATAATATTTCCATCACCTTTGATGGATGTAGCTTTATTTCTCCAATTTTCCTTCCAATTATTGGTTCTCTCCCTGAGTTAGGGAAACTGTACGACAAAAGAATTACACTAGATATCGAGTCCATTAACAATTATAATTTAAAGTCCTACATGGCAACATCTGGGTTTATAAATTACCTCCATCCAGAGATTAGGGTCAATTTATCTAGTGCTAATGCAATAAGTTTTACAAAGTACACAGATGAAAATGCGGATGATGAGACTATTAATGATTATATTCAAAACATCCTAAGATTGGCTCCTATAGGGATGGATGATGAAGTCAGGCATGAATTATTGAGTAAATTATACGAAATATTTGCTAATGCTTTTGAACATTCAAAAAGTGAAATAGGTATATTCTGTTGTGGGCACTATCTTTCATATCATAAAGAATTGTACTTTTCTATTTATGATGCTGGAGTTGGAATTCCAGCAAATGTAAGAGGATATTTAAAAGACGAGAATTTATCATCAGCTGATGCATTAAAGTGGGCAATGAAGCGAGGTAACTCAACTGTAGAAAATAGAGATTATCCAAGAGGATTGGGACTTGACTTTTTAAAAGCTATTGTTAAACTAAATGAAGGGAAAATGACGATATATAGTTCAGATACGATGTCACGCGTTACGAAAGAAAGCGAGTCTTATGAAAATATAGAGAATAAGTTGATAGGTACTATAATAAGTATTAAAATAAATGCCGATCATAATAGCATTTATGTAATGAAAAAATAACGAAAAGAGGTGCTAGAGTGAAAGAGATTAAAGTCGATTCATTTATGAAACTCTGTTTATCGGGAAAAGAAGGAAAAAAACTTAGAAAAATAATAGAAGATAATCTTATGAACAATGAATCTATTATTTTAGACTTTTCGAACATTAATGTTTTTGCATCACCTTTTTTTAATCTTAGCCTAGGTTATTTTGTAAATAAATTTGGCCCTGATGAATATTATAAGAAAATTAAAGTTACGAATCTTTCACCAGTAGGCCAGAACACGTACAATCAAGTAATTGAAAATTCTATTGAATATTACAATTCAGAGAATAAGGAACAATTTAATGAGATAATAGAAAACTCAGAAAACTAAAGTCGATGGAGGGGGAGACCTTGTTTGTAACAAAGGCCAATGTTTATGATATACGAAAGCTGGATGTATCAACCATTAAAGATGATGTGTTTGCAATTGATACTAATGTATTGTATTGGATGCACTATAGTAGATGTAATGAAACTTTTGATGGTTATCAGCTTGAAGCATATCCTGATTTTTTAGAAGACCTACTTAATAATGAAAATAGACTTGTGACTACTATATATAACATTACTGAACTGCTATACATAATCGAAAGAAATGAATACGACATATATTGTATACAGAATGGTAAGATAAAAAGGAAAGAATTTAGAAATATTTTAAGTGAGAGAATAAAGGTAAAGAACGAGCTTAATACGGTGCTTTCGCAGATTAATAGCATTTATAAAATTAAAAATTTTAACATTGAAGTACTTGGACTAAATGATTTTGTCGATAATCTCGATTCCCATAAGTGTGATGATTTCGATTACCTTATCCTTAAATATTTGTCTCAAAATGATATCAGTAAAATCATTACTGATGATAGTGACTATATAACGATGGAGAACATATGTGTTTATACTGCTAATAATAAAGCTATTCATGAGGCAGCAAACACAGGGAAATTAGTGACTGGGTAATACTTATAAAAAGATATGTAAAAAGGGCAGGAAGTATCCTGCCTTATTTTATTGCATTAAATTTATCTCGTACTATTAATGGGAAAACTTCTATGGTTTTGAAGGAAAATGTCGTAATACATAGAAATACTATTTTATAGTGATTACATTTTTGAGACTATAGGGAGTAAGTATACTATGAAAGATATTAATCGAGTAAGCTTAAATGCAATCGCAAAAAAACTGGGCATTAAAAGATACACTAAAATGAAAAAAGATGAGCTGATCAAATATATTGAAGAACATTTTACTCAAGAAGAAATACAGAGCACTATATTAGAGGTACCAATAAGAAAACATACAGGAAGTATTGGAATTTTTAAATCATCTAAAGCACACATTGCAATGATAGGTATTATTGTAGCAATCATAACACTGATAGTATGCCTACCTCCTGGTTTCATTGGAGCTATTCAAATGGTTGATTTCTTTCAAAACTATGGGAAACCTGATGATCTAAATAAAGTACCATTTCTTTCATATACATATGATTCTAATTATCATTACATGTATTTGTTTAATGAGTATAGAACGAAAAATGCTTTATCATCATTTTTGGAAGTAACTAATATAAGTGAATTACCTGTATCAAATTTAGAAATAGGAGTGTATTTATTTGACGTAAACGAACAGAATAATGAAAACTATTTTCAAGTACATAATGTTAATGATGGGCAGTACAAGAGGATATTTCACAAATCTATAAGTAAAGTAAGTTCTAGCGACAGCTTTAAAATAAACATTGATGAAATACTTCTAGATTACTGTCGAAACAATTTCAAAAATTACCATACAGATCAATATGCATTTCTCTTCCCTAATCTTGGAGAAAAACATTTTATTGATAGAGCAGAATATGTATCACAAAGCGGAAATTATATTTTTACAGAGGATACATCAGTTATAGAATATGATCAGCAAAGTGAGTTAAGACTTAATAAATACGACACAAATAATTATACTGGTTTTAAAATCAAGATAATCATTAGCTATACTCACAAGAATATCGATATTAAAGAATTACTATTTGGAGGATTATACTATTTTTCTTATAATCAAGATAATTACTTTATTCCTAAAGCAATTGTAGTAGATTCTTTTTCAAAGGCACCATATTCTATGTGGAAAAGAGCTGATGAAATGAATTATAAAAAGATAAAAGTTGTGCAGGATATACTTCATGCACACAGCAGTGATAAAGAGGCGGATGAATTAGGATTGTTTGAAAGAACTTGTGCATTACAGACAACAACTTCGCCTAAGTATAGTACAAATAAAATTACAGTTAAAGAACCCATTAAGTACATAGATATATTAGGACACGATGATCAATAGAAAATAGCAAGGATTTGGTTTTAAAAATGTGCTAAATACACATTTAGTTGTTTAGGACAGGAAATCCCCTGTCCTTATTTTATTGCGCTAAATATATCTTTGATGCAATGTTAATTAGGAGACATTCTACTCTTTCTTATTTTAAAGGAAAATGATGGCAAATGTCGAAGTATTGGATTATTAAATTTTTAACGCCGCTAATGTTTAGTTAAGGTTATTAATAACAAAAAGATATAACAGACAAATTTGTATTTGTGGGGTGATTAAAATAGAAGAATTAAAACCAAACGAAAAAGAGAAAGAAGTATTATCGTTATTTTATAATAGATTCTATGTTTTATATGAAGAAGTTGTAAATGATGATTTTATTAACAATGATGCTAAAATAAGATTTTATAAACTAAGAGAATCATTTTCGATATATAAAGAATTATTGAGTTATGAGCCGATTAAAGAATATATTAATTGGATGAAAAAAGGTGGACGACCTCATTTTGAAGGGATAATTGCGGATGATTTGTTTAGTTTTATAAGAAATTTATTATTACACTTCCCTATTTTTGATACATGGGATGAAGTTTATATAAATAAGAACTTAGCCACGTGGAGTAAAGTGGGACAAATAGATAAATTTCTAACTAAAGGTATTAAAGGAAAAATTGATGGTAAAGGCACGGTGAAGTATAGAATATGGGAAGAAAAAAAGAAAGAAATGACATATTTGTGCATTAATTTTCCTGAAAAATATGATGATACAAATATTTACTTAAAGGATATAATATCTGAAGAAGTTGGAATAAAATTTTGTATGGCATTAATGAGATCTATACTTGATGCTCAGGTAGAGGATTCAGAAGTACCAGATATAAAAATAATGTCTCAAGTATATTTACCAGTAAAAAATAAATAGTATTTGAAACTACATAAATTCCAATTTGTAAGGTAATTTCCTTTACAGATGCACTCAAATGTTGAACTTCCCATTATGTTTACAATGGTGTGTTTTGTTACTACATAAAAGTCTTTAAGATTTCTACTAGAAAATGGAGGTGTGGCTTATGATGCTGCAATTGATAGATGATGTAAACAAAGCATTGGACGCGGAATGCTATTATTCAGCATTAACATTGGCACTTACCTTTCCTGATATATGTGGAAAGGCTGAGTATCCCCAGAAAAATAGTACAAAACGATATAAAGACTGGTATGACGAGCATATTGGCAAATATGAGCAGTGTCCTTGTGAACAATCCCGCAACACACCAATGCCTTATTTAAGTGGAGAAGTGGTTTATAGCCTGAGAAACTCTTTATTACATCAGGGAACACCCAATATTGATGTCGATAAAATAAAAAACATCAACAATAAAATTGATCGCTTTGAACTTGTTTTGGAGTCAAAGAAGCCATTCGACATTTATGGGGATGCATCAAGCATATATAATGGCAGCGAAAAGACTTACCGTGTAAATGTACGACGCTTGTGTTTAATACTTTGTCGTTCTGCTAGTGGTTATTATGAAGCTAATCAGGATAAGTTTGACTTCTTTCATTGCTCCATTATTGACTGGGACTCTGAGGTTGATAAGATACATATATGAAATCTGGTTAGATAAGCGCACTTCGCATTATGTTTATCACTAGACTTTTGAAGGTAAATATAAGCTTCCAATTAGGCTAATTATATGAAGATATTTTACTTCACATTCTTCCTGAATTGTGAAATATACACTTTATGGTCAAGACGATGCTAACTATGCTTTATATTTTGAAACATTAGGTCATATAGAAAGGTATAAAATTGTATTGGTAACTAACAAGTAACTAACAAATGAAGCTTGAGACCGCTTAATTACTAAGGCGCAAGTTCTCAAAGAGATAGGACCTATGGAACTCAGAATCCCTCAAACGACTATGTTTGGGGGATTTTTTATTGCAAAAATGCATGAGAACATGTCAGAACGATAAGTACATATTTCGCTTCTATGGTTTATTTAAACAATTCCCTATATATGGAATGTTTGTTAGCATTTTGATTTATATATCATAAAATAATATTAGACAATATTGTCTAATATTATTTAAAGGAGTGTTCTCTTATGACATATAAGAAGCGTTGTTATCACTATCTTCCATCTCAGAAGCCATGTTCAAGTACGTGTCCGAAGCCATGCCCTCCACCATGTCCTAAGCCATGTCCTCCAGGTCCTGCTGGTCCTGCTGGTGCTACAGGCCCTGCAGGTCCCGTTGGTCCTGCAGGTCCCGTTGGTCCTGCTGGTCCTGCAGGTGGTCCTCCAGGTCCCGCTGGTCCGACTGGTGCTACAGGCCCTGCTGGTCCTGCAGGTCCCGCTGGTCCTACAGGCGCTACAGGTGCTCCAGGTCCTGCAGGTCCCGCTGGTCCTACAGGCGCTACAGGCGCTACAGGTGCTCCAGGTCCTGCAGGTCCCGCTGGTCGTCCCGCTGGTCCTACAGGCGCTACAGGCGCTACAGGTGCTCCAGGTCCTGCTGGTCCCGCTGGTCCTACAGGCGCTACAGGTGCTACAGGTGCTCCAGGTCCTGCAGGTCCCGCTGGTCCTACAGGCGCTACAGGCGCTACAGGTGCTCCAGGTCCCGCTGGTCCTACAGGCGCTACAGGC
>NZ_JARBTM010000037.1 GCF_029240175.1 Anaerosolibacter sp.
CACTTTTTAAATTTTTTCCTAAAAGAACAGAGTACGTAATTTCTACGTACTCTGTTCTTTTAGGCATCTACTCACAATGTCTTAACTTAATGACATTGGTAGACAATCTACTCTCTTTCTACTACTAATGACACCCCCCGCCGCTGCTGGCCGGGAGGGGGATTTCGCTGTTTTCTAAAGTTTCTAAATCTACATTGTTTATATCATCTACAATGACAATCTTTCCGCTGAGCATATTCATGCCACAGGTAAAAACAAGTTCACCTTCCTGATTTGGGGTAAAAAGAATTTCATTCTTCCCTTCTTTTACTTCCTTTTGAAAGCCTGCATCGGGTATGGTTAGCAAATAATTGCATGAATTTATTTCTGTACCATTCATGATCCAAGTCACTGGCAAGCCTTTTTGTACCACAAAGATATTTGGACTGTATCCATCATTGCCTACACTCATTTCGATGGTCTGCTTACCATTGGCAATGAGGGCTTGGGCTGCTTTGTTCTCTCCCTGGACAGATGCACAACAGCCTCCACCACCAAACCAACCGCCATTTCCACCGGTATCCTTTGCAACTTCAGTAGGTTGAGATGGATCATTCACAGCAGTAAGTTGGGAAGTAATCATACCCATCCAGCAACTGATTCGAATTTTTCCTTCCTTCGTCGGCGTAAACTCTATCACAGGATTTTCTTCCATAAGGTCAGCTTCAACATTATACTCTGGAATCACAATTGGGTTATTGCATCCATTGATACTTTGTACATCTAGCTTAATCTTAACTGGTACCCCCACCTGCACTACGGGGTTATCCAGCGTATATGCACCAGCAGTGACTGTCATATTAATCACTTGTTTGCCATCTTCCATCTTGATTTCCGGAATCTCTGTTACAGTACTTTTCGTCAGTCCAAGGTCTAACGCCATGCCCGATAATGCCATGCCTCTATTTAACATCACAAGCCCCAGCACCATGACCAAAACTGCACTGGCCTTCATCATGGTTCTTCCTGATTTGCTGCTGATGGCAGACGTTATTGCCCCAAAAATAAATAAAAGGGGCACAGTACCGGCACTAAAGAAAAACATGGAAAGGGCACCTTTCACCACGCTGCCTGTTCCCAGGGCATAAAGCTGCATCGTTTGAAGAGGGCCACAGGGCATGAGTCCGTTCATCAAACCCACGAAAAAAGGTCTCAATGGATTTGATGTCCCAATTTTCCCAAAAGAAATTTTAGGCATCCGCAAGCCTAACCAGTTTGGAAAGTGGAGAATATTTAGCATCTTTAGTCCAAGTAAAAACATAAATACACCCGCACCGATCGCTATAATTCCTTTGAATTGACCTGAGGGTGTCACTACCGCACCTATGCCCCCTACAATACCGCCAATAATCGTATAGGAAGCAATCCGCCCAGCATTATACAATAGAGAAGGAGTAAATCGGCTGCCTCCATTGGCTTCCCCCACACTTTGGGACAACGCAATCCCACCACACATGGCAACACAGTGAATGGAAGTTAACAGTCCAACCATAAAAATCAGTCCATACCCCATCCCTTCAGAGACTTCAGGGATAAAATTAAAGCCAATGGTATTTTGAATAAAATAAAATCCAGCAAATAAAAGGAGCAAAAGCGGCATCATCTGTTTCAAAGAACTCTTTTTTTCCTTCATCACACCATATCCTAAAGCCTCAATACTCAACTGGAATTTCCTTTCGTCCACAAGATTCTCATCATAAAGGACTTCCACCCGCGACTGATTAAAGGATGCCTTGACATGATGAACTCCGTCTAACTTCTGCAATGCCTTTTCAATCCGCATCTCACAATTACCGCACGTCATCCCATCAATAAACAACGTAAGTTTTTTCATGGTTTTCCCACCCCTGTATTCTATAGATTGCGTAATAGCAGCACCCTTAATATATACCAATTATTACAGCTCATATAAAATAAGAGCAAGAATCATGCCAAACAGAAATATTTTCCCTTGCATGGTTTTTGCTCTTCCTATATGCTTATATTCTATTATACAGGATGTGGGATCTTTTTAACAGTGTATCATTTACTGCACTCACTGTAGCATTTCATACTATCTCATCATCTTGTTGATGGTCTTTAGAAACTCCTCTACTACCTCAGTATCACCTTCACGAATACGATCGATGACACAGGTTTTCATGTGGTTTTCCAAAAGCAATTTGCTCACACCATCGATGGCTGATTGAACAGCAGCAATTTGAATGAGCACATCATCGCAATAGGTTCCCCGTTCAATCATTCCTCGAACGCCCCGTACTTGTCCCTCAATCTTATTCAATCGTTTGACCAAAGCTTGGGTGACATTTTCAGAACGGTGGCTTACCCTTTCACCATCTACTTCTTGGCAGCAGCCATCGACAATCAGCTTTTTTTCCTTCTCCATGCCAGACCTCCTTCCTCTATGAAAGGTTCCTGTCTAACCAAGGCCTTTCTAGTTTTTTCCTAGATTGTCTTCAGATCGATCACATCATACCCTGCTTCTTCTACCGCACCCTTTAAGGTTTCATGATCTACATCTTTAGATAGTTCAATCAACGCATTTTTTCCCTGTAGATCCACAATAACATTGGTAACGCCTTCGATTTCCTCTAAGGCATTCTTCACGTGATTCACACAGTGCCCACAGCTCATTCCTTCGATCATCATTAACTTTTTCATTATTTCACACTCCCTTTATAGTATACCCCCGTATGGTATTTATAATTCTACTATAAGCATCTTTACTATGGTTGTCAACACCTATTTTTAGGATTCCCACTGCCCACTAAAAATATCAACCAATACGCTGCCAGACTATTCTTTATTCTGTTTGTATCGATATAGGGTAATTTCAATATCTTGTCCCTCACTATATTTTACGGTGGCTTCATCTGTCATCATCCCCACTAGGGAAAGCTCGTTGGCCACATCACAATCCCCTGTCAACGTCCAATAATACTCTTCCAGTTCTTCATGCTTTGTACAGTTTAACAGCTTTACCATCTTTTCAACCTTCTTAAGGTTACTGTCCTTATAATCACACTTGCAATAAATTTTAAAGAATTCATCGGTTTCCTGCACATCTACATGGATGTTGGTGGATCCCATATAGAAGCAGTAGTTCATCAGTTCATCCACGATTTTTGATATTTTCAGTCTATCGTGCTTCACATCTATTCCTCCTTCTTGAATGCCTCAATGATTGGTATCAGCGTGGCTGCCACAATACCCCCAGCAAAACCATTGTTATACAGATTGATTCCTCCATGTAGGAATCCTACATTTAATACGACAGAGGAATGTAAAAATCCTGCAAGAATGCCATATTTCCATCCGAATTCTCCTGCAATAGGTGCCAAAGTCGTGCCAAATAAAGCTGCTAGAACAATACTAGGGTCGTTGATATACCATACCTTGGTTAAACTGCCAAGGAATACACCTATAAAAATGGGCAGCATGTTCCCAAGATGCTTTCCAAAAGCACTGAACCCAACAATCGTAAAAATACCGCCTAAACTTGGTCCGTTTAAATCCCCTCGAATCGCTAATACATATGCCGTAGCAAACAAACCATTGATTCCCATATTTAACAGGCTGGGTGCAAAGCCTTCTAAAATGACAAAGTCTGTAACCAATCTTCCCGAATACTTATAAAAATTCTTATATCCTTTCATAGACTTACCATTCAGGTAAAACCCAATGAGGATCATCAAAGCAAACAAAGCAACCAAGATCATCGCCAAAATTTGATTATTTCCCGTGGTCCAGATCATTCTTGTCTCCATGTTTAATCCATAGGATCTTAACACAGAAACAGTAATGGTTCCAATGATTCCTGCCGTAAAGCCTATATTATAAAGATTAAAGCCCTGATGTACCCTCATAAGATAAGCAGATACCGGCGGCAGAATAAAGCCAACGAATACACCTACTGCCATTCCTAATGGTATGCTTACCCATCTCGACATGTTTGTAATAAACATAATCTGGGTCACTAATGGCGCTAGACTGGTACCGAAAAGTCCAATATATACATATTTGATAAATTTGTCCTTCTGGTATTGTGCATAGAGCCAAACCCCTGCCATGATAAACCAAACATTAAAAATATTCTTCCCAAAAAGTCCAAATCCAGTCATAAGCCAAACTGTGGAAATGGTGGCACCAGTAACCTTAATCTCCATCCTATATAGGATAAAGATTGCTGCAAGGGTTAGAATTCCTGCGTTGACAAAGGCTGCACCTAATCCCCCAACACCAATGTAATCGGTAATGAGGAAGTCTGGTTCTAAGATGATCTGCCGGAGTCCACGGAGGATTCCCTCTGGAGTATCCATAAGAAACCCCAAAACAACGAACAATGCACCATACAGGGTTAACACCAAATACCGAATCCGGTTTGGAATTTTCCCCCCCTCTTCAATAAAAGTAGGTCGATTAAAAATACTTTTAAAAATAAGAATCCCCCCTCTCTAATTTCTCTTTATTCTATTGTACCCTAATCTATACTATTTTTCATCCTTAAATATGTATAATGATACATCGATAAAAGGCTGTGATCCTTGGGATCACAGCCTTTTATTAGTCTTCCATCTCAATCTTTACAATAATGTTATTTTCTACCCGAATCTCTATTTCACTGCCGACCTTCAACTCATTAAAATCCATGTCGTTTCCATCGTCATCTTGGATATCTGCATTTTTAGACACTACGTAGCTTTTATATTGACTACCTATTTTAATGGTGATTTTATTTTGAGTTCCTTCTACTTTTTCAGTGAGTTTTCCCGTATATTCGCTTGTAACAGACTCAGCATATAACGCCACTACTTTTCCATTTTCTATTTTTACTTCTACCTCCATTGCTAATACTAGCTTGTCAAATGCTGCATCTTTTTCATCAACCTCTATATCTGTACCACTGTCAAGCTGAATGGTTCTTTCTGTATTGCCAACTTTGACTTTTAACTCTTTCCGACTGCTGTTGATTCCAGTAATTACTCCTGTGAATTCCTCTTCAAAGGATTTCGCGTATACCCGTAGGACCTCAACATCTTCTATGTGAACTTCAACTTCCATACCTACAGCTAGACGTCCAAACGCTACATTTCTTCCATCTAATTCAATATCGGTTTCATCATCCACTTGGATTAATCTTTCCTTACTACCTACTTGAATTCTCAGTTCTTCTGTGGAAGGATAGATCTGCTTGATGGTCCCTGTAAATGTTGCTGTGTTTGTCTGAGCATCGATACGGTCTACTTTACCATCAATGATCTTTAATTCGACGTCCATTCCCAAAGATAAATCACTGAAACTCTTTGTTCTTCCATCGATTTTAACTACTGTATTATTTTCAATTTTAAACAGCTTTTCTCTGCTGCTATTTTTTACAACAATTTCTTTATCCTGGCGGTCAATACTCTCTATATTACCTTTGAAAGTCCCTTCAACTACTACCACGTCATCATCGTCATCTTCTTCATCACTAATACGATCACGAAGCATATTTACCAAACTAGCCATTTCTGCTCTCTTTACTAATTGATTTGGTCTAAAGGTCCCATCAGGATATCCTTTCATAATACCTTCACTATCAATCAAGTAAACATATCCTACTGCACCAATCTGTACAGCAGTTTTGTCTTCAAATCTTAAGTCCCTCGATGAATAATCTTCAGCTTCTTCTTCCATCCCTAGTGCACGTATAATATACATAGCTACTTCCTGTCTTGTCGCTGGTGCTGTGAAATTTTGCTGTGCCAAGTCTACTTCATCAATTAATCCTTTCTCAACCGCTACTTCAATATATCCTTCCGTCCATCCCTGCAGTTTATCCTTATCCTTCGCCTTATCCTTTGCTTTCTCTTTAATCTTCCCTGTGTTGATGAGCTCTGCTGCTAATTTTGCATCATCATCCCAGTCCAACCCTCGAATAATCATTGTCAATGCTTCTATCTTTGTCACATTATTGGACGGTGCGAACTTTCCTTCACCTATGCCACTAAGTATTCCCTTTTCTGCTAATCTTTCAATGGCTTCCTGTGCCCATTCAAATCCGTCTAGATCACTGAACTTCTTTGCAATTCCCGGTGGAAGACCTCCTTTTTTCGCCAATCCCGGTGGCGTAAACCCAGCAGCATAACTTGGGACTGCTGCACCCATCAGTAGAATCATAATTAGCATAACACTCATTAATTTTTTCATCTCTATTTCCTCCTTCATTAATATTTTGTGTTTCTGTATTATAGTCTACGGTGATTTTTTAGTCTTTTGGTACCATAAAGTCTATTATTTGTAAATTTTTTCAAATATTTTTTGTTATTTTTCCATAGATTTATATATATCTCTTATTTGGGTGTGCCAGTTTGCGAAGCAAATGCATACCCTATAACTGAGAGATCAATTTCTCATATATATAAATTTTAAGGGGGAACGAAAGTGGATAATAATAAAGATCATAAGGATCATATACAGGACCAGAAAGTAGAAGAAACCTATCCCATGTACCCAGAAATGCCCATGGGTATGATGCCTCATCACATGATGCCTGGCATGCAGCCTATGATGCCACCTATGGGGATGATGCCTGCTATGGAAAATCCTATGACTGGTGTTATGCCTGCCATGGATACACCCATGATGCCCTATATGCCATGTCCTATGATGGGTATGATGCCTCATCACATGATGCCCGTCATGCAGCCTATGATGCCGCCTATGGGAATGATGCCTGCTATGGAAAATCCTATGACTGGTATTATGCCTGCCATGGAGTATGATAATATGATGCCTCAACACATGATGCATCACCCCATGGGTACACCCATGATGCCCGCTATGGAAAATCCTATGGCTGCTGTTATGCCTGCTATGGAGTATGATAATATGATGCCTCATATGGGAATGATGCCTGCTATGGATACACCTATGACAGGCGTTCTTGGCGCCATGGATTATCCTATGAACATGACCATGGAGGATATGCCTCAGGAAATGGAAGATCTATGTTATCAAGCCAATTGGCACATGTATAGAGCCCATCTCCATAAGGCCGAAGCCTATCGCCACAAAGCAATGAAGTGTATGCATAAAGAGCATTGTGATAGATAAGTCATTAAAAAGCATAAAAAAGGCTTCTCAGAACTAGAGAAGCCTTTTTGCATTTAACCATCAAAATAGTCCTTCAATTTTTTCAATCATTTCTCTCTCTGGCTTTTTATTGTCTAACTCGCCTGCATATCCTCTAAGTTTCGACACCCTGTCTTGGTCACTGGTCACATAAATTCTTTCTATTCTTGGAATTCTTGTTCTAATTCTGCTGGCAATTTCTGTTTGAAGCCCCCGCATATTATTGATAATCCTTCCTTGGTCTGGCTCAATACCTACATAGGCGATTTTATCACTATATATAATCACCACATCTGCAATACCCTCAAAATCTTTTATTTCATGTTCCAATGCTTCTTGAGCTGTCTGCTCCGATAGATTTCCAGCATAATTTCTCAAGGCTGGATCATTGTTGGGTGTAATCCCCCTCATACCAAAGTCTTGATCTCCTGACTCAATTTCCTTGGCTCTCTCTGGATTTGTCGTTATACCTCTATTGTATTGGTCTTCGCCATAACCATTGGGCATAGGCCGACGTGCAGGTGTACAACCAAAAGCTATTAAAAAAATAAAAATCAAGAACACTATGATCATAGGAAACCTTTTACGTATGGTTTTCATCGTTATTCTCCTTTCTGCCTCAAGCCTTTCTACATTTTTATTTTTTGCAGTTTCGGGAGAATCTCTCATTGAATATTTATCAAGGTATAGCATTATTTCTCAGATATCTATTTATTATTTTTTACATCCTTCACAAAAAAATAAAAAGTGTCACACTTTTTTATGTTCTCCGTAATATGGTAATAGGCTATGTATTAAGTCAATATTTTAATTGGAGGGTACGCATATGAGTGAAGCGAAAAAAGGATTCTTTGGTGGATTTGGTGACGATTCATCACTACTATTCTTTTTCTTGTTACTTGTAGTACTGTTCGGTGGAAATTTCTTTGGCGGCGCCGGCTTCGGTGATGACACATCTCTACTATTCTTCTTCCTATTGTTGATCATCCTATTTAGCGGCGGCTTCTTTGGAATCTAATCTACCAAGATAAAAATACTGCCCAACACGGGCAGTATTTTTATTTGTATGGTTTTATATGCTATAGTATCCAATCAAATGATGATCATCTGGAACACCATAGGTTTCTTTCATATCCTCTGGCACATCTAAGCTCCAGCTTCCGGAAAGACCATCATCGTGGGCTGCTTTTTCGAAATAGAGCATCACAATGCCTGCATCCAACCTCAAATCTTCTCTTTCTTCCTTCTGTATGGTCAAGAGGATTCGGTCCTTGTCAATGATGAACTGCCATGGCTGCCTATTTCCCCAGGATGGTGCCAGCCTCGTATGATAAAATACATTCGCCAACCCTCTAGCTTCCAAGTCTTCCAATGTACATGGAGATCCCCATCTATTTAAAAATCCTATTTCTTCAAGGCCCATACGACTGCTTTGCTTGGATAGATCGTTCTTAAATATCCCCTTATAGCTATGTCCAATGGCTGCAAAGGCTGTGATTTTTTCCTCTCCCTCAATAGCCAGTATTTCTTTCAAAGTTATTTCATCGGCTATACTAAGCCAGCATGTCCCTAACCCTAGCTCCCTAGCTTTTAACCGCATTAATTCCATGATGTATCCGCTGTTTTCTAAGTAATTTGGAAATATTTTGGAGGTAATTACAATATAATGGGGTGCCTCGATCATTTTCCCAAAATACCCTGCTTTACCTGATAATTGCTCAAAGACTTCTTTTCCATGATCTATAAATAAAATTGATACATTTCGTCCATCTGCAATCCCTGCTGCTGATTTGCCTGTTTCTATCACTTCTTCGATAAGGGCTGAACTGACAGGCTCTTCCTTATAGTCCCTTACTGTTCTCATTTCCTCTATTATTTTAGAATATTTCATATGTCAAACGCCTCCATCCTTTTGGATACTTTCTCTATACATACATATCCATTTTCAACGATTTTAAAACGATTATTAAAAAACTATTTTCTACTTTTCATCCTGGATCACTACATTCTTTTCATCATTCATTTGAACATATAAGTAAATACCAAAGATAATCAGAAGGCTTCCGCCTATCTGCCATAGGGCAGGTACCTCATGAAAAAGAATCAATGCCCATAGGGTAGCAAATACTGGTTCACCCAAAATGGCCGTTGAGAGAAATGTGGGATTGATATATTCTAATGCCCAGTTAAAAATACTATGACCTAGGATCGTACAAAAAATGGCCAAGGCCATAAAAATTAGCCATTCTTGCATTGGATATGGGTATAGGCTGGTGCCCGTTACCATTGCCAGCAACAGCAATGTCAGGGTACAGCTGGAATATACAAGAAAAGTATAGGTTGTGACAGAAAGTCTCTGCCTTACAATTCTACCGATCATCATATAGCCTGCAACAAAAAATGCACCCAAAATCGCCAGCATATCCCCATACAATACATTGCTGCCCATGCTGTGATCTCCTAGAGAAATAATGATACTGCCTGCAAGGGTAATGCCCATACTCAAGAACACTTTGTCCGAAACCTTCTCTTTTAGTATAAACCACGTTCCTGCTATGATAAACACGGTATGGGTATTTACCAATACTGTGGAACTAGCAATGGATGTATATTTGATGGATGTAATCCAAGTGGCGAAGTGTAAAGCGAGGAATACACCGCTGACAAGACAAGTGATCAAACTTTTTCGGTCTATGGATTTCAATTCTTCTTTCTTATTTCTGAAAACAAAGGGTAGAAGCATCAAAACAGTAAATCCCAGTCTATATCCTGCAATCACTAAAGAAGGTGCTTCTGACATTCGAATTAATATAGAGGAAAAGGATACAAAAATTACACCCATTAGAACCATCCATTTATGATTTATTTTCTCCATATGTAGCACTCCTCACCTATTTACATACTATATAAATGATAACCTTTATGAATATACTATCAGATTTCATCCCATCGTCACAATACTTTCATTGACTCTCATAAAATATACTGAACATTGTACTGTTTTAATCTTATTTTTGTAAAATTTTTTGTCATTTTTAGAAAGTAAAGTATCACCTTTTTGGGACTATAGAATAACATGTACTAGGACATCAGAGGATATATGCCAGCTATAATTGAGCAAAATAGATATATAAAGGGGGAAATTACACCATGCCATGGATTCGATATGATCCATCAATGTATAAAAGCAACCAACAAATGCAAAAGCGGCAAGACCCTCCGATTAAAACCGCTTGCGTTCGTACTACCGGTGGAACCGCTTCCGATTGTATCAATACACCTGTAGAGATTACTGCTTTGACCACAGGGGCAGTTGCCAAGATCCCTGTAGTCTTGGCCGAATTAACACTTCAGCTAAATGTGAATGCAATCGTTGATCTACCAGAACCAGCCTGGGAAATCAAGCGCATAAAAAAGAATGTAAAGGTTACCCAATGCCTCATTATTCAAGATACTCATATGCTCTTTATCAAGGGCTATGTACGGAAAAATATTGACTATACGACCCGTTACTGCTCGAATAGTCAGGGAATCTGTGGAGATATTAAACACTGCACCGTAGATGTTCCCTTTAGCTGCACAACACCTGTATTCTTCAACGGTATAGTGCCTCTTCCTCCTGTGCCAAGTTCCTCCACAGAATTTGAATATTTTAGGCAACAAGATATATATGGCCCTAGGTTTGCAGATAAAGACAAATTACTCTCTGGTGATTTATCGGAATTCAATCAAATCAGCACAGAGTTTTTTAATGAGCTTCCTTTCTGCGATCTCGTCAGCGCCAGGATTGTAGAATTTGATGAGTATCTAAACCCCACACATCCATCAGGGATAAAAGTACCTTTTGCGGAGAGATATTTTGAAAGCATTGAAGAAAAGATGGTGATTTACCTTACATTGAAAATCATGCAAAATCGTCAAGTCGCCATCCCGCCCGTTGCCATAGGTCCTATATGCTCCGATTGTGACGAGTGCTGATGGGTACAACTTTAAAATGCTCGGATTGTATCCGAGCATTTTAAAATTTTATTAGATTTTGTCGAAATATTTTATTATTTTCCATGTAACCCTTTTGGTACAAGGAGAATAGCATGTACTAGGTGAAGGACAGGATTTCCATTCTCGCCTAAAATAAAAAATTAAGGGGGCATTTAAATTATGTCATGGAATAAGTATTATGACAGCCAGAAAAACAATGTTGCTGCTAAAAATAACGCCATTAGCCCATATTACGGGGGAAATAAACAGAACAATGTGGCCAATGCACAAGTAACTTCTATCAAACCCTGTAAAGACAATTGTGCAAAGGTATCAGGTGGTACTGCTTCTGATTGTGTAAATACACCGGCTCCAATCGTTCCTTTGGTTACAGGCGCTGTGGCTAAAATACCCGTTGTCCTTGCAGAACTTACAGTGCAGGTTAACGTAAACTCCATCATTGACCTGCCAGAATATGCATGGGAAATTAAGGATATTAAGAAGCACTTGAAGGTTACCCAATGCCTATTGATCCAAGACACCAACATGCTTTTCCTCAAGGGCTTTGTACGAAAAAACATCCAGTATGCTACAAGAAGCTGCTCCAATAAAGAAACCTTCTGTGGAGATATCAAGCACTGCACCGTAGACGTACCATGGAGCTGTACAACACCTGTGTTCTTCAATGGTATTGCGCCACTTGCTCCTGTTCCTAGAACTGCTACGGAGTTTGAATATCTAAGACAACAAAAACTCCATGGCCCTGAATTTGCAGACAAAGATAACTTAATGTCCGGCGACTTGTCAGAATTTAATCAAATCAGTACTGAATACTTCAATGAACTCCCATACTGTGAACTCATCAGCAGCAGAATTGTAGAGTTTGACGAGCAATTGGGTCGTGTTCGCCATGATTATTACAAAATGCCTTTCGAGGAAAAACAATTCAAGAGTATCGAAGAAAAAATGGTCATCTTCTTGACCTTAAAAGTGCTACAAAATCGCCAGGTTGCCATCCCTCCTACTGGTTTGGCCGCCATTCCCGATGAAGACTGCTAATGACAATGAACCTTCACCTAAAAGAATCTAAACCAGTTGGTTTAGATTCTTTTTCTTATAACACATAGGAAATTATGTACTTTACGAAATTGTAGATAACCCATAATTTCCGTTATGTGTTTCAAAGAAGTCTTCCTTAGAAATCTTCCAACGGAAGACTTCTTTATTTTAAAAAGCAGTATAATTTTACACTTACTCTCAAAAAATAGTAAATGAATTTAGATGAAGGAGGTTTTTCCATGTCAGATAAGGATATCCAAAAATCCTATGAACACAGTGCAGAGCGAATGCGGGGTGATAACAAAACCTTTGCTGCAGATTTGACCGATGCAGATTACAATGATCCAGCCCGTCATGAGGACATCCATAACAGGGTAAAGATTGACTATGATAAGATCGATAAGATGCCGGATATGGAAGAAGTACATAAATGGCAGAGAGAGCATATCGCCAAGGATGATCAATCGAAGGAAGGCTATCCGTTAAACGTGATCATTGACCCTGCCATGCGGGAAATGTATCAAGCGGTTCATGATGCAGGCATGACCAACGTCTTTGACCGCTTTAGTGAGCAGCAGCCTACCCAATGTAAATTCTGTATTGAGGGCTTATCCTGTCAGCTCTGTGCCAACGGCCCATGCCGTATCAGCAAAAAGGCACCCCGGGGTGTTTGTGGTGTAGATGCCCACACCATGGTATCGAGAAACTTTGTGTATCGCCATGTAACCATCGGTACATCTGCTAACATTTTCCACTGTCATCAAGCAGCGCGAACCCTAAAAGCTGCAGGACAACACCCTGAAAGTGGACTAAAAATCAGGGACCCTGAAAAATTAAAAAAATATGCAGATATGGCTGGTCTAGATGCCAACCAACCTATCGAAAAGCTAGCCGTCCAGTTTGCGGATTGGGTAATTGATGATATCCATGGTCCATATCACATAGAATCTAAAACTGTAGAAGCCTTTGCCCCTACAAAGCGTAAGGAATTATGGCGTCAGCTTGGTCTGTTCCCTGGCGGTGGCTACAGTGAGGTAGCTTATGCCCAAACCCGTTGTATGACAAACTTTAACTCTGATCCTGTTGAATTTTTATTAAACAGTGTGCGTCTAGGTATTGCCAATGAATATCAGGGATTGTTCCTATTATGTATTATCCAAGAAATTCTCATGGGAACCCAAGAAATCGCCATGAAGCAGCAAAACATGGGCTTATTAAAGGATGGTATGATCAATGTGGTTACCAATGGGCATATGCCATTATTAGCCCATGTAGCCATTGACCTTGCTTCCACAGATAAATGGCAGCAAAAAGCAAAAGATGCAGGTGCCGATGGTATCCAGATCCTAGGTCATGTATGTGAAGGGCAGCAGCTCATTAACTATGAAGGCACCCATAATCAAAAGGGCTATGGCGGCCAAGAAGGAGAATGGTTATCTCAAGAATACCTATTGGCTACAGGGGTTATAGATTTATTCATGTTCGACTACAACTGTACCGTACCAACCATGCCTCTTTTTGCGAAGCGATTTGGTACCAAGCTATTGAGTACGCACCCTGTTATCAAGCTTCAAGGTACCGATACCCTAGATTTTGTACCTGAGAAAATGCAGGAGCAGGCTGAGAAGGCCTTAGAAATGGCTATCCAATCCTTTAAGCAGCGTAAAGCAGAAAACAGAAAAACCTATATTCCACCCCATGTTTCTGATTGTATGGTTGGTTTCAGTACAGAATCTGTACGAAATGCCCTAGGCGGCAGCTTTGATCCGCTCATCGAGCAGATTGCCAACGGAAACATCCGTGGTATCGCCACCATTGTAGGATGTACCACTGCAAGATATGGTCAGGGTGGAAGCAATATCTTTAAGATTACTCAAGGGTTAATTAAAAACAATATACTTGTATTGTCTGGCGGCTGTACTTCATCCGTTATGGAATATACAGGACTCACAAATCCTAAAGCAGCAGATGAGTGCGGTGAAGGCTTAAAGGCAGTCTGTAAACAGCTTGGCATCCCACCAGTTCTCACCTATGGTGCCTGTGTAGATATCGGTAAGATGACCCATACGGCGAAAGAGCTTGCTGATGCACTAAATGTTGATACGAATATGTTGCCACTGGTTATCGGTGCACCCGAATATCTAGAGCAAAAAGCCGTAGCCGATGCTTGTACAGCTGTGGCCTTAGGCTGGCTGGTTCACGTTGCACCAGTACCTTCTATCACAGGCAGTGATGTGGTTGTGAAGACCCTTACAGAGACAACAGAAACTTTGGGTCTTGGTAAGGTTGTGGTAGAGATGGATGCAGAGAAGACCATTCAAATCTATGTGGATCATATTGAGAAAAAACGAAAAGAACTAGGATTAAATTAACAAAAGCCATGAAAGCAAGCTCAGCTTTCATGGCTTTTCATTGTTCTACAAATCATAATACATTTTATATTCTAGGGGATGGGGCACAATGCTGACTTGGGCTTCATCCCTTCTTATTTTTTTAAGCTGATCTCCGATTAATCCTTTAGAAAAAACTCCCCCTGCCAGCAAAAACTCATGATCTGCTTCGAGGGCCCTCGCTGCCTCCTCCAGGGAGTTTGGCAAACCTTTAATCTTTTCTTTCTCTTCATCGGAAAGGGCATAAATATTGACATCATAGGGACCAAATCCTTCTTCCCTTGGGTCAATCTTGTTTTGAATCCCGTCAATGGCTGCCATCATCAGGGCAGCATAGGCTAAGTATGGATTAGAAGTGGCATCCGAAGGTCTAAACTCAAATCGTTTTGCCTCTGGACTGGTGGCATAACCAGGGATTCTTACCACTGAGCTTCGGTTGGCCGTAGCAAAACAAATGCTAACGGGCGCTTCATAGCCTGGCACCAACCGCTTATAGGAATTAGTACTTGGATTTGTAAATGCCATAAGGGCAGGTGAATGCTTTAGAATTCCGCCGATGGCGTAAAGGGCTGTATCACTAAGACCGGAGTATCCATTCTTGTCGAAGAAGATGGGCTTTCCTTCCTTAAATAATTGCATATGCACATGCATCCCGCTTCCAGCTTCACCAAAGAATGGCTTTGGCATAAAGGTAACCGTCTTACCATTGGCCAGTGCCATATTCTTTACAATATACTTCAGCTTCATGGTGCGGTCTGCCATTTCCTTTAATGGTCCAAAGCTAACCTCGATTTCAACCTGTCCCGGTCCCCCATTTTCAGAATGATGATATTTAATGGGAATGCCATTGTCTTCTAACGCCCTTACCATTTTATTTCTTAAATCAAAGCTTATATCATATGGAATATCTGCATGATAACCTTTGTGATGCATTACCTTATAGCCTAAATTCTTCTCGTCCTTCTTCCCAGCATTCCATTCTGCTTGGTCAGAGTCTATGAATACTTCCGTATGGTTTGGTGAGTTCTTAAAAGAAATATGGTCTAGTATATAAAACTCAAATTCTGGTCCCAGCAGATTTTGATCAGCAATCCCTAGCTTCAGCAGATATTTTTCTGTTTTTTCTGCTATGTACCTCGGGTCTCCTTCAAATCGTTGTTTCTCTTCCCCAGCTGAATAAATATCTCCTATCATGGTTAGGGTTGGCAGTTCAGCAAAGGGATCGGCAAAGGCGCTGGTAATGTCAGGTATGAATACCATGTCAGATTTTTCAACGGTTAGAAATCCATAGCTGGAACCATCAAACCCAATACCATTTTTTAAAATCTTTTCATTGAATCGCTCCACAGGAATGGTTAAATGATGCCATCTTCCAGCCAAATCCACAACTTTAAAATCGATCAATTTTATTTTTTTGTCTCCACAGAAGTCCATCAATTCATTGATATTCTGAAACATATACATCCCCCTTTTTTATTCTTCCACCTGAATTTTGGTCGTCTCCTTGATGGTAGATAATACAAGATAGGTATGGGTATTGGGTGCTGCATGATTGATCTGGTCAATCAGATGCTCTAATTCTTTTGTATTTTTTGTTTTGACCTTTACAAGAAAGCAGGTGTTCCCTGTAACCTTGTGGCATTCTTGAACCTGGGGTATATTGGTAATCATTTCCGCCATTTCTTGGATAGGCATACTTCCTACTGGGACGGAGATAAACGCTGTAATATCCATCCCTATTTTTTCGCCATCTAAAACCGCTGTATAGCTTTTGATGACGCCCTCCTGCTCCATTTTCTTTACGCGTTCACTGGTCGCTGAGGTGGATAATCCAATCTTTCGTCCTAGTTCAGCCATACTGATTTTCCCGTTGTTTTGCAGTTCCTCTAAAATCATCACATCATATTGGTCCATATTCTCCTCCTTGAAAAGGTTTTCCTAAGTCTATTCTACTCTTTTTTTGAAAATTTTCAATTATTTTAATCATATTCATTAGAAATTTTAGTTAATTTCACTGTATTAAAAGACACCTGTTTTTCTGTAAAAAAAGCATCTAACGATGCCATCTGAGGGGAACCTAGTTCCCCTTCGACGGCTGCTAGGCAGCCTGAGCACCCCTCTGACTACGGCATGGGAATACTTCCCCTGCACCCCTGATTTTTTATTTACTAGCCAACATTTCCGACAAATCCCACGCTAAGACAATAAAGAGTTAAAAAACTTAATTTTTGACCACGTTAATGAAATAGGTATAATTTATCCTATTTATATGTTATAATATAAAATATAGGAGGTGTTAAAAATGTTAATCAATCCTAAGAGACAAGTTAGCATTACAGAAGCGAATCAAAACTTCTCAAAAGTTACTAAAATTGTTGACGAAGAAAAGATGGTTATTATTTTAAAGCAAAATAAGCCAAAGTATCTTGTTATAGATTTTGAGGAAATTGCTCAAACAGAAGAAAATAATGAAGAGGAAAAAGCTTGGGAAGAAGTAAGTAAAAAAATGTTGTTCAAAAACTTTGAAGCTTATAAGGAGCTTGCGAAATGATTTATCCGTCCTTAGAGCAAATTGTAAGTGACCAAGCTATGATCGTTCAGTATACTGGAGGGAATCCAGGAATTAAAGATCAAAAATTACTAGAGTCTGCTTACTATAATCCTTTGCAAACTTTTGGGGGCGAGGAATTATATCCAACGATAGAAGAAAAATTTGCTGTTCTCTGTTATGGCTTAGGTCAGAATCATTCTTTTCAGGATGGAAACAAACGAATTGCTGTTCATATTCTAACTGTTGGATTAGAGGTAAATGGAATTGAACTAATCTATAGCCAGCAAGAATTAATTGATCTAGGTTTAGCTATATCACAGGGCGAGTGCAATAAAGACTGTATACTAAAATGGATCGAGGAACATAAAAAGTCTAATTAAACCATCACTAAAAGTAGAGTTTTATTTGGGTTATGATGGGATAAGTCTATGATCTCTTATATACTTTTCACAGCAGAATACTGAGTTGTTTGTTCAGTAACAGCACCTTTGGTTACTTTATGTATGGACATTACGCGATATCGGCCAGGAATCCTTTGGACGCACTGGCATAGTCTGTATCTGTTCTGGTATCATACACACAATATAAGTTTACCCATGTACTATTGGCCGTATCATACTTTTGCAGATATGCCCTTACATAAACTGAATCTACTGAAACCATAGCTTCTGTATATGCAGAAACAGTTACGGATCCACTCCCTTTATTTATTAGCGAACTGGAAGTAGCATAAAGGTACTCATAATCAGAAAGAGATTGTTGTATTAAAGTATCACCAATTTTTGTGATACTCTCATCAGCTGTAGCACTATGAGCAAGACTCGGAATTAGCATAACCACTAGAATACTTACGATTAATAATTTGTTTTTTCTCAATTTAATGCCCTCCTTATGGTATTGTGCAAATAAAGACATATCTTGTCTAAAAGTTCCCTCATTTTGAATTTTTTAAATTATGATTTTTTATATCTAAATAAAAATTGAGAGTAACCTTGGGTACTCTCAATTTTTTCTGCATCTTATAACTTAAATACCTCTCAATATTTTTTGACTATTTTCATAAGGCAGATTTATATTTTTTTATTGAACAGAAAATTCATTTTTTATAGAACTTTTTTACATAAAGTGTGTCTTTATTAACGCAACAGAATTTTATAATTGAATGGCCATTCATTATAAAAAAGCTTTGGATCAAAATAAGAACAAATGAGGAGGTTATATTAAAATGTTAAAGAAAATTTTATCTTTCTGTATTATATGTACAATGATATTTGCATCAGTTGCTTCCATCTCACCAGCTCATGCAGACAGCACCAGTAGTGATAAAAGTATAACAATTGAAGAATGGCAAGAACTTGTTGAGAAGTATGACTTGAAAGTAATTACTGAAGAAGAAGCACTTGCTTTAGGCCTTGAAAAAGAAAAATCTGAAAAATTTGGTACTACAATGACAAAAGAAGAAACCGAACAATATATTCTACAAATAAAAGCAGCTTTTGAAAAACCGATTGTTCTCAATGAGGATGTTATTGTTGATCTTGAGAATGCAGAGAAAAATGCAGTAAAGGTGATAAAACAAGTTAATACAAAGGATAAGACTTCTGGCACTACGACTGTTACAATTCCAATGGATGTTACATTGGCCGCTACTACTGGAACTAACACTGTTTCAACTACATTGACTAACACTTCTACTCCTCTGAAAGATTTAACCCTTAGAAAGTCAGTTTATGCTACATATAAATATGACTGGACTGATTATCCAGGTGAAGGATTAAAGAAATTTAACAATAAATTTACAGCAACTAGCAACGGGGATGTTGTTGAAACTACACAAGGCGAGGATGCAACTAGGATGACTGATTTAATTTCAACATCAGCAAAAATTGCAAGTAGTAGCATGATTACACATACATATTCCATTTCATATGATGCATATGCATGGTTCCCATTACCTATGGACGGAAAATGGGTGTTCTCTAAGTCTGGAACATTAAATGGTACTTGCAATTACGGTATACCTAAATAATATCCATAAAGAATACTAATGATAAACTATTTCCCCTATACTTTAAACCAACTATAGGGGAAATAGTTTCATTGTTGGTTTACAAAACTTATGCTAATCTAAGTATTATAAAGCAGCGTATTGCTAGTATTAATTTTTCAGTATGGGACAGATATTGCTTAATAGTAAATTATTTCCTTTTATTCAAGGAGGGATAAAAGTGAGTGAAAAAAGACCTTTTATAGTAACATTTATAGGAGATGGATGCATTTTTGGTGCTTTCTTACTTATATTATCATTGTTTCCAACATTTTTAGAACGGATTGGAATTTATAGTGCGCCATTTCATGCTTTCTTAAATGTTCCTATTTTATCAGAAAATACAATAACGTTATTAATCGCAATAACTCTTTTAGTAATATCCTATGCTTATCTAAATCTTAAAATATGGGGTTATTGGCTAATGGTATGTATCAATGTATTATTTCTAATAGGATGGGTAATTGCAGCTCAGCAAAGTGGTTATGAATCCTTTTATGAAAATTCTATTACAGTAATTATTGGATTAATATTTATTTTACCAACAAAAAAATATTTTGATCAAAAAACTTCCAAGTAAATTTTCAAAAATGACATTTGGATTTATATAGAAGTATGATTATGATGGAATTTGATTAAAACTCGATACTCTATCAATGTTTATATGGCTTTGTCTGAAAGCAACGCAATAGTAATTGAGTAACATTAAAAAGCCCTTGGCGATCCAGGGGCTTTAGTTATAGGGGTGCAGCATATTATGTTGTAGTCAGTCCAATAAAATAATTTATCTTTTAGAAAATGCGCATATTATTAAAAAAGCGGAATGGTTTCATGCTTATAAATGTGGGAAAACAGGTGAATAGGATGATAGAAGTTGAAACTACTTATAAGAATACCTTGGGACTATTAATTGCAGGACTGATGATGATGCTTATTTTTGGGTGGATACTGAAAAAGGAGATATCAAAGTTTAAAGCCATACCGAGAAATAAGTTTGATAAACTACTCTTCTTGTTTGATAATATTCATGTGATAGGTACCTTTTGTTTTGGTATGCTTCTTATTTTACTTGCTTTTATCTAATAAATCATTACTTGTACTTTGATACTATTCTTATATTATTACGTACGTAGCTTTTGTACAAAGATCTAACGCTAGATTGGATAACTTACCCATTTAGATATATCCAAAAAATAACTAAAGGTAATACCTTATGCCTATAGAAGTAGTATTTTTCCCCAAAAACTCTACGAAAGGCGGTATTACCTTAT
>NZ_JARBTM010000038.1 GCF_029240175.1 Anaerosolibacter sp.
AGTCAAGTCTTTTTAAAAAATTATATAAAAAATCAGCGTATAATTTCTATACGCTGATTTAAATAAAATCGTCTGTTTTTCTTATCTTAATGACATTGGGATTTCTCCGCACCTTTTTATCTGTAAAACACGTGGTTACCAATTCTCATAACATAGCTTTTGTTTTGTACAATCCATTTACCTGCTGATTTATCAGGGTTAAAGAAGTATGTGGCATCTCCGACAGGTCTAACGTTGTTTAATGCATCCTTGGCAGCATTGATACTATCTTGTGAAGGGGTATTATAAATTGTTCCTTCTCGTACTGGGCAAAACTGTGCGATCCCTTCATAGTCATCAAATATTACGGCTTTAACAGTGTTAGGGAAATCCTTAGAAGCTACTCTGTTCAAAATTACATTTCCTACTGCGACTTTTCCTTTATAAGATTCTGCCTCTGCTTCTGCATGGATAATTCTTGATAGCCAATAAAGATTTGTGGCATACTGGCTGTCCCTTGCTGCTGTGCCTCTAGAAACAGATTGAGTATAAAGTGCAGATTGTGTCTGATTTCCAGCAATACCATCTACCATTAAGCCATTTGATTTCTGGAAACTAGTTACTGCCGCCTTTGTTTTTTGTCCAAAGATTCCATCGGCAGTGCCGGCTGAATAACCCCTACTGTTAAGTGTTTGCTGCAATTTTACAACATCGTTACCCCTACTGCCGAGCTTTAGTAATGCATAAGTATCAGCAAATACATTTGTTACTTGTAAAGACAAGATAAGTATAACAACTAAAATACGGGTAAATCTTTTTAAATTGATTTTCATCACTATACACTCCTTCCTGTAATCGCTTCCGAAGTTAGCTGACGGGTTCGGGATAGAAGGCTCCCTACCATGATGATCATCATGGATTAACCCCAAGAATGGTTCCTCCGTACCTGGAAAATCCAGGATTCAGCAATGTAACGTGTTTACATAGTGAATATTATATGAGAACATGGACATTATGTCAACCACCCAGAATTATCCTGAAGAATTTAAAGAGGATATATGATGTATTATAAGATTATAACAAAGCAATCTTCATAAATCCCCCTTGAATAATAAAGAAATTCTGTTATCATACTTTATATTAAGAAGAAAAACCTGCGTTGAGGATGAGTGGTGTATTGAAATGAGAACAAAACAGTATATGCAAAAAAATTATAAAATTATTGCCAATAAATTTAAGGAAGAGAAGGACTTATATAAAGCCCTCAAATTTTTTCAAAAAGCTTATCAATGTAGAGGTGGCAGTGAAGATGTAGAATTGCTCCTAGATATGGGCCTTATTTATGATGAGTTAGAGGATTATAAGTCAGCGGAGGATAAGTATGAAGAAGCCGTATCTTTGGCACCTGATGACCCTAGGGGGTATTACAGTCTTGGAACGGTTTATGATAACCAAAAGGAGTATGAAAAGGCCATTGACTTTTACACAAGGGCTATCGCAATAGACCCCGATTATGATAAGGCCTATTTTTTTCTAGCCAATGTCTATGATGAAATTGGAGAGAAAGAAAAAGCCATAGAAAATTATTTGAAGGCTATTGACGCAAACCCAGAATATTTTTGGGCCTACATTAACTTGGGGTCCCTTTATGAAGAGCTCAATTACAATGAGCTAGCATTAGAAATGATCAAAAAGGGTTTGACAATCGATCCAGAAAACTTCAAAGCTTTATTCAATATGGGTGTCGTTCTGAAAAAGTTAGGAAGAGTAGAGTTGGCAATGAAGTATTATTATCAATCAATCGATGCCAATCCACATTATCCTTACGGTTATTTAAACTTATCAGTGCTGTATAAAGAAAGGAAAGAATTTAGTAAAGCAGTTGAAGTCATTAGTACGGGGATATGCCATAATAAAGATGTCTCCGTGTTATATTATAATCGAGGATGCTTTTTTGCTCAATTAAACCAACTGGAGTCTGCTTTACGAGACATTATAAGGGCCACTGAGCTTAGTCCAAGCTTATCAGAATACATGAAAGAGGACGAAGAACTTGATCCCATAAGAAAACTAATAGCATACCAAATTATGTATGAAGGAAAATAATTTTGCCATACGAAAATGTATGGCGTTTATTTTCGTTTATTTTATAAAAAAAATATCTATTTCAGCATTAGATGTGGTATAATGTCGCAGTATGCAAAATCTTAATAAGGAAGGTATTTAATATGATTACGGTTACGAACGTAAGTTTAAGATATGGTGAACGAAAACTATTTGATGATGTAAACTTAAAATTTACTCCTGGAAACTGCTATGGTGTCATCGGCGCCAATGGGGCAGGAAAATCTACTTTCTTAAAAATCCTAGCGGGTGATATTGAGCCAAATACTGGTGATGTGAGTGTGGCTCCAATGGTTAGAATGTCAGTACTAAAGCAGGATCATTATCAGTTTGATGATTATCAAGTGCTTGAAACTGTTATTATGGGAAACGCTAGACTTTATGAGATCATGAAAGAAAAAGATGCATTATATGCAAAATCGGAGTTTACAGATGAGGATGGTATTAAAGCTTCTGAGCTTGAAGGTGAATTCGCAGACTTGGATGGTTGGGAAGCAGAGTCAGAAGCTTCTTCTTTGCTACAGGGATTAGGAATTGGTACAGATTTACATGAGAAAAGGGTTAATGAACTTACGGGTTCAGAAAAAGTAAAGGTATTGCTTGCGCAAGCTCTCTTTGGGAAACCGGGAATCTTGATTCTTGATGAGCCTACCAACCACTTGGATCTTAAGTCTGTAAATTGGTTAGAGAACTTTCTGCTTGAATTTCCAGGAACAGTTATTGTTGTTTCCCATGATAGACATTTCTTGAACAAAGTATGTACCCATATGGCTGATGTGGATTTTGGAAAAATAAGACTTTATGTTGGGAACTACGATTTCTGGTATGAATCAAGCCAGTTAGCATTACAAATGGCAAAGGATCAAAACAAGAAAAAGGAAGAAAAGATTAAAGAGCTACAGAGCTTTATTGCTAGGTTTAGTGCCAATGCATCAAAATCCAAGCAAGCAACCTCTAGAAAGAAAATGTTAGAAAAAATATCATTAGATGATATTCAACCTTCTACAAGAAGATATCCATTTGTTGGATTCAAACCAGAGAGGGAAGTTGGAAATCAGATTTTAATGGTAGAGGGACTGTCAAAAACCATAGATGGTGTAAAAGTTCTAAATAATGTATCCTTTACAGTTTCTAAAGGTGATAAAATTGCTTTTGTTGGAGAAAGTGAAATTGCCCAAACGACTTTGTTTAAAATTTTGGTCGGTGAAATGGAGCCTGATGCAGGTGAATTCAAGTGGGGAGTTACGATTTCACAAGCCTATTTCCCAAAGGATAACTCAGAATATTTCAATGATGTAGAACTAAACTTGGTAGATTGGATGCGTCAGTATTCTGAAGACAAAACAGAAACCTATGTAAGAGGGTTCTTAGGAAGAATGCTGTTTTCTGGGGAAGAAGCGCTAAAACAAGCAAAAGTATTATCTGGGGGAGAAAAGGTGCGTTGTATGCTTTCTAAGATGATGCTAAGCTCTGCCAATGTACTAATTTTGGATCAACCAACAAACCACTTAGATCTAGAATCCATTACGGCTCTAAATAATGGATTGATTGAATTTAAGAGTAATGTATTATTTGCGTCCCATGACCATCAGTTTGTTCAAACAATTGCCAATCGTATTATTGAATTAACACCTGATGGCTTAATCGATAAGTCTATGTCTTACGATGAATATTTGGAGAGTAAAAATATATTCTAGTCCAATGTCTATAAACAAATCCCAAAACATGCGAATGGTTTGGGATTTATTTTATGAAAAAAACCAGAATTGTCAAAAAACCCGTGGGGTTTGTATCATTTTGATAGTATAATGGAAATTAGAAGACGAACCGAAGGGAGTCGAGATTCCATGGTAGATAAGATGAGAGTTGGGTTGATTGGGCTTGGTTTAGGAGGAAGCTATTCCCGGATCAGGAAATGTCATAAGAATTATCGAAGTGACATTGGAAAGCTCTAAGAAGAAAGCCGTACTACCATTTATAATTTAATTTTGCAGGGAGGAAAGTAGTTTACATGAAGTTTCTTAAAAAAACATTGTTTTTTATTCAAAAAAACATAATTCTTCTTTTAATGATTTCCATTGCTTGTATGAGTATTTTTCTATATTTACTTCAAAAGGAAGAAACCAGTATATTTACTTCAAAACCTAAATATCACTATTATTTTATTGGACAGAATTCCGTAGATCCTTTTTGGAAGGAAGTGAGATTAGGAATAGAAAGTGCTGCTAAGCACTATAACGTTGCTGTTGAATTTAATGCGCCAAGATTTAATAATCCTCAGGAAGAATTGAGATATCTGGATATTGCTGTAGTATCTAATGTTGATGGGATTATTACCCATGTTTCTAACGACGAAAGTGTTACGGAATTGATCAATGAAGCTTATGATAAAGGAATTCCTGTGATTACCATTGAAAATGATGACAAAGACAGCAACAGGAATGCTTTTGTCGGGACAAATAGCTTTCTTTTGGGAAAAGAGGCAGCTAAACTCATGATAGAAGCAACGGATGGTAAAGCCAACATTGCCATTATTGTGAGCAATGATTATGAGTTAGATACAGCAAGTCAAAATCTTAAAATCAATGGGTTTTTAAGTACCATAAACAGTTTTCCAGATATGAAAATTACCAAAATATATACTTCGAAAATGGGTATTTTGAGTGCGGAAGAGATTACCCAATCGATTATTATGAATCAAAATGAAGTCAATGGAATTTTTGCTACAAATTCTGTCGATACATTGGGTGCTGCACAATTGATCGTAGATCATAATAAAGTGGGCAGAATTACATTGGTAGGTTATGGAGATACAAAAAACATTCTTCGGTATATTGAAAAAGGCATTATCTATGGCGCTGTAATGAGTGATCCTTTTAAGATGGGATATGAAAGTCTAAAAGCATTAATGGACATTAAAGAAAAGAATAATGTATCCACCTTTATTGATACAGGTGTAAAAGTAATTGAGAAAGATAACTTGGTTGAATACGAAAAAAAGGCTGATTCCATTGAATAGTTGGTGATGACATGAATATAAATTTTCTGAAATTTACAGGTATCCGAAAAAAGTTGATTATTTACTATTTGATTACAACGATCCTACTAGGGATCACCAGCTTATTCTCCTATTATAATGCGAGAATCATGCTGACGAGAATGAATTCCATTATATCCGATTATGTCTATTTAAACAGCTTAAACAATGATGTAAATCTATTGATGACAGAAGTAGAAAAATATCTTACATCAAAATCTTCAGAGTCACTGATGAACTATTATACCATCTATAACGATTTGCAGGAAAAATCAAGGAATATCCCAAGGGTGGCAGTATATGATATGGATCAGTTGATTTTAAAAGACATAGGCTTTATGATTGATCATTTGCTCAATGAAACCGATAGTGCCGTTAGAGCGAAACGGGGAAGAATTAGCAGTGAGTATATTGAACACTTTACCCGTTCCAACCAGCTGAGCGAATACATTAAATTCTATATCAACAATTTATTAAATGGGAAACTGCAGCAAGGATCGCAAAAGTATGCGGCTATCAATACAAACATGACCTTTGCCAGTTATTTAAATTTACTCATTATTATAGGCTCAGTGGCAATTAATATTTTCCTTGCCATATTGTTTACCTATCGATTAACAAAGCCTATTATTATGCTCTCCCATTCTGCTGAAAGGATTTCTGAGGGTGATTTTGATGTGGAAGCAGTTGAAATTCAAACCGATGATGAAATAAATGTTTTGGCGAAAGCATTTAACAAGATGGTAATCAATATCAAAAGTCACATTGATGAAATCAAAGGACAGGCAGAGATTGAAAACAAGCTAAAAGAACAAGAAATGCAAAACTTAAAGATGAAAAGCTTGCTGAAAGATGCTGAGCTAAAGTCACTCCAGTCCCAGATTAATCCCCATTTTCTGTTTAATACCTTAAATGCCGCTTCCCAGCTTTCTTTGATGGAAGGTGCAGAAAAATCTTCGGACTTTATCGGAAATATCGCAGAGTTATTTAGATATAATCTCAGAAAATTAGATGAACCTGTTGCATTAAGGGAAGAAATCAAATACGTAAAAAACTATATGTATATTTTGAAAACAAGATTTGGTAATCGTATTGATTTTTTTATGGATATTGATGAAGATTGTTTAGATATAAAAATGCCATGTACAATTATTCAACCTGTAGTTGAGAATGCATTTATCCATGGACTTGAAGATTTAGAGCGAAATGGAGAAATCCATTTAAATGTTAAGCAAATTCATAATCAAGTACAGATTGAAGTAATAGATAACGGGATAGGCATGGATGAAAAACGAGTGAATATGATTATCTCTAACAATGGACAAGATGCTATGATGGGGGGCCATGTTACGGGGATTGGGATGATGAATGTGATTGATCGTTTGAGACTTTTTTATAATATTGCTGAAATACATGAGGTTATCGAAATAGAAAGTAAGGTAAATGAAGGAACGAAGGTTGTTATAAAAATTCCTTATAGTGGGGGTGAGGTTTGCGATGATAAAGCTCCTAATTGCTGATGATGAATATTTAGTTATTGAGTCTCTCAAATTCATTATTGAAAAGCATGCACCAGGTGTTGAAATTGTAGGTACAGCCACGTCAGGTCGAGAGGTCATAGAGAAGGCATTTGATTTAAAGCCTGATGTTATATTTATGGATATTCGTATGCCAGGCATTAATGGGATTGATGCGATTCGTCAAATTAAGAATACCCATAATGACATTATTTTTGTAATTATTACAGCTTATGAATACTTCAATTATGCTAAGGATGCCGTGAATCTTGGCGTGCATGAGTATCTGTTAAAGCCTATTAACAAGCAAAGACTGGTGGAAACGATTCAACATATCACAGATATCCTTTCTGTAAAAAGGGAAGCAATACAGCGGGAAATTTTATTAAAGGAAAAGATTGATAAAATCATTCCCCATATGGAAGGACAATTTGTGTATTCTCAGTTATTTAATGGACGAGTGATCCGCGGCATAGAGTTTTATGAAGAGATTTTTTCTATGAAGCTTCAGTATGGCTATGTCATGATGGCCATGGTAGATGACTTTGAAAGTGATATAAAAGAAGAAAATCTAAAGTACAGCTTATACCAACAAAGCTTCTACGATTTTTTTAGCTTGGAACTAAAGAATTTATATCCATGTTTAATTGGCCCGCCCCTATTGGATCGAATCGTTGCATACGTGCCAGTGAATCAGGATATCGATGCTTACGAGGCACGGAACATGTCTATGGACATTGCCACAAAGCTTATTGAAAGAATTCGTCGTAGTACCAAGATCCGTTATAAAATTGGTATTGGAAGGATTTATGGTATTGAATATTTCTCTAAATCATGTAACGAAGCCTATACTGCTGCATCGGTCTCTGAAAATGATGGTGTAACGCATTTTGAAGATATTGTATTTCACCTAGAAAAAGCGGATACTTACCCCATAAGTAAGGAAAAAACATTGATTGATCGTGTACTAACTGGTAGTACATCAGAGGCTTTAGAGATCTTTGAAGAGATATTTTGGTGGCTATCCACCAATTATAAAGAGGATATTGATAAAATAAAATCTAAACTCTTAGAGCTTTTAATTGTTCTTAAGAGAGCGATTCCTTATGAAATTGAGGAAAGCGGTATGACTGAGCACAGTTACTTTACTGATTTGTTAAAGATTCAACAAGTGAACCAACTGAAGACCAGCTATTTAAACAATCTTAAGAGTATAACGAATAATATAAATAACTTAAGAGAACGTGAATTAAGTGGATTAATTGCAAAATCAATTAAATACATTCATGAAAACTATCATAGAAATATCAGTTTAGATGATGCAGCAAAAGAAGTAAATATGAGCTATCATTATTTCAGTAAATTTTTTAAGGATTCTGTAGGGAAAAATTTTGTTGACTATCTTACCGAACGTCGGATAGAAAAATCAAAAGAGATCCTAAAGGATGGGTCAGTGAGTATAAAAGAAGTATGTTACCAAATCGGTTATAGCGATCCAAATTATTTTAGTAAGATATTTAAAAAAATAACGGGTGTCACACCTACAGAATATAGAGTAAATGCATTGTCCCAAGAGGTGATTGGATAATGGAAACAAAAAAAATAGCAAGAAGAATACTGCTCTCTGTTTTAGCTACTATTTTGGTTATTCTGATCCATTTAACGATACAAAGCCTGCTTGGTGTAAACCGTGGAAATATGGCGGATACTAAAAATATTGAAGTTATTGATAATCGTATTAAAATTGGCTTCTCATTAGGTACGTTAAAGGAAGAACGATGGATTAAGGACAGAGATATTCTTATGGCCAAAGTAAAAGAACGGGGCGCAGAGATTATCGTCCAAAATGCCAACAATGATGATCAGGATCAATTGAAGCAGGTAAAATACCTACTGGATCAGGGCATTGATGTGCTGATCATCGTGCCAAATGATTTGGAGAAAGCTGCAGCAGCAGTAGATATGGCAAAGCGTCAAGGGGTAAAGGTTATTTCATACGATCGATTGGTACTTAAATCAAATGTAGATGCGTATATTTCTTTTGATAATGTGAAGGTAGGGCAAATGATGGCCCTAGCGGTACTAGATCATATACAAGAGGGGCAGGTTCTGGTGATCAATGGTGCGACTAGTGACTACAATACCAAAATGATCAAGGAAGGTTATGACATTGTACTTCAACCAGAAGCAAAAAGCGGGCGTATACGAATTATTTCAGAAGAATGGGCACCAAATTGGATGAGTGAGTTTGCTTTTAAAGTAACCGACGATTTATTACAAAAAGGAAATGTAATCCATGCAATTATTGCAGGCAATGATGGTCTTGCCGAGGGCATCATAGAGGCATTGTCGGAGCATCGATTGGCTGGTAAAACTGTGGTAGTAGGTCAAGATGCAGATTTAGCTGCGTGCCAAAGAGTTGTGGAGGGTACCCAATTGATGACGGTGTATAAACCTATAGAAATGTTGTCGGATGCAGCAGCAGAGTTGGCAATCAAACTAGCGAAAGGTGAACCATTGGGACTAAAAAATACAATCTATGATGGTAAATATAATATCCCGTATTTTATGCTTATACCGATAGCGGTTGACAAAAATAATATTGATGACACCATTATAAAAGATGGGTTCCATATGCGCAATGAGGTTTATAGGAATCCTTCAGATTTATAGTCCATAAAACGAAGCCACAGGGGGTATCTATATTGATTCCCCCTGTGGCTTCGTTTTATATTCTCGATGGTAATGGAATATATTTTTCTGCAAGACTGGTATTTGCGTAGGCAGGACGAATAATCTTTTGGTCGCTGACCAATTGTTCAATTCTATGAGCACACCAACCTGCAATTCTTGCTGTGGCAAATAACGGTGTGTAAAGCTCAGGTGGAATGTTTAACAATTCATATACGAATCCGGAATAGAGGTCTACGTTGGCACAGATGTCAAAGGAATCTCCCTTAAGGTCTCTAAATAATTCTAGGGAAAGGTCTTCGATATTTTTATATAGATTGAATTCATCCACACGATCCTTTTCAACAGCCAACTCAAATGCTTTACTTTTTAGCAAACTTGTACGAGGATCAGATTTTGTATAGACAGCATGCCCCATACCATAGATGAGGCCTTCCTTATTAAAAGCTTCTTTTTTGATAATTTTCCAAAGATAATCCTTTAGTATGTCTCGATTATTTATATGAGGAACATTGGCTTTTATATTTTGTATCATTTCACGAACTCTGATATTGGCACCGCCGTGTTTTGGGCCTTTTAAGGAACCGATGGCAGCCACTATGGAAGAATAGGTATCTGTACCAGACGAAGATACCACATGGGTTGCAAAGGCAGAATTGTTTCCACCCCCATGCTCTGCATGAATGACCAATGCTAGGTCTAAAACCTCAGCTTCTGTTTTCGTATATGTGTTATCAGGCCGTGTCATGTACAAAATATTCTCGGCAGTCCCAATACCAGCTTGAGGAGAATGAATAAACAAGCTTTTGCTGTCAAAGTAGTGGGCCTTGGCCTGATACCCATAGGAAATAATGGTAGGAAATCGGGAAATTAACTCTATGCTTTGTCTTAAAACATTGGAAACAGTTGTATCATCTGGGTTTTTATCGTGGGAATAAAGAACCAATATACTCCGCTGAAGCTTGTTCATAATATCCTTACTGGGAATCTTAAGAATCATATTTTCCGTAAAACTGCTTGGAAGATTTCGGTGTTCATCCAGTAACTGATTAAATTGAGTTAATTGCTCTGCTGTGGGCAGTACCCCGAACAATAAAAGATATGCACACTCCTCGAAACCTCTTCTATTTTGACTTTGAAATCCTGATACGAAGTCTTCTACATCGATGCCCCGATAGAAAAGCTTTCCTTCCGCTGGAGATTTGATACCACCTTCCAATTTATAGCCTTTAACAGAGCTGACATTTGTAAGTCCCACTAATACGCCCGTTCCGTTTTCGTTGCGGAGGCCTCTTTTTACATTGTGCTTTTGATACAACTCGGGTGCAATATAATTATTTTTTTCAGCTAAACAAGCTAAATGGTTCATGATATCTATTGAATGTGGATGACTCATTTTGAAACCTCCTTTATAATGTGGTTATAGCGATATATTTTCTATAATTGCATTCGTCATATCTTTGGTGGAAGCGGAACCATCTAAGTCTTTTGTAACGAACTTACCTTCAAGAATAGTAGTTTCTACAGCCTTATAAATAGAATATGATTTATCTGATTCACCAAGATAATGTAGCATCATGGCTCCAGTTAAAATCATTGCCACTGGATTGGCAATATTCTTTCCTGCGATATCAGGAGCACTACCATGGACTGCCTCGAAGACCGCCATATCTTTTCCTAAGTTTGCTCCAGGAACAACGCCTAGGCCGCCAACAAGACCCGCGCAAAGGTCGGATAAAATATCACCATATAGATTGGTTGTGACGATGACTTGAAACTGACTGGGATTCATGACCAGCTGCATGCACATATTATCGACAATGACTTCTTGAAGTTGAATATGCGGATAATCCTTCGATACCTCCCTAGCGCACTGGAGAAACAGTCCATCTGTTAGCTTCATGATATTGGCTTTGTGAACAACGGTTACCTTAGATTTATGGTTTTGATGGGCATAGGCGAAAGCTGCCTTAATAATTCTTAAGGAACCTTCTCTGGTGATACGTTTTATGGCTTCAGCAGTACCTTCGTCTATCGTTTTTTCCACCCCTATATATAAATCTTCAGTATTTTCTCTAAAGATGACCAGATCTACATTCTGAAATGGTACAGCTATACCTGGAATAGCTTTTATGGGGCGGATATTTGAAAAAAGATCATACTTTTTTCTCAGCATTACATTAATACTTTTAAATCCAGAACCAATAGGTGTGGTTATAGGGCCTTTCAAAGCAATCCTAGTTTTCTCTAGACTTTCAAAAACTTTGTCTGGTACAAGTATACCTTCCTTAGCTAGTACATCTATGCCTGCATTTACAGTTTCCCATCGAATTTTTACACCAGTAGCTTCAATAACTGATTTGGCTGCTTCAGCCACCTCAGGACCTATACCATCTCCTGGGATGAGTGTTATATTATACATTGTGCATCGTCCTTTCTTTTATAGGGTTATTCCTTTGGCATAGTTTAGGTATCCACCAGCCATTAATATCTGCCTGTCCCGGGAAGAACCTTCGAACTTTACTTTTATGAGGACACTTTTTGTTATGTTATATAAAGAAATTTCTTCATTTTTGATTAGCTCTTCCATAATGTGAGGAATACTGAACTCATCTAAAGGATCAATGAAAGAATAATCGTCCTTATCAATAAATGTGAAAGGAAGAATGCCTGCGTTAATGAGATTCGCTTTGTGAATTCTGGCGAATGATTTTGCAATGATTGCTTTCACGCCAAGATAGAGGGGAACGAGAGCTGCATGCTCACGGCTTGAACCTTGGCCGTAGTTTTCACCCCCTATGACAAACCCACCTTGATGTTCCTTTGCAACTACATGGAAATTATCCGTAAGTGTACCGAAACAATACTTAGATAGCTCGGGAATATTCGACCGATAGGGTAAAAGACCAGCATGGGACGGCATGATATCATCCGTTGTAACATTGTCCAATGCTTTTAGCAATACTTTTCCTCTTAGGCTGCTTTTTAAAGCACTATTGACAGGAAATGGTTTAATATTTGGCCCCATGACAATAGGTGTATTCTCGTCAGTTTCCTTCGGGTAAATAAAGTAATTATTTGATACATGGTACTTTTCTGGGATTGTAATCGATACTTCGTCACCAAAGGTTACAGGATCACTTAAATATCCTTTAATAGCAGAAACAGCGGCTGTCTCTGGGCTTACCAAGTATACACTTGCATTGTCAGTACCACATCGACCTTTGAAGTTACGATTAAATGTTCTAAGAGAAACGGCATTGGACTTAGGCGCCTGGCCCATGCCAATACAAGGCCCGCAGGAAGCTTCCAAAATTCGCGCGCCTGCCTCAATGAGGTCGCCTAGGGCACCATTATCAGAAAGCATTTTTAGTATACTGCTAGAACCTGGTGAAATGATTAAGCTTACATCTTTATGAATTTTTTTCCCTTTTAATATTGTCGCTGCCTTCATAAGATCTGTATAGGAAGCATTGGTACAACTGCCAATGGCAACCTGATCTACTTTAATTCCTGAAATGCTCTCGATAGACGCAATATTGTCTGGGCTGTGTGGAAGAGCAGCCATGGGACGGATATCACTTAAATTGATTACCACCTCTTTGTCGTAGGATGCATCAGAGTCAGCCTGTATATCGTAAAAGTCTATTTCTCGATGCTGTCTTATCAAAAAATCCTTTGTAATTTCATCAATGGGGAATATGGAAGTAGTTGCACCCAGCTCTGCACCCATATTGGTAATTGTTGCTCGATCAGTAACGGAAAGATGCTTGATACCCTCGCCAGTGTACTCGAGAATATAGCCCACACCGCCCTTGACACTAAGCTTTCCTAAAATAAACAAGATAACATCCTTTGCAGAAACCCACGGTTGGAGTTGGCCAGTCAACTCTATCTTTAAGACCTTCGGAACCTTTAAGTAATAATATCCCTTTGCCATGGCTACTGCCACATCAAGTCCGCCTGCACCGATACTAAGCATACCTAAACCTCCGCAGGTCGGTGTATGGCTGTCAGAACCAAGAAGAACACCGCCTGGCTTAGCAAATCTTTCTAGATGCAGCTGATGACAGATTCCGTTACCAGGCTTTGAATAAATGATGCCATATTTAGCAGCAACTGTCTTAATAAATTCGTGGTCATCGGCATTTTCAAAACCAGCTTGCAGTGTGTTGTGGTCAATATATGCAACAGAAAGATCTGTTTGAAGCTTGGCAATATCCATAGCTTCCAGTTGAAGGTAAACCATTGTACCCGTTGAGTCTTGGGTAAGGGTTTGATTTACTTTGATAGAGATTTCATTACCATCCACTAGTTTTCCAGACAATAAGTTTTTTTCTAAAATCTTCATGACTAAATTTTTCTTCACCAGATATCACTCCTTAAACAGTATAATTGTATACAATTATACACATGCGATGAAAAAGAAGTCAATATGCATTTATTATAAAAATAAATAATTATATATAAATATACAATATTTTGAAAAAAACTATTTTTAGTTTTCTAAGGCTATCAGTGATAAATAAATAGGGTGTCTAGACCAAGGTTATAGTCTAGACACCCTATTTATTTATATTAGTATTCATCCTCTTTTATATGATCTTTGTCAAATTCCTTATTTGCGAAGTAATCCTTTTTAGATGTTGCTGCAAATGTAGTATCCAGAGGAATCCATTTATTATCCTCAGAAATATAAACTTCATTCCATGCGTGTAAACCTTTGAATACATCCGTGATACCTTGGCCTTTGACAACTTTTACTTGAAGCCCAATGGCTCTGCCTAAAGCAGCGGTTAAAGCCGCATAGTCATAGCAAACACCTTTTTTCGTATGTAAAGTGTTGACAGCACCATATAGGCTAGAGTAATCCTGATTATCCTGCTTAAGGAGCTTATCGTAATCGTATTGGATGTTGTCAACTACCCATTGATAAATGGCTTGTGCCTTATCTGTATCAGAAGTTTTTTCCATGGTGATTTCTTCTGCCAGCTTGATGATTGATGCATCATTACTTTCCACATGCTTTGAAGGAACCAAATATTTATTTGGTTCGGATGTATTGTTTACGCTAATTTCAGGACCATAAATGTATTGTCGATCTTTCACATGAACCATTATGGAGAGGGTATAGCTTCCTTTCCCATCGGTTAGCCATAGCTCCTCTAAGAAATTTCCCTGATCTAGCTTGATATCGAACCATCGTTGTACATTATCTTTTTTCATGAGTATTTTGATTTTGTCTTTATCCGTTTTACCCACCAACTGAATCTTACCATCCACTTTACTTGAAGGGATCTTTGCTAACAAGACACCGCTTTTTTCTATGTAATTGTTATCGGAAGCAAAAGAAGCTTGTCCTATATTGAAGCATATAAGAAGCGCGATAACGATGGAAACTATTTTACAAAATACTTTTTTCATCCTGTGTTCCCCCTTTTACGGTAAATTGATGGGTACGGTCTAGTTTTAACCAAATCAAAAAAGCTCTGTTTGGATTACCAAACAGAGCTGAATGATTGATGAAGGATATCAGCACCTTCGGCAACCCGGCTGTCATAGTTATACACTTTAGACCCGTGGCTTTGCGTCCCTATTTTTCAATAGGTTTGCTATTATCGGAATGCAAGAATTTATAAAATTTATCTTTAGAATGATTATAGCATAAACTTTCTATTATTTCAAAAATTTTCTAAAAATATACATATTTTATCAGGAAAACTAGATAGAAAATAAATAGATCGAAATATAAAATCCGATAGTTTGTGTCAATGCAAAGTATGAAGAAAGAGGGCTGTTAACGCGGTTTTTTTTAGAAGAAACAGAACGAAATACAGCATAAAGGATAAGAATTGCTCATAAAATTATTGTGTACCGACAACCAATACCAACAAATTATCTCAGAAGTGTCGTGATATAAAAAGAATATAGTTAACTATGTTTTAGCAAGCAGGTGATGTATATCGTACCATTTAGTGGAGATAATTTATATATATTTAAGGAATTGTTATTTCATCTATATATAAGCTTAACTAATGATCGTTAATCTAGGGTTGAGCATTAATTCATTTCGCATACAAAGCTTTGCTGTTTAAGGCGCAATAACATTATCTGATTTCAGCGCTTAAGCAGTAAATTTAAGGCATATTTATAAAATTATAAGGAGGTGAAAGGATGAATAAGTACAAAAACAACATACTTATTTCGTTGATGATTCTAGCTTTGATGTTTTTTGGTGTATCACCCGGCAATAGTGCAATATCATTTGCCGACTCAGACGAATGCTATCTTTCAAAGACAGTATCGCTAATTGCAGCTCAACACTTTACAGTAGGGACAGTTACAGCAGAAGTATACGGTGGTAATCTCTATGTTTCTTTTGAGACTAACGGAGATGTTACATTAACTGAAACCCATGTATATGCAGGGGCTACAAGACCCATTAATAGTAATCCAGGAGGATTAGGAACGACGCATGATTTAGACAACGTACAGTACGATGTACATGAAAGAGCTTTAAGTGAACTATTCCCCAATGGAAACTATGACACGATTTATATTGCAGCCCATGCCGTGGTAAATAGTGAAACAGCATTTGAAGGCGGAAGTTCAACTGAAACAGCTTGGGGAGAGGGCGACAATATTCACGAACAAGGGAACTGGGCCATGTATTTTGAACTTAAAAAATGTGAAATTCCTCCAGTAGAGACAGGAACTCTGATAGTAGAAAAGGTAGTAAGTGGTTCAGAAAGTGCAAAGGGATATTCGTATGCCGTTAAAGTAACAAATAAAGAGGACGTTGAGACACCAAGAGCAGTAGCATTAGAAGACGGTCCTGCATACACAATCGACGGGCTTAAGCATCAAGTATCAAAAAATTTGACATTGGCAGTAGGTGAGTGAGACAGGAATCCTGATAGTAGAAAAGGTAGTAAGTGGTTCAGAAAGTGCAAAGGGATATTCGTATGCCGTTAAAGTAACAAATAAAGAGGACGTGGAGACACCAAGAGCAGTAGCATTAGAAGACGGTCCTGCATACACAATCGACGGGCTTAAGCATCAAGTATCAAAAAATTTGACATTGGCAGTAGGTGAG
>NZ_JARBTM010000015.1 GCF_029240175.1 Anaerosolibacter sp.
TGCTCGGTATTCCTACAAATATTAGGCGAACACTGTTCGCCGCTACGGGTTTAACCTTAACCTCAACCTTAGCCTATGCGACATTTATGTCGCATCATTCATTTAAATACGCAATTGCATTCTCCAACGCTTTTTTATATATAAATTGAAATTATCAATAAGTGTTATAATAGAAGAATATGAAACACAACAAACTGCTGGAAGGGGCTGGAAAATTGAAAAATCCTGAGACTGCATATAAACGAAGACAACAGCATTATGCTCGGTTACATAATAGACAGGACCGCGCAGCAAATAGGATCAGTAAAATTAGATTGTTGTTTTCTCTAGCTGGTATTCTAATCAGTGGAGCTCTTGCAGGGATAAATAAGGATTCTATGGCAGCTTTGGTGCTATTTATTACTTTATGCGTATTTATTCCTTTGGTAATTTATCATAGAAGAATGAAGGTGAAAAGCAGATATTCAGAAGCCCTCAGGAAAATTAACGAAGAAGGTGTATTGCGAATAAAGGGTGACTGGCATTCATTCCTTGATAAGGGAGAGGATTTTAAAAATGAAGCCCATAACTATGGGGAAGACCTGGATGTATTTGGAGAAGTGTCATTGTTCCAATGGATTAATGCAGGAAAAACAGATTTAGGAAGGAAAAAGTTAGGGGAATATCTTTCTAATCCTAGTAAAGAACTGGAAGACATTAGAGGACGTCAAGGGGCCATCGAAGAATTATCCAAACAACTTCGATGGAGACAGCGGTTTGCAGCTGAAGCCAGATTGGCTGCTGATGATATCTTCAATCCAGAGCCTTTGTTTCAGTGGTTGAAATCACCCGATACAATTTATAGGAAAGCATGGGTGCTGGCTTTAATGTATATTTTGCCTGGACTGACACTAGTGCTTGGGTGGCTAAGCTTTGTGAGTCAGACTATTCCTTATAGTTTTTTTGTAGCTGCTATAGGGGTGCACTTGGGGATGTTAAAGATAGGAAGTAAGGAAAGAGCAGAAATATTTCAAACGGTTTATCGCTATAAAAATGATATTGGAATCTATATAGGAATGATCAGCTGGATTGAGCAACAAGAATTTCAAAGTCCTTATTTAAATAAGATAAAGACCCAGATGATGAATGAAAAAAAAGAGCTTCCATCCTCTCAGATCAAAAATTTCTTTCGGGTTGTTGAAGTATTTTCTCAACGATATAATGCTGCATTTTTTCTTATAAATCTATTGTTTTTATGGGATTATCATGGCCTATGGAAGTTAGAGCGCTGGAAAAATGATTCGGGGACATACTTACACCAATGGCTGAAGGGGATTGGCGAAATTGAAGCCCTGGCTAGTTTATCGATCATAGGATTTGAACATCCTGATTGGACTCGCCCGGAAATACTGAGGGGCGAGCCAGTACTATTCGCTGAGGCAATGGGACATCCGTTGTTGGCGCAGAAATGTATCAGAAATGATCTTAAGGTAAAAAGACCCGCCAGTGTGCTGCTGATCACTGGATCAAATATGTCGGGAAAGAGTACATTTTTAAGAAGTGCAGGGCTGAATCTTGTTCTCGCTTATGCTGGGGCACCTGTTTATGCTAAACGTTTTCAATGTGCAGTTATGGAGATTTACACCTGTATGCGAGTCCACGATGATCTAGGACAGAGCATTTCCTCTTTCTATGCTGAGCTGCTGCGAATCAGGAAAATCATAGAAGCTGTGAAGGAAGAAAAAACTGTATTTTTCTTACTGGATGAAATCTTTAAGGGAACCAATTCCCATGATCGGCATTTGGGGGCAAAGACTCTCATCAGACAGTTAATTCAAGGAAAAACCATGGGATTGGTATCAACCCATGATTTAGAGCTTGGTGAGCTAGAACAGGAAACCCAAGGCATAGTACGTAACGTTCATTTTAGGGAGTACTATGAGGAGGATCAGCTTAAATTCGATTATAAGCTGCGCCCAGGTATCTCCACCACCAGAAATGCCATGTATCTTATAAAGATGGCAGGGATAGATATTGAGAACGGATAATATTTTTAAAAACTGCTGTGATATTCAGCAGTTTTTTTGCATATATATGGTCATAAAAGTTTTTAGACAAGCCTAGAAATGATTGTCTATGGCGGATGAAAATTTGATGTGGCTGGGGGGAAAACAATGGATGAAAGATGGAGGACAATCCATAGGAAATACAAAAATAAGATTGAAGTTCTTCAACGGAAGATTTTTGAAATCCAAAAAGAAAAGGTGAAAGATCATAAAAAGATTATCGCCCTCAACAATAGAGTTAATGCATTGGAGATAGAAAACCAGAGATTGTTAGAGCTCTCTCAAAATGACAGCTTAACTGGGATACCCAATCGTAGAAGGTTGGATGCGTATTTGAACATAGAATGGCTCCGTGGGAGAAGAGAGGTCTCAAATCTATCACTGCTGATTATCGATATAGATTATTTCAAAGAATACAATGATCATTATGGACATATTGAAGGAGACCGGTGTATCATACAAGTGGGAAATACATTGAAGAAAATCCTAAAAAGACCTGGTGATTTACTTGCTAGGTACGGGGGAGATGAGTTTATAGCTGTGTTGCCCAATACAGATTCTGTTGGAGCCCTATTGATAGCCGAAGAGATGAGGCAAGGCATAGAGAATTTAGGAATCATGCATCAACACTCTATTGTCAGTGATTTTGTTAGCGTCACCATTGGCGTTTCAACAACTTTACCGAATGAACAAATGTCATCAGAGATTCTTGTTCATAGGGCTGACGCTGCACTTTATGAAGCAAAGAAAAAAGGTCGGAATCAGATCAAAGCCTTTATATAAAAGGAATAAAGCAGGATAGATCAATGTAGATTGTGAATAGGCATAGAAAGCTATCGAACAACCAGGTAAGTGCCTAACAGTAGAAATAGGATACCAAATAGCTTAAACAAATAAAAACCTTGCTGTTTGAGGATAAATGCATCTACCACTAGGCCGCTGATGAGCTGGGAAGCTACGATAATAGTAAGGGTGTTGGCTACTCCCAGCTTAGGAATTGCCTTGATGCCCATATAGACAATAAACGTTCCAAACACACCACCGATAAGCCACTGGGGCTCTACGGTGATAATCTTTTTATACTCATGGATTGTTCCTTTTAATAGATTTGCCACAAGAATTACGAGGAGACCCGTGATCAAATTATGGAGTGTCGCTATTTTAGGGGAAACGATCCGGCCTAGTTTTACGTTGATGGCAGCTTCAATGGTTGTAAAGACTCCCGCCAAAATGGCAAAGAGAATAGGAATAAATTTGCCCATAAAATAATCTCCTTTCTATTCTTTAAATGTATATGCAAAAAAACTTTTAAAGAATAGAAAAATTTCTTAGATTTTATAAAACAATCGTGTTCTGTTCTTGTATTTTTTTAGAGAATATGATATAGTGTTATTCAAATATTATATATTTTGTTAAAGGGGAGTAACTACCCGGTCTGGGAGATAAAGTCAACAATCGATAGCTTATGCTGTCTGGCTTTGTCCTTTATTTATTGAAGAAGTAAGACCTTTAACATAATTCCATCTTCATAGATGGAATTATGTTAAAGGTCTTTTATTTAGAAAGGGGTGATGAGAAGAGGATACACTTACAAACAAAAACGCTAAATACTAAATTTCAAATAAAATAATAGGAGGAAAAAATATGATACCTTTTTTTGATCCGACGTTTATATTGCTGATCCCAGCCATTATATTGGCTATGATTGCCCAGGGCAGGGTTAAGTCAGCTTACAGTAAATACTCAAGATATGGTTCGAAATACGGCATTACAGGTGCTGAATTGGCGAGCAGGCTTTTGCGAGATCAAAGGATAGGCGATGTGGTGATTGAGATGGTTTCTGGCCATATGACAGATCACTATGATCCGAGACAAAAGGTACTGAGACTTTCTAGGGACATTTATCATGGTACTTCCTTGGCAGCTTTGGGAATTGCTGCCCATGAAGTAGGGCATGCAGTTCAGCATAGTGAAGGTTATGCCATGCTAAGCTTACGAAACATGATTTTCCCTTTGGCAAGCATAGGCTCCCAAGCAGCTTTCCCACTATTGTTTCTAGGGATGATCTTAGGTTCCCAGTCTTTAGCATCCATAGGGGTATTGATATTCATGTTTGCAGTGGCATTTCAGATCATTACGCTGCCTGTTGAATACAATGCCAGCAGTAGAGCTTTAACAATGTTAGCTGATGGATCATATGTGACTGTGGAGGAAGAAAAACCGATTAAAAAAGTGCTAAATGCCGCAGCACTAACCTATGTAGCTGCCACAGCCATGGCAGTGATGCAGCTCCTAAGACTATTGATGATTTCAGGCTTCCTGGGACGGCGTGATGATTAGGCATGGTTGTAAATACAAAGGCGTCTAGAAAACTCTTCTAGGCGCTTTTGTATTTCAAAGCTACTATAGCTATCCCCTTAAAAAAATAGGTTTCAGAATATGCTGAAGGGAGGACAACGGAATTCTAAATACAGGCAGCAAAGACTCTGTGGGTGCAATTTGATGGAATCCAAAGAAAACAACCAAATAACCATTTTCAAGATAAAATGGTTGATCTTCGGCGATGCCTTTGAACTGTTCGATGGTGCCGGGGAAATATTTGCTGCTGTCGGCTTGAAGTTGTTGTCTGACCTGACGGTTGACCGCTTCTTTATAGTTGGCCCCTTCTTGGAATAAGTCTGAAATAGATAAGGATTTTCCTGTTAGAATGTTATAATTATAGGGTACTTTTATATAGGAATGCCTTCCTCGGATGAACTGGTGGTATAAGATGTTCATGCTGAGGATGGATGCCTTGTTATAGGGGATGGAATATATATTAGACGCGATGAATGGAACAAAAGGTTTTCCTTGTTCTTTGGCTAACTTTGCGTAAATATTTGCTTCTTCTTCCATTTCTCTTTTAAATTCCAGTAGGTCATCTTCAACCTGTTTGTTTATGTTGTTTTGAATTTGAGTATTGGCTATACCCTGTATTACGGGAATTTTTAATTCAGTGGTAATAACAGATGTACGGTTGTTAACCGCTTTTGTGGAGATGGTTATAGGATTTTCTGGAACATCACTGCGATAAAGCGTAGGATTCGTTTCAGCAATATGAAATGCCATGCATAAAGGATAACCATAACATTGATATCGGCAAGGCCACGACATTGTACTCCCCCTTTTCTTTGATAAGGTCGAAATGCTACGTAGAAAAATTTTACTATCTATAACAATATTATGTATGATAGTCTATATAGGTTCTTTCGATGGTGTGAGGGTACATAGATAATTTATCCGATGGCTAACAACTCTAAGACTCCCGCTTGCACCCTGTGTAAGCGATGATAATAAATCAAAGATTTATGATCCCTGCTTATACAAGCGGGAGACAAGAGTTGTACAGCCCCTGGATAACACGACTTGGCGTTCAGGTGGAGATACAAACTCCATCTGAACTGAGTCTTAGTTGATGATTCGGGTAGAATAAGATTAAGTAAATGATTATCAGATGAAGGGAGAAAAAAGAGATATGATCAAAGAATTTGAAGGGATTTATCCTGACTTAGATGAGAAAACTTTTATAGCTGAGGGTGTCCAGGTGATTGGGGCGGTAAAAATGAAAGAATTCAGCAGTATTTGGTTCAACACGGTGGTAAGGGGAGATGTGAATCATATTGAAATTGGAAACTATACCAATGTGCAAGACAATAGTGTTGTTCATGTGGCGGATGACCATCCCACCATCATAGGAGATTATGTTACGATTGGGCATAATGCAGTCATTCATGGTTGTACCATCGAAGATCATTGTTTGATTGGTATGGGTGCTATCATATTGAATGGTGCCGTGGTTGGAAAGGGAAGTATTGTGGCAGCTGGTGCATTGGTCAGAGAAAACCAGGTGATTCCTCCAAATTCCATGGTCGTAGGTATGCCGGGAAAAGTAATAAGGACCATAGAAAGCCTAGAGAGTATCCATGCCCAAGCCTTAAAATATAAGACCCTATGGACAGAACGCTATGGTATCATTCCCAATGCGGGAGGCGAGCGATACCAAGGCGAGAAGATTGTTTAGAAAAATAACAAATAGAAAGATGCAGCGGTTTTATACCGTTGCATTTTTCTATTTGTAAGTGATTCATAAGAAGCGTAATGTCAATGATTGAGGGGGCGATAGGCAAAAGTGGCAATAATTCTTGCGGAAACATTTATTTGTCCTGGTTGTATAGGGACAGCACTTTCGGCTGTCTTGAAAAGCTGGCGATCATCAAATAAAATAGGTGAATTGGATTCTTCTACAACGTGAACGGGCGTCTCTGAAACTATTGCTCGGATACTTTGCCCGATGACATGTGCCTTACTTACAGCATCACGAATTGCCATGGTAAGGGCCTGCTTATAGTATTTTGATGGATCAGCGGTGGAGAAAGCAATGTTGTTGATGATGTTCACACCATTGGCTACAGCTTGATCAATGATCGTTCCGATCCTGTCTAAGCTGCGGATCGTGACCAAAAGCATGTGGATAACACGATAGTTTCTAAATATCTGACGTCCTTCCACATAGTCATATTGAGGGTCTATGGTATAGGATTGGGTTTGAATATCTTTCTGGGGAATACCAGAAGATAGTAAGCCTTGTATTACCCTATTTATTATTTGCGTATTTCTTTCTTGTGCCACGCTAAGGTCCTGATCTTCAGTGGACACCCCAAGAGAAACAGAGGCCATATCTGGAGTTATCTTAACATCTGCACTCCCAGATACCTTAAGATGTTGAGGAATCTGGCAGAACATGGGGAGAATAGCGAGAGAAGGGTTAGGGTAAGGATTATTTGGCGTAACAGGAATAGATACCATGAGCTTCATCCTTTCTTATAAAATGTTGCATAGTTTATCATATGTTCGTATCAATGAAATGGAAGCAATTCCAACAGGATATAATGTTTAAGAATATATAGAAGATTTATAAAACAATATTTACTTTGATAGGGGAAATCAATATAATAATAACTAGGCATGTACGATCATTTAAATGCTCAAACAAGAATTTAATACGGAGAATATTTTCCGAGTTATATCTTCTAAAGATTCTTCTATGAAGCTATAACCTGTGGTTTGACCAGAGGGTTTTGTGAGAAATTTCGAAGCCTCCCATGTTAGGAAAGGAAAATACTGTAAAAAGAGTGTACGCGACTATACTGTTTTGAGTAGAACAATCCTTTTAGGATTGTTTTTATTTATATATTCATATAGGAGGAAGAGCATGGCATATTTTCAAGAAGCATTTATAATGGCAATAAAAAATCTTTTATCCTTTGATCCTGAACTATATGGAATCGTATTTCTTTCGTTGAAAATATCGACGATAGCTGTTATACTCAGTGCACTAGTGGGCATACCAGTAGGTGCCGTCATCGCATTAAAGGAATTTAAGGGGAAAAATGTATTGATTAATATGATTAATACCCTTATGGGCATTCCCCCGGTGGTGGTGGGTCTTGTTGTGTACATACTTCTATCGAACCAGTTCGGGATATTTGGGGATTTAAGGCTATTGTTTACCCAAACAGCCATGGTGATGGCCCAAACTATGTTGGCTACACCTATTATTATGGGGCTTACCATCGTTGCACTCCATGGTTTAGATCCTTTACTGCGAAAGACAGCCATTAGCTTAGGAGCCAGTCGTTATCAACTGGTATGGATTCTAATCAGGGAAGCCCGTTATTCCATTGGATCATCTATTATCGTTGCTTTTGGCAGATTGTTGGCTGAAGTAGGTGCAGTAATGATGGTGGGGGGGAATATACGGTATCAGACAAGGGTCATGACAACAGCCATCGCCCTGCAGAAAGGCATGGGTGAATTTCAAGAAGCCCTTGCCCTAGGAATTATTTTATTAATTCTGTCGCTGTTTATCACTACAGGTATAGATATGATCCGCCGGGGAAAGGTGTGGTTGTAATATGGAGAATATTTTCAAGATCAATAACTTATCAAAAGCGTTCAAAGGGAAAAAAGTATTGTGTATTGATGAGCTCAATATTCCCCGGGGTTTGATTACGGCAATCATAGGGCCTAGTGGTGCAGGGAAGAGTACCTTATTATCTATACTGAATGGACTTGTACCTCCCGATGAGGGAAAGATCTTTTTTGAGGATCAGAATATTATAGGTTCTATGAGACATGGGGATCATAATCGAAGATCTATGGCCATGGTATTTCAACATGCAGTCATGTTTCATGGAACTGTTTTCGATAACATTGCCTATGGACTTAAGATTCGTAAGACACCTGAGGATCAGATCAAGAAACGTGTAGATGAAATTTTAGCGTTGATTGGTTTAAATGAAATTGCCCTCCAAAGGGCAGAGACCATTTCTGGTGGAGAAGCCCAAAGAATTGCTTTAGCTAGAGCCATGGTGTTTCAACCAAAGGTGCTACTTTTAGATGAACCCACAGCCAATCTAGATCCAGCGAATGTGAGCCAAATCGAAAAACTGATTGTACACGCAAAGAGAGAATATGGAACCACCGTTGTTCTTGTAACCCATAATATGTTTCAGGCCAAAAGGTTGGCAGATTATACAGTATTTATGATGAATGGCAGCATCATAGAGTGCGGAAACCATGAAAGGATTTTTGAGAATCCAAACGATACGAAGACCCGATTATTCATTTCAGGAGAAATGATTTATTAATAAAAAGAATATGTGAAATTGAATCCATCAGTCATAAAAATTTAGTATAAATATTTGCTGTATAGACCATGAAGGATCAAAGATATGATTGATAAAGGAAAAATTTGACTGGGGCCTTTTTAATGAAATATAATAATAAACAAAGGGCGAAAGAATAAACTGCCTATATGGGCTGTATACGGCTAGAAGGCAAACGTTAAAATACAACTGAGGGAGTGATATAGGTGTTAAAACCCAGTAGTGGAATTTCTATGGCGCTAATCAGGAGACTACCCAAATATCATAGGTATTTGGCGGAGTTCTTAGCTGAAGGTGTTACCATTATATCTTCAAAAGAACTAAGTAAAGTCATGGGCTTTACGGCTTCTCAGATCAGGCAGGATTTTAACACCTTTGGAGAGTTTGGACAGCAGGGATATGGATATAATGTGGAAGTGCTCTATCATGAAATCAGCAAAATTATTGGATTGGATAAGACATATAGTACAGTGATTATTGGTGCAGGGAATTTAGGACAAGCGATTGCGAACTATACAAGTTTGAAGGAGTCGAGATTTATTCCCAAAGGGATGTTTGATATAAACCCAAAGATGATTGGTTTGAAAATTGGAGACATTGAAATAAAAGATATGGATGATTTGGAGTGTTTTGTTGAAAATAATCAAATTGATATTGGCATCATATGTACGCCGGGATCAAGTGCCCAAGATGTAGCGGATAGACTTGTAAGAGCCGGTATTAAAGGCATTTGGAATTTTGCGCCAGTGGACTTAAAAATACCAAATCATGTGGTGGTAGAAAATGTCCATGTCAGTGAAAGTTTATTTGCATTATCCTTCTTAATGAAGAGCAATAAGTAGTCAGGCTTAGCGGTTTTGAATAAGAAAATAGAAAAAAATAAAAATTCAAAAAACATGTTGCAAAAATATAAAAAATATATTATGATTATTCCTATATTAAAAAATGCATAGTAATACGTAGGCAACGACGTCTACAATCAAGGGATATAGAATTCCTTGTTTGTTGACGTCTTTTTTCTTTTTTGATGTACAGCTGGCATCATGATGAAAAAAGGTAAAAGGAAAAATAGAGAAGGAGGAGTTATTCATGGATTATGGGATGGCAATTGACACAATGTGGGTATTGGTAGCAACAGCGTTGGTATTTTTTATGCAAGCAGGCTTTGCAATGGTAGAAACTGGGTTTACAAGGGCAAAAAATGCAGGGAATATCATCATGAAGAATATGATGGATTTTGCAGTGGGATCAGTCGTCTTCTGGGTGTTTGGATTTGGTATTATGTTTGGAACCGATATAGGCGGCTATATTGGGAAAGTGGATCTTTTTTCCTTGAGTTCCTTTGAACATTTGGGATTAGGTATACCCAAAGAAGCATTTTTAATTTTTCAAACGGTATTCTGTGCCACGGCAGCAACGATTGTGTCCGGTGCCATGGCAGAAAGAACAAAGTTTAGCTCTTATCTCATTTATAGTTTGGTCATTAGTGCAGTGATTTATCCCATCGTCGGCCATTGGATATGGGGAGGTGGTTGGTTGGCACAGCTTGGGTTCCATGATTTTGCTGGTTCTACCGTGGTTCACTCCCTGGGGGGCTGGGCAGCCCTCATGGGTGCGTGGATTATTGGACCACGTTTGGGCAAGTTTACAAGTGATGGAAAACCTAAAGTAATCAAGGGGCACAGTCTCACCCTAGGCGCTCTCGGTGTATTTATACTATGGTTTGGATGGTTTGGTTTTAATCCTGGGTCAACGTTGGCTGGAACAAGTACAGAGGCTGTTTCTCATATATTTGTGACCACAAACCTGGCAGCAGCAGCAGGGGCTATTGCATCTATGATTCTCTCTTGGGTTCGTTACAATAAGCCCGATGTGAGTATGACATTAAACGGCGCACTAGGCGGCCTGGTAGGAATCACTGCCGGTACAGATATTGTGAGTCCAAGCGGTGCTGCTGTCATAGGTATCATCTCTGGTATCGTCGTTGTATTGGCTATAGAGTTTATTGAGAATGTAATGAAAATTGATGATCCAGTAGGTGCCATAAGCGTCCATGGTGTCTGTGGTGCTTTAGGTACCCTGTTGGTTGGTATCTTTGCCACCGATGGAGGGTTGTTCTATGGGGGTGGAACAAAACTACTGTTTGTTCAGCTGCTTGGGGTAGGTGCCGTGGCGCTCTGGACCAATGTTACCGCATATTATCTATTCAAGGCCATAGATAAAACGGTGGGTTTACGTGTAAGCAGTGAAGAGGAAGAGGAAGGACTGGATAAGAAAGAGCATGGGACAGAAAGCTACGCTGACTTCCAACCAAGGGTTATTTACTTAAATAGCGATCAAATTTAAAGATCCAGCTAACCATAAAAGTTTATAAATATCCATTGATAAGGAGGATGAGTATGGATAAAATTACCAAGGTGGATATTATCACCAGACCGAACAAGTTCGAGGAATTGAAGGATGCCCTCAATAAAATTGGCGTCATGGGGATGACTGTCAGTAATGTGATGGGATGTGGTGTTCAAAAAGGCCAGACTGGAAATTACCGAGGCGTTACCTATACACCAGAATTGCTGCCCAAGATTAAGGTAGAAACAGTAATCTGTGAAGTACCCGTAGCATTGGTGGTAGAAACAGCAAAAAAAGTGTTGTATACAGGCAAAATTGGTGATGGAAAAATATTCATTTATGAGATTGCCAATGTGGTACGAATTCGAAATGGAGATGAAGGAAAAGTTGCTTTAAACAATCAACCTTAGGATAGAACAAGAGGTATAAAAAGAAGGAAGAATGGAAATAGTAACATAAATAAAAAATGATGTGTATAAAAATTAATTTTTTTCATAGAAAGTATTGACAAAAAAAGAGAATAGGCGTAAAATTCATAAAAAAGAGAAAATAAAGACGATGATGAGAAGAGTAAACCTAGGAAGTAGTTTCAGCGAGTTGGTGATAGTGAGAGACCAATACGATACCTATGTCGAAGAACAGCTCGGAGTTGCTAACCGAAATTCATTGGGAAAGTAGGCTTAGACGGAGCCAAACCGTTATAGATTGGACAGTATCGATTTATAGATAATATTTCCGTACTGATAAAGTGAGCCGTATAGCTAATTTGGGTGGTACCGCGGAAGCAAGCCTTTCGTCCCTGTTTTACAGGGATGATGGGCTTTTATTTATTTTTTTGGAAAATAACAATGAGAAAGGAGAACGAAAATATGCAAAGAGTATGGATTCGGGAATTGGCAGAGATGAAAACGCAAGAGGTATTGTTAAAGGGTTGGATATACAAAATGAAAAGCTTTGGAAAATTTGCTTTTGTTTTTTTAAGAGACAAAACGGGGATTGTCCAGTTGGTCGTAGAAGATGAGGAACTGCTGAAGGCGTTAAAACTGGAAATGTCTGTAACAGTGGAAGGTACTGTGTTTAAGAATGATAGGGCGCCAGAAGGGGTTGAGGTTCGGGTAAAAACCCTGGAGATTTTAGGAAAAACCTATTATGAACTTTTGCCATTCAGTATCAATCAAAGGGATATCAGTGCATCCCTAGAAACACAATTAGATCATCGAACCATAGGGCTGCGTAGGCCAGACCGAAGGGCTGTATTTAAAATTCAGGGGGAGATTGTAGAAGCATTTCGTACGTACCTGAGAGGCTATGGATTCTCGGAAATCCATACACCGAAGATTGTGGCTTCAGGAACTGAAGGGGGGTCAGAACTGTTCACTGTAAACTATTTCGAAACCAGAGCTTTCCTGGCCCAGAGTCCTCAATTTTATAAGCAGATGATGGTTGGGGCAGGTTTTGAGTCAGTTTTCGAAGTAGGGCATGCCTACAGGGCGGAGCTTCATAATACGTGGAGACATCTAAACGAGTATGTGAGCTTAGATATAGAGATGGGATTTATACAAGATGAACATGACTTGATGGATTTAGAAGAAGGTTTCATGAGATTCTTGTTTCAGCATTTAAATATGACATGTGGAAAGGAACTGGAGATGTTTGGGATTGTATTATCTGAAATTCCTGAAATACCTAGGATTCCATTGGGAGAGGTACAAAGAATATTATTAGAGGACTATGACAAAAAGTCACCTGTGGGGAACATTGATGCAGAAGGGGAGATATTGTTTTCAAAATATGTAAAGGAAAATTATCAAAGTGATTTTGTTTTTATTACGAAATACCCTGCTGCCAAGAGACCAATGTATGCTATGCCTGATGATCAAATGGAGGGTATGACCAAGAGCTTTGACCTGATCTATAAGGGATTGGAAATCACCACAGGTGGCCAGAGAATTCATGATTATGAGATGCTAAAACAAAATATTATCAAATTCGGTGCAAACCCAGATGATTTTGATTTTTATCTAGATAGCTTCAAATATGGCATGCCACCCCATGGAGGATTTGCCATCGGATTAGAAAGAATCACCATGAAGATTTTAGACTTAGAGAACATTCGAGAGTCCACACTATTCCCAAGAGATTTAAACAGAATTGTACCCTAGGAGGATTAAAAATGAAGATAACCACAGAAACCATTAACTACATCGCCAAGCTGGCAAAGTTGAGATTTAATGAGGATGAGGCAGAAACTTTTGCCAAGGAATTTGAGGGGATTCTAGATCATTTTCAAAATCTAGACAAGGAAGATCTAAGTATGGAAGGGTTAGCCGCAGCAAAAGAAGGGAAGTCCATTCTAAGAAAAGATGAGATAAAACCCTTTGAGAATAAGGAAGAATTGTTTCAAAATGCAAAAGGGATGAGAGAAAGTTATCTGTCCATTCCAAAGGTTATAGAATAGGGGTGACACCATGAAAATAGAAGAGCTAACCATCGAGGAGATTCAAAAAGCTTATCAAGAAAAGCGATTTACTGTGACGGAGATCGTTCAAGGTTATTTGGATCGTATCAACAAATTAGATCCTCAAATTGGGGCATTTATCACGCTATGTAAAGAATCGGCATTGAAGGAAGCTGAAGCTATAGACAAAAAACTAGCGAATGGGGAAGACATCGGCATGCTGGGGGGAATTCCAGTAGCTATAAAGGATAACATCTGTACCCGAGGGATTAAGACTACCTGTGCATCAAAAATCTTAGAAGATTTTATTCCTCCTTACGATGCCACAGTGGTGCAAAGACTAAAGGATGCTGGCGCAATTATCATAGGAAAAACCAATATGGATGAATTTGCCATGGGATCTTCTACGGAGAACTCAGCATTCCAAAAAACGAAGAACCCTTGGCATCTAGATAAAGTTCCAGGTGGTTCGTCGGGGGGCTCCGCAGCGGCAGTGGCAGCAGGTTTTGCCCCACTAACCATCGGATCAGATACCGGTGGCTCCATCAGACAGCCCGCTGCGTTTTGTGGTGCAGTTGGATTAAAGCCTACCTATGGATTGGTTTCAAGATATGGGTTGGTTGCCTTTGCATCCTCCTTGGATCAAGTTGGTCCTTTTACACGAACAGTAAAGGATTGTGCCATAAGCCTTCAAACAATCCAAGGTCATGACCCTCTGGATACCACCAGTATTCAAAGGGAGCCGGAAAAGGATTATATTTCAGATCTGCATAAGGGTGTGAAAGGTCTGCGTATAGGTATTCCGAAGGAGTGTTTTAAGGAAGGTCTGGACCCAGAGATTCGCTCTGCTATTGAAAAAGCAGTGAGGCAATTAGAAGAAGATGGTGCTGTTGTGGAGGAATTTTCTTTGCCCATTATGGATTCAGGGCTTTCTGCTTACTATATCATATCTTCTGCAGAAGCCAGTGCCAACCTTGCCAGATACGATGGTGTACGATATGGTTATCGGGCAGAAAACTTTACTGGCATTGAAGAATTAATGGAAAATACGAGAACTGAAGGTTTTGGCAAAGAGGTAAAGAGAAGGATCATGCTGGGAACCTACGTACTCTCCTCCGGCTATTATGATGCTTACTATAAAAAAGCCATGATGCTTCGTCAAAAGATACAAAAAGTAATGAAACAGGCATTTGAGGCTTATGATATTATTTTAACGCCCACATCGCCAGTATTGCCGTTTTCCATAGGAGAAAAGACTGCTGATCCCATGGAGATGTATTTAGCAGATATTTATACGGTGAACATCAACATTGCAGGGGTACCGGCTATATCCATTCCATGCGGCTTCAGTAAAGAAAAGCTACCCATTGGATTACAGTTGATCGGTGATCATTATACAGAAAAGAAGCTGCTGCAAGCGGCTTACAGCTTAGAACAAGGGCTAGGGGTTTATCATGAAACAGCATTCTTAAAGGAGGCAGAATAGACATGTTTGAAACGATTATAGGACTAGAAATCCATGTGGAATTAAAAACAAAATCAAAAATATTCTGCGGATGCTCCACGGGATTTGGTGCTCCACCCAATGAAAATACATGTCCCATCTGTACAGGATTGCCTGGCACACTGCCTGTGCTAAATGAAGAAGTTGTAAATCTTGCTATGCGTGCAGGCAGTGCTTTAAATTGCCAAATCAATCATGTAAACAAGTTCGACCGAAAGAATTATTTCTACCCGGATTTGCCCAAGGCATATCAGATTTCTCAATTTGATTTGCCCATCTGCGAAAAAGGATTTGTAGATATCAAATTGGATGACAGGGAAAAACGGGTGGGGATTACAAGAATTCATCTAGAAGAAGATGCGGGGAAGCTGATACATTTAGAAGATGCCCCTGTTACACTCATCGATTATAATCGAACCGGCATACCCTTGATAGAGATTGTTACGGAGCCAGATATGCGGTCTGCTGAAGAGGCCGTTACCTTTCTAAAAGAATTGAGAGCCATGTTGGAGTATGTTGAAGTTTCAGACTGCAAGATGGAACAAGGCTCTATGAGATGTGATGCCAATATTTCCATCCGGCCATTAGGACAGCAGGCGTTGAATACAAAGGTGGAGATCAAGAACATGAACTCCTTTAAGGAGATACTAAAGGCTATTCAGAAAGAAGAGAAACGTCAAAGAGAACTATATACCTTTGGAGAGGCCTACAAGATTAAGCAGGAAACAAGAAAGTGGGACAGTGCCAAGGGCAAGACAGTACCTATGCGGTCAAAAGAAGATGCCCATGACTATCGTTATTTTCCAGAACCCGACCTGCTGCCGGTATTCATCCAGGAAGAGGATATCGTGAAGGTAAAAGAAAGCCTTCCAGAACTTCCAACTCAAAAAAAGACCAGATTTGCAGAAACCTACGGATTGAGTGAAAAAGAAATTGATATCCTTACAGGTAGAAAGATGTTGGCAGACTACTTTGAAGCGGTAATAGCTGAAGGGGTTCCGCCAAAAGAAGCATCAAATTGGATTCTTGTTGAAATCCTAAGACTACTGAAAGATGAAGAAGGGGATGAGATTCCTATAAAGGCAGTACATCTGGGAGATTTGATTAAAATGATCGAAGCGGGTAAGATCAGCCGTACTGCAGGTAAGGAAGTATTCGAGGCGTTAGCCATCACCCATAAAAGTCCTACAGAAATTGTGGAGGAAAAGGGATTAGCCCAGATTAGCGGAACAGATGAATTAGAATCAGCAGTTAAAGAGATACTTGATTATAATCAGCAGGCCATCGATGACTTTAAAAATGGAAAATCTCAGGCAGTAGGATTTCTCATGGGGCAGATCATGAAAGCTACAAAGGGAAAAGCGAATCCAAAGACAGCAAAAGAGATTCTAGAAAAGATGTTGGTGAATCTATATGTAAAGTCGAATATGTAAAGCGGGGAGGTTTATTGTATGGACCCAAAAATTGCCCTCATGGAAAGGGCGAAAGAAATGGAAGTAGAATTCATTCATCTACAGTTCACAGATATTCTAGGCGTTATGAAAAATGTAGCCATTACCATTGAACAATTAGAAAAAGCATTAAACAATGAGATTATGTTTGATGGTTCATCCATAGATGGATTTGTTAGAATCGAAGAATCTGACATGTATTTACGGCCGGATTTATCCACTTTTGTCGTTCTCCCTTGGACCAACTATCCAAGGGAAGCAAGATTGATCTGTGACATATACAAAGCAGATGAGACACCTTTTGAAGGATGCCCAAGAAATACCTTGAAGAAAGTACTGAAAGAGGCTGCGGATATGGGATACATCATGAATGTGGGACCTGAATGCGAGTTTTTCTTGTTCCATACCGATGAAAAGGGGCAGCCTTCTTTGGAAACCCATGACAACGCTGGTTATTTTGATTTGGCACCCATTGACTTAGGCGGGAATGCCCGCAAGGATATGACCATGACCTTAAAGGAGATGGGATTTGAAATCGAAGCATCCCATCACGAGGTGGCACCAGGTCAACATGAAATTGATTTCAAGTATGCCGATGCATTGACTACTGCTGATAATATTATGACCTTTAAGATGGTAGTAAGGCTCATTGCCCAGAGACATGGCCTTCATGCCACCTTTATGCCGAAGCCAAAGTTTGGTGTCAGCGGATCAGGTATGCATATCAATATGTCCTTAGAAACCTTGGATGGTAAGAATGCTTTCTATGATGAAGGGGATGAGATGAAGCTGTCCCAGGTGGCCTATCATTTTCTTGGAGGGGTCATGGAACATGCCAAAGGGTTTACAGCCATCACCAATCCTACGGTGAATTCTTATAAGCGATTGGTACCAGGCTATGAAGCCCCTATATTGATTGCTTGGTCTGCCAGCAATCGAAGTCCGCTGATTAGGATACCTGCAAAGAAGGAAAATTCTACGCGAATTGAACTCAGGAGTCCAGATCCATCTGCCAATCCTTACTTGGCCCTGGCTGCTATTTTAAAGGCAGGTCTTGATGGGATTAAAAACAAAATTGATCCCCCAACACCTGTTACAAGTAATGTTTATCACATGGAAGAGCAGGAGATGAAGGAAAAAGGTATTGAATATCTACCTGGAAATATTTATGAGGCGGTACAATTTCTTTCCCAAGATGAGGTCATCAAAGAAGCCCTTGGAGAGCATACTTATGAGAAATTTGTAGATGCCGTCCTATACGAATGGACAGAATACTCCCGGTATGTTTCTCAATGGGAATTGGATCGATACCTGAGAAAGTTTTAGATGATTGCTGTAGGGAACAGGCATGTCTGTTCTGCATAGAGATAGAGAAAATTGCCATAGCTTGCTGTTTGGGGTGGGTGAGATGAATAGTTATAGTATATTGGTTGCGGATAGCAGCGAGACATCAAGGAAAAAACTATGTGAGCTGTTAACGATAAAGGGATATAAACTGTTTCAAGCAACAGATGGAGCGGGGGCTATAAGGATTTCCAGGAGCATTTTTCCAGATCTAGTGATTATGGATGTGAACCTTTGGGGAATTCAGGCCTATGAGGCAGGGCGGGTCATAGAAGAGGATCGGCTTTCTACAGTACTATTTATCACGAATCATGCCAGTAAGGGATTTTATGAAAAGCTGCAAGTGATGAACGTTTATGCCTACATTATGAAGCCCATTCAACAGGAACAGCTGCATCAAACCGTAGAATTTACCATTCGAAATGCGAGAAAAATTCGCTCTTTAGAGAAAAAAGTAGCCATATTAGAACATAGCCTGGAAAGTAGAAAAAAGATAGACCGGGCGAAGGGCATTTTGATGGAAAAGTTTAAAATTCCAGAGGATGAAGCTTATAATATATTGAGAAAGCAGAGCATGGACCATTGTATCTCCATGGATAAGATGGCAGAAAAAATTATTACCATCAATAAATAAACATATTTTTACAAAAGTAAACTATACAGCACAAAGAAAAGAGGAATAAGGTAAAAAACGTCGAAAATAAAAGAAAATAAAAAATAATTTTTAAAGATTCTGACTAATCGATGGTGTCCATAGGAGTCCATGCTGATTGGTTTGACCTGGGGGGAATAACATCATTATGGATCAGGAGCGAATAGGGGATGTTCAGGAACAGTACAGGTATATATTTAATAATATCACGGATGGGTTTTGGGAATGGGATATCGCATCAAATAAAACGTATCACTCATTGCCTTGGCGGAGAAGAATAGGCTTCGATGACATGGACTATACCTTTGAGGATTGGACATCTTTACTACATCCTGATGATAGGGATCGTGTTCTAAACTTCCTACAATCTTATCTAATAAAGGAGATACCAAAATATGAAATTGAATTTCGGGTTAAAATAAAAGGCGATCAATATATATGGATACAGAGCAGGGGCCAAGCCACCTGGGATCAAAACGGAGTACCTTTGTCCATGGTAGGGGTACATACCATCATTGAAGAGTATAAGTGCCTTGAAAGTGATTTAAGAGAAAGCCAGGAGTATTATGTCAGTATGTTCGAAAATAATTTAGCGGTCATGCTTTTGGTTGATCCAGCGACTGGAGAGATTGTGGATGCCAACGAATCCGCTTGCAAATATTATGGCTACAATAAAGATACATTAACGAATATCAGAATTTACCATCTTAATACGGCATGTCAGGATTACATTGATGAAGCGATGGAAAAAGTGATATCAAATAGAAATGAGTTCTTCCAATTTGAGCATATATTAGCCAATGGAGAGAGAAGACATGTGGAAGTCTACAGCAGTCCGATCAAAGTTAAGGAGAGATTGCTTATATTTTCTATCGTCCATGATGTCACTGAAAGAAAAATGATAGAATTTCAGTTAAATAACACCCTAAAAGAAAATCAAGAACTATTGGTCAAGGTACTAGAATATGACCGGCTGAAAACAGAGTTTTTTTCAAATATTTCCCATGAATTAAAGACACCATTAAACATCATTCTGAGTGCCACCCAGTTAATAAATACTCAATTTTGCCAGCATAAGTACTGTGTACATAGAGAAAAACTGCATAAGTATGTAAATATGTCTAGACAAAATAGCTATCGGTTATTAAGACTGATCAACAACTTGATTGATATTACGAAACTTGATACTGGATTCATGAAAATGAACCTCAGGAACCATAATATTGTGGGAATTGTTGAAGATATTGTGCTATCGGTGGCAAGCTACATTGAAAGCAAGGGGATAGAGCTAATATTTGACACTGATATTGAAGAAAAGATAATGGCTTGTGATGCAGAGAAAATAGAGAGGGTCATTTTAAACATACTCTCCAATGCCATCAAATTTACCGGATCAGATGGAAACATATTTGTAGACGTATATGATCAAGGAGAAATAATTCTCATATCTGTAAAAGATACGGGTATAGGTATCCCTGAAGATAAAAAGGATGTTATATTTGATCGGTTTAGACAAGTGGACGCAACCTTGACTAGAAAAAGAGAAGGCAGTGGGATAGGATTGTCTCTAGTAAAATCAATCGTTGAATTACACGAAGGGACAATTACAGTGGAAAGTATACTTGGTGAAGGGAGTCAATTTTTAATTAAATTGCCAGTAAAGACCATAGAAAATGAAGAAGATTTTTCCAATAGCGAAGCAGCTGCCGCGAGGGAAACAAATATTGAGACCATCCATTTAGAGTTTTCAGATATTTATCTATAAAGAATTGAGATAATTTGTGATTTTCTTATATTTATTATTGAAAAGATAATTGAAGAAATCCTAAAACACGAAATAGATTTTGATATGAAACCGTAGTCTAAGTATACATTGGTTGTATAATCACATACTAATGGTGAGGTGATTATATGAAGGTTAGTAAAAAAAGTCCTAGAAATGCTAGTAGAGCAGAATTTAGCAAAGAGTTTTTATCTGAATTTGGACTCGTTCCCAATAAGCATGAGATGATGGTGGATAGACGTAAAGAAGACAATATGGAAAATGAAAAGCAATAACATCAATAATTAAGGAGAATCTAATCTGGATTCTCCTTTTCCATGCTGAATTTGAAGATTTATTGAATAAGGAAAAATGAGGAATTTGTAGAAATTTGACAAAATATCTGTCTAATGACTTGTGTTGTAGATTACTTTATTGATATAATGTATCCGATAGTATTTACTACGAAATAGGAAAATATTTTATTTAATGCAGTTTGATAATTAACAATCAATATTGATGTTTGTCAGACTGGAAAGAAGATATTTATATTTCGTGGAAATGCAAAAACAGAGCATATACATATAAGGAGGGTATTTATTTGAAAAGAAGCCTAAAACCAGTAACATGTGCATTAGTAGCGGCATTATCATTGTCAGTGGTACCAGGTGTAAAGTTAGGTCCTCTAGGTGTTGACGTTGTTTCAGCGGCTACAGGAGCAGCTACACCAGCGGCACCAGCACCTAAGGCACCAGCAGCGCCGAAAGTAACAGCACCGAAAGTAACAGCGCCGAAAGCAACAGCACCTAAGACTACTGCGGCACCAAAAGCAGCAGTTACTACAGTGGCAACAGCAGTAGCTCGTTTACTTGCGGTAGGATCCAATGGTAGCGATGTTGCACTACTTCAAACGAAGCTTAACGAGAACGGATTTAAGCTTAGCGTTGATGGAGTATTTGGAGAGCGTACATTAGAAGCGGTAAAGAGCTATCAAGGTAAAAACGGCTTAAAGGCTGATGGTATTGTTGGTCCTAAGACTTTAGCAAAATTAAATCCAGCAGCACCAGTTGTAACTCCTGAGCCTACACCAGTAGATGTTGTAACAACAGCTTCTTTAGTAAACAATATTGAAGCTTTCGAAAAGGGAATCAGCGAAGAAGGTAAGTGGATTATTTCAACCCTTAATGATTTAACTAGTGATAAGACACTTGTTTTAGAAGGTGAATTCAAAAACGGTAAGAAGAACGCTGATGGAACAGATGCTATTCAACGTAAAATAGCACTTTATACACAAGATAAAGATAAAAATGTAACAGCTAGATTTACGCTTACAGCACCAAAATTAGTAATCAAGAGCCCAAATGCTAGAATCCAGAGTGGAACTTTCAAGGGTGACCTTTATGTGAGAGTACCAAACTTCCAGTTAGTAGATGCTACTGTTGATGGTAATGTATACTTCACAACACAAGAAGCGCAAGATACATTCAAAATGGATGCTAAAAGCTCTGTAACAGGAAAGCAGTTATTAACTGCAATCGATACAACAACATCAGCTTCTTTGGTAGACAATGTAGAAGCCTTTGAAAAGGGTATCAGCAAAGATGGCAAGTGGATTATTTCTGTACTTAATGATTTAACGACAAATAAGACACTTGTTTTAGATGGCGAGTTCAAGAATGGTAAGAAAGATGCTGCTGGTAATGAACTTATTCAGCGTAAAATCTCTCTTTACAACCAGATTACATTAGATGGCAAGAAAGTATCAGTAGAGAGCTATACTTTAACTGCACCTAAATTGGTAATCAAGAGCCCAGAAGCTAGAATTCAAGGCGGAACTTTCAAGGGTGACGTTTATGTGAGAGTACCTAACTTCCAATTAGTAAACGCTAAGGTGGATGGTAATGTATACTTCACAACAAAAGAAGCTCAAGATACATTCAAAGTTGATGCTGGAAGTTCTGTAACAGGAAAGCAACTATTAACAGAAATCGATACGACAACATCTGCTTCTTTAGTAGACAATGTAGAAGCTTTTGAAAAGGGCATCAGCAAAGATGGTAAGTGGATCATTTCTGTGCTTAATGATTTAGCAACTGATAAAGATCTTGTTCTAGATGGCGAGTTCAAAAATGGTAAGAAAGATGCTGCTGGTAATGAACTTATTCAGCGTAAAATCTCTCTTTACAACCAAATTTCTTTAGAAGGTAAGAAGGTTTCAGTAGAGAGCTATACGTTGACAGCACCTACTTTAACAATTAACAGTCCTGAAGCTAGAATTCAAGGCGGAACTTTCAAGGGTGATGTGTATGTAACAGTACCAAACTTCCAATTAGTAAACGCTAAGGTGGATGGTAATGTATACTTCACAACAAAAGAAGCCCAAGAGACGTTCAAAGTTGATGCCAACAGTTCTGTAACTGGAAAGCAAGAATTAAAGATAAACTAATAATACAAAGAAAAAACCAGGAATCCTGGTTTTTTCTTTGTATTAAGCTTTTATTTTAGGGAAAAGAATATTGTTTTCCAAGTGGATATGCTGGAATAAGTCTGACTCAAACTCTTCAAGTCTTTTGTATGTTAAGACAAAACTGGCACAGCTGTTGCCTGGAGCATTGAAGTCGTTGGTAACTGTTCTTAGGGATTTAATCAAATCACCAGCACCATCATGTTCATTTTCAGTTTCCTCCATAACGGAGATTATTTCAGCAAGTAATTGATCACTAGGATTTTGCTCATATTCTTTTATTTTAGGAAATAGTATTTCTTCTTCCTTAATTAAGTGCTGCTCCATTTCCATTCGAAGGCTGCCAAACAGCTTGTGAACTTGACTCAGGGTCTGACCATGCTCTACACTATGAACCCGTAGAATTTTGGTGATTAAATCACTTATTCTAGGTAGTTCGGTTTTGACAAAGACGTGATGGGTATTCAAGATATGATCAATAAGCTCAGTCATAGATCGTTTTCTGAAGTCTACATCTTCAAGCTCCATGGACCTCAGTGTTTCATACTGTTCTTCTAAACGCTCTAAAATTTCTTTTTGATTCAGCTTTTGCTCTACTATAGCCTGAGACAATGGTCGATCCCCACCACAGCAAAAGTCAATATTATATATCTTAAATACCTCGGCAGCTTTCGGAAATCTTGCTACGATATCACCGATTTTTTCACTTGCTTTAAAGTTTTTTATCATCATAAACCCTCCAATTCATTTATTATTTAATTTAATTGTATATGGAATAGAGATTTTCGTCTTTGATTAGAATCACATTCCGATAGTTTTCGTAAAATAAAAAATGGTTAGATTACAATAAAATGAATATATAATGAACAAATAATTAAATTCCACCTGCAAATACTATTTTAGGGCAGTAAAATAAGTTTATAGGAGGAAATAGCATGCCTACTGGAAGTAAATTAGAAAAAGCCTTAGCAAGTGCAAAAAGCTTAGCAGCGGATTTGCAGACATTTTCCCTTGATACAGATGACCAACAGGCGAGCCAAATGTTTAAACATCTTTCTACAACCATGGATAGTGTAACCCAGACAATTCAAAGCAGACTTGATTTTGTAAAAAGTGAAGAACCTCAATATAATCAATAATTGAGATACTTTGTCAAGCTATTTATTAAATAAGATACACTATTTGGAACTTCAAATAAGCTAAAGGCTGTATGATTATCATACGGCCTTTGGCTTATTTGATTGATGCACTATGGCTAGATCATTGATGCTGTGATGCTACGAAGAAGATTTCATTATAGACAAAGTTTTTACAGAATATATTCACGTTATCAATATGATAATTGTTTCGAGAGAATAATTCCATGTACTCCTCTTGATTCCGTATATAATTACCTTTATCGAAGGTTTTCATGTACCAGTTTCTATACTTGGAGTCCTTTAAGAAGCAAGGCTCTATCACGATAATCTTACCATTTGTTCTTAATACTCTGTGAAATTCATGAAAATATTTATGTAATTGAGATGATGGGATATGATGAAGCACAGCCATAATAAGAATGTAATCTAAGCTTTGAGTTTCTAAGTCTATGGTGGAACCATTGAAATTTAGAAACTGATAATTCCTATTCATACATCGAGCATATCGTATTCTTCGGTAATCATAATCGACACCAACATAATGCTTTGGATCAAACTTAAAACAAATAGATCCAACCCCACATCCAAAATCTAAGATATCTTTATTTCTAAAATCTATATCCTGAAGCAGTGTGTCAAAAGTTTTATTAACAAATGGCCTAGTAGCCCAATTAGGCCTTACGAGCCAATGATATAGTCGTGGTGATAGTTCCATAGAACACAGCCTTTCAGAAAAATGTTTACAGAGAAGCTAAATGTAAAATTAAAGAGTAGCACATATTTAATTATTTGTCTTAGTACAGTGAAATATTTTATTTAATTTTTGGAATATAATGTAATACATCCAATGCTTTTCAAATAAGTCTAGATAGTAATGATTTGACAAAAAAGAGAATATATATAATAATACTTGTATAGACAAGTGAACAAGGTAAATAACTTAATAGGATGTAAAACTCATTAGACACAAAAACTATACGTAATTATATACATGTTAGAAGGAGAGATTACGATGGATAGCTTGAATAAAAGCAGTTATCTTCCATACTATCTACAAATTAAGGATATTTTAAAAGAAAGAATTATGAACAAAATATATTTGCCGAATATGCTAATTCCGTCTGAAAATGAGCTTTGTGATGAATTTGGTGTTACGCGGGCTACCATTCGCAATGCATTGAACGAACTGAAAAAGGAAGGTTTGATTTATACGGCAAAAGGGAAGGGATCTATCGTAAGTCAGCCTAAGATCGAGCAAAGCTTGCTTAAGTTTTACAGCTTTGGACGGGAATTTACGGAACATCATGAGAAAACATCATCAATCATCTTAAGCAAAGAATTGATACAGGTTTTACCCAGTATTGCAAGAAAGCTAAATATTGAAACCAATGCTATGATCTATGAGATTGTAAGGATTAGAATATTTGATAGAATGCCGCTAATATTAGAAACCTCGTACATTCCAGAGGAAGTTGCACCAGGTTTTTTAGAGAATAATTTAGAGGAAAATTCTATATATGATCTTTTAGAGGGAAAATATGGCCGAAAGATTGTAAAGGCAAAAGAGTATATTGAACCCCAGGTATCTAATGATTATGAATCGAAGTATCTAGACATCGTGTATCATTCACCTGTTTTTTATACGGAGAGAATTACTTTGACCCATGGAGAGAGACCCATAGAGCTTAGAAAAAGCATCCTTCGGGGAGATAAGTTTAAGTTTTATACAGAATTGTATTAAGAAGATTTCCAGCCTTCTATGCCAATGAAGTAATGTTGGAGTACTTCTATGGGGCACAGAGCGCTTGAAATATATACAACGTTGAAAAGGGGGAATACCGGTGAGACACTATAACGAAGTAGAGCTTTGGAAAGACATCACCGATGAGCAATGGAATGACTGGCATTGGCAGGTACAAAACAGAATCGACAAAGTAGAGGATCTTAAGAAGGTAGTAAACCTTACAAAGGAAGAAGAAGAGGGAATTACAAAGTCATTGGAAATCTTAAGAATGGGAATCACCCCATACTATGCATTGCTCATGGATAAAGATGATCCAAACTGTCCAGTGAGAAAGCAGGCAATACCTACTATATACGAAACCTGCAAAAGTGATGCTGATATGGAAGATCCACTCCATGAGGATGAAGACTCTCCTGTACCTGGATTAACCCATAGGTATCCAGATAGGGTACTGCTGCTCATTACGGATATGTGTTCCATGTACTGTCGGCACTGTACAAGAAGGAGGTTCGCAGGACAGAAGGATGATCTGATGCCAATGGATCGTATTGACATGGCCATCGAGTATATCCGAAATACACCAGTAATACGAGATGTATTGTTATCTGGGGGAGATTGTTTGTTGGTAAATGATGACCGTCTTGAGTACATCATCAGCAAACTCAGAGAAATTCCCCATGTGGAAGTGGTAAGACTGGGTTCTAGGACGCCAGTGGTTCTGCCCCAGAGAATCACGCTAGAACTGGTAAGCATGATGAAAAAATATCATCCAATCTGGTTAAACACACACTTTAACCATTCCAAGGAAATGACACTAGAAGCAAAGAAGGCTTTAACACTGTTGGCAGATGCAGGAATTCCACTAGGAAACCAAACCGTACTGTTAAGGGGTGTAAACGATTGTGTCCATATCATGAGGGACTTGGTACACAATCTAGTGAAAATGAGGGTAAGACCATATTATATTTATCAGTGTGACCTATCTGTAGGTATCGAACACTTTAGAACACCAGTTTCCAAAGGAATTGAAATTATCGAAGGCTTAAGAGGACATACTTCAGGTTATGCAGTGCCTACTTTTACAGTGGATGCACCTGGTGGCGGCGGAAAGATTCCAGTAATGCCGCAGTACATGATTTCCCAATCACCAGACAAGGTGATCCTGAGAAACTTTGAAGGTGTAATTACAACCTACACACAGCCACAACCCTATAAAGATGAATGCCAATGTCCAGTATGCAAAGGTGAGAGGGAATATAAGATGACAGGAGTAGCTGGATTGTTACAAGGTATCCAAACTGCATTGGAACCAACAGATTTAGAACGACATAAAAGGAAAGTAATTAAATAGAATAGAAAGTATCGCGCTGAATTCCTAAAACTTGGAAACGGGGGAACCATTTGTGGGGTGAATCTCATTCATGAGTAGGGTTAGTCTTCTTTCGACCCGAATCCGTCAGCTAACTTCGTAAGCGTAGAAAGAGGAGAATGTGATGACATGATCCATATGTCCATTTTCCTAAACAATGATGTATAAAGGAGATGAATAGTTATGGATGTTATTGATAATAGTCAGATCGACTATGTGGCATCGAATAAAATCGTTACACTTAATGCAATGAAGGTGAGACCTGCAACGGAGAAGGACCTAAATTCGATTTATGAGGTCGCCTGCTCTGTGGGGTATGAAGAAAAAGACGCCAATCAAGGGTTTCTCATGGATAACTATACGGAGAAACCCAAATATTATCGAAATTTCTTTAAAAAACAGATAACAAGCCTAGAACATTTTTATGTAGCAGAAGATGAAGGTGAAATCGTGGGATTTACCATGGCGTATACAAAGAAGGACTGGCTTAGGGAAAATCCAAACTGGATATGTGATATTTCATGGAACCCTGAGTTTGATATAGATCGAATTGATGATTTTATTTTGGTTGACAAAATTGCTGTCATGGCTGAAAATACAAGTCAAGGAATAGGAAGCATCATGCATAATCATATGCTTGAATGCCTGAAAAACAAAGGGATTAGGCATATCTTTCAAGAGGTGATCGTTAGCCCTACACCAAATTTTGCTTCCCTTGCTTTTAAACATAAACAAGATTTCACTTTAGCTGGTGTGCGATATGAGGAATATAATAAAGAAGTATATACAGACTTGATCTACTATAAATCTATATAAAGTTATAAATAAACATAGGCGGCTTTGTAAAGGCCGCCTATGTTTATTTATACTGTCAAGATTTGACCTAAGGATAAGATGTAGTTATAATTTAAATATAATTAATCCTTTCGAAAGAAAGTGAGTAATTATTAGCGTGTATTTTTAATATCACGCTATAATATTTTGGAAAGCAAGTATATGTAGGGGGCAAAATATGAAACAATATGCAGTCATTGGATGTGGCAGATTCGGTGCCAGTGTGGCTAGGACACTTTATGGAACGGGTCACGACGTGTTAGCCATAGATCAGGATGAGGATGTGATACAAGATTTAGCAGACTCTGTTACCCATGCAGTACAAATGGATGCCACTGATGAATCTTCATTAAGATCTCTTGGGGTAAGAAATTTTGATGTGGCAGTCATCGCCATAGGGTCAGATATACAATCCTCCATTTTGATTACGTTATTGGCAAAAGAATTAGGTGTTAAGTATGTAGTGGCAAAAGCTCAGAATGAGCTTCATGCCAAGATTCTCTATAAAACTGGTGCGGATCGAGTCGTACTGCCTGAAAGAGAAATGGGTGTGAGAGTGGCACATAATCTGGTTTCCTCAAATATTTTAGATTATATTGAGTTGGCACCAGATTATAGTATTGCTGAAATAACACCTTTAAAGGAATGGATTGGAAAGAATTTAAAAGATATAGATATAAGAGTAAAATATGGTGTAACGATCATGGCAATAAAACGAAAGGCTGAGATCAATATCTCCCCAAGCGCACAAGATGTTATATGTCATGAGGATGTCATCGTCGTTGTAGGCCACAACAATGATATACAAAAAATAGAGAGAAAAAGCCAATAGTTTAATAGGATGTGGGTAGCTAAAAACCTAGAGTTTATGATAAACTCCAGGTTTTTAATATGAACTGGAAAAAGTTTGTGGGTAAAGCCGCAAACTTTTTTTGTGTATCTTTTTAGTCATTTGATTTTAATCACATATTTTACCTTTTTCATAGACTATAATGAATCTAAAGAAACATCAAGGAGCGGTGTAAAAATCAACAAAAGACGCAAATCTCTGGTGAGAAAGGCAGGCATACGATGTTAAGTTTATTCAAAAAGAATACTTCGAATACTGTAGAACAGGCATTAAAGGTTAAAGATAATTTACAAGATAAATCAAGGCAAGAAGAGTATGTTAGCTTTTTAAGAAATGTGCATATGCAGATAGAAACTGTCATTCATCAACATCATCTTGTAAATGACGAACATGGTGTTTTGGCGAATTTAGCGCAGCAAGTAGAGGATGAAATCACAAGAGTATCAGATTTGAGCAATAAAACAAATAAGTCAATGGATGAATTGAGTTTAAAAAGTAAAGAATTATTAAGAACCACAGAGGATACAATCCATAAATCTTCAGATGGAAAAGAATCAATAGAAAATATCTCTAATATCATTCTATCGTTAGAAGCAGAGACCCAGGAAACCTATGAAAGCATCGAAGGTTTGAGTACAGAAATAGCTGAGATCGGGGAAATTGTTGGGGTCATAGCTGGTATAGCCAAGCAAACAAATCTTTTGGCTTTAAATGCAGCGATTGAATCTGCCCGTGCAGGAGAACAAGGTAAAGGGTTTGCCGTAGTGGCAGAAGAGGTTAGAAAATTAGCAGAAATAACTGCTGCAAGCACAAAGAATATCAGTGGTTTGATTACGAATATTCAAACGGAGACACAGAATGTTTTGAAAAAGGCCGAGCAAAGCACAAAATCCATTATGGAAGGAAGACTCATTTCAAAAAAGGCTATGGAAAGAATTGATCAGGCCCTAGGTGCTATTGAATATATAGGAACGGAAGTGACGGATGTAATTGATATAATCCTTAAGCAGAAGATATATGTTCAAGATGTGCTAAATAATATCAATAGTATAGAAAAATTATTACAAAAAACAAATACCCAGCTCATACATCATGTTGAAGAGGCAAGCATTGTAGATCAGAAGCTAGAGGATAGTATAAAAAGCATTGATACATTTGTAAATACCGATCCAAACCAAATCATGTAAAGAAGCTATTTCAAGTTTATATGATGAGAAAAGCAAAGACGTGTATACTACAAAGGGAATACCTGACAGTGAATTGGGTAAAAATTATAGGTAGGTTGAAGTGAAAAACAGCTTATAGGGATCTAACACAGCAGTAAACAATAAAAATGAATAAGTTTGTATAGGCTATTGTTAATATATAAAAAATATTTGAGGAGGATTATTATGGAACAGATGATCAAAAACATTGAATTTTCAAAAGCAATGGAAATGGAAACGCTAGTAAATTATCAGGAAGGACAGGTGATTAGTAGAACCTTAGCGCAAGGAAAGAACCTAAGTATGACCCTATTTGCTTTCGATAAGGGGGAAGAAATCAGTTCGCACTCTTCAAGTGGGGATGCTTTAGTACACATACTTGATGGTGAGGCACAAATTACAATTGGGGAGGAAGTATCCCATGTGAAGAAGGGTGATGTCATTGTCATGCCGGCGGGAATCCCCCATGCGCTCCTTGCAAAAGAGCAATTTAAAATGTTTTTAGTCGTTGTTTTTAAGCCATAAAATATAATCGCAAAAATACAAAAAACAACCAGGAATCTTGATTTCGGGTTGTTTTTTGAAATAAAGATAGGTATAGATTGAAAGTCGTAAAGAAGCCACCCTGTAAAGGTATTGACTATATGAAAGGTCGACTCAAACACTCGATTGATAAATGAACAAGAAAGGATGAAAGGGAGATGAAAAAGGAATTAGAAAAAATTCAAATGGGAGAGTATCTAGATTTTGACGAGAAGAAGATTGAAAAGATTATGACCATAAAGCTAAATTATTTGAATGGTGAGATTTCCCTTGAAGAAGCAAAAAGAGAGATGAAGGAATCCTTTAACCAAGTTACGGCCCAAGAGTTTGCCATATGCGAACAATACCTTCAAAAGTATGGAATTTCTGATGATGTGCTGGCAGAGAGAATGGATGAGATATTGGAAATATTCGAAGGACTTCTTGTATCCAATAAATTAATTCTGGCATTGGGACATCCTATCAGAACCTACCTGGATGAAGTAGATGCCCTCCGAAAAGTCCTAAATCAAATGAGGGAGATGCTCAAGAAAAATTTTATCAAGAATCAATGGGCAGAGGCTTATGATCGACTGACGGAGATTGATATCCATTTTGCTAGAAAACAAAATCAACTGTACCCAGCGTTAGAAAGTAAAGGCTTCGATAAGCCCTCAAAAGTAATGTGGACTTTGGAGAATAATATAAAAGATATGATCAAGAAAGCTAAGAAGTATTTGGAGAGTGATCAGGATGAGGAATTCCTGAAGCTTCAAGATGAAGTGATAGAAATGGTAGAGGATATGATGGTTAAGGAAGAGGAGATTCTTTATCCCACTTCAATGGATCTGCTTTCTGATGAGGATTTTGTCAAAATGCGAAAAGGAGACGACGAAATTGGCTATTGCCTCATTGAATCTCCACCGCCATATGGACGAGAAGCTGAGAAAGATGTGGGTGCCCATTCGAATAATGAATTACTAAAGGATTTGGCTGATGTATTCAGGAAACATGGCATGCTCAACATGACATCCAATCGTGAGGTACTTGATGTCAGTCAAGGAAAATTGAGCCTTGAACAAATCAATCTCATCTTCAAGCATCTCCAGGTGGATTTATCTTATGTAGATGAGAATGATATCGTGAAATTTTATAGTGACACCAAGCATAGAGTATTTCCACGAAGTCCAGGCGTTATAGGAAGAGAGGTTCAAAACTGTCATCCAAGAGAGAGCGTAGGTACCGTTGAAGAGATTATAAGAGCTTTCAGAGCAGGAGAGCATGATGAAGCGGAGTTTTGGCTTGAGATAGGTGGAAAATTTATCTATATCATTTACAATGCAGTTCGAGATGAAAAAGGGAATTTCAGAGGTGTATTGGAAATGATGCAGGATGTTACACGTATTAGAAGTCTAACTGGGAATCAGAGACTCTTGTCTTGGAATGACAAAAAAGAAAACATAAAAGACATAGAAGAACATCCTGGTCAAGAAAATAGATATGGTATTACAAAACAGACGGTCATAGGCGATGTAATAAAAGAATATCCCTTCGTAAAAGAGTTTTTGTTTCAAATATCACCCAAATTCAGCAAGTTGAACAATCCTATAGTATTCAAAACCATGGCATCTATAGCGACCATGGAAATGATCAGCGAAAGAGGTGGATTTGAAGTTCAAGACCTAATCGATAAAATTGTAGTAGAGATTGATAAGAGGAAGTAAGTTGGCTTCATAGGGTGTCAAATATTTTTTGAATGATGGAAGCTCCAATGAATCTGTATGACCTATATAGATTTATTGGAGCGTTTTCAATGTCAAATATTTATAACAATCCATACTTAAGAGACTATACTTGCTTTAGTAGGAGTTTTTATTAGATTGAGGAGAAGAATGAATATTACTTAATTAAAATATATACCAGCTCTTTATGAAAAGTTTTGGAAGGATGTTTTTAGGAAATGTCGAATAAGTATTTATAAATTTGTAGAAAAATGAAAAAACAGGGGAAGAAAGATATGAACAAAATATTTTAAATGGATTTACGATTCACTTTGCAGAAGTTTTAGCAATTGATTATTGAAAGTATCCAAACAAGGGGGAGAAGGTATGCTGTCAAAATTATTTTCTATGTTGATGAAATATTCAATTTATTGGGTGCCCGTGATTTTGATTCCAATTATTGATGGTTTGAAAGTGATGAATGTGAACCTTGGTTATTCTGCTTTTCTCGTATACATACTTTTACTGTTTGCATTTGATCTATATAAGCGTTCAAGAAGCCATAAGAAAACGGAGGATATCATAAACGCAATAGAAGAAATGGCAAAAGGAAATTTATGTATAGATATACCTATGGGTGCCAACACCAAAAAAAATCTAGATAGAATAGAAGATCTATTGATTCAACTAACAAAAATCTATTACCAAAGCAATTACAATATTGATACAATTCATGAAAAACAGAAACAGATGTTTGCTAAATATAAGGAAATAGCTGTATTTTTCATTACCGATGCATCAGGACAACAAATATATAACTCCTTAGGCACAAAGCTGGTGTATAATGGGGATCGAGAATATTTTAAGAATGCCAAAAAGACAGGTAAGCCTCAAACTTCTGACATCGTGATTTCAAAAACAACGGATAAATTGGCCATTGTTTTAGCGGTGCCCTATTATAAGCAAGAAGAATTTATGGGTGTCTTTACAACTACCATCGATATGCAAGCTGTCAGCACTGATGAAGAAAAGCTAGGAAATGCTTTGTTGGGTACAGTCGGGAGTCTAAAGGAGTTAATTCGTTCCTCACAATACTTGGCAGAGCAAGTGGCTAAGTCTGCAGTCATGTTAACAACAATTTCGCAGCAATCAGCTGATGCTTCGGAAAGCGTTGCTATTTCATCTGCAGAAGTGGCAAAGACCGCTGATGACCAGTTATCTGAGATTGTGAGTATCACAGAAGAAATACAATTAGTGTCAGCTATGATACAAGGTGTTTTATCAAACACAGAAACCATAAATCATTCAAGCCAACAAGCCAATAAAAGTGCGTTGGTTGGTGAAGAAAAAGTAAAGGATGCCATGGAAAGTATGGCTGATCTAGAAAAAAGCAGTGAAAAAATGAACATAGCATTAGGCGAAATCAATAAGAGCTCTGCAAAAATGGATGAAATTCTTAAAACAATACAATCGATTGCAGAACAAACCAATCTATTGGCACTAAATGCATCCATAGAGGCAGCCAGAGCAGGTGAAGCGGGAAAAGGCTTTGCAGTTGTAGCTGATGAAATCAGAAAGCTTGCCGAAAACTCCAAAGAATCCACGATGCAGATTAAGGATTTAATTCAAGAAATTCAATATAAACTTGCAGAGACAAATCGTGTAGTAAATGAGGATAATGTGATTGTGCAAGCGGGTACAGAAACGGTAAAGGATACAGGCAAGGCTTTAAATGAGATCATAAATTTTGTAAATACGATGAATAACCAGATAGCCTTTATAACAGTATCTATTAATGAGGTGGCAGAAGTTAGCAATAATATTGATTTGTCTACAAATGTTATCCAGAAAAAGAGTAAAGATGTATCAGAAGAGATTCAGCTTGTATCGGCAGCAACGGAAGAACAGACTGCTGCAATGCAGGAAATATCTGCTTCATGCCAAGAATTAGAAGGATTAGCCAAGGACTTACAAGCAATGTCAAATCGATTCAAAGTAAAAGCATAAAGACAGGTTAGCGCATCATTCATTAGAAAAAACAGAGAAAGCTATATCATTGGATGGATTTTATAAATTCTCTATAATATCACAAAGACAATCCTTTCTGGATTGTCTTTGTGATATTATAGAGAAAACAAAGAGAACATGTTCAAAGCAAAGGAGGGAGAAAATGTTTTATGTAAAAGGGGGAAGGTTTAAAACGATCTTAACTGTTTTATTTGTAGTCGCAATGATATTTGGTTGTCTAGGTGTTGCCTATGGACGATACTTAGCGAAAGTGGAAGGGCCAGCACCTGTTCAAGCAAGCACGCCAGTGAAAAAACAAGAACTACCAAAAGTTGAATCTTCAATGGTACTTGCTACAACAACAAGTACCCAGGATACAGGACTGTTAGACGTGTTGATCCCTGCTTTTGATAAAAAATATGATGTGAAGACAAAGGTTGTTGCTGTTGGAACAGGGGAAGCCATTGAGATGGGAAAACAAGGGAATGCTGATGTAATCCTTGTACACGCTAGAAAATCTGAAGATGAATTTGTTGCCAGTGGTTACGGTGTAAATAGAAAAGATGTTATGTATAACTATTTCTTCTTGGTAGGACCCCAAAATGACCCTGCGATGGTTGAGGACACGAAAGATGCAGAATCAGCAATGAAGAAGATAGCGTATGCAAAGACTAAGTTTGTATCACGAGGGGATCAATCCGGAACCCACAAAAAGGAACTTGCCATTTGGGATAAGTATAACCTAAAGCCTCAAGGAAACAAATGGTATATAGAATCAGGGCAAGGTATGGGCGCAACATTGACCATGGCCAGCGAGATGGGTGCATACACATTGGTTGATAGCGGTACTTGGTATAAGTTTGTTGATAAAGTAGACTTAAAGGTTGTATTACAGGGTGAACCAGTTCTCTTTAATCCATATGGTATTATTGCTGTAAATCCAGAAAAATATTCAAACCTAAGCAAGAACGCTGCAGCTGCATTCATAGATTTTATCACTTCAGACGAAGGTCAGAAAATCATTGGAGATTACAAGGCAAATGGAAAGCAGCTGTTTATTCCAGATGCAAAGAAATAGTGGTATATGTGTTACCCATTAAGCTAGAGAGATGAAGAAGTGGTCTAAAAAATGCACGCCCTTGAAAGCCAGTTCCCCGAACTTTGGCGTTTTTTTCTTTTGAAGAAACGTACAAGGATCTACCTAATGAATATATAGATTGATTTATGGAACAATAGAATATATAATTAAACTTGAGTAAAATGATGTGAATAATAAGGATAGTTTAATAAACAATTAAGAGAGGGCGATGATTGGTGAAGAAAATATATATTATTCATGAAAACAATGAATGGACAGCACCATTACTCAAGGGGCTAGATGAACTTGGACTTCCTTATGAGGATTGGTTTTTGGACAAGGGAGTTCTAGACTTATCAGTTGAGCCACCTGAAGGTGTATTTTACAATCGAATGAGTGCTTCTTCCCATACCCGAAATCATCGCTATGCACCAGAATATACGGGAGCTGTGATAGCATGGTTGGAGAGACATGGAAGGAAGGTAATCAATTCGGGTCGTGCATTGCAATTAGAAATCAGCAAGATTGCTCAGTATACGTCACTTAATGCCCATGGAATCCGCACGCCGAAAACCATTGCTGCTGTTGGAAAAGAACAAATTATTGAAGCAGCAAAGAAATTTAGCGGACCATTCATTACAAAACATAACAGAGCAGGAAAAGGCCTTGGTGTACAATTGTTTCAAAATATTGATGCCTTAAAAAAATATGTCGAAGGGTCTAGCTTTGATGAGCCAATCGATGGTATCACATTGATACAGGAATATATTCAGTCGGATGAACCATTCATTACACGGTGTGAGTTTATTGGCAGAAAGTTCTTATATGCTGTTAGAGTAGACACTAGTCAGGGATTTCAACTATGCCCGGCAGATGCGTGTCAAATTGGTGATGCTTTCTGTCCAGTAGGAGAAATTGAGAAACCAAAGTTTGAAATTATCCAAGGATTCATGAATCCTATTCTTGAAAAATACGAAAAGTTTCTTGAAGCCAATGGCATCCATATATCAGGTATTGAGTTTATTATGGATAAGAATGGTGAGATTTTTACTTATGATGTAAATACAAATACGAATTATAACCCTGATGCAGAACTGAAAGCAGAAGTTTTCGGGATGAAGGAAATCGCTAGGTATCTGGGAGATGAACTGGAAAAGATAGATATGGCATAAGTTATATATCGAGAAATGATCATAACAAAATGAATTTATGAAAGAGCCGTCGGGAACCGTCCTGAGGGCTCTTTTTTAGTCTTTTCACAAAGCATAAACTGCTTTTATATATCATATCAGTGAGGGAACTATCAGATTGAATACCTATAGAATAAGGGCGATTTAAAGAATATTATGAAGGAATACTTATATAATCTGCTCAAATCAAGGTTGGTAGATTGGATGATTTGCCATAGGATAAGAGGCTGAATTTGACCATAATCTGCGGTGGGGCTATAATTTAAAGATAATGCGCTTAGTTCCATTTGGAAGCGGGGGATCCAAATTTAATAGGTATTCCATATATGAGATGTAAAAGGAGCAGATAATATGGAAAGTAAAGAAGAAGTGTTGGTTTCTATCGAAAATAAGACGGAAATTTTAGATGAATTGATAGATGTGTATGTTAATCTGTCTCCATTCGAAGTTGAAAGCCTATCGTATTATGGACATAGAATAAGACTTATAAGAAAAGAACTAGAGTTTTTGGAAAGAATTCTAGGGTCATATTAAAAATAGATAACGTGTATACAAAATATTAGGTGAAAGCAAGGGCTGTTTCTAGCTAATCAGTAACTTATAAATAAAGAGTACTATAAATATCAAGAATAATAAGTAATTGTAGAGCAGGGGGGAAAATATGAAACAATTTGCTGTAATTGGATGTGGCAGGTTTGGTTCAAGTGTAGCACGTACACTTTACGGGGTAGGACATGATGTGTTAGCCATAGATCAGGATGAAGATGTTATAAAAGAGTTGGCAGATGCGGTTACCCATGCTGTTCAAATGGATGCTATAGATGAAAGTTCATTAAAATCTCTTGGCATAAGAAACTATGATGTTGCAGTCATTGCAATAGGGTCAGATATACAATCCTCTATTTTGATTACCCTATTAGCAAAAGAACTAGGGGTTAAATATGTTGTTGCTAAAGCGCAGAATGAGCTTCATGCTAAGATTCTCTATAAAACTGGTGCAGATCGGGTTGTGCTGCCTGAAAGGGAGATGGGCGTAAGGGTGGCACATAATCTAGTTTCTTCAAATATTATTGACTATATTGAGCTTGCACCTGATTATAGTATCGTTGAAATAACGCCGTTAAAGGAATGGGTGGGAAAAAGTTTGAAAGATATTAACATAAGGGTAAAATATGGAGTGAATATTATGGCAATCAAACAAAAGTCAGAGATTAATATCTCGCCAAGCGCCCAAGATGTTATATATCAAGAGGATGTTATAGTGGTTGTAGGCCACAACAATGATATACAGAAAATTGAAAAGAAGAGTTAATACTATAATAAAAACACCTGATGCAAAGACATCAGGTGTTTTTATGCATCAATACGCTACAGATTGCAGTAAACTTCGCAGCATCTTCAGTATTTCCTAATAGACCATATACTTTAGCCAAACGTGCATATATCAGAGAATTTGTAGGTGCTATAGACAGGGCTTTTTTTAGTAGCATGAGAGCGCTCTCTAGATTTCCATGGGTGATTTTCTCATTACTCAATCGTAGTAAATCTTCAACTGTAGCCTGATGATTACGCTCTGCCATTATTTCAAATAAAACTTGTTTTATACGATTGGTTGTAAATGGTTTTTGTAAATAGGCAACAGCGCCTAACTGTGTACATTCAACAGCATTTTTAATTGTTGCAAAGGCGGTTATGATGATAACGGGTGTTTGGATGCTGAGCTCCCTAATGCGGCGAAGTACCTCAGTACCACTGATCCTAGGCATTTTAATATCTAAGAAGGCAAGATCAAATACATCATTATGGAAAGCTTCTAAAGCTTCCTCACCGTTTTCTACATTGGTGACTACAAAGCCCTCATGCTCAAGACATGTAGCGAGCAAGCTTCGAATGTTCTTAGTGTCATCTGCTATAAGCACTTTTTTCATGACTAAATCACCTCTTTGAGTAATTGTTCTTAATGATTGGGCTAGAACTTTGTTGGAGGTATAGGCAGTGTAAAGGTAAAACAACTACCTTTATTAGGGGTGCTTTCACACCATATGCTTCCATCATGGGCATGTACAATTTCTTTTGCGATGGATAGACCAAGACCAGTTCCTCTAACTTCTAAGTCAGAGTTTTCTACTTGGACAAATTGTTCAAATATCTTATCTATATACTCTTCGGGAATACCGATGCCAGTATCTGCTATAGAAACATAAACCTGGTCATCACGCAGATAAGACGTTATGGAGATATTATCACCTGATTTTGTATATTTTAGGGCATTGCCTATTAGATTGTTGAGAACCCAAGTGATTCTTTCTTGGTCTACATTTACTTTAGGCAGATCATTCTCAATGCAATAATAAAGGTCCACCTCTTTGCTCTTTGTTTGATGGTAAAATGGCTTTATAGCACTTTCAATAATCCTATCAATTTCAGTTAGCTCCATAACGTACACATATTTTGTAGATTGTAATTTCGCTAAGTGTAGCAAATCATCCACTAAATTCGCTAGTTTTTGGCAATCTTCTTCTATAGTGGATAGGACATCCTTTTGCGTAGGATTAAGATCACCGATATTGTATTCTGCTAACAAGCTTGCGCCCATCATAATGGATGTAAGCGGTGTTTTAAATTCATGGGAAATGGTGGATATAAAATTGGTTTTCATTCTTTCAAGTTTTTTCAGTTCCGTAACATTTTGAAAGAGAACCACTACACCGTTCATCTTCGATTCAATATCTTCAACTTGAGTAAGTGTTACATTAAAATAATAATGTGCATTGTTTGATTCATGGTAGAAGGTACTTTCCTTAAATTGTATATCTTGACCAGAAACGATAGATGAAATATAGTCGTATAATTCGCTCATCCTAACAATTTCAAGGAAGTGCTTTCTATATGCTTGTGATTCTTGTGTCTGAAAAATATCTTCAAAAGCTTTGTTTACGAGTAGTATTTTATAATCATTATCTAAAACCATCAACGGGTCTGCTATACTTCTGACGATCGCTAAGGACCTGCTTTTCTCCATTAAAACCTTTCCTAAGGTACTATGTTCAAATGACATAAGCCTTTCTGTCATTTTATTAAACTCCTGTGAAAACTGACCGATCTCATCATCGGATGTTATATCAATCCGCGTATCTAGATTTCCAGCTTGAACTTGTTTCATAGATTCTGTCAGCTGTTCGACAGGTCTGGTAAATTTGTTGGCAAAAAATTTGGAAATCAGAAAACCCCCAATGGCTGCAATTAAGGAAACCATTAGGACCAAATAAGTGGAAGTTTCTGCATTTTGAGCTGTCCGTTCTTTGTTGCGAAACATGGCTGACTCGTTTATATCCCATAATGCTTGCAAATCCTCTTTAAGTAATAGAAAAGTAGGATTAATTGTATTTGTGTAGTATTCCATCATTTGTTCTTGATCTACCTCATTGGACATGTTCTTTAGTTCATCAAAGGAATTAATATAAATCATATAATGTTCTTTAATTTGTGTCACTAAATCCCTTTCGCCCACTTCAGTAATGTTATTTTCTGCTCTATAGTACCACATTAAGAATTTATCAATACTTGAATTGAAAGTTTTTAAGCCTAGTTCTCGGTTGCCGCTGGTGTAGGTTAATATGGCACTATCTTGTCTTTCTAAGGATTCTATCATATTATTTATGATCTTTAAGCTTGTATAGTTATCGGTCATTAGTCCATCGATAGTCATGGTAAGACCATAAAAATTAAATACAGAAATCATACCCACAAGGGCAATGATGATTACAAGACAAAGATAGACTATAGAGAATTTTTGTCTTAAACTTCTCACATTTTCACCCACTCTTTAAAAAGAATTTACTAGCTTAAGTATATATCAATTGTGTTATTGCTTCAAATATATAACTGTGACCGATATATTTTGTATTAATTATGCAAAATTGATGAAAGCATTTAGAAATCATGGTATATTTGTAATAGCATAGTTAATCGGAGAAGTCTATAAAATAAGTAGATACAAAAAATAAAAATTCTGATAAAATAGTACGAGGACATCAGATGTCTGATGTCGAAAGAAGGGGGACCTATATGAGGTGGATAATCAGTGTAAATGCTAGTTCGTTTTGTTAGATAAACATATAATGTTTTTATCAGAGCATAGAATTATAACAGTGTATTGAAAGGAAGAAGATCATGAGAGCAATTATTGTAGGTGCTGGTAAATTAGGATACAAGCTTGCTGAAGCACTACTTATAGGTGATACCCATGTCACGATGGTTGATATTGATGCAAAGGTACTAGAGCGGATTAATGATCATCTAGATGTGTTGACAGTGAAAGCAAATGGTGTGCAACTAGAAGCATTAAAAGAACTGAATATCCATACGTGTGATTTGATTATTGCAGTGACGAGTAGTGATGAGACCAATATGATTATCTGCTCCATTGCAAAAAAGCTAGGATGTAAATGTACAGTTGCGAGAATAAGAAATCCTGAATATGCCCAGCAGTTAGAGTTTTTTAAATCAGAAATGAAAATAGATTATGTTGTAAATCCTGAGCTTGCCACTGCGAATGAAATAATGCGCTGCTTGCTTAAGCGGTATGCGTTGTACACCGATGAGTTTGCTAAAGGTAAGGTCTCGATGTTTGATTTTAACGTTAATAATCTTCCTGATTATATAGGAAAAAAGGTAGCAGACCTAGGGCATATGGAAGATTTATTGATTGTTGCCATATCCCGACAAGGTGATATCATCATTCCTTATGGGGGTACGATTCTTGAAGAGAGTGATATAATCTATGTTGTAGGTAAGAAAGATAGCATTAATCAGCTGGCTACCATGTGCAAAGGCAATATTGAGAGAAAGTATGTCAAAAGAGTAATGATCCTTGGTGGCGGAAAAATAGGATATTACTTGACGAAAAAATTATCTCAGCTAGGGTTATATGTGAAAATTATTGAACGAGATAAAGAAAGGTGTAAATATCTGTCTGAAAGTTTGGATAATGCTTTGGTAATTCATGGAGATGGAGCAGATATAAATCTCCTTGAAGAAGAAGATATGTCCTCCATGGACGCATTTATTGGTGTAACTGGCTATGATGAGGAGAATTTGCTTATGTCCTTAATGGCAAAACAGTCAGGTGTAGAAAAAGTAATAGCCAAGGTTAGCAGGTCGAATTATGTTCATATCATAGAGAAATTAGGGATTGATGTAGCACTAAACCCTATTAATATCACTGCCGGCGAAATTATGAAGTTCATCCGTGGTGGCAGGGTTGTTTCTGTTTCTTTGCTTTTAGAAGGGCAGGCTGAAGTTACGGAAATCATTGCGAAAGAGAACATGAGGATTACCGGTACACCTATAGTTGAACTGGGATTACCTAAAGGGGTTATTATAGGTGCAGTTGTTCGTCAGGGAAGAGTTATAATTCCCAGAGGAAATACAGTGATTCAGCCAAATGACAGAATTGTTATCTTCTGTTTGTTATCAGAAATACCAGCCTTGGAGTCATTCTTTAACCCTGAAAGAGGAGGAGCATTTAGTGAATTATGGAGTCGTAATAAAGGTATTAGGAAATCTACTAGCCGTTGAGGCAGTTAGTATGATCCCGGCATTGGCCTTGGCTATATATTTCGATGAAGGGGACAAGGTTGCATTTGCCAGATGTATTGTGATGATGCTAATGCTTGGCTATATCGCATCTCAGGCTCCCCAAGGCAAGAAAAAAATTAAGGCAAAGGAAGGCTTAACCATTGTTACTTTGGGGTGGGTGGTTGTTTCCTTTTTTGGATCATTACCCTTTGTTTTTTCTGGAAGCATACCATCTTTGATTGATGCTTTTTTCGAAACGGTATCTGGATTTACCACAACAGGTGCCACAATTATCAATGACATAGAGGTGCTGCCGAGAGGAATTTTATTCTGGAGATCATTTACCCATTGGATTGGCGGGATGGGTATCCTTGTTTTTACAGTTGCAATTTTGCCAGCAATGGGTGTAGGCAGTTTTCAGCTTTTCAAGGCGGAAAGCCCTGGACCCGTAGCCGATAAGATTGTACCAAGAATAAAGGATACTGCTAAGTTATTGTACAAGACGTACGTCATTATTACAGTGGCCGAGATAATACTGTTAATGTTAGGTGGAATGAACCTATACGAGGCAGCCCTTCATACCTTTGGAACGGTGGGCACGGGAGGGTTTTCAACGAGAAATGCCAGTATAGGTGCATTCAGCAGTCCATATATTCAAGTCGTGATTGCGGTATTTATGATTATGTCAGGTGTAAACTTTTCCCTGTATTATGAGCTGTATAAAGGAAAATGGAAAGATGTATTTAAAAATGAAGAACTTAGGCTATATTTATCAATTATAGGAATAAGTGTAATACTAATTGCGATAAATATTAACACACAAGTATATCAGAATATAGGTGTATCCTTTCGGCATGCACTATTTCAAGTGAGTTCAATTATTACTACCACTGGATATGCTACAGTTAATTTCGACGAATGGTCCACGTTTAGCAAAGGTATTTTATTTATGCTTATGTTTGTAGGCGGTTGTGCAGGTTCAACAGGGGGCGGGATGAAGAATATAAGAATCTTGGTTCTGTTAAAACTAATCAAACGGGAAGTCTCAAAAATACTACACCCAAGGGCTGTTATATCCGTTAAGGTTGCGGATAGAGCGGTACCACCGGATACTTTAGCTGGGATTGCAAGCTTTTTCGTACTTTATATGGCTATATTTGCCCTAGGGACTATCGTTATTTCTCTGGAGGGAATAAGTCTCATCAGTGCATCAAGTGCTGTAGCTGCCACTTTAGGTAACATAGGTCCAGGTTTTGAATTTGTAGGACCCGCTACAACTTACAGCAAGTTCAGTAATCCAAGTAAGCTATTGTTATCTTTTTTTATGCTTTTGGGTCGATTGGAGTTATTTACAGTGGCCATACTTCTGACACCGAGATTCTGGAGAGAAGAAATATAATCTGTTACCTTTGGTAAAGATTGAAAGATAGAGATCCAGCAATAAACAATAAAAGAAACTGCACAATTTGTGCAGTTTCTTTTATTGAGATAGAGGTAATTTTTATTTTCTACAAAATACGTACTTTTGCTAATATTTTATAGGCTACCATTAGTGCGATTAAAAAGATCATTCCTAAGAAACCGTATGCTTTTAATCCAATAAAAATTGCAGCCAGGATCATAACTGGATGAATATCAAGGCTCGTTGATACCAGTTTCGGCTCAATAATCTGCCTTGCCAATGTAACAACTATATAAAGTATGATGAGTCCTACAGCAACAAGTGTATTTCCTAAATAAAGGTTATATAAGGCAAGGGGTATATAAACCACAATAGTTCCTACAATAGGAAGTATATCAAAAGCGGCTGATAAGATACTGAGTATTAAGGCATAATCTATTCCTAAGATGGAGAATCCAATAAATGTTTCAAGAAATGTAAGAAATACCACAATAGCATATGCTTTAAAATAACCTGCGATCATTACGCTGCCTTCTTTAAGAATGCTGTGCATCTGTTCCTTGCCTTTAAAGGAAAAAATCGAATAAAATTTTTCAACGATGTTAGGCATATCCTTTGAAAAGAAATAGGTTGCAAGAAACGTAATGAAGGCAATCATAAGAGCTATAGGCAGTCCAACGACAAAGGAGATGATGGCATTTAGGATACTGACAGTTATATCTAGGGTTCCAGACAGCATGGATGTAAGCTGAGGATAAGCTCTTTCTGCTAAGGCGGGGTCTAACTGACCAAAGAAGCGGCTAAGCTCGTTCAGATAGAGATCCACATAGCCCCGTATTTTTTCTAATTCAGGTACCTTTGTAAGTAGGAGTCTTGCTTCATTTGTAATCTTATACAAAACTGCAGATACTAGAATTCCAAGCAAGGAAAATACAAAAATTGTAGATAAAATTGCAGAGAGGGCGTTTGAAACTTTTAATTTTTTTTGTAAAAAGTTACTCAAAGGCTTTGTCCATAGGGCAATGATGAATGCCAAAACGAATGGCAGGGTATAAGACAGGGTAGAGAAAAAAACCACAAATATCAACGTGAATACAATTACAAAGATTGTCGCTTTCTTTAACTTATCAATAAACAATGGATCTAACATAGTAGGCTCCTTTCAACAAAATAAGATTTCAAAATACATGAGGCACGCGGCTATCCTTCCGAGTGAAATAACCTCTCAAAAGGTTTATGCATGAATGCTGTACTTGAAAATTATTATACTATTAGTAATAGATAATTGCCATGTATTTCTATTTCCATAGCAAGAACTGGTTGTTAATATATATTTATTTGCAAAAAACCGTAACACATGGTATAATAAGAAGTTGAATTGTTAGTTGGATTCATAAAATCAATGAATGTACAGTCAAATTATTTTTTTATATAATCTTATCGTTAGTTTCAAAATTACTATGAAGATGCTTTTCATTTTATTTCTAGCGTATATAGGAATGTTGATGCCGTCCTTAATACATATTAGAGATTCTCAAAATATCCAGTGATGAAAGTAAATTTATTCTATTCTTGAATTTTCAATACGAATGATTAAAATGAATAATTGCATTGTTAATCCTCATCAGCTTTGTACAGAATGATTGCTGTTATACCCTAGCAGCATGAGGAAGTCCTATATTCTGTATAATGATCTGAAGTTTAATGATGTAGTTTTGAAAGTACTCATTATTTGCTAACATACTGACATGTTAGCTTTTTTGTTATAGGAAGAAAGCAATATATTAATAAGCGTAGGCGAGTATATTCGATGAAAATTAGAAATTTAAAGGAGGTGTCTTAATGACACAACATATTATATTAACACTGATCGGCTTGTTCTTAGTAACAGCCCTTACGAATATTTTGGCAACACTAAAGAGCATCTTGATGGCAAAGAAAATTATGAATCCAGTATATTTCTTGGTGTTTGCAGATGCTATGATTTTTGCAACGGTTGTAGGAAAGGTGACTAGTTCAGAAGGTTTTCACTTTGCTGTTGCATATGCACTGGGAAAAACGCTTGGGGTTTTTGTAGGGAGTAAAATTGAGGAACGACTTGCCCTGGGTATTTTAGAAGTAGATGTATTTTTGAATAATAAAAGCAAGATGATCGAAATAGCAGAAAAACTCAGAGAAGAAGGCTATACTGTTAATAACTTTTTAGCACGAGGAAATCATGGCAATAGAAGATATAAAGTAGAGGTTGTTATAAGGAGAAAAGAATTCAAAGTGCTTGAAAATATTATGGATGAATGCGGCATAACAGATCCGACCCTAAAGATTAAAAATCTGAATAAAGTAGAAGGAAAAATTTCTATATCAAGGGTTAAGGCCGTTTAAAAATAATAATATCAAAAGGTATAGGGGTCTATAAATGGGTAACACATATACGTCCTAAAACATACCTTATAGCGGTATGTTTTTATCATGGTTTATTGATTTGAAAAACTATGGTAATATAATGTTATATTGGAATAAAATTGAAGAGTAAAGAGTTGGTGATATTTACGGTCTTACACCATTATACTTTCAGAACATATGGGTTAAACAGAAATGTAAGGGGGAGAGGCTATGTACGAAAAAGTATTAATAGTTTGTGCTTCAGTACATCATAACAATACGCTTAATGTTGCTAAGGTTATGGGGGAAGAATTGAATGCTGAAATTATCAAACCGAGTGAGTTTAAGAGTGAAATGATTTCTGATTATGATTTGATTGGTTTTGGATCAGGAATATACAATGGCAAAAACCATCAAAGTATATTCAATCTTATTGATGGGTTGAAAGTTCAAAATCATAAGCATGCTTTCATTTTTTCAACTTCGACAATCCCGGTTAAGGTAATGCATAAAAGCCTAAAGGAAAGTTTAATAGCAAAAGAATTTCACATAGTGGGAGAGTTTTATTGTAAAGGTTTTATGAACTATAGCTTTACAAAGTTTTTAGGGGGGCTAAATAAGGGTAGACCAAACGATAGAGATCTGGAAAAAGCTCGGAACTTTGCAAGGGATCTCGTTAAGATTTGAAATACAATGAATAAAGTAGGTTTGCAAAAGTGAGAGGGGTTAGCGTATGTTAGAGGGAAAGAAGATAAATCTTAGGTTGATTGAAGATAACGATATTCCAACAATGCTTGCTTTGATGAATAACTTGAATCAAAGAGGAGAATATTTGGGAATTGATTTGTACCATGAAACGAAAATCCAAAAACATTATGCAGATGCAGGATTCTGGGAAAATGATTTTGGTCGTATGTTGATAACCGATAAGAATGACTGCATCTTGGGTGCGATCACATTCTTCAAGGGAGTAGGAGACAGTGAAGGGTATGAGGTCGGATGCCAGATATACACCAAGGAAGACCGTGGAAAAGGTTATAGCACTGAGGCAATTAAAATTTTTTGTGCATATATTTTTTCCCTTAAACCTATTCAACGACTTCAGGTTTGTACTGCAAGTGAAAATATTGCAGCTAGAAAAGTTGCAGAGAAATGTGGTTTTGTTTACGAAGGGACCATGAGAAAAGCATTCTTTGCAAGAGGAAAATACCATGATTTAGATTTCCTTTCGATGCTTAGAGACGAATGTCCTTTGCTTTCAGAAGTATTAGAAAGCAAATAGCAGATAGAATCTTCGCCTATTAAGAAGATTCATATGAATGTAGTGCATTTTTAACGTGGTAAATAATTAGAAACATTATATTAGGTAGATTGTAAAGCAGTTTGTGGATCAAATATTTAGTGAGCCCACAAGCTGCTTTGTGTATTCTAAATAAAAAGCATTTATGTTAGATATTGCATTATATGGGGTATATAAGATATAATTATATCGATATACGATAACGTAAATCGATAGCAAGAAATAATATTCCTCAGACAGCTTCGTGTTAGACTTAGTGTAATGAATTGAGCATAGTTCAATAACTTGAACGTTCTCAAGTGCAACTAATAGGGAGTTTGTATGAGCATGAACTGGATTTGGAATAATTAGTATAAATGGAAGTAGGAAGTTCTAAATTAAAGGAGGAAACTATGAATCGTAATAATGATAAATCTAAAAATACATTACTAGAAATATTAAAAGCATCAACCAAACTAGGAATTTCTTCTTTCGGTGGTCCTATTGCACACCTTGCATACTTCAAAAGCGAATATGTTGATAAAAGAAAGTGGTTAGATGAGAAATTCTATGCAGATATCATTGCCTTATGCCAGTTCTTACCTGGACCAGCCAGTTCACAGGTAGGAATATCCATAGGAATGTTAAGGGGAGGGCTGCTAGGTGGAGTGATATCATGGGCGGGATTTACGCTTCCTTCCGTAATAGTATTATCTATCTTTGCATTTATGTATCAAAGCTTTAACCTTGAAAGCGCTGGTTGGATACAAGGGCTAAAAATTATAGCAGTTGCTGTCGTTGCCCAAGCAATACTAGGAATGGGAAAGAAACTAACACCTGACAGACAAAGAATTACGATTGCGATTATTGCAGCAGCATTGACCCTTGCAAAACCTTCAGCTTTAACTCAAATTCTAATTATTATTATAGCTGGTGTGGCTGGGCTTATGATGTATCATGATGCCCATGCGCCAGATGTACAGCATATGAACATATCCATTAGTAAGAGAGCGGGAATTATTTCTTTTGTACTGTTTTTTGGTCTACTGCTGATACTCCCGGTATTGAGGCAACTTACAGATCACAGGCTTATGAGTATATTTGATACATTCTATAGGGTAGGGTCATTGGTATTTGGTGGAGGGCATGTGGTGTTACCATTAATCGAAAGGGAATTGGTTCCTTTCTTTATAAGTGCGGAAGAATTTCTTGCTGGGTATGGTGCTGCTCAAGCAGTTCCAGGCCCGCTGTTTACTTTCGCAGGTTATCTAGGTGCCATGATCAATGGTATAAGCGGTATATTTGTTGGTACTATTGCGATATTTCTGCCATCTTTTCTTCTCATTGCAGGTGCATTGCCTTTCTTAGACGAATTTAGAAAGCATCCAAGTTTTCAAGCAGCTCTGACTGGTATTAATGCAGCCGTTGTAGGGATCTTGCTTGCTGCCCTCTACAATCCAGTTTGGACAAATGCCATAAAAACAAGCTATGATTTCATCATAGCCATTATCCTCTTTGGATTATTGGAGTTTTGGAAGGTTGCCCCTTGGAAAGTTGTAATAATTGGAGCTGTCTTAGGCTTTATGCTCAATTATGTCAGCTGACGAAGAAAAGTGTAAGGTAGCTAACTGTAAATTTCGTAAGTATTTATAATAGTCTACCGAGTCACTCGATATCTATAGTGGATAAAGAAAGGGTGAGTTTTATGAAAAATAAGATTTTACGAAAGCTTTTTTTAGGATTTATTCAAATTCATATACTTCATCATGCAGCTAAAGAACCTGTATTTGGTCTATGGATGATCGAAGAACTACAGGAGCATGGTTATGAAATAAGCGCAGGAACCCTATATCCAATTCTGCATAGTCTCGAAGAGAGTGGATTGCTAACGGCTAGTGAAAAGGTAATCGAGGGAAAGGTAAGAAAGTATTACGAAATCACAGAAGAAGGTAAAGAAGTACTGAAGCTGGCGAAGGAAAAGGCGATGGAACTAATCGATGAATTGGAGTAACAGTATGAAGCATACTAATAGAATAGCCTGTGACATGAGGGATGGAAATTTATCAATGAAATAGGAAAATTGACCCAATAGGATACTGGCTAAAGCATCCTATTGGGTCAATTTTAGCATTAAGATATCCTAGAAAGATGTATAGGGTTCATCGTTTCATAACGTCAAAATTGTCTTCTATCAGCAGCCAGTTTTGTGGGAATGGAAGTCCTAATTTCCAATAACTAACCCCTCGTAATCCCAATTCCTTTACAAGATTAAATTTTGCTTGAATTGAACGTGCATCTTCAAACCATACCCTATGGTTTTTCCCTTCACTATCCACATAATCAAAATAGGGGGCTTGTGCTGTATAATCATACCTAATAGGGACGTTGTTTTCTGCGGCAATTTGAATAGCTCGTTGGGGACTTACTGCTCTAGCATATTGCCCGCCTGGTACATAGGGTAATGTCCAATCATACCCATACAAGTTTTGTCCCATCATGATTTTTGAGGCAGGCATTTCTGTTAAGGCATATTGAATAACATTTCGTACTGGACCGATTGGTGACACAGGCATTGGAGGTCCGCCACTATATCCCCACTCATATGTCATCAAGACAACAAAATCAGCTATTTCTCCGTGGGCTTTGTAGTCGTGGGCTTCATACCAGGCACCTTCTTGTGTAGCACTGGTTTTTGGTGCTAAAGCTGTTGACATCAATAAGCCTTCACTGGATAGTCTTGCTTTGGCTTTCCTCAAAAACGCATTATAATTTTCTCTTAATTCAGGTGGTAGAAACTCCATATCAAAATGTATATCTTTAAAATTATATTGTTTTGCTGTTGCAATAATATTATCAAGCAGACGGTTTTGTACATCTGCATTTGTTAAGATGATCCTTCCCAATTCAGCACTGAATTGTCCTTCCTCAAGATTGGTAACTACCATCATTAAAGTTGCATTGTTTGTTCGGGCAATGGCTGGAAAATTATTTAATGGGGGCTCTTTTAATGTGCCATCTCTTTGAATTTGATAGCTAAATGGTGCTAGATATGTGAGAAATGGTGCTGCCTTCCGAGCTGATTCCTCTAATGCTGTGCTAACTGTTCCTCCTATAGGTTCCACATAGGCGTTAATCTCAGATCTTCTTTTGGGGCGTGGAGGAATATATAAACGCAGTCCAACCCTAAGGGGTTGAGTGACTGGTATTTGATTTATTCGTGCCAGTTCTTGATAGCTTATTCCAAATTTCTGCCCGATACTATATAGACTATCCCCCGGTTGAACCCAATAATAGCTTCCCACGATGGGAATGACCATTGTCTGCCCGACCACTAATTGATTAGGATTTGGAATTTCATTGGCGCCTACAATGGCGGATACTGTAGAATTATATATCTGAGCAATCTCGAATATGGATTGCCCTGGTTGAACAACATGAATCTGCATATTATCCCCTTCCTTACATAAAATTTACCCCATGTCAGATAGCATTTGGGGAAAGTAAAGCTTTACTCTGTCATACTTTGGGACACAAAACAATAATTTTGTATGGAGTAGTTTGAGCTGGAATGCTCCTTGTAGTTGGACCATATACAACGATCAGATTACGGTTTGCAAGGTTTGCAGTAAAGGCTTGGTTATTTTCCAGTATTATCTGAGTAACCGGAGCAATGTTTAATTTCAAAGTGCCATCACTACTCACCAACTGTTCATTAAAATAGTCTACTTTCACATTTTGACCTAGCACGAGTTTAGACATAACAATTGCTCGATATTGTGGGGGATAAATCAAAGGAACTGGGGCATTTGCATCATAAAATCCAACTACCATATCTCCTACTGCCACCATTGTATGGTCTACAAAGTAAGTATTGGGTGTTATTACAAAGTTTACAATACTCCCCTCTCTGTTTTGTACAGTCATTAATTTATAACATCCTGTTGCTTCTCCAGTTCCTGTTCTAAAATCATCAATCCTGGTAATGATTCCGTAGAAAAGTCCAAAAGTTGTCATTTTTCTTCCTCCATATTCCCTTAAACTTCTTTTCCATATAGCATATGCATTCTTTAGGATATATGTTATTGTGTATGTTGTCTTGTAATCCATTATCATTCATCTTCTTTATCCATCAATTCCATGGCTTGTCTTTTGCCTACTTTAAGATATGCAATTATTACATGTATTACCAATACATGTAGTAATTGCATATCTGTAACATCATGAAAGGGTGGACATATTATACTAGTGCAAAAGTGGATGTGAAAGGAGGTGAGGGGTAATGAGAAAAGCAAGTGGTGATACACTTGAAATGCTAATATTTCCTGCTGAACAAATGGAAAAATATAATGAGTTTAAACAACAATATGGAAATTTGTCTGAAAGACAAATATATAGAGAAATAGCAAGATTAAAAAACGAAGTATCTCAAGAGGTATTAGATAAACACATTAAGAACTTAGATGCCATATCAAACATGGAAGGCTTTATTACAGAAGATCAAAAAGGGAAAATAGAGCAGGTCAAATCATTCATAGGTTATCAGAATACTTCAAGGACTAAAGGTTCACAAAATTCCAGGGTTGAAACTGAGTTTGTATCTGGTACCAGTTTATTATTATGGTTCCTGATCCTGGTTGCTATATGGTAAATCTTTAAAATATAAAAAAGTTTGTGGTATCCACAAACTTTTTTATATTTTAAAGGGTAAGCATTTAACATCTGCCAATGCCACCAAGGTTTGGATAGCAGAATAAGACTACCAATAGTAAGAAAAAGAAAAGTAAGCTGCTATCGTTGCATCCAAAAATGCCGCCTACGTTACCACATTGTTTATCAGCCACTCATAGCACCTCCTTTATTTAGTATGTAATCTTGACCATCCATGTTCTTCATTCGATGCCTAGTATAGCTTATTCAATAGGGGAGACAAAAGCTCATTTTTTCAGTTTGAGCAACTTAGGGTTTTGAAAGGAAAAGAGCCCCTTAATATAAGAGGCTCCTGCAAGAGTTTCCTTTACAATAATGGAGGTGTCAGATCATGAGTGAAAGTAAATGCTGTAGCGGCGGTGACAGATAATGATTATTCTTCTTAATACAATGTATGCATGTAAACAGACAAGAGATACCCTAAAAATTTTATTGAGACATAGTTTTTATTACTATTCAACATATGAAACTCATTGGTACATAACGATGGCTAGGGTTGTTAGAATCATTACGCTGGCAGGGAAGACTAGTTTCTGCAGCCTTTGCAAATTTGTGGCACAAAAGAACTCCAGCATTTTTAATCGATGATATAGATAATATATTTAAAATAGGTTCGGAAATCTATGATGGAATTTATATTCTGTGCCGCTGGTAGAATAAAAATCGAAAAAACCTTACTTGAAGGTTAAGGGATTATCTGCTACAATAGGAATATATTTGAAATTACCACATTGAATTAAATGATTAATCAGCAAGGGAGATGAAGCTCTCCTGGGATAGCATCCAAAGCGTCTTTTGACTAATAGCTTCTACCAATATGTATACAATTGTGTGCATTTGGTAGGAGCTTTTTATTTTATGAATTAGAACTGCGTGAAAGGGTGGATGTGTTATGTGGTCAAAAATTTTTGCGTTGGGGTTAGGAGGATTTCTTGGGAGTAACTTGAGATACTGGATTTCAAACTGGGTAATGGAACGCCTCGGACCATATTTTCCTTATGGAACATTAGCAGTAAATGGAATAGGGTGCTTTATTTTAGGATTCATCACTGTGTACGGAAATGAAACGATTGAAATCACGCCAACTTTTAGGGTTTTCATAGCTCCAGGAATGATCGGTGCATTGACCACATTTTCAACCTTTTCCTTAGAATCTTTTAACCTTATCAGAGAATCAAACTATACATCAGCAGTGATAAATATAGCATTAAATATTATTATTGGACTATTTGCTGTAGAGTTGGGCTTTCTTGCTGCAAAAGCGTTTGCTGTTACAGCCAATGAAGTAGCATAGGGGGATGTTTATGAGGGTACAGGGAAAGGGAAAATTAATCAAAATTTATATTTCTGAAAGTCATAAATATAAAAGTAAGCCTTTGCATCATGTCATAGTAGAAAGAGCAAAAAAAGAAGATATGGCAGGTATAACAGTATACAGAGGCATAGAAGGTTTTGGAATGGACCATCATATTCACAGTACCCATATATTAACTTTGTCTGATGATCTACCATTGGTTTTGGAAATCGTAGATGCGGCAGAGAAAGTAGATCAGTTCCTGCGTTGTCTAGACGAACTGATAAAAGAAGGCTTTGTAATGATTGTAGATGATGTGAATATCATCAAGTATCTGAAATAGATAGAGAATGAATGGTATTTAGGCCAGAAAATGAGTCCAGAACTTATTGTCAGGAGTGAGCGGAATGTTAACACAGTTGAATATGCTATTGGATAAATACATCATAGCCATTCAAGCCTTAAAGGATATAGCAGAGCATATTGAAAACGAAGAACTATTAAGCCTGATAAAACAACAGGCAGAAAAAATAGGAAACACAGAATTCCATATAGTAATCATTGGACAGTTTAAGAGGGGAAAATCTACCTTGATCAATTATTTCTTAGGGGATGATATTCTTCCTACTGGTGTAATACCCATTACCTCTATTATCACTCATATACGGTATAGTAATAAACCTAGAACAGTTGTAACATTTAAGAACTCTAAAACCTTAGAGGTTAACCTAGGAAAGATAGATCAATATATTTCTGAGCAGCATAATCCTCAAAATGTGAAACAAGTAGAAAAAATTGATATTTATTATCCGGCAGTAATCTTAAAAAATGGTTTGGTATTAATTGATACTCCAGGTATTGGATCAATACATAGACATAATACCAAAGAAGCATATAGATATTTACCCCAGGCAGATGCAGCTATATTCCTTATTTCCTCCGATGCACCCATATCAGAATTAGAGCTTGATTTTTTATCAGAAATAAAGAGGTATTTTCAAAAAGTATTCTTTGTTCAGAATAAAATAGATTACCTTTCTGAAGATGAGAAAAAAGAGAGTCTGCTTTTTTCTGCGAATGCCATATCCAAACATCTAGGAAAAGAGATAAACATCTATCCTGTATCTGCAAGGTTAGCCCTTGAAGGGAAAAAAGAGAAAAATACTACTGCCTTTAAAAACAGCAGTATGGCTTTGTTCGAGGATGTTTTAGAGAAATTTTTACTGAAGGAAAAGGGAGATTATTTACTGAAGAGCTACGAGGAGAAACTAGATTATATCATTCAAGCCACAAAGGAACAGATTGATTTTCAAATTAGCATATTAAATAGCCCCATAGAAGTTTTAGAGCAGCAACTAGAAGAATTCAAGAGCAAGGCGGCTGAGGTTGCTAGATTAAAGAAGGAAGCTTTAGTTTTAGTGGAAATGGATTTGAAAGCTGTAATCGACTTGGTTGAGAATGATATAGTTGGTTTCCGTACTCGCAATGGAAAGATAGTTAAGGAAGGTCTTACAAACCTCTATTATCAGAATCAAAACATGAAATTTAAGGAATTATCCTCTTTTTTAAATGCCAAGCTTGAGCTATTTATTGAAGATGCTTACTCTGAATGGGACAGAGAACAGAAAATCAAGCTCAAAGAGGACTATGGGATTATTATTAAAAACTTTACAAATAGATTGAATGAAGCCATTGATTTCATAAATGGTGTTACCTACGAAGTATTTCGTCTAAAAATTGCTCAACCATTGGATGAAATGGCTTTTGTGGATAAAGATAGGTTCTTTTTCAAATTTGGAAGCTCAAGTCCAGCATTTCTACTGCCTAAAATTAAGGACTTTCTATTTCTTCTTCCTAAAAAAATAAGAGATAAGATCATGCTTTCAGATTTAATAGACCGTGTAGATGAGGAACTTGAAAAGAATGGAAACAATCTTAAATGGGACTATAGCTGTAAGCTTAAGGATAGCAAATTTATCTTTGAAAGGGTCTACCAAGAAAAAGTCGATCAAATTATTGAAAATGTTGAAGAGATTTTGAAGAAAACATTGGAATTGAGAAATAAAGAAAGAGCTTCTGTTGAAGCCCGAGTCAGTCTTTTTAAACAGCTGGATTCTAGGCTTCATGAGATTAAAGGAACATGGATTAGACTATATGAGGTGACAGGAGGTAAATAGTAATGGGAGATATTAAAGAACTTCTCGAGTTTGATGGGGAAACACAGAGAGGTTTTGACAAATATATAAAGGACCACGATTTATCTGAGGAAAAAGCTATTAGAAATCTTACCATTATAGGCTTAAGCTATTATTATGCAGACAAGCGAATAAAAGAATTAGAAGAGAATGGAGATTTTTCATTAAAGATATGCAGAGAGCTAATGGTTACAAGTGCAAAGTATGCATCCCTGAAGTTTAACTATTTTGAGATGAAGAAGGATTATGACAGACTTAAGCTCCAGGTATCAGGCTTGGTCCATGAGAATAAGCAATATCAAGCCAGTTTACAGCATGCAGCCAAAACCCTAAGCGACTATAGCCGAGAGCTAACTGTGTACAAGGAAAAAGCAAAGTTATAATTAATTCGAATTTTCTACCAATCAGAAGTGTTGTCTAATAATGAATATTAAAGGCATCATGTATAAAGTGATCATTAGGGATTTTAAATAAAACCTATGATAGTTTTAACTATCTGTAAATAAAGGAGGACATAAGAATGAAGATTAACAATGTATTGGCAAGAGAAGTTTTGGATTCTAGGGGTAATCCGACCATCGAAGTAGATGTGATTCTTGAAAATGGTATCTTGGGAAGAGCTGCTATACCTTCAGGGGCTTCTACAGGAACATTTGAAGCAGTGGAATTGAGGGATGGTGAGAGTAATAGATACTTTGGAAAAGGTGTTTTGAAAGCGGTTTGTAACGTTAAAGAGATCATCAAGCCGGCAATTATTGGTGAGAGCGTATTAGACCAAAGACATATTGATAATCTATTGATTGAACTGGATGGTACAGAGAACAAAGAGAAACTGGGTGCCAATGCCATGTTAGGTGTTTCATTGGCAGTAGCAAAGGCAGCTGCAGCAAGCTTAAATCTACCGCTCTATCGATATATTGGTGGCACCAATGCCATTACGATTCCAGTGCCTATGATGAATATTTTAAACGGTGGAAAACATGCAGACAATAACGTTGATATCCAAGAGTTTATGATCATGCCTACGGGTGCAACTTCATTTAAGGATGCCCTAAGAATATGTGCCGAGGTATACCATAATCTTAAAGCACTATTAAAGAAAAATGGACTTAATACATCTATTGGAGATGAAGGAGGATTTGCACCAAATTTGGCATCCAATGAGCAAGCCCTTCAATATATTGTAGAAGCCATTGAAAAAGCCAAATATGAACCGGGTAAAGATGTTATGATTGCCCTAGATCCAGCTGCTTCCGAATTCTATGTGGATGGAAAATATGACTTGGCTGGTCAAGGGGTAATCATGGATTCAGCTGAATTGATTTCCTATTATAAATATCTGATAAGCAAATATCCAATCATATCTATAGAAGATGGTTTCCATGAAGAGGACTGGGAGGCATTCCAAAAGATGACGGATGTATTTGGAAGTCGTATTCAAGTCATGGGTGATGATCTTTATGTTACGAATCCTAATAGATTGCAAAGAGGTATTAAAGGGAGAACCACAAATTCAATCCTTATCAAACTAAATCAGATTGGAACGTTATCGGAGACATTGGATACCATTCAAATGGCACATAGGGCTGGTTATACAACCGTTGTATCCCATCGCTCTGGAGAGACAGAAGATACTACAATTGCGGATCTAGTTGTAGCAGTCAATGCAGGGCAGATTAAAACCGGGGCTCCTGCTCGTTCTGAAAGAGTTGCGAAATACAATCAATTGTTGAGAATCGAAGAACAACTAGGCTCAACAGCTATATATCTTGGAAGAAAGTGTTTTTATAACTTGAAATAAGGAAAAAATAGACCAATCTATATGGACCAGTAATTAGAAAGCCACACTTATGCTAGTGTGGCTTTTGACATCCCTGTAATTATTTTCGCCGTTGAGCGTTAATATATGAAATTAATTTACTAACATCATCGCCTCGTTTCAATGGGTACAAAAGAATAACTTTTTGTGATCCATTCAAACGAATACATAGTTGAATAAGATTAGAAGAAGTATCAGGGATGCGCTCTAAATCTCTTATTTGATTTAATGGAATATATGTCCATACCCCGCCAAATTTACTGATATCTGCATTTTCATATTCTTCTTTATAGATAATGAATTCTTCATCGGTAAGAATCGCTAATTGATTAGGCATTAGGAGATTTTTGGTGATAAACCAAGAATTTTCAAAAATGGCTGGCTGAAATACTGCACTAATTACCTTTTGACTAGGCAAAAGGCAATTATCTGTATAGTTTTGGAGTCTGCAGGTTAGGTCTTCGGTGCTATAGAAGCTGTTACGATTGTCTGATGAGATGGTTTTTATCCTTGTATTTATTATGGAATCACGTATGGTTTTCATGATTTCTTTGAAGAAAGATTCCACTACGGTATTATATTCGATTATAGAACTAACAATATTGTTATCAATCACTGATACTATTCTAATCCATGAATATAGAAGTATTTTTCCGTGTTCAATACGAATAATGTTTTCAAAAGGATGACAAGCAATCAAAATACTGTTTTCTACACTTTCTAGGCTGTAGACCAGGTTTTTGTATATAAACAGCAATTTGTCATTGATGTTTCGTTTTCTCCACATGTCCTGTGGGGCATAGATTATACTAGGCAGTGTATTTGTTTCATCAAGAATTTGAGAAAGGGATTTCTGAAATATTTGTGGAATATCCTTATGATTATTCAGCAGTCTTGCCCATTTCATGGAAGCTGAAGCCATAATGCTCACCTCTTTCAAAAGTATCCGATATAACCATTATATACCATTTGCCCTAATTTGAGGTTGTTATAAAGGGTAAAATTTAGAATATTAAGTATTAATTGAAAATAAGTTTTCTTTAAGTATTGACCAATGTATAACTTGTAGTATAATAGAAATTGTTGTAAAAATTTGCTATAGAATGATAGGTGATGGAGCTCGCCTTTAACCATTGCAGCAAATGCAATTAATGGCTCCTACTTAGGCTACACTAGCCTTAGTAGGAGTTTTTTGTGTTTTTAGGCAACTTTTTCCTTTCATTTAGCACATTTATTCTTTCAGAGGAGGCGGTAAGGTATGGCACTTAGTCTTAGTGTAATTGTTTTACTAGGATTGTTAGTAAACAAAGTTTTTGACAAGCTGAAACTACCTGGCTTATTAGGCATGTTGATTTTGGGTATTGTGATTGGTCCCTACGGATTGAACTTTATTGGGAAGGATATACTTAGTATTTCTTCTGAATTGAGGAAAATAGCACTTATTGTAATACTACTTAGGGCGGGTTTAGGTATCAAAAAAGAAACCCTTAATAAAGTTGGAGTGCCTGCAATTAAAATGAGCTGTATCCCTGGATTGTTTGAAGGCTTCACCATTCTATTTGTTGCCAGTTATCTGCTTGGTGTAACAAAAGTTGAAGCGGGTATGTTAGGATTTATCATTGCAGCCGTATCCCCAGCTGTGGTGGTACCATCCATGCTTAGCTTTATTCACAGGAAGATGGGAGAAAAGAAGGGAATTCCAACTTTGATACTGGCGGGAGCCTCCATTGATGATGTTTTTGCAATTACCCTTTTCTCAACTTTTCTAGGACTATATGGAGGAAGTAACATCAATGTAACCAGAAAAATTTTAGATATACCAATCTCTATTGTCATAGGGATTTTGCTAGGAGTTGTCATCGCTGTAGGTATTGTAACCATTTTTCAAAGCTTCCATATTCGAGATACGAAGAAGGCGTTGATTATATTAGGTACTGCTATTGTCCTCACAAGTCTTGAGGATGCGTTAAAGGATATTGTGCCTGTAGCAAGCCTTTTGGGTGTCATGACCATTGGGTTTATTATCCTGGAGAAACAGCCCAAAGTGGCAAATCGACTTGCTGTAAAATTTAATAAGATTTGGATATTTGCAGAACTTTTGTTGTTTGTTCTCGTTGGTGCTCAAGTAAATATTTACGTAGCGCTTGACTCTGGTTTAATAGGGCTTGTAATCATTGCAATTGGGCTTATAGCTAGAAGTGTTGGTGTGCTATTGTCCGTGGCGGGAACGAATTTGAACTGGAAGGAAAGGTTTTTCTGTATATTTGCATATATTCCAAAGGCAACAGTTCAAGCAGCCATAGGGGCAGTCCCGTTGGCAGCTGGTGTGCCATCTGGAGACATCATTCTTGCTATTTCAGTACTATCCATTCTTATTACTGCTCCATTGGGAGCAATAGCGATTAAGGCTTCAGGGGAAAAATGGCTCAGTGTAGATTGAAATAAGGAAAATAAAGAATCATAGAAGATCCTATAGGATAAATTTAGCCCCTGGCCATTAACGCCAGGGGCTTCAACTCTATCTCACTTTGTCTAAAAAGTACAGTGAGGTGGTTTTGGAGGAAATGGACTTATTGCGCCAATGGCAACTTGACGTTTCTGAAGCAGCTTTAATGTGAGGAATATTACAGCTTTCTGCTGAATACATTTAAATTCTCTTTCTTCAAAAGGTAAAGTAACCCCATGTGGGCGCGTAGGATTTATCGTTTCATCAAATTCTACAATTCTAGCCGAAATCAATTCACAGAAGGGAAGTTGATTAAAGTATTCCGTACTGATTTGATTAAATTCAGAAAGATCTCCAGATAACAATCTGTCTTTATCCGCAAATCCTGGGCCTGAAATATTTTGTTGTCTCAAATACTGAAACTCCGTTGAAGTTCTTGGTACTGGAGGCAGTGGTGCAATTCCGTTAAATGTTATTGGGGTTGTACAGCTAAATGGAACATCTACGGTACAATGACGAATGTCTCCACATACACCTGTCTTATTTGAGCATTTACGAGTAGCATACTCAATGTTCTTCCTAATAAATCCTTTTACAAAAAGTACATTGGTATCTTGTAGAAGTAGACATTGAGTTACCTTTACGTGCTTCTTGATTCTTTTTATTTCCAGTGCAGGTTCAGGTAGGTTAATGAGTGAATCAACATTAATTTGTATCGTTAGTTCAGCGAGGACAACAGGTATATTTGATACAGCACCTGTAGTTAATGGCGATATTGTTGTAGGTGTATTTACGCAGCTTCCTGTTGTGCCGCCTTGCACATTTACACATTTTGAGGTCACCTTTGGTTGGAATTGTGATCCTACAGCATTATTTTGCAATATGGGTGTCATATTATACGTTGTATAAGGCATTGTTTTTCACCTCCTTTATAGCTTATACAGGCTATAGCGAGAACCCTTATCTCTCTATTTCCTGATATAAAATATTCAGGTTGTCCATTTTGGTGATACTTTTAGAATAAATTTCTATGGTGCCAATGGTGCAATTGCCATTGGTGATATAAAGTATTCACCAGCTTTAAAAGCAGCAATAGAGAAGGAAATTGATCTGACAGGTATCGATTTTAATACGGTATCTTTTAATGAGTTAATTGAAATAATAAAGAAGAGAAAATAACAAGGGAGTGGATTATATATGGCAGAAGTGAAGTTCTGTGAAAACAATTTTGGACATGGAACAGATGTCATCGCAGAAAAATTAACAAACGAAGGAATAAATGTAGAAGTAGAGCCATGCTTAGGCTATTGTGGAGATTGTGCTGTAGGTCCCTTTGCCTTAGTGGATGATGAATTTATCCAAGCAGATTCATCAGAAGAATTATATGAAAAAATCAAAGAACAAATGTAATTATTATTTATAGTAAAATGAAAAAGCCACTAGTTTATTGGTGGCTTATGCTTTTGATTTATGATTTGGCTCGGTCGTACGGTGAGTGTGTGGCAATGCCTATATAAACAAAATCGTGCTTTCATGGTATGAACAGAAGGCAGTGGCTGATTTATTGGCATTGTTATCCTTGGGTGTAAAAGGAATGTACTTAGGACCAAGCCTTCCAGCCTTTATATCTCCTAATGTGTTGCAATATTTGGTAGATACCTTTAATATTAAACCAATTAGCACTGCAGATGAAGATTTAAAAAATTCACTTAAGCAAGCCAACTAAGAATGTAAATGTGAAAAATACAAGAAGGGCAGGAATCAATCCTGTCCTTCTTTATTTTTCTATTTTTTTATCTCCGTTTCAACATGCTCTTTTCAAAATATTCAACCCTTTGATACATCACGGTAGCGAGAATTGCTAGGATAATTACACTGCTGATACGGACATTGTCTTTTGTTTCGATAGCGAAATAAATTGAAAATTTTAAATAGTATATTTACTTATGGATGAATGTATTATATAATTCTAATATGCATGTACCATATTATAGGTGCATGACCAGTAATTGTAAGATTATTAAAAACAATTAAATACAAGAATCATTTTCCGAGTTATTTCTTCTAAAGAGAAATCCATGAAGATATAACCGTTGGTTGAACCAGAAGGGTTTAGTGAGAAATCCCTAAGCCTCCCGTTAGGAAAGGAAAATACTTTATTATTGAGCACATATAATTTGTGTTTATTTAAAGGCAATCCTTTCTGGATTGCCTTTTTTAATGTTTAGAGTAAGTGTCGAATAAATATGGGGATTCGTAGTGTGTAACAGAAAGGATAAATTTCACTTCTTAAATGAGATGGGTAATCTAAATAAAAGGGGGATAAAAAATGTATTATGTAAAAGGGAGAGCGTTTAAAACAATTTCAACTGCTTTGCTTGTGGTTGCAATGGTATTTGGCTGTCTAGGCGTTGCCTATGGGCAAGCGAATGTTAGCCTAAAGGCAGGCGATACGGCAAAAACAACTACAAATCTTAATCTGCGTGCCGGTGCCAGCATGGAGAGTAAAGTACTGATGGTAGCAGCAAAGGGTACTCAAGTTGTTATTGAAGCAAATTCCAATGACTGGTATAAAGTCAGCCTGGCCAATGGTAAAGCTGGGTTTATGCATGGGAGGTATTTAGTAAAGGTTGAAGGTGCCCTAGCACCTGTCGCCGAAGTGAAGCAGCCTGTGCCTGCTCAGACAAAACAGCCACTGCCTAAAGTGGAATCAACGATGGTTCTTGCCACAACTACAAGCACCCAGGATACAGGGCTCTTAGATGTACTGGTGCCTGCCTTCGATAAAAAATATGGTGTTACGACAAAGGTTATTGCTGTTGGAACTGGAGAAGCTATTGAAATGGGTAAACAAGGAAATGCTGATGTAATTCTAGTGCATGCAAGAGCATCTGAAGACCAGTTTGTTGCCAGCGGTTATGGCATAAACAGAAAAGATGTAATGTATAACTATTTTTTCTTGGTAGGACCGAAGGATGATCCAGCGAAAGTTTCCGATACAAAAGATGCAGAAACAGCAATGAAGAAGATCGCTGATACAAATTCCAAGTTTGTATCTAGAGGAGACCAATCAGGAACCCACAAGAAGGAACTTACAATTTGGGATAAATATAAGCTAAAGCCACAGGGCAGCAAATGGTATATGGAATCAGGGCAAGGAATGGGCGCTACATTGACTATGGCAAGTGAAATGGGTGCATATACACTGGTTGATAGTGGTACCTGGTATAAATTTGCAGACAAAGTAGAACTAAAGGTTGTATTGCAAGGTGACCCAATCCTCTTTAATCCTTATGGTGTTATTGCTGTAAACCCAGAAAAATATTCAAATCTAAGTAAGAACGCAGCAGCAGCTTTTGTAGATTTTATCACTTCTGAAGAAGGACAGAAAATCATTGGAGATTTCAAGGCAAATGGGCAGCAGCTGTTTGTTCCAGATGCAAAGAAATAGGAGTACATTCTTCAAGGATTGAGATAGAAATAATATATAAAGATATACAATTACATATCACTCCGAGTGTGTAGTGCCTGTAGTCTATAGACCATGGTTTGCATACCGATAGGGTATTATTGGAAATGATAATGCCTCCCGCGTGGAAAGGAGAATTGGATAAGCATAGATATGTTCTGATGCTGTTGGCTTCTTTTCCTTGGAAAAGAAGTCTTTATATTTTATTTTGTATTAGAAAGCACCAGAAATTTACTTAAAATATTGAATAAAGATCCTAAAAGATACCACTCCGAGGCCTTGCACCTGTGAATGGCAGATTTATGGTGTATAGACCGATTAGGCTACTTTATTGAGCCTACAGTAATTATCACATCAAACCCTCGATTCAAAACCATGGATGAAGAGATATTTGGACCTGTATTAACAATATATATCTATGATGATAATGCTTCTGATGAAACGCTAGAACTATGTGCTATAACGTCACCCTACGGGTTGACGGGAGCTATTTTTGCTTCCGTCAGACAGACAATTATAAAAATGGAGCAGAGATTATCCTATGCAGCAGGTAATTTTTATATTAATGATAAGCCAACGGGTGCAGTGGTTGGTCAACAGCCTTTCGGTGGTTCGCGAAGCTCAGGAACAAATGATAAGGCTGGAAGTAAGACTAACTTATTAAGGTGGGTCACTCCGAGGACGATTAAAGAGACATTCGATTCTTCTAGAAACTACGGATACCCTTATATGCTTGGAAAATAAGGTTTGTGCATTTATATAGAAAGATAAAGAAATGCACTAAATAAATATGCACTCCCTTGAAAGCCAGTTCCCCCGAACTCTGGCTTTCTTTTTTTATTGAATAGGAAAGTTCTACTTTCCTATTCAATAAAAAATTAGGGGTGCAGGGGAAGTATTCCCATGCTGTAGTCAGAGGGGTGCTCAGGCTGCCTAGCAGCCGTCGAAGGGGAACTAGGTTCCCCTAGCGAAGGCATCGTTAGATGCATTTTTTAGAGGTAATTAAAGAGATCATTCCTATAATACAAACAAAATTCCCTTACTAAAATTGTAGATAATATTCCTGTATTAAGAAGATATTTCATAAAAAAGATGGATAAACCGAAGCCTAGAGAAGATAAGCGCCATCATTACCCAAGAAAGGAAACAAATCAGGAATATCCAATTAAACAATTATTCGAAAAATATGATATAATCACTGTTGATAAAAATTTTTAAGGAGTGTGGTTTTTTTTGGATTCGAGCAGTATGTGGCATTTGATAGCACTAATATTCTTATTAGGTGGTTCAGCTTTCTTTTCTGCTTCAGAAACAGCTTTAATGTCATTAAGTAAAATCAGAGTCAGACATATGGTAGAAGAAAATATTAGAGGAGCACAATCTATTGAAAAAGTGATTGAAAATCCAAGTAAGTTGTTAAGCACGATCTTAATAGGCAATAACGTTGTGAATATTGGAGCATCAGCGTTGGCGACTGCACTGGCGCTGGAATTGTTTGGATCAAAGGGTGTAGGTATTGCAACTGGAATGATGACAATTCTTGTTTTAGTATTTGGAGAGATAACCCCTAAATCTTTGGCTGCTCAAAACTCTGAGAAGGTTTCATTAAAAATCGTAAACATCATTATATTTCTTATGAAAATCCTAAGCCCCATTGTAAAGGTATTCACTTATGTAACCAGTGGTTTGATTAAGTTACTAGGTGGGGATGCCAACAAGTATCAGCCTGTTATTACACAGGAGGAATTAAGGACAATGGTTAATGTTGGACACGAAGAGGGTGTTTTAGAAGTTGAAGAGAAACAAATGATTGACAAGGTATTCGAATTTGGCGATCTATATGTGAAAGATGTTATGGTTCAGAGGCGAGATATAGTCGCAGTAGATTTTGATTCGACATATAAGGAATTGATTGATATCGTGAAGGAAGAACAATTTTCTCGATATCCTATTTATAGAGAAAAAATGGACAACATCATTGGATTCTTGAATGTAAGAGATTTATTTCTCTCAGAAGATGCAGAAGAGAAATTTACCTTGGAGAAATACATTAGAGAGCCTTTCTATACATTTGAGTTTAAGAAAATTGCTGAAGTATTTAAGGAAATGAAGAAAGCCAGAACCCATATGGGTATTGTATTAGACGAATATGGGTCTACAGCTGGGATTATTACAATAGAAGACTTGATAGAAGAAATCGTAGGCGACATTGAAGATGAATACGATGACCATGAGGAAGAAATTGTCCTTATCAAAGAGGACGAATATATCATAGATGGAAGTACCAGACTTGATAAAATCAATGAGATGATCGGAACTTACCTTGAATCAGAAAATTATGATTCACTAGGAGGATTTATAATTGGAGAGCTTGGAAGGTTTCCTGTGAAGAATGAAACCATAGAATACAATGGAATTACATTTATTATTGAGGATGTGAATAAAACAAGAATTATTAAAGTAAGGGTATTAACTTGATCATAGCTAATAATTTATTATTCTAGAGATACTTTTCAAAGAGAATGTACAAAGAGTTTGTGAGTCTGTTGTTGAATAGATTCACAAACTCTTTTATGATTTCAAGATCAAAGATTTGCAAACTAGCATTATAGTTCCATATTCACTTTAGCGCCATTTTAGCATTCTCTTCTCAAAATGCCACTCCTTGGTACATAAGGGGAGTCAGAACTGCTAAAATGATCACACTGGACATAACCAAATCGAGCTTGAACACCTGACCACCATAAACGATGAGATAACTGATACCTGCCCGTGATACCATAAACACTCAAGATTGTTACTACGATGGATACAGTCGTTGTCTTTTCTTACGATACCAATTATACTGATAAATTTTAGTCTATGGTAAAATAAAGAAATCTCATGATGTGGGAATGCTGAATAGCACGTGGAATTCTGGCCTCATTCTTATTTATGAAATAAGAATGAGGTTTTATGTAGTATATAGAGCTGATAAAATATATTCAGAAAAAAGAATGGAGGAATTTTTATGACAACAGATATTTTTAATGCATAGCAGAGGCTATTGCATTATTAGAAAAAAATGTGATGAAATAGCCTTTGCAAGTCCTAACGAATAAATGACTAGGAGGAGCAAAATGAGCTATTTAAAGAAATATCAATGGGAACTAGTCCCTGAAAATTTACCAATTGTAAAAAGAAGTTGTCCTAAATGTAATGAGAAAACAAACTATATAAATAGTGAAAAATTTAGAATAAATGCAAATAAAAATAGCATTGATATTTGGTTAATTTATAAATGCGAAAAATGCAAATCAACTTGGAATATGACGATATTTGAAAGAATAAAGCCTTGTAATCTTAGTAAACATGAGTATGATAAATTTCTTTCCAATGACACAGAATTAGCCAGAGAATATGCCTTCAATTCAAGTATATATAGTAGGAATAAAGCTGAAGTTATTCTAGAACATGTTAACTATGGATTAATTCAAAGAAAATTAGAAGCATACCACATAAAAGAAAATGAACTTGTTATTGAACTTGTTTGCAAGTATCCAATAGAATTGAGAGTAGATAAGCTTTTAAGTGATATACTTGGAATTTCAAGGACCAAAATAAAAGGGATGCATAAAAAAGGAGTAGTTTTCATTGAAGATGATAAAAGTTCATTAAATATGAAGATAAGAGATGGGATGGAAATACATGTTTTAAAGTCAGTAGATCATATAGAAGTTTTAGAGGCTATAGTATGTATGAGTCTCTAGTGCGCTAATTTTAAAATAGGTGTTGTAACTTTAGAGCAATTTTGGTAAAATTTGTATGAGTGTAGTTGAGAAAGGGGCATAATTTTATGAGAAAATATGTTATTTATGCATAGCAGAGGCTATTGCATAGGCGTGATCAATTAATAAAATTTAAAAAATAGCCTTTGCTAATCCTAAAATAAAATATATTTAGGAGGAGCATAAAATGAGCTATGCAAATGCAAGGGATATTTTCCCTAATGAGATATTGGAAATAATTCAAAACTATGTGGAGGGTGAATACATTTATATACCGAAGAAAGAAGAAAATAAAATTGCATGGGGTGAACTAACTAATAGCAAAAATGAACTTTTGAAAAGGAATACAAGTATATATGAAGATCATTTAAAAGGAATGTGCACACAATCTCTTTCAGAGAAGTATTATCTGTCACCCAAAACCATACAAAGGATTATTTTAGAAAAGCGAAAATGCCATAACATAAAATGTGCTACCTAATTTGTTTAGGTGGCTCTTCTCTTTTATGAATTAAGTACAAATTCGATATATCATTTCAAATGAATTGAATAAATTAAGTCTATAAAAGATTTAAGAGGGTACCCTTCCGTAAGGAAAGTATAATAGGCTTAGATATATCCTTAGGTTTGAAGACCTCATTTTATTTTTTAAAAAGAGACTAAAAATTTTAATATGAAAAGGTTGATGTCTTCCCAAAACATGTGTAATGTTACACTGTAAATTGGCTTTTGTATATGATATAAAGAAAGGACAATGAAATGATGCAGAGAAGAAGAAAAGGTGCACTAGTCATTGTATTACTGTTATTGGCTATAGGAGCAGGAAATATTTATTTTAGTTTTAATGGAAACCCCATTAAAATTATGGAGACCAAGAATAAAGCCCAGGATTTTGTGGCGAGGAAGTATCCATCAGTCAATGTGATAGATATAGATCCTTGGTATAATTTCAAGTTTGGTAGCTATGGAGCCCATGTGCTTACCCAGAACCAAGAACCCATCTCTTTTTATATCGAGTTTTATAAAAATGGATATATCGATGATAATTATATGGAGGCAAAATTGGAAAAGGAAGCTACGGCTATGATAAAACCTATTGTGGAAGAAGTATTACCTGAAATAGAAACAATAGTAACAAGTGTGCACCTTCCTGAAAAGAATGATTTTGATGAACACACTGTGTTCTCAAAGGATTTATCTGTTGGAATATCATTAGACATTAGATGGTCAGAGGATATTAGCAGAGAACAATTTGTGCATAGAACGTTAGAGATACGAGATCAAATAAAATTTCATGATTTTAAAGTAGGTAACTATTTCTTCTGCTGCGAGATTAATAATGGCAAACAATCCTATGTGTTATCATTAGAAAAAGATATATTAGACATAACTAGACAAGAATTGTTAGACAGTGAAGAAATCAATATTTTTTGATGCTGAACAGGAGATTATAAAAAAAGTTTGTGGAGACTGTAAAAAAGATTGTGGGTCTACAATATTGTAGCCACAATCTTTTTTATCTCTAATTCATCCATATCTTTAAATCCCCCATAAACTCCAAGAATTGGCACAATAACTGAAACGGTGATTGTCCGTTGTTACTATATAGGTGCTATGTTCAAAATATGTATATATTAAATCATATATTTATGGAGGAAAAATATGGAACATATAGAATAGACACTAGATACAATATTTGCCAGAAGGAAGGAAAGCGATTAAATGGAGAACTTTATGATAGGTCAATATGGAAAATTCGACTATGACAAATTCTATCGGGATTTTAGAAGTAATTTTT
>NZ_JARBTM010000016.1 GCF_029240175.1 Anaerosolibacter sp.
AATTTCTGGGTGGTTTCGCTGCTAACCGCTAACGGCTAACTGCTAACCAATATATATGCTGGCTTAATTCTTACACTGTGTAGTTTTCAAAGACCAAATATGGTAACGTTTTCATTGGCCAACCTCTCGTGTTGACTCTTATTATGTTACACTAATCTTGCGCTTATGTCAAGCTGCTTTTTATTGGTAATTTCTGTCTTATTTCTTCTTGAGCAGATGTTAACTATATCATGCATCTCTTCTCTTGTCAACATGTATTTCAGTAAAAAATGAAGGGCTGATGACCAACCCCTGCTGTCTCAAGGACAAGATATACTATACCATAGTTTTTCTATGAAATCAATAGACTTTGATGTTGTAAATTATTCCATCAAACATTCTTTTTCGCCTCTAATAATGGTTCATACATCATAACAGCATGATTCTCTGAGATAAATTCATCATTCAGCAAAACACCCTTGGAATCATACTTTCTCCTATATATCTGATTATGACGGGTATATCCACCCCAGTATTCTTGCTGAATTTGGTGTCCTTTTTCATAGACCTCATAATAACCTTCTATAGCCGCTATACTTCTCCACTCTCCTACCAGGTCCGTTTCCGTCAAATAGAGATGGAGCTGCATAGGTTGGCTTGTTTCATTTTTGATTTGTAAATCTATATAATTATAAGAACATGTAGCCCCGCTGCCAAAGGGTTGGGTTCGATCTACGTCAGGAAATACATCATAACTGTGCCTCCATCGTTCCACCACCGTCAGTGGGGTATGCAGTGTCATCCAATAAATAAGGTTGGACAACTGACACAAGCCTCCCCCTATACCCGGTTTGAATTTCCCATAAAATAAGACCATTCCATCAACGAATCCATCTTTTTTCCTCGGCTTTCCTATCTGCTTCCAATAGGAGAAAGTTTCTCCCGGGTAGAGCACAAGACCGCTTATTCTTTCAATGGCAATCCGAAGATTTGTAATCTTATTCTGTTGGAGCCACATATCCACTTTTCTTAGTTTCCTGAGCAGCGGAGTCCGATGCCTAAAAATTACTTCATTATAATGTAGAATATTCTCTTTTCTATGAGCAAACTTCACCTTTGATCCATACCAGTATAGATATCGCTTTAGGGTGTATGCCATTTTCCCTAAAAATATTCTTACACTGGATCGTTCTTTAGGTCTCTTATCCGACTCCTGTTTATTTATTTTTCTCTGGTTCATAAGCATCTTCCTCATAATCAAACTCAAATTTCTTCATGGTCGCCTTATTTGTAAATCCTTTGCTCCTCTTTTGATTGCTATATAAATCCTTCAAACGATCATAATCATCCTTCTCCACGTCGAAATCTTTTCTGAATATTTCCTTGAAACTATTGTCTGCCATTTTCGCACCTCCCTCTTCTATGGAAAAATCAACCGATCCCCTCTTTCATCTCATTTCATCATCTTATATAATAAGGATAACAAATGTAAGAGAAAAATTATAGAGGATGATGAAAATGAAAAATTCAACCAAGCATATTATTTTTATCCTACGGTTCATCCTTTTGATGTGCTGCTTTATCTTCGCCATTGGCCTTGAGCTTCCCAGCACCAGTCGCTATATGATCCTTATACTCACTTTCTTATTTCTGCTGTTTTCTTTGCACCTCAAGGAACTTCCCAAAATTCAATCCTCTAGATACTACCCCTATACCTACATATTAGATGTTATCATACTTTTGATTCTGGAGTACAATTCTAAGTTTCTTCTAAACTATTATTTTCATTTCATTTATTTTATCTTGATGCTATCTGCAGGATTATTTCTCTCCCGTTTCCACGGTGCCATCATCAATATTGTCATCTTCTTGGCATCCATGTTCAAGTTTACCCAGATTCTTCAGATCAATTGGAACTTATCCAATGTATCTTTGACAATTTTTACTTTCTTTACTTCTCTATTGATGATCATCCTATTGAACTATGGAAAATACTATTCGGAAGAACAGCAAAAATTCAAAGAACTCTATCGTGAATTAAAAGCCTATGCTGATCAGATAAGGGAGCTTACCCAGGCGGAAGAACGCAACCATCTGGCCATGGAGATCCATGACTCTATCGGTCACACCATGACAGGCTTGATCATGGAATTGGAGATGTGCAAGCGAGTCATTCCAAAAAGCCAAGATCAAGGGGTGCAACTGATTCAACATGCCCTAGACACTGCCCGTGAAGGCTTCGTAGATATACGCAGATCTGTGGATGCTTTAAAAGCGAAAAGCTCTGAGCTTAAATCTGAGAACTGGATGGAAATGATTCATCATTTCCGTAATCAAACAGGATTGGATATCCATGTACACCTTGATCCTGATAAGATTCAACTTCCATCATCTATCGTATCTGTTGTCTATCGGATTCTGCAAGAGTCCTTGACCAATGCAGCTCGGCATGGTCGCTGTACTACAATAAACATAACCATCCAGCTACAAAATGCTGTTCTTGGCATAAAAATTTTAGATAACGGCGAAGGATGCACACCCTATATAGAAGGGAACGGTTTGAAAGGTATGCGACAAAGGGTTACGGCATTGAATGGCTCCATAAATTTTTCCCAAACTCCTGGATTCTGTGTAGAAGTACAGATTCCTGTATCTTTACAGCCCAATTCGTCAGTGAGGTGATAAGATGAAAAAGATTAAAGTTATGATCGTAGATGATCAAACCATACTAACCCAAGGTTTAAAAATGATCCTCGAAATGGAAAAGGACTTAGAAGTCATTGCCGTGGCATCCAATGGTCAAGAGGCAGTTTCCCTATGTCACTGGCAGTGTCCGGATATCATTTTAATGGATATAAAAATGCCCATTATGAACGGTGTGGATGCCACAGAAACTATCAAGTCACAATTTGTTCATCCCAAAATCATTGTCCTCACAACATTCCATGATACGGAGTATATTTTTGATGCTTTAAAAAAAGGAGCTTCCGGCTATCTATTGAAGGAATCTCCACCGGAAGATATCATCCATGCCATACGTACCGTCCACCAAGGAGGGTCTATTCTCCAACCGAATGTCGCCTCCAAGGTCATTGAAGAATTTACGAGAATGGCTTCCCATACAAAAACCAACACTGTAGATGAACGAATCCATCTGCTCAGCGACCGTGAGAAGGATATCATCCAATGCATCGGTGAAGGCATGAACAACAAGGAAATTGCCGTTCACTTATACCTTAGCGAAGGAACTGTTCGTAATCACATCAGTCACATGTTAGAAAAGCTCGATCTTCGAGATCGCACCCAGTTAGCAATCTTTGCGATTAAAAATCAACTGACATAATTTCATTATCACCCCATGACAAATGTCATGGGGTGATAATCATTTAAAATGATTTTTTGCACATGTAATGTCTTCTCTAATTATCTATAATAGCATTAGATAATAACCAAAGGAGGTTTCCAGTATGAAAAAAGCATTCTGCATTTCACTACTGATCATAATAATCCTTTCACTTTTCATCACCGGCTGTACCAGTGGTAATATTATGAATCAGTATATGCAAGCCCTAGAACAGACAGAAAACATCCAAAGATCCAGCGAACTCATAGAATTCACCACCGAGTTAGACTTTAGCGACTTGGACCTTACACTGGAGGAAAAAAAGCAATTGGATATGTTCAGCAGTGTTAAAGGTTCTTTTGTTTCGAAGCATGACAAAGAGAAGGGTATCTCTTTCCTCGATGGTCATATCGACATGAAAAATCTCGGCTTTGATGTAAAGATTTACGAAGATCAGGAAAGGATTGTGGCTTTAATGCCCATCTTCTCCAAATACATGGTAATCCATAAAGATCAAGATCCTACTTCCTTGCAAAAGAATTTTTCCATGATTCAGATAGATGAAGAGGAAATCAAAACCCTATGGAATAGTATGATTACCCAGTCTAGCATTCAAAAAATCGGCAATAAGATGGTCAGCACCAACGAAGGTGAAATCAGAACCACAGCCTTTGAAGTTACCCTTCAAGATGCTGAGATCAAAAAACTGGGCAAGACCTTTATCCAAACTATCCTAAAAAATCCAGAAACAAAACAATCCTTCATGAAGTTCATGAACGATATGCCGACAGGAGAAGATGCAGATCAATTCTTGAATACAGAAGAGGACTTTGAAGAATTCCTAGGTCACATGGAGAAAGGCATCGACCAGATGAAGATCAATGAATTCCGTCATACAGGTTCATTTGATAAAGACCACTATATCATCGAAGAGAATATTTCTCTGAACTATGCGATGGAGGTAGAGCCAGCTAAAAACATCCAAGTGTCTTATGTCCTCCAAATAACCCGTTGGGATATCAATAAGAGCTTTGAAATTGAAATGCCTGACATAACTGAAGAGAACAGCTTTACATTGGATCAATTAGATGAAAATACCCCCAAACTCATCGAGGACTTGATCAAATCTCCAAAAAAATAGAAGAACTATCATGAAAGGGGCGCAATACCATGTACATGGTTGAAATAAATAATTTAACAAAGAAATATGGTTCTCTGACAGCTGTAGATGATATTAGTTTGAAGATTGAGACTGAAGACCTCTACGGCCTTCTAGGTCCCAATGGTGCTGGAAAGTCTACCACCATTTCTACCATTAGTACCTTCATTCAGCCTACTTCAGGTGACATTCTGGTGGGCGGCCACAGCATTCTAACAAAGGCATCAGCCATACGAAAACTCATCGGGCTGGTACCTCAAGATGTGGCACTATACCCTACATTAACTGCCCGAGAAAATTTGTCTTTTTTCGGAAAGCTGTATGGGTTAAGAGGGAAGGATCTTTCGAAGAAGGCAGATGAAATTCTAGAAACCGTCGGCCTCCGTGATCGGGGAAATGAAAAAATAGATACCTACTCCGGAGGTATGAAGCGAAGAATCAACATCGGCGTCGGGTTAATGAATGATCCTAAACTCTTGATCCTCGATGAACCTACAGTAGGCATCGACCCCCAATCCCGCAATCATATATTGGAAACAGTAAAAAATTTAAACCAAAGAGGCATGACCGTAATTTATACCAGTCACTACATGGAAGAGGTAGAGTTTCTTTGCAAGCATATCGGTATTATGGATCAGGGCAAGCTTATTGCCCAAGGCTCCAAAGAAGAGGTCTGTGCCTTGGCTGGCAACGAAGAAACCCTCACGATTCATATCTCTCAGCTATCCGCCCAACATCTTCAACAGCTGCAAACCATCCTTCCAGAATATACAATGCATTATGGAGATGGGATTCTCACGGTACTAGGCAAAAAAATACATTCTGTATTAGGCGATATCCTAACCATCCTCAATACGGAGAAGTCCAAAATCACATCCCTAGATGTTCAAGAGCCTAATTTAGAATCTGTATTTCTTCATCTTACTGGCAGAGCTTTAAGAGATTAGGGGGGGGGGAAGAAAATGCATGGATTATTTATCGCCCTTAATGATTTAAAAATTACTTTAAAGGATCGAAAAGTTACAACAATTTTGCTGCTTATGCCGATTTTGCTTATAACAGTGCTTGGGTCTGCCCTTTCCTCTGCCTTCACCCCCGATACCATGACAGATCTCCATCAAATTACAATTGCCATCGTCGAAGGTGAAGCTGCTAACTTGAATGACCTTGAACGATTTATTCCCATGGATCAGATGGAAGAGATTGAAACATCCCTTTCTGATTTAGATATAAATCGTATCGTAAAAGAAGAGGTACTTCAATCAGAGGATATTAAAAGCCTTGTATCCTACGAAGTCCTAGATCATCATACCGCCCTGTCTAAGCTGCAGGCCAAAGACGTTGCAGGGATCGTTTATCTTCCTGACCAATTTGCCAATCGCTACATTATGGGAAACAAGTCAGAAATCAAAATCGTAACCAATACGGATAGTCAAATAGATCAAATGATTCTGGATGCAGTTTTTAGAAGCTTTAGCGATCAGCTTTCTCTGCCCAGGATTGCCGTCAGTGTCGTTCAAGAGGAAAACATAAAGGAAGGTGTTGGCACCTTTTCCTTTTCAAAGACAGGAGAAGATATCCAATCCTTGGTGTCGGATAAAGGGATTTCACTTGAATTTCTTCAAAAGACAGAAGCTGGAAAGCAGCTCATCTCTTCAAAAGAATACTATACATCAGCAGTGGCTGTCATGTTCATGCTATTTTCAGCCGGTTATGGTCTGATGAATATGCTCCATGATCGTGACCATTATACCCTTATGCGCCAGTTGATCGCAGGGGCGTCTAAATTTCAAATGCTCTTGGGCAAATTTTTATATACGCTTTTTCTATGTGTCATACAATTGAGTATTTTATTTGCCTACGGGTATATCGCCATGGGGATACGACTTCCATCGGATTTATTGGCCTTTATGATACTGATCTGTGCCGCTAGCTTTGCCATGGCAGGTTTATCCGTCCTCCTCTGCGGTATTGTGAAGAATCAGAGAGGCGCTGTCATCTTCCAAGGCTTGATCATCAATATACTTTCCCTATTGGGCGGCAGCTTTATCCCTATAGAGGTTATGCCTAAAATTTTCAGACCATTGGCAGATCTTACGCCCAACGGTCGTGCCTCCAGGGCTTTTGTTCACTTGATTGAGGGCGGTCAGTGGAGCAGTATTTCATCCAGCGTTTTGATGTTATTTGGATTCGGAACCCTATGCCTGTTGATCGGCGTCTGTGTCTTCCGTCCCGCAGAGAGGTGATGAATATGAGAAAAATATTATCGATTACCTACTTACGATTTCTTAGATTTATAAGGGAGCCTGGTCTCTTTATCATCATGCTGCTCCTTCCCATCTTGTTTACGTATTTCATGGGCAATATGGGTTCGGGTAATTATCGTATGCCCATCGCTTTTGTAGATTTGGATCAAAGCACTTATTCTAACAAGCTTGTTGAGCGATTCACCAGCAATAACACCTATCATGTTTTCCAGTATAATCAAGAAGAAGCCATAGATCACGTTAAGCGGCACAATATATCTGCTGCATTGATTATTCCAAAAGACTTTGAAAAATCTGTAAAAGCAAAGGGCACTCCTAAGATCGAAATCATTCGTCTTAAGGAATCCTTTGAATTGATCACCTTGCAAAATGAACTTCGGTCCAATCTGAACTTTATCCACGGTAATATCAAAATAGCCGATTATACCGTAGCTCAAATCTCAGAAAAAAAGAACATCAATAATAAAAAAGAGTTGATTTGGCAGCGTGCCTACAACAATGCTTTAAGCAAATGGTTTCCCTATCCTCCTGTATACACCACACTATCTAGTTTGAATCAGCAGGAATTTGACGGCTATACCCCACTAGCCCATTACTCCGTTGGGTTCAGTATGTTCTTTGTGATGTATACCATCATATTCGGTATCGGTGAAATCTTAGATGAGAAAAAAAATGGTACGTGGCAGCGAATTCTTACCCTTCCTGTTTCTAAGGCAGAAATTTTGACAGGGAATCTACTGGGCACTTTCACTGTAGGCTTTCTTCAAATCTTTATTTTGATTCTCTTAGGTATTTATGTATTTGGTGTGAACTGGGGTGCCAATTTATCTGCCACACTCCTGGTGATGGGCGTCTTTGTACTGACCGTTACCTGTCTCGGTTTATTCCTATCCAGTATAGTTAAAACCTCCGCCCAGCTCCAGACAATCACGCCATTGATTACTGTTTGCTCTGCTATGTTAGGTGGTACCTTTTGGCCATTGGATATTGTCCAGTCCAAGCTTTTGCTATTTTTAGCAAAACTAACTCCCCAGTATTGGGCAATCTCCAGCATTGAAGGAATCATCCAGCAAGGATATGGTCTTAAGGATATAACTTTATCCTTGGGAATCTTATTTCTCATGGCTGCCTCTTATTTTGGCCTTGGATTAAAATTATTAAAATGGGAGAATTAAAACAGTGGGGTGCCCTATTACAATGGCAACCCCACTTCCCTTTATTTTAGATATCTATCTTTGACTGTCTTATTCGTGTGCAGTTCTTTTCTACTTCTTCTTGTCATCGTATTTTATTTCCACTTGAATAGGTTCAATATCTAAAGCAACCTTCAATACGGAATAATAATCCTTTGTTCCACCATTGAGGTATGCCCAATACCCATTGGATTCCTCAGTCTTTCTAAAAATCAATTCAAACCCTAAACCTTTATCATCAAACAAGTAGCTTTTTACCTCTTTTACCGCCCCATTGTCCACTAGGTCAAAGGCAATAAACTGTTTCCAATATCCATTGGCGCTCATAACACCCGTATTCAAAATAGGTCCATTTACTTCATAATACTCATATCCTGCAGTATCGACCTTATCGGGATTGAATACAAACTCTTTTGTAGATATATTAAAGGTGTCTCCTTGCTCTATGTAGCTAATCACAATATCCTTTATGGATGTTCTTTTGCTCTTAAGATCCTTTGTGGCTTTGGATATATCCACTAAGGTTACCCCGCCAGCGCCGACAACTTCAATCATTTTTGTTTCATTGTTTACAATCATAGCTGTATTTTCATCTACACCATAGGCCAATTCATCCTTCTTTCCTTTTTCAAGAGCTGTTACAATCAATCTACCCAATCTAGCCTTCCGGTCAAAGTGCTGATCCACAATGCCATGCTTGAAGAACCCTAGACCTTTCTGAAGATATACAGGTCCCTGCTCTTGATCATTCATACTGGTGTACTCTGTGGTAAAACCATTGACCAAGGCCCCTAGACTGTTGCCGCCTGCGATCATGATATCACTCATGATGGCCGCTCCAGCACTTGTTCCACCGATGACACCGCCTTCTTTATAAACATCCCAAATAGCATCTAAAGCCAAGGTGTTGCTTCCATCTTCTTTAAATAGAGTCTGGGTAATTCTCGTTTGATCCCCACCAACAAACCAAACCCCTGTGCACTTTTCGATTTGGGACGCAATTTCTGGCTTACTGCCATTTCCTGCCCAAGTAGATTCATCTACATCGGCAGTTTTTTTCTCATCCTTTACTGCTATAGGTATAATTTCAATGTGGGATTCCTTAACCCCATAGGCCATTAAATCCTTCTTAAATTCATTGGCGTACTTTGACGGGCTTCCACTGGCTGCTGGTATAATGGCTATTTTTGCTTCATCCTTTCCCCCTGCCAGCTCGATAAACTTATTGTATATCCCTTCACTGGTACTTTCCATGGCACCACCCACGATAACCAAGCTTCCCTTGATATCATATTCCGTTGGTGACTGCGCCCATACGCTACCTGTCATAGTTAACACCAAAACAACGATTAATGTCCATGCAATCCTTTTTCTCATTCCCATTCCTCCCTTTTTTATCTCTTTTTTTCGTTTTTATAAAATGCAACATTCATGCCAACCCCCTATCGAAGATTTCTTATTCCCAACGTATAAGTTTGCTTATTATTTAAATAGGTATTTTGACTGTGTATTTCGTTCAATGTTTTTATTGGTGTTTATTGGCTTTTTTCACCCACCATTTTTCTAAAAAGAGATCCACCGTTTTATCTACTGAAATCGTGGTACAATATAACTAATACCATTTAAAGGAGGTTTTTCATTGGAAAAAGGATATATCCATGTTTATACAGGAGATGGTAAAGGCAAAACAACAGCTGCTATTGGCCTTGCAGTCAGAGCCGCTGGCGCTGGTAAAAATGTCTTTATCGGACAGTTTGTGAAATCTATGGAATACAGCGAACTCAATTCTATGACGCTACTAAAGGATTCTATTGCTATCGAGTTATTTGGTCATGGTTGTTTTATCACCAAAGATCCCGATCCACAAGATATCGCCGCAGCCAAAGCCGGTCTTGTGCGAATCAGAGAGATTTTTCACAGTAACCGCTATCAAGTCATCATCCTCGATGAGATTACCATTGCGATTTTTTATCAACTGGTTGGTTTAGAAGAAGTCTTATCCTTAATGGATGCAAAACCCTATGGTGTTGAACTTGTACTCACTGGCCGTTATGCCCCAGAAGAAATATTGGACCGAGCAGACCTTGTCACAGAAATGAAAGAAATCAAACACTACTATACCCAAGGTGTATTAAGCAGAGAGGGCATCGACCGCTAGTCGTCCCTCTCTTTTTTAAGTGATAATTCCATATCGAGGCAGAAGTTCATTCTTTACAAAGAATTTATGCACCGTTAGCCCGTCATGGAAGTACTTCCAGTCTGAATAAGCAAATTCCTCATTCTTATCGAATTTCATGGCTGATTTATCTAAAACCGTTACTGCCCTTCGAAACCATTGGCGTTCATCATATTGAACCGCTGCTCTAAATCCAAAGTATCCTTCCATCAACTTTTTCTCCCAGATTCTCACCCTTTCCTCCAATGTTCCCCTCATGGCAAAGATATACCTTACCCTACCCTCAACCGTTTTCCAAGACTTAGGGTCTTCTTTAAAAATCTGGGGCATTTGCTCCCTTATGTTCTGGGACAGAAATTCATAAATATGAAGAACTGCATCCATAAACCTGTTTAAGTTATCAATTCGAATAACACTCTCATACCCATGAGGCTTATAGCTCCACACCAAATAGGGCTCATCGGGACATGTGAAGGCTTGGGCATGGCCTATGGGGGGCAGCAGTTCTGAGAAAATATTTGATCCAAATTCTTCAAATATGCTATATTTACGATTCTCATATTTTAATGCTTCTACCTCATTGTGGGGTTTCCTCAAACCGCTAAAATTTTGGTGTGCCCATGTGTCTGCATACATGTGTAATGCAATACCTAGACGGTGGAGTCCATAAGGTTTTGCTAAAGTCTCCAACGTATCCTCTATTACTGCTTTCGCTGTTTTACTATTCTGTCTGCAGCGAATCTGTTCAAAGAAATCATCTCCCTCGAGTCCAGGGAGAAAATGAAAGGGCATCAAGATCTCATAGCCCACTTCTTTCTTAAATATCCCCAAGTCTAAAATTTTATGGGCAGACATTTGCTGCTGAAAACGCCCGCCGCTTTCAAAAGTCAATTCATGACTATAGATGGCATCATCCGTATGTTGAGAAGCATAGGCAATAATTTCGCTTTCTTCCGGTTTTATTCCAGCCAATCGGCACAATGTATATATACTATAATAATGAAAATCTCTTTGCATGATTTTCACCTCCCGATTCTTTCAATTTATTGGTGATAAAATACTCTCTTATGAGCATTTTATGGTAATTCTCAAGAATCGGTACCATTCCCTAAACAAAACAAGAAGAAGGGATCTTAGATCCCTTCTTCTTGTTTTGTTTCATTCAATTGTTTCTCAACAAATTCCTGACGACACTGCCAGCTGCAGAAAAAATGCATACTTCCCTCTTCAGCAGCCACTTGATACGCCCTTTTTCGAGGGATTTCCTTATCACAACAAAAGGTTGAAACCATTTCTATGGGTTCTTCCATTTCTTTTTCTTCAACCATAGCCTCATCTAATCCGTTCTCTTGAGCTCTTTTCCTATTCGTTGCTGAAGCCGCCTTTCTCACTACACCCATTCCTATCAATACAATTCTTTGAATAAAGATATATATCAAAATGATCCATAGAATCTCCAAAACACTATTCATATATCATCATCCTTTTTTCCAAGATTATCATCCATCTCAAATCAGTAAGTCTCTTATTTTTGAATTTTAAGTTTTTCAAAATACCCTTCTATTTCCTTTCCAATTCCCTCTAAGATTCCTGGGTCATAAGGATGGAATTGGTTTGTTCCAGCCAATACCGTATCGCCATCTTTAAAGTTTTGTATAGAATAACGCTTACTAGGGTTTATGTATGCTGCGATCTCCAAAATATCCTCTTTTGTATGGAGTTCTTTACAGACAGTGGTTCTAAACTCATAATCTATGTTTGAGTGCCGGATTATATTGATACTGGCTTTTATATCCTCGATATCTACCTTTGCGCCAGCAACCAACCCGTATTTGTGAAAGGGTGCTTTTATATCCATGGCTATGTAATCTAATAACTTTTCATCCAGCAGGGCTGCTAAAACACGAGGATGGGTTCCATTGGTATCTAACTTCACTAGAAATCCCCTTTCCTTGATTTTCTTGATAAACCCATGTAAATCCTTATGTAAGGTAGGCTCTCCACCAGAGATACATACGGCATCTATAAAGGGCTTCCTTTTCTTCAGGAAAGAAAACACCTCTTCTTCATCTATATTTTTTCCATCCCATGCTACGATATGCCCATTGTGACAGTATGGACATCTAAAGTTACAGGATGCAACGAAATACATGGTACAGATCTTATCAGGATAATCAATAAAAGATGTTTTCTCATGTCCTGCAATATACATTTTCATTGTCCCCTTTTTTGTTCTATCTCTTTTTTATCCTCATTCTATTATTATTACCAAAAAATTATCATAATAAAATCTGGATTCTCTTTCCTATAATATCATACCCCCATTACCTTGTACAAAGCAATAATCAATGTTTTTTACCGGTATATTCTTACCAGAATCTATAGATTCTTCCATCACAAAACACCTTATCAATCTTCTGATCTACAACATTCAGATAAATATTCATATCCTTTTTACAATCTATGACGATAGGGAGGCGTATACAATCTTCGTAGTTCCCAGATTTTATTCGGATCTCCGTAGAATGTCTGTGGTTTCTACCTCCCAAATCTGCCAAGTCTGCCCCTATCAGCATCCCCATGGCGCCCATAATATCCGTATCCAAAACTGGATAATCAATGATTGTGGCATAGACAGCACTTGAAAGCCAATCGATCCCAATTTGCTCACTGTAACAATCTATATTTTCTTTTATTATGATGCCACCCTCTCGAAAACTACACTTTTTTATATCACATAAAATATATCCTGTAATGCGATTTTCCAACACACTTTCATCCATATATGCCGCTGGTGCTTTCTCCCCAAACTCCATCAAAAACACAGCCATAATCCGTTGATCATAGATAAGCGTATTTCTGCTCTCTCTTCCTAACAAACCATCCAATACATTTTCTAACTTTTCATCATCAATTGTACCCAGAATATTCTTGCAATCATAGCCTGCGGCTACATGTTTTCTGATTTTATCCATATTCACATGCAAATCCGCTGCCCTTACATCCGTCAGTGCCACCATACACACATTTTTTGCATAAGGAAACCGTTTATGTACCACCCCAATATGCTTTCCCGACCGATCAAACACATCCATTGCCATATGTCTTCCCCTTTTCCATTCATATTGTCCGTGTAACGCTTCATACGTATCAATTACTTCAGTTAGATCTTATCATTTAGGAGCACCATATGAATATGATCCTCCCATACGCCATTAATTTTTAAATATTTGTAGGCTAGCCCTTCATGATAAAACCCTAACTTCTCAACCACCCTTAGGGATCGTTTATTTTTAGGCATAATATTGGCTTCGATCCTATGGAGTCCATATTCATCAAACACAATATCAATTCCCATTCTAATCGCTTCTGTCACATAACCTTTGTTGACTTCATCCTTATCTAACTTATACCCTAAATAACAGGATAGGAATGGACCTCTCACGATATTACCAAATGAAATATAACCGATAATTCTTCTATCATCATCCTTTCTAAAAATCCAAAGGTTAAGGGCACTGCCACTTTCACTATTGGATGCTTCTCTATCTAGCAGCTCTTCTTGGTATTCTTTTGTATAAAAATCGTCTCCCTTATGGGGATCCCATTCCTCAAAAAAATCTTTATTTCTTATAAAATAATCTAAGGTCATATCTGCATAGGTTTTGTCTAATCCTTTCAATACAAGTCGTTCCGTTTCATATATGCTTTTCAACAAAATGCCTCCTTGGATTCCTATATGATTCTTTACAATGACGATAGTATACAACCACCCTCTTTCACTCTCCAAAATCAACAGCATGTTCGACCGTAGCTGGGAGATCTTCTAGTCGCCTCTTAATAAATGTGGGATATAGGGATTCATCCTGAACCTTTTCCAGGGGAACCCATCTGAATTCAAACTCAGTTTTCCCCTCCGTCACATAGAACAGATTCCCTCTCCCTAATAGACTCGCATCCTTACATTCAATCAAATAGTAGAAACAAATTTCGTGGTATTGATGGTTCTCATGGGTGAAAAAGTGCTCACAAATCCACAGCAATCGATCGACCCTCACTGTAACCCCTAACTCTTCCTCCATCTCCCGCACAATGGTATCTTCTGTTTGTTCAAACATTTCCACCCTGCCCCCAGGAAAGGCATAAAAGTCATCCTTCATGGAACGATGGATCAACACCTGATCCTCATACAGTAGAATCCCTGCCACGCGAAAGTTAAAAATGCCCTCTTTTGTTTTAAAATTGATCATATGCACATCCCCTGCCCATATAGTTTTCCAAGAGTCCACCTATTTTAGATTGATTCATTATCACCTTCATAATGCTTTTGTCTTAGATACAATCTTTTTATATACTTCTTGCATATGAGGTTCATTCGAGTACTTATCGATTTCTTCAATGGGGATCCATTTCACTCCGCTGTTTTCATCATTTTTGACAACTAGCGGCTCCCTTTCATCCGCCTCCAATACATAAGCAACAGACAAATGAAGATGGGCGGATACATATTTCCCTCTTTTCACATGGCCCAACACTGTTAATACATCTAGCGAGATGATATTCGTAGTAACAGGCTGAATATTTTTTACCCCTGTTTCCTCCTGAGCCTCCCGAACAGCGACCCCAAGCAGGTCTTCTTCTCCATCGGCATGCCCTCCAGTCCAAGCCCATGTATTGTATATGTTATGGTGTATCATCAGCGCTTTATCTCTGGTTTTGTTCACGATAAACCCTGAGCTTGTTATATGAGCTATGTTGTTGTTTCTAGTTAGTATATCATTAAAGCTGTCCATGCATTGTAAAATAAGTAGTTTATCCTTTTCTTCCTGTTCATTACATGGAATATACCTTTCTATTTCTCTAATCCAATCCATGTTTACCTCCGTGATTATGATATGGTGTTTTAAATAATGATGTAACCGACAAAGGATGCGACGTAAATCCATAGATCATGATTTTCAACGTAGGGGTTGCATAATATGCAACCCGCCTAAATTTTATGGCATTCCTACGGGTCGCATACTATGCGACCCGTACAAAACCATCGCAATCTTCTATCGGATTTTCCTACATATCCCCCATAATGTTTAAATCTCTATATTCACCACCCTTTTATAGACTTTAAATCCCAGCCTTTCATACAGTCCCCTTGCCTTTGTGTTGTCCTGATCCACAAACAGCATGAGTCTTCGATCTCCGTAATCCCGAAGAACAGCCCTTAACAAGCTTGTGCCAATACTCTGTTGTCGTAATTCTGGAACCACATAAAAACTTGATAGCATTGCCAAATCACGATCTACCTTTTCGATGCAGATCGTTGCAATGACTTCTTCTTCCCTATATACACATAACCATTCCATATTATCGGGTTCAAATTCTATAAATTCTTTATTATATTTTTCTTTGAACTTCTTCGCTATTTTATACCATTCAACCTTATCAATTGCTATATAATCGATGTATCCCGCTTCGAGAAGCCGCCTCTGGGGTTTATACACCATAATTAGGTTATATGCAATAGATACCTTTGAAGCCTTCCCATCAGATGCTTTCAATTTCTCTTGTACAAAAGATTCTTCCAGTTCATATAAGCTGTATTCCCCGTACAACCGATCAAACCATTTGCTGCATTCCAGTGTATTCCCTCTTAAAGCTGCGCCTTTTTCATCTTCCCAAATGGCGACAATTCCATCAATACAGTTATACTCATTCCGAATAATTTCATAATGAAAATCCTTTATGCCATGGATCAATCCTCGAATGATGTATACATTTTCATATTCATTCTTTCTTAAATAATCCAGCAGTTTTTGCAAAGAATCGCCCTCTTTATTCCATATTTTTCCTTATAGCCTTTTTATTATAGCACACTATTGTTCTGTTAAAAAGAAAGCGTTCATCTATTTGATATATACTTCCAGATGCAAAAACCCCAAGGTTTCCGCGTCCGTCTCCCCTGGGGTTTCAATATTTCTATGTATGATCTATTATGAAATTTTTTCCTCTTGGTATTCAATAATATTGTCTTCATTCAACTTTAATGATTCTTCACAAGAGAATTCTTCACGATCCTTGAATTCTTCTTGCTTTCCTCTATTCCATGATTGAACTGGTCTATGGAAGCCTACAACTCTGGTCCATACCTCTGCTTCTCTGTCACAGTGCGGACAATTGAAGTGTTCTCCCGAAATATAGCCATGTTCTGCACAGATGGAGAAGGTCGGTGTAATGGTCAAGTATGGTAAGCTGCTGTTTTCAAACACTCTCTTGATCAGCATCTTACACGTTTCAATGCTCTCAATCTCCTCTCCAATAAAACCATGAAGAACAGTTCCACCGGTGTACAAGGATTGCAGCTTTTCTTGCTTCTCAAGGGCTTCAAAGATATCCCTTGTGTAATCCACTGGCAGTTGGGTAGAGTTGGTATAGTACGGCTCATCCTTCCCCTGGGTAAAGATGTTTGGATACATCTTCTTATCCAGTCTAGCAAATCGATAGGATGCACCTTCTGCAGGAGATGCCTCTAGGTTCCAAAGACTGCCTGTTTCCTCTTGGAAGATTTGAATCACGCGATTCATAAATTCCATGATCTCTACTGCAAATTCATTACCTTCCTCTGTGGTGATATCTACGCCTAGAAGATTCACACAAGCCTCATTCATACCATTTAATCCAATGGTAGAGAAATGATTCTTGAAGTATTCATCCGTTGCATCCTTCACACCCTGAAGATAGTGCCTGGAGTATGGATATAACCCCGCATCCATATATTGCTCCAACACGTGCCGCTTATTTTCGCAGATTTCCTTAGCGATCTCCATCAACTCTCGTACTCTACGTTTGAATTCCTCCACAGTCTTAGATACATAACCGATTCTAGCCATATTTAACGTAACCACGTTGATGGATCCCGTTAATGGATTGGCTCCGAAAAGGCCGCCTCCACGCTTGCGCAGCTCACGATTATCTAGTCTTAAACGGCAGCACATGGAACGAATATCCTCTGGAGAGAGGTCTGAATTCATAAAGTTGGCAAAATATGGTGTGCCAAACTTCCTCGTCATTTCCATCACATGGTTTACTACCTCAGTGTCCCATGGGAAATCATTGGTGATATTTACCGTAGGAATCGGGAAGCTGAAAGCTCTTCCTGCGCCGTCCCCTTCCATCATGACTTCACAGAAGGCCTTGTTGAACATATCCATCTCCTTCTGGAATTCCTTATAGGTCTTATCCATGGATTTTCCACCGATAATGACTGCTTGATTCTTTAGTAGTTGATGGGGCGCAATATCCAGAGTTATATTTGTAAACGGTGTCTGAAAGCCTACCCTTGTAGGCACGTTCAAGTTAAATACAAATCGCTGTATCGCCTTCTTTACCTGATTATAATCCAACTCGTCATAGTAGATAAATGGCGCTAAGTATGTATCAATACTAGATACCGCTTGGGCACCTGCCGATTCTCCCTGCAGTGTATATAAAAGATTTACCAATTGTCCTAAAGCCGATTCAAAATGCTTTGGCGGCTTTGACTCAATTTTCCCCTTGGCTCCTTTAAATCCATACCTTAAGAAGGACTCCAAATCCCATCCGCAGCAATAAGGTGCCAACAAACCAAGATCATGTATATGTAAATCGCCTCGAATATGGGCGTCTCTTAATTCTTTCCTATAAATCTTATGTAACCAATATTTCGTTGTGATACTCTCTACGATATGATTGTTAAGCCCCTGTAATGAAAAGCCCATGTTGGCATTCTCATTTACTCTCCAATCCTCTAGGTTCACATATTCCTCTACCATTTGCTCTGCATCCATGAAAAGGTTTCTAACCTCACGGATTTCTTCATGTTTTTTCCGATATAAGATAAATGCCTTTGCCGTTCTTGCATGCCCTTCTTCAATTAATACCTTCTCCACAATATCTTGTATATCTTCTACCGATGGAATACTGGCAGCATGGGTTTCGTTGACGATATCCATCACCGCCTTGGTTAATTTCTGGGCAGCCATTTCATCTTTCCCGCCAACTGATTTGGCCGCTGCAAAGATGGCATTCTTAATTTTACCACTGTCAAAATCGACAATTTCTCCGTTTCTCTTTTGAATCTTAGTAACGGACATGATACCCCTCCTCTTGTGACGCTTATTTCCTCACATACTACATATTGTATATTATGCACTATTTTGGACGGGTATGACAATAATCCTGAGGGCCCAAATGTTACGGATTTTGATATAATTCTACAGGTAGCTTTCACTTTCTCCCCTATCCTTAGAATTAAAATTTTCATTTTTCCGAACAATAGGAAATAATAAAGGCACACCCGAAGGTGTACCCGTTCTATTTCATAAATATATAGGGGTTCTTGCCCCATTTCTCCAGTAACTCTTGCTCTTGCCTTCGAATCATTCCCTGTTCCACTGCCATGGGCAGAAGTGCTTGATAGCTTGTCAGCGTATGATACTGGATTTTTTCTGCGGCAAAGGTCTCTTCTACCTGAGGAAATCCATAGGTAAAGATTGCCACAACACCCAGCACTTCCACACCCTCTTCTCGAAGGGCCTGGACGGCTTTTACAGAACTCCCCCCTGTAGAAAGCAAGTCTTCAATAACCACTGCCTTTTGCCCTTTTTCAATCTTTCCTTCAACCTGATTTCCCTTTCCATGTCCTTTTGCACTACTGCGCACATAGGCCATGGGTAAGTTCATCTTCTGTGCAGCCCAGGCAGCATGAGGTATTCCTGCTGTGGCAGTACCCACAAGAACCTCCACCTCTGGATAATAGGCATTGATCACATCTACAAATTCTTGGGCAATCATTTCCCGCACCATTGGATAACCCATGGTAAGACGATTGTCACAGTAGATAGGGGATTGAATTCCTGATGCCCATGTGAAAAGATTCTCCGTTCCTCTCACAGTTACAGCACCGATCTCCAACAACTTTCCTGCAATTTCTTTACACATATTCATTTTTTACTCCTCCTTGTTAGCCTCACTGGACTTCCTTTAAAGGCATTTTCATTTTGTCTATCGTAACACAGTAGCTATTCTTTGTCAATTTGCCAAAATCAGGCGTCTATCTCTCTTCTCGATGATAAGCAACGCCTAAATTGGCAGGGGCAGCTGTATGCTGGATACCTTTTCTGGCGGAAATAAAAATCAAAACACCGATGGTGAACAAATAAGGAATCATCTTCATCAAGAATGGTGAAGCTGTTATTCCTAATGTCTGGACGCGATATCCCAATATATCCAAACCTCCGAAAATATATGCCCCTGCCACGGCTTTAAGCGGATGCCAAAGAGCAAAAATTACCAGTGCCACAGCTATCCATCCTCTTCCTGCCGTCATATTTTCCAACCAGGAAGGTGCATAGGCTAAGGATAGATAGGCACCGCCCATCCCTGCAAGAACACCCCCTAGAAACACATGGGCATATTGTACCTTCGTTACCGAGATACCTACAGAATCGGCAGCAGCAGGATTTTCCCCTACAGCCTTGAGCTTTAATCCCATATTTGTACGATATATATAAATCCAAATCATTATAGCAATCCCATAGCTGATATAAATCAACAGATCCTGCTGGAAAAAAATCTCTCCTACAAAGGGGATCTTCTCCAATATTGGAAATCCTACTTTGCTAAACTTTACAGGTGCAGGAATACCAATAAGCTTTTTCCCGATAAAACTGCTCAACCCCGTTCCAAAGATGGTCAAGGCCAAGCCGCTTACCACCTGACTAGCTTTTAATGTGATGGTCAAAAATCCATGTATAAGGGCCAATGCACCGCCAGCCAGCATAGCCGCTAAAATGCCCATCCAAGGATTTCCGGTCAACACAGCTGCTTGAAAACCACAAACAGCACCTACCAACATCATTCCTTCTACGCCTAAGTTTAAATTCCCTGATTTTTCACAAAGTACCTCTCCCAGGGCAGCGTACAGAATGGGTGTCCCCGCCGTAACAGCTGCAGCCAAAGCACTAATTACTACTGGATAGTCCATGGACTGCGACCCCCTTTTTTTGTGTTTCCTTCCTACGAATGGATACCTTGTATTGGGTAAAAAACTCCCCGCCCAGAATAAAGAAAAGAATTAAGCCCTGCAGCATCAGAGCTGTCGAAGCTGGCAACCCGCTGGTCTGAACTGCATAACCTCCAACCAAAAGTCCTCCAAACAGAAAGGATACCACAATGGCAGCAATTGGATTTAACCGCGACAGCCAGGCAATGATGATGGCGCTATATCCATAACCCGGTGAAAAATTAGACTGAAGACGGTGGGTAATCCCAGCAACTTCTGTCATTCCTGCGATTCCCGCGATTCCTCCGCTGATACATAATGCTAGGATGATATTTCTCGTCACCCCTATGCCTGCATAGCGTGCAGCCTCACTATTCTCACCTGCCACCCGGATTTCATAACCCCATACCGTTTTGTTAATCAATATATAGATAATCCCTGCCAATAGCAATCCTATAACAATCCCCATATGGACCCTAGACCTGCCAAAGCTGGGCAATACTGCACTGGCACTGAATTCCGGTGTAATGGGAAAGTTAAAGCTTTTCGGGTCCTTCCATGGTCCAAACACTAAATAATCTACCCATAGAATCCCCACATAGTTCATCATAAGGGTCGTTATGGTCTCATTGGTTTTCCAGAATGCCCGAGACACAGCAGGCACCAATGCCCATAGGGCACCTCCTATAAATCCAGCTAGCAGCATCATGGGCAATAATACGTAGGATGGCAAGGTTTGGAACTTTAATGCCACCCCGCTTGCTGCAATAGCACCTACATAAATCTGCCCTTCCGCACCGATATTCCAAAGCTTCATACGAAACGCGATGGAAATTCCCAAGGCTGACAGAAGCAACGGAATCATTTTTACAATGGTCTCATTTACACCATAGGTAGAACCAAAAGCTCCATCCAGCATCGTCTGATAAATGGATAAAGGGGAATGACCTGTAAACGTTAGAAAGAGCCCCCCTGTTACCAAAGCCAGGAGAATGCCTACTATCCGAATCCCCATCAAAATATAGGGGTTGTCGACTACCTTCTTTTCTATCTGTATCATCGGGATCATCTCTTTTCCTCCTAACTTATCTTCCCATTGAGCATCAGTTTACCGATTTCCTCTATCGACGTCTCCTCTGGACTTACCGAACCAGCAATCCTTCCGCCCTCCATGATGATGATGCGGTCTGACAAATCCATAATTTCATCCAAATCCTCTGAGATGAAAATGACAGCACAGCCTCTATTCCTCTGTTCCAAAAGCAAATGATATACAGCTTCCGTTGTGGCTACATCCAATCCTCTCACAGGATAGGCTGTAATTAATACCTTGGGCTCCTCCAATATCTCTCTCCCCAGAAGTACCTTCTGAAGATTCCCTCCTGACAATACGCGGATAGCCCCATTGGCCTTAGAAACTTTTATGTCAAATTGACGAACCACTGCCTCCGCATGTTCTTCCATTCTTTTTCTATCAATAAAGATTCCTTTGCGAAATTTTTTCTTTCTATAGTCCTTAAGAATTAAGTTCTCAGCGATATCCATGTTGCCAACCAGACCCATACCCAATCGATCCTCCGGCACATAGCTAAGCCCTAAATCAATAATATCTGCAGCCGACTTTCCTTCTAACCCTATTCCTTGAATACGTATGGTTCCTTCTTCAATGTTCCTTAATCCAGCGATAGCCTCAGCCAGCTCCTTTTGTCCATTTCCTGATATCCCCGCTACCCCAAGAATTTCACCTTTCTTCACTTGGAAACTGGCTCCTTTTACAGCCATCATTCCCTTATCATTCTTTACTGAAAGTCCCTCCACTTCCAATACCACTTCATCATCCTTTTGCTGTTCTTTCTTTCGTATCTTTCGAATATGTTCCCCTACCATCATTTCTGTTAACTGCTGTTCGCTCACATCACATTTTTGTATCGTACCAACTTTTTTACCCTTTCGCAGTACTGTGATGTTATCTGCAATTTCCATTACTTCCTGCATCTTGTGGGTAATGATGACAACCCCGCACCCCTGCTCTGTCATCTTTTTTATGATCACAAATAGTTCTTTTGTTTCCTGGGGTGTCAATACCGCCGTTGGCTCATCCAAGATCAAAATGTCTGCTCCTCGATACAATGCCTTAAGAATCTCTACCCGCTGCTTTTCTCCTACAGACATATGGGCCACTACATCCTTAGGGTTAATGGTCAATCCATATTCCCCAGAAAACTGTCGTATCTTCTCTTCTATTTTCTTCCGATTGAGAAATACCCCTTGACTGCTGCCTAGTATGATATTCTCTGCAGCGCTTAGGTTTTCTACCAATTTAAAATGCTGATGGATCATACCCACCTTATGATTGATGGCATCCCGGGGAGATGAAAGCTCCGCCCTTTTTCCATGTAGGATGATTTCTCCTGCATCTTGACGGTATAAGCCCGCCAAAATATTCATTAACGTCGACTTTCCTGCACCATTTTCTCCTAACAAGGCATGGACTTCACCGGGTGCCAGCTGAAAATCTATATGCTCATTTACTGGAACGCCTCCAAATTTTTTCGTAATATCCTTCATTGAAACCAAAAGCTCAGCCAATTTCTTCACCTCCAGTTAAAATTGGCACACAAGTTGTGCCTGTGTGCCATTTATGGGTATATCTATTTTTACTTAGGAATTGTTCCCTCTACACCTTCCACAAACCAATCAAAGGAGAGCATTTCCTCATCCGCCATTTTTTCACCAACATTTACACGAACCGTTCCAGTCTGATCTTTAATTTCACCAGTAAATACATCCCATGTACCTTGTAGCATTTCATTTTTCTTAGATTCTACCAGAGCTTTCGTTTCCTCATCTACCAAGTCTGTCATGGGTGCCAATTCTACTACACCATCCTTCATACTGCCCCAGTATTGCTCTGATTTCCATGTGCCTTCTTTTACAGCCTTCACCGTCTCTACATAATATGGTCCCCAGTTCCATACAGGTGATGTCAGATATGCTTTGGGAGCAAATTGACTCATATCTGTGTTATATCCAATAGAGAATGCGCCTTTTTCCTCTGCCGCCTGTTGTGGTCCCGGTGTATCTTGGTGCTGGGCAATCACATCAGCACCGGCATCCAACAAACTCTTTGCAGCTTCTTTTTCCTTTGCTGGATCATACCAAGTATTGGTCCAAACAACTTTCACTACCGCGTCCGGATTCGCCTCTTTTACCCCTAGGGTAAAGGCATTGATCCCTCTGATAACTTCAGGAATTGGAAACGCTGCTACATAGCCAATTACATTTGATTCTGTTTTCTTTCCAGCCACAAGACCTGATAGATATCTTGGCTGATACATTCTGCCAAAATAGGTTCCCACATTTTCTGCCGTCTTATATCCTGAACAATGGACAAAGGTAACATCTGGATATTTCTTTGCCACGTTCTGTACATAATCCATATAACCGAAGCTAGTGGCAAAAATCACCTTGTTTCCTTTCTCAGCTAGTTCTGTTAGTACTCTTTCTGCGTCAGCACCCTCAGGTACAGATTCGATAAACGTTGTTTCCACCTCAGGCATTTGAGACACAAGATATTCTCTGGCTTTGTCGTGGGCAAAGGACCATCCTGCATCTCCCACTGGTCCTACATAGATAAATGCAACCTTTAGATTCTCATCCTTTGCTGCCTCTGGTGCTGGGTCTGCTGTTGTTGGCTTCGGTGTACAACCTGTGATCATCAGTACCCCAATCATTGCGATGCATAGAATCAAAAGTAATTTCTTTTTCATTTGCGCCCTCTCCTTTTTATTGGTTTATAGTATTATTTAAAAATAACTTCTTTTTCTTCCATTCTTTCTACAATGGCCAAGGATTCCGTCCGAATCCCCCGATCCCGCAGGAGTTTTCCTCCGCTTTGGAAACCTTTCTCAATCACAGCCCCTACGCCTACCAGTTGAGCACCGCTTTTTCTCACAATTTCGGCAAGTCCCAGGGCTGCATGTCCATAGGCTAGAAAATCATCAATAATCAACACCCGATCTCCTTGATTAAGAAATTTCTTGGCTACCTTTATGTCATAGGTAGTCCCCCTTGTAAAGGATTCTACTTGTTCCACATACACATCTGTATCCATAGTGGCTGCCGTCGTTTTTTTTGCGAACACCACAGGTACACCCAATACCGCTGCCGTGCTCAGGGCCGGCGCAATACCAGAAGCCTCGATGGTCATCACCTTCGTAATTTTTTCATCCTGAAATCTACGGGCAAACTCTTTTCCAATTTCCATCATAAATCCTGCATCAATCTGATGATTGAGAAAGGAATCTACCTTCAATATAGAAGAGGAGACAACTTCACCCTCTTGTCTAATTTTTTCTCTCAGCGTCTCCATAGTTATCCTCCAAATGTTGATATCGTCTTACTAAATAGAAAAAAACCTAAGACATTCCGTTTCCCCCATAGTGAAAACGGTAAACCTTAGGTTTACAAAGTAATAGCAAAAACAGAAATACGCTTTGCTATATCCGAACATTTTTCACTCATAGTCCTATAATTTACGGTCTAGGGTAGAAACTTTTGGGCCATATTCCCAATATTATATGAGTTTTTATTTAGTTTAATAAACATATTGTATCGACAGACCCGTTCCTTGTCAACCATATAATTCATTTTTATCTGATTTTTTCACTATAAAATGAAAGGGGATGCTTCCGCACCACCCTCATTTTATAGTATTTATTTCTTTACTGCCTCTTCTGGATATTTATTGCCTGCGTTCCATAGTAAATATTCATCCACGCCATTTTCTTCTAAAGCTCTGATTTGATCAGCTACTTCTTTTGCGTTGTATTTAATATGTCCTTTTACCCATGGTGCTGTAAATGCTTGAATCCATGGTCTGATCGTTGCAGGTGTCTGAATATTTTTATTTCTATTCACAGAATCCTTCGTACTATGGTAGATTGTTTCATACGGGAAAGCATCAGGGATAGAAAGACCATAGGTTCCATTGGCATAGTGACTTGGGTACATCATTGGGGATACGTAGTCTACCACATTACTTACAGCCTCCCAATATTGTCCTAATGCCATATCATCTGCTACTGATCCTACCAACCCATAAATATCTGCAGATATATATACATTTAACGGTGCCAATTGCTCTCTAGCAAATTTTAAATAGTTCTGGATTGTCTCAGGCTTTGATTCACCCTTTGTATTTCTATAGTCTAACTGCTTGTCCAGCTTTCCACCATTAGAAGCTGGGAAACGCACATAGTCAAACTGTATTTCATTGAAGCCTGCTTCAGCAGCTTCTTTAGAAACCTCAATATTATAATTCCATAGATCCCTATCATGGGCTGATGCCCAGATAAGTCCATCACTGTTTGTAAACGGCTCACCCGTTGCACGATAAACGATGGCACGGTCTTTATGCTGCTTTGTATATGTTGGATCTTTGAAGGATACGATTCTAGCAATGGTATAGATGTTGTTTTCTTTAAGCTTCTTCATTAACGCTTCAATATCCTTTACAGGCGCCTTGGCGTTAGCATCTGGACTATACTTCTCCGCCGCCTTTGTCTTAAACAGCATATGTCCATTGTCATCTTTCACATCAATAACAAAGGTATTGATTTGTGTTCTCTTTGATAATTCAATCAGTTCATCAAGTCGGTTATTTGAAGCTGAATAGAGCGTTAAGTAAATTCCTTTTACTTTTACCCTCGGATTATTTGGGTATTCGAAGGTTTTCACCTGAGGAGAATAATCTAACTTCTTTAACTCTTCGCTAAGAAGCTCTGTTCTGTCTTCTACAGTAAAGGAAGCAGCAATCCACCCTGAAGCCTCACCTTTCATGCCATCAAAGCCAATCTTATACCAATTTTCATTGTTCTCGTCAGTCTTTTCTTCAATAATCTTTACAGCAGAACCCTTCATCAAACTGTCCACAATCCCTGCATCCTTTTTTGCTTCTTCGCGGACATTTAACTTACTGGCACTGATATACACTACCCCCTCGTCCTTTGCAGGCGCTTCAGGCTGTACTGCTTCTTGCTCATCCTTTGCTTCTTCATTTTCTTTGGTTCCATCTGCATTTTGTTCCTGGGTAGTTTGCCCCTTACCGGCTTCATCAGCCTTAGATGTCGGTGCAACTTGCCTGCTGAAAGCAAAAATACTTACAATGGCTAGTGCGACCATTACCACTAATAGAACTTTTTTCTTGTCCATTAAGCCACCTCATCCTTTTCCTTTTTAAGTTCATTATATCATGGGTTGTACCAAGACTCACTTCATTTCTCATATGAAAATTTTACTATATTTATCTTCCCTTTCCCTTCCTATCCCTAATCTATTATCTAGGCGTTCCCCCTTGAAATATATACATTTTTAGGACGCATTTCCTCTAGTATTTGTTTCAATGATTCTTAAAAAGCATCAAAAAAAATTGACAGCGTTATTCGCTGTCATCTGTGTTTTTCTTGTTTTAGGTCATTTCCACCATGATCTTCTAAGAACCGTTTTTTGTTCTCTACAAGTTGTCGGTACTGATTCTGATCAATAATCCCCTGTTTTTTAAGGTTGTCCATCATTTCAATGAACTCTAGACATAACACCGTTAAATCCTTTTTCACTTTGTTCTCTTCACACATTCCCATAACATCCTTTTTCACTTATTGCATTGTGGTAGAAAAAACACAACAAAGCTCATGGATTTACCATTTGCACTATTAATATATCTTAAAAATGGGTTTTTGTCAATTATATTATTTATTTGAGTTACATTTTTTATTTATATATGAGTTTTATTCAATGTATAATTTTTGTTTTATTACTATATTTTATTATTCTTATTTTCTTCATTCTTACTATTCTCTTTATACCAATATAAATTGTCTTTAAACAAATCTTTCTCTGCTATATAATACATTTCAAAAAAGAAAAGAGCTACCAGTTACCCAGCAGCTCAATACAATAAATCTTATTTATCACTCTCTGTTAACAAAATTCCTGGTTTAATGCTCCATGGATGTGGATCTTCCCCTGCTAAAGCTACCACACCTAGACCCATATTGATCAATACCATTAAAATCATTGCAACCAATAACTTTTTCATATTAATCTCCCCTTTAGTTTATAATTAGGATTTGTCTAGAACAAAGTCTAGCAACTCCATACTTTTTTCTAAATCTTTCTCCATAAAATATCTGGCTATTCTTAGGAAAATTCCTTTTACAATTTCATAAAAGTACTTATCGCAATCAGCGGTAATTTCTCCTTTTATTTCTTCAATAAGTTGTTCTAAATAAATACTTTTTTCTCTATTTATATAGCAATAAGCTAATCCATCATATGCCTCAATTACTATTTTCTTATCATTTAACTCTTTTGCTCTGAATATTGCTTTTGTCAGTGCATTTTCTGCTGCATCATAATTCTGAACCGCCATAAGCCTATGTCCTAAAATCAGATATGCATTTGGTAAATCTACACTATTATTCTTCAGACGAATTTTTATACTTTCATTTAAGCATTCGATAGCCTTATCTATCTGATTATTTTTATAATGTAGCTCAGCCAAATTAATTAACAGGAGTGCTTTAGCTTCTAAATTATCTGCTCCATTAGATAGTTCGTATATTTTTTGATAAATCTCAAGTGCTATATTACTGTCTCCCAATGCTAAATAACAGTTTGCCTTTAGCATAAGAACATCTATGCGTCGTGATGCTATCAAATCACCATATGAACTCTCTAACTCCTTTAATAGTTCGATACTTCTCTCATACTTATTCAATTTCTTGTAGGCCAAAGCGTTATTGAACAGTAACCTAAGCATCAGATTTCTATCGACAATATGATTATTCTGCATAATCAATAGGGCCTGATTGTCTAAATGAACCGCCTCTTCATAGTTTCCTCGCTCAATGGCGCATCTAGCAAGTTTTGAATAGAGCTGAGCTACACTTGAATTGCTTGAGAGTCTTGTATAATTCTCTAAAGAAATCAAATAATCTATGTAACTATCACTGAATCTTTTTTCTTTATAATGATAATCTCCTACTTTTTCATAAATCTCCGCTTTCTTTTCAGCTATATCCCAATCCTTCAATACACCTCTTGCCTTGTTAAACTCTTCAAGAAACTTTGATCCTTCTTGATCAAACAGTGTATTTAAATTATTTAAATGCCTGTTCAAAATACCTTCAGCCTGCTCTATTTCACTTTGCATAAGGTACTCAGCAGTAAAATCAACGGATATATTTCTCTCTTGTGCCAATCTCTTCAGATTTTCTACAATAATCTCTGCAGTATCTTTCGTTAACTTCGTCTTTCCCTGTTCAATATAACTTATTAGATTTCTACTGATTTTTCCATTTGATGTATCTTGCTGGGTTGCATCTAGGTAGACACGAAGCCTTTTCAATTTTTCGCCTGGCGGCAAAATGGTATTTTCTAGAAAATACATGTACTTTCCTCCCGCTGCTTGACAAATCGCAATTGTAACTCCATCACCTCAGCAATTTTTTACAATTTTCTGTATCTTTTTCTATATTTTATCAATTTTCGATTCGATTTGTCAATTATTTTTTTTGTTTTTTTTACTAATGCTCTAGTCCTATATTTTTTTGTATATGTATTAATGAATTATATTTCCTGTAAAATTCTGTTTTATCTGTAAAAGTATGCGATAAACCTTGCTCCAGGCAGCAAAAACAGCTGACCAAGTAAAGTACCCAAAAACTTTGTTCCAATGAGCATAATCACCAAGGCCTTCACATCTCCAAACTCTCGATTCCCCCGATAGGCTTCATCGGTAATAATGGCTGCCTTAGGATCAATAAACAGGGTAAGTAAAATACTGGCTACCCCATTGATCATCCCTGAAGATGCCGATGCCGCCAGTCGGTTTTCTGGTACATAAATTGCGGAGTAGTATGCTGCCAAAACACCAATACTATAAATTCCAGTAATTAAGGCATTGAGCAGCAGTAATCGTTTGGGGATATTCTTAAAGCGTAAGCCTTCCACCATGCCGCGGGTAGGTTTTGTTGCAGTCCTTGCAATTCTTCTCATGTTTCCTCTGCTTAACCCATGAATCACCAAACCTGGAATTGACCCCGTTGCCTCTAGCTTGGTAACCGCTTTACCGAATAGCTTTAAAAACGTCGGTATAAAGAAAATGCCGAATAATGTCCCTATTGTCGTGGCTAAGATCACCCTTCTTACATCCTGAACGGGATCATAATTCATTCGGATACTCTGGTCAATCATAAGTCCAATCAACGGCCCCTGAAGCATATTGGCAGTTCTGGATACCAATACAATAAGATTAAACAATGAAGTAGAGAGGGCAAAATTTCCACTTCGTACAGAATTTAGCCGCACTGAATAAGATAAGGTATCGATAAAATGAATAATCACTGTCAGTGCAACCAATTTCCATGTCAAAGATACCATAGCCCCTATATAAACCACCTCTCTCCAACCTCTTCTGAGGCAATATTTTCCTCGCTTAAGGATATATTAACATGTATCTAACCTGAAATAAATCTTGGAATTACCCTTCTATCATAAATTTTATCCTTGTATGTACCTTGGATAAACATCATAGAAAAGCATTGCATGCTGTAAAATTAGTTGAATAAATGGAAAAGGGTCTGAAGAGACCCTTTTCCATTTATTCAATGACAATAACTGCACTTTTTCCAATCTCTATCCAGTTATAGAGAAACTCTGCGTGGCTGGTATAATTTCTTACACATTTATGAGATCTAGGCACTGTGCCCAAGGTAAAAAGATATTCCTTATGGCCTGGATCCACAAGCTTCCCATCCTTTTTCTCAAAGTCCACGGGAACGCCATGGATGTAAGCGCCACCTGTAAACCTTACAGCATACGGTGCATACCCTGCAATTTCCCTAGTGATATCGTCTAAATATAGAAATTTTGTTTTCTTCTCAATGGCCATATAGTAACCTAGTGGTGTTTCAAACTTGTATTTTTCCTTTGCTCCTGTGGTAGCAAGGGTATAAGAAACCAAGTTCCACTGTCCATCCTTAAACTCAAACACTCCCTGATTCTGATTTTTTCTATCTACTACGATGACCTGGTTTAGTTGTTGTACGTTGTTATTAAAAGAAACATATTTCTTAGGAACATAATATTCACCTTCGAAATTTAGGGTCGTAATTTTATAAAATTTTTCGTCCTCTCCTAGCACTGTAATAAGGGTACCATCAGAGATATAACGAAATGCTGCACGGGTATCGGGCTCCTCATAAGCCGGTGCACCTTGGTATCGCAAGGTACCATAGACATCGTCATCTTTGCCTTGATAAGCAGGGGCAACGCCGTTTCGATTCTTGTAATTGGAAATGAATGCCGTGGTGTTATTTTCTACTTCCTGTTTCAGCAAATTTATTTCTTTTTCCATTTTTTCAAATTGAAATTCCCTAGGCTCACCCAAAGCACCAAATACGTACCCATGCTGAATTACTTCTCCAGTCTTCCAATACACCTTATACCACAAATCCGACTGATATTTTGGTAAGTATTCACCCTTAACGGCTTCCGTAAGGTTTAATTTCTCAAATATTACAGCTTTTCTCAATACCTTAGCGTTCGTATTGGGATTCTCACGGATATTAATATTAGAACCCCATACCAAAAAGTAGTTATATGCCAAGGGATAGCGATCATAGGCAAGATTCATTTGAACACTCACGGGTAATTGGGTGTCGAAGGTTCTTATTGATGTATATAATGACACTGCATTTACTTGTTGTTCTATGGTCTCTTGCGGCAGCAGCTGGGCTTCCTCTGTCTTTTGTTGAGTTTCTGCCCGCTCCGTAATATTTTCATCATCTTGAATGTCAATATCATTAATGTTTTCTTCTACATCATTGGGCTTCGATACATCGTTCTCCCCTTGATTCTCAGGATTTTCTAAAGGCTCTTCTTGTATAACAGGAGGGGTTTCCACAGGGTCAGCTTTGCTAACCAGCATGTCTATTTGACAGCCTGTTAGTACAAGTACTACAATCAATATCCATATATGTTTCTTCATCGACTACACCTCCCAAATATTTGTCTTCTAGTCCTAGAAGTTTATTCTCATTATACCCAAAATATGATCCCCCTACCCGTTCTCTCTTATCCATTTTCATCCAATTATCCTTTATATACCTAAGAGATTCTATAGTCATTCCATTGTTCACAATATGCCTTTTGTAGGGGTTGCATAAATAAAAGGGTTGCATACTATGCAACCCCTAGGACAATGACTATTTTACTGTATTTGTTAACGTTCCTATCTTTTCAATGCTGCACTCCACCACATCACCAGGGTTTAAAAACTTAAAAGGGTTGAATCCCATTCCTACACCAGCTGGAGTACCTGTAGCAATAATATCTCCTGGTCTTAGTGTCATCCCCTTTGATAGGTCATGGATAATCTGAGGGATATCGAAGATCAAATTCCGCGTATTCGAATTTTGACGCAGTTCACCATTTACGCGACAAGTGATCCCTAATTCCACTGGAAAAGGAATCTGGCTCCTATGTACCAAATAAGGTCCCATAGGGCAGAACGTATCTAAGCTTTTCCCTTTATGCCACTGACCATGAAGTTTTTGTAACCCCCGTTCACTGACATCGTTAAGAATGGTATACCCAAAAATGTATTCTTCTGCTTTCTCTAGGGGAATGTCTTTTCCTTCTTTACCTATGACAATCGCCAACTCCACCTCATAGTCCAGTTTTTGGGCAATTCCAGGATGACTATCAATAAAATCCCCGTCTCCAGTGGCAGGCGCAGCTACCTTGCTGAAGTAGATCGGTGCCTTTGGAATCTCTTCCTGATCCCCAAGGACTGTTCCGACCTCTTTTGCATGATCCAAATAGTTTTTACCCAGGCAAAAAACATTTCTTCGTGGATATGGGATCGGAGCTAGAAGCTTCACTTCACCGCGATCTATTCCCTCATTAGAAAAAGTGCCTTGGTTCAGGGTATTCTCCATATTCTCTCCCAATTCTTCTGTGAACACCTCTATCAGTTCAAGCATTGTTTTTGGAATGTCCACCCCTTCGTTACCATTGAAAAAATACTCCATCGGGATAATTTTTTTCTGTTGTTGATCATAAACCCCTATTTTCTCTTCTTCCCTTGTTATATAAGTTACGAAATACATCTTCATTACTCCCCTCTAAATTATCGTTCATAGATTTTCTATAAAACTTCTCCTAATTCCTCTTTTTATGAAGGTATTGTTCAATATTTTATGGAATATTATGAATAATCCGTTATACCTTTTGTATTAAAGGGTATAGGTTTGATAATCATAAGATAAAGGAGTGCGTTCTATGAAGATAAACTTTTTAGGTGCTGCCAAGATGGTTACTGGTTCTAATTACCTTATTACTACCGACACCCATAAATTTTTGTTAGACTGCGGTCAATTTCAGGGTGGAAAAGAAACAGAGAAGCTCAATATCCTTCCTTTTGCCTTTAGTCCTTCTGAAATCGACTTTTTGATATTAAGTCATGCCCACATTGACCATAGCGGCAGGATTCCTAAGCTTGTTAAAGAAGGCTTCCGTGGGAAGATCATTTGTACCCGTGCCACAGCAGACCTGGCAAATATACTGTTAAAAGACAGCGGGCACATTCATGAAATGGAGGCCATATGGGAAAACAGAAAGCGGCTTCGGGCTGGGCTAGACCCAGTGGAACCATTATACCGTGTTGAGGATGCAGAAAATAGTTTTCAGTATTTCGATCCTATACTCTATGATCAAAAAATAGATATAACTGATTCTATCAGTCTTCGATTCCAGGATGCAGGCCATATCCTAGGCTCATCCATTGTGGAACTTTGGATTCGTGAAGGGAATCAAGAAACCAAAATCGTATTCTCTGGAGACATAGGCACTAAGGATAGACCTTTACTTCGAAATCCTTCTTATATTGAAGACGCAGACTATTTGATTTTAGAATCCACCTATGGCAATCGTCTTCATGAAGAGCCAGAGAAGAGAGTGGCTAAACTCATGGATATCATCTCTAAAACCATCACCAGGGGCGGAACCGTTGTTATTCCATCCTTTGCTGTAGGTAGAACCCAGGAATTAATTTATGAATTTAATAAATACTATGATAATAAGGAGATGATTGAAAATCTTCTTAAAGTTCCTGTTTATGTGGATAGTCCTATGGCTACCTCTGCAACGGAGATCTTCAGAAAGCATGCTGACTGTTTTGATGAGGAGACGCGCAAATACATCTTAAGTGGAGATAATCCCCTTGATTTTCATAATCTTCGTTTTACAAAAACTGCAGAGGAATCTCGATTGCTAAATGCCTCGGAAGAACCAAAGATTATCATATCCGCCAGTGGTATGTGTGAGGCTGGCAGAATCAAACATCACCTTAAGCATCATTTATGGAAGAGAAATTCTAGTGTTATCTTTGTTGGCTATCAAGCTGAGGGGACCTTAGGCCGTTCCATTAAAGAAGGTGCTCCCAGTGTAAAAATTTTTGGCGAGAAAATTCAGATTCGTGCCGAAATCCATAGTATTGAAGGCTTCTCAGGTCATGCAGATCAAAGGGAACTGATGGGTTGGCTTGGACATTTTAAAAAGCTTCCAAAGAAAATTTTTATTGTCCATGGTGAACCAGAAGCAGCTGCCCATTTTGCTCAAACAATTGATCATACATTTAAGGTTGAAACCATCGTACCAAATTTGTATGAAAGCTTCGACCTGAACGAATACGACTTCAATCCACTGGAGACGCTTCCTAAGATCGACACCGTAGAAACCGATAGGTTAATGAACATCACGAAGAATATGATTCTTGATTTGAACACTGCCATTGAACGTATTCACACACTTATGGCATCAGATTTATCCTCCAAAGATTATCAGGCTTTAAAAAACAAACTCATTCATTTGGAGAAAGACATTATCGACTTAAATATGTTATTGGGAGATAAAGAAGAAAGGATGGGATAATGACAAAGAGATGGTTTCTTTTTCTATTGCCCTTATTGATGCTCTTATTCTTCTCAGGAAGGCTGTCCTTTTGGTACACCCTTAGGAGCTATTTCTTCATGCCTATTTATGATCTTGGTGTAGTAAAAGACAGTACCCTTCATCAAAAAGATATTCGTTTTCATATACCCGACGGACGCCAAACACGGGAAAAAGATTGGTATCCTTATATGCTCCATCACAACGGCAGTGAGGCTTTTTCACAATACATTGGCAAAAATGTATCTCTGGATATTTTGTATAGTTTTGGGCACTTTGATTTTTGGAAGGGGAGCTCTTCCTTCTATGATCTAGACTCCCCCTACTGCGGTGCCTTTTACGGCGGTTATGCAGTGTTTCCCCAAGATCCCCAATGGCATTATGGCTTTGATCAGAATGGATTTCCCTCCATTGATGAACTTTCAAAGGTACCAATCTTCGATCAATTGCACTTGGTGCTGCCCTCCGTGGGCCTCACAGCAGACCAAGGGGTCTTTCGCTATCAGACTAAAGACATCCAGTTTCATCAATCCTACATCGGCTATACTAATTGGGTAAAGGTCGATGCAGATATTCAGACCAATGCCCCAATCCATCAACGGGATCATGCAGATTGTCCTGGATACTACCAGTATGGCTTTCCCTATCCTGCTTGGTTTCGTGATGTAAGTTATCCTGTCATCAACCTAAAAGGCAGGACCTATGCACGATATTTCGAGGAATATAACGGGACCTTTTTTCTTTACATTATGGCAACAAATGAAGATACACTAGAAAAATGTGACCAACAGCTGCTCTCTGCCTCCTCGATCTCCTATAAAAAATAAACACTAGACAGTCTAGTGTTTATTTTTTATAGGAGATATTAATTAGAAAAAATATTTCTCAGCTTTGCTTTTATATAGCTATCAATGGCTTGCTCAATCTCTTGGTCTAGGTTCTTTTTCTTTTCTCCAATGACATCCTCCATGGTCTTTCTCACTTCACCGATGATTTCTGTCTTTCGTGCATCAATCATTTGGTCAAATTCCTTTTCTACCTCTTCCCTCAGCTGGGCTATGATCACTTCACGCTGTTCTATGATGATTTCTTTTACCAAAGCACCGGAATCATGCTTCAGCTTATATTGAAGCACACCTAGGGTTGTTAAAGAGCCCGCAATGCCCCCCAGCAAAGTGCCGATGACTAAATATATAAGCATCCGATTTTTCATCAAATCGCCTCCTTCTAAGTCAATATATCCCATCTCTCTGCTGAATATTACATCTGACAATCATTCTGTAAAATATTTAAAAGACGCAAAATCATTGCGTCTTTTAAATAACTACTTTCCCAAATATTCATAAATTGCCTTTTCTGCCGTACCGATCATCAAATCAATATCATTTTTATTGATCACATACGGAGGCATGAAGTAAACCACGTTCCCCAGAGGTCTTAGCATCACCCCATGCTTTAAGGCGATCTGATAAATCTGATAACCTACCCGCTGCTTCCAGTCAAAGCCTTCCTTTGATTTCTTGTCTTTCACCAGTTCAAGGGCACCCACCATCCCCAGCTGGCGGAACTCTCCTACGTTGGGATGATTCAACAAAGGAGTTACCCTTTCTCGAATAAGCCGGCTGGTGATCTTGTTTTTTTCGATCACCTCTTCATCTTCAAAAATATTGAGAGATTCACAAGCAATGGCACAACCCATAGGGTTTCCTGTATAGCTGTGGCTGTGCATGAAAGCCCTTAAATTTACATAATCATCATAAAAAGCTTCATAGATCTTGTCTGTCATCATCACCAAGGATAACGGCATGTAACCCGCTGTCAATCCCTTGGATAAACACATAATGTCAGGAGAGATGTCAGCATGCTCACAGGCAAACATTCTGCCTGTTCTTCCGAAGCCTACAGCTATTTCATCGGCAATCAAATGAATATCGTAAGCATCACATAGCTGCCGTAGCTTCTTTAGATAAATGCCAGGATAGATTTTCATGCCTGCAGCTCCCTGAACCATCGGTTCAATAATCACAGCTGTAATTTCCTCATGGTGAGCTGATAGGATCTGTTCCATATTCTCAATACAATTTCCCGTACAAGTTTCCCTTGTCTCTCCATAAGGACAACGATAACAATTTGGTCCCGCTGCCTTGAACGTATTCAACAAGAGCGGTTTATAGATTTCATTATATAAATCAATATCTCCCACCGATAAAGCAGCAAGAGTTTCACCATGATAAGCCTCAGATATGGCTACAAATCGAGTCTTTTCCGGTTTTCCCATCTGTTGATGATATTGAAAGCTTAGCTTTAAAGCAACCTCTACAGCAGATGAACCATTGTCTGCAAAAAATACCTTGTTCAGACCTTGGGGGGTAAGTCTTGCCATCCGTTCTGCCAATTCTATGGCTGGCTTATGGGTAAAGTTTGCAAAAATGGCGTGCTCCAGCTTTTCCACTTGGTTGGCAATGGCTTTGTTGATCCGCTTGTTACTATGACCAAAAAGATTTACCCACCAGGAGGACACTGCATCCAAATAGCTCTTTCCCTCTATATCATAGAGATAGGCTCCTTCACCCCGCTCCAGCACAATAGGAGGAAAGCTTTCATAATCCTTCATTTGAGAACAGGGATGCCATATATACTGAAGATCCTTACGCTGCAGCTCATTCATGTATGCTCACCTCCTTTGCATCCTCCATCATTTCCAAGAGGACTTGAATATCTATTTTTCTTTCAAATTCTTCTTTGAGCTTTCCGAACGTTCCTTTCTCCACATCCACATCCTCCAGCCTATCAATGACACCAACCACAGGCAAACCAGTAAGCTTTTGAACCATTTTCACATTGTCTTCCTCAGCAGCGCTGCCCTTATAGCCGTTCATGATCATGCCCTTTACTCTCAGCCCCGCTGCTTGAGCATACTTTACGGTCAGCATGGTATGATTAATGGTTCCTACCCCTGTCCTAGACACCACCAATACAGGTAAATCCAAATCCTTTGCAAAATCATAAACCATATAGCCCTCATCAATAAGGGGCACCACCAGACCTCCACTGCCCTCGGCAATAACATAATCATATTTTCCACAAAGCCACTGATATTTCTTTAAAATGACCGGCTTTTCCAGTTTGACGCCTTCCAGCTGGGCAGCCAAATGGGGTGAAACTGGGGTTTTTAAACAATATCCATTGATCCTTTCTAGGCTTTCATCTAAGCCAGCTACATTGTTTACAAATCTTGCATCCGCTGAAATCAGCCTCCCATTCTCTTCAATCCCACCGCTTTGAACAGCCTTGTAGCTTACACCATTGTAACCATGCCTTCTTAGCAGATATACTAGCCCCGCAGTAATCACGGATTTTCCCACATCCGTATCTGTCCCTATGATAAAAACTCCCTTTGCCATTATTATCCTCTCCCTACGTTAAAACCCCCATAGCTTTTGAAAGTATGGGGGTTTAAGAATTTATATATCAAAACCTTCACAGCGAATCAACTGAATGTCATCTTCAATCTTGCTGCCAATCGTCGTTAAATAATTACCTACCAAAGCTGCGTTTACCCCTGCCCTAAAGCCGATTTTTTGTAACTCACCCAAGATCATTCTACCGCCTGCATAGCGGATGTAACAGTCTGGAATGACAAAGCGATACAATGCCATGGTCTTTAGTGCCTCTACGGGAGATAATGGCTCTAACTCACCTAGGGGTGTTCCTGGAATAGGATTTAAAATATTCACTGGTATGGATTTTACGCCAAGACCTCCGATTTCAAAGGCCATCTTTACACGGTCTTCCACAGCTTCACCCATTCCAATGATGCCACCGCAGCAAAGCTCCATCCCAGCTTCTTGGATGTTACGAATGGTATCCAAGCGATCTTGATAGGTATGGGTTGTACAGATCTCACCGTAATAATCGCTGCTGGTTTCCACATTGTGATGATACATGCTAACTCCTGCTTCTTTCAGTCTCACAGCTTGTTCATGGGATATGATGCCGTGGGACGCACAGACCTTCAGGCTCGTCTCCTTACTTAGGCGGCTGTACATTTCCACAAGTTTTTCGAATTCTTCCCCTTCTACCCCTCTGCCGCTGGTCACCAAAGAGAAACGGTGGGCGCCTTCCCTTTCCATTTCCTTTGCCCTATCAATCACTTGGTCATAATCTATTAAATCGTACTCACCGATTCCTGTATGATAATGGGCTGATTGCGCACAGTACTTACAATCCTCAGAACACTTTCCTGATTTTGCATTCATAATGGTACACAGATCTACTTTATTTCCCGCATATTTTTTACGAATTCCATTGGCACCATCGTATAGGGCTTCCAGTGATTCTACATCACTTTCTGAAATCCCCATGATCTTCATTGCTTCGTCGAAAGTAATCTTCCCGCCATTCAGTACCTTCTCTGTTATTTCTTGAATAAACTGCTTCACCTTGTCCACCCTCTCTGCTTTATCTAATTCCTACGTAACCTGCACGTCTTAATGCTGGCACCACCATGGTTGCCGTAAAGGCCACTACACCACTCAAAATCAAGTCTGATAAGATGTATGGTGTAAATCCAGCTGCGATAGCGCCTGAAACGGGCATCGCTTTACCCATATATAGGTTGACGATGAGATACAAGTGGGTTACGCCGAATAAATATACGATAGCGAGTCCAGCAAGCACCCGTGGAAAAAGGTTTCCAAAGGTAACTGTTTTTAAATTCTCTGTAAGCTTACCGATCATCCATGCACAAAGAATGAATCCGATCAAATATCCGAAGGTTGGCTCCAACACATATGTAAGTCCGCCACCCTTTGTAAACACCGGTACCCCCGCTAATCCAATTCCTACATAAAGCAACTGAGAGTATAAGCCCAACCTGGAACCTAAAAATATACCTGCAAAAGCGCAGAATAAGAACTGCAGCGTAAAAGGCACAATAGGCGTTGGAATCTTTAAGAAAGCCCCTATAGCTGTCAATGCTGCGAAAAGTGCTACAAGAATCATATCTCTCGTTTTTAATTTCATCACTTGCTCCTCCTTTGGTATGTACATTTGATATTATCTTATTATAGGTTAACTTGTTTGTCAACTTCATATTCACAATTAGTTAACATTAAAAATAAAAAAATACTCTGCTTCCAGAGTATCATTTAAGTTTTCCAATCCTTGTTAAAGGAACAGCGCAGTTACCTTCAATGGGCCCACGGCTAAACACTAGTACTGCGGTACAAGGTCCAGCTGACTTTGTCAGGTCGATGGAGAGACCTTCATCCAAATCTATATGTAAACCAGTTTGGGTTAATAATTTTTCCAATTCCCCTTTAATTCCAGAAGATCCCACAGGTATAACCTCCGTCACATTCTCCCATTCCAAAATCGGAAGCAAAGATGAGATTGTGGCAATTTCCCCTTGATCCTCCACTACCTCCTGCCCCATCTTCGGAACGCCCATCACATATATGTCATTTCCTTTTGCTACTTTATCGTGCCTTAAATCCCCGTCGTTGCAGGTTCCAAGCACAGTAACACCTAGGGCCGTCATGGTTGTCTCCATGTTTTTCTCTGTGCTGATTGTAATGGGTATGAGAAGATTACACGCCTCTAGCTCATCATGGATGCCCTGAAGTATTTCCCGGCCTGTAGGCTCCAGCTCGTTACAGATGTTCACGGTCATTGCTGCAGGAAAAGCACCGACAGCAATGACCTCCATGAGGCATACCCTCGCCGTATATTTTCCTACGATAAAAGGCGGCGCCTTCACCACATCCTGATCCTTTAAGCCAATGGCACCACAGGAATCACAGGCAATCACCAAAATATCTTTGCTGGGTAAGGTTACGATATCTACATCACGGTATTTATTTGCCATTTTGACCAAATTCCTTGTTGATTTGAATGCCTGACTTCTCTAAGGCTGTAAATACAGCTATGCCCAAGATGACATTTACTGCACTTGCTACCAGAAGGAATGGTACTACCCCCATAAAGAACGGCCACCCAAACTTCGGCATAAATATCAATATAAAAGGTGCGCCCACGGCATTCAGAAGAATTCCTACGATACCTGCCCCTATGAGATTGGTCTTCTTATAAGCAAAGTTAAATCCAACCATAGTAATAGCCATCATCACTGCCACGATAATATGTACAGGAATCGTCATATAGAATCCTGCTGTAGCTGCTGTAAGCATATGTCCTAAAAATCCTATGACAGCACCCGCTGTTCCGCCAAGCATCAACGCTCCTAAAAATGCTGGCATTGCATCCAATGCAATACTTTGGAATGGACTAGGAATCTTTATATTTGCCCCCACAAAGCTCAAAGCAATCAATAATCCCATCCAAACCATTTTTTTCGTACTTAATTTCATTTTTCCTTCCTCCTTTTTTGTAAATAAAAAAGCCCATAGTCTACTTGAATAACAAATAGACCATGAACTTTACCATCATTCATGACGCTTCGCAGAAAGGCAGGTCTCCTGGCTCGATTCAACACCTTATACCCCTTCCCTGAATACTACAGGTGGTTATGGCAAAGGCTCCTCATCACAGTGGCGGGTCCGCTGAAGATTTACACTTCATTCCCTATTCTCCCACATGGGCACCCAACTACGCATATATTTTCCAATTATAGTATAATATGACCTAATTGATCTGTCAATAAAAGGCTGCCATCCTAGGCAGCCTTTTACATATTAATTTTGTGGAATCACCAGTTTTTGTCCTGGAACAATAAGATTAGGATTCTTGATGTTATTGATCTCAGCCAACTTTTCATAGGCCACACCAAATTCCTTTGCAATCTTCCAAAGTAAATCTCCTGCCTTGACAACATACTCTTTCATTGCAGCTACAGCTGATTTTGCTACTGAGGCAGGTGTTTTTTCTGTTGGAACAACCACTTTATCTGTAGCAACAATTCTTCCCTCTACTTTAGCATCCACGGTACCTTTTGCAGCAATATAGCTTGCCAATATTTCATCAAGGGCTGGATATTCTCCAAGAATGGCTTCGTCTTTGAACATATCGTACTTGTCTCCACCTGCAGCCATGAAATCATTTGTTGCAAGCTTATAGGTTTTATTTGGATCAAGCTTTGCTTTACCAACCATAACTTCTGAGATTCTTTGACCAACTGGTTGCTTTGGATTAAACTTATAGGTTAATCCAGCTACGTGGGCAAAGTGACCAGCTTCAGCTGGATAGGCGTCTACCCCATGCTCTAAGGCCGCCAATATATCGGCACCCTTGATTTCTTTCACAACTACATAGTTTCCAAATGGTAACACGGTGATTACTTCGCCCTTGGTGATTTCACCTTCATTGATGGACGCTCTGATCCCACCCCCATTCGTGATGGCTATGTCGGCTTTCGTTGCATCAATCATTGCATCTGTAATCAAGTTACCTAGATTGGTTTCCCCTGTTCTTACATTACCTCTCACACCATTAAGCTCTGTCATTGTCTTTCCTACCACCACAGAAGTGATCTGCTCATTTCCAGCTTTGATGGCAGCGATTAAGTTTTTCACCTCTGTATCAGCCTGCATCTGTGCCGCAGCAGCCTTATCAATCAATACAGCTTTCTTTTCTGTGATTTTTCCGTCTTTCGCGTAAAAATGCACAACGCCAAGGTTTTTGTCATACTCACCGGTCTGGGCGATCAATGTGTCTCCAACCACCAGGCCATCCTGTAATACCGTATGGCTATGGCCATCGATGATCAAATCAATATCCTTGACTTTCTCAGCCACCATTTTGCTTGTAAATTCACTATCTTCATTTAGACCAAGGTGGGAAATGGCAACGATAATGTCCACTTTATCCTTAAGCTCTACCACCATTTTTTCTGCTGCTTTGATAGGATCTTCGAAGATTAATCCTACTACATTATTCGGATGGGTCTTGTAAGTGGTCTCAGGTGTTGCCAATCCAAAGATACCTACCTTTTTCCCCCCCACTTCTTTAATAGTGTATGGTGTCAATAAATCTTTTCCATCCTTCTTGATATTTGCCGCAAGGATTGGGAAATTTGTAATTTGGTCTAATTCAAGAAGTCTTTCTTGCCCATAGTTAAAGTCATGGTTACCAGGTGTCATGGCATCATAACCAACTTGATTCATCACCTTGGCAACAGACTCACCTTTTACGAGGCTGGCGATAGTTTGGCCATGGAACGCATCACCCGCATCAATCACAAGGGTCTTAATGTTTGATTTCTTCAGTTCCTTTATGTAGGAAGCAATCTTGTCAAAGCCCATCCCATCGCTGCTGCTTGTTTCAAGTCTGCTATGGGTATCGTTTGTATGAACAATACTCATGAAAGGAATTTGATTTTCTGCCACTAATTCATCGGCATTCAAGGCTTTTACGTTTGGCGTCCTTCCATCTTCTGATGTTGGGATCTTGATGGCTCCTGCTTTTACCAATGCATAAATTTGATCCTTTAATGGATGATTTAAATCTGCCCCAACAATCTTCCAGTTATTATCCACCTCAGGTGTAATTGTTCCTTGCTCCTTGATATAATCTGCGATAAAGCTTCTGATGGATTTAGGATCAGAATCAAAGTATTTTTCTTTACTGATGTATTTATTTGTTTGTAGGGTAGAACCATATCTATAGTTGTTTACAGCCAATTTAAGAATTTGCTCATCCTTAAGGGGTTCCCCTTTAAACATTACGTTTACAATTCTTTCCCCTGCAGGCTTAGAGATATCAATCTCATAGTCCACACCTGCAAACATATCATAGTTATAGCCTCTGATTTCCGGATTAAAGCTAACTGTCACATCTCCAGGCTTATATGTATTATAGTAAGATGCCGACCACTCCATATATTGCTTTAATTCTTTACCTGTTACTTCCACTGCCACCAAAGTGTTTGGATACTTATAGATGTCAAAAATACTGCTATAGGTAACAGGACCTTCCTTGATATTCGAGTCATTTTTAAACAGTGCTGCAGCAGAAACGTCTGCACCTGTATATTTTAATTGCACTTTATTAATCAAATCAATAACTGCCGTATCTATCAACTGTGCTTCTGGAATACCAGGCAGTTCTGGGTCTGGATGGAAGTTACCTTCAGCTGTTGCAAGCACATCCTTTAAGAATGTTAAAGCTTTTTCATGGTACATCTTTCCTTGTTCAACTACTTCTTTTGCGGGTTCAACACCCTTTGTCTCAATCAGCTGAACTTTTTTATCTGCAACATTCCAAGTCCCACCTTGGTTTTGAAGGGTGAAGTCAAATCGTACAACCTGAGCGCCTTTATCCTTTGCCCCACCATAGAGCACCCCATTTAGCTCTCCAGATTCATTCTTATGATCATGGCCTTTAAGAAGTGCATCGATTCCTTTGACTTTGTTTATAATCTCACCTGCAGCGTCGCCCTTGTTTACGTCGTATTCCCCATTTAAATCTGCATGAGCTGCAACAACTACCAGTTCTACTTTTTCTTGTTCTTTAAGGATTTTTACATATTTTTCTGCTTCTTCTGCCATATGCTTGAATTCAAGGGTTGTTACCTTTGGTCCATCCCATCTTGGGATGTTAGGTGTTGTTAGTCCTAAAATACCCACCTTTATTCCTGCAACCTCTTTTACCACATAGGGTTTCACGAAGTTTGTACCATCTGCCTTATTATATGTATTTGCAGATAAGATTGGGAACTTAGCTTCCTTTTCCATCTTCTTGATCAAGTCTAGGCCAAAGTTAAATTCATGATTACCCAGAGTCATAGAATCGTAGCCCATAAGGTTCATAACGTCCATCATTGGATTTGGTTCTGATAGGTTTGAATTGTACAAGTCATCCGTTAGGACCGTTCCCTGTACATTATCACCATTGTCTATCAGCAGTGTATTGGGATTTTCCGCCCTCACTTGCTTAACAATGGTATGTACCTTTGTTAATCCTACTGCATCGATCGCCTTACCATCTTCATAGGACCAGTCGTAGATATTTCCATGAATATCAGTGGTCCCCAGGACAGTAACCTTTACTTGTCCTCCCTCAGCGAACGAATAAGTGGCTGGCATCATGAGCGAAAGCACCATGATTATGGCCAGTACCAGTGCTGATAAGTTTTTCATCCTTCTCTTCACTTTAACTACCCCCTAGTTTTGATTGCACCTACTGTGCAAATTTATTTTATCATATCAAAAATGTAAAATACTGTTATATTTTGACAACTTCGAAAATTAAGTTTTTAACATTTTTTCATATGTTTAAACACTAGAATTTTAGGTATATATAGAATAAGAAGGACATTCCTTCTCTCGAATAGAATCCGGTAACTCCCTGGCAACCAAAATGTAAGTTGCTTGTTTCATGAACCCCTTACCCCTCTATAATGAATGTGAACAATAGTTTAGAACAAAGATTTAAATGTTTTCTGTAAAGTATCTAGGAAAGAAGGTAGAAAATTTAGTGAGTGATCAACACCCAAATTGTTTTATCGGTTGCTATAGTTACTTCCGATTCTATTCTTCATAAAAATGAGCCATTGAAATGAATTTTTCATCGGCTCATTTTTTATGATTTTTTGATAATCATCACATAATCCTGTGACACATGTCACAGATTGAATCCTCCAATTCCATTATCATAGTATTATACTTAACAACACCTAGGGAACATCCCTAATCATATGAAATCATACATTATAAGGAGGATTACAAATGTTTTTTAAGAAAGCAGAGAAAGTTGAAAAAAGTGAACCAAATCCAATGTTCTGTTACCAATGTGAGCAGACACCTGAAACTGGGTGTACAAAGTTTGGCGTATGTGGTAAGAATCCTGATATCTCCAGCTTACAAGATACAATGATCTTAGGTCTTAAAGGTGTGGCTGCCTATGCAACCCATGCTAGAGAATTAGGCGCAGTGGATGCTGAAGTAGACGCAATTGCCCATGAAGCTCTATATACGACTTTAACAAACTCTAACTTTAGCTTAAATGAGCATATCGGTATGGCCATGAAGGTAGGTCAGGCTGCTGTAAAGGTTATGGATTTACTAGATCGTGCCCATACATCTAAATTAGGTATTCCTCAGCCTGTAAAGGTTTCTCAAGATAAAATTGAAGGACATTGTATCCTTGTAACAGGACACAATCTATATGCCCTAGAAGAATTATTGAAGCAAACTGAAGGTAAAAATATCAACATCTATACTCACTCAGAAATGCTTCCAGCCCACGGTTATCCAGAATTAAAGAAGTATGCTCATTTAAAAGGCAATGTGGGTAAAGCATGGTTTGACCAAAGAAAATTATTTGAAGAATTCCCTGGAGCAATCCTTGGTACGACAAACTGCTTGATGCCTATCAAGGGAGGCTATTCTGATAGAATGTGGACTTATGGTACTGCAGGATTAGAGGGTGTACAAAAAATCGCTAACGATGATTTCTCACCTGTGATTAATAAGGCTCTTGCTTTAGCACCAGCTAACGTGCAATCAGATAAAACTTTAACAACAGGTTTCCACCATAATACCGTATTAAGTATTGCACCAGAAATCATTGATGCAGTAAAAGCTGGAAAAATCAAGCGTTTCTTCGTAGTTGCAGGCTGTGATGCCCCAACAAAAGGAAGAGACTACTATAGAGAATTCGTGCAGGCATTGCCACCAGAAGCAGTTGTATTAACAACTTCTTGCGGTAAATTCAGATTCAACGATTTAGAAATGGGTACTGTTCCTGGCACAGAAATTCCAAGATATATCGATTTAGGTCAGTGCAACAACTCTGGTTCTGCTGTGAAAATCGCCTTGGCATTGGCTGACGCATTCGGATGCGGCGTGAATGACCTGCCATTGTCCATCGTATTGTCTTGGTTCGAGCAAAAAGCTGTTGCCATCTTACTTGGTTTGTTCAGCCTGGGCGTGAAGAACATTTATGTAGGACCAAGCGCACCAAAATTCATTACACCTGGTGTATTAGGTGTATTACAAGATAACTTCAACCTTCAGTTAATCAGCGGTGATGCAAAGGCAGACTTAGCTGTAATGTTAGGCGGAGAAGCTGCAGCAAACGCATAATAAATAAAAAAGATTTGATGCTCAATGAGCATCAAATCTTTTTTATTTAGGATCAATATTTAACCCCATGGCAATGGAATCATAAAATTTGTCATTGATGTAGAACTCCCGGGTGATCCTGCCCTCTTCTTCAAAGCCCATTTTCTTATAAAGCTGGATCGCACCTTCATTATCTTCTTTTACCCGCAGATTGATCTTACGGATGACACCTACTTCCCTAGCCCATTCAATTAAATATTCCAATAGATGCCTTCCGATTCCTAATCCCCAGTATTTCTGTAATACAGAGATCCCAAACTCACCTGCATGGGCAACCCTCGGTCGCTGTCCGCCCCTAAAGGTAATATTCCCTATGATCTCGCCATCGATTTCCCCAATAAGAAACAGTTGATTCAATCCCTGTTGAAAATCTGCTAAAATATTTTTCTCCTGTTCTAGGGTAATATTAAATTCTCCTGGTCCAAAGGTAAGGTTATCACTTTCACCTGCCACTTGATTCACAAAAGATATCATTGCCTCGGCATCCTCAGCTACTGCCTCCCGAAGAATCATGGTTTGTCCGTTTTTTAGTTTCAATACCTTCCGCTTCATCTCACCGATCAACTCCCTTATTCACCGTAATGTACTTCATATAAAAATAATCCTTGGGCAGGGGCTGTGACCCCGGCATTAGCCCTAACTTTACCTTCCATGATTTCTGGAATCTCCTCGGCTTTCATTTTTCCCAGTCCAACCTCAATCAAAGTCCCTGTCATGATCCGCACCATGTTATGTAAAAACCCATTGCCATGAAACATCATGTTCAGCTCGCTGCCTTCCCTGTGGATATCTATGGCGTATAGCTCCCTTACTGTGGATTTCTTTTTTGATTTCACAGAGGAGAAAGCTTGAAAATCATGTTCCCCTGTGAGATAACCTGTTGCTTTTTTCATGGCCTCAATATCTAATCGTTGAGGAATATAGTAGGTATATTTTCTGTGGAAAGCTGCGGGAACTCTTCCACACCATATGCGATAGAGATATTTTTTACTTGTGGCATTATACCTTGCATGAAATCTCTCGTCAACTTCCACGGCTTCCTTTATCACAATATCCTGGGGCAGATACTGATTACAATAGTCCCTCATTTCATATACAGACATCATGCTTTGGGTTTTAAAATTGGCAATCTGGTGATAAGCATGGACACCCGCATCAGTCCGCCCTGACCCTATGATCTCAATGGTCTCTCCTGTCATCTTGCTCAATACCCCTTCAATCTTGGCCTGTATAGTATTGTCTGTATTGCCTAACCGCTGCCATCCATTATATTTTGTTCCATCATATTCTATGGTCAATTTGATATTTCTCATGGGTTCTTCTATTGCTCCTTCCCCTTGCCGTTTTTATGTAGTATTCCCTATTTCATGTTATTTTTTGACTTTACTTCCTCCGCGGAAGGATTTAAGCGCTTTTCTAACTCTTTTCCGATGGCAAAAGCCAACCCAGAGAACAGAAGAAAATAAACTGCCTCATTGGTTAACAAAGAAAAAAAGAAACCGATGAACGCACCTATCAACATTGTATTCATCGGTATATTTTCCATAAATCTCTTCATTTTCTTTAACCCCCTACTTATACATGTATTTTTTCTCTCTTTATCCTTAGGGCAGCGGTTCATTCTATGGATCGCTATCCGTAGGGGCCTATCTAATGTCTTGTGAATTTAAAGCAGCTTTTCAAACTCTTCCTTGGTCAAGCAGGTGGCAAACCCGTTAGATAGGATTGCAGCTTCTACCCGCTGTACTTCTTCCCGGGGAATTCTTTCTCCATTCTTTCCTGTCATATCAAAGGTAGCTGTCCCATCGATAATAAAATAATTCCTATATCCTAAAGCGTGGGCTTCCCTGGTCGTAGTATCACAGCAGTGGTCCGTTTGCATCCCTGTGATCACTAGGTTTTCTATGCCGTTTTTTCGGAGATACTCATCGAGACCGCTATTGAAAAAGGCACCTGGTGTATGCTTTGTTACGATATAGTCTTCTGGCAAAGGCTTAATTTCCTCCATAATCTCCGCGCCTTCAGTTCCCTCCCTGAAAAAGCTGCTGCTTTGATTATGACTAATATGTTTTACATAGATAATCTGCACATTCTTTGCTCTACAGTTCTGGATCAGATCTTTAATATTGGTTAACAGTGTCGGGGGAGGTACCTGTGGAAGCTTATATTTCCAAAAATCCCACTGCACATCAATGACCAGCAAAGCTGTTTTCTCAGGTATTAGCTTAAACATCATATCTCCTCCTATCAATGTTAAAATGTTAAAAATATTTTTATTATTTATACCCATATTTTAGAACAAATACAATCTTAATTCAATCCTTCTTAGATTCTTTTTTAGGTTAAAGGGTATATTTTAAGAATAACTAGTACTTTCTCACTATTTCAATCTTTTGCAAATCAAAATAAAATTATATTTAAGGTACCTAAATTTTTTTGTTGTCTCGTATATATCTATATATACGTCTAATATGGAACGGGGGAATAACCATGGTCTATGGGGAACAACATACCGATTTCTATGCTTCAAAAACCTGCAAAAGGTGCAAAGGTCTGATTCGCACTTCTTCTATCTTCGGTTATTGTGAAAAATGTGAAGAAATTATGCAGGATGCATACATAAGGATTAAAGACTATCTAGAGGAATTTCCCGGCGCTACAACCATGGAAATTCAAACACAGTTGGACTTGTCCATTAAAGTGATTCATCATCTGATTACTGAGGGCAGGGTATCTCTCCAAAAATAACAATTCCATCCTTTTATATAACAATGGCTGTCGTTTCCACGACAGCCATTGTTTATGGGGTTTATCTTCTTCCAGAAGTTCTTTAAATTCCTCATCCGCCCCCACAGGGTACAGTACTAGGTGCATATCCCTTACCCCTTTCCCAACATCTCCTTTGGTGGCTTTGGCCCAAAGAATTGATAATAATCTACCTTAATTCTTCCATTATACAGTTTTCTCTTTTTGCTGGCTTTCTTTCCATATAGAGCTTCAAACTGTTCCTCGGAGGTTATCACATACATAGACCAGGTGTCAAACTTGCTAAACACCTGACCCATCCGTTTATAGAGCCTCTCCACTTCCTTTTTCTCTCCCAATCGCTCCCCATAGGGTGGATTGCAAATAATATAGCCATACTTTCCATCGGAGGCTATTTGGGCCATATCCTGAACCTTAAAGGTGATGCAATCATCTACCCCTGCCTGATAAGCATTTTCCTCGGCTATCTTTATGGCCTTTGGGTCCATATCAGAGGCCATGATATGAATATCTACATCTTGACGAATGGCCTTTAGTGCTTCCATACGGGCTTCCTTCCACAATTGCTCAGGCACTCGATGCCAAGATTCTGCTGTGAATTTTCGCTCCAAGCCCGGCGCCATATTCCGTCCAATCAAAGCTGCCTCGATGGCAATGGTGCCTGACCCGCAAAATGGGTCTATTAGTACCCGGTCTTCCCTCCACCGACTAATCATCACCATGGCAGCAGCCAAGGTTTCCTTCAATGGTGCTTCATTGGCCTTTGTCCGGTAACCCCTCTTATGTAATCCTGCACCACTGGTGTCGATGGTCAGCGTTACTACATCCTTCAAAAGAGCCACTTCGATCTCATACTCCGGGCCATCTTCTTGAAACCATTCCACATTATACACACTCTTCAATCGCTCCACCACAGCTTTTTTTACGATGGCCTGACAATCAGGCACGCTGAAAAGCTGAGATTTTACAGATTTACCGATGACAGGAAATTTACCATTCTCAGGAATCCATTCCTCCCAAGGTATGGCTTTTGTTTTCTGAAAAAGCTCCTCAAAGCTTCTGGCTTCGAATTCTCCCATCTTCAAAAGCACTCGATCTGCCGTACGCAACCAGAGATTCGTCTTTGGAATCGCTGCTTCATCGGCAGTAAAAATCACCTTGCCATTCTCCACCTTTATATCTTCATATCCCAACTGCTTCACTTCTAGCTTTACCATCTCTTCTAATCCAAAGGTTGCCGTAGCAATCAACTCAATTTTCGCCATATCATCAATCTCTCCTACTTTTCATCTGTTTTCCTACTTATTGGTATTATAGCATAATCTTTCATGAGAAATACATGAACCTTCTTTTTCTACATGCTATAAAAATCCATTACCTAGAGAATAGCCACATCCAAGTGCACCAACAAAAATGTAAAGAAGCCAGGCGAAATATTTCACCCAGCTTCTTTTTTAACATCCCCCTTGGAAAGTTCTGCCTAAATGTTCACTGACAATCTTATAGGCACAAAATTTTCCGCACATGGTACAGCAATCTTCGCTGTCGGTATTCTTCTCTTTTCTCAATCGCTCTGCCTTAGCAGGATCTATAGCCAATTGGATCTGTCTTTCCCAATCTAGATTTTTTCTAGCCTTGGCCATTTCTAAATCCCATTCCTTTGCACCTTTTACTCCTTTGACGATATCAGCAGCATGGGCAGCGATTCTAGAAGCAATGACTCCTTCCTTCACGTCTTCCATGGTTGGCAACCCTAAATGCTCTGCCGGTGTCACATAGCATAGAAAATCTGCTCCAGAAGAAGCCGCAATCGCCCCGCCAATAGCAGAGGTGATATGATCATATCCAGGTGCCACATCGGTTACAATCGGCCCTAGTACATAGAAGGGTGCATTGTGACATAGGGTTTTTTCTATTTTCATATTTGCCTGGATTTGATCTAAAGGTACATGACCTGGACCTTCTACCATCACTTGAACCCCTGCAGCTCTTGCCCGCTTTACTAACTCACCAAGGATAATCAACTCCCGAATTTGAGGGGCATCACTGGCATCTTCGATACAGCCTGGTCTTAAACCATCTCCAAGGCTTAAGGTCACATCATATTGTTTTGCAATTTCCAACAGCCTATCGTACTGGGTATACAGCGGATTCTCCTTCTTATTGTGAAGCATCCAAGCAGTCATGAAGGATCCGCCTCGAGAAACGATATCCATAACCCTTCCATTTTTTCTCAATGCCTCAATCACTTCTAAGGTAACACCACAGTGGACCGTAATGAAATCTGCACCATCCTGACAGTGCTTTTCTACGGCATGGAAAATATCCTCTGCGGTCATTTCCACCATACCTCTGCCCTTTTCCTCTGCATCTACCAAGGCTTGATACAGTGGTACAGTTCCCACCATCACTGGACTGGCTTGAAGAATGGCCTTCCTCGATTGATCGATGTCTCCCCCCGTACTCAAATCCATGACGGAGTGGGCCCCTGCATCAATGGCAGCCTTCAACTTTTCTAATTCCTTCTCTATTTCAGGATAAGCATCGGAGGTTCCGATGTTGGCATTCACCTTTGTTGATAAACCTTTACCTACAGCTATAGGTCGAATCCCTTTGTGGTTGATATTGCATGGCAGTACGATTTCACCCTTGGCAATTCCTTCTCTTAACAACTCTGGCGACATACCTTCTAGGGCTGCCGCAGCTTCCATTTCCTTTGTAATAATTCCTTTTCTTGCACTTTCTAATTGTGTCATCTATATGCTCCTTTCAGGATAAAACTGATAAAAATGATGGGTTGGCCCAACACCCTTTCCAATACTAAAGGAATGGGTAATGGCCATGGTAATATAGGCCTTGGCTCTCTCTACTGCCTCCACCAAATCACTGCCCAATGCCAAATGGGCTGCAATGGCAGATGCAAAGGTACATCCTGTACCATGGGTATTTTTTGTATTCACCCGTTCTCCTTCAAAATATTGAAACCCTTTGCCATCATACAAGACATCGGTGGCTTTTCCCTCCAGATGCCCCCCTTTTACAATCACATGGCCTGGGCCCATGGCATAGATCACCTTGGCAGCCTCTTTCATTTCCTCTAAGGTTTTGATGGTCCTTCCCGTAAGTACCTCTGCTTCATACAGGTTCGGTGTCACCACATAGGCTTGGGGAATCAGCTTTTGAATCAAAGCTTCCTTGGACTCAGGCCTGAGAAGATGGCACCCGCTCTTAGATACCATCACCGTATCCACCACAGCCTTTTCCACATGGTAGGCTTTAAGCTTCTCGCCAATCATCTCAATGATCTCTATATTGGATACCATACCTACCTTTACGGCATCTACGGTGATATCTTGGAAAACCGCATCTAACTGCATGCCCACCATCTGTGGGGTGATCTCTTCCACCCCCAAAACACCCTGGGTATTTTGGGCCGTAATGGCTGTAATGACACTCATACCATAGACCCCCAAGGCTGAAAAGGTTTTTAAATCTGCTTGTATGCCTGCTCCCCCGCAGGAATCAGAGCCGGCAATGGTCAATGCCTTTTTCATCATCTCACCCCTATTTCATCAATCCTCTGAGTGTGCTAATTTTTTCTCCAATATGCTCTGCCCCTACAATCTCTGTGACAAGACAAATACACTTTGCTCCTCTACCCTTTACCTCGGCAATATTATTCTCCTTGATCCCGCCAATGGCCACGAAGGGAATATCTAAATGCTTCACCACATAGTCTAAGTACGTCAGTCCCACAGGATCACATACATCTTTTTTGGTATAGGTTTTGAAAATTGGCCCCACCCCGATATAGTCAGCTCCTCTTTTCACCGCATCCTGGCCTTGTTCTGGAGAATGGGTAGATAGACCGATGATCATGTCTGGTCCCACCAATTCCCTCACCTTCTCAATGGGAAGGTCCTCCTGACCAATATGAATACCATCTGCCTCTACCAAAAGGGCAATATCAATATCATCATTGACGATAAAATGTACTCCTGCTTCTTTGGTCAGCTTACGTATGGCTAAACATTCATCATATTTATATAGGCCCTTTTTATCTTTCTCTCGATATTGAATCACCTTGATGCCAGCATGAATCATTTCCTTGACAACCTCGATGTTGCTCCGACCCAAGGAATGTTCTTCCGCTGTTATACCATACAAATCCGTATCAATGATATTTCTTCGCATCTTTTCACCCCTTTACATGCGGATTTTCTCCTAACACATAGGAGAGTACCACATCTGCCTGCTTTGCCGCTGCAATATTTACCCTTGGAGACATGGGCGGTATACCTTCCCCTACCCCTGTCTCCAAATCTCCAATGAGATAAAACTTCTCTTTTATACGATGGACTTGAATCTCGTCACTTTTCCCCCATCCAGCTAAACCCGATGCGGAAACCAGTAATTTATCGGAATTCAGATAATGCTCTACAATCATCCGCTTATAGTGAGCTTGATCAAAGGCTTCTACCACCACGTCGCAGTCTTTGAATACGTCACCTACATTATGGGGTTCTATCTTCTCTCGATAGGTTTCAATCCAAAGATCACAATTAATATGGAGCAAATTTTCCTTCAACGCATCTACCTTTTTTCTCCCCACATGCTTAGCAAAATAAAATTGGCGATTTAAATTGGTAAACTCCACCACATCAAAATCTGCAATGACAAAATGCTTAAAACCGCTTCTCACAAGGTTAAAGGCACAATTAGACCCTAGTCCTCCTGCTCCTGCAATACCTATCTTGCAGCTTCGTACTTTCTCTAGGTTTTCCTCCCCCATATAGCTTAACAAAGCCTCTTCAAACAAGTTCATAACTGCCTCCTATATGTGGTCCCAGTCCTTGAATACAGGCTGATATCCCTTTTCCTTTAACATCATCTTCATCTCGTATACGCTGCGTTGATCTGAAATATCGAATTGGCTTGATCCTTTGTCATCATCGGTATGACCTCCCACAGAAGTGGAAACCCCCGCCGACATTTTCGTTACACCCAATGGCAGCAAATGATCCCTTAGGTGGGCCTGCTCTCGGGTGGAAACAGCAATTCCTGCCCTTGGTAAAAATAATCGAAGGGCCATCATGATTTGCACCAAATCTCTATCTGTCACTGTACTTTTAGGTTGATAGCTGCCCAAATGAGGCCTGATACGAGGCAAGGATACACCTAGCTCTACGTCCAAATACTTATTTTGTAAATAGGCCCCATGAAGCCCAGTGAGGAAAGCCTCTTTTCTCCAGTCGTCTAATCCCAGCAGGGCACCGATGTTAACAGACCGTATGCCTGCCGCACATCCCCGCTCTGGGGCATCCAGCCGATAGCGATAATTCTTTTTAGGGCCTGAAATGTGAACCTCGTCATAAATTTCCTCGTTGTAGACCTCTTGGTAAATGGTCAGGCCATCTACCCCTTCTTCCATGAGTTCCTTGTATTCCTCTGTCTCCAAAGGGTAAATCTCAATGGAAATTGATGAAAAATACTTTTTCAATACCCGGACACAATCTCGGATGTATGACACTGGGGTATGATGCCTTGATTCTCCAGTGAGAATCAAAATATGCTTTAGCTCTGTTTCGGCAATGGCTTTTGCTTCCTTCTCTAGTTCCTCTGGGGATAACTTCTTTCTTGAGAACTTATTATCCACATTGAAGCTACAATATACACAGCGATTTACACAATGATCTGCCAAGTAGAGAGGCGTATACAAAAAGATTACCTTTCCAAAATGCTGCACCGTCAACCGATGGGCCCTTTGGGCCTTGGTTTCTAGATACTTTCCAGCTGCGGGAGACAATAGGGTTAAAAAATCCCCCTCATCCAGCTTCTCCTTGGATAGTGCTCGATGTATATCCTGCTCCGTAATATTATTGAAAAATTTATATAGATCAAAATCCTTATATTCTAGATACCGCTGATAAAAACTCATCAGAATCCCTTCTTTACAATTATTCTAAAAACCCTGTCAAAGGCGAGGATGCCTCTGCATAAAGCTTCGTTGCCCCTGGCCTGGATAGATAAGCCATCCTTCCAGCTTGAACAGCCAAATCAAATGCCCTGGCCATCGTGGCAGGATCTCCTGCCGTGGCAATAGCCGTATTGACTAATACAGCAGCAGCCCCCATTTCCATGGCCTCAGCCGCCTCCGATGGTTTTCCAATCCCAGCATCCACAATGATTGGCAGATCGATTTCATCGATAAGAATGCGTACCATTTCCTTGGTTTTTAAACCTCGGTTGGTGCCTATAGGCGCCCCCAATGGCATCACTGCCGCAGCCCCTACTTCCTTTAGCCTTTTGGCTACCATCAAATCAGGATTCATATAAGGCAAGACAATAAAGCCTTCCTTTGCTAAAATTTCTGTGGCCTTGATGGTTTCATAATTATCAGGCAGCAGATATTTATTGTCAGATATAACCTCAATTTTAATCCAGTTTCCACATCCGGCAGCTCTGGCGATCCGAGCAATTCTCACCGCTTCCTCTGCGGTACGGGCTCCCGATGTATTGGGTAATAGCACACAATCCTTTGGTACAAAGTTCAATACATTTTCTTCCTGGGATTCAAGATCAATCCGCCTTAAAGCCACGGTAACCACCTGAGAACCCGAAGCCCCAATAGCGTTCTTCATAACCTCATAGCTGGAGAACTTCCCTGTCCCCACGAAAAGCCTGCTCTTTAAATCCACACCGCCAATTTTTAATAAATCCTCCATGGCTTCAACCCCCTCCTACAAATCTTAATACTTCTAGCTGATCATTTTCTTTGAGAATGATATTTCCCCATTCTTCTTTTTTCACCACATGATAGTTATGTTCTACCACTGCTCGATTCGGGTCCAGGCCCTTCAATGACAGATACTCAAGAATGCTCACAGACTGATCTATGAACTCCCGCTTACCATTTACAACAATCTCCATCCATCCCTCTCCTTTCCAATGACTTAAAAAATAAAAAATGAAAAGCCCCTATGGATATTTTCCATAGAGGCTTTGATAGACATATAAGGCACATCATATATATGACCACTTTCGCTTCCCTACGCTGGTATTATCCATGTCAGGTTCAAAGGGTCGGACTTTTTTCATGTCCTCTCAGCCTTAACAGCTCCCCTAGCTCTTTTCGTAACAAAATGAAATTTTCTAACATTAGCTTATATCTTTTTCAGTTTATTGTAAAGAAGAATTTAACATCCTATTTTTTACATATTCGCCATGTGAAGAAAATATCCCCATTAATCAAGTTTTTCAATTTTGGTTAATTTTAATTGTCCATTTTCTTCTTTATAGTGGATGCTGATTTTTTCTTTGTCCTCTAAGCCATCAACCACTTTTCCGATATCTTCCATCCAGAAGACCATAGGCTCACCATCTACTTGTACCTCAATGGAGTTTCCATCGATTTGCCCTATATAGATACCTTCCACTTTCTTTACATCTTGGTCTTCTTGCTGAGGCGGTTCTTGATTTTCTACCGGTTGCGTTACAACAGCCTCCTCAGGCTTTTTCTCTTCCGTCTGGGTCTTGGTACACCCTGCAAAAACCCCTAAACTCATCATCCCGATCAACACAAAAGATACGATTCTTTTCATCTATTCATCATCCTTTCAATGTTTGTTTGTTTTTTCTTCTTCACCTATTAGACGCTGGCTTTATGTATTCGTTACATACTTTTTGAAAAACTCTGTATCAATATTTTATCATATTGATGTAAAAAAAGACCTAGCCGAAGCCAAGTCTCATCCTCTATGCCTTAAAGATTTTATCCTTATACTTCTCTAATCCCATCATCAATGGATAGCCTAATCCATAGCATGCCACCAACTGTCCAAGGGCAACCCATCCCATGGTAGCCGCTAAAGGCATTTGGTAGAGATAATTCAATATAAATCCTACTACAATTCCGTTCACTACAATCGGCGGTATAGGTACCATCCATTTCTTTGACATCTTATAAGATAAGAATGCCGCTAACAATGTAGCCAAGCTGCCAAAGACGATATCAATCATACCATTGCCTCCAAAGATATTGGCAAGGATACACCCTACAAATAATCCCGGTATGGCTGCTGGTGTAAAGGCAGGTAGTACTGTAAGAGCTTCCGATACTCTTACCTGAACCGGCCCATAACTCCACGGTGCAAAAGCTACTGTCAACACAGCGTAAATCGCCGCAATCAGTGCCGCCTGCACTAAAAATCTTGTGTTTTTCATTTTTTTATCCCTCCATAGTTTTGTTTAAAGTCAGGATGGTTGCGAACTGACTTCATTGGCTTATAGGTACTCAAGTATATTGGAAGTCCTACAAACACAGATTCAATCGTATCATGTTCTTCTACACTTTGTCAAACTTAGATTTCCCAAAACATTGGTAATTTTATGTAATATCTTTTCTCATCTCAATACTTAATCAGTAATAGCACTTGAGTTATTTAAAAACCACGTCAAATTCCTCACATATGACTGGCATTTCCTGGGTAAATTTCTTACCTATGCGCTCACATTCTTTAATGTAGTATATTTCATGAACTTTTCTCCAGTAATCCAGGCTCAAGTCTCCTTCACCTTCTATTCTTGCAAACTCTTCTGTAACTTGGTTATAGGGCACTATGTTTACTCTCTTTGTTTGAATGATACACTTGGCAACCCCATCCCAATTTGTAACGATGCTGTAATCCCCTTCCTTTGGGATATATCCATTGTCATGCTCCTCTACCCATAGGGAAGCAGCCGTTGCTTTTTTCATCCCATTAATTACCAATCCCGCTAACCTATTGGCACCTTTTTCAGTGATTTCAAAGTGCCATGATGAATATTGTTTTTCTGTTTCTTCAACATTCTCACCAATAGATTCCAGAAAACCCTTCCACATGTTTAAAACCGAGGGATGTTCCTTTTTCATTATTCATCCTCCTTTTAAAAGCTTAGCATTGTTTCTTAATAGATAAATGATGCGACACAGTCGCATAGATCAAGATCGAGATCAAGGTAAAAATCCGTAGGGGTTGCATAGTATGCAACCCGCTTTGGTTCTAGCCTATTTCCCCGGGTCGCATATTATGCGCCCCCTACATAAAACCAAATATTAGATCCTTCACTACGTTCTGGATGACAGGTGGGTTGGTATCTGGGATCTACTGGCGAACACTGTTCGCTCCTACCGATCTACGCGATATTTTTTGTAAAATAATTCCTTTTTCCTTTTAAATATGATAACATATTAGGCATATGAACCACTAGCTTTTAAAACTGGAGGGATGTAACGATGAGAGCAGGAATGGTTGAGATAAGCTATACCCTAATATTTCAGATTATGAACACATTCGTTCTAATAGGCCTTATATGGGGTATTGTCTACTTGATTTTCAAATTACCAAAAAAATTAAAAACCTTAGAAAATGATCTTTGCATTGCTACGTCTAAAATTGATGAATTAGAAAGCAAATTAAACCAGCTTAAAAAATCAGACCTTCCATAACCCTACCTTATTTATAAACCACTTCAAACTCCTCACATACCACCAGCATATCTTCTGTGGGGTCTTTTCCTATAGCTTCCATTTCTCTTGAAAAGTAAGACCAGTGGGCATTTCTCCAGTATTCCAAAGATCCATCCCCTTCCCCTTCTGTAGCAGCAAATTCCTCTGATACTTCTTTATAGGGCATGATGGTCACTTCCTTCGTCCGAATGATGCATTGGGCCATGCCGTTCCAGTCAGTAATGATGCTATGATCCCCAGCCTCAGGCACCTTTTCATTCTCATATTCATAGCCAAGATACAAGGAAGCCGTAGCCCTCTTTATTCCTTTTAACACCAGTTCTGCCAGTTCGTTTGCATCTTCTTCGTTGTCACAGAAGTGCCAGGATTTATAGGTTTTCTCTGTGCTGCATGGGCCTTCATTCAAAGAATTCAAATATCCTTCCCACATGGTTTCCACTGAATCTGATTGACTCATCATGAATTCCTCCTCTTATAGAAAGATTTGTTTCCAGAAATTCAAAACATCTCACCCTTATTACTTCCACACATTCCATTATATTCCTTTTTCCGTTTGTTTTTTCATTATGCAGAGCCTATACTTGTGTTCCCGCAGGTTCCAGGGTATATCCCAGGTATGATGGCTGCTAGTATATTTTCTTTTTTAAAATTTCGAATGGCATTTTTGCTATGACAATATGCTTGAATGGTATCTCCATCTATTTTCTTTACCTGAATCTGCCGTTGGGATATCTCTATTCCTTTTTGATACATAATGTTGATGGGCATATGGGTTTCCAAGGAATATTTCAGCATATGATTGATCATAGAATCTTCCCTCCTAGATTTTAAATAACATCCACTTACAAGTTTCCAAGCCATACTTTAATTCATAAATCTTTTCTCCTCCATTGATAACACTCTGGCATCTAAAGACAAACATCTTGTTTCCTGCCAGCTTCTCCAGGTCCCTGGTAATCACTCGTTCTACCTTTATGGTTACTTCTGCTTCGTCTTCCCCAGTTATTTTAAACTTTATAGGTGTTGGAATACCTTCTTTATTAAATTTTGCTATGACATCTATAGGCTTTGCAACCACTCTCATATCTTCCACCTCCTACAGCAAGCTGGCCATCATGGGATAATCATCGGCACCCACGCCGCCAATCATGGATTTAACCCCTGAATTTAAAAATGTCGCCTTCATAATCGCCTTGGACCCATATCGAAGCCTTAGCTGGTCAATGGCATGATCCAATGCCCTGTTTCTTTCCTGATCCACATCATCAAATAATGATTTCTGCTGTAGCTCATTGCTGGACAGTTCTGATACCCTCACCCCCAGATTTCGTAGGGGTTCACCCTTCCAAGCCTCATCAAACAATTCTGTGACGATTTCAAAGATTTCCTTTGTACAGTCTGTGGGCGAAAATAACTTCCGTTGATGGGAATAGTTCCTTAGCTCCGAATCTCTCAAGCTGATCGCTACCAATCCACATACATTTTCCGTATGCCGAAGGCGCATGGCTACCGTCTCCGTAAGGGCAAGAAGAATTCTACAGGCCGTGATCCTGTCTTCCACATCAAAGGCAATGGTGCTGCTATTGCCAATTCCTTTGATGTCCACATGCTTTCCTCCACGGACAGGGGAGGCTTCCTGCCCATGACTATAATTCCAAATCAAGGCACCATGGCTTTTTAACCTATACTTTATGTGTTCATAGTCATAATTGGCAAGATCACCGATGGTATAAATGCCCATCTTATTCAGCTTGGGCAAGGTAGCTCTGCCCACATAGAAAAGATCCTCCACGGGCAAGGGCCATATTTTTCTAGCAATTTCTTCGGGAAAAACCGTGGTTACCGCATCAGGCTTCTTCAGATCAGATCCCATTTTTGCCAACAATTTATTGCTGGATATTCCTATGGAGACAGTGAAGCCTAATTCCTCTTTGATCCTGTCTTTTATTTTGTGGGCCATGGCAATGGGGTCTCCCCAATGACCCTCCATATCTGTATAATCGAGAAATACTTCATCCACCGAAAACCTTTGAATCACTGGCGAATACTCTTCGAGCAGTTTCATCATTGCATCAGAACACTGCATATATAAGCCATAGGATGGAGAAACAATATGGAGATTAGGACATTTCTGCAGGGCAGTATGAAGGGTTTCTCCCGTCTGAATGTTATACTGCTTTGCAGGGATGCTTTTGGCCAATATAATTCCATGACGGCTTTTAGGATCTCCTCCCACAGCCGAAGGTATGGTTCGTAAATCAAGGGATGCTCCATTTTGCAGACGGTATACCGCCTCCCATGAAAGATAGGCAGAGTTTACATCAATATGAAAGATGATACGGTTTTGCTTCATAGACTCACCATCTTATCCATTATTTTCTATAGTATATGCTTATTATATATCGAACATGTGTTCTATGTAAAGAAATAAAAAATAAAGTGAAATAAAGTAGAGCATTGACTCTCTACTTCACCTTACCCATTTTCATTCTCAAGCTTCTTTACTGTTTCTGCATATTTCTTCAATACGATAGCTGCATATTCTCCTTTGACGGACCCTCCTGGTACAGCATTGATTAACCAATAATCTGGTCGATTGATCTCTCCTGCATTCACCAATATCTCCAAAGCTTCCTTTAAAGGTTCTGCTGCAGACGTCTCGTATGGAATTTCTTTGTAATCACAGACGCTTTTGATCACCGCTTCGGCGTACGCTCTCCAATGATTTATAATTTTTTCAGCATCCTTAGGATTGTCTGCAAATCCATACTCTACAATAACCGTCTCAACATCTCCTGTTTCACGGATCATAAAATAATAGTCCTTGTTAGAGCTTTCAGGTAATGTGCGAGTAAAGGCTCTTCGTCTTTTTGCACCCGCTTTTACTAGATTGTCTAATATCATCGTTGCAAGCTTTCCATCAGAATGGATACTATAGATCGTCTCTGCCCCTTGGGCTTGACCGTTATAGGCATTGATATGGTTGCTGATACAGATATCTGCCCTTGATGCCCTCACTTTTTTCGTCCGCTCTCCTGAAGTTAGGGTAACATCGTCCATCCTTGTGAGCGCTACATCTATGCCCAATTCGTTAAAACGATCATACATATATTTAGATATCTGCAATACCATATCTTTTTCTTTGAAATCCTGGTTGCTGCCACCCCCGGGATCCTTTCCTCCATGTCCTGGGTCAATGATAATCTTCATATTCTCACTCCTTCCTGTGTTTATATAATATGCAGATGTCCTCAAAAATGAAATTTAAGCCCCTATTGAACAAAGTTGCCTATCGGCAATTTGTTTTCGCTAGGAAACCCTAGGTTTCCTTCGACGGCTGCAAGACAGCCTGAGCACCTTCCTGAAAACGGCAAAGGTGACCATAATTTCCTATATATGAATAAATTATTATTTATTTTACAGTGTTTTTTGCAGGATTTGGAAAAAGGCAATGGAATACATAAAGAAAATACACGTTTCTACTTGTATGGATGATGGAGGTCAGTATTTATGGAAATCTATAAAAATCCTTCCTATTCTCCTAGGGAAAGGACCATAGACTTACTTAGTCGTATGACGATAGAAGAAAAGGTGGGACAAATGTGTCAGGTCGATGGGCGTCATGATCCTGAAACCTGGATCTATAAAAAGCATATTGGTTCTTTTCTTCATGTGACGGGAGATGAACCTGCTCGATTGCAAAAAATGGCCCTTGAAACGAGGTTGGGCATTCCCATTCTCTTTGGCATTGACGCCATCCATGGTCATGCCTTTCAGAGTGGCGCTACAGTATTTCCCTCCCAACTGGGTATGTCATCCAGCTGGAATCCTGAACTTCTAGAAAAAGTTGCTGCCATTACCGCTTGTGAGGTTATCCTTACAGGCCTTCATTGGACCTTTTCCCCCGTCCTTTGTATCGGCAGGGATGCTCGATGGGGCCGGGTTGATGAAACCTTTGGTGAAGATCCTTATCTTATTGGCGTCCTGGCGAAAGCCATGATTCAAGGCTATCAGGGCAGTCAATTGTCCGATCCCTATAGTATCTTGGCCTGTGCCAAGCATTTTGCCGCCTATGGTGAGACCCAAGGGGGGCGTGACTCGTCTGAATCTGATGTATCAGAGCGGAAGCTTCGTTCTATCTTCCTTCCGCCTTTCCAGGAAGCTGTCAAAGCTGGCTGCGCTACCTTTATGACAGGTTATAATGCCATTGATGGTATTCCTTGCTCAGCTAATCAATGGCTTCTTCATGATGTACTGAAAGAAGATTGGGGTTTTCAAGGCTTCGTAGTGACCGATTGGGACAACATCGGCCATCTCCATGAAGATCATAAAGTGGCGGCTACCTTAGAAGAAGCTTGTAATATTGCCCTCACTGCTGGAAATGATATGATGATGTCTACACCTACCTTCTATGAGCATGCCTTATCCCTTATAGAAAAGGGAATCATTTCCGAGTCTTTACTGGATGACGCCTGCAGCCGTATTCTGGAACTAAAATTTAAACTGGGCTTATTTGATCATAAACGCTTTCCAGATCAAGGGATGGCATCTACAATCCTAGGATGTACTGAACATCGGAAAGCTGCCTATGACATGGCATTGGAGTCTATGGTATTGTTGAAAAACCAGAACAATATTCTTCCCCTCTCAAAGGAAATCAAAAAGATTGCCCTCATCGGTCCAAACTGTGATGATGTGCAGGCCCAGCTTGGAGACTGGTCCTTTGGCGCCCGGGAATTGGCATATCCAGAAGTACCTACTTTAAATTATCATCCTGAATATGATCCAAGTCCTATCGTCACCATCTTAGAGGGCATCAAAAATAGATGTCCACATCAAGTTCAGATCGCCTATGAAAAGGGTTGTGACCTCTTGGATGAAAATAATCATGCCATTGAGGAGGCTGTGGAAGCAGCCCTGGCATCTGATGCCATCATCACCGTGGTAGGGGATACCAATGTACTCAATGGGGAAATGAGGGATCGGGTAGACCTGCATCTCACCGGTGCCCAGCAAAAGCTATTGGAAGCCTTAAAGGCCACAGGCAAACCTCTAATTATTGTTCTTGTGAATGGAAAACCCTTGACCATTCCATGGATTGCCGAAAATGCTGATGCTATCCTTGAAGCTTGGAATCCAGGGATGGAGGGCGGCAATGGGGTAGCTTCGATCCTCTTTGGAGATTTTAATCCCTGTGGCAAACTGACCATTTCCTTCCCCCGTCATGTGGGTCAACAGCCCGTATTCTACAATCAGCTTCCCGGTTGGCATGGAAATACTTATGTAGAAATGACGGGAGAACCATTGTTTCCTTTTGGTTTTGGTCTATCCTATACCCAATATGAATATTCTAATTTGGTGGTTTCATCCTCAAGCCTAGGTGTGAATGATCACTTAACTGTTTCAGTGGATGTTCAGAACACAGGAAAATATGAGGGAACTGAAATTGTTCAGCTTTATATCAATGACATATTTAGTTCTGTCACCACGCCGATCAAGGAGCTGAAGGGATTCCAGCGCATACATTTGAAGCCCGGAGAAAAGGCTGCTGTTCATATCACTGTGCCAGTTGCTTCTCTTGGCCTGGTCAATCGAAAGTGCCAGTACGTGGTGGAGCCAGGTACCTTTGAAATCATGGTAGGCCCTTCATCCAGGGATACGGATCTTCTGAAAACCATTTTTGAGGTTGTATCTTAAAAATAATCTTGATGACCTAAGAAAGGAATTTTAGGATATCACATAATTTAAAAAATAAAAGAAAACAGGCTGAGATATTTTCAAAATATCTCAGCCTGTTTTTATGTCAAAATTAATTGAATATTCACATTTTTGCTGGGTATATGATAAACAATAGCAAAGAAAGGGGGGAAGGTAATGATCAAGGAAAAACTTTTTACATATTTGACAACATTTGCAGTGTCATCGGGCCCAATGGCCATCCTATTTAATAAGTATTCCATCAGTGGAATATTCTCGTTATTCTTCCTGACCGCATTGATTGGTATTGTATTTCTATTGGTAGGCAGTCAGTATGATCAATCATAGATTTTTTCCATAATAATATATTGTTGTCCTCCTTTTTCAAGGACACCACCCTTTTCCACAAGACCAAACCTACTGTAAAAGTAGGTTTTATTTTTTCTCGCATTGCACCATATGCTCTTTGCACCCAATAGGGATGCCTCTTTAAGGGCATATTCCAACAGTGTACTGCCATAGCCTTTTCCCTGCTCCTCTTGGAGCGTTGCAAATTTCCGAAATTGGGCAACGTCATCCTTCAAGAAAAGGGAAATTACCGTTGCCAGCTTGTCCTCCACAAATAGTCCCAAGTGAATACCTTCATCATCATCCTCAAGTTGAATGTATGCCCTATCTCGATCTGGCCATAACACCCTATGTCTTATATCCCAGACCTCTTCCTTATTCAGTTTCTTTATTTCCATCCTTAAGCTTCTCCTTCCCATCATACCGTTTCTGCTATCCTATAGCTCTATTTCTTGAGGGTCTTTATCTGATAATACAATCTGCCATTCCTCATGGTCCACATCAAAGTTCGCGATCCTTTCGATGGGCATTTTCATATATTTTCCCTTAGCAGTTACTGCCACCTCTCCGTTGGGCAATAGTATTTCTCCTGTCCCTTCGAACAACCTACTGGAATCCTTTGTAATTCTTCCCACTACCCGCAGTTCTTTATGGAGGGGTACAGGTTTCTTATACTTTACGTTTAATTCTACCGTGACACCCCAGATGTTTTCGTCCTTTATCATAATAGCCCGTCCAATGGTTTCATCCAGAATAGCCCCTGCAATACCTCCATGCATCCGCTCGGGATAGCTTTGATGCTCTTCGATAGGGGTAAATATAGCTGCCAATTCCCCATTTTCCAACTCGTAAAATGATGTCTTTAAGCCTAGGTCATTTTTCAGACCACATACCAAACACTTTTTACTGTTTTGCTGTTTCCTTATTACTCTATGTTTCATTCTATCTTTATCCTCCTAATGATTGCTCAATAAATCCGTTATAAAAACAAAGACTAGGATTGCTCCTAATCTCTGTCTATATCCTGCTATTTAGGCTCCACTTCCTGACCATACTCTTCAATGTTCTTACTCAATATCTCTGCCAATCCCACAAATTCCGCACCAATAGAATAGCTGTCTCCCTGTTTTTCAACACGAACAATTTTCAATACACCGTAAAAGAACTTTTCCTGGGTTAGCTCGATTTTGGCATCAAAATAATAATCAAGGGGCAATTCATCCTTGCATCGAAAGCCCACACCCGATTTAGAAATATCTATGACCTCAATATGCTCATCAAGATTTGTAATGCCTAGATTATCTTGCTTAAATAGCGAAGATATGTTTAATTCCAGCTTAAGGGGTAACCTTTTATTTCTCCTTCGTTCATCCATCTTTTCTCCCCGCCTTTATCCGTATTTTCAACCTGATTTGTCCTTGAAATACCAGCTGTTCTATTATTTCCAACAATGATTATTTCTATATATCTTCTGACAATCCTTCTTTTCTATAACATCTCCTGGTCAAAAGTCCTCCATTTCCTAATGTATAATGGAGACAGCTGCCACATGGAGATAGTCATAAAACTTATATACCGTGATCAACATCACTGCAACCATGATCATATCTTCTTTTAAACTACCTGTATCGATTTGAGCGAATCTAAACTTGGTTTTGTTTAGAGGGTACAGCAGGGGGCATCCTGCCGGTGTCAGCATATCCACCACGATATGGCCAAATAGCCCAATAAACAATCCCAGCCAAAGATAGAAGAAGCCAGGAAACAGCTTTACCAACAGCACAGGCACCATAAATGCAAATATGGAATGGGTTGCAGTTCTATGCTTCCAGATTCTCCATAAGGGCATAATTTTTCCTGCCCAAGTTTTTTCGTGATCTGCATCTGGCAAGAGGGCACCAACAATCAGCCCGATGATGTAATCCGTTAAGTTTATATTTAGCGGTATCCTTAGTTTTTCCACAAGCAATAATCCCAGCAGCGTAGATATCATCACATGGGTTCTACCTCTGAAGACAACCACCTCCTAAATGCAATTATTAAAGTATATTAGATGGTGGGCGATTTTATAGATTGTCCTTTGAAATTCCATCATTTAAAATACCCATAGCCCTTGTTTCTAGTATAATTTCTATCTCCTTCTCATACACTGTACTGTTTGGAGGTGTTTTACCTATGGCTGATCTTCAAGAGATGCTGGAGCATATTAATAAATTGCGTTGTATTCTATATAAATTGATTGAGGAATCCCAAGAAAATCTGCAGGATGATGCTGTCCTCTCTACCAGCCGCATATTAAATTCTGATATTGCAGAATATAGCAGGCTTCGTTATAAAAGCTGATCTTATATTTCATATTATTTTGTTTTTCCTTTAAGCGGCATGGGCTTTTGCAGTTCTTGCTTTTCTTAGTTTTTTTGATTTTTACGTCATCCTAGATAAAATCCCAGCAGGTATGCTCTCCATTTTCATAGAATATATACATATACATTTTTCGTACTTTATCGGTTTAGGAGGTATTTTCGTGGATGCCACCCATCAGCATGAAAAAAATGATGTTTTAAAGTTGCTTGCTATCATCTCTATGCTTATCGACCATATAGGCTATGGCCTATTTCCTAAGGTGATGGTGCTGCGCTATATTGGAAGGCTGGCTTTCCCTATTTTTGCTTACCACATCGCTATTGGCTGTCGATATACTAAAGATCTCCACCGATATATCTTGCGACTATTCTCGTTTGCCCTGATCTCTCAAATTCCCTACACCATATACTTTAGACCTTCTCCCAATATCTTTTTTTCTTTGGCCTTTGGCGTAATGGTCATCCAAGCCTACAAGGAAAACAAGCCTTGGCTGGCGCTGTTGGTGGCTTTCATCGCTCATTTTTCAGGAGCCAGTTATGGGATCTATGGGCTTATGCTGATGTTATTTTTCTACATCCATCAAGATAACTTGCAAAAGGCCATACTCCCTATTATCCTGATAACCCTGACCTATTGTGCCGTACCTCGTTATGGTTTTCAGATATTTAGCTTATTCGCTTTAATTCCTATTTGTCATCCCTGGAACATAAGGCTCCATATCAACAAATATATTTTCTATTGGTTCTATCCAGCCCATATTCTTCTGCTATGGTTTATTAAGCAAGGATTAACATAATAATAAATTTTTTTCTGTACCTTGCACATGTACTCATACATATGGTAATATAGGATAAAATATAGTCATAATTGTATATATTTGCTTTGAAGGAGCACAGTAGCTGTCATGGTTACAACCCAGAGAGCAGATCGGTAGGTGAGAGATCTGTAGTACATGACCCAGTGAAATACACTCTGGAGCTTCGAAGGCCAAACCTTCGACGGTTTCCATCCGTTATCATGGTTTGAGGCATGTTTATCATGTAAATTAAGGTGGTACCACGGGTTTTCTCGTCCTTACGGATGTAGAAGCCCGTTTTTTTATTTTATAACAAAGGAGGTTTTTATGTATGGCAAATGTTTTTGATATCCTACAAGAACGTGGATTTATCAAGCAGACTACCCACGAAGAAGAGATCCGTGAGCTTCTCGGAAAGGAGTCTTTAACTTTCTATACAGGCTACGATCCTACAGCCGACAGCTTACACGTAGGTCACTTCTTGCAAGTAATGGCCATGGCTCATATGCAGCGGGCAGGCCATAAGCCCATTGTACTCATTGGCGGCGGTACAACCATGGTAGGTGATCCTTCTGGAAAAACTGATATGAGAAAGATGCTTACCTTTGAAGAAATACAGCAGAATGCGGAACGCTTCAAGGTCCAGCTTTCTAAGTTCCTAGATTTCTCTGAAGATAAGGCTATCATGGTGAATAATGCTGATTGGCTGATGAATCTGCAGTATGTCCCATTTTTACGAGAGGTAGGCAGACATTTCTCTGTCAACCGTATGCTGACAGCAGAATGCTTCAAAAGCCGTATGGAAAAGGGTTTATCTTTTCTAGAGTTTAACTACATGCTGATGCAGTCCTATGATTTTCTGGAGTTATACAGAAGATATGGGTGTAAACTTCAGCTGGGCGGTGATGATCAGTGGTCCAATATCATTCAGGGCGCTGACCTCATTCGTAGATCTGAAGGCGCTGCCGCCTATGGCATGACCTTCACCCTTTTAACCACCAGTGAAGGAAAAAAGATGGGCAAGACAGAATCTGGTGCCCTTTGGTTAGATCCAGAGAAAACCTCACCCTATGAGTTCTACCAATACTGGAGAAACGTGGATGATGCTGACGTAGAAAACTGCTTAGCCTTGTTAACCTTCCTGCCGATGGAAGAAGTTCGCCGTCTCGGTGCATTAGAAGGCTCAGAAATCAATCAGGCGAAAGCAATCCTTGCCTTTGAGGTAACAAAGCTTGTCCACGGAGAAGAAGAAGCAAGAAAAGCTGATGAAGCAGCAAAGGCTTTGTTTGGCGGTGGTGCATCTTTGGAGAACGTTCCTTTCACAGAGATTCCCCGCTCTGAATTCACAGAGGGTATGGATGTTATGGCGTTACTGACAAAAACAAACTTAATTCCATCCCGAAGCGAGGGTCGTCGTCTTGTACAGCAGGGTGGCCTCGTAATTGATGATATAAAAATAACCGATCCTCAAAAAATCATCCATGAAGATGATTTCAAGGATGGTACTTTGATGATCCGTAAAGGCAAAAAGGTATACCATCAGGTTCGTCTTGTATAACATAAAAAAACCGCTTAACAGCGGTTTTTTTATGTTATACAATCTTAGACCAATCCATATATTTATTCAATGTATCCACAAACTTCTGAAGGCCCTTGGCATCGGCTTCATCAAATCGCTCCTTGATCGGGCTGTCTATATCCAATACCCCCATGAGCTTTCCTTCATGGACAATGGGCACCACAATCTCTGACTGGGATGCAGCATCACAGGCTATATGTCCTGGGAATAAATGGACATCCTTTACCACTTGGGTTTCCAAGTCTCTGGCTGCTGTACCGCATACCCCGTTTCCTATAGCAATATGGGTGCATGCAGGCTTACCTTGGAAAGGTCCCAATACCAGTTCTCCATTTTTATATAGATAAAAGCCTGCCCAGTTGATTTCATCCAGCAGTAACCATAATAGGGCAGATGCATTGGAAAGATTGGCCAGCCAGTCGGGCTCCTCGCAGATCAATCCTGTAAGCTTTAAATTCATATAATTATAAAATTTTTCTTTGTCATCGGTGACAATTCTTTTTATATCATTCACGTACGTTTCCTCCCCTTTTATCCCCATAAAATTCTTCTGTAGCTTTCGGGATCGGTATCCCCTTCCGTACTAATCACAAGAATTCTAGCATCCTTTGTAATCTTTAAAACTTCTAATAGATGTTCATATCGCTGATCTTCTCTTAACATATTCATAAGTCCTATCCCTACAGCTCCCGATTCTCCTGATATGATCTTCATGTCCCCGGGCAGGGGATTGGCCAATACGCGGATTCCCTTTTCCGCTATATAATCGCAGCAGGAAAAATATGCATCGGAATAGTCTCTCAAAATCTCCCAACCAATGGGATTAGGCTCTCCACAAGCCAATCCTGCCATGATGGTGTTTAAATCTCCTGTTACAGCATGGGGCTTTCCGTCTCCTATTTGGGCAGATTTATAAATACATGCCGCTTTCTCCGGCTCCAAAATGATGGTAATGGGTCGATCTTCCCCAAATAGTGCCGCATAGTAACCTTGAATTGCTCCTGCAAAGGAACCTACACCCGCCTGAAGGATGATATGGGTGGGTTTCTCAATCCCCTGTTCTTTCAGCTGTTCTTGGACTTCGGCCCCTATGGTTCCATATCCCTGCATGATCCAGCCAGGAACTTCCTCATACCCTTCCCAAGCTGTATCTTGAATCACATGCCAGCCAAACTTCTCAGCATTTTCCGCAGCCAGCCTTACTGCATCATCATAGTTTAGATCTGTGATACTGGCTTCAGCCCCTGTGGCTAGTATGGCATTCAATCTTTCTTGAGATGATCCCTTTGGCATGTACACCACTGCTTTTTGACCCAGCTCCCTGGCTGCCCAAGCCACAGCCCTGCCGTGGTTGCCATCGGTGGCCGTGGTAAAAGTAATCTCTCCCAGCTTATCTCTGGTTTCCTTTGCCTTTAATCTTTCAAAAGAAAGCTCCTTGATATCTGTATTTAGTTTGTTCGCTAAGAATTTGCCAATGGCATAGGATGCTCCCAATACCTTGAAGGCATTGAGCCCGAATCGATAGGATTCATCCTTGACCCAAAGCTTATCTACCTCTAGATAGGCTGCCAATTGATCCAAGCTGATACAAGGGGTTGGTTGGTAGCTTTCAAACTTCCGATGAAAGTTCCTTGCTTGGTCAATTTCATCTGTTGATAAAAAGCCCGGGTTTGCTTTTTTATCCTGGGTATTCCGAGCCTGACGGTTGATAATCCACTGTAATTCCCCTGACCTCATATGCCACTCCCCTATTCCTAAAATATCTCCTTTAATCTTTCTGCCAATGCCCTTTCCATATACGGATCAATCTGCCAAAAGGCCTTAAACCTCTTATATTCTTCCACAGCATGGGCAGGAATCCTGCCTGTTTTTACTGCCCGAATCAATAAATTTTTCGGTGTATGCTCCATATCAATAAACTCCAACATCTGGGTTGAATAACCCATGAGTTCCAACAGGTTTGCCCGCACGCTGTCTGTAATCAAGCTGGATAATCTTTCTTTAATAATGCCGTGCTTTTCCATAGGTGCCATGATTTCATTGTGAATCTGGGGCAGAAGCTCATGCTGACAACAGGGTACCGATAATATCACATCGGCATCCCATTCGATGGCTTTTACCAGAGCCGCATCGGTGGCAGTGTTGCAGGCGTGGAGACTCACCACCATATTTACCTTCTCTTTTCCCTGGAATTTTCCAATATCTCCAATAAGAAACTGTAAATCTTCATATCCCAATTCCTTTGCCACAGCATTACAGTGGTTGACCACATCCTTCTTCAGGTCTAAACCAATGATATTTACCTTCAGCTTCCGTATATCAATCAAGTAATGGTACAACGCAAAGGTTAAATAAGACTTTCCACAGCCGAAATCAATAATATGAAGGGGCTCTTCCTTCCCTTCCAGGGCTGGCATCACATCCGCCACCATCTCCAAGAAGCGGTTGATTTGTCTGAACTTATCATACTTGTTTGCCAATACCTTTCCTTTTTCATTCATGACCCCCAGGCGAATAAGAAACGGATTGGGTGCATTGTCAGGGATAATATATTGCTTTTTCCGATTATGGGCCAATTCTGTCTGCTCCTTGGTCGCTTTCTTCTTTAAAATATTGGCCTTCATCTTCTTACTGATTAATATCTGGTAATCTGCTTCCATGGTATAGCATTGCCCTTGCTTGAAATAGTTCTCCAGAAGCTCCATAACCTTTGTTATCGTTTCCGTGGAACTAAGATTTTCATGGGTAACCTTCTTTTCATAATGGTATGTAAATTGATATCGCCGCTCACCCTTGAGGATTACCGGACGGAGATTCACTTTTTGAAAACCTTCAGGATCCTTCTTTCGCACATTGCTAAGTACCATGTCGATGAGGATTTCATTTTCTATGATTCGTTCCACTAGTTCCCGTACATTCTCCATTTTCCTGGCTCTTCCTTTCTCTTTGGTCTATTTACTATTATATATCATATTGCCATATTTAAACATAAATGCTGTGAAATTAGGTATCTCATCATGAATGACATGATTGTAGGATATTGCGTGGCAAAGCTACGCGAGGTTGAGGCTGAGGTTAAGGTTGTAGGGAACAGATATATCTGTTCCGCTGTAGGGGTGATTCACGAATCGCTCGAAGACCCAAGATCCAACCTTTCTGTCATCCAGAACGTAGTGAAGGATCTGGGGTTAGGTCTTTGAGATGCTTCACTGCGCTCTGCATGATAGGGGTTATAGCATTATCATGAATGTTTGGTGCTCACGAAATAATTAGGCGAACACTGTTCGCCGCTACGCTTTTAACCTTAACCTCAACCTTAGCCTATGCGACATTTATGGCGCATCTTTCATCTAACGCGACCCTTTAATATGGTTTTGAAACATAAAAATGAACCCCCGAAGGAGCTCATTTCTACCAGCTGTTTGTTCTTGGTGCTGCGCCGTTAAATCCTCTCATCATTCCACCGCCAAAACCTCTGCCGCCTCTGCCAAATCCGCAGCCATTCGGGAAGTTGAAGCCATTCTCTTGATGATACTTTTCCATGGAATCAAATCTTTCCATGTAAAGCTTTCCTTGCTCCGCTGTGATTTCCTTTGCATCTACTGCTTTCTGTACTTGATCCTTTTTCCACTGGATCATTTCTGTGAACCATGCTGGTGTTTCTACAGCTGTATCAGCCTCAGCAAAAGCCACCAAACCTAACGATAACACCATCACTGCCACAATCGATACCATAAGTATTTTTTTCATTTCCTTCACCCTTTCTTTATTTTATGACTTTATTATAAAAGCCAATTGTGAAGGAATTATGAAGGGAAATTTTTTTCTAAAATAATGTGTATATTTTGTTTCCACTATATTCCCATGGAAATATATTTCGTTTCCAAAAATGCCTCTAGTCCATGATGACCGCCTTCTCTTCCTAAGCCACTTTCCTTAAACCCTCCGAAGGGTGCTTGGGCTGTGGAAGGCAATCCATCATTTAAGCCTACAATTCCATACTCTAGCTTTTCTGAAACACGAATCCCACGAGATAGAGACTCTGTAAACAAATAGGCTGCTAATCCATAATTTGTGTTGTTGGCTGCGCGAATGGCTTCTGCCTCATCCTTGAAGGTGACAATGGGCATAACAGGCCCGAAGGTTTCTTCTTTCATGATCAGCATATCCTCTGTCACATGGGAAAGAACGGTGGGTTCAAAGAAATATCCCGCATCTTCTGCTTCGATATCATGATAACCCTTGCCCCCAGCTTCTATCTTCGCACCCTTCGCCACAGCATCCTCAATATGCTCCCTTACCTTTTCATAGCCTTTTTTATCGATCAATGGTCCGATATTGACCCCTTCCTCTAGACCATATCCAACCTTATAATGCTTTAGCTTATCTCGCAGCTTCTCTACAAAGGTCGCAGCAATACTTTCCTGCACATAGAAGCGATTAGAAGCTACACATACCTGCCCACAATTTCTAAACTTTGATGCTGCCGCCCCTTCCACAGCTTTGTCAAGGTCTGCGTCATCAAAAACAATGAATGGTGCATGCCCGCCAAGCTCCATGGATACACGCTTCACCGTATCGGCAGATTGCTTCATCAGCACCTTTCCCACCTCTGTGGAACCTGTAAAAGTAATCTTTCTAACCCTTCCATCCTCCATGAATGCTTTCCCGATAGCACTGGCTGAGCCTGTGACAATATTTACAGTTCCCTTTGGGAAGCCGGCTTTCTCAAATAACTCAAATAGCTTCATGGCTGTCAGCGGTGTTTGGGTAGCTGGTTTCAATACCACCGTGCACCCAGCTGCCAGGGCTGGTGCCAGCTTTCTGGTTACCATGGCCGCAGGGAAATTCCAAGGTGTAATGGCGGCTACTACGCCCACAGGCTGCTTTAGCACCATGATTCGTTTGTTTTCCTTCCATGCAGGGATGGTTTCTCCATAAATTCTTTTTGCCTCTTCTCCATACCATTCCACAAAGCTTGCAGCATAAAGGACCTCGCCCAATGCCTCTTGAAGAGGTTTCCCTTGCTCTAAGGTCATGATTCTTGCCAGGTCTTCCTTTTCCTCAATCATTAGATCGTATAATCTTTTTAAATAATTTCCCCGTTCATTGGCAGGTAAGACAGCCCATGGTTCAAAGGCTTCTACTGCTGCATCTATGGCTTGCTTTGCTTCTGTTTCTCCTCCATTTGGTACTGTCCCCACAATATCCCCTGTGCCTGGATTGATGACATCAATCTTATTTAGGCCCTCTATCTCCATCCATGTACCATTTATGTATAATCCATAGTCTTTCATAAGCAGCCTCCTTCTTTTTGATATTTCTTCTATCCTTGATTATATCAAACCTTGCAATTTCTGTCTTGACTGAAAATCCAACTATATTTTTCATCCTATTCTAAAAGAAACTTCTGTATTTTTGTTTTATTTCTTTTTCCAGCGGTATACATTTATATAAATATGTATGAAGGGAGTTCGGAAACATGAAAGGAAATTTTGATGCCTCAAAATTGCTTCAAACTTTGATATTACTAGAACAGACAGGGTACAGCTTCTACCTGGAAATCGCTTCTCAAATGGAGGACAGCAAAGCAAAGAACCTTTTTGTAAAGCTGGCCCAGGATGAGCAAAAGCACGAGCAAATCTATACAGACTTATTAACCAATCTTCAAAAAAACCAATCAACGGAAGTAGATGTAGAAGACGCAGAATATTTAGAGCTTCTCATCTCTACAAACTTCTTTGTTACCAACCCTGAGGAAATAGAAAAGGCTAAAAAATCCTATGCAAAAGAGGATGCTTTAGCCATTGCGGAGCAGCTTGAAAGAGATACCATTATCTTCTTGTATGAATTAATGCAGCTCAATGTGGATTTAGATGTAAAAGAAATTCAATTTGCCTTAGCAGAAGAAAAACGACATCTTAAGTCCATTCTTCAAAGAGAATTCGAATCCGCTATTCCTCTTCTAGGGTTATAGTATCTACATAAATGCTTCAGATCAAGACCGAGAAAAATTGTAGGGGCAGGGTTATCCTGCCCCTTTTTTACATCATTCACCAAATACCAGCTGGTTTGCCTTTGTGGCCTATGGGCGGGGAAACCCGCGCCCCTACGCACCTTAACCTCAATCTTACTTTATATCTCTACGCCACATACCCGATTGCGTCCTTGGTCTTTCGCATGGTATAATTCCCGATCAGCGGCCTCGATCAGTTCATAGATGCTGCTTTCCTTTGACGGAACTACATTGGCTACTCCCATGCTAATGGTAATATTCCGTCCCGCATGGGACTGAGGATGATTAATCTCTAAGTTTTCAATGGCTTCCCGCATTTGCTCCGCAATCACAATGCTTCCTGCATAATCAGTGTTCGGCAAAATAATGGCGAACTCTTCACCGCCATGTCTCCCGATAAAGTCCGAAGAACGCTTCAATGTATTGGTTAAGGTCTTTGCCACATCTCGCAGGCAATCATCACCCATGGGATGTCCAAAATAATCATTGAAATTTTTAAAATGATCCACATCCACAAATATCAAAGATAAGGGTACGCCCTCCCGCAAACACCGATTCCATTCCTTTTCTAAGGTATTGTTAAAACTCCTTCGGTTCGGTATCCCTGTTAACTCATCAACAAAGGACATCCGCTCCAGTTCTTTATTCACCTGCTCTAAACGTTCCTGCAGCTCTTTTCTTTTTAAAATTTCTTTTTGTAATTCCTTATTGATGGCTTCTAATTGTTCTGCTTTGCTTTCAATGTCTTCATTCTTCTGCTTCAACTCAATATTTTTTAAAAGATTAATCTCCGATTCTTTCTGAATTTTATCCACCTGATATTCTATGGTTAAAATCTTCAATTTTTCCTCAAGATTATCTGTGATAACCTTCTTCTCCATATCACGGTATATTTTATAGTGGTATAGGGCCTGGGCCAAATCCCCTCGTTCCTCATGATACTGAGCCAAATATGCATGTACCGTATAGATCTTCTTATTGGCAGTCGCTTCTTCTGCCATCGTTAGCGCCTTTTGAAGAAAATCAAGGCCTTCTTCATATCGTCCTTCTTTTGCATAGTAGCTTCCTAAATTCAATAAAACATCCACCTGATAAAACTTATTCTCATACTTTCTTAATATATTCAGACTCTGAAGATAATACTCCAGTGCGATCTCCTTTTGTCCAAGCTTCTCATAGACTTGTCCAATGGTGTTCAGCACTTCCCCTTTGCTGATATGATCACCGATTTTCTCACTGATTTTCAGGCTCTCTTCATAGCTATTTAAAGCATTTTCATTTTGTCCAAGGCTGTTGTAGATATGACCGATATTCATACGGATGACAGCCACATTGTAGATCTTATTAATTTTCTCGCTAATTACAAGGGCTTTATTATAATTCTCCAATGCTTCTGAGTATTTTTCCAACTCTCGGTAGATTTCTCCGATATTATTCAATGTACTAGCCTGCAGCTCCTCATTTTGAATCTCCTGAGCAAATCTCAAGCTTTCTCCAAAGTACTCCAATGCCTGCTCATATCGACTAAAATAAAAATAGTTTATTCCCACAAGGTTTAATGCCCGCATCTCACCTTCCCGATCTCCAAGTTCTCGAAAAATAGTCATGGCATCCAATGCATTTATCATACAACCATCATAATTGGACAAACTCCGGTTTGCATAGCTCATCATCAAAAGACTTCTGGCTATGCCCCACGTATAGTTTCTTTTCTTCGCCAAAGCATAGGCCTGTTCTGCCAATGCCAAGGCCCTCTTTGGGTTTCTGATATTGATCTCCTTGGAAACATTGTTTAGCCGATCTACTTTTTCTTCATTCTCCGCAGTACATATCCCCGCTTCTATCTCACTTAAGTTAGAAGTCATCCTATTTTCCCCCTGTGTACTTAAAATTACCCCGTATCCTAAATATGACAATCCATTAATAGTATATTACATAAAACATGATTTGAAAATTCCAAAAATATAATTTCTGTAATTGAGCCTTTGTTCTATACCATCATTTCATGGTGCCGATTTGTTTTATCTCAGCCTTGAAATTGACGATGGGCTCTACTTGCTTAAAGAGTTCCTCCCAGTTGCCCTCGATTTCAGCCCAATATCTAGGGTCATACTTTCTCATAATTCTGTTGAAGTGAAAGATATCTGCTCCAAATTCCTTTTGAACATATTTTATAGTACTTGTCATCCTTCTTTTCATATCTACCTCTACTTTTTTCTCTACCACCTCAATAAAAGATTTGTCGAGGGCAACATCATGATGTCCTTGGAATTTTTCTGACATGTTAAGGGTAGCTTCAGCATCTATTTTCATTTTGATGCCATCGTCCTCTATGATTGGCGTTACCTTAGTCTTTGCTTTTATTACTTCTAGACTTACAAGTCCTCCTCCCTCCTTATCCTCTGGCATATTGACTACTACTAACCCTCCCTTTACTGAATCCCTAATCCACTTTAAGCTGATGGTATCAATTTCTCCTAACCATCCCACCATCTTATCTCCCTTGAAAACAGCACTCCCCGCATCTTTGATTTCATCTTTCGAGGAGGTGACTCTCGGGAGTACAAAGTCCGTTTTTGTATGTATGCTTTTTGAAACCTCCCCTAAATCTGTCACATGCAAAATTCTGGAGGTTTTTTCTGCATTCATAGGTAATCTTCCTAAATAAACACTGGGAAAATCAGAAATTCTTGGCTGTACATCTAATATGTACTTTGCTTCATGGGGTGTAATGAAAATTCTTGTTCTTCTTCTCATCTCATGGTCCCTAAAAAACATATCTAGAATCTGACTTAACCCCTCTTTGGCCACATCTTCATTAATAATAATAGCCTGTAAATGTTCATAATAAGGTGGATAATCGAGACGAGTGGAAAATTCTCTATTGACCTCCATAAAACTGTTTCCTCGTATGGTCAAGTCCCAGGTTACTTCTTCCCCACTACCACCGCCGCTTCCAGCACCCGATGGTTGATTTCTGGCATTGGCGAGGATAGGTACTTGTATGGTATAGCTATATTTAGGTTGTCCTTTTTGAACTGGCATTTCTTCCATATCTCTTTCACTTAAATATTCGTCCATTGACTCCTGTCCTTTTGGAAGCGGTGATGCTTTGTCTATGGCTATTCCTAAAACATAACCCCTCTCTTGTATTTCCTGATTGTCCCAGCATCCTGTAAGAAAATATACTGCCATAAGTAATAAAATAAGCTTCTTATTTTTCACCTTTTTTCTTCCTTTCCTTTAGAAGGGTAATCATGACAATTGCTGGTATAAAGCCAAGTATCAACACTCTACCAAGGATCTGAATGTACTCTCTATATATCTGCTGCTCAATTACATCCTTAGGGAGAAATGCAAATGCAGCCAATACAATAATTTGCACATAACGACTGAATCGATCCTTTAGGGTACCTGCTTTTGTTTTAAAGAGTGCCCGGGTATTTAGATAGCTGGAATAAAATGATAATACCAATAGCATAAATACGATAATGATCCACATGGTAATAAGAAGACTTTCTACCCTTTCAAACAATTGAACCTCAACCTGGATAGATTTGATCAATGTAATGGTTGGATATAATAGCCATGCCATTTCGTCATCTCCAAAAACAAGCACACATAGAAATACAATGGCTGCATATACGATGATAGGAATACCTACGCCCACAACAATCCACTTTTTTACGCTTTGAGGTTCTTTAAAATAAGGCATGATATATGTAAGGATGGTAAATCCATAAAATGCGTCCAGAGCTGGAATAGTACCTTTTATGATAGGCATAACACCTAACCCAAATGGGTTGATAAGGTTTGTTTTGTCTATCTTTGTGATGGGCAATAACAACAGGATAGATATCAGTAACACTAGGACTGGAAGTAGTATATTGATTAAGGTGGATATGGACTTCAGACCATTGTCAAAGGCATAAAAGGATACACCTATCATAATAATCACGATGGCATAAAAAGGCGTCTCTGGTAGGAGGTACAATTTTAATGTATCTCCAAACAATCGGAGTCCCATCCCAGCTGCTCCCAGTATATGTATGCTTATGGCAAATATCCCCAATGTCCCGATATATTTTCCAAAGGTAATCAAAACAATTTCTGAACCATTTTTTCCAGGGTACTTGATACCAAACCAATACATCATAAAAGATAGAATCAATGTGATAAAACCAGCCATCAAAACTGAAACCCATGATCCCAAGTCCATCCTTGCTGCCAATATTCTAGGCAAGGTCAGTATCCGTACACCAAAAATAGACATAATCAAAAATGTTGCCATGTCTATACTGCTCAGTTCAAATTTATTTTTCATCTTGATTCTCCCCACTACTTTTATTGTTGACCTGTCTCACAGTATCTTGGGGCTTCAAAAGCTCTGGTCGGTCCTTCATCAAAGAGGCAGGTACTTTAACCATCGTATCCTTTAAATCCCTTAGTCGATAGGGTGAGAAGTCCTCAAAATAGCCTACCCCGAAGGTCTCGATAGCTGACATGTGGGATAATATGGCAAGAGCTAACATAACAATGCCAAAAAAACCGAAGGTTGACCCTGCAATGATGAAGGGTATTCTTAGGGTTCTGGTGGTAAGATTGGCATTATAGTTTGGCAGTGTAAAGGATGCTATGGCCGTTAAAGCTACAATAATCGTAACGATAGGGCTTACCAAGCCTGCTTGTACAGCGGCTTGTCCGATGACAATTCCACCTACGATACTTACCGTTTGTCCAATGGCTTGGGGAAGTCTTAGTCCTGCCTCCTGCATAATTTCTATGACCGATTCCATAATAAACACCTCCACAAAGGTAGGAAAAGGCAGCGCTACCCTGGTGGTGGTAATGGCCAATGCTAATCTAGGCGGAAGCATACCAGGGTGAAAATTGGTGATTGCCACATAGAGTCCCGGCAAACTAGCTGATAGAAAATAACAGAAATACCTTGTGAATCTGACCAAACTAGCAACCAACGGTCTAGTATAATAGTCATCAGATGCATCCAAATACATAGAAAAGGTAGATGGAACCAAAACTGCAAAGGGAGATCCATCAACCAAAATGGCAATTCTGCCTTCGAAGATCGCTGCACATGCCTTATCTGGGCGCTCTGTATTCACCGATTGAGGAAATATTGTCCATTTTCGTTCCTCAATCAAATACTCTAGCTGGCTGCTATCCAGGAGACTGTCCACATCCACTTTTTTTATTTTTTCTATGACTGACTGCGCAAGGCCGTCCATGATCACGCCTTTTAAGTATACGACTGCAACATCTGTCTTGCTTCTTCTTCCCACCTTGAGCATCTCGATGGCCAAGTTCGGATCACGAATTCTTCTTCGAATAGATGTAATATTGTTTTGCAAGGTCTCAACAAAGCAATCCTTAGGCCCCTGCACATTTGCTTCTGTGGTGGGCTCACTGATTCCCCGGCTCTCCCATCCCTTACTGCCAATGATAAGCCCTCTGTTTTGACCTTCAAGGAAAAGAAGGGTATCACCCGATAACAGCTGCAGCACCAGTTCATCAAAAGTCTCTGCTTCTTTGATTTCTGCTGCCGAGATAAAACTATCCCGGATCTCTTCAAAGGATAGCCGTCTCCCATAGTTCTCTGGCGCCATATCTATCAAGATAGGCTTTATGAGGTGTTCGTTTACCACATTTCTATCCACCATGCCGTCTACAAAGACGATCATAAGATTTTGCTTGGTTGCCCGGATGGTTATATTTCTGATGATAATGTCCTTTGTATGGGTGAATACCTGCTGAAGATAATCTCTATTTTCTTTTAAGCTTTTAGAAACATATCTCTCCTTAAATTCCTCGTATTGAAATAGCTTATCTTTTTCTACAGCCTTCTTTCTAAACACTCCCTTGATTTTATCTATCAATCTCATGCAATCATTCCCCACATTATATAGATACAATTCTATTTTCCTCATGGTAGCCATGTTTTATGCCTTGATAAGCTCAAAAGAAACCAATCCTGAAGTACACTGTAGGGAACGATGCCCTCATCGTTCCGAAAAAGAAAAACTCCTGAAAAAAATCAGGAGTTTTACGCAATATCTGGAATGAAGCCATCAAATTGGGCTTTATATAATCGGGAATAGATTCCCTCTTTTTGAATCAATTGATCATGACTGCCTTCTTCCACGATGCCTTCGTCCGTAAGTACCATGATTCGGTCAGCCCTTCGGATGGTTGCCAGTCGATGGGCAATCACAAGGGTCGTTCTATTCTCAGAAAGCTGAAACAAGGATTCTTGAATCACTTTTTCTGTCTCGTTATCCAGGGCAGAGGTTGCTTCATCCAGGATCAAAATCGGTGGATTCTTCAAAAATATCCTGGCAATGGAAATCCTCTGCTTTTGTCCCCCAGAAAGCTTTACGCCCCGCTCGCCGATATACGTATCATAGCCATTTTCCAACGCCATGATAAATTCATGGGCATTGGCCCTCTTTGCTGCCTCCATAATTTCTTCGTCAGTAGCGCCAATTTTACCATAGGCGATATTCTCTTTCACTGTTCCAGAAAACAGGAACACATCCTGCTGCACAATCCCGATGTTCTCTCTTAGAGATCGCTGGGTAATCTTTTGGATATCCATATTATCAATCTCTATCTTTCCATCGGTGATCTCATAGAACCTTGGAATCAAACTACATAGGGTTGTCTTTCCTCCCCCAGAAGGCCCTACAAAAGCCACAGTCTCCCCAGGCTGAATCTCTAAGCTTATATTTTCCAACACCTTTGCCTTATTGTTATAGCTAAAGGTCACATCGCGAAAATTAATCTTTCCCTGTACCCTGCCCACTGCCTTGGCATCGGCATCATCTTTGATATCGGGATCTATATCCATGGTTTCCGTAAAGCGATGAAACCCTGCCATTCCTTTTTGGTAGTTCTCCACAAAGGCAGTAATTCTTCGGATGGGCTGCAGGAACATGGAGATATAGAGTAAAAATCCTACCAATTCCCCCATGGTTAGCTGTCCGTAGTAGTAGAAAATCCCACCAAACACAATGACCGCCAGATTAATAATATTTGAAAAAAAGTTAATCCCAGAGAAGAACTGCCCCATGACTTTAAAGGCATTCTCCCTGGACTTTCTAAAATTTGCATTTCCTTCTTCAAACTTCTCCTTCTCATACCACTCATTGGTGAAGGATTTTACTACCCTTACCCCAGAGATGCTGTCTTCCACCTGGGCATTGATATCCGCTACCTTCAGTCGCATATCTCGGAAGGAACTCTGCATCGCCTTATTTTTGCTAATGGCAAACCACAGCATGATAGGAATCAAAGCAAATACAATCAAAGCCAATGGCAAATGGATCGTAGCCAGGATAATGAATGATCCCAACAAGGTTACCGCTGCAATAAATATATCCTCAGGTCCATGGTGAGCCAGCTCTGAAATTTCATTCAGATCGTTTACCAATCTAGACATGATATGACCTGTCTTGGTGTTGTCAAAATAGGTAACAGACAGCTTATGGATATGGTCGAACAAATCCTTTCGCATGTCATATTCCATCCGTACCCCTAGCACATGACCATAATAATCTACAATATAATTGAGTAACCCCCGGGCAATGTATAAAACAAACAATCCCAATCCCGCCCATAAGATCACTGGAAGATTTCTCTGGGGCAACAGATCATCCACCATTTGTCTTACCACAATGGGAAAAACCAAATCCATCCCCGCCATGACAAAGGCACAGCCAAAGTCTAGGAAGAATAAAGGCAGATGGGCACGATAGTATTTTGAAAATCGTTTTAGCATAATATTTCACCTTCTTTGAATAATGTTTCGTTTATCTAAATATCAACTAGAATATTATACCATATTTTTCTATTCGCTACACTTTTCCAGCGTACTAATTTTATTTTCATCATTCTACGATAATCTTTCTGTATAAAAAATGCATCTAACGATGCCTTCGCTAGGGGAACCTAGTTCCCCTTCGACGGCTGCTAAGCAGCCTGAGCACCCCTCTGACTACGGCATGGGAAACTTCCCCTGCACCCCTGATTTTATATTGTAAGATATTCCAAAATCCTTATACTGCTTCTTCTTACTAAGGCTGATACTAAACAAAATCTATACTTTCTTATACAATAGAAAAATCTGAAAGGTTCTACTGACCTTTCAGATTTTTTAACGATTATTCTTGTGGAAGATAAGTTTCCTCTTCATCTTCCTTTTTGATAATATCTAATTGGATATCCGATTTACCATCATTATAAATTACCTCTGGTTGTTCCTCTGTATCATCCGCTTCAGTTGTTTCAGTCTCAGGAACTGTATTCAAGTCCTCGGATTCTTTAGATGTCTCAACAACTATTGGGTTTGTCGTCTCGGCTCTTACTGGTTCCTGGTTTTCCCCTTGTTCTGTAGCATCTTCTTCAGGTTCTGTAGACTCTTGCTGCTGATCCTCTTGGGCCTCGTTAGCTGGTATTGTAACATCTATCGGTTCACCTTGTTCTGCATCTGTCTCCCCAGTATCAGGTAATTCTGGCACTTCCTCTGTTGGTGTAGTATCTGCTGAATCAGTTCCTTCCGTATCTTGCTGCGTATCCCCTGGCTGTTCAATAGGGTTTTCTTCCTCTTGTGGGGGCATCTCACCCACTAGGTCTGAAGGCTGCTCTACTTGTGTTTGCCCATTGCTTGCATCTGGCTGTGACGTAGTTGGTGCCTCTGTACCAGTGGATGGTGCAGTAACAACAGGATTACTTACGTTTCCAATCGCACCACCTGTAGATGCTTGACTTCTTAACATGTCAATTTCTTGCTCCATAGCTATGAGCTCTTGCGTTAGGTATTGATTTTCACTAATTAGGGAATGAATGTCCCGTTGGTATTCTTCATTTTGTAGTTTTAATTTATCGACCTGAGCTTGTAAATCTTCCTTTTCACTCAGTAGTGTTTCTTTTTCAACTTCTAGCTCATTCAGTTGAATACTTAGCTCTGCTTCTATTGTCTTCAGTTGAGCGATTTCCTGTATTTTCTCATTTAATTGATGCACGAGATCTACTACTACATTATAGATGTCTTGTAGATATTGGGATGCCTTAGGAATAATAATATCTAAAATCTGTTTTTGTTCCTCTGTGATGGCCAACGGACTGATGGGTACTTGAATTATTTCATTTTCCGCTATATCATCCTCTATTAGCGTAGTATTGAATGCCCTTAGGGATATTTCTTCACTACCTAAGTCTGCTGTTAACAGATTAACGAGTTCCTCTTGAGACTGTTCTTCTTGGGTCCAGTTTGCCTCTTCCCAGGTTTTCTCTTGAGCAATATCGGTAATAAATCTCGTAATCTGTGCATCCCACTGGGATGAATCCGTTATATTTTTACCTAATGCTTGATCTCTCAAATATTTCCCTGTGAAGGTAATGTCTATCTTTTCATCTATAAATTCGTTGAGATACTTTACATAGATACTCCCTTTGATTATATCTCCGTTTTTTAATAAAGAGAATTTGCTTTGATCTACACAAATTTTGATATTGGCTTCAGCAATATCATTTCTTTTGACACGTATTGGATTGATATGAATAATATATTCTGCGGCTTCCCCTTCTACTGCAAAATATAGAATAGGCTCATAAAAATCCAATTTTTCTGAATCTGCTCCCTTAAGTGTAATCTTTGTGGGATTCTCATTGCTAGGTGTTACAGCAAGTTCTGTAAAGATATCCGACGTGGATGCAGCACTGACCTCTATACTCCTACTCAATGTACTGCTAAACCACGAGTAGGTGTCCATAGTTCCCATTAGAGCCATGCTTACCAAAAATCCTGACAGAAGACAACATATAACGCGAAACGTTAGAAATCGAATACTGTTCTTTTCTTTATTCACATTTTCACCTCCTTCTCACAAAGTCCTCCTTATTCATTTCTTGTGTGTTGCTCATGATATCCCAAAAGCTTACAGATCATCACAAAGGCCTCTGCCCTAGTGATATCATGCTGAGGCTTAAAGGTATGGTCAGGATATCCCAAAATCACTTCATTGCTTACAGCCGTCTTTACATATTCTAACGCCCAATCCGATATTCTATCCCTATCTGTAAATGTTAAAGCCCTTTCTATTTCAGCCTCCTTGTCAAAGCCTCGCATCAGTACCGTAGTCATTTCCTCCCTAGAAATCTCTTTTCCAGGTCTAAATATTTTTCCTGGATAGCCTTTAAATATACCCTCTTCTGTGGTTGTTATGATGTAACCCCTTGCCCAGCCCGGAATAGGATCAAAGTATCCTGAGAAAAACTTATCTTGCTCCTCTAGCTTCAACGCCTTTCCTATAAGTACTGCTGTCTCTGCTCTAGTAATTTTTTCATCAGGCTTGATAGATCCATCTGGATATCCTTGGACAATATCATGCTCTACCAGAGTCACAATACAATCATGGGCCCAATGCCCACCGATATCTGGAATAATATCTACAGGCTCTTCTTCAAATACTGGTTCATCTTCATTGTCTTTGTCATCCTCTGGCTGGTCTGAAACAGGATTCTCATGGGCATTGATGACAAAGTCCACCGTTGCCCTTACGCCCTGCAATCGGTTGTCTGCCTCTTCTTTCATTTGCACAGTATATTCTAAGTCTATGAATTGATTCTTATTTATACTAAATTGATCTAGTAAAGATAAATTTGCACCTTTTCTTCCTGCAATATCTTCCTGATATAACATTTCTAGAAAACTTTTATTGTAGATTGTATTTGATATTAAAAAATTCGGAAATATACCCTTTTTAATCGTTAACTTCATGCTTTCAGCAAAGTATTCCCGTAGGCCTTGATCAGAAACAGTTACATAGCTTTGCCCCTCTAGCCTTTTAAGGCTCATTCGCAATGCAAGATTGTCTACTTGTATCCTTTGAGAGCCTCCATTATATATTCTCAAAATACCACTCCGGCTTTTTCCAGGTGCCCAAAGCCCTTCTGCGACATTCCCTTCACTTTTAAAGATAGGATTTCCTAGGGTATTCTGATTATCATAAAGGTTAAGTATCACGTTGGGTTCTTTTTCTGCTCCATATGTAATAGTGCCTATTAATTGACTAAGTAATGCTACAAATATTAAGGCTATGGTCAGAATAGATGTTATGGCCTGAATATATCTTTTTCCCATTCCTTTCCCCCTCCCCTCTTTTATAAATTCTAGAAAAACTTAGATTCTAAGTACTTCTGGAATTTATAAATTTTTATAGATAGCCGAGCTTTTGCTCGGCTATCTATATGATTTATTTATGCTTTTTTTGCACTATTCATAAACTTGAAAAATAAACAATTATTGTTTCTACTGAACTTCAAACTTAATCCAATCTAAATAATAATCATTTTCAGGTCCTAGTCTTAATCCAGCCCAAACTTCTTCTGCAGCAGTAACAGTTACTGTGCGAGTTTCACCTTTTGGAACATTTACTAGATTGTATGATTCTCCTATTTCTTGATCTTTTAATTCTCCACCCTTAATTATTGTATCTGCCCATTGGCCCCTAGTTCCTGCTTCTCCATCTACTCTGTAATCAAAAGCATATGCACCTGTTGTAGGATTTACAAATTCAAATGTAATCTGATTTCCAGCTACTGTATAGTTAATGTGCGGTCTGTTTAAACCTGCATTTGTAGCATTTTGACCTGAGTCTATAGTCTTAACAAGTGCGTATGTATCCCAACCAGTCCCATTATTTTCAATTTGAGTTGCGTCAAATACAAAATTAAAGCTATCTAGTAAGTTTTGATAATTATTATCTGCAGTTGTAGGAAGTTTAAATGTGAAAGTAACGTCTTTATTTCCACCTGCTGCAATTGTACCTAGTGAAACATTATTAAAACTATTAATTCCTACATATTCACCGCCATTAACCTTAACTTGTATATTATGTTGTCCGTTATACAATAAAGTGTTGTTATTAGATGTAGCACTTACCTTGAATTGGAATGGTATTGTACCAGTATTTTGAATGTTTATAGTTTTTTGTTGTTCCCAGCCTGGATATATATTTCGAACATCTACTACATTTTCTGCTACTTTATTAGCTCCTGGGCCAGTTATTTCTAATTCACCAGCTTCAAAATAGTTATTCTGGCTAGTAGCTGTGCTTGTAAACCATGCATAGGTTCCCATACCGATACCAAACATCATAACACCGATTAATAAAATGCTTAATAAAACCTTTTTATTCATTCCTAAATCCTCCTCAAATATTGTTTTTTTCTTTCTCTCTGTGTGATACAATAAACTAATAAGTATTTTTTTCTTTACTTCTTGGGTGATCTTAGCGGAGATACCCATTTTTTCTTTGCCTTTTTCTCATACTCCCCCCTATCAAATTATCTTTTGGCCACTATCACCAAATATGCTCTAACCATTAGTCCATCTTCTATTCCAGCTATACATCCATAGGATTTTTGGGATTGGTTTTATTTCCCTTGCCCAATTCCATCCATATGTTTTTTAGCTCAGAAGCAATCAATAAAAATATAGGTACAATGATAAACAATATAAAACCCTTTGGACTTCTGGCAAAATTTGCGATGTATCCGCCCTTTGGGATATTGAATGCCAAACTTCCTAACAATTGTTCGTTAGTTACCAGGGCATGATCCTCCGTATTGTTGGCGTCTCCTTTGGTTCTAAAGCTTAGTTCCCCATTCTCCTGTATCACTTCAACCACCCTATGGGTGACCAAGGTACTTTGATCTACCCGATAGGTGACCACATCTCCAACTTCAACTTCTTTTGTTTCAATCTCCTTAACAAAGATCATATCTCCTGGCTCTAATAGTGGCATCATACTGCCTGTCAAAACAGACATAGGTTGGTACCCCACAATATTTGGTATATAACCTGGATCTTTCTTAGACTGAAACATGGTAAATATGGCAAATCCAATAGCTACTACTAAGACAGCAGTTAATATATTCCCTGCCCATTTTAAAACTGCCCTTATCATCTGTTCTTTTCCCCCTTAGCATAAAAGATTACGTCTCTTCATCGGTTTAAATTATTACCTTATTTTTCCTTAATATACATATTGCTCTTCATTTAAAAACTCATAAGCTTATATTGGCCATAACCAATAAAAAACCGCTCCTAATGCAATCATCTATGCATAAGGACCGGTTGCACTACTTACTCCATACATTCCAAGTGCCCAAATACAGAATGTACTTCACAGTTTTCCACACAGTTGTATGTTGTCATGCCACACTTCCCTTTCTAATTATAAACAAGCTTTTTCCAGAATAAACCAAAATTGCGTTGTCGATTTTTATAATCTTTCTTCAAATTTTTTCATAGTTGTATAAGGTCACTTATAATTCGATTCTCGAGTATTTTCCAAAAAATAAACAGAGAATCCTCGGATTCTCTGTTTACAATTGCTATACCATTTTTCTGTTTTTTTCTGCTGTAAATTTTGTCAATAATATTTTCTATTTATCGGTACTTAAAATTCATTGTTTATTCGTATTACTTTATTTAGCATCCCTATACCTTTCCTTTAAAACGCCTATGCAGAATAAATATCTGCAAACTCTACATTGACTCTTTCTATGAGGCTTTGTCTCGTGCGGTCTCCCTTTGTTTGATTAATATCTTCTTCCAGCACCCATACAGGGAATTCGAGGATAAAGACACTTCCCTTGCCCTCTTCGCTTTCACATGAAATACTGCCTCCCTGCATCTCCACCAAGGATTTTACCAAAGAAAGTCCTATACCGCTTCCTTCGTGGTTTCTTGTAAGAGATTTATCCACCTGCCGAAATCTCTCAAAGATCATCTGCTGCTTATCCTTTGGTATACCAATGCCTGTATCCCTTACAACAATCTGTATTCTATCTCCTTTATCATAAATATGAACCTGGATTTCTCCACCTGACCTTGTAAATTTCACAGCATTGGACAGAAGATTTAGCATGATCCTTTCCATGCTATCAGGGTCACAGGCCACGATTTTTTCTTCCACATCTGTATCGAAGGTGAGGTTCATTCCCTTCCCTTCCACATAATCCGCCACCGATAGTGTTATATTCTCTACTACACTGATAATATCATGATTTGCCAAATGAATTTGAAAATACCCTGAATCCATCTTGGTAATATCAATCAAGTTATTCACCAGTCGCAATAGTCTGTTGCCATTTTGTTTCATCACATGTAGATATCTATGGAACTTTACGCGCTTCTCTTCATCTACGCATTGTTCTCCCATGATTTGAAGCAATTGCTGGGTGCCCAATATGACATTCAATGGGGTTCGCAGCTCATGGGATATGTTGGCGAAAAACTCCGTCTTCACGATATCATATTCTATGGCCTCACTAAGGAGCTTTGTATTCTCCTCCACATTTTTCTGTAACGCCTCTGCTTGTTTTTTTGCACTGATATCCTGTACAAAGACTAGAAACATATGCTTGTCTCTATAGGGAATGGTTGTTATCGTCACCTCTACATCCACCGTGCTACCATCCAACCGTCGAAGACTTCTCTCAGCTAAGTACAAAAACCCACCTCGTTGATTCAAAAATGCTATGTGCTCTTTCATTTTTCCTTGACCTACTTCCTCTTCGATAAATGAAAGAATATTTCTTTTTAACACCTCATCAGAAGAATCAGCCCCTAGAAGTCTTACCCCTTCCTGATTCACAAAGTCCAACTTGTTTTCATCATGAATAAATATAGCAATGGGTGAAAGATCTATCACTGACCTATATCGTTCTTCACTTTCCTTTAACGCTTGTTCTGTCTCTTTTAGCTCAGTAATATCTTTTACATATGCTAGAAATCCTTTTGGATTATCAGTTTTATCTGTAATCAATGACGCATTTAGGTATACCCATTTGATCTCTCCATTTTTAGCAATGTATCTTTTCTCTATTTCAATAGATTTTATCTGTCCTTTTGACACTTGTTTAAAAAGCCTCGCTTCCTTTTGTAGATCATCCGTATGGGTAATATCTTTAAAGTTCATGGTGAGCAATTCCTTTTCTGTATAACCCACCAGTTTACAGAAGCCAGGCTGCACCTTCGTTATTTTTCCATCTAAGCTGCTTTGTATTGCCATCATCACGGCATGCTGCTCTGCCCGATCCAGATCCCCTCGCATTACCTGTAACGCTTTGTATTTTGTTCCAAAAATATGATGTAACAAGCCTACAGAACCTGCTATGCCATACATGCCGAAATGATTGATCATCAGTTCCAGATGGGCCTCCTTTCCCAAGGCCCCTGTACCCTCAATGCTAAACAAGAAACAATAAAGCAGGCTTAATCCTACACTTATGCCTCCCATCCACAATCCACCTATAGAAAAGGTATAAATAATAAGCAGCGCTAGCACTACTGTGATATCAATCCTCATATTGGTTTCTGAATAAATTAACTGAGTTAGCAACATCGCACATATGGTAAGGATTGGGCCGCTGCCATACTTTAGTAACTTCCTTGTCGGTATAGTCTCATCATTCTCCATCTTTCTCTGTTTTGCTGTTAGCCACTCCCTTGCTGTCTTTCCCATTTTCAGCATGTAATTTAGCCCCCGCTCTATTTTTTCTTGCATTTCAAATAAGCTTATGTTATTTACTATATTTTCCTAATATTCGATATTTTCCGGTACTTTCCTCCTAGTTTTCTTAGGTTTTGAGTCCTATTTTTTCTTTCTTCCTATAAAATCTTCTTCTGCATTATTGTCATATAAAATCTAAAAGAAGCCTCTTCAGCAATCACACTGAAGAGGCTTTCTTTAAAAGTCTTCTTTTTCTTCTTCCTGCTCTTTTCTTCGCTCCTGCCAGTTTCTTAGTATCCGCAGCTTAATAGGCACAGCGACCACTGCTAGGGCAATCAGTAAAATCCACCACTTCATTTCCATCTTTACCCCTCCTCTTATATAAAGCTCTTCTTAATTCTATTTCTTAATAATAGAAACATCCCAAAGGTTAGACCTAAAATCCATAGGCCATAGTAACCTATTTGCCCCCAAGTCATTGTGTTCCGAATGATGCCGTCAAAGCCCAGGAAAGACCAATAGGTTGGAAGCCAATAGACAAATACCTGTTGACTTGGCGAAAGCATGAGCGCCCCAATCACTGATGCTGACAATGGTAGTAAAAGGATCTTCATGTTCGCAATACCTGATATTTGATTGCTGCTAAATACACTGATCAGAAAACCCATCATGACTGTCAGCCCTGAACTAATCAAAGTCATAGCAAAGACCATGGCTTTATCCACATACCACATGTCTAAAAGCCACAGGATAACATACACAATCACCAAAGGAAGTAAAATGCCTATCATGCTTTTCCCTAAGATGAATTCCCATCTTCTCATGGGCGTTACACTCAGAGCACTAAGGGTTTTTCCTTCCTTTTCTTCGATCATGTTAAAACCAATCACCGCTCCAGCCAAAATTAACGTAGTTAAAATTAATGATGCTGCTCCTACCCTTGCTATGGGTGATTGGGTATACCCCAAATCTCGGATAGAAAAGGTCATGGCTAGGGCCTCTTTGCTGAGGTAGTCCCGTAAAATCATTTCTGGAATAACCTTGGTATCATGGCTCTCGTTTCCTTCTAGTACAATCTGGTAACTGCCGTTCTGGGCTTTGATGATGCCAGCAATGTCATCTGTACCGCGAACCCGCTTCTCTAAATCTTGAAAGTCTTGGTAAACCTCCACACTTCCATATTGGCTGATTGTCTTGTATATGCCCATATCCTTTGCTGTTTCTGCATCTACGGCAAACTGTAATGCCGCTGAATTGGCACTGGGGATAAACATCTTAAATATAATGGCCAGAATAATTGGTGCTGCCATCATATACAATAGGAGAAATTCCCGTATGCTGCTGGATAAATCACGACGAAATATCATCCATACTCTTCTCATTCTTATCCCTCCTAGTCCCTTTTCACGCTAAAACGATAGGCTGCAACTGCTGCCATATATCCTATAACATTGAAGATCATCAAACCCAAAGATGTCCAATATATGATTTCTCGACTACCTGTTGGAAACAAAATTTCTCTAGCTGTAAATAATAACGAGTAGGTAGGAATCAACTTCACAAATCTTGGTGCAAAGCTGGGCATATAGTAAGACATAAAAGGCAGTGACAACACAATGCCTATAACAATAATCCAGATGCTGGCTTGGGAAATATTTTGAAAGAAGCTGGCCAGTATCAGTCCGCCTATAGCCGCCGCTATACTTCCCAAAATCACCAACGCCAGCATTCCTATATAGTCAACACCAGTACCCAGAGTAAGACTTACCAAGGTAATAGCAGATATGCATCCCAATAGTACCATCAATGTAATCTTTGCCATCAGATACTCTGGTATCTTTCCTGGTGAAACCAAATATGCTCGAATGGTTCCCTCATCTTTCTCCATGAAAACAAGGGCAGCGATCAAAAAGAACCCCAGCAGCATGGACTCCATGACAATAAAAATAGGAATCATCCCTAGATTGAATGGAATCCTCTCCACTTCTATATCCTTATTTAGGAAAATACGTTCTATTTCTATTTTTTGCTGCATCCTGCTCCTCAAGTCATCTTTCATCGATAAGATCAATGTATTTCTAAGTTTTTCGTTCTCATGTCCCTGAAGAATAAACTGAATATGGGGTTGGTTATTTTCCTCCTTGATGACCATTCCCAAACTGTTAAAGTTGCTCTCCATATTCTTCGCTATATCCTCTATGGCTTCTACCCGCTGAATCTTGCTATGCTTCTCTTGGGATTGCAATATAGCTTCATCGATTACAGATTCCAGCCCTCCGTCATAATCCACATAATAATATACGGCTGGTTTGATAGATAATTCCTTTGGGATCAGAAAGTTCGTTAAACCCACAAAGAGCAGGGCAACCCCTAGAACAATGAGGAAGAAATAGTTCCTAAAAGCGGTCACAATATCTTTTGTTAATAGCCCACCATATCTTTGAAACATTTATTTCAACCCCCTCCCGGTTACCTTAATAAAGATTTCTTCAAGGGTCGCTTCCTGGGAATGCATGGTTTCGATGGTTCCCTGGTTAATCAAATGGTTTAATCTCTGTCTATCTTTTTCTTCCAAGATAGACAAATACTCCTTCTTAAAGGTTTCTCCCATTCTGTGCTCCACCTGTACCATCTTTTCTCCGTATTGTAGCTTTAAATTTCTAGGAGAATCAATCAGCTCAATCCTGCCATCGTGGATAAATGCCACCCGATCACAAAGTTCATCGGCGATATGCATGTTGTGGGTTGTTAAGAATATGGTGGCGCCTTCCTTTCTTTTTTGCCAAATGATCTCTTTGATGTTGCTGGCGGTAGTAGGGTCCAACCCAGATGTTGGTTCATCCAAAAACCACATTTTAGGTGTGTTCAGCATGGATCTGGCGAAAACCAATCGCTGCATCATTCCCTTTGAGTATCCCCCAGCCCTTTTTTTAGCCGCCTGCTCCAATCCAACCATCTTCAGGAGCTTCATAGGATCCTCTGTAGGCACACTGAACATCTTCCGGTAGAACTCTAGGTTTTCTAACCCCGTTAGTTTCTTATAAAGATTTGGCTGCTCGAAGGATACACCGATGAGATTAAACATTTCCTCCGTAGGCTTTCGAATATCCATCCCCGCAATGCTGACATCTCCTTTTTGAAGGGGCAATAACCCGATAAGAATTTTTTGGGTAGTGGATTTCCCCGCACCACTGGGACCTAAAAATCCAAAAATCTCTCCTTTTCCAATATCAAAGCTGATATCTTCCACTGCATAGGCACGATCATTGGTATAGGAATGATACAAATTCTTTACCTTAATCATTCTTTTCACCCTCCTTCTTTACCTTAATACCATGCTCGATAACATACAACATCTTATCTAGGACCTCCATCATGTCCATCAGGTTTCCCGTATTCTTTTCCTTTAAAAAGTGTTCTGATATAGACAAACTCATTGAAGCAATGAGCATCGCCACCAACTCCACATCAATTTTAGGATCTACCTCTCCTCTTTCAATTCCCTTTAACAGAAGTCCTTGAAAAACCATCTGACTCTTTCCTTTGGAATCTCCAAACATTTCTTCCATCAGCTGCTGGTCTGCATCCTTCATAAATCGATCTGCGATGGCCGCAAGCTTTGGATGCTCTTGACCAAAACGAATACCCCCTATATATAACTCCCTTATGGTATGGAAAAAATCTAGTTTATCCAAATCCCCGATAATGTGGGTTAGATATACCATTTTTTCCTCTCCGCTTTTTTCCAAGATGTATTTGAACAAATCCTTTTTATCCTCAAAATACTGATAAAAGCTTCCTTTTGCAATTTCTGCCCTTTCAACGATTCTATTGATGCTTCCCTTTTGGTAGGAATACTGGGCAAACTCATCAATGGCAGATTCCATGATTTTCTCTCTTTTTTCTTCGGGCAGATTAAAAAAAGTACTCTTTGGCATGGTATTCCTCCTATTTTTCAACATGACTTTAAGGTCATTTTATGTTTAAAAAAATGTGACCAGTTAGTCATATGACTCTATAGTCACATTGTATATTCTTTTTGTATTTTTGTCAAGTTCCCTATATATTTTTTCCCTTTTATGCTTAATTATTTATATGAATTTTTTCTGAAAAAAAACGGAACGCCACAGGGGGCGCTCCATTGCATCAAAATTTTTAATCCATGGGCGATTCGTGAATCGCCCCTACAACCTTAACCTTGCGTAACTTTGCTACGCGTCAATCTACATCGACATTAGCTTATTCTTCAGTTCTCTCTCCATGTTTTGTAGTTCAGCTTCTGCTTCTTGTCGTTTGCTTCTTCCTTCTTCTTGAATTTGGATGACCTCTTCGATGGTATGTAATAAATCCTCATGAACCTTTTTCAAGGTCTCAACCTCTACAATCCCCCGCTCAGATTCCTTGGCAACGCCTATGGTACTATCCTTTAGCATTTCAGCATTCTTTAACAGCATATCATTGGTGGTTTCTGTTACTTCCTTTTGAAGCTGAAGTACCTTGTTTTGTCGAAGCAGTCCTAAAGCAATAATGATTTGATTCTTCCATAGAGGAATAGTATTCAGCACAGAGCTTTGAATTTTTTCCACCATCACCTGATTGTTGTTCTGAATCAACCGGATCTGAGGTGCTGTCTGAATTGCAATGGTACGGCTAAGCTGCAAATCATGAAGCTTTTTCTCAAAATGATTGACCAACTGGGACATGTCGTTGTACTGCTGTATGTCAAAGCCATCGTTGGTTTGCTCTCCTTTTTCCTTTAGCCTTGGCAATATTTCTTCATAGATTTCCTGGAGTTTTAGCTTGCCCGCAGCAATATACATATCCAGCTGCTGAAAGTATTCTCCATTTTTCTGATATAGATGATCAAACATGATGATGTCCCTGGTCAGCTGATCCTTCGCATGTTCCAATTCATTAACGATATTTTCTATATCTCCGCTAAGTTTTTGATACTTAGCAATAAACTTCTCTACCTCATCCACTGCAGATCCTAGAAGGGGAATTCTAGATAAAAAACCTTTCTTTCTAGGCCCAAGACCATCCACATTCAATTCTTTAATCTTGAACATGAGATTCTTCATAATTTCCCCTACATACCCTGCTTCCTTGGCTCGCACTTGAGACAGCATATTGTCTGTAAAGCTGGAGATATTCTTCTGGGCCTCTACCCCATATTGCAAAATAAAATGATTATCTTGTATATTAATGGTCTCAACGATTTCCTTGATTTTTTCCTGCTGCTCAGTTGTGTATTTTTGGATTTCTCCCCCATGAATCAACTGCTCTTCCATTCACCATGGCCCCTTTCTATGACATCCATATTATATATCCTTATAGATAACCAACTTATTCCATATTTGTAGTTTATCACAAAATACCCAAAATAATAAGTCTAGGAAGATTCTTCTCTTCCTAGACTTATTGCTCCACCTATTTTTCCACGTATCTTGCGATACGATTCATCAATGATGCCATTTGTGCCCTAGTAATGGCTTCCTTCGGGCGGAAATTACCATCTGGATAACCGCTGAATACATTATTACCAGTCATCTGCATGATAGGTGCATAGGACCAGCTGCTATCAGCTACATCGGGAAACTTTTTTTCAAGGCTCGTTGATTCCTCTGGCTCAATGATTACCTTGTTCAGCATGGCCGCCATCTGTTCCCTGGTTACCGGGGTATCAGGGGCGAATTTTCCATTGCCCACTCCTTGAATCAACCCATGCTGCTTCGCTGCTTCGATATCCTTCTTTGCCCAATGGTTATCAGGCACATCCTGAAAGCTTCTGATTCCTTCCACAGGCGCCAGTCCCATAACCCTTACCAAAGTGGACGCTGCCTGGGCCCTCGTTAAAGAAGTGTTAGGTGAAAAGCTCGTGCTAGACATTCCTGTCATCCAGCCTTTATTTTCTACGGATAAAATATCCTCTTGGGCCCAATGGCCTTGAATATCTCCAAAATACTTTCCATTCAACCATAATCCATAATAATCCCAAGTGGTACCTAATTCATTGCCAAGACTCCAGCTGCCTGTGCCTTTTAATCCATACTTCTGTACCAATCGAAGTTTTGCCTTGATGGATGCCTCGTTCTCATACCAAACCGTGTAAGTACCCGGCGTTAATTCTTTACCAAAGGCATAGGCCTTCGGATCATTTGGACCTATAGTAACCCTCGCCATAGGAGATTGGGCTTTTTGATCGAAAGTCACTTGATGGCTATATTTACCAAGCAAACTATCTACCGCATTTAAGCTGATTCCATAACCCCCAAAGGATTCTCCATCCTTCCAATATCTCCCGTAAAAAGGAATACCCAGAACGATTTTCTCCTTGGGCACATGCTCTAAAGCATACTGTATGGATTTTTCCACAAAGCCTATGCTAGCCACTGGATTAATGGAACTCCCCGTATAGCTTTCATCGTAAGACATTACCATCAAATAATCACTATGTTGGGCAAGGGCAGCATAATCATAGGATCCATGCCAACCCTTTTTCAATTTATTAGGGTTTGCCGCCACTGCAACTGAAATAGACTTCTCAGCAGGGAGCTTATCTCTTAGATTCTTTACCAATGCCGTATAGTCATCTCGATCCTCTTCTGTGACATTTTCAATATCCACATTGATACCATCTAAATCGTATTTCTCTATAGCCTTTACGAGATCTTCCACCAGCTTATCTTGATTCTTCAGAGCCAGTCTTCCTATCTCTCGATTCCAGTGGTTACTCAAAAAAGGAATGACTTTGACGCCCTTTTTGTGCATTTCCTTGATAAAAGCAGTATCTACTGCTCCTGTGATTTTAAGGCTTCCATCGACTGTAAGATCAAAATAACTGGGGGATACCTCTTGTAGTGTATTTTTTGTTTTCTCCACAAGGGATTTATACGTGCTAATATTTCCTCCATAAAGATAGGCCATATTCATTTTGCTTGCTTTTGCCTCCACAGGCACTGCCGCCATCATTGAAAATGTGATGATACATGCACTGCCCAGGGCGATGATCTTTCCAAGGGTGTTCTTTTGCTTCATTTACATTCCTCCTGTATAAGCCTTCCTGTATATACCTTAATATACAGAGGGATATAAAAGCAATTCACAAATTATGTAAACCACCCGCAGGATCAAAAAAATAAAAGACCAAAAGACTTTAAAAAATTATAATGGGTCTTTCGGTCCCTACACTACCGTCTCTCAAAACCATGATATCGGGTGCCTTGGAACGTCAACTTTCCATGATCCCCATCGGCAAGCAAGCCATATTCTTTGGTTGGTACATGAAGCTCCATGCGGTCGCCGCTTTCTACCTCAAAGGTTACATAGTAGCTTGTGCTACTGGAAGTAGACATATGATTGTTATGATTATGGGTATGCCTACTGGTATGGGCCCTTTTCGCAACGATTTTGGCGTCCACCGTCAATATGGGCTGTTTGTTGTTATAGCTCCATTCCTTGATCCCGCGGAAAATCGTGAACAGGATCATTCCAAATACAAAGATAAAAAATATCGGAACGATAATCGGTATGATGGAAAACATATCAAATGGACCAGTATTATACATTTTTACGACCTCCCTTCTTCCAATATATTCGAATGACCGAATTGAATTTCCTTCATTGTTTTTAATTTTTCATATTTCCTTAATGTTCATAAATATTCCATTTTTGGGTTTTCATTCTATCCTAAGAAGTATATAATAGAAAAGTAGTGAAAAATTTCACATTTACACATTGGAGGGAAAATCATGTATAAAAAACTTACCACGCTACTCCTGACAGCGTTGCTCATCTTGGCGCTGCCACTATCGACCATGGCTGAAGGTGATACCCTGGCGATAAACCGCTTAGCCTTTCTTAAGGAAGTTCTCCAGATTACCCAGGTGGAGCTTCTTCAAGGTGCGTCCTCTACCTTTTCAGATATAACAAGCCCTGAGGACATTGCTTATACTGAAACTGCTTTTAAAAACGGTATTATGTCTGGCACCGAGAGCCTGTTCAAGCCACAAAATGCCATCACAAAGGAACAAGCAGTTATTGTGATGGTTCGCGCATTAGGTGGTCAAGGAAAAGTTAATAAATTGACTGCTGAAACCGTTCAGAATGCTCTTTCTTTTGCAGATAGCAATAGTATTTCTTCTTGGGCAAAACCATATGTTGCCTTTGCTCTGTCTCAAGGGATCATTGAAAAGACTTCTGATATCTTCAATCCCCAGGCTCAGCTATCTCCAGATGAAGCCGCAAGCATGTTGGAAAACTTAAAAGCTTTATATGCTTCCAGTTATACAAGAGAAGGATTGAGCGCATTTCAGATGCTAGACTCCGCCAGCAGCAAAATCAACAGTTTGTCTACCTACAAATATGGCGGTACCATGGATATGGAAGTAAACGCCAGTGTACCTGAACAAGGAAACCACAAGGTTAAAATGTCTATGAAAATTGAAGGGGCTTTTGAGAAACCTCAAAAATCCTATGCTAAAACAACGCTAAATATGTTGGATACAGAAATTGCCACTGAACAGAGCACCGAGGTCTATACCGATGGTCAAAGCATGTTCTTGCGCATGCCAAATACAGATAAATGGACAAAGATGGATATCCAGCCGCTATTGAAGCAACTACAAAGCCTTACAGGTAACATGGATATGACCAATGTAGGCCTTTCACAACAGCAAATGGAACTGTTTGGAATGTATGCAACCTATGATCCTGATACTATTGTAGATGAAAAGAATTATTATGTGATCGATATCACCGTAGATAAGAATGCTTTCAAAAAAATGCTTACAGAAATGATGAAAACCACATTTGACCTAATGCCTATGGAGCAAAGCAGTAACAGTGACACTACACCTGTCCCTAGCAAGGAAGAAATGACCCAAGTTATATACACCCTATTCGACAGCATGGACATCGAAGTCACCTATAAGTATTTTATTGACCCTGAAACCAAACTCTTTAAAGACATGCAGATCTTTGAAACCATTACCATGAGTCAAGGACCAATCCATAATGTCACCACGGCCCAAGGAACATTCCAATACTATGGGTTTGATGAAGCCGTGGTATTCCCTGTTATCACACCTGAAAATATCATTGCTCAATAATAAAAACTGGCTTCCCCGGAGGAAGCCAGTTTTTCTACTGTCCGCTTCGATCTATCCTTTTTCTGTTTCTCATGGGAATGATATAGTCTATGATCACACCTGTGGCAATCCCCGATAAAAATCCTGCCATCAGCATGACACCGAGAATCACCCTAGCCAAGTCTTGAAAGCCTTCCGATGGCAGCGTCCGTGCCCCGTAGAAATTATAAACCGCAAAGATCAGTGCTGCCACCGTGGGAATATATTTGATATATTTGTTCTTAAAGAATCGATGCAGGAGATAAGTAACCAAAGAGAACATCCCTAAAATGATCAATATAATTCCAAGAAATCTAGGCATCCTTATTCAACCTCCTTTATATAAGTTACAGACTTATTATACCCATTATCGTCTATACAGTTAAGACGAAATATAGATAAAATAGTTTCATTATTTTTTCATTGAGAAAAAATGGAGGTTTTTAGTAAAATATTTCGAATATATATAGATATAGGTTTTCAATGCGTAGGATATGCACAAGTGTAGGGAACAGACATGCCTGTTCTGCATCTATATAGAAAAAATCACTGAATAGGGGTGAAGCGAATGTCTCATAAAAAAGTCGAATACTATAATCGCAGGAAAGGTCCCGATGTTTGGGTAAAATTAGTGAACTGGCTGGGTATAACCGCCTGGGGCATCATGTTCTTTATCCTCTACATCACAGACCGGGCAAGACCGCCTATGGAAACATTCTTTGACCGCCTTTTTAAGGTTCAAGTCCGTCAAACCTGGGACTTTGGCCTCCTACAGTATGCCCTTTATCTCATGATCACCCTTTGCGCTCTCTGTATCGTTGGGTTACTGATTAACGCCAAGCGACATCGTCGAAAAACCGATCGGTATAATATATCGTTGATTCTGATGATGGGTCTAGGAGTTTTCAGTATCGTCATGTACTTTGCGAATTTTTAAGAAGCGTCAAAAATATATTTTTGACGCTTCTTTGTTTATATTTGCTATTTTATTCGTTCCATGAGCTCGATTCTCTCTCCATTAGGTCCCTGAATGAAAATAACCTTAAATTCCATGACTTCTATCACTGCATCCATTGTAAAGACAACATCCAATTCTCTTAATCGGGCAATTTCTTTTTCAATGTCATCCACAAAAAAAGCCATATGATCTACAGGGCCTACTGTGCGTGCCTCGTAGGCTTCTACCTTGGACTCTGTCAATTCGATTTCTGTGTCTCCAATCTTATAAAAAGCAAACTTCAGGCGTTCATGCTCAAAATCCCGAACGTGCTGCAAACCTAGTACCTCTCCATAAAATCTTTTAGATTCGTTAATATCCTTTACACGGACAGATACATGGGCTAAGCTTAAAAACATATGTATTCCCCTTTCTTTTTAAAGACTTTATTCTACTTTTTATCTTACTTCTTTTTGCTCTAAAATAAAAGGGTATAGGGATTATGGTGTGATAAATAAAGAATGCGACACAAGGTCGAGATCAAGATTAAGCTAAAAATTCGTAGGGGTTGCATAGTATGCAACCCGATTTGGATCTAGTCTATTTTCCCGGGTCGCATACTATGCGACCCCTACCCAAAGAAGATAACAATATCCTTCACTACGTTCTGGATGATAGGTGAGTTGGGTTTTTGGGTCTGCGGGCGAACACTGTTCGCCCCTACCGCCATTACTCGATCTCAATCTTGATCTTGATCTATGCGACTATGTCGCTTCCCTAAAATGGGCCAAATGATTTACTGCAACACCCTCTCAATGGCTTCTATATATGCTTTTATTCTATCATCTGTATAATCTACGCCATCATACCATGGTTTCTGTAAGTTTGGCGACTCTGAGAAGTACTTCGCTTTTAGAATCAATTCGGGTCTATACTCGTAATGGAGAATATCAAAATGACTCCATTTTCCACCCCATACGAAGCCATGGTTTTCAAAAATCTGTACCACCTCTCGAGGATACATATCCAAACGTTTTTGGCCTTCTTCCCTTGACACCCACTTCCAGTAATCCCGATCATCCCGCTTTAAATCGACGGCTGTGCCGAAGGCATGGGGGCTCAGCTGGTTGGTTCCTGCAATGACACGGTAGTTATAGGTGCCATTCACCGGATATACAAAAGGATAGATGGACGGCTTTCTTTGTGCCAAAGCAGCAATTTCCTTCATGGCGCCTGCCAGAGCAGTGGATGCACCATTATTTTTGTTAAATACAACGTTTTTCCCTCCTGCGGAGACAGACTTCAGATTTTCTTCTATCTGTTCCTTGGTTCCACCATACACTTCCTTTAACAAACCATAGACCCTAGCCCGCCCCGGATCAGTATTTTCATCCATCAGCTTCTGTATGTCCGTTAATGGATACTGCTGCTCCAGCATATCCTGCAAATCTGCATTGTTTAACTTTCCATCAAAGCTTTTTGTTTTTTTATCATCATATACTATTCGTTTTCCTGATTTCATCACCACATATACCAAGCTGTCTTTTCCAACCTCCACACCTGTCATATCCTGAGGATATGCCATCATCAAACAAAGTAAATCCCTTTTCATCGTCACCTCATAGTCCTTTGTTTTCAGTTCTTCTCCTGCACGATTCTCTAAAGCCTGTCTTTCTATACACCCTCCTGTAAATAGCAAAGAAAGGAGGATAATTCCAACAATTAGCTTTTTCATATGTCCTTCATCCCTTCTAAAACTTTGTCTCTCATTAGTATTCTCTTTTTTCATCTTCTTACATCTGTAAATTGTTCTCAAAAATAAAAATTGCGACGTAGTCGCATAGATCAAGATCGAGATTGAGATTGAGAAAAATCCGTAGGGAACGCGCCCCCGTGCCGTTCCGCCATATTGTATCGTAATAATTCAAATGTTATTGCCATCCTACAAACGGAAGGCCACAGGGGGCCTTCCCTACAAGGGATGACAGATAAGTTAGATCTTGGGCCTTTAGGCCATTCGTGAATCTCCCCTACCGCCTTTACTCGATCTCAATCTTGATCTCGGCCTTTTGATTCATCTAATAAACTGATATTTTCTTTATTATTCTTTATTAATAATGATTATCATTATCTTTATCGGGTAATTATGTCTTAGATCCATAAGAACGGTTTGATACAAACCTACAGGAAGGAGGAAATCATTATGAAATATGAACTACCTAAACTGAAATACAGCTATGAGGCTTTAGAACCCCATATCGACGCAGCAACCATGGAAATTCATCATTCACGACACCATGCAACCTATACAAATAATCTAAATGCTGCTTTAGAAGGTCATGAAAAACTGGCCAATATGGATATTGAAACGTTGCTTCAATCCCTGGATCAAGTACCAGAAAATATTTATTGGGCTGTTCGAAACAATGGCGGCGGTTATTACAACCATTTACTCTTTTGGAACTTCATGAGTCCTCAAGGAGGCGGCACACCTAAAGGTCAGCTCGCCCTAGACATTCAAAACACCTTTGGCAGCTTTGAAAAGTTTAAAGAGCTTATTAACAAAGCTGCCGCAACGAGATTTGGCAGCGGCTGGGCTTGGCTCATCCTCAATAAGAATCATGAGCTTGAAGTAGTTTCCACAGCCAATCAAGACAGTCCTATTATGGAAGGCAACAAAATCTTGCTGGGCCTCGACGTTTGGGAACATGCCTATTATCTAAAATATCAAAACAAACGCCCTGATTATATCAATGCTTGGTGGAATGTAATTGATTGGAACTATGTTGAAGAAAGATATAATACTTTTAGATAAATCTCCCCTTAATAAATATAAGACCCGAAAAAAGGTTAACCTTTTTTCGGGTCTTATATTTACTTATTTCTATTCTTCTCTTCCGATAGATTCGATAATATTCATCCTTGCTACTCGCTTCAATGGAACCAATGTGGACAACAACGTAATGATAATGGTACCTACCCCTGCAATGAGAATAGGATTCGTTGGAAATATCCAAATCATCCCTTCGATTTCAATGGCAAATCGATATAACAAATAGGATAATCCAGTTCCTACGATACTTCCCCAGAAAGTTCCAATGATACCGTATAATATGCCTTCTGTAATGACCATTCCCTTCATCTGATCCATGGTCATCCCTGCAGCCCGCAGGGTCCCAAATTCTCGAGTTCTCAGAATTAGGTTTGTGCTGATGGTATTGATAATGTTTAGGGCTCCAATTAAAACAATGACGGCAACAAATCCGTACAATAGTACAGATACTGCGATTTTGGCTTGCGCCTGCACTTCTGCCCTTTCGCCGTAATCAATCAATGAACCGCCCCTTACACCCTCAGCAATCTCTTTCAGTTTGGGTTTCAGGGTATCCTTGTCAGCGTCCTGATTCACCTCTATATCAAAGCCTGTGTAGTGATGGATGCCTGTAAGGCTTTGAAATACTTCTTCCGTAGAAATCACAGCAATATTGCCGCTTGGGTATGGATAAGACAGGGGCACCTTATCCAGTATGCCTACAATCTTCACCTTTTGCAGGCCATCCAAACCCGCACCCTCTTTGTACAATTCTTCGTTTATATCTATATAGATATACTCTCCTACCTTCAAATCCGTCCCTTGAACAATGGCTGCATGATTGTCCTTCCCTCTTCTAATTTCTAAGTTTTGTACAATCAAAACACCCTTCTCCTGATTGATTTTTTCCCGGTCTGCTGTACCGCTTAACAATACCTTCTTAGCCTCTGCGAGGCCTAAATCATCATATCCCCAGAATGATGACCCTTGAAGGGGTTTAAAATAATCACTCCCCTTTAAGCTTTCTACCTTTCCTTGCCTGTAAACCAATTCTTTCTTATATTCTTCTTTCAGCTTATCTTGAGGAAAAGTTACCATAATAGATTTAAACTGATCTTTATATACCGTTTTCACACCAGGAATATCTTTTAGTTTCTCATAATCACCCTCGTCGTAACCTCTTGTATCATTACCCATTTGTGTGATTTTATAGTCCTTTAAGAAGGCATCTTTGCCATGCATTCCTTGGAATGTATAATGCACAAAGGAGTTAAATACAATAAAAATCACGATTCCGATACACATGGAAAAAACAGTGATGAAAAATCTCTTTCGACTCCTTCTCAGGTTTTTATAGGCCATCTCTCCGCCAATGCCTAGAAATCTTCTAATCAGCCTATAGCTTCGTGCTTTTCTGATAGCCCTTTTCTCCTTCTGACGGCTGGTAATGGCTTGAATAGAGGATACCTTTCCTGCCAAATAGGCCGGACTCAATGCCGATAGAATCACGGCAATTACGCCAATGACAGCACTGCCTATCAACACTTTAGATGTAACGATCACCTCCACTGCTGCCAATACAGAGTATTGGCTCATATTCAGCAGGGACAATACAATCTTTACCGCCAGGACCCCGCTGGCTAGACCTAATGGCAGCGCAATTAGTGCGATGATCAACGCTTCCCCCAATACAATTTCCCGTATTTGTTTGGGTGTAGTCCCTACAGACCGAAGAATGCCAAACTGTCGAATACGCTCCAGCACCGATATGTGAAATGCATTGTAAATCACTGCGGCTGTAGCTATTACGATCAAGCTAACCAAAAATACAATAACGTTATCAATTGCATCATTGCTCTTCTGATCTCTACTCTGTCTCAAAAGTAAAAGCAATCGATTGTTATCCTTCACTTGGGTTTGATCCACATTTATATTTTGAGCGATCTCAGCGATACTCTCTTGAATCGGTAGTCCCTCTTTGATAAGAATAAACCCATTATAGCGAACTTCATTATTCTCTCTCATTTTCTCTGCGGTACTTGGTATCACGATTCCTTTACTAATGCCTCTCATTTGAGAGACATAATCGTTCTCTAGAATGCCTGTTAGGATAAATGGATGCGCTGTAGTCTGCTCAACCTTATTTTCCTGATTCCTCTTATCTCCAAAAATTTGTTCCAGCACTTCTTCTTCTGATGTATTTTGTACATTTAAGACAATGGTTTCCCCTAGCTTTGGCTTGTGGGGCATCTCTTGAAGCATCCACTTTTCAAGGGCGATTTCATTGTCTCCTTTAGGCATTTTTCCTTCTAAAAGGGTTAGATACATCATATCCCCCAGGTTGTTATCATATCCTTCAACCTTTATATAGGTATTTCTTAAAACAGGGGCCATCCCCCCCTCTACCTTGTAACCTATTCTCCCTACCCTGGTATGATTTTGTAATGTATGCAGCTGCTCTTTTGTGATATCCACCAGCTGGGTATGGTAATGACCATTGTTTTTTTTCACATCCTCAATATTTTTATGGTTTAAGCTCTCCATCATGGTTCCTATAGCCGTGATCAAAGCGATGGAAAGGATCACCCCAAGGATCGTCAGCAGGGTTCTTTTCTTTTGATTTTTCAAATATCGGAAGGTAAGGTTCCTGTAGCTTTTCATCGTCTTACCTCCCGATTTCCCGTAATCATACCATCCTCTATGGTAATCACCCGATCTGCCTGGGATGCAATTTCTAAGTCATGGGTAATCATGACCAAGGTCTGATTGTACTTTTGAACCGACAGACGTAGCAATTCCAATACTTCCTTGCTGCTTTTGCTATCTAGATTTCCCGTAGGTTCATCGGCAAAAATAATAGATGGTTTATAGGCCAATGCCCTACCGATAGAAACCCGCTGCTGTTGTCCACCGGAAAGTTGATTGGGATAGTGATGTTTTCGGTCTCTTAGTCCCAAAATATCCATTAGCTCTTCCAGATATTTGTGATCTACATCCTTCCGATCCAATAGCAATGGCAAGGTGATATTTTCTTCTGCTGAAAGTACTGGAATAAGATTATAAAACTGAAAGATAAACCCAATTTTTCTTCTTCTAAAAATTGAGAGTTCCTTTTCCGATAACCCGTAAATATCTATCCCATCCACAATAACCTTTCCGGAAGTAGGACGATCCAATCCCCCCAGCAGATGCAGCAGCGTACTTTTTCCTGATCCTGAAGGTCCAACCACCGCCACAAATTCCCCTTCACCAATGGTAATATCTACATTACTTAATGCTTTAACTTGGGTTTCTCCCTTTCCATAGGTTTTGCTTAACCCAATCGTCTTTAATATATCCATTTTCCATTCTCCTATCTTCATATTCTTGTAAGTATACTATACGATGTCTACCTTACAATCCGATGAATGGATATCTTACAGTTTTGTAAGATAAATTTAGATGATTCCTTTTAAGAAGCTAATTATAAATGTTGTTCCTCCACCTAGTTTGCTTTTAACGGCAATTCTCCCATGGTGGTTTTCGATGATCACCTTTGCCAAGGCCAGTCCAATGCCAGTACCGCTGCCTTGGATATTGTTCTTTCCTTTATAAAACCGTTCAAAGATATGAGGAAGATCTTCTTCCGCGATTCCCTCCCCATTATCTGCAATGGTTACTCTCACCATAATAGGAGTCTCTGAAATGCCAATTTCTATTTTCCCACCATACTCCGTATGATCAATGGCATTCTTCACCATGTTGCTGATGGCCTCGGCAACCCAGTTAGGGTCATGGACAAAAAGAATATCTTCATCTGAGTTCTCGATTTCCAGAAACTGTCCTTTGGCTTCTGCCCTTGGCCGCAAGTGTTCTACCCCATCTTCTATAGTCTTTAGCATCGATGCTTCCTCTTTTTTAAATTCGATGGCGCCCGCTTCAATTCTAGCCATTTTTAAAAGACTTTTGATCAACCACTCCATTCGCTCCAGCTGCTGTTCTCCCTTCAGAAGAAACTGCCTTTGGGTATCCTGATCCATACCCTCATCCAGCATCAGCTCATGAAACATTTTTAAAGATGCCAAGGGCGTTTTTAGCTGGTGGGAAATATCAGAAGTAATGTTTTTCAAGAAAATCTTCTCCATCTTTAATCTCTCTAGATTTCCTTCCAGCACCTTTGACATCTGGTTGAATTGATGGGCTAACTTGGCAAAAGCTCCTTCATCTAATTCTGGTAATCTGCTAGTAAAATCTCCTTCTACAATTTTCTCTGCTCCCTCTGATAACAGCCTAATCTTTTTATAAGTACCTCGAATAAACACCAAAGATGTTCCAAAAAACAAAAGAAACCCCATGAAAATGCCACCTATGCCCCACCCCAAGAAGCGTCCATAAAATTTCTGCGCCACGGGGGTGATTTGGGTGGGCATTCCTACAGTATAGCCATATTTTCTAGCGGCCTCCAACCCTGCGGTCACTTCATTCGTCGTGCTCTCATTCACAAATGCCGTTACAATTTCCTCTTTAAGTTCTGGATGTGTTGATATAAGCTTCCCCATGATCCCAATGTTTTTTTCTATTAGTTCTCTATTGAAACGATCCCACAAGTTAAAGAAGACGGAGCCTCCTAGGACCAGTATAATCATCAGTATCACGGTAAACCGTAATAGCAGCCCTTTGATTTCAGGATTCTTCATCATATTCCCTTCCATGATCTACCTCTTTTCTTGATGCTTCTTGTTCCACTTATAGCCGACACCCCGAACGGTCACAATATACTCGGGCTTCGATGGATTGTTTTCCAGCTTTTCTCTCAGTCTTCTTATATACACAGATACCGTGTTGTCATCTACAAAATCACCATCCATATCCCATAGCTTTTCCAGGATTTTTTCTCGCCCAAGAGTCTGTAGGGGATTTTGGATTAGGGCACTGAGCAGCTTGTACTCGGCTGGTGTCAATGGAATTTCTTTGTCGTCCCTTGTAACCTTGGTCTCTAAGGGATACAGCGTAATCTTTCCCGACTGTATCCATGGGACAATTTCTTCGCCCTTTTCCTGATGGCTGCCTTGGCGTCTTAGCACCGCCCGAATCCTGGAGACCAGCTCCTTCACCCGAAATGGCTTCGTCATATAATCATCCCCGCCAATGTCTAAGCCCAATACCACATTGACCTCTTCGTCACAGGCGGTCAGGAAAATAACAGGTGTTTTTGAAGCTTGTCGTATTTCCCTGCAGAAATTGTAGCCGCTGTCATCGGGCAACATCACATCCAATAGTATCAGTGCAAACTGGCCCTCGTGAAAAGCATTTTTGGCCGCTTCTATGCTATGCACCAGCCATACATCAAAGCCTTCCTTCTTTAAGGCAAATTCTATCCCCATGGCCAATGCCTGATCATCCTCTACTACCAAGATCCTTTCCATTTCTATCCCGCCCCTTTTGATTTCTTTCTATATAATCCCATGATGTTTACGCATAGGTCCTCGCTGTTGTATGATTTAAATTTTCCCTTTGCTAATATGTTTCTATACAGACATCCCTTTCCCTTTTTTCTTAGATCCTTCGACTCCGTTTCACTTCGCTCAGGATGACAGTTCATAGGTTAGGTTGCCACCACTGGGCAGAAAAAATTAACAAGTCCCTGATATCATTGATATCAGGGACTTGTTAACTCATCTTATTTTATATATCTGGCCATGAGAACACCCATGACAGATGCCATCATTAATCCTCTAGTCCAGCCGCTGGAGTCACCTAGGCAGTATAGTCCTTTTATATTGGTCTCAAAATTCTTATCAATTTTGATCTTGTTGCTGTAAAATTTGATTTCTGGTCCGTACAACAGGGTCTCACTGCTGGCAAAACCAGGCACTACTGTATCCATGGCCTTGATGAAGTTAAGAATATTCATCATGGGCCGATAAGGGATGGCCGAAGTCAAATCCCCTGCCACCGCATCGGGTAAGGTAGGCCGCACGTTGGATCGGTCTAACTCATGCTGCCAGGTTCTCTTTCCATCTAGAATATCTCCATAGCGCTGTACAAGAATGTTACCATTTCCCAGCATATTTACCAGCTCAGCCACCTTCTTACCATACTGAATGGGCTGATTAAAAGGCTGAGAAAAGTTATGGGAACTCAATATGGCCAAATTTGTATTATTGGTCTTTCGATCCTTATAGGAATGACCATTTACGATGGCCAAGTCATTGTCATAGTTTTCTTGGGAAACAAAGCCTCCAGGATTTTGGCAGAAGGTTCTTACCTTGTTCTTAAAGGGTGCAGGATATCCAATGAGCTTCGATTCATAAAGGGCTTCATTTACCATCTCCATAATCTCATTCCTTACCTCTACCCGAACACCGATATCTACCGTGCCTGCACTATGCTGAATATCATGGGCTATACACATATCCTTCAGCCAGTCGGCCCCTTTTCTGCCAGATGCCACAATGACTTGATTTCCCTGAATGATCTCCCCTTCTGCTTTGGTCTTTGCATCGGCAACCAGCACGCCTTTTACAACGCCTTCCTCGATCAGCAAATCTTTTACCATGGTATCAAACTGAATCTCCACCCCAGATGCCAGCAGATCATTTTGTATCTTTAGATAAATATCTTGGGCCTTCTCTGTTCCCAAATGGCGAATAGGACAGTCTACCAGCTTTAATCCAGCTTCGATAGCCTTTCTTCGTATAACTTTTACTTCTTCTGTGCTTTCTACACCCTCTATTTTCGTATCTGCCCCATATTCTAAATAAATCTGATCTGTGTAATGGATAAACTCCTGTGCCATATCTATTCCAATAATATCAGGCAAATCACCACCAACTTCATAACTTAGAGACAGCTTCCCATCGGAAAAGGCGCCTGCCCCTGAAAACCCTGTGGTGATATGACAATAGGGTTTGCAATATACACACTGCTTTGTATGTTCCTTTGGGCAATGCCTTTTATCAATTCTCTTTCCCTTTTCTATAAGCAATATTTTCTTGTCTGATTTTTGTCTTACCAATTCCAATGCAGTAAAAATCCCTGATGGTCCCGCACCTACAATAATCACATCATACCTCAATGTCATCCACTCCCTCTATTGTATTTCATTTATTCGTACTTAAATCTATATTCAATATTTATATTTCGTATATATTCGAACATTAATCTTTTTCACAAATTTATTGTACAGTTTTTTTCTTTCTTTGACCAGCATATTTTTGTTAAAAATATTATCTTTTCTGAGATCCTGCTCAAAAAAAATAATTTGTCGATTGTAAACAATGAACCTTATGTATAATTTTTAATTATATTGTTCGTATTAGTACGAATATATATATTTATCCATTTTTTAAGTTCGTAAATTCTATTGACTTTTGCCCTAGAAGTGTATTATCATGGTACAGTCGAACAATTTAATACACAAGTCTAATATAATTCGTGAAATATGGTCACGAAGTCTCTACCGGCCAACCGCAAATTGCCTGACTATGGACTTATCTTTTGAATTTAGATTTATGGGCGTATCCTCAAAAGGATTTTCCTATAAATCTATTTACACAATTCAGATGTAAGTCTATTCATCAAAAGGAGGGCAACTCATGGAAATTACAAAAACAAATCATTCTATTTCTCCATTGGAAAAAGCATTTCAGTTGAAAGAACACGGTACCACTGCAAAAACAGAAATCATGGCAGGGATTACAACCTTCATGACAATGGCCTATATACTGGTGGTTAATCCAAGCATTTTATCGGCAACAGGTATGGATTTTGGTGCATTGTTTACAGCTACCGCACTATCTTCCCTTGTGGCTACCCTTGTGATGGCGCTCTATGCCAATCTTCCCTATGCATTAGCACCTGCCATGGGACCCAATGCATTTTTTGCATTTACCGTGGTCATTGGTATGGGTTATTCGTGGCAAACAGCTTTAACTGCAGTTTTCTTAGAAGGAATTCTGTTTATTATCCTAACTTTCTTTAATATTCGAGAGGCTATTGTGAATGCCATTCCATTAACACTAAAGAAAGCCGTATCTGTCGGAATCGGTTTATTTATTGCCTTTCTTGGCCTATATAATTCTGGTATCGTTGTGACAGGGATGTTTCATGTGGGCGACGGAAAGCTTGATGGTGTACCTGTGGCTATTGGTCATATTACCTCTGGCTCAGGGTTGTTAGCCTTGATAGGACTTGCAATCACAGGAATTTTACTGGCTAGAAAGGTGAATGGTGCTCTTTTGTTGGGTATTTTGACCACCACATTGATTGGTATTCCCATGGGTGTTACCCAGCTGCCTGAAAGTCTAAAATTTATTAGTGCCCCACCATCCCTAAATCCGATCTTGTTCCAATTTGATTTTTCAAATATATTCTCTACAGAAATGCTGATTGTGCTGTTCACCTTTTTGTTCGTGGACATGTTTGATACAGTGGGCACTTTGGTTGGTGTTGCCACCAAGGCAAACATGCTGGATGAGAAGGGAAATGTTCCAAAAGCAAAAGAAGCTCTCTTCGCCGATGCCATAGGCACTACCTTTGGTGCAATCATTGGCACCAGCACAGTGACTACCTATGTGGAGAGCGCATCTGGCGTTGCCGCTGGTGGCAGAACAGGCTTAACAGCCCTATCCACAGCCTGCATGTTTGCTATAGCATTATTTTTATCCCCTTTGTTCATCATGATTCCTTCAGCAGCCACGGCACCAGCCTTAATCCTCGTTGGATTGTTCATGATGTCTCCGGTAAAGGAAATTGATTTTGATAATTTTACCGATGCAATTCCTGCATTTCTAACAATTCTCATTATGCCTCTGACCTATAGCATTTCTGAAGGTATCATGTTCGGTATGATCAGCTATGTGCTATTAAAGGTCGCTACAAACAAGCACAAGGAGATTTCTCCTTTGCTATATGTATTGACAGCTTTGTTTCTACTTAAAATTGCATTGGGTTAAGGCAAGAAATAAAAAATCTCTAATCATGCTGATTAGAGATTTTTTATTTGAAATTTAAAGTATTTTTTGTAGTCGCTCTGCTTCAAATTGACGAATAGACTTTATATTTCCTTCATCAACACACAAAAGCTCTAACATATTATTTCGTACATTCATTACTTTTCCCTTTGTCTTTGTCCCAATTACATTTACTGGTGCTTTTTTTACGAGATCTTTTACGCTGGTGGAGTGACAATAGCTGCATTCTCCGTTAAAACTAGCGATTCTCCTGCAATCAACGCAGTAGTGAAGATTATTCATTCGTTTGGCCCCCTTTTTTTGTAATGAGATGAAGATTTGCTGCTTATAGATTATAAATATCGCTACTCTGTTTATATTATAGAAAATTATGAAAATTCCTTCTTATTTATATGATTTCCCATAAATTTTCCTATTCATCTCTCCACTTCTATTGTTACACCTTGTGTGTACCCTTTTTCCAGAAGCTTTTTCTTTTTTCGGTTCTCCTTGCTTTCCATTACAATATCAAAGTCATAGTTCTCTGGATATAACTCTTCCCCTTCGATATAAAGGGATAGCCGTTTGTGGTTGATCTTAAACTTTTTCTTCATGACCATAACACCAACCTCGCCTCGACTATTCTCCAATTCACAGACAATTCCCGTCCGGTTCATGGTGCTGATATGGACACAGTCTCCTATTTGAAATTTTGATCTTACCTCTTGCTTTTCTGCTGCCATTCTTCGTTTCTCAGCTTTTTTGCTTTTCTCCAACTGTTCTTCATGTTTTTCTATAATGGATAGATCAATCACACATTCTTCATTGTCCCCTTGGGCACCATAGGTCTTCTCTTCTTTATAGGTGACTTGGTGGGCCCTTTCGATTAATGCCGGCTTCATCCCCAGCCTCAGGGCAATGTAGAAGGCATTGCTTTCTCCAGCCTTTCCAATCCTCAAGCGGTATAGGGGCTTTAGAGATTTGGTATCGAAGTCCATACAGCCATTGATAAATCCTTTGTGGGCCTGGGCAAAGTCTTTGATCTCACTGTAATGGGTAGTGGCAATGGTAATAGTACCTTTGCTATATAGCTCTTCTAATACAGCAATCCCTATGCCCATTCCCTCCCCAGGGTCCGTACCCGCACCGATCTCATCCAGTATGACCATGGTTCTTTGATCAGCGCAGGCTAGTATATTAATGATGTTTCGGATATGAGAGGAGAAGGTACTGAGACTTTGCTCAATGCTTTGCCCATCTCCGATATCTACCAAAACACTCACGAAGATGGCGAAGGTACTGCCTTCTTCCACAGGCACATGGAGACCCGATTGAATCATCATGGTTAGAAGTCCCACGGTTTTTAACACCACAGTTTTTCCTCCCGTATTGGGTCCTGTAATCACAAGGCTTTGATATCTATCTCCTATTTCAAAATCTAAGGGAACTGCGCTGTTTCCTAGGAGAGGATGTCTGCCCTTCTTGATACAGATATAGTTTTGATCATTCAGAACTGCACTTCTTCCATCAATGGATTTGCTATATTTTCCTTTGGCAAAGAGGAAATCACAATACACCATGGTCTCTATATTGATGGCTATTTCCCTTTCATACTGAGACACCTGGACGGTAATGGTTGATAATATTTTATAGACTTCGTTCTCCTCGTCATGGCGTAGATCATTAAGCTCATCCTGAAGTTTCTTTACCTCGGCTGGCTCGATGAATACCGTAGACCCGCTGCCAGATGTATCCAGAACATTGCCTTCAACATTTCTTTTAAATTGGCTTTTTACGGGGATCACATATCTGCCGTCCCGCTGACTGATCAGTTCATTTTGCATATAACCCTTGAATGCACTGTTCCTCAAATAAGCGTCCAATTTTGCCTTAATCTTGTCTTCCACAAGGACAATTCTTCTTCTAATTTTTCCAAGAGCACTGCTGGCTTGATCATCCACTCTGCCGCGAACAATGCATCGGTTGATTTCCTCAGTCACATCTTCCAATTCATGGATGGACAGTGTATACCCACTAATGGTTGGTGCTGCATATTCCTTATCCTTCATAAACCGCTTCAGCCTTTTACCCTCCTTCAAGAACCCAGCTATTTGTTCAAGCTCCTCTGGAGATAGGACGGCTCCTTTTTCAAGGTTCCCTTTTATTCTTTTCATACCGCTTAGGCTGTGTAGGGGAATACTGGAGCTAATATTTACGATAGCCCTGGCTTCTGTAGTTTCTTTTAGGGCTCTCTCTATTTGCTTCATGTCCACAGAGGGTTCCAGCTGATCGATCATTTCCTTGGCTTGCTCTGACACCGAAAAGCCCCTCAATCTTTCTTTTATTTTGTTGTATTCGAGTATTTCCATGGTATGTTTGTTCAATTTGTACGCCTCCCTTTTTGATACGATATCTTTGATTCTACATGTTTTTGGTTTTGATTTTTAAAATAGACCTTTTCTATTTCCTCGGTTCGCGGTGCTCGGTATACGGTGTCCGGTAAATACTCCTAGGGTCGTACTCATGGGCGCCAACCAAATTTATGATCTGTCATCCTGAGCGAAGTGTAACGGAGTCGAAGGATCTCGTTTTTTGAGATTCTTCGCTACGCTCAGAATGACAATAGACTTTTTATAAGTTTCAATTTAAACCGATAACAAAATAACACCTCCAAAAAATATAAGGCTACAGATAAATACACTTTATCTACAGCCCTAGATCTTAATACTTTTATTTGCTCAAAAATATACCACTGAAAAGTTTGTTTTCCCTCAAGATAGATCTGTATCCAGCTAACTTGCTAACCGCTAACGACTAACTTGCTTATAGACGCAAAAAAGCCGTGCAGAGCACGGCATCTATAGCAAGTAAAGTTATACAGACCTATGTAGGGGTTAAAAAATCCAGCATAGGCTTGATGAGATTGGCTATTTCGTGTTCTTTATCTAACGTCATCTCAAGGTACAACAAATAGACCTGCTTAAACAGGTGTTTTTTGCTTTTCCTCAAGATTAACTATGCAATTTGTTAGATAAGAACACTCGCACTCATCAAATAAGCCCCTTTTTTTCTTAATTACCTATATTTTACACCAATCAAATAGGATTATCAATGTATTTTATTCCTATATTCCTAATATGTGCAATCATCTTTGCATTCATTCTTGTAAAAGTCTATCAAGAAGGAAATAATTGTATCCATATAGAATACCTATATTCATCATCAAATATAGAGGAGTGAAGGTTGTGGAAATTCTTCGGTTGGCAAAGGTTTTAACAAAAATGGAGGAAAGTAATATTCCCCAGATGATTATCTCTGATCCTGCATCTATATTTTACCTTACGGGTAAGTGGATTCATCCTGGCAAGAGAATGCTGGCACTTTACCTGAATACCCGAGGCAATCACAAGCTGTTCATCAACGAATTATTCCCAGTGTCTGAAGATCTAGGTGTTGAAAAAGTTTGGTTCAAAGATACCGACGAGCCTATACAGCTTTTATCTGGTTATGTAGATAAAGACAAACCCATGGGCATCGATAAAAACTGGCCTGCAAAATTCTTACTCAGGCTCATGGAACTCGGGGGTGGCAGCTCCTTTATAAACAGCTCCCCTATCATAGATCAAATCCGAATGTCCAAGGATGCAAAAGAGATTCCATTGATGGAGGAGGCCTCCAAAATAAACGACCAAGCCATGGAGCGAATGGTAAATCTCATCCTTAATAAGTATACAGAAAAGCATCTAAGTCAGCTGCTCCCAGGGATCTATGAAGATTTAGGGGGAGAAGGTCCTTCCTTTGACCCTATTGTTGCATACGGTGCCAACTGCGCCAATCCCCATCATGAACCTGATTATTTCCAACTTAAAGAGGGTGACAGCATCATCCTCGATATTGGCTGTAAAAAAGCTTCCTACTGTGCAGATATGACTCGGACAGTGTTTTATAAATCTGTGTCTGACAAGGCTAGGGAAGTATATCATATCGTAAAGGATGCCAACGAAAGGGCTATTGCCGCCGTAAAACCGGGTGTAAGATTCTGTGATATCGATCATGCTGCTAGAAGCTATATCGAGGAAAAAGGCTATGGACAGTTTTTCACCCACAGAACAGGTCATTCTATTGGCATCGAGGTTCATGATTTTGGTGATGTATCTTCCATAAATACAGACCTCCTTACGCCTGGCATGATCTTTTCCATCGAGCCAGGAATTTATCTTCCAGGAGAATTCGGCGTAAGAATCGAGGATTTGGTATTGGTGACAGAAGATGGCTGCAAAGTGCTGAACAGTTATCCTAAAGACTTGATAGTTATAGAATAAACAAGGTTGCCAATTGGCAACCTTGTTTATTCTATAGCTTCAGCTTTGCCAGTGCATCGGCCAAGGCTGTATTGATAGGCTCTTCTTTACCTTTCTTTTGCTCGTTGAGATACTTTGATACATCTCTCTTGGAAACCTTGTTTTTATCCTGCTTTTTCCTTTCATTAAAGGCCGACAGCTTTTCCTTATGCCCACAGCCGCACACAAAGATCTGCCCTTCTCCTTCACCTCGGAGCTCCAGCTTCTTATGACAGTTTGGACAGCGGGCATTGGTTACCTTGGCAACACTTTTACGGTGACCGCACTCTCGATCTTGGCAAACCAGCATTTTTCCTTTTTTCCCTTTGACCTCCAGCATATACTTTCCACATTCTGGACATCTATTCCTTGTGAGGTTGTCATGTTTAAAGGTTTCTTCGCTGTTCTTTATTTCGCTCACTACACTTTTTGCATAGCCTCTCATCTCTTGGATAAATGCGTTTCTATTCAAGGTGCCCTTGGCAATGGCACCCAGCTTTTGCTCCCATTGGGCTGTCAATGCCGGAGATTTTAAATCCTCTGGTACCAATTCCAAGAGCTGCCTTCCTTTGGAAGTGACAAAAATATCCTTGCCCTTCTTTTCAATCAGAAAGCTATTAAACAGCTTTTCAATAATATCTGCCCTGGTAGCTACAGTACCCAGCCCTCCTGTTTCACCCATGGTCCTAATCAAATCTTTAGGTTCATTGGCCATATATTTTGCAGGGTTTTCCATGGCTGAGAGCAAGGTTCCTTCATTAAATGGTGCCGGTGGCTTCGTCTCCCCTTTGGTTTGGGTAATGGATAGGATTTTCAAGCTATCTCCTTTGCTCACCCGGGGCAGGGTCTGCTCCGAAAGATGGTCTTGTTCTTCCTCATCATCATAGTGCCCGCTGTAAACCTCCTTCCACCCAAGTGAAATCACCATTTTCCCTTTGGCTATAAACATTTCACTGCCAATTTGAGCCTTTATGGTTGTCTGCTCATACTCGAAGGGTGAAGATAATACAGCCAGGAACCGTTTCACCACCAAATCATAGATTTTCCGTTCTCTATCATTGAGATCTCCTAGGAACACAGGCTGTTCTGTGGGGATAATGGCATGGTGATCAGATACCTTACTATTGTCTACAAAGCCTTTGCTGCCTTGTAGGGTTGTTCTCAAAAGCTTTCCAGCACTTCCTGCGTAAGGGCCGACACCACAGGCCTTTACCCGATCTCTCAAGGTTTCTACCATGTCTGTGGAGATATATCTTGAATCCGTCCTTGGATAGGTCAATACCTTATGGCGCTCGTACAGGCTTTGCATAATCGACAGGGTTTCCTTGGCGGAATAATTGAAGATTCGATTGGCATCTCGCTGAAGCTCTGTTAAATCATAGAGCTGGGGCGCATAGTTCTTTTTATAAGCCTTATCGATATCTATAATCTTTCCATCTTGGTTTTGCAGGGAACGAATGATCTGGTCACATTTTTCCTTGTCAAAGGTTTTTATATCCTTGGTCTTGGCATCCTGCCAAGTAAGCTTTAGCTCTCTGGCAGCTGCAGTAATCCCATAAAAGCTTTTCGGCACAAATTTTTTTATTTCCTCTTCTCGCTTCGCAATGATAGCCAGGGTAGGGGTTTGTACCCTGCCGCAGGATAGTTGGGCATTGTACTGGCAGGTCAGCGCTCGGGTTGCATTGATTCCCACAATCCAGTCAGCTTCCGCCCGGGCCACTGCCGATGCATAAAGATTTTCGTAGACCTTGCCATCCTTTAAGTTTCGAAATCCTTCCTGAATCGCCTTATCTGTAACGGAGGATATCCAAAGGCGCTTGATAGGCTTTCTGACATGGGCTTTTTCCAAAATCCATCTCCCTACCAGCTCCCCTTCCCGGCCAGCATCGGTGGCAATAACAATCTGGCTTACATCCTTTCGGTTCAATTGCTCCTTCACCGCATGAAATTGTTTGCCGCTTTGCTTGATTACCACTAGCTTTAGATGCTCTGGCAGCATAGGTAGATCCTCAATCCTCCAGGTTTTGTATCGATCTTCATACTCCTCAGGGTCAGCTAAAGTTACTAAATGTCCTAGGGCCCACGTAACAATATATTTGTCACCCTCTAAATAGCCATTGCCCTTTTTACTGCAATGCAAAATCCTTGCCAAATCCCTTCCCACAGAAGGCTTCTCGGCCAGTACCAAAGTTTTACTCATATCAACATTCCTTTCCGAATCACTATCCTTCATAGTATAACACATTTTCCTAGGAACTTTTCAAAGATGGTAACGGACAACAAAAAAACTGCCATGATTTGGGCAGTTCCTATACTAAAGAAGTTCCGCGGCAGCTTCGTCTAGGATAACTGTGGCATCCTGGTGGAGCTGTAGTATGGAGGCAGGTAGTTCCGGGGTGATGTTTCCACGGATCATGGCATGGATGGTCTTGGCTTTTTCAGCTCCGCTAGCCAGCAGGATGATTTTTTTGGAATGCATGATGGTTTTAATACCCATGCTGATGGCCTTATGAGGAACATCGTTGGGATTATCAAAAAATCTGGCATTGGCGTCTATGGTATCTTGATCTAAGGTCACGAGATGCGTAACCGCCTCAAACTTCACATCGGGTTCATTAAAGCCAATATGCCCATTGCGCCCTATCCCCAGCAGTTGAAAGTCAATTCCACCCTTTTTTTTGATTTCTTCTTCATATCTTTCGCATTCTCCTTCAATATCTTCTGTGATCCCGTTGGGTATGTGGATATTCTGGTTCTGTATATTGATATGCCGAAATAAATGCTCATTCATAAAGTAATAGTAGCTTTGCTCATTGGTTCTTGAAAGGCCATGGTATTCGTCCAGGTTAAAGGTTACAATCTCTTCGAAATCAATGATTCCTTCTTGATACATCCGAACTAGCTCCTTGTAGGTACCAATGGGCGTCGACCCTGTAGCCAATCCAAGAACACTGTTGGACTTCAGTAAAATCTGCCCTGCCAAAATACTGGCAGCCTTTTTACTGAGCTCATCATAATCTTTCGCAACAATGATTCGCATCTTCCTTCTCCCTCCTGAAACACACTTGCCCTTCAACAATGGTGGTCAATACTTCAAAATCCTTATTGAAAATAATGATATCTGCATCCTTTCCAACGGCTATGCTTCCTTTTTGATCTTCTATTCCCAGGAGCTTCGCAGGATTTAGACTAGCCATATGAATGATTTCAGACAGATCACAATCTGTGTTTTCAAGAAAATTTTTCACAGCATGATTCATGGTCAAAATACTGCCCGCAAGGGTTCCATCTGCTAAACGAACAGCCTGATCGTCCACATTTACTGTCTGCCCTCCCAAATCATAGGTACCACACTTCAGACATGCAGCCCGCATGGCATCTGTAATTAAGATGATTCTATCTGTTCCTTTCACCTTCCCTAAAATACTATAGATGCCTGGATGTATGTGAATATTGTCTGCAATGATCTCACAAAATATATCGCTTTTCAAAATGGCACCTACTACACCGGGATTTCTGTGGTGGAAACCTGTCATAGCATTGAACAAGTGGGTTGCACTACGTATCCCCACCTTGATGGCTTCCATGGCTTCCTCAAAGGTAGCATTGGAATGGCCAATGGATAATACGACCTGGGGATGGGCCTTCATCTGATGTATAAACTTGTGCCCCTCATCCTGCTCTGGCGCCAAGGTGATGACACGGATTACGTCTAAGTATTCTGCAATCAAGCTATAGTCTGGCTTCAAGATATAGACCTCATTGTGGGCTCCTTTTCGTTCAGGATGAATAAACGGCCCTTCCATATGGGCGCCCAAAACCCGTGCCCCCCTGCCATTTCTCTCCATACTGCGCCTGATATTCTCTAAAGCCTTATGGATTCTTTCCTTGGCCATGGTCATAGTGGCTGGCAAAAAACCCGTTACACCCCTTTCACATATGCCCATGCTGATATGGTCAATGGCATCTTCCTCTTCGTCCATGGCATCAAAGCCACCTGCCCCATGGATATGAATATCGATAAAACCTGGCGAGACATAGTTTCCCCTTGCATCCAACCACTCTAACTCCTCTTTTGGGTCCACTGCATCTACCATTCCAAGAATTTTTTCATCGTAAAGAAGGACCTTTCCGTCCAGTATTTCGTCTTTTAAAATGATGCGACCGTTCTTTATTGCTTTCTTTGTCATAAATTCTCCACCTTTGCCAACCTTCTTTTTTATCCTTGCGGAACAGCCATGGCTGTTCCCTACACAATTTACTTCTTCACAGCAAATTTGAACTTATGCCACGGTTCTATCTTATCAATCAGATAGATTTCCTCCTCAGCAATTCTGCCTACCACATTGGTTTTTCCACTATTCTCCATATCCTTCAATGCCACCTGCAGCTCTCCTGCATAGCGGTCATACAAGGAGCTTTCAATCAGTATATCCCCTCTGCGAATCGATTTTATATGGGCAGCCTCAAAGTGATGGTTTTTATATTTTACCCTGCTTTGGGTGGAACGTATCATATAGTCGGATACATCCCCCCGATTAAAATGAACCTCATCTAAAATAATCTTTCTCTCAATATTTGAAATCCCCTCTGTCAACACTGCTCTTAATGTGAGCATCTCCTTATTTAATTCACTTAACGTCCTTAACTCGTCTTCCGAGGCAAAGGCATTGGCAATGATTACATCATCAATCAAGCCTGTATGAAATAGGTCTTTTGCCTGTACTTCAATAGGCAAATTTCTATGTTCTTCTAAAGTGCACAGTCCCTCATTCAGGGGCCACGGGCCAAAAGCTGCTTCTTTTGAAGATACAAAGGCAGCCGTTCGTATACCATAATCCTTGAATTGTTTCGAGCATTTCATGAAGTGCTTTCTGGAAAGCCCCGTATATCGGTGAGGATAGAAGTTATGACATCCAATAATATGTTCCTTATTCGGATGATAGGTTAAGATATTATCAACATACTTTGTTCCGCTGCTCATGTTTAGCTCTATTTTTAAGCCATAGGGATTGAAGGTCATGATACTTTCCTCCATTCCGCTAAAGCCAAGGTCCAATCTTATTCCTGAAACACCCAGGTCCTTAAAAAACTTTAAATCTCTATAGGATATGCTAAAATCTTCAAAAACCACAGGGCTCACATCGGCAATGATCTCCATACCTAAAGAACGTCCATGACCCATGATTTCCTGGAACTCCTTTAAAACCTGCTCTTTATTTCCTTTTACAGAAATCAGACAGGTAAAAACTCTGGCAAAACCATATTGGGCTGCTAAGGATAGATATTCTTTGTGTTCTTCCACGGCAGCCTGCTCAGGATATATAGAAATACCCAATTGTCTCATGCCCATCCCCCCAAGATTTTTATCGGTATCAACCATTTCCACCTATTTATCCATATGCTTATAAAGGTCTACAAATTCCGTTGCCAAATCCCGCAGAACGATGGCATTCATTAAATGATCCTGGGCATGAACCAATAACAAGGATATCTCTACGCTTTTTCCTTGGGCCTCTGCCTGTATCAGCTTTGTCTGCTCACCATGGGCCAAGTCTAGTTTACGATTGGCATCCTCCAAGCATGCGGAAGCTTGGGTAAAGTTTCCTTGCTTTGCATGGGCAATGGCCTCCATACTGGAACTCCTGGCTTCTCCGCTGTGTGAAATAATCGTAAAAATTGTTACTTCAAAATCCATACTGATTCGCTCCTCATCCATGATAGTTTAGAAAACTCATGTTAATTTTAAATTCTCATGTTATACTGTATTTCCTTCTTAATGCTTCAAGGACAGGAAGATAAAGGGCATTCATGATAGGGTCCATAATATTGCCCCCATGTAATCCGAAGAACCAGAAAAGGTTGATGAGTATTACCGCCGCCATGGCTGACCCTACCCCTTGACTAAATCCTTGGAGAGGCTTTTGAATAAGGTTAAAGATAAGATCATATAAACTATTGCCTCCCAGTTTGGTGATCAAGTATCCCAAAATGCCAAATACATATAAGGCAATAACACCAGGTATGACAGCTGCAAAGGCTCTCCCTACTGCCGGCGGAACGTTTTCCGGCATTTTAATCACAAGATTCTTTTTCATTAACTTTACAAAAATCTCCGTAGCAATAAGGGCAATAATAATACCTGTAAATAGTCCCGTTGCATTTAAATATCCCCAATGGATGTATCCCCAGCCAGCCTCTCCATGGGCTTGAGGTGTTACGGCGATAAATGCACCTATGGAGATCAATCCAGCCGCTAAGCCATCGGAGTCATAGCTCTTTGCTAGGTTATATCCAATGGAAAATACAACGAGTAATGTCATGATGGCGAAAGTTCCCCACCAGATGTTTCCATTGATACCCGATAAATCACCCAAACCTGGCACCAATTCTAGATGCGATGGGTACAAAGTGTCTTTCCATACTCACACTGGTACGGTCTATATGGAGAACTTCGCTGATTTCAAAAGCAGAGATCCCCCTCTTCATTTTCACTTCTAATTCTTCCAGCATTTTATATACCTTGTCTATCTTTTTCATCCTATCCCCCCTTGCATGAAATGTTACGAAGATGTGCCAACAGATCAGGGTCGAAGTCGTAGGGGTCGCATAGTATGCGACCCGAAAAAACAGCCTAGACCCAAGGCGGGTTGCATGCTATGCAACCCCTACAATTTTCAGATCCAATCTTAATTTTCTGCCTAACAAATTCCTACCCTATATCAATATATAGAATGAGGTATACCAAATATTCATTTATTTCGGTATACCTCACTTGTCAAAACCATTATTTTACGCAGAAAGCTCCTTATCAAACAACTCTTTTATTGCTTCAATCGCATGGGTTTCATCGCTGCCATCCGCTGTGATGATCAGTTCATCGCCCTTTACTGCACCCATACTTAGAATTCCCATGATACTCTTGGCATTACAGCTTCGTCCCTTTTTTTCCAGTTCAATATGAGATTGAAACTTTTCTGCCAAACGCATAAGTAGGGCGGCCGGTCTAGCGTGTAATCCTGTTTCGTGTTGTATAATCACCGTTATTTTCTCCATCGATCATTCCTCCTATTTTGTTTAAACCTCTTCGATCTGTCGTTTTACGCTTTTACTTCTACCTTTAAGATCTCACTTTCTCCCCGTTTACAAGGTCCAGCTGTCTTTGATATTTCATGGACCTTTTCCATATTGGTGATGATTATTGGCGTAATGGTGGATTTGCCTGCTGCTTCGATGTAGTCTAGATCTACTTCAATTAAAGCATCTCCAACATCTACTTTGTCTCCCACCTTTGCAATTCTTTGAAATCCTTTCCCCTTTAGCTCCACGGTATCAATACCGATATGGATAAGCACCTCGGCCCCTTCACTGGTTTCAATGCCTACTGCATGGTTTGTGTCGAAGATTTGTACCACTTTCCCACTGCAGGGTGATACAACCAAACCATTGGATGGTTTGATGGCAGCCCCGTCTCCCAACATCTTCTGCGAAAAAACCGCATCGGGTACTTCTTGTAGAGAAATCACTTCACCATCCATAGGTGCTATTATCGTCATGATCTTATTTTTCTTTAAAAATCCAAACATTTTCATCCTCCTTTACAAACGCTAGTTTCCCTTTATTTATTTTGAAACCGCTGTTAGACGGCGAATTCTCTTGTTTGTTTTCCTTGCACAATCGTCAACAGAGAGGCTGCTTCCTTTTCAAGAACCATGGTCACATCGGGATGGAGCTGTAGAATAGAGGCAGGTAACTCAGGTGTAATTTTTCCATAGATTGCATCATAAATGGCCCGGGCTTTTTCAGCACCTGATGCCATCAATAAAATCTTCCGTGCACCCATAATCGTCTTGATCCCCATACTGATAGCCTGCTTTGGAACGTCCTCCATGGAAGGAAAAAATCTTGCATTGGCTTCTATGGTATCTTGGTCCAATTCTACCATATGGGTTCTGGCTTCGAACTTTACATCGGGTTCATTAAACCCGATATGTCCATTTCTTCCAATACCCAGAACCTGCAAATCAATTCCACCTGCGTTTTTAATTTTTTCTTCATAGTGGGTGCATTCTTCTTCTATATCTTCGCACATCCCATAGGGAAGATGGGTGCGGCTTAACTCGATATGAATATGCTTAAATAAATTTTCATGCATATAATAGGCGTAGCTTTGAGGGTTATCATGGGATAGTCTATAATACTCATCTAAGTTAAAGGTGGTTATCTTACTCGTATCCAAGCTGCCTGCTTTATATAAGTCCACCAATTCCTTATACATGCCAAGGGGCGTTTCCCCCGTTGCAAAGCCTATAACACTCTCCGGCTTGAGGATCATCTGGCTGGCAATAATATTGGCTGCTTTTTTTCCCATTTCTTTATAGTCTTTTGCAATGATGATTCTCATGTTCATCCTCCAATCTATTGAACCATACTCATATAGATGACTTTCACCTTATAGTATATCTGCATGGCGCACTCCTTACGCAGCACGCCATGCAGCATAAAATCCTTTATGCTTTTCTAGCCATTGTCTTTAAAGTGTCTTTGATCTCATCAGCAATCAGCTCCGCCTTTGTTCCTACAACCACCTGGAGATTCTTATTGTTCGGTCTTAACACCCCGGAAGCGCCCAATGCCTTCATTTCTTCGTCCTTAACAATGGATGCGTCTCTCAAGGTGATTCTCAACCGTGTAATACAAGAGTCTATTTCCACAATATTTTCCGGTCCACCCAGTTTCTCTACATATTCTCTGGCCAGTCCCCCAATTCCTTTGTCTGCAATAATTTCCGCTGCACTTCCCTCTTCATCATCCATTCTTCCTGGTGTAGGTAAATTCATAGCTTTGATGGCAAATACAAATACGAAATAATAAACTGCCATGAATGCCAAGCCTACAGGAATCAGCATCCACCCGTTTGTAGCGAATTTCATGTTGAGTACAAAGTCAATCAAACCTGCTGAAAAACCAAAACCATGTTTAATACCTAGTACGTAACATATAGCCATGGCAGCCCCTGTAAACAACGCATGAAGGGCATACAATACGGGCGCAAGGAACATGAACATAAACTCTAGTGGCTCTGTAATACCTGTCAGAAATGAGGTAAATCCAACAGAAAACAATGCACCACCTACGGCCTTTCGATTTTCAGGTTTTGCTGTTGTATAAATAGCTAGGGCAACGCCCACCAAGCCAAACATCATAATTGGATAAAAACCTGCCATAAATCCACCCGCCGTTGGATCTCCAGCAAAAAATCTGTTTAAATCCCCTGTAGCCACTGTGCCATCTACCTTTGTATACTCTCCAAATACAAACCATACGATTGTATTTAGAACATGATGCAGTCCTACTGGAATCAATAATCTATTTAAAAGTCCGAATACAAATACACCTGTTGCACCTGCACCAATAATCCACTGTCCAGCCCCATCGATGACCCCTTGAATCGGCGGCCATATGTTTCCGAATAATAAAGCCAACACAATGGTTGCCAGAGAAGTAATAATTGGAACGAAACGCCTTCCCCCAAAGAAACCTAACCACTCAGGCAGCTTGATATCATGAAACTTATTGTACATATTTCCTGCCAATACCCCTGAGATAATACCTGCCAACACACCCATATTGATGGTAGAATCAATGGTGGTTGCCCCTTTTGTCAATGTAAAATAGCCTACAGCTCCTGCCAACCCCGCTGCCCCCGCATTATCTTTTGCAAGACCTACTGCAATACCAATGGCAAATATTAATGCTAGATTTGCAAACACTGCATCTCCTGCGGCTGAAATAAACGGCATATTTAATAAGTCACCTTGACCTATTCTTAGTAAGATTGCCGCCACAGGAAGTACTGCCACGGGAAGCATCATTGCTTTCCCTAGTTTTTGGAGCTTGCCAAACAGATTACCCATAAATAAATCCCCCTTTTAAAATGGTATAAGGTAATAAGTACTTAAACCGATAATCCTTTCCTCCTTTCTACTTTTTGTATGCTTTACTAAAACAAAGGCATGAGATTATACATAGGCAGCAAACCTTCTATTGAGGTTTCACCTATCCATAAGCTCATGCCTGATTGAACAGTAACACGCTTTGTTATTTCATCCGATGGCTAACAACTCTAAGACTCCCGCTTGCACGCTGTGTAAGCGATGATCAATAAATCAAAGATTTATGATCCCTGCTTATACAAGCGGGAGACGGCGTTCAGGTGGAGTTACCTGTGCCCGCGGGTGCAAACTCCATCTGAACTGAGTCTTAGTTGATTTTTGTCCCTTTTATTCTTTCAATATGAATGGCCATATAGCCCAGTTCGCTTTCTGGAAGGGCGGCACCCTTGCTCTCTTGGATATGTCGTCCTAACTTCTGAGCAACCTTAAATGATTCTTTAAACTGTTTTTTCAGATCCTTCAAGAAAGGATTCTCAATAAATTTTCCTTCATCCAGCCTTGTAATCATTCCTTTCAGATGATTCATCAAGCGCATATAGGTTAGACCATGATCTCCTATAGGAATTGTTATTTCTGTTTGTATGATTTCTATTAATTCTTTGAGAAGCCTTGTATTCTTCATGGTTTCAGAGATTTTTTTGTTTTGCCTTGCGGAATGAAGATGAAGGGCAATGAAACCAATCTCACCCTCGCAAATATCAATATTTAGATTCTTATGTATCAACGCTGCCGCTATTTTACCCATGGCAAATTCCTCTTCATACAACATCTTGATTTCATAGAGGAACGGATTGTTAATTTCCATACCCATTTGCATTCGCTCCAGAGCAAACCCGATATGATCTGTCAACACAATGTGAATATGGGGATTCAGCTTACCCAACGTTTCCTCTGCCTTGGCAATAATCTCTTCGCTCACCCCGATGACCTTTCCATCGATTTGGTTCATCAGTTGAAAATATTCTTTTTTCATTTTTTCATCAAAGGCTAAAAACTTCTTCTCTATTTTTTCGTCGATTAGATGGATCACCATATTTTCTTTCTTTCCAAATCCGATCCCTTTGCTTACAAGGATCATCTCTTGATGACTTTCTTTCTCAAGGGCTAGGATTACATTGTTGTTTAATATTTTAATAATTTGATAATCCTGTGTTTCATTTAGCATATTCGTTAGCCCCCTTTTACATAGTAAAAAAGGCATACACCCAAATGCAGTTATTCTTTCAACTGCACTTAGGTTTATGCCTGCTTTATACAGTAACACACCTAAATGATCTTTTGTGGAACAATATTCTTATTTTCAACTAAATGCTATCATAAGTTTTATATTCTGTCAATTTGTTTTATGATTTTTTCTCTATGGGTATTCTCATTTATAGGGGAAAGGGAAGCGTATGAAAAATTACACTTCCCTTTCACTGGGTGGGATTTATACTATACTATAGAGCAACTTCCAAATTCATCTTTTCTTCAATTTATTATCTTGCCAGCCATCCGCCATCCACTGCGATTGTGTAGCCATTTATATAGTCAGCAGCAGATGATGCCAAGAATACGACTGGACCTTTCAGATCATCAGGTAATCCCCATCTTCCTGCAGGTATTCTACCAAGTATTTCTGTACTTCTTGATTCATCCGCCCTTAGGGCCGATGTATTATCGGTAGCCATATAGCCAGGTGCTATACCATTCACGTTAATATTATGTTTTGCCCACTCGTTGGCCATAAGTCTTGTGATACCCATAACCCCCGATTTTGCAGCGGTATAGGAAGGTACCCTTATACCCCCTTGATAGGAAAGCATGGATGCAATGTTAATGATCTTGCCCCCTGTATTCTGTTCAATAAATTTCTTTGCGACTGCTTGACTCAAGAAAAACACCGTTTTTACATTAATATCCATCACATCATCCCAGTCTTTTTCTGAGAAGTTGATGGCATCCTCACGTCGGATGATCCCTGCATTATTCACCAGGATATCAACCTTTCCAAAGTTGCTCATGACCGCGTCCATTACCTTTGGAATCGCATTCATTTCCATCAAGTTGGCCTGTACTTCCACAAACTTTCTTCCAAGCTTTTCTACAAGAGCCTTTGTCTCCTCTAAGTCAGTAGATCCAACCCCAACGATGTCTGCCCCTGCTTCTGCCAGGGCTAATGCCATGCCTTGTCCAAGGCCTGTTCTACAGCCTGTTACGATGGCTGTCTTTCCTTCTAGTTTAAAATTATCTAAAATCATCGCTATTCTCCTTACTTTGTTATCGTATATCACTAACTTTCACATGATCCATATCTGTAAAGGTTCTATTCTCACCTGCCATAGACCATATAAATGCATAATTGCTCGTTCCACAGCCACAGTGAATAGACCAGCTGGGCGATATAACCGCTTGCTCATTTTGTATCACAATGTTCCGCGTTTGCTGTGGCTCACCCATGAAGTGGAAAACCACATTGTCTTCAGGTAAATTGAAATACATATAGACTTCCATTCTTCTCTCATGGGTATGACATGGCATGGAATTCCATACGCAACCTGTATCCAATATGGTGCAGCCCATAGATAATTGACAGGTCTCTAATACTGCTGGGTGAATAAATTGATAAATCACACGCTTATTGGATGTTTCTACGCTTCCCATTTCTACCTTATTTGCGATATCAAGGGTAATTAGTTTCGTATCGAATTTTTTATGGGCAGGTGTAGAAGACATGTAGAACTTTGCTGGTTCTTCAGGGTTCTCGCTTTTAAGATAAATATCGTGGCATTCCTTTCCTACATATAGACCATTTAGCCTTTCCAGTCTATACTCCACTTCATCCACGATAACAGTTCCAGGGCCGCCAATATTTATAATCCCTAGCTCCCGTCGTTCAAGGAAATAGTCCACCCCAAGATCTTTTTGACAATCTATGTTTTTCTCTAGGTTTAATGTTTGGGATACAGGCATCGCTCCCATGGTAATGATTCTATCGATATGAGAGTACGTGGACAGCACATCATCTGCTTCGAAAAGCTTTTCGATCAGAAACTCTTCTCTTAGTCTCTCTGTATCGTATGTTTTTACATCTAACTGATTGGCACCATACCTTATATTCATGATTACCTCCAATAGTAAAGTATTATTCGGGGGAACCTTTATTCCCCTATTTTTGAATGAAGTAGTCCTTCAGCTCATTGTATATCTTATCTCCAAGCCTGTTGATATTCCCATGCAGATGACGATCCATTATCTCATCCAGTTTATCAACGCGCGCATTTTTGATAATTTCAAACAACTCGAAATGCTCTTCATACAATCTATCAAATTTTCCTACAGCAACAATATCTAGCATTCTAAATCTTGTATAATACACCTGAAACTCCTGAATGACCTCCCAGAGTTTTGTTTTGCCTGCAAAGTCAAATAAAATTCCATGAAATTGGCTGTCTACAGCATAGAATTCACTGGGGTCTATTTCAGGCTTACTCACGATCGCTTCCTGCTTTTTAAGATTCTCTTCCAACTTGCAAAGGATCTCATCAGGTATATTTCCTATGACTCCTTTTATGACTGTAGTTTCAAGGACATTTCGCATATAAATGATTTCCTTAATCAATTCCATATCCAACAACGTGACATAGGTACCCTTTTGAGGAACGATTTCTATAAACTTCTCGCTGCTAAGTCTTAAGAATGCCGTCTTTACAGGAGTTCTAGACACATTATATTTCTTAGAAATCTCATTTTCACTAATGAACTGCCCTGGAGCTAGTCTAAGATTAAGGATATCTTCTTTCAATGCAGCATAAATTTCTTCGCTGTTCATGCTTTTAAAATGTAAATTTGTCATGCTACCACCTACTTATCTAATTCTAATTGGAATTCCCCTCTTTTATTAAAGTCTCCAACTAAAATAATAAATCTATTCAATGCAAATAGCAAGGCTTACATTCTTGATCTCTTGAATTCTTGCATGCAAGTTTATAATGTAAGTTTAGCATACTCCAATTTCATTTGTAAAGATTCTTTTTCTAAAAATTCTGTATCCTTTTTTTATTTTATCCGCCCACGATAGTATCCATACCCAATTAATGTATAAAAAAAGATTCCCTCATTTTTGAAGAAATCTTTCAAATAGCTTTTACTTATCCAGCAATGAACTGAAAGTATCCTAGCACGATGATACCTAGTACAATTCTATAGTATCCGAACACCTTGAAATCATGCTTCTTAATATAATCCATCAAGAATTTGATGGCAAATATAGATACCACAAAGGCAACCAAAGAACCTGTCCCTAGGGCAATCCATTCCGAGCTGCTGAAGCCTAGTCCTGCTTTCATTAGCTTTAAAACACTGGCTCCCAGCATAATAGGTATGGCTAGAAAAAATGAAAACTCCGCTGCGATGTATCTTGATGTCCCTAGAAGCACTGCGCCGATGATGGTTGAACCTGATCGAGATGTCCCTGGAACCAATGCCAATATCTGAAACAGCCCTATACCGATAGCAGTCATATAGCTTAGCTGCTGAAATGAATTAATTCTAGCTCTCTTATTGAAATTTTCTATAACGATAAATGCTACACCATAGATAATCAAAGTTAAAGCTACCGTTATAGGATTATACAACAGTTCCTCTATGGCATCCTCAAATAGTACACCTACAACACCAGCTGGCACCGTAGCTACAATAATTTTAAACCAAATACTCAATGTCTCTCTTCTCTCATATGCTTTTTTACGTGGATCAAAAGGGTTTAGCTTCTTAAAGAATAGAACGATTACTGCCAAAATAGATCCAAATTGGATCACAACAAAAAATGTACTGACAAAGGTAGGAGAAAGCCTGAACTTCATCATTTCTTCCACCAAAATAAGATGGCCCGTGCTGCTCACCGGAAGCCATTCCGTAATTCCCTGGACAATTCCCAATATAATCGCCTTCAAAATCTCTATCCATTCCATGCCTATTCCCTCCAAATATTATCTTTTATTCTGCTATTACCCTACAAATTATATCAAAGTTACGATGATAAAATGACACATAATTTACTATTGGCAAAGCGTATTGTCATTGTGGATAACCCAAACCAACCACCCTAAAGTGGGCGGCTCATTATTTCTTCTCAATTTTTTCAGCCAGTTCATTGAGATACATCCATCTTTCCATTTTCTCTTCCAACTGCATTTCTAGGTCTTCCTTTTCTGCAGATAACTGTTGTAGAAGCGTATACTCCGTAACAGCATTGTTAAGCTTTTCTTCTATTTCTTGAATTTTTTCCTCAAGATTGGCAATGACATCGTCAATCTCCTCGTACTCTCGCTGCTCTTTAAAGGAAAACTTTAATGGTTTCTCCTTTACCCTCTCTACTTTACTTACAGCATCCGCTTTCTTTGCCATTGTATCCTTTTCTGATGCTTCATGTTCTACCTCATAGGCACTGCTTTCTTTATAATCGCTATAGTTACCCGTATACTGCTGGATCATTCCTTGACCTTTAAAAGCAAAAATCTTGTCTGCCATTTTATCTAAGAAATAGCGGTCATGGGAGACAGCGATCACCGCTCCTGAAAAATATTCCAGATAGTCCTCCAGAATGGTAAGGGTTTCAATATCCAAATCGTTGGTAGGTTCATCTAGCAGCAGTACATTAGGCGCTTCCATGAGGATTCTCAAGAGATGTAATCTTCTTCTTTCACCCCCGGAAAGCCTGCCAATGGGCGTCCACTGTAATCCAGGGGGAAACAAAAACCTTTCAAGCATTTGGGAGGCACTGATTCTTTCTCCATCCGCTGTCTTGACGTACTCTGCCCCTTCTCGAATATATTCAATGACCCGCAGGCTATCATCCATATGGGAGGTTTCTTGGGCGAACATACCGATCTTCACCGTTTCACCCACTTCAATCTTTCCTTGGTCTGGTTGAAGTATCCCTGCCAGTAGATTTATCAAGGTGGACTTGCCCCTTCCATTGGGACCTATAATACCTATTCGATCATTCCTTAAAACCGTATAACTAAAATCGCAGATCACTTCCTTGCCATCAAAGGCCTTAGAAATATGCTCTAACTCTATAACCTTTCTTCCTAACCGGCTGCTGGCCACAGATATCTCCAATTTCTCCTCGTCGAAATCTACGCCTGCCTCCTTTAGCTTTTCAAAACGCTCGATTCTCGCTTTTTGTTTTGTACTTCTAGCCCGGGCACCCCGTCTGATCCATGCCAGCTCATTTCGTAACAGGTTCTGCCGTTTCCTTTCTGTGGCAGCCTCTATATCCTCACGTTCTACCTTCTTCTCTAAGAAATTATTGTAATTCCCTTTATATACAAACAAATTGCCCTGATCTAACTCGATAATCTCATTGACAACCCGATCCAAAAAATATCGGTCATGGGTAATCATAAGAAGGGCCCCTTTTCTCTTATTCAGATACTGCTCCAGCCAATCAATGGTGTCATTATCCAAATGGTTCGTAGGTTCATCTAGAATCAGTAAGTCCGATGGGTTGATTAATGCTGCTGCCAAAGCAATACGCTTTCGCTGACCTCCTGATAGGGTTCCTACCTTCCCCTGAAAGTCCGTAATGCCCAGCTTTGTCAGCACTGTCTTGGCTTCGTTTTCGATACTCCAACCATTCATGGTATCCATATCATGGCTAAGCTTTATAATCATTTCATTGGGGGTGTCTGGATTCTGGATGGCTTCCTCATAGGCGCGAAGAACCTTCATCACCGCTGATTCCCCTTTAAATACCTGGGTAAGGACATTGGCTTCGGGATCGAAATAAGGGTTTTGGGACAAATATTCTATCACTACAGAACTTCCCTTCATCACCCGGCCATCATCAGGCACTTCCATTCCAGCGATGATCTTTAACAGTGTACTTTTTCCCGTGCCATTGATACCTATGACGCCAATTCTATCTCCCTCATTAATGCCTAGATTGATATGATTCAATAGTGGTTTCTCACTATAGTTTTTCGAAATATTTTCTACGTTTAAAAGATTCATGGTACTCCCTTTCCTTCTATGGGTTGATTTACTTACTTATAACATACTGCAGTGAACAATGCAAACTTTTTCAGCCCCTGCCCTATGGAAGATATTGCTACAGGTATTTTTTAAGCCATATGATGGCTTCCTCCAACATTCCTGTGGTGATATAATGATCCAATCTAGGGATTTCCTGGAGCCTTAATTTCTCAGGTGCCTCCTTATATAAAGGGGATGCCTCTTGATAGAAAACTCGCTGACAGTCGATGGGCACCGATGAATCCGCATCGCCATGGAGCATCAAAATAGGCCTTCCCCTAAGGGCTTCCTTTTGCTGCGAAGGGTCATATTGGGCAAGCATCTCTAGGTGAGATGGATCTGCCGGCGGTATTTTCCCGCTCTGCCGAAATATCTCCTCTGCCTTTGCCCAGGCACAGGAACCATTAAAATTTACCAAGCACTGTACCTGAGAATTATGAACAAATACACCCGATGCACTGAATCCCCCCATAGAGCTCCCCATGACCCCTATCCGCCGAGGATCTCCATCATGATTTTCTACGATTTCCTGGATCAGCGTCCTGGATTCCTCTACATTCTGAAGCACAACTTTCCAAAAGTACACTTCCATCATTTTGGGATCATCATATTGTATAGGATTTCTCTCTCCATGATGCAGGGCATCAGGCAGAATCACTTGATATCCATAGGTTGCAAGGGAAACCCCTCTAAATTTTTGGTACTCTTTGTTGGAGCTCCAGCCATGATAAAATATCAACGTTGGAAGTTGGTCACGACTCCCTTTGGGTCGAATCTTCAGACAAGGTATTCCTCCAATGGCGACCCGCTCTATGGCAACAAGCTCGGTCTCAAATGAACACATCATTTCCATGGTCCTCCTCCCCTATGCTAGTATACGCAATAGTATAATATCCCATTTTCCTGGGTCTTTTCAGCTAAGCCGATGGCTGCTAGATGCTCTAAATGGGACATGGCTTCCCCTGCGGCAAACCATTTCTGAGGACCGGGAAAGTCTTCCCATGTATCATATCTCAAATCCCAATGCATCCGTGATGCCGTATCTCGAACCGTCCTTCTCTCGCCCTTAATAATTCCCATGATCTCATCTAGGCGCTTCTTATGATGCTGTAAAAGCTCATCGATGCGCCGTTTTGGATCCCTTATGATATTGCGATGGGCTGTAAAAAGATAGTCAATATCGTATGCACGCACTTTCTTTAGACTGTTAAAATAAATCGATAGAATATCCTGATCAAATCCCCAAAATGCTATATTGGGCGTAATTCTATCTAGGATATGATCTCCACCGAAAAACAACTTGTGTTTTTTCTCATAAAGTCCTATCTGTCCAGGCGTATGTCCTGGAATATCTACTACTTCAAAGACATACCTTCCTATGTTTAGAATATCTCCTTCCCCCAGTGCATTAAAATCGATGGGTTTCTTGGGGCAGTATTTATATCCTGGGTGTTCTTCAAAGGAGATACCATCTTGCCCTAGGCCAAATAGGACATTGTATTCTTCAAACGTCTCCCAATATTCCTTCTTTGTCATCTCATTGATCATGTGGCCATCTATGGCACCAGCATATACCTTAACCCCTTCATGGTTTAATTCGGCAGCGAGACCTGAATGGTCTGAATGCAAGTGAGTAATCAATAAGTCTGTTTTCTTTAAATCTATGCTCAGTTCTTGGATTCCTCCCATCAACGCATCTCTACAAGCCTCACTATTGAAGCCTGTATCGATGATTAGATTCCTGTCTTCCGAGATAACAACATAGCTGTTGACTGCTCTTAAGGGATTATTAGGCAGGGGAATCTCTATTTGATAGATGTTAGGATATACTTGTATCATTATGTATTCACCTTCTCCTTCGTTTTTATAAGCCATGAAAAATTCAAAATATTTTTCTACCATCCATGTATAAGGTTCTGAAACCTGTCAATACTATCACTATCGAGAAATTGATGTCCCGGTATTTTAGTCCCCCTTTAATGCCGACCCATCCATCAAGTTCTCGATTTTTTATTTTTCTTATAATACTATTATAGCCCAATGATATAGAAAAGCCAGTCTATCCTAAAACAGACTGGCTCGTTCATGTCTTTTCTACTCTTTTGCCCTCAATCCATCACACATAAAATCAATTAGATAATTTAAATCTCCCTCATACTCCTGTACCTTTACTGCATTGGTGATCTCTGCCATATGGGTGAACAAATACCCGATCAATCTCTGAACAAATTCTTTGGGTAAGTCCGTTCTCAGATCCCCTCTTGTATATGCTCGATCAATCAACAATTTCATAGGGTCATTCTCATGGAAATTATATTTTTTTAGGGCTTTTACATAAATTTCACTGCCCTTTTCCTTGGTAAAGCTTTCTGCAAAATCATTGATTTCTGGATTATTTCCTGCAAATTCAATCCCAAGCTTCGCTTGAAGTTTAAGAATTGTAAAGATATCCTGCTGAAAATCCTCTGGCTTCATAGCTTGACCAAGAAACCTCTTCTTCTCTTGGATCAAAAGCTCAATGAGATAAAAGTATAACTCTTCTTTGTTCTTAAAATGATAGTAAAAGGTACCTTTGCTAATCTGGGCTTCTTTTAGTATGTTGTTAAGGGAAGCACTTTCATAGCCTTTCTGGCTAAATTCCTTAATCGCTGCATCTATAAGGTACTGCCGTCTCTCAAAGCTTTTCTCTTTTTCCTGATCCATTGTTTTTCACCTCTACTGTCAATCATTTCATCCACTGCATCGAATTCTGATAGCTATCTATTCTTTTATCTCTAATTCTACATTCATTTTATCTAAATTATAATTTCTCTTCAATCCATTTTGTCATTACATCCAGTGCCAAACCGAAGTTCCCCACCTGACAGTGATTTTGACCTTGCTCTTCCCTTGTAAATATCCGTTCTGTAATAGATTTTGCACTTTTCAGGGCTTCTATCTGTTTATAATGCATTTTTAATGGAATGAAATGGTCTTCAGCACCTGTTAGAATCAATACATCCTGGTTTACTAACTCCGAATGCAGATTTTTCTCATTCAGCTGAATCATTGCCATACTGGCATCAAAAGGGTTATCTTTTTTGGTAATATGCATCAAATTATAAATCCCCCATTTATTCTGGTCACTAGCCTTTGCTTTCACTTTTGCCATGTAATTCATCATTTTAGGAAACCGGAAGAATAGTTTTGCGAGCTTTGCTACCGGTTCTGGGGGAATCTGCATGTAATCAAATGCAATACTGGATGCAATGACCCGCTTGATCCTAGGTTCAAAGGCAGCTGCACGGAAACACAGCCATCCTCCCATGGAAATACCTATCCACGTGACTGACTTCAAATCAAAATAGTCTAGAATAGCCTTGGCAGGTTTTTCCCATTCATGGGTCAAAGGCAGGCCGTATTTTTTTAGGGCCCCACCCTGTCCTGGTCCTTCAAATAGGATTACTTCATACCCTAGGTCTGCAAAATAACAGGCCATGGAATAAAACTCTTCAATGAAGGAATCAAATCCCCCGTGAATGACAATCGTATCTTTTGTCTGTTTGGTGTTGGAAGGAATTCTCATAGCAGGAAGATATCCTTTTTCATATGGGACAAATACCCTTTCTATCTTATCTTCTGAAAATACTTGATGATAAAAAAGGTCTATGAACTTCTCGTACAGTAACTGCTTGTCAGGGTCTGATGGAGATACAAAAAATTCTGCCGCCCGATAATAGAATGCTCCATTCATCGTTCGCCCTTCTTCCAAGGCCTTCTCTGCCTGGCGAACCATCTCGCCTTTCCAATCTTCTATGGATTTTATTTTCTTTCCTGCCTCTATCATATCTTCAAACCTTGCATAGCCAAAGGAATACCACCGATTCAATTGAAAATCCATGATTTTTGTTGGATGAAACTTGTGATATCCTACAGGGAAATGAAACTTTGTCATTTTCATCACTCCTTATCTATTCCAATAGGTTCTTGATGGGAATGTAGTAACAATAAAAGATCATTTTCTATAGACCATTCAGTCTAGACCAATAAGTCTATTATATATATTTCCCCAATCCTTGTCAATAAACACTCCATTTGTCTAAATCATATTCAAAAGACAAAAATAAAAAGGCGATTATTATAATCACCTTATGAGCTAATTCTCGTTAGCTTGTATAGTTACCCATTATATCTCTTCGTAACAAATAAAAGATACGACAGAAGATCGAGATCAAGATTGAGATCGAGTAAAGACGGTAGGGGCGCGGGTTTCCCCGCCCGAAGACCCAAGAGATCAGCAGAACAAGGGCAGGATGACCCTGGTCTACGGGTTTCAATCTCGATCTTGATCTGCGGCATTTATGCCGCATTGTCCTACATACACGTAATACTTCTTTTGCTACATTCTATTAGACATCGATCAAAATTTCCTAATCAGCCTCATCAAATCACTGAATAATCCATAGCCTGTTTGTTCAATCTCAGGGTCGTGTTCAATGACGGTCAGTTCACCCATTAAATCCGTTTGAATAGACAGTATAGATGAGGTTCCTGTTACGCTGGCAAAAACATGATCATTGGAGATCTCCATGGGTTTCACCATACCTATAACTTTCCCGTCATCCACCATTCCCTGGCAGATCAGCTTGATCACTTTTCCTGCCTGCTGGGCCTTCAGTATATCCTCATAGGTGACATCCTCTATACCTTTTCTTTGTATTTCCCTTGGTGTGATATTTGCGTCCATCAGTACATTCAGTAGTGCTGCAGTTTTCGCAGCTGCATCCCATCCTTCTATATCCATAGAAGGGTCTGCCTCCACAAAACCTCTTCTTTTCCCTTCATTCATAGCATCTTCAAAGCTTTTCTCATGCGCCATTTCCTCTAGAACAAAATTGGTGGTGGTGTTCAGGATTCCTTTTATTCCCATAACCTTGCACATGGGCAGGGTTTCATCCACTAGATTGAACACAGGGGTGCCATCCATGACCGTCGTCTCGTGAAAGAAGTAGACCTGCTGCTTTTCTGCCATGGTTTTTAATTGGTGATATGCCCATGCAATAGGGCCCTTATTGGCAGTGATGACATGTTTTTTTCTGCCAAAGGCTGTATGGATATGATCGATGGCCGGTTGTCCTGTAAAGATATTTAAGGGCGAAATTTCGATGAGTACATCATAATCTACTTTCTCAATGATTTCTAAGGTAGTCCATTCCCGATAAGCTTCCCACGTCTTATCGAAGCATCCTTGACATTCCAAGTCCTTAAGGGTCTTTTTTAAATCGATACCATTTTCGTCCACCAGATTTCCCCTGGTTGCAGTAGTAATAGCTACCGTCTTCAGCTTCCAACCCATGGTTTTATCTAATGCTTCCTGCTTATCTAAAATGATTTTTGCCAAGGCTTTCCCTGCATTCCCAAAGCCTACCATCGCAATTCTTATTGTTTTCATTTCTGTTCCCTCCTCACCAAAGATATACATACTAACTTCTATACATGCTAAATGTTTCCTGCTGTCTAACGATTTTCCTTTTCTGTAAAACTTCTAAGACTTTCACTCTTATCCATCTAAGATCGTTGGAAAACTTTACATCTATGACCTCTTATTGTATGCTAAAATATAGATAGCCTACAAAAAACAAATTTCGACATGTGTTATAATGAAAGTAGTTCATATAATACATACGCTCATATTTACAAAAACAGGAGTGATTTTGTCATGGAAGCCATGAAAATACCTAGGGATGTAGCTGAATGGAAAAATCTAATACTTATTTATAAATTTGCCCTTAAAGAAATCGATACCAAGTTAAATATTTTGAATGAAGAATTTCAGTTTATTCATGCCCATAACCCTATTGAGCATATCAAATCCAGAGTGAAAACAACGGACAGCATCATCAGCAAATTAAAACGTAAGGGCCATGGTGTCACCATTGAGGATGCAAAGGAACATATTCATGATATTGCTGGAGTTCGGATCATTTGTTCTTTTACATCGGATATCTATACCATCTATGACTTGATTAAGAACCAGAGTGATGTGAAAATTGTGGAGGTAAAGGATTATATCAAAAATCCTAAGCCCAATGGCTATCAAAGTCTCCATCTCATCGTTGAGATTCCTATCTTTCTTTCTGACCGAGCCGAACCAGTGAAGGTGGAAATACAAATCCGTACCATTGCCATGGATTTCTGGGCAAGTTTGGAGCATAAAATCTTCTACAAGTTTAATAAAGCTGTTCCAGAAGGTATCACTGACCAACTGAAAGAATGTGCCGATGTTGTTTCTAACCTAGATCATCGAATGCTTTCTATTCGAAACGTCATCGCCCAATATAAATAGACCATGAAGATTCATGGTCTATTTATATTGAAATCCTTATATCAGCTCACTTGGCTACCTGCAAACTGACTGTTATACAGGTCTGCATAAAAACCGCCTTTGTCTAAGAGCCCTTGATGCTTCCCCTTCTCAATGACACTGCCGTTATTCATGACCAAAATCAAATCTGCATTACGAATGGTTGATAGTCGATGGGCGATGACAAAACTGGTTCTTCCATTCATCAGCTCCCCCATGGCTTTCTGTATATTCAGCTCGGTCCTTGTATCTACACTGCTGGTGGCCTCGTCCAGTATCAAGATTGCTGGATCCGCCAGAATAGCCCGAGCAATGGTCAACAGCTGTTTTTGTCCTTGGGAAATATTCGAAGCTTCCTCATTGAGCAAAGTATCATATCCATCTGGAAGGGTTTTGATAAAGTGATGGGCCCGGGCAGCCTTGGCTGCTTCAATAATTTCTTCTTCACTGGCACCCTGACGGCCATAACCAATATTCTCTCGGATGGTACCATGGAAGAGCCAGGTATCTTGCAGCACCATACCAAAAATACTTCGCAGGTTTCCTCGTTTTATATTTCGAATATCTCTTCCATCAATGGTAATTCTGCCCTCTTTGATTTCGTAAAAACGCATCAATAGATTAACAAGGGTCGTTTTTCCCGCCCCCGTCGGTCCTACAATAGCCACGGTTTGACCTTGCTTTACATCAATGTTTAGGTCTTCCATCAGTATAGAATCCTCCTGATAACCAAACCTCACATGTTCAAACCGTACCTCTCCTCTAGGAGAAGTAATTTCATTTACATCCATGGCATCCGGTATCTCCTCCGCCTCATCCAGCAGTTCAAAAACCCGCTCTGCCGAAGCCACGGTAGATTGAAGGATATTGGCAATATTGGCTGTCTGTACGATGGGCTGTGTAAACTGTCTGGAGTACTGAATAAATGCCTGAACATCCCCGATCTGGATTGTCTGTCTCGTCACAAGAATACCGCCGACCACGCAGACAAATACATACCCGATGTTGTTGATAAAGCTCATGAACGGCATGATAATACCTGAAATAAACTGAGCCTTCCATCCCTCATGATAGAGCCTTTCATTGATCTGATTAAACTGTTCAACAGATTTCTTTTCATGACCAAAGGCTTTTACAATGGTGTGGCCTGTATACATCTCCTCCACATGGCCATTCAGTTCTCCCAATGCCTTCTGCTGCCCTGCAAAAAATTTCTGAGAACGAGAAGTTACGGCCTTCGTTACCATCACATACAATGGCAGGGTTACTACACAGATCAACGTCATCAGCGGACTGATGGATAACATCATGATTACAATGCCTACCAAGGTGATGACCGATGTGATGAGTTGGGTCATGCTTTGCTGCAGTGTACTACCAATATTATCAATATCGTTGGTAACACGACTCAATATTTCCCCATGGGTACGAGAATCAAAGAATTTTAGGGGCAGCCGTGCAAGCTTATCATTCACAGCTTCTCGGATATCATAAACGGTTTTTTGGGCAACACCGGCCATAATGAACTGCTGAATATAACTAAAAAAGGTACTGATCAGATATAGTCCTCCTAGAATCAGAAGTATCTGAAAGATATAATCGAAGTCAATCCCGGCTCCTGGAACACCCTGGATTTTCATCATGATTCCCTCGAACAGCTTGGTTGTGGCTTTCCCCATAACCTTTGGACTGAAAATGCTGAAAGCAGTGCTTAAAACTGCCATAAAAAATACGATAACAAATTGAAAGCTCCGGGGTTTTAAATAGACAAGCAGCCGTTTCATTGTACCTTTAAAATCCTTTGGCTTTTCCCCAGGCATTCCCATGCCATGGCCCATGGGCCCTCCGCCAAATCTTCTACCGCCTACATGACCTCCACGTTGTTCACTCATGCGATTTCCTCCTCTGAAAGCTGCGACGTTACAATCTCACGGTAAACTTTACAAGTGTTTAAAAGCTCTCTATGTTTTCCCATTCCTACAATTTCCCCTTCGTCCAAGACAATGATCCGATCTGCATCCATCACCGTGCTTACCCGTTGGGCTACAATTAACACCGTAGCATCCTTTGTCTCTCTCTTAAGGGCAGCTCGGAGCTTTGCGTCAGTTTTGAAGTCTAAGGCAGAAAAGCTGTCATCAAAAATATATATCTCTGGTTTTCTAATCAATGCTCGGGCAATGGCCAGCCGCTGCTTCTGTCCCCCAGATACATTTTTCCCCCCTTGGGCAAGAACCGATTCAAAGCCATCCTTCATCGTTGCTATAAAATCCATAGCCTGAGCCGTTTCTGCTGCATGTCTGATTTCCTCATCCGATGCATTTTCTTTCCCATATCGAATGTTTTCTGCAATGGTACCTGTAAAAAGCACAGCCTTTTGAGGTATCAATCCAATTTTAGCCCGAAGGCTCTCCTGAGAGATTTCACGGACATCCACATCATCCACTCGTATACTTCCGTCGTTCACATCATAGAATCTGGTGATCAAATTGATCAAGGTCGATTTGCCCGAACCTGTTCCACCAATGATCGCTGTTACCTCCCCTGGCCCTGCCTGGAATGTAATATCTTGGAGGGCTGGCTGTTCGGCTCCTGGGTAATAGAAGGTTACATGCTCAAAGGCCACATAACCTTTTTTATCATTTCCTTCCTTTATCTCATCTGCATCTTCAATCTCTGGAACCATATCTAACACTTCATTGATCCTTATGGCCGATGCGGAAGCCCTCGGGATCATAACGAACATCATAGAAACCATGATCAGGGAGAACATGATCTGCATGGCATATTGGATAAATGCCATCATATCTCCAACCTGCATGTTCCCATTGTCGATACGAATGCTCCCAAACCAGATAATAGCAATGGTCGTAAAGTTCATTACAAGCATCATCATCGGCATGATCGCAGCCATAATCTTGTTGACGCGAATGGCATTATCCGTTAAATCTCGGTTTGCATCGTTAAAACGTTTCTTTTCATGATCGATACGATTAAAAGCACGAACTACTCGAATCCCTATTAAATTTTCCCGAAGTACAAGGTTTAGCTTATCCAGCTTTCCCTGCATCACTTTAAAAAGAGGCAGTCCCTTGCGCGCCACAGAGAATATTAAGACTGCTAGTACTGGGATGACAACGACGAAGATTAGTGATAGCTTTGCATCCTTAGACACTGCCATAATAATTCCCCCAATGCACATCATGGGTGCACTGACCATCATACGTAATCCCATAATCATCACTTGCTGAACCTGATTGATATCATTGGTCGTTCTAGTGATCAGTGAAGCTGTACCAATCTTGTCAAATTCATGAAGAGAATAGCTCTCTACCCTTGAAAAAACTTTGCCACGAAGATCCCTGCTAAAAGCCGTTGCCGTTTTAGATGATAAAAATGCAGCCCCAATAGAACAACTGGTTCCAAGTGCCGCTACTAGGAGCATCAATCCCCCGATGCTGATAATATAACGGGTATCTCCATTGACAATCCCTTTGTCTACGATATCTGCCATCAAGGTAGGCAAGTACAGCTCTCCTAAAGATTGGAAGAACAGAAGAGCCAAAACCGCGACAACCGTATTTGTATAGGGTCTTAAAAATTTCAGTAGTTGTATCATCCTTTATCAGCTCCATTCCAAGATACTATTCATCCAAAATTACCCTCGATTTCTAATATTCTTTTCTATCGTATTGTGTAACTTCAACAGCTGCACCTCGATTTCCATTAATTCATCAGATTCTAACCCATCTATCAGTCCACCAAAATGCTTTCTGCTTTTTTCTCGCATCTCATTAAACATTTTTTTCCCCTCATCTGAAATGTCAAAGTATATATTCCTTCTATCTTCCTGATTCTCAATCCGTTTCACATAACCCTCATCTACCAACTTATTCACAGTCAAACTCAAAGAGCTTTTCGCCAGGTTTAAATGATTGCATAAAGTAGTTAAATTGGCTTTGGGATGCTTTTTAATCATCTTCATGATAAATACCTGATGCATGGTTAGGTGTTTACTCTCTAGTTCTTTCATCATTACGTGACTGATGTTCATATGAATTTTTTTTAACAAATCTTGAATTTGTTCTGGTGTGCTATGCTTTAACTCTTCCATAATTACGCACCTTTCTTTCGTTTTATATACGAACTGTTTTATTATAAAACTATTTTATTATGATGTCAACTCCTTGTGCTTTTTACTTTTCTCATTACACCATAATAGGTGCTCGGCAGCATTTTAATAAAGGGGACGAATTCAGATGAATTCGTCCCCTTTATTAAAATGCGAAATTTCCATTCTTAAATATTGGTATTTCTCGTCCATCTATCGTCGTACCCATGATCTCTAAATCTGCTGTTCCGAGCATAAAGTCCTCATGGGTAAGTGAATCATTTACCCCTGCCTTTTCTAATTCTGCCTCTGACATATCTTCGCCGCCCTTTATACACACGGGATATGCTTTTCCTATGGCCAAATGACAGGAAGCGTTTTCATCAAAAAGAGTATTGTAGAACAATATATTTAAATTTGAAATCGGTGAGTCGTATTGAACCAATGCAACCTCTCCAAGGTATAAGGCCCCTTCATCTGTTTCTAAGAGCTTTTTCAGGACATCATACCCTTTTTTTGCACTGAAATCTACGACTTTTCCATCCTTAAATGTAAAGGAGAACTCATCAATCAAATTTCCATTGTGGTTCAAAGGCATGGAGCTGACTACTGTCCCATTGACTCCTGTCTTCTTTGGTAAAGTGAAGATTTCCTCTGTAGGCATATTGGCGATAAACTCTACACCTCTAGGGGTATAGTCCGATCCGCCAAGCCACAGATGTCCTTCTGGGAGTTCGATCCTTAAATCTGTACCCAAAGAATTTTTATAATGTAGCATCTTAAATTGATTTTCATTGAGGAATGCCATTTTTTCCTTCAAATTGTTTTTATGTGCTTCCCAGGCTGCCACAGGGTCTTCTTGGTCTGCCCTTACAGTCTTACATATGGTTTCCCATAGCTTTTCCACTGCATCATCCTCCGAAAGTCCTGGAAAGACCTTCGCTGCCCAAGCTGGCGTTGGAACCGATGCCACGCACCATACGTTTTTGTTGGCCATTAGTCTTTCATAATATTCTTTTAAAGCAGTGCTCCGAACCTTTTCTGCCTTCGCCATTCTTTCGGGATTAACATCCTTCATCAATTCTGGATCAGAAGCAGAAATGCTTAAGAATGCTGCCCCTTGATTTGCATAGGATATGTATAACTCCTTCTGCCAGGATGGAAATTCTTCAAAAATTTCCTCTGGCCCATGGATAAATCTAATTTTTGAGAACAACTCGTCTCTCCAATTCATTACCACATCCTTCGCCCCTTCTTCATAGGCAATTTTGGCAATCAATCTTGCAAAGGAAGCACATTCTATGGGTGTGGTAATCACTAAAATCTGATCTTTTTGAATGTTTACCCCTGTTTTTACAATCAACTGAGCATATTTTTCCAGCAAAGCATGATCCATGATAAAACCCCTTTCACTCGTCGTATAGATCCTTTGTTTCTATATTTTCCCCACGAGTAAAATTATACCACACCATTGTAAAAACATACCATTTCTTTTAAAAAATCTTAAAAGTATGCGTAGCAAAGCTACGCAAGGTTGAGGCTGAGGTTAAGGTTGAGAATTTGCTTCTGTCCGACGCTGGGGGTCTTTTACTTACCCTTAGCCTTAACCTTAACCTGGGCACCTTAGTACGCATTTTCCTACACCCTGCCCTACCTAAAGGGCCAGATCGTGACCTTGGCATAGGGTATCTATGACAGAAAAAATCAATACCTTTGCCAGGTTTGCAGTTGTGTTGTCTTGATCGAATCGCGGGGATACCTCGGCAATATCAAAACTCACTACTTTATTGGACTTCAATATATATTTTATAAATTTTATCACCTTTTCAGGTTCTAGCCCTAAGGGCTGGGTGGCGCTGACCCCCGGCGCAAAGGCTGATGAAAATACATCGGCGCAGATGGTCATATAAATATGGTCATTCCCTTTTATAAATTGATCAAATCTTTCTAATAGACTCCAGCTGTCCCCATCAATAATATCTTTTGCAAGGACATATTCTGCCTCCAATCGATCTGCAGTTTTGAACAAATCGATGGTGTTGCTGTGCTTCTGTACCCCTACACAGAAATAGGAATAATTCAACGCTTGCTCCTGACACTGGTCGGCTATTTGCCGGAACATGGTTCCTGAACTTCCTCCATTGGGATAAGGCCTCAGATCAAAATGAGCATCGAAATTAATAATACCGATATTGGGTTTTGCATTGTTTTTCTTTGTATGATTAAGTATCCCCTGATAATGACCAAAAGCTACTTCATGTCCTCCTCCCAGTACAATAGGAAAAAGATTTAATTCCAGAACCTTTTCAACGGCTTTTGCAAGCAATTCTTGACTTTCTTCTAGGGTACTGTTTTCACAGTATATATTGCCTGCATCGAAAAGCTTCACTTCTTGGGTAAATCGGCAGGGTAGATTGGACAGCTCCCTCCGAATGTTTTGGGGCCCATTGGCAGCGCCTGCCCTTCCTTTATTACGTTTTACACCTTCATCACAGCAAAATCCGATAAAGGCAAAACCTAACTTCCCTGTAAATGGAGCCAAGTCTTTTTCCCTTAAATCTATGGGTTGTATCCATTGGTGCCATCGGAAGGTATCGTAATTACTTTCACTATCAATCCTTCCCTGCCAGGCTGATGCTTCTATGGTTTTATAATTATCGTCAAACATGTTTTCCTCCAAGTGTGTTTTCTATACCATTACTACATTAGTAGATATGCTGTATCCCTGTCAATGTAAATTTCATCCATTCAATCCACTGGAATACAATGTATTTCTAAAGAGTATTCCCCATCCAGATAATTCTAGAAAAATATGGGATGCTTTAAAGCATCCCATATTGATATAATTTTTTTCAGTTATTAGAAGATATTTTCGTTCTTTAAAGCATCTATTTCCTCTGTACTCATACCCAACAATTCCTTTAAAATCTCTTCTGTATGTTGTCCTAACAATGGTGCATGGGTACGTACAGTGCCTTGAGTCTCGCTCATTTTGATTGGTACCCCTGCCATTTTTAAGTGCCCAGCTACAGGATGGTCTACTTCTACGATCATATCTCTTGCCAATACCTGTGGATCTTCCATCACCTTATCGATGGTATTGATTGGTCCATTTGGAACCCCTGCTTTGTCCAATAGATCTTGCCATTCTTTCGTTGTCTTTGTTTTTGTAACTGCAGTAATTAATGGCACTAACTCCTCAACATGCTTCGTTCTTTGTGGATTGGTCTTAAATCTTTCATCTTGGACCCATTCTTCAGTTCCGAACAATTCACACATCTTCACGAATAGTGCATCGTTACCCGCTGCGATCATGATTTCACCATCACTGGTTTCAAATGGCTCAAATGGTGTAATGGAGCTGTGTCGATTGCCTGCTGGTTTTGGTGGCGTTCCTGTCACTACATATCTGGCGATGGCATTTTCTAAGATCGCTACCTGGCAATCTAACATGGCTACATCCACTTTTTGACCTACGCCAGTATTGTTACGATAGTTTAATGCTGACAATATCCCGATGGTTGTAAATAATCCAGCGGTAACATCTCCGATGGATGGACCAACTCTGGTTGGTTTGCCTCCCACTGGTCCTGTAATACTCATAATTCCGCCCATGGCCTGTACAACGGCATCGTAGGCTGCCCTTTTGCTATAAGGGCCAGAGTGACCAAATCCTGAAGCTGCTGCATAGATAATTTTAGGATTAATTTTCTTTAGATCTTCATAGCCTAAGCCTAGCTTCTCCATGGTGCCAGGTCTGTAGTTTTCTACCACCACATCTGCCTTCTTCACCATTTCTATAAATAGTTCTTTTGCCTTCGGTGCTTTTAAGTTTAGTGTTATACTTCTTTTGTTTCGGTTTAAGCTCATAAAATATGCACTTTCATCCTTGATATAGGGCCCAAATTGTCTTGAATCATCTCCTACCTCAGGCGCTTCAATCTTGATTACATCGGCACCCATATCTGCCATTACCATAGTCGCATATGGACCTGCTAATACCCTTGTTAAGTCTAATACCTTAATACCCTCTAATGCCTGTTTCATAAGCTTCTCTCCTTTTCTTTTTCAGTATTGTTGACGCTTTATATAAAAAACTCTTTAATATATTATTCATATCCCCTAAAAAAATACTAACTAAGGGAATTCTATTCTAGATTTAACCGAACTCTTGTTTTAAGGAGGTTCTATCTACTTCTTTTCTGATTTATAGGACTGAAAGAAAACTTCAAAAGCTTTTTCCTTGTGCTTTCTAAGAATTTCCTGGGACCTTTCAACATTTTTTTCCTTTATTGCATCCAGCCATTCTTTATGTTCCTCTAAGGATTCTTTTGGCCGCGTATCTGATTTCGTAAAAAGTGTTCTATAGAATGCAGATTTCTCCCAAAGACCCATAATCATTTCGTGGAGATAGTGATAAGGGCTGGCCTTATAAATACACCCATGAAATTCCTTATTAAGCTCTGCATATATCCTATAGTCTCGATCTTCTAAAGCCGTCTCCATTTCTTGAATCAGTTCTTCTAGTTCCTTAATCTGGTTGTCATGTATATAGGGAGTAGCTAATTTTGCCGCCAAAACTTCTAGCTCTGTTAAGATAAGAAGGATTTCCTTCAGTTTATCCACCTCGAAAGAAGCAACCCTTGCTCCTATATGGGGTATTACCTCCACAAACTCATCCTGCTGTAGTCTTTTGATGGCTTCCCTTACTGGCATAGGGCTTACATTAAACTCTGCGGCCAAATCTGAAATAATAATCCTCTCTCCAGGCTTTAGCATGCCATCTATGATCTTATCCTTCAACTTTTGATATATAATGTCATTCTTTGTTAGAAAGTCCATGTACATCACCTCTATAATTGGAATTATATCATATATTATATCAAATATCAAATAACTATTTATTGATATCAAATATCATTTATTTTTCATAATGCATCACTTGATCAAAGGGCATAAAGCCCAAGCTTTCATAAATACGCCCCGCATCTATATTATCATACTGCAAATATAGGTCTTTACCTTCCCTAAGCAGCTGTCCGCATAATGCTTCTACACATTTAGTTCCCAATCCTTTTCTCTGAAATTCCGGGTCTGTGGCAACACCAACAATCAGAGCAGCATGATCCATTTCAAATTCACTTTGAGCCACAGCTGCGATTTTCCCATTTCTGCGAATGCAGAGTCCTCTCCCCCTACCGCTGTTGAGTCTTTCCTCCATCACAGGCTTTCCACTAAATCCAGTAAATACTTTCTCGTATATGGCCACCACCTCATCTAGATCTTGAACCCTAAGCACATCTATTTCATCAAAAACAGTGGTCCTTAATCTATGATTTTCCACGGCTAACTTGGCAATAATGGCACCGCCATGGACAGCGGAAAATAGATTTTTACCTAGGAACGAATCGCAATAGGAAGCAGGCCCAATCAAAGCCTTAAATTCCATCTTTCCCATGGATTCCGCAAATCCTTCCACATCAAAATCCTCCCAGGCATAGAACTGCAAATTCCCTAATTTACGTCTAAAGAGCACTGCCTTTAATTTCCCTTCATGATCCCATTCTCCTATGATCCTTTCGTATACCCTCTTGGTATTCTCAAGTCCTAGGCGAATGAAATAATTCCTTCCAATGTCTTGCTCTATAAACTGAAGCACTTCTCCGTATTCTTCCTCGAGAATTTCCCTTATCATGCTTATCCTCCAGATCAATATAAAGTGTTATTTTATGTACTCACCCTTTGTTTTGATACTCAAATTTGGGTATAATATTTGTATCTTATTGATGCAGGCTCTACTTGTATTCTCTCATAAGTTGCCCATCTAAGAAAACAATTATCTCAACATAATTAACATTTAAAAAAGGAGGGTATCCAAATGAAATCTGTATTGATGTTTACCATGGAGGCATGTCCATTCTGCAAGGAAGCCAGTACATGGATGGAGGAGCTCAAAGAAGAAAATGTGAAGTATTTTAACATCGACATTAAAAAGATTGATGAGCGGCGTCAGCCTGATATCGCCAATAAATATGACTATTATTACGTACCCACATACTATGTAGATGGCGAAAAGGTTCATGAAGGAGCCGCCACCAAGGAAATTGTGCGAAAGATATTAGAAAAGGCCTGCGAATAGTAAGTAGGGCAGCAAGAATAAAATCTTCTTGCTGCCCGTTCTCATTTCAACAATATGTTCAATAAAAATCCTTAATTTGTCTTCCCTTTCTTTATTGCTATGGCCAAGGTCACTGCCAATCCACCCCATAGTACCGTAGCGCCAAAGAGAAAGAATATGAGTGATGTTCCTGTCATCTTCCCTGCCTCCTTTGACTTCTTATTTATAATTTTCCAAGCTGTTATTCTTCCAAGCTTTTTTACTCAACACAACAGATAATAAAATGCCTAAACCGATTACGCCCCATCCCAGTATGGCAAGGGCCAGGGAAGGATATCCACCATAAGGCGACTTAATTTCGTTCACAATATTTTGCACCAACATAAATGTCAACACTGTGGGCGTTACAAACTTGATCATCACATCCCACCACTTACCAATGGAATAGTAGGAGATGGCATTGGTATGCTCTCTGATTTGTCCAGGTCCTAATAACCATCCGATAACAACAGCTTCTGCCAAACCAACGACTACAATACCATAAGAGTTGATAAATGCATCGATGATATCTAGGAAATATAGTCCTGCCCCTGTGGCATAGAAAATACTTACCAAATAGCCCCCAACAGCAGCCAATGTGACAACCTTTTTTCTGTCCATTCCTGTCTTGTCTATGATGGCTGATGAAAATGCCTCTACCAAGGATACGGAGGATGTCAATCCTGCAAATACAAGACAAGCAAAGAAAAGTACCCCAAATATTTTTCCGAAGGCTCCCATCATGGTAAACACCTTAGGGAAAACAACAAAAGCAAGTCCAATACTTTGTGAAGCAACTTCATCAATACCTACCCCTTGACTCGATGCCATGAATCCTAGGATTCCGAAGACCCCTATGGCTGATAAAAACTCAAAGCCACTGTTGGCAAAGGCCGTCATAAACGCTGTATTATTAATATCTGTTTTCTCCGGTAGGTAACTGGAGTAGGTCATCATAACCCCCATGGCTAAGCTTAGTGAGAAAAATACTTGGCCATAGGCAGCGATCCATACCTTCGGGTCCATAACCTTTGACCAATCAGGTGTAAATAATTTGTTCAATCCAAGACTTGCACCTGGAAGGGTTGCTCCTCGGATGACGATAATAACCATAATGCCGATAAGGGTTGGTAGTAATATCTTGTTAAGCTTTTCAATACCGCCAGAAACACCTCGATAACAAATGAACCAATTAATTACCCAAAGAGCTGTAATGCCAAAGAAGATTGGCCATACCATTCCCCCTAAGTCAAAGGGTGCACTAGATAATTTTAAGAAATCATTAAAGAAAAAGGCGTTGGTGTCTGTTCCCCATGCTTGGGTTAGACTAAAATACAAGTAATTTACTGCCCAGCTTAATATCATTGAATAATAGGTCAATATGATAAATGAGTTGATACTAGGCCACCAGCCCAGCCATTCCCATTTCTTATTCGCTCTTGCCATTGCCAAGGGGGTAGATCCCTTGTATTTATGTCCTAATCCATATTCTAAAATCATCAGCGGTATACCCGCAGTAAATAGTGCGAAAAAGTAAGGAATTAAGAAAGCACCTCCGCCATTAGAGTACAGCAGATACGGATATCTCCAAATATTTCCTAACCCTACAGCTGATCCAACTGCTGCAAGAATAAATCCTAGTTTTGATCCCCATTGATCTCTTTTTTGCTCCATCTCGTCACAACTCCTTCTACAATGTACGTTTTGATTTTTTCAATGTGTATACTTCATATTTTTTGTTTCTTTGATCTTGGGACAAGGTCTGGCCAGACTTATTCCAAATGGATAAATGTTTTTCAGGAGAATAAAAAGAGCGTCTCCGACGCTTTCGCTAGGGGAACCTAGTTCCCCTTCGACGGCTGCAAGGCAGCCTGAGCACCCCTCTGAATACGGCGGGGAATACTTCCCCTGCACCCCTGATTTTTTTATCTAATAGGAAAGTAGAACTTTCCTATTAGATAAAAAACTCCCGTGAATTATCTCTTTAGGTCGAAAAGAATGCTTTTGAACCCTAGCCATATAACGGTGGCACTTCTACTTTCCGTAGAATCCCGGCCTTGTTTACTTTAACCTCTATTTCAACTTGGCAGCTCTGGAGTGATCATTGTATACCTTATTAACACCGATTCTCAGCAATCTCGGCTCTCTGTAGTCAAAATTCTAGTATTTTTCTCTCCGTCATAACTTTTATCATATTTAGTTTTGTCCGTCATAACTTTTAGAATCTTTGCTTTTGTCCATCAACTTAAGACTTATTATACTAGGGTGTTTAAATTTATGCAATAGTAAATCTATAAATAATTTTCAGTAATTTTTTCCCAAATCAAGGAAAACGCTTGCTTCAAGGGTAGGTAGGTAATGAAAAAACTGAAGCCATTGTTGTATAAAAATACGCTAGAAGATTGAGTATAGGAAGTAGGGGCGCGGGTTTCCCCGCCCGAAGACCCCTCAATCCATGTATTACCCATTGTAGGGAAGGCCCCCTGTGGCCTTCCGTTTGTAGAATAGATAAACATTGTGCCCAATCAAGGATTTGAGATGTTAATGATATATCTGCCGGAACGGCACAGGGGCACGTTCCCTACGGTTATACCACCTCAAACACTGCAAAAAGGGAGCAGCCCCTGCTGCTCCCTTTCTCTTCCTAGGAAATCATCTTTTTCATAAGCTCATTGCTTCGTTTTATGAACTTTGTCATAGCCTCTGGTGCAAGGGGCTTATGGCTAAGCACTGCCAAATCATATACCTGCTGGGCAATTAAATCCAACAGCTCTGTTTCTTCATTGGCATGGCCTAGAATATATTTAATCAAAGGATGCTTTCTATTTAACACAAGGGTCTCTTCGCTAGGGAACATGCCTGGGTTGAAGCCGCCCATGCTGTAGCGCTTCATCATTTCCTGCATTCTTCGATTATCCTCCCCTAGGATGATCATCCCTGCCACGTCCTCAGACTTTAAGCTTTCCAGCTGAACTTTACAATCCTCTTTGCCCAATGCTCTCTTAAAGACCTTGATCATGCTTTCCACTTCTGTCTTACCAGTCTCTTCATCGGTTTGATCCTGTTCTTTCATGAGATCCGAAATATCTGAGTCCACTCTTTTAAAGTGTATATCATTCTTTTTCGCTTCTATATGGGATATGAAGGCCGAGTCAATGCTGTGGTCTAAAATCACAGCCTCTACCCCATGCTCCTTTAATAATCCCACATACTGGGCCTGCTGCACAGGATCTGAAACGTAGTACACCTGCTTTTCTAGTTTTCCAGTATGGTTCTCTAAGTACTCCTGGATGGTCACATGTTTTTCATCCGTTGTTTTGTATAGGAGGATGGATTCTACCTTCTCATAGAATTTATCATCCTTGATCGATCCGTATTTAATAAATGGACTGATGTCATCCCAGAATTTTTCAAAGCCTTCACGATCTGTCTTGAAGAGACCATTTAGCTTGTCAGCCACCTTCTTGGTAATATAATCAGAAATCTTTTTGGTAAAACCATCATTTTGAAGAAAGCTTCTAGATACATTTAGAGGTAAATCAGGACAGTCAATAACACCCTTCAAAAGCAATAAGAACTCTGGAATTACTTCCTTGATGTTGTCTGCCACAAAGACTTGGCTATTATACAGTTTGATGCGGCCCTCAATGGTATCAAACTCCGTGCTTAATTTAGGGAAATACAAAATCCCCTTTAGGTTAAACGGATAGTCCATATTTAGATGAATCCAGAAAAGCGGTTCCTGAAAATCCCTGAAGGTTTTTCTGTAGAACTCTTTGTACTCCTCATCGGTGCAGGCACTTGGCTGCTTCAGATATAAAGGCAGTACATCATTTAGGGCCTCTGGTTCTGAAATGATAATATTTCCATCCTTATCTTTCTCTGGTTCCTTATCTGCCACTTCAAAATAGATAGGATACGGCATGAAGGAGCAGTATTTTTCAATGGTGGATCTTACGGTATATTCACTTAAGAAGGTTTCTCCATCTGGTCCCAGATGAAGGGTAATTTCCGTTCCCCTATCACGTCTGCTGCCTTCCCCCATTTCAAACTCTGTGCCGCCGTCACAGTGCCACTTCACACCCGCAGCCCCTTGCCGATAGGATAAGGTGTCAATTTCCACCACATCAGCTACCATGAAAGCTGAATAAAACCCAAGGCCAAAGTGGCCAATGATCTGATCAATATCTCCCTTGTCCTTATAGGTCTTAATAAAATCCTCGGCACCTGAGAAAGCAATCTGATTGATATATTTCTTTACTTCCTCATCGGTCATACCAATACCATTATCAATGAATTTTAACGTTCTTGCCGTTGTATCCAGGATCACCTTTACCTGAAAATCCGTTTTGCCGCCTAGGTCAGCCTCTCCTAGGCTGCTCAACCGCTTTACCTTGGTAATGGCATCACAAGCATTTGAGATCAGCTCTCGAATAAAAATGTCGTGGTCTGAATAGAGCCACTTTTTAATGATGGGAAAGATATTCTCACTATGAATAGACAAACTTCCTTTTTCTGTACTCATAAATGCCCTCCTTGTCATTTGAAATTATGTTAGATTATGGATTGAATGCACACAATCCATTTACACATTTATATTACAACTTTATAAATTTCTAGTCAATAAAAAATTAGCACTCTCGAGATGAGAGTGCTAATTTTTATATTTCCATAGGTTTCAAATCCTCTGCAACAATGATATCTGCTTCTGTTGCGGCCTTTATATCATCCACAGTAAATTCCGGATGAATCTCTTTCAACACGATCCCCTGGGGTGTAATCTCCATCACACCCATCTCCGTGATGATCAAGTCTACCTGTTGTACTGCCGTTAAGGGAAGACTGCACTTCTTTAATATTTTTGGTGCACCCTTTGCCGTATGCTCCATGGCAACAATAACTTTCTTTGCCCCAACGACTAAATCCATGGCACCGCCCATACCAGGAACCATTTTTCCTGGGATCTTCCAGTTCGCTAGATTTCCTTCTTGGTCTACTTGCAGTGCCCCCAGCACCGTAGCATCCACATGTCCTCCCCTTATAATGGTGAAAGACATGGCGCTGTCAAAGAAAGCTCCGCCACTCTTAATGGTTACAGGCTGACCACCTGCATTGACGATATATTTCTTTTCCTGTCCTGCTTCTGCTGCTGGTCCGAGACCTACAAATCCGTTTTCAGATTGAAGAATAACATCTATGTCTGGCGATAAATAATTTGCTACCATAGTAGGTAAGCCAATCCCTAAGTTTACAACATCTCCATCTTTAAATTCCTTGGACACTCTTTTGGCTATGACAATCTTCACTTCATTTTTATCCATTATTTATCACCGCCCACAATATAATTTACAAAGATTCCTGGCGTCATTACCTCATTAGGATCTAACTCACCTACGGCTACTGTCTGCTCTGCTTCAACAATCACTATATCAGCTGCTGTAGCCATCAAAGGATTGAAATTTCTCTCTGCACCTTGATAGAGAATGTTTCCTTTTGTATCCACCTTGTGTCCAAAGATTAGTGCCACATCCGCCTTTAACGGTAATTCTAACAAATAAGTTTTCCCGTCCAATACCATCTTTTCCTTACCTTCTTCTACCTCTGTACCTACACCTGTTGGTGTTAAGATACCACCTAAGCCAGCACCGCCTGCCCGTATCTTTTCTGCCAGGCTTCCTTGGGGAACCAAATTCACTTCCGTTTCTTTTTCGTTCATTTGTCGTCCAGTTTCAGGATTGGTGCCGATATGGGAGGTAATGATCTTTTTAAACTGCTTATTCACAACCATTTTTCCAACACCTGCATCAGGAAAAGCCGTATCGTTGCAGATCAAGGTTAGATCCTTTACACCTTTTTCAACCAACGCATCGATTAACTTGTGGGGACTTCCACAGCCTAAAAATCCTCCCACCATGACTGTCATACCATCTCGAATATGGGTTACAGCCTCTTCTATAGATACGATTTTATTCATAAAGTTATCCTCCTTTGCCTTTCTATCTATCGCTTAATCACCATGGCAATTCCCTGTCCGCCGCCAATACAAAGGGTCGCCAGTCCTGTCTGTGCCTCTCTCTTGATCATTTCATGTATTAATGTCACCAAAATTCGTGTTCCAGATGCACCAATCGGATGTCCTAAGGCAATGGCCCCACCGTTAACATTTGTCTTTTCAGGGTCTAGGCCTAAATCCTTTACCACGGATAAAGACTGTGCTGCAAAGGCTTCATTGGCTTCTACCAGGTCGATATCCTTTGAGGTAAGTCCGGCCTTTTCCAATGCCTTTCTAGAAGCAGGTACAGGTCCATATCCCATAACTTTTGGATCAAGCCCTGCTGAAGCAAAGGAAACAATGGTTGCCAAAGGTTTTAGGCCCAGCTTTTCAGCCATTTCCTTGGACATAAGTACCAGTGCAGCAGCACCATCATTGATACCGGAAGCATTTCCTGCAGTAACTGTTCCATCCTTCTTGAAAGCCGGCTTCAGTTTGGATAAACTCTCAAGGGTAGTACCGAACTTTGGATATTCATCGACAGCAACCATAAGGGGTTCTCCCTTTCGCTGTGGTACAGGTACTGGCACAATCTCTTCATTGAATCTTCCTGACTTCATGGCTTCTTCTGCCCTGCTCTGACTTTGAAGAGCAAATTGGTCCTGCTCCTCCCTAGATATGTTCCATCTTTCTGCAATGTTTTCTGCAGTGATACCCATATGATAGTCATGGAATATATCCCATAAACCATCATGTACGATGTAGTCAACCACCTTTTGATCTCCCATTCTCATGCCCCATCTAGCACCCTCTAAAAGATAGGGAGCAGAGCTCATGCTTTCCGTTCCTCCAGCCAGTACCACATCAGCTTCTCCCACCATGATAGATTGGGCGGCTAAAGCAACTGTTTTTAATCCAGAGCCACATACCTTGTTCACTGTAAAGGATGAAACTTCTTCTGGGATACCCGCACCCATGGAAACCTGTCTTGCCACATTCTGTCCTTGCCCTGCTTGCAGTACATTTCCAAAGATTACCTCATTGACCATCTCTGGTTTAATTCCTGCCTGTTTGATCGCTTCCTTTGCAGCTACTGTGCCAAGCTCTACCGCAGACACATTTTTAAAACAACCGCCAAAAGCACCTATAGGTGTTCTAACTGCACTTACAATAACAACTTCTCTCATATAAAATAGCCTCCTTATTCTCATCATCATTTTTTCTGTCAGTAAAATTATCGAAACACTATATTTATATAGCAATTTTTATACCAACTTTTATCCTATGAAAGAAACCCCTATTTTTCAAGGCCTTATATACTTTTATATAAAATACCCTTTTTTCCTAACAGCATTTCCCTTACAAGTGTAGAAAAAACTCTACACTCGCAAGGGAAATGCTGTTCTTTTCCTTTGTTAAAAGATAGTTTTTTACTACAATTCCCTTTTTTCCAAAAATAAAGATAGTGTAGAAAAAATTCTACACTATCTTTGGTCTGTATCTCATTTTCTACACTATTTGTTTTTACAATCATCCCATATAGCAAGGTCTATTCCATAGGCCTCCATTTTTTTATAGATGGCCGTTCTATGGATCCCTAATTTTTTCGCAGCTAGGGTTCGGTTTCCACCACATGCCCGAAGGGCTTTCTGAATTCCTTCTATTTCAGCCTTGGCTACCATATCCTTTAGCAGCAGTGATTCTTCTGCTGCCTCCCCAGTCATTTTTTTGTACTTCTTCAAATACTCGGGCAGGTGTTCCCATTGGATCACTTCTCCCTGGACTATATTTAAAGCACGCTCTAGGATATTTCTCAGTTCCCTTGTATTTCCAGGCCAATCATGGACACTCAAAATATCTAAAGCTTCATCAGAAATCTTTTTAGGCCCTATCTTTAACTCATTGGCTAGACTTTCTAAAATATAGGCTGTCTGTAAGGGGATATCTTCTTTTCTCTCCCGAAGGGGAGGAATATCAATTCGTACCACATTCAAACGGTAGTATAAATCCTGCCGAAAAGCTCCCTTGTAAATTGCTTCTTCTAGTTTTTCATGGGTAGCCGCTATGACCCTTACATCTAGTTCAATGGGATGGGTACCCCCTACCCTTTCGAATTCTCTGCTTTCCAGTACCCGAAGAAGCTTAGCCTGCATCTCTAGCGGCATATCTCCAATCTCATCTAATAATATAGTTCCGCCTTTGGCCAGCTCGAATTTCCCCAGCTTCCCTTCTTTTTTTGCTCCTGTAAAAGCTCCGCCCTCATAACCAAATAACTCTGCCTCCAAGAGCTCCTTTGGAATTGCTGCACAGTTAATAGACACAAAGCTCCCGTATTTTCTCAAGCTGGCATTGTGCACAGCATGGGCAAAAAGTTCCTTTCCAGTACCGCTTTCTCCTTGAATAAGTATGGTTGAATTACTCTCCGCTGCCCTTCTGGCAATTTCCTTCAGGTACATCATATGCCTATCCTTTGTGATAATATGATCAAAGGAATACTTGGCTTCATAGAATTTTTTGATTTCTCCCCGGTATTTATGAACCGTACTCATCAATGTTTCCATTTTCAGGGTCAAGGATTTAAGTTCCTTTACATCTTTAAACATGACGGTTCCGGCAGCCCCGATGATCTTGCCATCCTTGATAATAGGCACCCGGCTCGTAATCATATCGTGGCCCTGTATCTTTTGTATTTCTCCCAGTTCCTTTTCTCCTGTCCGTGCCACAATATGGAGTCTTGTATTTTCAATGACATCCTGGACATGCTTATTCAATACATCCTCTTCTTTAATTCCCAATAGTTTTTCATAATTCCATTTTACAATTCTGCCTTCTTTATTTACTAACACCATTCCATGATAGGCATTATCAAAAAGCTCCTCGATCATCTCTATGCTTTCTTTTAGCTTTCTCATTTGTTCACTAGGGTCGTTCTCCATACTATTTAAAAAGGTTCCTTCCATCCCATTGATCCCTCCCCAAGCTAGATTTATCTATGTAGAATGAGCCAAGGATAATTTTCCCTGGCTCAAGCTTCTGTCATTTATTCTAAAACTATTCAATAAAGCTAAAATCACTTACATCCTTCAGTTCGTAGGTCTCTTTGATCATTTCCTTTGCTTTTGCCCATTCTAAAACATCTGCAAAGCTCTCATCCGTAATCTTCCGGGCCTTCTCGTAGGTTACATCACTGTTTAAATAACTTACCACCGCATCCGGGAATCCATAGCTGGTAAGAATCTGGCCATACTCAGATGCATCTGTTTCATTTATATAGTCTACCGCCTTGTTATATGCATTGTAGAATCCTTTTAATCCCTTAGGCTGGGCTGCAATAATCTTTTCACTAAATAATAATGTTCCTGCTTTTAATCCATATTCTTTAGAGCCAGCCAATACTTTAGCACCCCTAGAGGCAAGTAATGTAGCCTGGGGCTCCGTAAAGACAACGGCACTGACTTGATCCGCCATTAGTGCCTCGAAACGAGCAGGAATGGACGGAATTGCTACGATTTCATAGCTGATGCCATTTTTTTCTGCCATCTCATCCATGATGTATTCCAAAATCAAGTTAGGAATAATGGACACATCTTTGTTGTTTAGTTTATCGAAGGTGTCGATGCCAGAGTTTGGTGAGGTTAATAGCTTGAAATCTTCATTGATATCAGAAGTAATCTTCATGCCAAATCCAGCTTCATGGAAGGTTAAAGATGTCATAACATCTGCGATCATTCCATCGATCTGACCTGCCTGTACTGCTACATTACGATCATTGGGAGAATTAAAGGGTACCAGTTCAATATTGACTCCCTCTTCTTCAAAAAATCCCTTTTCCTTGGCAATAATCAATGGAATTGCTGATTCCGCAGGAAGGGTTGCAAATTTTATGGGTGCTGCTGCCTCTTCTGGTGGTGTTTCCACCGGTGCTGGCTTTGACCCGCATCCAGTGACCAATAATCCTAGGGCAATCAATACTGTTAATAATACACTATACTTTTTCATCATTTTTCCTCCATTCACTATTTCTTAAATATCTCTTGAAACTTGTCCAATCCTAAGCCTAAAAATACGCCATTTCTCTTGAGCTTTAGAGGATCTGTTCCTAAATCATTCGGCCCCGCTTCTGTGGTAAAAGCCAGATGAAATCCCATATCCTGAAGCCACGCCACCACTTCTTCTGTGAGAATGCCAAAGGGGTAGGCAAATACTTTTTTTGTACTTACGTAATCCTCACATGCCATAATATCTCCACGGAAGTCTGCTTCATCCACGGTTTGCAATGCCGTAAGTCCATCATTTCTGGTATGTAGGCTCTTTGTATGGTTGGCATATTCAAAAACATCTTTCATGTTTTCTAGCTCTTCCTTCGAAAGGCACACGGACTGACTATTGGCATAGGGCCTAAATTCATTGAAAAGCCAATCCAGTACCACAAACCCTACAGCATGAAACTGATATTTTTTTAAAATAGGGTAAGCGTAGTGTAAAACCGATTGATACAGATCATCAAAGGTTAACAACACGGATTTCTCTGGTAAAGGCTTATTGTTATAAAAAAAGTCTATGATTTCTTCTAATCCCAGGGTATGATAATCGTTTTCGTACAAGTACTGCATTTGTGCTTCAAAGTCTTCTAAAAAAACAAACAAAGGCTTTGGCAGTACATCCTCATATCCTTGATTGACGACGATTTTGGACGGACTATTCATATGGAAATCGTCTTTCTTAATAATCTCATGATACATCAACGTGTGAAAATGGCCCATGAAAAGGTTCCTCCAGTCAGCTTTTTTCAGTATTGTAGTTATTTTCTTCACCACTAACCAATATAATGGTATAATACAGCAAGTCATATGTCAAACGAATATCCTGTTCTTGCCAACATACCAAAAAATGCCATGATCCGTTTCAAAGAATCATGGCATTTTTTATGTTCTTTCTCTCTTCTATTGTTACTTAATGCTTTCTTCTGGCAAAATCCACAAATCTAAATTTATCCGGTCTATGTCTGGATTCTGTATATTGAAAAAGGCTGGCATCTTCCAAATAGGTATAGTTTTTTACGACAACAATCATGGTGTGGCCTTCCAAATCTAAGTGCTTTCGATCTTCCTCGGTAGCCTGTTGAACGGTAATTTCTTTTTTTGCAAAGCTGATTTTCAACCCTAAGTCATTCTCAAGATATTCATATATAGAGTTTTCGCAAATTTCCCTTGTCAAATAGGGTACTACTTTTCTATTAAGAAAATCTTTGTCTAAAATGATCTTCATATCCTCGATTTCTCTAACTCTGATGACCTTCCATACGTCCTCATGCTTGGACAAGTCTAACTGTTTTCTTAGATAGTCATCGGGTTCGATAATTGACAATTCCTCTAAAATAGTATTTGACTTTGCATCCATTCTTTCAGCCAGTTCTTTAAAACTGGTAAGACCTGATACGCTGAAATCGAATTTATGGATATCTAAAACAAAGGAACCTTTGCCCTTTATTTTTTGGATGTATCCGTTTCGCTCCAGCAAATTAAGGGCTTTTCTGATGGTATCTCTGGAAACCTCATAAATTTTCATCAATTCATTCTCTGAGGGAAGCTTCACACCAGACTCCAACTTGCCATTTTCAATTTTGCTCACGATTTCATTAAAAATTGTAAAGTATTTGCTATCCATCTTTCATCACCGTAGTCATTTTACCATTTTTATCCTCATTTTTCAAGGTGATATACGATAGCCTCATAGGGACGCAGCTTCATTTTTCTAAATGATCGTGGGGAATCGGCGTAATTGGAAATCAATATTTTACTTCTATACCCATCCAGGTTGACTTCCTGTGGCAATTCAAACCATGCATCTTGACCAAAGAAATTATTCACCACCAATAATCTTTCTGACTGATAGGCCCTGATATAGGCAAATATATGGGCATCCTGCTCCAATAGGGGCTGATACGTACCATAGGGAATAATGTCTAATATCTTACGCAAACGGATCAACTGCTGATAATGATGGAATATAGAATTTGGATCTTTCAGTGCATTTTCTACATTGATTTGTTGATAATTTTTTCCTATAGATATCCAAGGTGTCCCTGTTGTAAATCCCCCATGACCTTGGCTGTTCCACTGCATAGGTGTACGGGAATTATCCCGGGACTTTGCCTTTAGGGTTTCTAGGATTTCCTTCTGGTCTTTCCCTTGCTTCAGCAGGATGTCATAGTAGTTGATGGATTCCACATCCTTATATTGATCGATTTCCTCAAAGTATGGGTTGGTCATACCGATTTCTTCTCCCTGGTAAATATAAGGAGTTCCCCTGAGCATGTGTATGGCAGTAGCCAGCATCTTGGCCGACTCCCCATGATACTTTCCATCATCCCCAAATCGTGATACAATCCGAGGTTGATCGTGATTGCACCAAAATACTGCATTCCATCCATTGCCTTCTTCCATTCCGGTGTGCCATTCATTAAAAATCCGTTTCAATTGCTTGAAATCAAAATCCATTCGGGTCCATTTGTCTCCATCCTTGTAGTCCACTTTTAGATGGTGAAAATTAAATACCATGGATAATTCCTTTTCCACTGGATTTGAATACTTGATGCAGTTATCAATGGTGGTAGAAGACATTTCCCCTACGGTAATAATATCTTCCCGTCTTCCAAAGGTTTCTCTATTCAGACCTTTTAAATAATGGTGTATACGGGGTCCATCTGTATAGAAACTTCGTCCATCACCCGCTAGGTCATCTTCATAATGGTCTGGCTTTGAAATCAAATTAATAACATCTAGACGAAAACCCTTTACTCCTTTTTGAATCCAAAAGTTTACGATATCATAAATCTCTTTTCTTAGATCTTCATTCTCCCAGTTTAAATCTGCCTGGGTGGTATCAAATAGATGCAGATAGTATTCATCAAGGTCCTCTACATATTGCCAAGCTGATCCACCAAATTTAGAAGCCCAGTTGGTTGGTTCTTTCCCATGTTTAGGCGGTTTAAAGATATAATACTGCTTATATTTGTCGTCTCCCTCTATAGCTTTTCGAAACCATGGATGGGCGGTGGATGTGTGATTAAATACCATATCCAGCATCACATCAATTCCCCTGCATTGGGCTTGGGTCACCATTTCTTCAAAGTCTTCCATGGTTCCAAACAGAGGATCAATATTACAGTAATCTGCCACATCATATCCATTGTCTCTTTGGGGAGAAACATAAAAGGGTGTCAGCCATATATAATCCACACCTAAAGCCTTTAAATAATCCAGTTTTTCTGTTACGCCCTTTAAGTCACCGAATCCATCTCCATTGGCGTCATGAAAGGATTTGGGATAGATTTGATACACCACGCTCTTTCTAAAGTCCTTCATACGATCTGCTCCTTCAGCTATAGGTAATAAAGTCCAATCATATCTGCAATATAGAACAAAAGCATTTCTTTTCTATTAAGAAAAAGAAGGGGATCTTGACTCCCCTCTCCTTCCTTGTTGTATTCTTTATGACTTCTTTTCAGCTCTATCTTAAGCCGTCACTTTCTTTTCTTTCTTAAATAATGATTTTTTCTTGGCAAAAGCAATGGTGAGTAAAAATGGTACTGCAATAGCAGCCACCATGGCGATGGCAAAGGTAATCATGTGCTGAGGTTGAATCGATAAAATTCCTGGTAACCCTCCAACGCCAATGGAGTTCGCCATAACCCCCGTACCCACGGATAATACCGCTGCCGTAGCTGATCCTATCATGGCTGCAAAGAATGGATATACATACTTTAGGTTGATACCAAACATCGCTGGCTCAGTAACCCCTAGATAGCATGAAATCGCCGCTGGAATAGATACTTGCTTTTCTTCTTCATCATCCTTGTTCAAGTAGATCATAGCCAATACCGCAGAGCCTTGGGCAATATTTGATAAGGCAATCATCGGCCATAGATTGGTGCCCCCCAGCTCACTCATCAGCTGTAGGTCAATGGCATTGGTCATATGATGTAACCCAGTAATTACCAAAGGCGCGTAGGTAAATCCAAAAACTGCTGCAAACAGCCATCCTAAAGATGAAGTTAATCCTGTATATACAACATCAGATATCACAGAACCGATTGCCCAGCCAATAGGACCTAATACTACGTGAGCAAGGAGTACTGTAGGTACCAATCCGAAAAATGGTACGACGATCATGGAAATATAATCGGGTACAATATCTCTTAATTTGATCTCAAGGTTTGCTAGGACAAATCCTGCCAATATGGCTGGTATAACCTGGGCTTGATACCCAATCATCTTTATCTGAGTAAATCCAAAATCCCAAACAGGTGCCTCAGCACCTCCTGCCACCCCATAGGCATTTAACAGCTGAGGTGAAACCAAGGTAATTCCCAGTATGATTCCTAATATCTGGGTAGTTCCCATTTTCTTAGAAATAGACCAGGTAATCCCTACTGGAAGGAAGAAAAATACTGCTTCACCAATTAACCATAAGAAATGATGGACACCACTCCAGAACTGAGAAACTTCTGTTAGGGATTTCGTTCCTTCCTCTAGAAGCTTAATATCTCCAATCACATTCCGGAAGCCTAAGATCAAACCTCCAACAACAATGGCTGGGATCAATGGTGCAAAGATTTCACCCAGATGGGAAATCAATCTTTGTAATAGATTTAGATTTTGTCGCGCAGCCTTCTTCACTTCATCCTTACTGGCAGTCTCTATTTTTGCTTTTTGTACAAGCTCATTGTAGAAGGTAGATACATCATTTCCAATAATGATCTGAAATTGACCAGCTTGAGTAAATGTACCTTTTACAGCCTTTATTCCTTCAATCTTCTCAATGTCCGCTTTTTTCGGGTCTTTTAAAACAAACCGCAGCCTTGTTGCACAATGGGATACCGTGGCAATATTGTCTTTACCACCAATAAATGCTAATAATTCCAAAACCTCATTCGAAAACTTAGCCAAACCCAAAACCCCCCTTTTATTCTTTTAATAGTGTACCGCATGAGAGATCCAATTAAAAACCTTTTCTCCTATGTAGGACATGTACGTACATGTAGCTTTGGTTTATTATAACTTGTACGTACATGTTAAGTCAATAACTTTTTTAACTTTTCTAATAATTCACCGGATTTTATCGGCTCTCCTGCTCATTGATACGATGCAACATCATAGAAAAAGGGAACTCTTCAGTTGAAGAACTCCCTTTTTCATTCTTTGGCTGCCAATCTTTTTTCCAGCATTCCCGTTGTCAAGTATACACCTGTAAATACAAATAGTCCACCGATCATTTGGGTGCCCAGAATTCGTTCTCCCAAAATACCGCTGATCACTGCGGTAAAAACAGGAATCAAGTTTAGAAAAATTCCTGCTTTACCAGGGCCGATTTCCCGGACTGAGATGTTCCAAAAAACAAATGAACCGACAGAAGGAAAGATGATCATATAGGCAATTCCCGTTATGGCCAATGGACTCAAGCTTGACAAATCAATGCCTTGCCAGAACGCAAAGGGTGCCATCATCATCACGGCAAACAATGCTGAAACTGCTGTGGCTGTAATGGGGGGAATAGACGTCAACCGCCTGCCCAAAATAGAGTATCCTGTCCATACCATGACAGCACCCACCATGAGCAAGTCTCCTCTATTGTAGGTGGTTTGAAAAACCTTGGTGATATTTCCTTGGGTCAAAAGCACCAGCACACCTATGAGGGAAATCGAAATCCCTAGGATTTGTATCTTAGATATTTTTTCCCGGGTTAGAAGTACTGAGAAAATGACCATGACTCCAGGGTTTAGTGCACTGACAAATGCTGCATTGGTAGGAGAAGTGTAGTCCAAAGCTGAGTATAGAAGCATATTGTAAGCAATAATCCCCAATATTGCCATAGCCACCAAGGAAGGCCATACTTTTTTTATGGATTTCCATTCTGGCTTTTCTAGGAAGTGGGCAATGGGAAACAATAGAAGTATGGCAAATGTCCAACGAAGAAATGTAATCCACAACGGTGTAACCTCTGCAGTTACATACTTACCAAACACATAGTTCCCTGCCCAAAACAAGTTGCACACAATTAACAATAACCAAACCCGATGCTTGCTCATATCCTTAACCTCCCTTGAACGGGCTCCCACAACACATATTCCATCAGATAACTATCTAACAATTGTATATTGTAGGTCCACCTTAACAAACTTTCACAGATTTGAGATATATCTCAACCGATAATTGCCTATATGTACAGTTATATTTAAACTACTTCAACAATCCTACTAATTTTTCCTCTCTAATCCTATAACTAAACTATCGATGGAATGGAATCATCTTCACCCAAAACATACTGCCTCTATTGCTAGAGGCAGTATGACCCATTATTCAAAAATATTTGAAGGTATATCCTTGATCAATAATGCTCTGGTGGGTGCAGCTTCCACGTTTCTTATTTTTAAAGGTGGCGCGCACAATATGTACTCCCCTTCCGCTACTTCCTTAAGCCTGAGTCCCTCCATAATGATGATGCCTTGACCCAATAAGGCTTTATGGGTTTCATGTCCCCCTTGGTCTCTTTCAATCCCTAAAGCATCAATACCTACACCTGAAATACCCACTTCCTTTAAGTAGGCTGCACCACTTTTTTCTAGGTATACAAATTGAAAATCAAAATCCTCTACAAAGGAATTCCTTGTTTTCAATAAAATAAAGTCATCTTTTTCAATATTCTTTTTCTGTAATAGCTCCTCTGTAATCTTATCTTCTACATTCGTAAAGTCGAATACCTTGCATTTCCTAATAAACTTCTCCAGATCATAAAGTTCCATGGTGCTTCCTCCATCAATCATATGTAAGGGTGCATCAATGTGGGTTCCTGTATGCATCTCCATGGTTATATAGGAGGTATAGGAGCTACCTGTCTTATGATCTTGGGCAACAGTGATTCTGGGTTTCTTTTCTTCCTTGTTCTTATAGACTGTCATATCCTTATGGATATCCATCGAAATATCATAAATCTTCATGGTACATTCTCCTATCTATTGATCCAGTTCCTCTGATCTTTTTCTAGTAATTCATCTGCTTCCTTAGGTCCCCAGGTCCCAGCTTCATAATTTGGGAATACAGGGATATGATCTTTCCATCCTTCAAGAATGCTATCGATAAATTTCCAGGCATATTCCACTTCATCCCATCTTGCAAAAAGAGTAGCATCTCCTCTCATGACGTCATACAGAAGTCTTTCATAAGCCTCCGGAGAGTTGATCCCAACCCGACAGTTCTGACAAAAATCCATTTCCACCGGGATGATTCTTTGTCGTGTACCTGGCTCCTTCGCGTTGAACTGAAAGAATACTCCTTCCATGGGCTGTATTCTGATGACCAGAATGTTGGGCTGCAGCTGTTTATCTTTAAAATACAGTATGTTTTCCATGGTTTTAAACTGTATTAGTATCTCCGTTGACTTTTCAGGCATCCGCTTCCCTGTTCTTATGTAAAAGGGTACGCCAGCCCATCTAAAATTCTCTATAAAAATCCTAAGTGCTACAAATGTTTCTGTAACCGAGCGATGATCTACCCGAACCTCTTCCCTATATCCAGGGGTTTTCCCATTATCAGCTTCATATGATCCATACTGACCCCGAACTGTATTTTCGACAACGTCCTTACCCTCAATCTTTTTAAGGGCTTTTAAAACCTTGACCTTCTCATTCCTTATGGATTCCGTATCTAAATCATTAGGGGGTTCCATGGCAATCAAGCTTAGGAGCTGAAGCATGTGGCTTTGAACCATATCCCGCATTGCTCCAGATCGTTCATAGTAATCTCCACGATTTTCTACACCCACGGTTTCACTGGAAGTTATCTGTATATGATCGATAAATCTATTATTCCAAAGGGGTTCAAAAATCATGTTGGCAAACCGCAGCACCATGATGTTTTGCAGCATTTCTTTTCCCAAATAATGATCGATCCGATAGGTATTTTCCTCTTGAAATACCTGAACAATTTTGTCATTAAGATATTTTGCAGAGCTTAAATCCCTGCCAAAAGGTTTTTCAATCACAACACGCTGCCACCCAGCGACGTCTCCACCCATACAATGTCGATGCAGCTTATCTACAATGCCTTCGAAATATTCTGGTGCCACTGCCATATAGTAAACTCTGTTTCCCTTTGTATGATACTGATCTGCTTTATCTCTTAAAAACGCCTCCAATGAAATATACGCCTCTTCTTGTAGAAAATCCAGGGTTCTATAGTAAATTCTATCTTTTAGATGATTCCATGTCCCTTCATCTACCTTAAACCTTGAAAACTCTCTAATAGAGTGATAGATTTCCTCTCGATAGCCTTCACTTGTTTTTTCTTTTCTTCCAACGGCTACCACTGCGAAATTTTCAGGGAGAAGCTTCTCATGGAGAAGATTATAGATCGCAGGCATCAGCTTTCTATGGGCCAGGTCGCCAGTTCCACCAAATATGATCATGGTGCAGGATAAGTCCATTCTACGCACCTACTTTCTATTATTTATCCATTTTCTCTACACTGTGTCCTCCAAATTCATTCCGCAAAGCTGCAATGACCTTTCCAGAGAAGGTATCCTCCTGCTGGGATCTATACCGCACAAATAAAGAACTGGCTATGGTATGGACTGGAACCTGTAGTTCTAGCGCCTCCTGTACAGTCCATAGGCCTTCCCCTGAGGAATGGATCACCCCTTTAATAGCCTGGAGCTGGGGATCTTTTTCAAAGGCTCTCTCCATTAATTCCATTAACCAGCCTCGGATCACAGAACCATGATTCCAGACCTTTGCAATAGCTCCATAGTCCAATTCGAATTGGCTTTTCTCCAAAATTTCAAAACCTTCTCCAATTGCTTGAAGCATACCATATTCGATGCCATTGTGAATCATCTTCACATAATGTCCTGAGCCACTCTCACCCGTATGTACATATCCATTTTCTACACAGATATCCTTGATGAGAGGCTCGATCCTCTCAAAAACATCCTTCTCAGCACCCACCATCATACAAGCGCCGTTTCTTGCACCTTCTACGCCGCCGCTTGTGCCTACATCTGCAAATCGAATCCCTTTTTCTTTCAACCTTTCATATCTTCTCAAGGTATCTTTGTAGTTTGAATTTCCCCCATCAATAATCATATCCCCTTGATCCACCAGTGGCATTAGCATTTCTACCATCTCATCTACAGGATTCCCTGCAGGTACCATCAGCCAAATGACCCTCGGTGCACTCAGTTTACCTACCAGTTCTTCTATGCTGTATGCACCTAATACACCCTGGTTCTCCGCTTCCTGTATCTTTTCAGGTGATCGATTATAGGCAAACACCTTGTGACCATGATCCTTTATGTTCAATGCTAGATTGTATCCCATCTTTCCCAAACCTATGATTCCGATTTCCAAAACTACCACTCCTTTGCCAATCGATATTTTATTATATTTAGTACCACATTTGTATATTCATAAATCAAAGATACCCAAAAAAATACTGCCTCTATTTCTAGAGGCAGTATTCCTTTAAAGACTAGTGACAACGTTTCTTTTTTGATTTATCCCACTTTGGAACAAATCCATTTTCTTCGAGCTTCTCATAACGTTTTTCCAACCGAGAGATGATTTTCTTGCCTTTTTCCTCAGTCATAACTCCATATTCAACATATTTTGAGATTACTTCTTTTCGCTTTATCAAGATATCCTTGTGAAGTGTTGCCAATTCTCTCTTTTGCGCCTCTGTTAACTGTACCGTCGTCTTTTCAGCATCAAAGGTCAAAGCTTCAACGGGCTGTACTGAAAGTATTCCAAATGAAATAGCAAACACAATCGCTAACAAAGAAGCCACCAAAACTGCCTTGAAGTTACCCATGAAAAAAATCACTCCTTTCTCAGTTGGTAGTCCTATTTTTTGTATCTTTATTCTTTTTTATCCGTTATCTAGGAAACTCACTCTTCCAATTTCTTATTACCTATTCCCAGGTTTGCCAAATATCTGGTGCATAGCCTACCGTAGCCTGTCTTCCATTTCGTACAATAGGTGTTTTATAAAGACTTGGATGCTTCAACAGCATTTCTTCCCGGAGATTTGCACTAACGATACGATCCATATTTAGCTTTTTATAATCCTTTGCTTCACGGTTGATCAAATTATTCACGCCTACCGCTGCGCTTACGCTTTGGAGCTCTCCCTTACTTAAACCCTTTATGGTCAAATCTATCAACTGATAGTTTATTTTTCTCTCTTTAAAATATCGTTCTGCCTTTTTTGTATCGAAACATTTTTTAACCCCGAAAATTTGAATATTCATTGATATAAATTCCCCCCTGACTTTATGCTTCACTTTTTTTGAAGTATAGAATAAAAACCACCTTATGGATGCGTCCCATCATAGTCGGTGGTTTTATTTGCTAACTTACTTTATACATTTTCATGTTTTATCAAATCATGAGACTAACCTATATGAACATCTATGACCTTCGCCACATAGTCATCGGCGCCTGATTGTACGATGATCATAATAGGTTGCTCTCCAACATTGCCAATCTCTGCCCGATATACCTCCAGGCCATTTTTGCCTAGCTCGCCTTCCCGCTCCACCGTAATAGCTTCACCATTAGCAACCTCATAATCCTCAAGAATCCCTGTCACTCGATGCGCCACATCTCCCGTTGGGCATTCCAAGGCTCTAATTCTCTCCATGGCATCTGTAAGTCTTGACATATCTTTGTCCTCCTCAAAAGCATGTTTATGATTTTTATTATCTCCGTTTCCCTGCTTTTGATTCTTGGTTTACTACTTATACTTCAATTTCATGGTAAGAACAATGGATGCAAATAAAAATGTAACGATATTTGATAACATCAAAGGAATATCTCCAATGATAAATCCGTATACCATCCAAAGAAAAACACCTGCGGTAAACATGCTGTACATACCTAATGAAATGCCTGAGGTGTTTTTTTCCTTCACCGTTTTTATCGCCTGGGGCAAAAATGAAAATGTGGTTAGTGCTGCAGCAATCCACCCTATAAAAGCCATGCTTTGTCCCCCCTTGATCACATCTATATGTTTTGCTACAGTATTATTTTCCCAAATTAATTTCCAGCACTACTGGACAATGGTCACTACCCATGATATTGGCATGGATCTGGGCATCCTGCAGCTTATCCTTTAACCTCTCAGAGACAACAAAATAATCGATTCTCCAACCAACATTTCGATCCCTAGCCTTTCCCATGTATGACCACCAGGTATATGCATCTTCCTTATCAGGATAAAAATATCTAAAGGTATCAATAAACCCTGCGCCCAGCAGCCTCGTCATTTTATCCCGTTCCTCATCGGTAAATCCTGCATTTTTTCTGTTAGAAGAAGGATTCTTCAGATCAATTTCTGCATGGGCCACATTCAAATCCCCACAGATAATAACAGGTTTGTCTTCATCTAACCTCTGAAGATATTCTTTAAAAGCCTCCTCCCATCCCATCCGATAATCTAGTCTTGCCAGTTCTCTTTGGGAGTTCGGCGTATATACGGTTACCAGGTAAAATTCTTCAAACTCCAGGGTGATGACTCGACCTTCCTGATCATGTTCTTCTATCCCTATGCCATATTGAACCGACAGAGGCTCCTTTTTTGTGAATACGGCTGTTCCTGAATACCCTTTTTTTACGGCATAATTCCAGTACTGACCATAGCCCTCCAGATTCAAGTCGATTTGACCTTCCTGCAGCTTAGATTCCTGGATACAAAATATATCTGCATCCACTTCTTTAAAATATTCTAAAAATCCTTTGCCTACGCAAGCTCTTAGGCCATTTACATTCCATGACACCAATTTCATATGGTTACCTCCACAAAATTATCTAAATCCATCTTTAAATATCACATTGTTCAATTTCTATGGAATAGTCTCCACAGCTTACACATACGACTACACTTACAATATAGCTATTATCTACTTTTCCCTTTTTCAACAGCTTATTAAAGGAAATGTCCTCCATATCCTTAGAAATATTGCTGGTCACATATTGGCCGTTTTTTGAATAGATATAAAAGTGATACTCCAAAAACTTAAAGTATTTTTCCTTTTCAGCCTTTCCTGCCAAGCAGTTGGGACACGGCTGATCATAATGGGCGATATCAAACTGAACTTCCTCCCATTGATTAAGCAGTGCCAACACATCGGGAATTTCAATTCCCGAAACAGGATGCTCCTCATCGTTAATCAGTTCTCCATTTGGATCTATACCCAATTCATATTCCTTGCCATCAAAAATAAATTTATAACTTTCCATGCTTACCTCCAAAGTATGTATTCTACCTAGTATTCTTACCACCTTGTCCCTTCATTATATAGAAATTTTTTCTAAAAAGGAAGTCTTCTTACATACTGTCGGAGCAGGTTTCACAAACAAAGCCAAGAAGAACAGTTCTTCTTGGCTTTGTTTGTGGAGATTTATTTGTAGGTTTCCCTATTGTATTCGATTTCCTTCACATTGAACTTGGCATAACAATATTCTCCCTCTGGGAAATGCCAAATGGCTTCTCCATAGGTTACTATTTTTACCCCATTCATTTCTTTATAATCCTTAATTGGCGTTGACCATCTCACTTGCTGATAAGACGTTCCTGTTGGAGAATAGTATCTATCATCGGAAACGAAATTAGTCAGTTCTCCCTTTTCATTAAAATACAACAAAGCAGATATGCGATTTCCCTTATTTTCAAATGTAGCCTTCACTGTCAATGGGTCTATTTCTTCCCACTGGATTCTTTTATCAATAAGGGTAGCCGGCATCAACAGACACATATCGTTAAACACCGTAACAGTTTCACCTTGATTCATCTCTGGCCCCCTGCCATCAGCCACCGTGAACAATCCTGCCAACTTTATCAGCATCATGGCTTCCCCATTTTCATAGTGATGAAGACCAATCACCGGCACACCAGACATATTCAGCCTCATGAAATACAATCGTGTTGGATCATCTAAAAAACTATATTGCTCTACATCTACCTTAGCCCAGTCTTTTTCAGTATCTGTTTTAAATTCCCCATCAAAAGTGATTCTTAGATTGTTGACCTTTTCTTTTCCAACCACACCTACATAGCGTAGATATTTTTGAACCGGCCCAGGCAGGTCCTTTATATCCTCTTCCGTTACCACTTGTTGTTCCATTTTCCCTGTACGTTCCAAGCCTTTCAGAACCTCTGCCTTGTAAGTTCTTCTAAGTCCTTGAGACTTAAAAACTGCAAATACAATAATCGCAGCTAGTATTAGAAATCCCAAGAGTAAGATGTACTTCTTATCCATTGAATACCGCCCCCTTACCCTTCATGCTTCTTAGAAGGCTGACCAAACACAAGAATGCCCCTGTACCAAGAACTGACCAGAGTATGATATAGGGGTCGCCTTTCCCGATCTTTAAATAGGCTACTGCTGACATCACCAGCAGTACAAGACTATACATTACACATTTCATCATCACGATGGTTGATAACACATACCCCCATGCCTCTCGCTTCCATAGTAAAATTCCACTCAATACCGTGGCAGGCATCAACAATGCCAAATCCGTGGCATAAACCATTGCAGTTGTATGGCCCGTTTGCAAGATATCCTGGGGAACCTGACCTGTCATGATAAAGCCTATAGACTTCGCAATCCAAAGTCCGCCTAACAATAGGGAGAAAAAAACCATATAGCAGCTGACTCTTCTCACCGGTGTTCGAGTGCTGAATGTTTCTGCAATCCTCTTAGTATCAAGTTTTATCAATGCGAAAATCAATCCATAGGTTGATAGGACAAACAAGGCTACATAGAGTAAAAAGAAATTATTGAATGCAGCACCATATAGATAGAATATATAGTTGTACACCATATACCACAATCCTCCAAGCCAAACGAGCTGCGCCCTATAAGACTCCCTTGCAGCAGACGATAAAGCCCAAATCATCAGGGGTACAACGACAAACAATGTTACCAGATCATTGCCGTACCATGCAGCCTTTGTCTGAACATTGTCCTGGTATAAGTCTCCGATAAATATACCTCCTGCTGAAGCAATGATAGCCAAGATCATAACGATGATGGAAAGAATGATCGGTATCTTAAATTGCTTTTTAAACATGGACGCTCCCCCTCATAACAACTTTGTTCTACTCCTTCAATGCGTTTTCAATGGCTTTCAGATATGCTTTGCTGGTTACAGTGGTACCTGAAATAGCATCAATATTTGTGTTTTGTTTTTCTACCACCTTGGCAATAATACCTTCTGTCACTTCTGCCTTAGGTAACAGAACATCCTTAACAATTTCCACATCTATGATCTTATGGTCTTTAACCGTTACATTTACCTGGTTGGTCCATCTTCCAACTTCATATTTTCCCATGTATATTCCATCTTCTACTGTCGATAAATTTATCCCTTCCAATTGTACACTGCCTGCTCCATCAAGACCACGGGTAAGGAAAAACATACCCCCTGCCGCAACCAGAACAAAAATAACCACGATAGATACTACAATTTTCAAAACCAATTTCATACAAAACATCCTTTCACTTTTTTATATACGCTCTATTTTTGACACGCGTCCATAGAGCTTATTTAAACAATCACATAGCATTTTCATTTCTTCTTGACTTAAATCTCCAAAGACCTCCTTTAGGAAATCTTTGATCTCCACCTGCCGTCGTTTCCAAAAGCTTTGATTCTTCTCTGTCAGCTTCAGACGGGTCTCCCTTAAATCTTTGGTATTCTTCTCTATTTCTAAAAACTCCTTTTTCTGAAGCTTTAGTGCCAGCTGCTTTACATTCTGATGGGAGGTGCCCATAAGACCAGCTACCTCCCCGAGGGTAGGGAAGTGATCTCCGAATTGTGCAATCCCCACCGACAAGAGCCATTGTCTTATGGTCATCTCTTCGCCAAGCATCTGATCTCCCAAGCTTTGAAGTTTGTTTGACAATAAAAACAACCTACCAAATATATATCTTAGTTTTTCAATATTATGCATATACACGCCCCTAACGGCCACTAAATTTTAGCAATATATTGCATATATATTCAAAAAAAATTATAGCAGCCCACTAAATATTGTTCATAGACTGTGCAAATCTATGGATATTTTCTACAAGGATCATAGATATATCTTGTTTCATATCCTTTATGGGAGCGGTGGGATCATTCTTGGCAACCACCTTTGATACCATCTTAGTGATCGCTTTCTCAGCAAAGTTCATATCGCTAATCAGCATTTCACCCCCGAAGTTTTCCTTTGCTATGGCACTTTTTAATAGTTCCTGGGGAAAAGCACTGTTCAGCTGCATTTCGGCATTGTTGGGAAACATGCAGCATATGAACAACCCAATCTTCTTCCCTTTTAAGATAGGGAGGTTTTGTGTGCAAAATCCCGTTATTTCCTTTTGAATCCTCCCTGCATAAATAGACCCCCCAATCACAATCCTATCGTATTTCGTCAGGTCTGGTGCTGTAGTTGTCTTTATGTTGTGTAAATCTACATTTCCTTTGAGCTTCTCAGCAAGCATGGCGGCACATTTTCCTGTAGTCCCATGCTTGCTTCCATAGATAATTAATGTATTCATTTTCATACCTCCAATGATAAATTTAATGATTCGCCCATTTTCTCAATTTTTTCAACTAGCTTTCCGATACAGTTGGCCATGGTGTTGATTTCTTCTTCATTAAAGCTGCTGAACAGCTCTATGATGAATTGGTTATCCTGATTCTCCCGTTTTGCCCAGAATACTTGACTTTTCTCCGTTAACTTTAACCGGAGTGCCCTGGCATCCTGTTCATCCTTTTCGATTCTTAAAAATTCCTTTTCCTCCAGTTTCAAGGCAAGCTGCTTTACATTTTGTCGAGAACTTCCCATGAGCTCTGCCACCTCACTGAGGGTAGGTGGATTATCGCGAAACTGTGAAATCATCACCGTTAAAAACCATTGCTTTGTAGTCATATCATCCTTTCCTAGATATTGATCTCCTATGACCTGAAGCTTGTTGGCAAGAAGAAACAAACTGCCAAATATATACCGCTGTTGATCTAGACTTTTCATTATTAAAGTACCTCCATCTATTTCTTCGTGATAGTTATGTAATATATTACTTATATAAGTAATATATTACATAACTAAAATCTCGTCAAGTACTTTTGAAAAAATATTTCGAATTGTCTTGACATCTTCTACCTATAGCAAAAGAGCCTTCTCTCAAAGGCTCTTTTGCTATATCATTCTTACTTCAATTTTACTGGTATTTGTACCTCTGTTAACCATTCTTCTTCATTTTCCTTGTTCCAAATACCATCAATATAGGACTCTCGAGGAGCTCCAATGATTTGATATCCGTTTTCCCCAGCCCACTTCGTCACTGCACCATATGCCATACCGATGGTACTGTAGGGACCCTTGTGCAAAACACAGGCTGCAGTCTTTACACCATCGACCTTTTTAAATTTTACTTTTTCGGAATCCTTACCGTAGGCTGTCACAGCCTCACAGATTTCAACATCAATGTCTGCTTCCTTATATTCTCCATCATGGTATATGGTAAAGCAATACTCAGGCACCCTGCACTGTGCACCTTGTTCCTCCATATATCTTCCCATTTCAGGATATATCTCATAATAGGCATCATAGTTTGGTATAACTGTCCTCATCGAAGCCACAATGACTTCGGGCAGTTCCTTTAACACAATAGCATAGCTCATATATGCGCCTCCCTGTTTCAAGATTTTTAAATACCATTGGATGTGGGCCAGCTGCATCTGCTCCGTTTCAATAATTCTTGTGATTTCCATTTGTTTATCCTCTAGATAGGCAATCAAGTGACGGTCACTGCTTTCCTGTTCCACTGTATGCTGAATTTCATCCAGTGAAAAGCCGATCCTTTTGAGGGCCAGTATCTTATGGAGCTGGTGCAGCTGACTTGATGAATAGTATCTATACCCCGTGATTTCGTCTACATAGCATGGTTTAAATAACCCAATTTCGTCATAGTGTCGCAGGGCTTTTATGGTGACCCTATTCATCTTTGAAAAAACACCAATTTTATACATATTCACAAATCTCCTATGCGCATATTTGATTTATATCTTCATTGTAATATCTACCCTAACAGGAGAGTCAACAGTATTTTCAAAAATTTTTCTCCTATTGTCTTAATTTCTCTTTTAATGCTTTCATCCCTTCAACAAACTCGTTCTTTCCTCCTTGGGCAGGATGTCTTACCTTATGACAAGGAATATTCAATTTGTTTAAAGTTTGTTCTGCTTTGCCCCCTACGGCAACGACCTGCTTTATGTTATACATTTCAATCATTCCCAAGAGCGGCCTTTCACCCATCAGCAATTCCCCTTTTAAAGGGGCCCTATTGCTCTGAGGTTCTCCTTTTTTGTGGGGATGAAAGGGAAAGGCATTCCATGATAGGGATATGATATCGTATTTTAATAATGTCTCCCAGATGATCGTAGCTGTAGCTTCCTTTAATAATTTATCCTTCTCTACAGCCAATCGATAGCCCACTTCTTTTCCAAACAAATCAAGGCCGGTCATATTATTTATCAAAAGATGCTCACTGGTAAAGGGTACACCCGTCAGCCGACAGCCTCGATAACCTGGTGCCTCACCAACCAGGATAATCTTGGGTTTATGTTTGCACATCTGCTTCAAGTAAATAAGAAGATTATTTCTTCTCACTTCATTTTCTATGAACTCATAGGCATATTGATTGTACACATTTGGTGTAACCTCCGTTGTCGCCAATTCTTCTACGAAATTCTTTAGTTTTCTTATCATCTTATCCATCCTTTGTATGGGTTATATCTATTATCCATATTATATAACTCTCACTTTTCTACTTCAATGAATTGCAATATTTGGCAAGGAGCAGAGGATAATAGATATATTGATACAGGAAAAACATATGACAGTGTAGAATATAATCGTCATACCTATAAAATATGAGAAGGATGTGGTTCTATGCAATTCTTGGTAATTGGTTATGATGGAACAGACGAGGGCGCACTGGAAAGACGTCTAGCGGTTCGCGGGGAGCATATGAAGCTTGTGGAGTCCATGCAAAAAGAAGGCAAGGATCTATATGGTCTTGCCATATTGGATGAAAATGAAAAAATGATCGGTTCCGTAATGGTTGTTGATTTTCCTACTCGTGAGGCTGTTGATGAATGGCTAAAAATCGAACCCTATGTTACAGGAAATGTATGGCAAAAAATCGAAGTTCAACCTTGCAAGGTTGCACCGCCTTTCATGGCATTATATAAATAAGGCGCATTGCATTCTGTAAACATCTGTTGATCTGCTAATATGTTTAAAGCCTGCGCTTCAAAGTAGCTGCAGGCTTTTTTAGTAAATCTAATGTATCGTTTAGAATGGCGCATAACCTTGGTCATTCCACCATTCTTCCTTATACCGATTATATTGGGTAGTGAATTGTTCTAAATGTACATTTTCCCAATGAAGCAATATATCAAATAACTTTCTAGCTGCCTCATACTGGGTATTGTTTTTCGCTTCCTCATAGAAGTCTATGGATGCTTTCTCCATTTGAACCCCAATACCAAATACAGACAATGCAAGGCTGGCAGATTTATTGTCTATTCTGTCCCAATCAAAGATTTTAGGGGATGGAACTTCTGACAAAAAGGATAAAGTGATATCGTCCTCTTTTCCATCCTTCATCTGATCAAAAAGTTCCCTTAGATACTCTGCATGCTTGAATTCTTCTTCAGCCAATTCATTGAAAGCTTCTTGGCTTTCTCTACTGCCCGCCTGTTTGGCAGCCATCTTATAGAATTCAAATCCTTCTATCTCGTTGAGTATGGCTTGTTTGATAATGTCTAATTCATTTTGCTTCATGGCTATTTCCCCTTTCATAGTGAGTCATCAATTTGATATGTTCTTACCCACTTTTCAACAAAATCTAACCATCTTGTCTATAAAACTTCTATCTTTATCATTCAACATGTTGTTTTTTACACGATAAATCCCGAAGTTAACTGACATAAACGCTTCGCCATTTCTGAAAGCTGTTCTGTGGTGCTTTCAATTTCTATCATGGTACTTAGCTGCTCTTCTATGCTTGCACTTATATTCTCGGTTCCATCTGCAATTTCGCTGGAAGTAGCTGCCATACCCCGTATCGCCTTCTCCATTTCCTTTGCATTGGATGCCTGTTTTTCATTGGCATTATCAATTTCCTCTATCTGCCTTACGATGTTTTCAATATTCTCCATGATATTGGCGATACTTTTCCCTGCCTCAGAAGCTTTGCTGACACCTAGGGCTACTTTATCCTCTACGACATGAACTGAACTTACCGCTGAAGCGGATTTCAACTGATTTTCCTTTACCAGCTCCGAAATCTCCCTTCCAGCATTTTTGCTGGCATCGGCCAACTTTCGAATTTCCTCTGCAACTACGTGGAAACCTCTCCCTGCTTCCCCTGCACGGGCAGCCTCAATGGCAGCATTCAGTGCCAGCAGATTCGTTTGTTCCGCTATGGAGGTGATCATTAGAATAATATCTCCAATCTTCCTAGAAGATTGATCTAAATCCTGAATCGTCATTGATACTTCTTTTGAAGCGTTCGCTATATTCGTTATGGAGAAGACCACTTCAACAGCTTTTCTAGATTTATCATAATTCATCATTTCACTTGGTGGGCCGCCAGCCTCCTGCTCTGTTCCCAGGGTAGCCCCCACCCCAGCTGTTTTCATAAACCTATCCTTTGCTGCCATAAAATCGTTAAAGCTTTCTATCAATGCTTCGTAGATCTCTTGATCTTTAAACGCTTCTAGCTTTTGTGCTGCCGCCGCGGCACGGACCTCAATATCTTCTTGTATGGGCCTTTTTATGCTGTCGTCACTGCCTGCATCTAAAAGAGAATTTGACTGGGCCCGTATGTATTCTATGTCTGACTTTATGTTCTCCAGCTTCACAATAGGTATCAACCTAGCGTCATTTAATTCCATCAGCTTGGCATTCACACTAGATACTTGCTGAATAGAAGCAGCACCTACCGCCACAAGAAAAATAAAAAAACTTAATGACAGTAACCCAATTTTCAAACCTAATTTCATATCTCTAAAAAATTTCATATAGCTTCCCTCCTGCTGTCCTCATGTGAACATGGTTAAACATTCATTCTCCCCTGTCCCGTTGTCTGATCTTATTCTACAGGCCAAACCTTAAATTAAGCTTAAATCTATATCAAACCTTAAATTAAGCTTAAATCTATATGTGTATTTTAAAGTTTATGAAGATCCCAAATTTCTATTTCGGTAATATTTTTGCTGCATACAAAATCGCCTGCATGTTTTACATGCAGGCGATTAATACGTAATAAATAAATGATGCGACATAAATGTCGCATAGGCTAAGGTTGAGGTTAAGGTTAAACCCGTAGCGGCGAACAGTGTTCGCCTAATATTTGTAAGAATACCGAGCAGTTAGAATAATGTAATATTCCATGTCATGATGAGCGCAGCGAAGCATCTCAAAAACCCTATATCCAGATCCTTCACGATGTTCAGAATGACAGGTAGGTTGGTATCTGTGGTCTTCGGGCGGGGAAACCCGTGCCCCTACAGGGAACAGATAAATCTGTTCCCTACAACCTTAACCTTAGCCTCAACCTTGCGCGGCTTTGCTGCGCAATTTTCTACGAATATGTATCTTTACACGCTCTAAAAAATCTCTCTTTCTAGGCAGACTTTGCCGCTACCCTCATGGGTTTATAATTTCTACTGAGATATAGGGCAAACCAAGTGGTTAAAATCATTCCCTTCAATACGCTGCTCATGCTGATACTCCACCATACACCATTTAAACCCAACAGGTTTTCATTGGATAAAATCATTGCAGCCGGGATTCTCAATGCATTCAATACAATGCCTATGATAGCAGGAGGTATGGTCTTGCCTAATCCGTTAAATGCACCAGCAGTGGCTATTTCCATACACATGAAAAACTGTGACAATCCCAATATCTTTAGATACACGACACCATACTTTATAGCCTCTTCTTCTCGAATAAAGATGGAAAAGATCGGCTGAGCGCCAAAGATCAAAAGAGCTGTTGTAAAAACCCCTATGGCGCCAACAATTCCCATGGCCACAAAGTATCCTTTATAGATTCTATCATACTTTCCTGCCCCATAGTTTTGGCCTACGAATGCACTCAAAGCAGTAGAAAAACCGCCTGCTGTCATCCAAGAAACCGCCTCTATCTGGGAGCCTATCTTCTGCACCGCAATGGCAGTTGGTCCCCATTGGGCGATAATTCTTGCGATAATCATGGCAAAGATCGTGAAACAACCGCTCTGCAGTGCTACGGGAATCCCTAACTTAAAAATAGCCTTTATTTTCTCTTGATCAGGTTTCTGAACAATATTGATTTCTTTAAACAAAGGCATTATCTTCTTGATTTTTAGCAGAAACACCAGCATTACTAAGAACTGGGCCCCCACTGTGGCGATAGCAGCTCCTGCAACACCCATGGCAGGGAATGGTCCTATACCAAAGATCAACACAGGATCAAGAATCATATTTGCAGCCAATCCGATCACATTAATAGCAAACGGTGTACTGCTATTTCCATACCCATTGAGAATCGCAGTAAATATAGGATTCATGAAGTTAAATATCATGCCAAAAGCGATAATGACGAGATAGGTCTTCGCCATGCTGATAACTTCTGGATCTCCCAAGTTAAAAAATCCTATCAACTGATCCTTAAACAAAATAAGAGGCACGCTGTATACAAGGGCCAATACGATGCCAATTTGTAAGGCATTCACAATATGATGCTTTGTGGCATCAACATCCTTCTTTCCTGTGGATTGCGCAACGCCCACCTCTGCCCCTATTTTAGGTATCAATATAAATGCCATGGCCAGCCATGTGAAAAATCCTGCTGTTCCAACGCTGGCAACGGCTTTACTTCCTATCCTGCCAATCCATATCATATCGGTCATATTATATGCCATCTGTACAAAGGATGTACTCATGATCGGCAGTGAAAGCTTCACCAATGCCCGCCATATACTTCCTTCTGTCAATCTATTCGCTCCCATATGCTTTTTAAGCCCCTTCATGATTGATTTCATGCTGTTTATCAATATTTCCAGCATCTTCTATTATATAATATCCTTTGCGAATTTCACATTAACTTTTTATCACATTTAGCAGCTTACCCTATCCGCATCTTTCACCAATCATCTACGCAAAACTTCCTCAAAATAGCCTACGCTTTAAGATTTTCCTTCAGCTTGTTTAGTTCTCCCAATGCTTCATAATACTCCTTATCTAAGTCTGCTATATTATCCTTCTTGGATGGCATAGACAATCTCCCGATGAGTTCTGATAAGCGGTTTTCCAATATAGAGATCCGCTGTTCAAGTTCCTTCTGATCATCAAGTGGTTTATTTAGACGCTCCAGATACTCCTGATAACTTCCCTCAAATATTCTTATTTTTTGCTTTTCTATGGTCATGATATGATCTGCCACGGCGCTTACAAAGCTTCTATCATGGGAAACAAACAGTAAAGTTCTATCATATTCAGCGAGGGCTTCCTCTATTACTTCAAGAGAGGCGATATCCATAAAGTTTGTGGGTTCGTCTAAGATGAGTAGATTTATATCCTGTACCAGTATTTTGGCAAATGCAGCTTTTACACGCTCTCCGCCGCTTAGTACCTGTACCCTTTTATAGACATCTTCTCCTTTAAATAACAACCTGGCCAGGAGTACCCTAACAAAGGTTTCCTGATATATGCTACTCTTCATAACATTTTCTAGTATGGTTAAGTTTTCTTCGAGAATATTCAAATCCTGGCTAAAATATCCTATTTTTGCACCTTGAGCAATTCTTATGGCAGGATCTCTGTTCATAATCATTTTTATCAGGGTGCTTTTCCCACAACCATTGGGGCCAAGCAGCGCTGCTTTCGCACCATTATGAATACGAAACTCAGCGCCCTCAAATATAACCTTTTCACCAAAAACCTTGCTTATACTTTGACCTTCTATGATGACTTTGCTGTGGAGCTTACGAACATCCTCCACGTCCAGCTTAATCACCCCTTGTTTCTTTGGCTTTTCCCTCACCGCTAAATGCTCGATCCTCGATTCAACACTTTTCACCGCTTTATCAAGATTGGCCTTGGCCTTTTGATTTCCCATCTTATGAAGCCTTGCCTCGGAATTACCCATTCTTTTCGGTGTTTTTCTCATACTCTTTATTTTACTTTTTGTGTCATCAATGACCTCTTCCAGTCGTTTCTTTTCCTTTATAAACTGCTCATATTCAAATTGAGCTCTTTCTCGCTCCTCCATCTTCTGTATTTGATAGTCGCTGTAATTGCCATTGTATATTTTTATCTTACCATCTTCAATCTCTAGTATCTTGTTACACAACTTATCTAAGAAGCTTCGATCATGGGATATGAGGATCAGTGCCCCTTTAAATTCTTCTAGCCTGGCCTCCATCAATTCTATCCCCTCCATATCCACGTTGCTGGTGGGTTCATCTGCAAAGAGCAAGGGATGATCATGATTCAGACTTTGGGCGAGCTTGAATCTGGTCTTCTCCCCTCCACTCATATGCTCATACCAGACTTCTGAAACATTGAATCTAGATGCCATTTCAGCACTGATACAGCTATATTCTGGCTCTTCTAACTGGGATATAAATCCATAACTTCCATGAAGCTTAACCAATCCTTCATCCGGTGATAATCTTTGGCTAAGGATATTCATTAACGTAGTTTTCCCTGCACCATTTACACCGACAATACCTATTCTGTCTTCAGCATAAACCTTTAAGCTCTCTATAGACAATACCAGTCTATCTCCAAAATACTTTTTCACATTGTTGCACTCTATTAATTGCATAAAAAAACCCTCCTTGATGTCTGGAGGGATAGCGTCATAACTATATAACAACCTATATGAATCCACCTGTAATCTCAATTGTTTTTAGGCACAAGGATTCCGTGGCTCATTAAGGCTGTACAATATAATTTCCACAAGCTATAAGCAGTTATTGAAACACTATCCACTCACAAGTTTAGAAAAATCCATGATAATAAAGCCTTTATATTAGACCCTAGGTGGATTTTTCTTTTATTCAAATACTTGAAGTGAATTATATAATCATCTCTGCTAGTACCTTGCCCTTTCTTAGAATTTAATCCTATTCAACATTATTATACGCATTGCCCATCTTTGTGTCAACTCATCGTATACTATCTCTTCCTCGTCTTTTCCTCATAATGAAAAATATCATGCTCGATACGCCAACGAAAGCAAATCCACCTATTGTTTTAATATCCTTTTGAACACTGTTATTTGTCTCCCCTCGATCTACACCACTGATCAATTCTCTGCTAGATAAATATTTCTCTAGTTCTTCCTGGTCTTCAGGACTTATGTTTTGGTTATTGATCTCCATCCATTCCAGTAATTTTTCACCGGAAATGTCTTTTCCTACTTCTATCCTATTTTGGTCAAAGGCTATGGCCACCACGGCCTGAGGTGAATGGGGAAGATAGTAGCTGCCATCCTGCCTCAGGAATAACAGCACTTGATCTCCATTGGCATTTAGATCATAATGTAGGCTCGTTCTTTCATCAGGAGTTCCCACAATAACTTCAGAATCCTTTGTTTCTCCTTTTATATAGTAATGAACCCTTACCTTCCATTTATTATAATTCACACTATCGGCCTTCATTGACCCTCCTAGCCGGTCGACAACCTCCCCGATGAGAATCACATCAGACTTTTCTACCAATTCGTCCACTGTTAGATATATCCAGCAGGCATTTGCTATCTGGGGCAACATCAAAAATAAACAGATAGTGAGAGCAATTAAACTTCTTTTTTTCATCGGATCTCTCCCTCCTCACACACCACCATATCCATTGCTAGATGTTAGACGTTCAAAGAAAGCAAGAAGTTCCTATGACTTTGTTAATAGATTGATCGTCATGAAAACCATCATGATCATAACGATTATCTTTTTATTCTGTTCAATTCCCTCCCACACCTAATAATTTGCATCATATACTTCTAGACTATCTGCTTTTACTTCAACATATTGGCCTTTTGGTAGATTCTTACCTTCTATCTCCAATTGAATTAAACTCTTCCCGAATCGTAAATCTGCAAAACCATCACTGGATACCTTTTCTAAAACCCCTATAATAAAAGTCGTTCCTTGCTTTATAAACATCTTGAAATTTCGTTCCTTGCTTAAAAAAACATCTTTTCCCCATCTTAACGTATCGGTAATATCATACTCAACATCGTATTGCTTTCCTTGCTCCGGCTTGCGATACCCATTCCAAGCTGCCTTTCCACTGCCTAGTTCTGTTGAAAATTCAACGATACTGTCCTCGCTCATCTTGCTAATCTTATTGATTACTATTTTCAATTTAAGTACCTCCTGTGTCCTAATTTTACTGATTCCTTATCTAGTCTTTCCCTCATAGAATACTGTTATAAAAAGATACCTGATTCTATCGTTTATGCCAAAGTAAAAGATACTCATCTGCTCTATTCCAATTTATTCCATGATATAATCCCAGTACATAGATGCTTGGAAGAAGGCCCACTCATTTTAAACATTTTTAGGTTTGGGAAATTCTCGGAAATCGTGCTCGTTCTGGAAACCTTTTGTTTGAAGTAGTTCTAACCATCCAATTGCTGGATGGATCTATTGAGACCTTTAGATTCTTAATCGGCTGATCTGGTGTAAAGTGGCAAAATATCGTCTCAATACCCTTTGGCGTGATTTTTTCAATTATTTCTTGTAAGTTTATTTTTTGTGGTGACAGAATATCATACAGATGCAATTGATTCCCATCGATCTCAAAGATGGTATAAACATCATCTTCAAGACGGTAAATGGCGTTTTTAAACCCTAATGTATAGTAGAACATAAGTACATGTTCGGCTCCTTCGGCTGATAAAGTGCTAGATAGCGGCTGAGATTGTTTTTTAATCTCTAGCATCATTTTTGGAGGAACATTTGTGGGCTCTAAAGGCCTTTCTATCCGTTTGTACCCAGTTAAATCAATGACATATAGGTTCTCTTCATTCGGCTTAAAACCACATTTTTCATAAAGTGGTACAGCTTCATCGTCAGCTGCCAAAAAGTATAATTCATAGTTTTGATCATAATCTTCAAATATTTTTGTCATCAACCCATAGGCCAAACCTTGCCTTCTATATTCAGGGGCTGTCATTACCGTTCCGATCTGAATGGCCTTCTCTTTTTTTCCCTCCATGATAAGTTCCATGGTACTCAATGAAACATTGGCAATAATCTCATCATCTTTTATATAACTGTAGCAAATGTAATGATCATTCCAAAATCCTTGTTGATACCAATCCTCAAAGTCTATGCCGAAGGTTTCTTTCGCTAATTTATTAAATGATACTCGATAGTGATCATTCTTTTTATAATCCTTTATAAACCGATAATTTGACATATTTCCTCCTCAAACCATTATCTATCCTAATACTTTTCCTACTCCTCATGTGCTTCTTTTTCAGCTTGCTTATAGTAAGCTATCAAAATATTTGCTGGAAATAGGCTTTCCTTAAACAGAATCGTTGCAGCCAAACCGCCTTGAACAAGGCCAATAATAAAAAATAAGATATGCAGAAAATGAATCCCTTGAATCATGATGCATTGTACAACAATCCAAATGACCAATGCCCAACCAAATACACTGCTTATATAGCCTTGATATTTTGACTTAAAAAGGATCGTTAAAGCACTAAGGATATTCCCAAGGCCGATTACACTGAATAGGATAATTCCCGGTATAAAAAAATTATCGAAAGGCGAATTTTTCAACATATCTACTGGTGCACCTAAAGGCTCCATCGGGTTCATCATAGCAGCCCATCCCCCAGCAATGGCCCCAATCCCCACAAATCCATGCAAGACAAGCAGCAGGCGATATACGATTTTCATCTTCATCCATACCCTCTCTATTCAGTATTTTAGGAAAATTATACCATATAAATAAGAAAATGAATCATCCCTAATAAACGAAATTTATTATAGATGATTCATTTACCCTCTTCCCTTTGCAGTTTGATCACAACAATCTCCGGCCGATTGAATAGGCGCTGGGGGAAAATACTATTGCCTAGTCCCCTGCTAACAACCATGGTTGTACTGCGATCACGATATACCCCTTCAGCATATTTAGGGAAAACGCCTTGATCTGGCGCTACAATCCCGCCTAGAAACGGCATACGAATCTGCCCGCCATGGACATGTCCACTGAGAACCAAGTCAACTTTTTCATCGGTATAGATAGGCATTTTTTCTGGCCGATGGGCTAACAGTATCTTAAATTCCTCCTCGTTTATCTCATGTGTCATCTGCTTAAGAGCCTCTGAAAACAAAGAAAGTCTTTCTTCATTTTCACCATAAGACCTACCATACTTGGCTGTATCGTCTACCCCTAGTATGTGGAGCAACTGATTTTCTTTTTCAATTGTCTCGTATTTATCTCTTAAGACATGAACGCCACTATTTCTGAGCCTAATCTCAAAATCGCCAAATTTTCCAGACCATAGTTCGTGATTTCCCGTCACGTAATAGGTGGGCGCAATCTTTACAGCCCCTTGAATAAGAACCATGGCTGGATCTTCATTATATCGTCTGCGATCTATTAAATCTCCCGTGATAGCAATCATGTTTGGATTTAATTTCTGTATCTTCTCTATCAGATTTCTCTGTTCTCTTCCAAAGGACTTGTTGTGGAGATCGGATAGATGCACAATTGTATATCCGTCAAAGGCCTTTGGTAACTTACTTGATCGTATTTCTTGATTGGTAATCTCAATCAGATTGTTTTCTAAATAAAAAAATACAGCTAATAAAACAAGTATTAACATAATCATAAGAAGTCTTCTACCCTTCTGCATTTTCTATCTCCTTATTCTCTATCAAACAGAGGGGCATGGCCCTCGTCTGCTGATTACAGCTTTTCTGAATCAACCCATCCCATAGCCATCCTATAGATGCCATATCCAATGGTAACGCCGATGGTATTCAGAATGAAATCATCAATATCAAAGCTTCCCCTTTTCGTAATTAACTGCAAGACCTCTAATACAAATAAGCCACTTAAAAATGTACCCAACAACTTCATGTATCGTCCACCAAAAGTCAGGGGAATCAGTATGCCAAAGGGGACAAAAACACCAATGTTTCCTGCTAGGTTAACGATCCATATATTGGGATTAAAATTATTAATATGCAGGTATTGATTGATTGTATGAAATGGCTTTAAATTATACATATAATCTGCCCGCGCTATCCTTCCAAAGCCAAAAATCATCCAATAACTTAACAGCATCGAATATCCTATTAAAATAACTCGTATCATCCTTCGAAAACAAAACTTCATTAAAACACTCCCGTATTTTTGATTTATCAGGCGGTTTATTTGATAGCTTTTTCATGCTCCAAAAGCCATTTTTTGCGCTCTAATCCGCCTGCATACCCTACTAGTTTTCCACTGCTGCCTACTACTCTGTGGCAAGGTATAACGATTGCTATCCTATTTTTATTGTTTGCATTTCCCACAGCCCTATGTGCTTTTTCATTTCCTATGGATGCAGCTATAGCTCCATAGGATAAAGTTTTTCCATATGGAATTTTAGTAAGTTCCTGCCAAACTGTATTTTGAAAATCAGTTCCACTCATTTTTATTGGCAAATCAAATGTTTTTCTTTCTCCATAAAAATACTCTTCCAGCTGCTTTTTCGCTTCTTCTAATATGGGTTCTACCTTTTCATCATATCTCCTTTCTTCAAGAAAGCTCAAGCCAGTGATCTCTCCTTCAATAGACTGAATTTCTAGCAGTCCTATGGGTGAATCAAAGTAGGTTACGTTATTTTTACATACGACCTGTTCAATGTTCTCATATTTAAAATAATTCCTAATGGTTATTTCCCATAAATAGAAGGATGCCAATGTATTGTTTGGAGAAAATCTATTCTTAAACTTTTCGAACTGCTCCGCCGTTGGTTCTTCTTTCATGTTGTACAGCCACTTTAATCCTTTTCTTATTCCCAAATCCTTGTAACTCATAATGTCTTTTCGATTTAAGGAAAAAATCAAAAACATTTCCCCTGTCCAAGTACCGATTCCTTTTATTCTAACAAGTTTCTCAATAATCTCTTCGTCTGACATCCTTTCAAAATTACTAAAATTTAATTCCTTTCTTTTTACAGCTTCTGCGATATTTTTTATGTAGCTTATTTTGGTTTTTGACAGGCCACATTCTCTTAATGATTCAAAGCTTGCATTCAGTATATGATCGGGCGTTATATCTCCAATAAATTGTTCAAATTTATTCCATATGGAAATGGCTGCTTTATAAGCCAATTGCTGAAATACGATGCTATTCACCAGGGCAACAAAAGGGTCAGGAATGTATTCCCTATTTATTTCACCAATAGAATCAATCAGCAGCTTCATGTTATCATCTTTACTTTTCAATGAATTTATTTCACTTTTATCAATAAGTATCTTTTTATACATGAACCAATTGCACCCCCAATTTTCTAATGTTTATCCTGTAAAAGCCTCTTTCATATCAACTTTTCCTATTAAAGAAATCTACATACTACACACTTTCACGCTTAATGTTCATTTATAAAATCCTCCAGCTCTTTATGCCATTCATCGGGCTCAAATGTGCCTATCTCTGTTTCTTCTCCAAATAGCAGATCCACTAAATATCTAGGCCTTTTCCCCCCTATATGCATGGATTTGCAGCACGATACACAATAGACAACCACATCTTCCGCAGGCATTTCAGCAGCCCGTTTCTTCATTTGTTCTTTAACCTCTTCCACAGGTAGAATCCCATAAAAGCTGTCTCCACAGCAGGTACTCTTTGTTCTGGTGTTTTGTGGCTCAACCACTGTAATATTCATTCTTTTTAGCAAAGTTCTTATGGCATTATGCACCCTTTCTTGATCACGGGTAGGACAGGCATCAAGTATGGCCATTTCTTTGCCATGATAATCTGGAAAAGGAAACGACTCGCTATCAGCCAGCACTTCCCAAAGAGAAATCGTTGATATACCTTCATAAAGCTGCCTATACCTTCGATCACAGCCAGCACAAGTATTTATGATTTGTGTTTCTTTCTCTAAGTTTGGTTCATGCCTGCAGCAAGTTACGTGTTCGTTGATATCGCCTAAATAGCGCTTCAAAAAATCTAACACTTTTCTTCCAAGCTCAGGTTTATAAATGAATAAAGCACATCCTGGTGCAAATACAGTTTTCATATGAATGTCCCCCTATAGTATTTCTGGTATTAAATCTCCAAATCAACATATTTCAATAGTTTCTTTATTGCTTGTCATTTTTGGCGAATACAACGATTCGTTCTATACTGTTTTGGTGTAATACCTGTCTGCTTTTTAAAACATTTGTAAAAAATAGATATACTCTTAAACCCTACCTCATATGCAATGTCAATAATATCTTTGCTGGTATCTTTTAAGAGAATTTTTGACTTGCTAATTCTTTTGCCTCGGATGTATTCCTTTGGCGTAACACCATAGTACGCCTTAAAAAGCCTCATTAAATGTCTTTCACTTAAACCAAGCTTTTGGGCGATATCATCAACACTAAAATCTTTATTATAGCTGTTATCTAGTTCTTGTTTCACCTTTTTTGTTAACTCTTTATTGGGATCAAATACAGGGTTATTTATGTCGGGTCTACACATCTTGCAAGGTCTAAACCCTTCTTTTAAAGCCTCATCTGCACTGCTAAAGAACAGGGTGTTTTTTCTTAAAGGGACTTTTGCTTTGCATGATGGTCGGCAAAAAATCTTTGTTGTCTTAACAGCATAGAAGAACAGCCCATCGTAATGCTCATTGTTATTCATTACTGCATTCCACTTTTCTTCATTCTGCAATACTTTTATCCCCTTCCCTTAGCATATCTAACACTATTATATCCTTCTTCTGATAGAATTTCTTCCTATATTTCGCCAAACTATTCTTAGGAAAGGAGAACTTTCCTATTAAATAAAAAATCAGAGGATATCACCTTGATACCCTCTTCTCCTTCCTCAGGTTTTTCTAAAACTGATTGCATTACTCGTTGCTTTATTTATTTTTAGGCATATAGATCATCGTCTTAAATAGATCTCCATCTACCTGTATATAAAATTTTCCCTTTTGCATATCAATCAGGCTTTTCGCTATGGACAATCCTAATCCACTGCCTTGACTGCTTCTGGATTCATCTCCTCTTTTAAAGCGCTCCATCAGTTCATCAGCTGAAATATTTAACTCATAGGCTGAAATATTTTTGATGCTGAGTACTATTTCACTGCCTAAATCTTCAATATCTATATATACCCTTGATCCGCTAAGGGCATATTTAAATATATTGGACAATAAATTCTCTATGGCCCTCCACAACAGTTTTCCATCAGCTGTAATATATACCTTCTCCTTCGGATAATTCATCCTAAAATCTAATGCTAAATCTTCGATTTTATCATTTAGTTCTCCTAAGCCCTGGGTCATCAAGGATACGATATCTATTCGCTCGAAGTTTACTGGAATACTTCCACTGGAGGCCTTTGCTGCTTCAAACAAATCATCGGTTAGCGTTTTTAGCCTTTGAGATTTTTGATCCAGTACTTCTATATATTCTTCTACCTTTGATGGATCTGTTTCTTGTTTCAATAGATCAACATAGGTGATAATGGAAGTTAACGGTGTCCTTATGTCATGGGATACATTGGTGATCAGCTCTGTTTTTAAACGCTCGCTTTTCAGTTCATTATCCACTGCATTTTTCAGACCATCGGCGATGCTGTTGATATTGGCAGCAAGTCTCCCGAATTCTCCATTTCCTTCTACATCTATGGTATGGTGAATATCTCCCGCCTTGATCCGCTCTACCCCTTCTTTTATGGCATTAAATGCCTTGATTCTCTTAAGCGCAAACCAACCCGCTATCCCTATAGTTACCGGAAACATAAAGAACGTTAGGGCAATCAGCAGGGGATATCCAATGACAATCAGCACAAGCTTTACACCCACACTTCCGCTGTCATATACATCCTTTATAAATTTAAATATATTATAGAAAAATCTATACACCAAAGTATGCTTTAGCACTGTTCTATTTTTAAAGTGCTTCACCAATGATAGAACGAAGAGTAATCCTAATGTAGCAATTGGTATCGTTATTGGAATAATCCATTTTTGGATATTTTGTGTACCTATCTCATCCACCAGTCCAATCCACAGACCTATCAGTCCTAAGCATAGACCTAGATTCACATCATTATATAGTCTGTCTATTGTATTCAAATGGACCTCTTTGTCTTTAAAGGATTCCCTTCCGATCACCAGTACCAAATATATAAACGATAGTATTAATCCTAATAGGAACCCTGCTAATCTATATAACCCTTTGGTGGCAACTATTTTATCTTCCTTCCACTCTTTGATTTTAGGATTTAAGAATGCTTCTGTAAAAGCAATATACGCCACATCACTTTCCTGATCTAATTGATCAATACTAGGTGTAATCCAATAATAACGTTCATTTTTTTTGATTTCTTCTGGGTAAATCTCTTGTGTATATTCTTCGAACACCATATAAGATGGGTATGTTATAAAGTGCTCCTTCTCTGTCTTTGTACTATTGGTAAATACAGTTTCACCATCACTGATATAATATAAAAGATCTTTATACTCTTCTACCCTTTGCAGCAGTAAATGATATTCTCGCAAATCATTCTTTATCATCCTATCCCTTGCCTGAGTAATTTTGTCTGCATAGATTTCTTTAAACTTTTCATAGTTCGCCTCTTGGCTTAATTCAGGATTATAGCTTCTAGAGTTACTTTGAAAGTCTAAAAATAAATTGTCCTCCTCACCTCTCAGTTCCTCTTCTGTAATGGATCCGCCGCTTAAAATGTGCTCTTCATTTTTATATTCACTGATGAGTCTTTTCAGATCACTCAAAACTTTCTCAGTTTCTCTTATATATGCCCGACTGAGAAAGTAATCCTCTTGAAAAACAGTGTCAAAATCACCATCATTTAATACCACCACATTTACAAATTGTGTGATTGCACCTGTGAAGCATAGAATCACCATGATAAAGACAATAATTTTTGTTGCCACTGAATGGCTATAATTTTTCAACTTTGTATCCAATTCCCCACACCACCTTCAAATATTTTGGCTCTTTCGGATTGATTTCAATTTTCTCTCTGATTTTTCTTATATGCACTGTCACAGTATTTTCTGGACTAAAGGCTGTTTCCTTCCATACCTTCTCATAGATTTCCTCTATGGAAAACACCCTGCCCGCATTGGCAGTCAGCAGCTTTAATATCTTATATTGCACCGGCGTAAGATGAACCTCATCGCCATCGACAGTGATCGTCTTACTCTCATCATCAATCACCAGCCCACCCGTTTTATATACATTGGTCTTGGTTTCAAGACTTCCTAATGTTGTATATCTTCTCAGCTGAGACTTCACCCTCGCAATCAACTCCAGTGGATTAAAGGGCTTGGTCACATAATCGTCCGCTCCCATATTTAATCCCATGATTTTATCCGTATCTTCAGATTTAGCAGAAAGCATGATCACTGGTATATTATTTTCTTCTCTGATCTTCATGGTAGCTCTTAGTCCATCCATTTTCGGCATCATGACATCCATGATAATAAGATGAATCTCATTCTCCTCGATGATTTCTATGGCTTCCATTCCGTTAGAAGCTTTAAATATTTTATAGCCTTCATTTACTAAATAAATTTCTATGGCATCTACAATCGCCTTATCATCATCACAAACCAATATGTTCACAAAAGATCACTCCTGTATATGAATTTGTACATAATTATATCACCCCTTTATTATTTGTTCTAAGGTAATAATACCAATCAAATCTTAACAAACTCTTTATATAAATCTTAAGATTTTCTTAATATTAAAGAAAAAAAGCACATCTCGTGTGCTTTCCTATCTAATATTATTTTATTTCGACTGATTCATTTTTCTATAATAGTGGCCCCAACATTCCGTGATGATTTTTCTACCGGCAAATAGCGAAGTAAGTGACGGGTCTAGCTTAGGTGCAATTTCTACCACATCAAATCCTATTATAGGAAGTTCAAACAAGCCCTTGAGCAGATTCAGCAAATCTCGGGAGTAAAGTCCTCCAAACTGAGGTGTTCCGGTTCCTCCAGCATAAGCTGGATCTAGGCAGTCAATATCCAGGGTTAAATAAATTTTGTTGAATGCCGCCATCTGATCTTTTACGGTATCCACGACTTGCTTAACACCAAGATTATGAAAGTCATGGGCATTGATAACGTGAACTTTGTTATCTCTCATGAAAGACAATTCATCCATTTCAATTGATCGTATACCAATAAAGAAAATATTTTCGGTTGAAGCAACATTGTTGAGTTCAAGGGCCCTGCGCTCCGTAGAACCATGGGAGAGGGTATCTCCTTCTAGCTCATTGCAAAGGTCAAAGTGAGCATCTATGTGAATAATTCCAAAGGGCTCATCCAATGCCTTATTAATTCCTCTTTGTACGGGAATAGTTGTAGAATGATCTCCTCCAATCATTGTAAAGAATTTATTTTGTTTTACAATCTCACATACTTGATCTTCAACTTTAGCAAATAGTTCCTCGCGAGTAGGTGCTTCCATATCACCAATATCCAATATTTTAAGTCCAGAAATATCTTCGAAGTACTCCGTAGTTGGTGCTATGATATAAGTAATTTCCCGAAGGGCAGCCGGTGCATCTTTGGCTCCGTTTCTGAAGCTCACCCCTCCATCATATGGAATACCAAAAACAATGATATCTGCATCCGATGTGGGTAAATCCGGTCTATTTAGACCTGCCCAAATAGTTGATTCTTGTATCATTTCCTCTGTTTTTTTCATATACATCACTCCATATCTTCCCGTGAGATTATAATGAAACTCTCTTTATTTATTCTACTTAAAGGGACTATCCCCTTTATATGATCTTTCAGATCAACAAAAAAGATATTTGAAATCCAAGCTGGAACGATTGATCCTTTTATTAAACAAAATAGCTTCATAACCCCTGATTTTTGGTAATTGCTTTTTCATGAAAGTTACATATAAAAAGAAGTGAAATGTATATGAATTGATGATAAAATCATATTGGGTATACCAAAAAAATAATGGTATACTATAATAGACAAGATAATATAACTCCAGAGTTAAAAAATACTTTTTAGAAAAGGAGATTTGTTAATGAGCAAACCAATTTTATCAAGTCACTTCGAATCAAGAAAACCATCGGCAGTTCGACTGGCACAAATGAAATATGAGGAGCGTAAAGTCAAGCCTGAGGCTGTAATCAACGTAGGCATTGGAAACGTTTCCCTCCCGACAAATCCAGCTATGCAAAAAAGAATGTTTTCACTTGATGCACCTGAGAGTCCATTTGCAAAGGGTATCGTGAGATATTCAACGACCGCTGGTTATGTTGAGTGTCAGGATGCTTTTAAAAACATCCTTGCCTGTGAAGGTTTCGATACAAGCAAATTGTTCGTTCAGATAACCGACGGCGGATCTGCTGCTATGGAATTACTTTTAATCGGTGTATGTGGACCTGCTGGTACTGATGAAAAACCGCTTATGATGATCGACCCCGCCTACACCAATTATATTTCTTTTGCAGAAAGAACTGGCCGTAAGACCGTTACAGTAAAGCGTAATTTAGGTGAAGACGGCAAGTACAATCTTCCAGAACTAAATAAAATCGAAGAAGCCATTAAAGCGCATAATCCTGGCGCACTTCTTGTCATTCCTTATGACAATCCTACAGGACAGTACTACGATTATGAAACCCTTAAAGATCTAGCTAAATTGTGCGTAAAATATAACATGTGGATGATCAGCGATGAAGCTTATCGCGAACTCTATTATGTAGAAAACAGCCAACTTGTGAGTATCTGGGGAGTTACTGATGCAGATGTACCTGGTATCGAAGGTAGAAGAATTAGTATCGAGACTGCCTCAAAGGTATGGAACGCTTGTGGTTTAAGAATCGGTGCTTTGATTACGGACAATGCTGAGTTTAATAACCGTTCTGTAGCTGAATATACTGCAAACCTTTGCGCTAATGTAATCGGCCAGTACATATTCGGTGCACTTGCCCATGAAAGCAAGGAACAAATTGCTGACTGGTGCAAAAATATTCGAGAGTACTACAGAGAACAAATCGTGGGTGTATATAACGGTCTAAAGGAGCAAGAACCTGGTCTGATTGTTTCCAGCCCTGACGCATCCATATACACAGTAATTGACGTTAGAAATGTAGTAAAACCAGGATTTGATGCAATTGACTTCGTTTTATACTGTGCTGGGGAAGGATCTGTTAAAATCGACGGCGTTGAAACAACCCTTCTGATCGCACCGATGAAAGGATTCTATGATATTAAAGCAGGCGAGGAAAATCCGGGAAGCACACAATTCCGAATTTCATTCGTAGAAACTCCTGAAAATATGGCAAAGATTCCTGAATTGTTTGTTAAGCTTTTAAAACAGTTTGAAGCACAAAGATAGGAAATATGACCGCCGGCTATGAAGCCGGCGGTTTGCTTTTACCTTGCAAGGGCATGTTACTGGCACTGCCATTTATGTGCTTATTTATAAAACAACAAATTTCTTCTAAAGCTTCTGTGGCCTCTGGAAAAAGGGGGGCCATGGCAGGATAACAATGAAATAGACCCTCTCCAATTCTTAGAGTGACTTTGACGCCTGCTGCCTTGGCCTTTTCTGCAAACCGAACCGCATCATCACATAGGGTTTCATCTTCGCCGGCAAAAATAAGTAAGGGTGGTAATCCTTGAAGCTCCCCATAAAGAGGTGATATATAGGGTAAACTAGGGTCTTGATCTCCTGCGTAATGCTTTGCTAAAGCGGGCGCCATTCCCTCAGGAGATAGGCACACCTTGAGTTTCGTTCGATGGGACTCGCCCGTGCACTTAAAATCTGTCACGGGTGAGTAAGCCACTGCTGCCCCTGGAAGGGGTATCCCCTGATCCCGAAGCGCTAACAAGGTAGCTAAGCATAGACCTCCACCAGCGGAATCTCCTACGAATACTATATTTGAAGGAGCAATTCCCTGATCTAGCAGCCAGCCATAGGCTGACAATGAATCCTCTAGGGCTGCAGGATAAGGTTGTTCAGGGGCCAGTCGGTACTCGAAGAGCAATGCAGCTACGCCGCTGGCTTTCACAAATTTTGAAGTAATTGCACGATGGGAATGACACGTACCAGACACATATCCACCCCCGTGAAAATAAAGAATTACCTTGTCTTTTGTTGCGTGGGCAGGCGAAATCCATTCAGCATAGAGGCCATCTATATTTACAGGCGACACTTCGATGTCTTCAGGCAGCTTGCCAAATCTTCCTGCCCCCTCTTCCACCTGTTGCCTAAAGCTGAGGATGGATTCCTTTTCATTCCAATCAATAATTTTCTTTTTAAATTGAAGCTTTAACAAATGACGATTTTGCAATAAAAGCTTGAATAAGCGGCCTCGTAAACTGAGCATTGTTCTCCCTCCTTATATCAGCAGCATTCATCATTATTAAAGAAGCATCCACTTGTTGCATATATCTGATTTTTAAATACGATTATCTACCTGATTGGTATTCTCCAATCTATACACAACCATATGATAAACACGGTTGCTGTAGTATCCTTGATCATCCACTCTATCTATCTCGGTAAACTTGCAGCTTTCAAGAAGTTTATTGGATTTCATATTGTTTTCTTCTGTATATGCATCCAATGCCGTCAATTTCATTTTGTCAAAACCAAAATCTATCACTTCCAATAACGCTTCCTTCATAAAGCCTCTACCTTGATATTCCGGATTAATTCCATACCCTAACTCGCCGCTGCCTTCTTCTAGATTGATATTCCAAATAGAAATTGACCCTATCACCTTTTTTGATTGTCTGTGCTCTATTGCCCAAATGATCCATTTGTTTTCATCAATCCCATTATTCATCTTTTCAATATACGCTTTTGTCTCTTCAGGCGTTTCATCTGGCCTCGTGTCTGTGTATTCATGCATTCTTGAGTCTTTCCTCATCTCCAGCACGTCATGGATATCTCTATGTTCCATTCTTCTTAGTATCAAATTTTTTGTCTCTAAAACAGGAAATGGATCAAAGGTAATCATTGGTTTACCCCCTTATTTTATCGTCTTAATATAATTGCTAGGCAAGTTGTAAAATCAGTAATTGTTAAAGTTTCAACCACATTGTACTCACATTATTCTTCTTTTCTATTTCCTTAAAACCCAGCTCCTGGTACATATTCATCGTACCTCGATACAGCTTTTCAGGTTCGTCCTTGATATCCACTGGAATTGCCAAAACCCCATCAAACCCTTGGGATCTAAAATCATCAACAGCTTGTTTAAGCAAAAGTCTTGCAACCCCTTGATTTCTGTAGTCTTGGTGGATTACAAAGCAAATGACACAGCCCACTTTTTGATCTTTTATGATATGTTTTATGTCCTTCTCGAGCCTTATGTACTGACATACATTGTTAGCATTGCACCAGCCAATGCACTTATCTCCATCAAAAGCTAGGTATCCCTTCATGTTACCAGCCTTTATCTGCTCAATCGCCTCTGTACGATTCTCTTCACCCGTTCTATTTTGCCATTGCTCATAGGAGCAGTTTGTATGGTAAAACCTACAGAAACAAGTGGCCCAATGGGCGGCATGCCCAAAATCCAAGCCCTCAAGATATTCAGTAAATATTGCTGCTAAATCTGGACTTAACGGTTTAATTGTGTACTTCATGGTGCTCCCCCTTTTATAAACATAATAATTTCAGCAAACGAGTAAGGCTATTTGTAAATCAGTATGATCCTGGTCTGATTAAGGCTTCCTAATGGCACAGGGTCCTGCTAGGCACTTTCCACACGCATCTGATTCATCGATATCACTATAAAATCTATCTACCTCACTGCATCGATCATAGCATTTATATCTATCAAATCCATCTTCTGTAAGTGCATTGACAGGGCAAGCTTTAAAGCACACACCACAGGATTTATTCTTCTTCCAGAGGCAGTATTCTTCCTGAATAAGCGGAGTATATTCAAGCTCTTTATCAATAACAAAGCTGCCGTATCTCCCACCACAGCCTTCATTTGTTATCAACATGTTATTCACCCCAAAAGTTCCAAGACCACAGATATACGCCACATGTCTTTGAGACCATTTTGACATCAGCTTCCCATGGTCATAACCAATAATCTTTGCAGGATTTCCTGATGATTCAATACCAAGCATACTCAACTTTTTTCCCATATCTTCTATTACTGTATGGATGAGCTTATTTGTCTCTACATACGCCTCCGCCCATTCTCTAGATACAAAGGGATGATTTTTATTTTCAATAATCAATTCTTTTGTGAAGGGAATAAAAAATGAAACTACAGAGCATGCACTTTGAATAAGATCGCCAGGAAGCAGATGATCACTTATAACAACCTCTTTCAACTTATGAAACAAGGGGTTATCTGCACTTGTAAAACCTACAAGAGGGTTCCTATAAATGCTGGAGTTTTTTGAATTTAAAACAATATTTTGGATCTCATCTTCGATCAAACGATTCAAGCTCACTACCATATTCTCATCTCCCCTATCCATGATGAATTAGCATTTTATGGATATTATATCAATTCATTTGCATGAACTCTATACTATTTCATAAAGTAGCCGCAAACTTTCATGCTAATACTGAAAAGTACCTACAACCTGCGTCGAAATGATCACACAGCCTGTAGGTACCTTTGCCTATATTTAGAATCCAGCAAACCGTTTTAGCCTTGCTGTTTTTGCATGGGGAGCAATCTCTGTTATCCTCTGAACAATTTCATCCATGGCATCTTGGGGCTTGATTCTTTCAGCTTCTTCCATAAGCTTGTCCCCTGCCCATGTCTCTACAGTAGAATATGCCGTAGAAGGCCACCCATATGCTTCTCCTTTATGATTTACTTTTCGTTTCGTACCATTTACTGTGATAAACATACCCATTTGCAGTTCACCCATGGCAGACTCAAACTTAGTATTTAAATCCTTTGTAAAACCACCCAATGCCTTAATCTCATGGGCAGCTAAGATTTCATGCTCCTCAAACAGTGTATAAATCTGCTTTGCATAATGACTAAATAAACCTTCGGAATACAACTCCGAGAAGCTATATCCTTTTCTCCTGGCCGCAAGGAACTTTGGATACCACTTTAGAGAAATAAACCCGGGTTTTTTATCAAATAGCTTTCCATAGGCTGCTTTATGATCCTGTTCAATCTGTATACGCCATGGCCATGGATCAGACGGCAGATCTGTGTGCCACTGTTCCGGTGTTGTTAATTCCGATAGATTGATAAATTCAATACAGTTATTTGAAAAAGGCATAAAGCCTATGTCCTCCACGACGGAGACAAAATCTACATATTCAGTAACCTTCTGACCTTCGCAGTTATTAGGCATCCTTGCCACCCCCTGTTTTTTCTCTAAGTACCCCTTTGCTATAAACGCTTACGCCAAATGATTCAATCATGCGTCCAAGGAAAACTTTTCAAAAACATTATCTATCCACAGTATTGCATTCTTTGTGTTAAATTTCAATATACAATACTCAGGGTCTGTTACACCTCCAGGAAAATGATTGATAAACCAGTCAACCCATAAAGCCTCTTTAATATCCATATCATGAATGATTTCAATATTTCCAGTTAGCGTAATCCCATCCTTTGCGCTGCTATAGCAAACACTGGCCTTATTATTCTCCATATAATGCTTTACTTTCTCAGAATTAGTTCCCGTTGCAAACCAAATCGTTTCTAATCCCTCTGCTTTAATGTTTGACATGGCAACAGCTCTCGGCATTCCCCCTTCATCCACTGAACTTAGTACAGTTGTTTCTGCATTTGAGATCATGCTAACTGCCTTTTGTCTGATATTGTTTCCCATAAATTCGTCCTCCTTTTTCTCAAAATTGAAATTAGCTTCTAGCAACTCTGCTTTCTTACTAAAATAACATAATGAACATGCCAACAGTGTGTCATGTTCATCTATACATGTTCAAAATATTTTTTGAATTCCTTTTCAGTTCTTCAATAATGGAGTCTGGTGATAAAACATATACTTGGTCCCCAAGGCTTAGTATAAACTCCATTGCATATTGGTGATTGGTATATACTAACTGAAATTTCATCCGATTATCCTCTGTAATTTCATAGGCGTCTGTTCCATATTGATCAATAATTTTATATTCCTGGGATCGATCAATAAGCATTGTTACGACTTTCTTTTCACTGTCAAAGTAGCTGTCCAAGTTAAGCCTTTCTTCAGGCAAATCCCGGAGTGTAAATTTTGTCTCCGTGATTTTAAGATTGCTGCACCGATTAAGCTTAAAAAGACGAAAATCCTCCCTTAACTGGCAATACCCAAACACATACCATGCAGACCATTTGAAAGTGATAAAGTAGGGCTCTATGTACCTTTGTGACAGTCCCTTGTTAGAAAAGTAATCGAAGGAAACCTTCAGGTTATTGTTGATGGCCTCTCTGAATAGACTTATTTTCTGTGATAGATTGGTTTTATAAAAAGAAGTCAAATCAATATAAATATTACTATTAACTGATAGAATATCCTCTTGTTTTGGCGATAGCTTGTCTAGCAGGTGTTTGATAGTGGTATTGTTTGATATACTTTCAATACTTTTTAGTCCAATTAAAATATTATCAAGTTCATCATTCGTCAATACGCTCTTATCCAGTTTGTAACCCTCTGCAATACCAATTCCCCCACCACCCCCTTGATAAGTAACAATCGGTATACCGGCTATACAAATATTTTCAATATCCCGATGAATGGTACGAATAGATACCTCAAATCTTTCAGCCAAATCCTTTGCTTTTATTCTCTCATGATTCAAAAGCATTGTTATTATTCCAAGTAGCCTGTCTATTTTCATACAAACACCCCTAATGACCAATCTACGTTTCAACTCATCGTTGTTTCAGCAGTTCCGTGTTACTCCGTCGACTCAATATCACTTATGGTACGGTACATGATAATGGATCACAAGAACTATTGGGAGACTACTCAATGAGCTCTTTAAGACTCACAAAGGGATTCGTATACCGTTCCCGTTCTTGTGTTTTCTTACCGTACTGAATAGCTTGTTTAGGGCACCATTGGATACAGGCTAGACATTGTTCACATTTTTGATTCCAAGCTGGCTTTCCTTCCTTGATCACGATATTATTTGCTGGGCAAACTCTACTACATATCCCACAATGATCGCACTTACTATCCGCCCAAAACGACTTATCCATTTTGGGAAATTGCGGCATAGATACACGATAAAGTGCTTTACTTAGGAAAAAGTTGGCCAGGGCTGAACCAGATTCTATGCCATGCTCTTTCTGATTTTTAATGGTGTCTACAATCTGGTCGATGCTATTGTTCCAGTTCTCGAACATTGCTTTCTGTCGTTCCTCAGATATGGCCCCTCCCCATATGATATAGTTTGTAGGCATTTCTACGATAAACCCCGATGAAAGCTTTATGTTTTGCTGGGCAAGTCTTTTCTGGGTCTGTAGGAGAGTTCCTGCTGCAGATGCTCCACAGGTAGCTATGGCAAAAAAGTACCTTCCATGCTCCGTTCGAAGTTTTTTAATGAATTCATCAACCATCAAAGGCATCCCCCAGCAATAAACAGGAAAAACGATTCCTATGCTGTCTGCCGATATATCAAGTTCTGATTTCATAGCTTTGGGAATAGAGATCAAAGTTGTATTTCCTAGTTTTTCCGATAAGTCTTTTGCCACTTTTAATGAATTACCTGTTCCAGAAAAATAATAAATGCTTGTTTTCATGAAAATGCATCTCCCATTTTAATATTGTGTTTCATTATCTAATACGTTAATTATCTATCAATTGTTTCCATTTTACTTAAATTCTTTTATGATCATCAACAATCTAAGACCGCTGTCCCTTATATGCTATATGAAAAAACAATGGCAATCTGGTCTATCATTAGATATTTCTATTTGACTAGTTATTCATAATCCTGTAACATAATCATCGGTAATTGGGACTGCAAACCTTTAAGTCTATTGCCAATATGGATCAACAAATCGATTCAAAGTGATTTTTATAGACTTATGCAGTCGTTTATTTTTGCAAGTCTATTTTATATAGAATAGTAATGAATACTTATAGGGGAGAGTGTTTTTGTGAAAAAGAAATTACTTAGTATTTTGCTTTGTTTTGTAATGGTTGCTGCATCTATCGTTGGTTGTGCTCCTAAATCTGAAGAACCAAATAAGCCAGAAGCACCTAGTCCAACAGAGAGTAATCCTGTTGAAACTTTAGCAAAAACAAAAGTATTTGTTTCTGCAGATTGGGTAAAAAGTGTAATTGATGGAAATCAGCCTGAGTCAAAAGATTACGTAATCATTGAAGCTGCTTGGGGATTAGTCAATGAAAATAAAAGCTATTTAGAAGCCCATATACCAGGAGCAGTACATTTGAACACCGATGATATCGAAGAACCAACCTATTGGAATATAAGAACTGGAGATGAAATTGGAAAGGTTATGTCCAATTATGGTATAACCAAAGATACCACTGTTATTGTTTATGGTGCTGATTCCGGTGCAACAAGAGTTGCTTTTGTATGTCTTTGGGCGGGTGTTGAAAATGTGAAAGTAATTGATGGTGGTCTAGATGCTTGGAAAAATGCAGGATATGCAACGAATGAAGGTATAGAAAATCCAAAGACAGCAACAAGTGATTTTGGTGTGACAATACCAGCACATCCTGAGTACGTTTTAGCTATGCCTGAAGATGTAACAGCTGAAATGGAGAAAAATGATACATTCAGATTGGTAAGTATACGAAGTTTAGATGAATTTAATGGTAAAACAAGCGGATACAGCTACATAGAAAAAGCAGGAGAACCAAAAGGTGCAGTATGGGGCCATGATGAAGCTGACTACCGCAATGAGGATGGAACTTTTATTGATTTTGATAAAGCTGTGGCTATGTGGAATGAACAAGGACTCACCGCAGATAATGAACTCGCATTTTATTGTGGTACTGGCTGGAGAGCAACGATTCCATGGTTAATGGCCTATGAAAACGGCTGGAAAAACATAAAGTTGTATGATGGTGGTTGGTTCGTATGGCAGATGGACCCGAATAATCCAGTGCAAGCGATTACACCAGAAGAAGCAGCAGCTCAATACAAATAAATTCAATCATTGAAATGTCTGATAGCCAAAAGGCTTTCAGACATTTTTTTGTTTAGAGTGCAGCAAAATATCCAGCTCTAGCTACACCGAGAGGTTTTTTAAATACACAATCGTTTTTATATCTTGTATCAATGCAACAATCGCCAATGCAAGGCTGGTAAAATAGTAAGATCGATAATTTTCTGGAGAAAAGAATAAAGCGAAAAATACAAATGCAAGGGTGACTATCACTTCCACCAATAACATGGGTAATGCTTTTTTACGCCCAATTTCATTATCTTTTTTTATTAAAGCATATAGAATAATAATAATAGACAATAGTACTAACAATACAATTGAAATGGTTTGTAGTGTTTCAATAGGATATTTGGCCTCCCATTGTTGGTTTATGTATATTACATACCTCATCATTCCCATCTTTTTCATAGAAAACATCTGTATCCCATATGCGGTAAACAGAAAAAGTACTTGGAGTATTATGAGTACCCAATTAAAAATTTTCTTCATCCTAAATATCCCCTTATATTCAATGTCATATTGTTATTCTGCCAACATTTTTATTACTTCGTCCAATGAGAGAACATTAGCAAGGCATAGTCCAAGGTCGTCTATATTATTGTTCATTATGTCTTAACCAACAGCTGAATATATATCTGAAAACTCAATATTAATCCTCTCTATATGCGCTTGTTTCAATTTTATATTATGTTGTTCTATTTTCTCTTCAACTTTTTTAATAGGTAGATTTATAACAAAGCTTGTCCCTATTCCTTCCTTACTCGCAAAAGTGATCGTACCACCATGCATTTCAACAAGAGATTTTACAAGACTCAGCCCTATGCCACTACCCTCATGCAACCTTGTAAACATTCTGTCTATCTGACAGAACCTTTTAAAAACTTGGCTTTGTTTATCTTCAGGTATTCCGCTGCCATTATCCTCAACCATAATGCACAAACCGCTTTCCTTAATAGTAGCATTAACTACTATCTTTCCACCTATAGGGGTAAACTTTATCGCATTAGAAAGTAGATTTAATAAAATCCTTTCTATTTTTTCATCATCACAAGCCATTATTAATTCTTCCACATCCGTGTTGAATATTAGATTTATCCCTTTATTCTCTATATAATCAGATACAGACATTGTGATTTCTCTAATGGCACTAATTATATTACAGTTTTTTAGGTGTAGTTCAAAAGCCATCGCATCTATTTTGGAAATATCTATAAGATTGTTAATAATTCGTAGAAGCCTAAAACAGTTTTGCTTCATTGTGGCTATATTTCTTATAACCTTTTGTTCACTTTCATGATACTGATTATTATTTATGTATAACTCCATAAGCTGTACAGAGCCTAATATTACATTTAAAGGTGTTCTTAATTCATGAGAAATGTTTGAGAAAAATTCTGTTTTCATCTTGTCATTTTCTAATATTTCATCAATAATTTGCTTTTTCTCGACTATGCTTTGCTTAAGCAATCCAGCTTCCTTTTTATCTGTAATATCCGTCATTACCCCAACGATCCCGATTGGAACCTCCCTGTCGTTGGTAAAAACCCCTTTGTTAAGGATAATATCTCTTAAACTCCCGTCAGCAAATTTAACTTGTAACTCATACACTGTTTTATTTGAATTCTCGATCAGCGCCTCGTCTATCTTATGATGAATATTCGCTTGTTCTACATCAAGAATGTCAAAAACATTTTTGCCGATAAGTTCCTGATCGCTAATGCCCATGGCAGTCATATATGCACGGTTACAACCAATGTATTTGTAATTTAAATCCTTAAAGAAAATAGGGCTTGGGATTGTATCCATCAAACTTTGCAGCAGCGTCAACTTCTCATTTAGCTCTGTTTCTATCATCTTTCTTCTCTCTATTTCACCACTCAACTCTTTATTCTGTGTCGCTATTTCCTCCGCAAAACCACCAAAGAAATATGCAATCACATAGTATACCAAAGTGCCTAAAAACATAGAAATCATACCTTTTTCATAATCCACGTTTATACCTAGGGCAAAGTTGATAAATCCAAAAACTACCCATATTGTCGCAGTGATTATGGCATGCTTACGATTCATTTTTACACAGCTTATTATTATAAAAACTAGACCTAGAATGCCTTTGATAGACATTGGTATGAAGGGAAGTACATTTATAAGCACCATAAGAGCGTTATAAAAAAAATATTTCTTTTTCATATGAATCCCCCTTTTGCTTTAACTAAATGTATACTACCACAAAATTCGGAAAATTTATATGGTTTCCCCAGCGTCTTACGATAATAATTTCACAAAATGAATAGGGATGGTTACAATTAACCATCCCCAAAGCTTCTTTTAAGGTATTCGACCATGGGTTATAACTGTCACCATTACTTATGGTACGGGTACGATTTACCGTATGGCTGCAACCGCGGTTTTACTGTCTTTTCCCTTGATTCATTGCTAGCTATTTAATAAATTTTACTTTTGATTCTATGCTTTTCCTTGGAGGGGCTTGTCCAACATATTCAGGATAACCTAAACAAATAATTGCTATCGGTTCCTTATCTTCATCAATTTTAAATATCTTTCTGGCATCCACCTTTTCAAACAGGGATAGCCATAAGGTCTCTAACTCCATACTATGTGCAGCTAATAGCATATTTTGAATGGCTGCACTGCACGCATGCTCAAACCCTTGACTGGGTTCTTCAAGAAATTGTTCCGCACCATTTTTACTGGGATCTCCAACCACCACAATCAACACAGGCGCTTGAGTGATAAAATCAACCTTATACTTTGGTATCCAAGCCCATCCACTTTTCTCTACAAGCTTTTCTTTTGAGTGTTCTACCGCAGCTTTTAGCTTTTCATTGTACTCTGGATTTTCTACCACAATAAATTCCCAGGGCTGTTTATTGGCAGGGGAAGGTGCATATAACCCACATTTTAAAATGGTAATAATCTTTTCCTGCTCTACCTTCTGATTCTTAAAGCTGCGACAGCTTCGCCTTCCTAGAATAGCTTCGATGCAATCCATTTCTCTCATCTCCTCTTATACTCTTTGGTTTTAGGTAGCTTCTACCAAACCTCATGATGTACTCTAGCTACATCATATCTCTCCCTTACCTCTCTGTGTTCTTCTGGATGCCCTACAGCAATGATAGCTATTGGTATAATCTTGTCTGGCAAATGGATTAATTTTGATACATTTTCCACGAGCTCTTCTTTAGGATATACCCCACACCAACAGGTTCCAAGTCCTAAAGCTTCTCCCTGTAAAAGGATATTTTGTATGGAAGCAGCCATGTCCTGAATCCAAAATGCACCATCATATTTCACATCACTACTATCAGCACAGGCTATGATTGCAGTAGGGGCCTCTTTTAACATTTGTGTGTGAGGATGAAAATTAGTAATAGCATTTAACTTGTCTCGATCCTTTATGATAACAAAATGCCATGGTTTTTCATTACCAGCGGATGGCGCATACATAGCAGCTCTTAATAATTGTTGAATTTGCTCCTGATCTACAGGTCTATTTTGATACTTTCTAATGCTTCTTCTTGTAAATATTTCTTTCATTTTCTATTCACTCCTATCCTTATTAATCTATACATTTATTATACCCTATGCCTATATACTTTCGACGGAAATATTATTCATTCCATCATTATTCAATCACTAAAGCTTTGCTGCTATATTTCCGATAATTATTAAAACAAGATATATTTAAGGAGGCGATTTTATGAAAATAACTACTACTCCTGACAAAAATTATCCTTCAAACCAAGCAGAAATTCCAAAAAATGACATCATTAAGAAAGATAACCCCTATCCAAACGTCATACAGGATAAATACACCCCGTCCCAAAACAACATTAAAAAAGCAACCTATGATAAGCCGAATACAAAAGCAGATGAAAAAACTATCCAAAAACTAAAAGAAGAAAGCGAAAAAAACTATCGTCATCTAAAGGAAATGGTAAGGCAACTCCTTGAAAGACAGGGTTTAACATTTCAAGATATTGAGAATCCGGATACAATTGTAGAAATAGATGAAGAGGCCCGTACTGAGGCTCTAAAAATGATCGGTGAAGGAGGCCCTTTAAGCCCTGAAGTTGTTAGTAATCGTATTGTGGAATTTGCTAAAGCTATATCCGGTGGAGATAAGGCCAAGTATGAGACATTGAAGACTGCTATAGATGAAGGATTTAAGGAGGCAGAAAGAATACTAGGTGGTAAGCTTCCGGAAATATCACAAAAAACCTATACTATGGTGATGGAAAAGCTTGATAGATGGGTAAAAGAAGAATAGGATGTAGTAGCAAAGCAATTTGCTACTACATTTTTTATATAATCCAAACCAATTAAATTGCCCCGGGAGGCAGTTTCTTAAAACTTCCGATATTTGCGGTAAAGTTCACCGTACCGTTGTACCGGCGATTTTAGCCCTACAGTTCCCTCCTTTAGGTAATATCGTTTTATTATATCGGATTACTAGACTCGTCTGCCTGAAGTTTCAAGATTATTGTCGATTCAACAAAAAACACCGATTCATTTATATTTTATATATGGAATCAGTGTTTCTTTTTTTAAAATTTTTATTTCCGCAAAATCTTATCCATGGCTTTACCCTTTGCTAGCTCATCGATCAACTTATCCAAATAGCGAATTTCCTGCATGGTTGGTTCTTCGATGTCTTCCACTCGGACACCGCAGACCACACCTTTAATCAAAGCCCGCGAAGGATTCAGTTGGGGAGCTTCCACAAAGAAGGTCTCAAAATCTGTCTGTTTTTCCATTTGCGCTTCTAACTCTTCCTGGCTATATCCTGTCAACCAACGGATGATTTCATCGACTTCTGTTTTCGTACGTCCTTTTTTCTCCGCCTTTGTAACATAAAGGGGATAAACACTTGCTACACTCATTGTATATAGACGATGTTTGGTCATGATATCTCCTCACTTATATGGTTTTCTTTATTATATCACCAAAAATAGTGGGGCCAAACGAAAGTTGCCTTTATTTTTATTATCCATAATTTTTAAACACAAATAAAGCCAGGTATCTCTACCCGACCTTATCTATCCCATCACCACTTATTTAAGAAATTACTGTGTCTTAGATACTTGACAATATACTTTGATTTTCCCCCTAATGGCTATTGTATAGGTAATTCTATCGTTATATTATAATCCTTAACATACGTCATCCGATGTATATCCATTTTATAATCCTTCCCTACCCCTTTAAATTCTAGCGTTCTTCTATGAAGAATTTGTCCATCCTTCCTCTTTTCGTACTGATCTTCACTTGTTTTATTTAACTCTAATCTTTTGTCGTCTGCTAATAAATATACCTTGGTAAGAACGGTGCCTTCTTCCGTCGTTATTGTAATATACGTGTGTCCATTCATCTCATAAACTTTATCTATCGTTAAGTCTTGCCCATGTACATTTATTCGTTGTTCTTTCATACCCTTTGTCAGTTCAATCTCTTTATTTACATCATGGTCTGCTGAAAATCTTGTTAACTTTAACTGTAAAGACTTTAAATTTTCCGGTAACGCATCATATTCATGATGGAAGGTAATTCCCTTCATATTCGTGCTCATTCCGCCGCTTTGCGGCTGTATCTCCTTATCATTTGCTATTAACTTTAACTCTAATGTATTCGGCCTGATTCTTTCATTGTTGATTTCATCCCTTGCTAACTCTAATATATTTTGAATGGACCCTTTTATCACCGTACGGGTAGGCGAAGCTAGAATTGAATCTATATCAATGGTTCCTTGTTCTACCTTAATGCTTTTATGAATATTCGCTTTTAATGTATGCCCCATGGCCTTCTGCCGATCCACTGTAAAAGTAATTTCTCCTTCTTCAACCCTGCCATTCTGGAAAAATCGAAAATTCATGTGTAAGGTTTTTTCCAGTACCCCAGGAGGCTCAAAACTATGGATATTATTCATCATGGTCTTCGTATCGTTTATTTTACCATAGCCGCTTTGGGGCATATGCTCACCTAAGAACCCTCTTAGTGTCACTGTTGGCAACGATTCATCCACATTGCCCTTTGGCGCTTTTATCGTATAAAATGCCAATAGCTGGGTCTCATCTATCATAATTCCATCCAAGGTTATTGAAAGACCATTTTTAAAGGTATAGCTTTTGTCTATGACCTGACCCTTACCCCGTTCATTTAACTCCTTTAAAGTACCATTCATCACATCATTATAGCCCATTAATTTGTTTCCATAGAAAGCCAAGGTGTCAAAATGATATCCCATTAGGACTAACACCAGACAAGCTGCAATAATTTTTCCTGTAATATTTCTCCTTATTTTTGTCATTTCCTTATCACCTAGTGCACTTCTTAATCTCTCCTCTAATGCATCGGGCGCTTCAATGATATCTATATCCCTCTTTTTATTTTTAAGCATCTTCTCAATCCTGTTCAAGATCATCACCTCCGAATTTTTCCTGCAACCTACTGATCCCATAGTAAATTCGTGACCTAATCGTCCCCAAAGGCACCTTTAATATTTCTGCTATGGTCTTGTACTCTAAATCCAATAAGTATCTTAACTTAATCACTTCTTGATGACGCTCATCTAGCTCAGATAGATACTTTTCTAATAACATTTCATTGTTTTTTTCCTCAAAGTCACCTTCATAAGATAGCTCCTTCACAGCTTCCAATGGCACGGTCCTTTTCTGCTCTCTAAGAATCCTTTTACAACAATTGATTAAAATGGTTTTACTCCAACTGTAAAAGGCACTGTTCTTTTTCAGCGTATAAATATTCTCATACAAAATGAGGATCATATCTTCCATCGCATCTAACGCGTCTTCATTATTTTTTAGATAAACATAGGCCAATCTATAATAATCATTTTTTTGATTCATGATTAGTTGGACAAGTGCATCCTTATCTCCTAGCTTTGTCTTCTTCACCAGCATTTTTTCTTCCATCGGTACACCTCTCTTTCCTATATAAGAGTATCTTCTCCTACAAAAAGTTCATTCAAATTTATACATTACAAATAAAAGTTATAGAAGCTATTCCCAGTTTATCCTAGAACTATCTTTTTACGCAAACGCAAGAGGGCTATCTATATCTGTATAGATAGCCCCCATCTTTCTTCTATTCTATTATTACAAGTAGGAGCGATCCTTGCTTGCTAAACATCACTTGTAGATAACCTTCCCATTATGACCGTATTATAGTAGTTCCCATCTCTATGAACACGGTCTTTTATTAATAATCCTTCTTCTACAAATCCATATCTTCTGTATAATTCAATTGCTTTTGTATTTGTTTCTATAACAGTTAATGAAATCTTTTCAATTCCTACATTATCTGCCCATATCAAAACATCTCCTAGTAAAACTTTACCAATTCCATGACCCCAGTACTCCTTTGACACACATATTCCAAACTCCGCCTTATGCTTAAATCTACTTAGCTTATTTCCTTCACAACGAGCAAATCCAACAATTTTCCCTTCTGCTTCTGCCACTAAAAATATAGTTCTTTCCGCTATTGAATCTTCATAAATAAGTTTTTCAAAGCCTTCAGGCGTCAATAACGCTTCTCCAGGTTCTCTATCTAGATTTTCTGTTTCTCCATCAATCTGAACTCTTAATTTAGATAGTTGATTTGCATCACTTTTTGTTGGACAACGAAGTATCCAGCTTAGATTGTTACCTTCTATTTTCTTATTTTCAATAATCATAGATTACCCCCATCTGTATTCTTATAATAATTTCGTTGATATGAGGAAAAATTTGATATGACTATTGCCATTACCATCTTGTAAAGAAAACCACAGTCACTTGTGGTATGATTCACCGTATCGCTCTAACTGCGGTTTTTATTATGTTGATTGTTTAAGCTCACACTATGTATAGGGTACAGTGCATATTTTTTTCTCAAGTTTTAATTATCCAGCATATAGGAAATCACTTCATAAGAAATCAACGCCCTGTTATTGTAAATATCTACTAACCCATTTGTATGATTGGCAAAGATTCCATGCTGAAGCATAGCTGCCCCAAAACCTCTTTCTATTGCACCATTATATGTTGCTAATACACAGTACTCCGCAGCATTCCCACACAGCACAACAAAGTCAACATTTTTTTCTTTTAATATTGTCTCTAAATTCGTTTTCCAAAAGCTATTGCTGAATTCCTTTAAAACTTCAATATCGCTATCCTCAACAATTAACTCTTCTACATTTTGATAAGTATCATCATTACCACCTTCAATATCTCTAACAATGATTACAGACTTACCTGCTTTTCTAAATAATGTAGCTGTCTCATTAATATATTCAAAGGTATTGTGATATTCTTTCTCCCCTTTTCTATGACCTATAAAAGCTTTTTGTACATCAATTATTAACAATCCAATATTCATTATGTGTTGCCTCCTTTTATAAGGTGCTGGATAATTCGCACATCATTCCATCTGCCACATCTCTTGCTTTTGTGCTATTGTCTTTCTTTTTTTCAGTTCTATTGATGCTACTATTTCTCATTAAATGATCACCTAATACCCCTAGCACTATATGTAAAATCGCACCGCTAAAATTTTTTTTCTTTAAATGTGTAGTTCACCGCAAGTGAGAAAAGGATGAACTTCATTTGTTCGATATACCGCCTTCATCTCATTAACCCGTATGCATTGAAAATATTAGCGCCTACAAAACCCGCAGTTACTTATGGTATGGTTCTCCGTATCATTGTAACTGCGGGTTTTCTATACAAGAAAAGCGTCAAAAAGAACCGTTTATTTTTTGTATAGATCCTAAAATTATATTTGTTCTTCATCTTAATCAAGGTTTCTATAAATCGGCTTTTATCATGATCAGATAAAAAAATTTCTTTTCTATCGTTCCCTCGCTGTATGATATGATAGGTCGAAAATTCTCCTCTTTCTCTTGCTTGTCTAGGCACTAGCAAGCAAGGACCGTGGCCTGTTAAGACTTATGCGAAGTATTCTAAGTTCGTTTTGTAATTATAGGAATGGGTATCAGTTAAACATACTTGTTAGAATATCATGATAAAAGGAGTGAGTGAGAATGGTACAAGCTATATACATTAACCTGCCTGTGGCGAATCTTAATAAGACACGGGAATTCTGGAGTAAACTAGGCTTTTCCTTTAATGAGCAATTCTCCGATGACAAAGCCCTTTGTCTTGAATTGAGTCCTCCTTCAATTTATGCAATGCTAATCACAAAAGACTACTTCGAAACTTTCACCGATCGTCCTGTGGCTGATGGAAAGACAACCCAGGTCTTACTTAGCATTCAGGTAGAAAGCCGTAAAAGGGTAGATGAGTTGGTAGCCATGGCTGTACACACAGGCGCGAACCGTTACAGAGATGCCACAGATCATGGATGGATGTATTATGACTCGTTTGTCGATGTGGATGGACATCAATGGGAAGTCATGTTTGCAGATGAAGCTCAAATACCATTAGAATGAGGGGAGGATTATGATGAATCAAGTTAATCATTCAATCGTCATAATGGCAAGACCTGAAGTTGTTTGGGAAACAATCACTGATCCACGTAAATACGAGGAGTGGAGTCTTGTGTTCAGCGAGGGTTCCTACTTCGACGGTGGCTGGAATCAGGGTGACGCTATTCGTTTTCTAACCATCGACAGCGATGGAAAACTAGAAGGAATGGTATCGGAGATTGCAGAAAGCAGATATCCTACGTTCATCTCCATCAGACACCTGGGATATATAATGGATGGGATAGTGGATACAGAGAGCGAGACCATAAAAGCTTGGGCGCCTTCCTATGAAAACTATACCTTAGACTCCATTGATGAAGGCCAGACAAAATTCACAGTCAACATGGATACGGAGGAAGGGTATACAGAAATGTTTGAGGAACTCTGGCCCAAAGCCCTGGAACAAGTTAAAAAGATTAGTGAAGAAACTCAGTCTAAACCCATGAGGATAACCATCCGTACCTTTATTCACCGTCCAATCGAATCAGTTTGGAAAGGATTTACCCAGTCTGAACACATCACCGCATGGAACTATGCATCAGATGACTGGCACTGCCCTGAGGCTGTGAATCATCTCATAGATGGTGGGACTTTTGATTATACCATGGCTTCCAGAGATGGCAAGGTTTCATTCCATTTTGAGGGAACATACACCAAAATTGTTCCTCATGAACAAATCTGCTACGTGTTAGGCGACGGTAGAGCGGTTTCAGTGACCTTCAACAGCATAGACAGTGGTATAGCTGTTGAGGAAACCTTTGATGCCGAAGGCTTTCATACTTACCTGCAGCAAAGACAAGGATGGCAATCTATTCTTGAAAACTTTGCAGCTTATGTTGAAAAGCACCTTTAAATGATAAGCATCTCGTCGTAACCTTGTAGCTTCTGCCGATAGCGACCAAATAATACAAGGGCTACCTTTATAATTGGGGGATCAAAATTTTCTCACTTTGATTATCCTCCAATTATAAAGGCAGCTATCATGGACTTTTGATTTTTGGAATGCCTTTATAGATTATAAAACAAGTTTTGAGTTAGGGTATGGGTACGTCGTCCCTATTAGGATTCGATGATTTTATATCTTAAGATGATCCAAATACTCTTTGCAGACTGTCTTTAACTATCATGTTAGATGTAGCTTCTACACAAGCTTTAATCATTATTAAAATTTATACCAGTAACATGTATATTCATATTCTTTTTCAAGACCAAGCTTTTCTGCCATAAATTTTTGAACCATCATTATCTTCACTACAATCCCAATGTGGTTCTATACCCTTCATCTTACATTCATTTAAAAACACCTTAGCTACTTTATACCCATACCCTTTTCTTCTATGATTTTCTAATGTTTCTATTCCCATTGTATGAATATTATCCTTTACTAATCCTGAGTAACAAATGCTTACTATTTCGTTTTCTATTAAGTAATAATTACATATACCTTTATTAAGAAAGTTTTCTATACTTCCCCAGAATTGATGTATTTCATTTTTTAAAAAATCAAGGTTGGAGATTTTTAAATCAAATGTATTTTTACCAACTTGCATGATATTCTCTATATTTCCTCCACTGACTGATATCTCATTTTTTAGCTTGTATACTAGCTGCTTATCTTTACCTGAATTTTTACTAAAAAATACTTCTTCAATTATTCTATTCCATTCTTCTGACACTCCTGAGATTTCAATCCAACTGATACCTATGTTATTCAACCTAGAATAGACTACCCCTTCAATGAAAGACAAAAGTTCATTTTTGAATTGAACATTAGTATCGTCTCCTAATAGATAAAAACCTCCCATACCTTTAGAAAATATTAATGCTGATTTTGGATCATCTATGTTATCAACAAAAACCCACCCTGGATTATTTTTTAAAATTACCGATGCAGCCTCTGGAAATTTATTATTTCTAATCAAATTATCTATTTTATAGTATCTATCTTTACTTAATTCTTCAATCATTATATCTTCATCCTTTCTATTAAAGAATGGGCGCATAGATTTGGCTGTACTTGGCAGATTAAATAATAAATTTCTTGAATTTTACAAAGTGCTTTTTACCAATTTTTATAACATCGTCATTAGCAATATTCCTATTTAAATCTTCCAGCGTCACTTTTTCCCTGTTAAGTTGAACCCCTCCTTGGTTTACTAATCGAATAAACTCACTTTTGCTTTTTACAAAGCCCATTTCTATTAACTGTAAAACACTGTCCCCAATAGCAGCATCTTGTTTTTCAATAAGAAGCTCTGGAATATCATCAGGAATGTCTTTTTTTCTAAAGGCTGCCTCATAGTATTCAACTGCTTTTTCTACATCCTCAGATGTATGGTAGAGGGCAGTTACGATTTTGGCTAGTCTGTATTTAATATCCCTTGGGTTTGTGCCTCTGTCTAGTTCTGCCTTTATTTTCTCAATTTGGTCTGGATGTTCGTCGGTAGCAAGCTCAAAGTATTTTATAATAAGTCCATCGGGAATCTCCATTACTTTTTTAAACATCACCTCTGAAGGTTCACTGACACCAATATAATTACCAAGACTTTTACTCATCTTTTCTATGCCATCTAGGCCTTCAAGAATAGGCATGAACATGGCGATTTGTTGGTCCTGACTAAAGGATTTTTGAAGTGCTCTGCCCATCAGAATGTTAAAAGTTTGGTCGGTTCCCCCTAATTCCAAATCTGCTTTAAGTTCAACAGAATCGTAGGCCTGCATTAGTGGGTAAAAGAACTCATGAACTCCGATTGGCGTTTGGTTTTGATATCTTTTTTGAAAATCATCCCGTTCTAACATTCTGGCAACTGTTGTGGTGGCAGCCAGCTTAATGACATCTTCAAATTTGAGTTTCGAAAGCCACTCACTATTGAATCTTACTTCTGTCTTAGCTATATCAAGAATTTTAAATATCTGCTCACAGTAGGTTTTTGCATTCTCCTTTACCTGTTCATCGGTTAGAGCAACTCTCCCCTTAGATTTTCCTGTTGGATCACCGATTTTACCGGTAAAATCACCAATGATAATTACTGCCCTATGCCCTAAATTCTGCATTTGTTTTATTTTTCGCAGCACGACCGCATGGCCTAGATGAATATCTGGTGCGGAAGGGTCTAGCCCCAGTTTAATTGTCAGTGGTTTGTTTTTCTCATAGGATTTCTTTAGCTTTTCAAATAATTCTTCCTCATTTACAAGGGTGTGTACCCCCTTACATATAATTGGCATTTGTTCTTTTGGTGTTAACATATTTAACATCTCCTTGAAATATTATTTTCAATACTTGCAAGGTCTATAAGAAGATAAAAACGAGCAATAAAAAACTCGCCCTCTTGTTTCCAAAAGGACGAGATATCATCTCGTGTTACCACCTTAGTTCATAAGCAACTCACATTGCTTACCTTGTCAAGTACATCCCTATAAATAATATACTCTAGCACGATAACGTGTGCAGGTTCACGTTGCAGCCTACTAGGTAAATCCTTTCGGTGCAAAGCTCCAAGATGTATTCACAATCACTATCCATGCACCTCTCATCATCCGGTAACTTTCTGTTTGGAATCCTGATTGCTACTCTTTCTTATCATAGCCTTTACTTCTTATACTCCGAAATGCGAAATATCACAAATCTTCGTTATGCAGATATTAAATTAGTAGTATTATATCCAAAATTTCATGATAAATCAATTAATTTAGTGAATTTAACGTTTATTCAATTCCAGCTTATAAATTATTTATCAGACATTTTCTCTTTAGCATGTAGGGACGACAGACTGTATAATAAATCCATCAAATGGTTAACATTAGCTATTAAGAATATGCTCTCTACACCATATATTATTTAAAAACTTTACCTCATCATATAGCCTTACTTTATATGAGTTAATAACAAAACGAAGAATATATAAATCCTTTTTCATCCCTACATCTTCAATGCTTCCATAAAAAATCGCACCTAATTTATGATACGGTTCTCAGTATCGCTGTAACCACGGTTTTCTATAAAAGTGTTGTAAATCTTTGTTAAACTACACTAAAAGAGCTGCTTAAAATTAAACAGCTCTTTCTGATTTATTACTTTATCAATTTAAATGCATATTCTTTAACACCATCAATTGAATTCACAACGTGCTCATAGCCAAGGGCTTCTAGCTTTCCTGCAGCTTCAACGCTCTTGGTTCCAGTATTGCAGTATACCGCAATAGTCTTATCTTTTGGTAATTTATCAAGATTTGTCTCTACAGCATCAAATGGAACATTGATAGCTCCATTGATCATTCCCTCTTCCTTTACTTGCTCTTCGGGTCTAACATCTACTATCACAATATCTTGATTTTCATTAATTAGTTTTTGGAAAGCAGCTCCTCTTACATCATCATAATGAACCAAATCATATTCAAATTGCTTTACACCTTCAGCGTTGGTTACATCCTTAAATCCGTTTGCTACCAAAATCTCTGCTACTTGGCCGCTTTTATTCCCTGTATTGCAATACACTATTATTGGAAACTCTTTCAAATCTGCAATTTCACTAATTTTATCTTCAAAGCCTTCAATATTGATATTTATAGCATTTGGAATATGTCCTGCTTTATATTCTTGTGGGGAACGTACGTCGATAATTAAAACTTTATCTTTTTCTTTTCCTGAGTTTTGTTCTACAAGTTCTGGCCCTTTGATATTTTTTATTTCTACTACCTCTGATTTTTCTTCACTTGATGCAGGAGAAGGTTGTGATGTATTGCTTGTACATCCTATAGCTAATGCTGCTGTTAACACAACTACAACCCATAAAGACATAAGTTTTATGTTCATCTTCTTCATTTTCTTCACTCCATTTTCTAATATAATCTATCCACCCATATAGGCAAGTGGGGACGGTCCTTGCTTGCTAATCAATAATCTAAGAACTCAATATCCGGCTTACCCTTGATTCACTGATACCTCCGAAAACTTGTCCCATTTCTTTTAGTGTTAAATTTGAGTTTTTTCGTAGGTATCTTATCATTTCATTACGCATAGCCTTATTTTCAATGCAATCCTTCATAGAAAGATTTCTATCTGCTAGCATATATTCTAATGTTTCTTTAGCATGAGAGATAGAATCTATGAATACGGTGTTTTCCTTTATACTGTGATGGTGATCTTCAATATCCATGATCTCCGCTATACTCCCTATCTTATTGACATAATTTTTGTATTCCTTAATTGCATTGGCTCTTGTATTAGAAAAAACATCCAATACCTTACTTATATCGATGAATCCCGATGCCATATTTCTTATATAATCTCTATAACTGCTCCATCTGTAGACCTCTGGTCGTTGCACGATACTAGCTTTCACAGGATTGTTGTGGATGTATTTGCTTACTTCAAGTAAATGTGTATCATCTGTAATTAATTCGCTTCTAAATCGATTCTGAAAAAAGTGCCCACACCTTTTATATTTTCGATTGAAATATAAGACATAGCTTACATTAATACTTTTCATGATTTTAGATATATCATTGCCGTTATCATTAATTAATAGATGCACATGGTTATCCATCAGGCAATAAGCATAGATTATAAAATTATATTTATTCTTCATCTTAATCAAGGTTTCTATAAATCGGTTTTTATCATGATCAGATAAAAAAATTTCTTTTCTATCGTTCCCTCGCTGTATGATATGATAGGTCGAAAATTCTCCTCTTTCTCTTGCTTGTCTAGGCACAGTTTATTCCATATCTATAACACTGTCAATCTAGCAAGCAAGGACCGTCCCCACTTGCTTATACTATTTCAATTCTCTCTCTTATTCCAATGTGAAACTAAACTCACCAGGTTCTCTTGCTAAGAATTTTGTTTCACCATCAACTGCTTTCATGTGATTAATTAATCCTTGTTCATCTCCAATTTCAGGATTTCGTATAATAAGTTTTTGACCATCTCTTAGTAAATACTCATTTTTGTAAGAATTCTTTAAACAGTCTTCTTGATGATTGCACATAAAAATCTACTCCTTTTCTAATTAATGTGTAATTGAAAATATCGCTAATATCACTTCCCATGCAATCACCTCCTTTCAAAAATAAGAGCATATCCTTATGTCTTATATTTCATCCTCTTTTATCTACTTCTTTAAGTTCGTCTTTCTCCTATGAATCATCTTTGAATATGCTTTTAAGTAGCCACAGGGACATTTCATTTTCATTTGCCACCATAGACCACCATAAACGTTCTCTTAACACCTTACGTCCCCTTGACACATTTTTTTCTATGGAGCATTTATACTAAATTCATCTGTTGCTAAATCGCCTTAAGTCTTTATTGCTTTGATTGTTCTATTAATCTATGTAACCTTAGTAATATATAAAACTCCTTACTCTCTAATCCAATTTGGTTATGCTCTTCATATTCATCTATAATCTTACTTAAGTCATTATTTATTCCATTTTTATCAGCATAAATTACTAAAGAGTTTGTTATATCATCAACCTTATAAATATTTTCTTTACCAAGTAGTGAAATGAACTTATCTATTTCATCTGATTGTATTCTTGAGTAAATTATTTCTCCATATTTTTCTTCATGTTCTCCTATTAGGAATGGTGCATATAATTTGATTAGCTGTTGAAAGTTATCAGTTTCATTTGCTTTATTTATCAGTTCCATATGTTCCTTTGAGATTCTATTGTATTGTTCTTCCTTAGTTAAACGATTTAATTCTAGTGTTTGTTCTAGTCCTTCATTATCTGCTTTTAATTGGTTGCATTCAGATTTTAAAGTCATTAATTCTTGTCTTAGTTTTATGTTTTTGCTAGCTAACCTTCTAACTTCATCCTTATCCTTTGAATTTACATTTGAACTGCATGCAGTTAGTATAATAAGATTAATCAACAATATACAGAATACAATTCTTTTCAATTTATCACTCCTATTTAATAGTATTTCGCATGACTCTTGCTTTCATGAAACCAATTTCGTTATTATTTATAGAATAGATATATTGACGAATCATAGTTCATGATAGTCATAAAGAACAAGTAGTTCATACCCTTAAATCGAACAGGAAATATTAGATCTATAATTTGTGTCTATTCTTTAGTTAATTGTCACAAGAAAAAAAATATGTTACGTAACTGTTTATTCATATTAATATGTTTAGTAGTGTATTTTCCTAAATATTCCATATAGCTAATCAAAATTCCTTCTTTTCTGTGTATTTATTCAATTTAACCTAAATAAAGTCTCTTAAATAAAAAATTTCTCTCAAAAACTTCTTTGAGAGAACGCATATACCCTAAATTCATATTATTTAAATTATGGTCTTAAGCTTCCCATATGTCGATCCTATACATTAGTTGATTTGGCTAGCATTCGGCTAAAATCGCAGTCATTTATGATACGGTTCGTTTTTCATGATTCTAAATCCTCTATAGATCTGCTCCAGCAGGATTACCCTCATAAGTTGATGGGGGAAGGTCATGGGGGAGAAGGACAGGCGGAAATCTGCACGTTTTCGGACCTCGTTGGATAACCCTAAAGAGCCCCCAATGATGAAAGCAATGCTGCTATTTCCTTGGAGGCCAAGTTTCTCCATCTTGTCTGCCAGTTCCTCTGAGGATAGCATCTTTCCTTGGATGTCTAAGGCAATGACGTACATCCCTTCCTTCACATGCTTTAGGATGTTTTCCCCCTCTGCGCCTTTGACTTGTTCCATTTCTTTTTGGCTCAGGTTCTCTGGCGCTTTTTCATCGGGCACCTCGATGATGTTTAGCTTACAGTATCGGCTTAATCGCTTTGTGTATTCATCGATGGCCTTGGCCATGAAGTTCTCTTTTACTTTTCCTACGCCAATAATGGATATGTTCATTGTTGGAGCCTCCTTTGATTAGAACCATATTCTTACGGAGCAGGCATGCCTGTCCCCTACATTGATTGATTCTTTATAATATAAAAACAAAGACGAGGTTTCCCTCGTCTATATTATACCACTAAGTATTTAGGTCCTTTATCGCAAAAATCACAGGTATTCGGGCTGATCCAGTCGGTAAAGGATACCTTATCTAATTCGTAGAGATCCGGTGGCTGCTCATAGACTTCTACGAAATCATCTATGGCCTCAGAAAGATGCTCAGGACATACTACATACATGCTATCACTCCATAGTCATTATTGTTTAGTTTGTCACAACTCCACGGCTTCTATACCTTGTTTTTAACTTCTAGCTGCACGCTCCAAGGTTATTTCAAGGGTCATTTTCTTTTTCTCTCGAACGATTTCAATGACTGCTCGATCCCCAGGTCTATACTGATAGAGATGTCTCACCAGCTGCCCCATGGTATCAATCTTCTGATCGTCGATGGCGGTGACCACATCTCCCCGCTGCAGTCCTGCCTTACTGGCTGGTGAATCGCCTATGATTTCATAAACAAATGCACCCTTCTCTGTTCCTAAATTGTTGCCATAACTTGCTATGTATTGTGTCACGTTGATGCCGCGTATCCCTAGCTGCACCTTTGTAAATTCACCTTTTTCAATGAACTCATCCACAATGGGTTTTGCAATGTTAATCGGTACTGCGAAGCCCAGGCCTTCACCTGTTTGAATCTTTGCGGTATTGATCCCGATAACTTCTCCCTTGCTATTTAGCAAAGGTCCTCCACTATTTCCTGGGTTGATGGATGCATCGGTTTGGATCAAGCCTTCGATGCTTTCAAACTCGCTGAGGGGAATACTTCTCTCCAAACCACTGATGATTCCTGAGGTGACTGTCCTTTCAAAGGTTAATCCCAAAGGATTTCCTATGGCTACCGCGGTTTCTCCAACTACAATTTCATCAGAGTTTCCTAACGTAGCTGCTGTCAAATCACCAGCATTTACTTTTAGTACTGCCAAGTCTAACGTGGGATCATTCCATAACACCTCAGCTTTGATGGTATCGCCATCATAGAGCAATACATTTACTTCTTCGCTTGTGCCGTCGTTCACCACATGAGAATTGGTCAATATATATCCCCGGCTGTCTACAATAACCCCGGTTCCAACACCTTGGCCTCTTCTAGCCCCAAAGAAAAGATCTCTTTGAACCGTAATGGTTGTTATTCCTACCACTGAAGGCATAGCTTTTTTTGCAACTGCTGGAATCACGTTGAGCTCCTCACCCTTGGTAACGATCTCAATCTGCTGCTTGCCTGTAGTATCTCCAGTCTGGGGATATGGCATATACTTCCCATATAAATAAGCTGGGCCGATATAGGCACCTAAAACACTCCCAAGCATGCCGGCAATCAAGGCTACCACAATGATCGTAAAATATGGAGTCTTTTTTTCCTTGTAATAGTAGCTGGATCTCGGTCTTGTCACATAATAATTGGTACCTGGGAGTTGTTCGGCTTCCTCTTCTTTCTCCTTTTCCTGTTCCTCTTCACCTTCTTGAAAAGCGATTCTTTTTTGGAAGTCGTCTTGGTTCTGATCATCATCACGATAATCCATGGGCTTCCCTTCTTTCTTTATATTGATTTACACACCTCATATACTTTACTTACCCGATCTCGGTAAGTTAAATCTATATTTATATCCGTTCCCACTTTTATTTTCCTGTCACTGAGTATGCCTTTTACCGTTTCAAAAGCTAGCTCCGGAAAGTTGTTTTCCTTGCTTAAATGGGCCAACAATACATGTCGCACTGACCCGCGGTCCTCCATCATATCCGCCAGCACGCTGCCTGCTGTATCATTGGATATATGTCCATAATCCCCCATTATCCTCTTTTTTAGATACCAAGGGTAATTTCCCATCTTCAGCATATTTATATCATGATTGGACTCCAAAACCAAGAAGTCTGCATCCTTAATTTCTTCCTTAATTTCATGGCTCACATGGCCCAAATCCGTAGCCACACTGATTTTTCCCTGATCGTGCTGGAAGGAAAATGCCACTGGCTCCGCCGCATCATGGGAAATCGGAAATGCTTTAACAGAGATATCACCAATTTCAAAAATTTTCCCTGTTTCAAAATATCGGATATTCTCCTCTTGAACAACACCAATCTTACCCCGCATCGCTTCCCATGTTTTAGTATTTGCATAGATAGGTATATTAAACCTGCGAGATAATATTCCAATGCCTTTAATATGGTCGCTGTGTTCATGGGTTACCAAAATACCATTTATCTTTTCGGCATTCTCACCGATGCTTTCCAATCCTTGAACAATTCTTTTTCCTGCCAATCCTACATCCAGCAAAATACGGAATTCATCAGAGGCAATATACTGACAGTTTCCACTGCTTCCGCTGGCCAAAGAACAAAATCGAAATCCCATATATATCCTCCAGTTCTATATCTCTAGTACCAAAATACCATAATCTTCTAGTGATTAAATAAATGAAAAGGAAAAACAGGCAGTACGATACAGCCTGTCTATATTTCAACCCTCCGAGAGATTCTAGCGCCAAGACTAACGAGCTTGTGCTCGATGTTTTCATATCCTCGATCAATATAATGTATGTTTTCAATCTCCGTAGCACCTTCAGCCATCAAGCCTGCCACAATCAAAGCAGCTCCAGCCCTTAAATCAGTGGCGGATACGGCTGCTCCTGAAAGACGTTCAGTTCCTTCGATTACAGCAACACGACCCTCTACTTTGATTTTCGCACCCATGCGCTTTAGCTCATCTACATGCTTAAATCTTCCCTCATAGATGGTTTCTGTCACGATACTGGTTCCTTTGGCCTGGGTCAATAAAGCTGACATTGGCTGTTGAAGATCTGTAGGGAATCCAGGATATACCAAGGTTTTTATGTTACACTTCTTAGGTCTACCATTCCCTAGTACCCGAATAGATTCGCCATTTTCTTCTATTTCTAATCCCATTTCTCTCAGCTTAGCCGTAATAGGGTCTAAGTGCTTCGGGATCACATTGTCAACAATCACGTCGCCGCCAGTAGCTGCTGCGATAATCATAAAGGTTCCTGCTTCGATTTGATCAGGAATGACACTATAGGTACATCCTTTCATTTCGTCAACACCGTGAATTTTAATGACATCTGTACCTGCGCCTCTAATATCTGCGCCCATGGCATTTAAAAAGTTAGCTACATCTACTACATGGGGCTCCTTGGCAGCATTGTCAATGATCGTCGTACCCTTTGCCCTACAAGCAGCCAGCATAATATTGATGGTAGCGCCTACACTCACTACATCTAGGTAAATCTCTGCTCCCACCAGTTCTTCTGCCTCCACATGGACAATCCCATGGTCGATGGTTACCTTGGCGCCTAAAGCTTCAAATCCTTTGATATGCTGGTCAATCGGTCTTGTCCCAATATCACAGCCACCCGGATAAGCTACACGGGCTTTTTTAAATCGTCCTAAGGCCGCACCCAAAAGATAATAGGACGCCCTAAGCTTCTTTGCCATTTCATAGGGTGCATAGCACTCCTGAATTTTACTGCTATCTATATGCATTGTCTTTGCCCCGCTGTCAAACGCTACATCTGCTCCAAGTTCTTCGAGCATTTCCCCTAATACCTCTACATCCTTGATGTTGGGTAAATTTTCAATCGTACATTTATCACCTGCTACAATAGCAGCTGGAATAATGGCTACTGCGGCATTTTTAAATCCACTAATACTAACCTTTCCCTTTAACTGGTAACCACCTTCAATAATAAACTTCTCCATGTTTTGTTTTCAATCCTTTCAATGAATGATTACATGTTTATGTAAACCAACGAAAGCGCAATTTTTCAACAAAAAGTCATACTTTCCCAATTCTATGATATGTTAACCTTCACTCATTATACCACTATTGTTTCTGTTTGATAAGTAGCAATTATATGGAAATGAAGGTTTGGCATAAAAAAATAAACCCCTGAACAATATTTAAAATATTTACAGGGGTTTTACATTCATTTTAATATTCTTTTAATGGCTTTCATAGGCATCAATAAAAATTGTCTCCCCATCTTCGAGGGAAATTCGCCATACGGGGAAGGCTGTTCCAGATTTTGCGCTTTGCATGCTGGGTGGGTCAAAACGATAGCCCACGCTGATATCTATAATTGTTTTGGGTCCTTCCGTTTCGCTAAGCCTTTCAATAGCCTTCAGAAGAGCCTTGGTCGACGAGATAATTTCGTTTTTGCTATCTCCCAAGTTGGCAGGTTTCAACCAGATTCTTTCGAAATACTTTACCTCACCAAACGCCGTCACTTGAACTTTCATATAGCTGTCTTCCAAAAAGTTGCCCTTATATTTTTGCTTAAATATGATGGTGTACTCTTCCCCATCAAAGTCTGTGCGCCAGTACTCCACATCATTTTTCATAAACCCATACTTTTCAAGAAAATCCTCTGCCTGATCCAGGCTCTTTTCATCATCCATTTTGGTACCTAACTTGCTGATGCCGCTGGCAGTATATACGAGAACTTTTTCGTTTACGATCTCAAACTTCCCTTTTGGCCCGTTGTCTGTATCCTTATCTCTAGGTACGAGTCTGGAAATATCTTGCGCTTCATAGGTTTCATATTCTACCTCCAATACTGGCATAGGCGTTATAGTTCTAGGAATATCCGTCTGAATATCGATACCCTTCTCCTCCATGACATGGGTCACACTTTGAATCGTCTTATCAATGGGAAGTGGTAGATTTGGCTCCCGAAACAGATTTCTTTCAATGGTGATAACGAGAAATACATTGGTAACGATGAACGCAATAATTAGTATATTTTTTGCCTTTGACCAGTCCATAGTACCCTCACCATTCCTTATATTTTCCCATTCCCACCACTAACGATATTCCCCTTCATTGCATCAAAGAAATAGGTACGATCCTCTATCTGTATTTTCAACACAGGAATCAATTCACCTTGTTCACTGGTATTATAGCCATAGTAGCATCGTTGAACAGATCGAATCTTCATCATGATATCATTCAATACCTTATCTTCATCTCCCGATAGTCCTAAATCTCTTTTTATTGCCTCTGTATTGTTATCAATGACTTCATGGAAAGCCAATGGCTCTGGCCGCTTCGGTGGAATAAAGCTTACATCAATTTTTTCCCTTAACAATACCTTCTTATAGTAGGTAACCTGCTTTCCAAATACATGAACCTCAATGGGCGCCTGGGATGGATTCTCCTTTACGTACACAGGAAATCCGTTAATGCGATTTGCAAAGAGGAGTTGGTATCCTTTCTTTTTATCGCCTTCATTCCCTCCAATGGGTCGAATATCCCTTAAATAAAGATCATGTCCAGGTGTAATTTCCCGGGTTATGACAAATTGTACCGCCGTTTTGATAGACTCTGCCATATCTGTATTAGAACCAGATTTGTTATTATCTAATCCTTCTACATACTCTAAAGCTCCAGTCTCACTTACTTTGAGGACCTTCTGTCCATAGCCGTACATATAGATCACAGATCCATCGTTTTGAATAATTTTCTTTACAAAATCAAAATTCTCTCCAAAGAAGGCGCTGGCAAAGATATCTATTTGCCTTAAGGTACTTGCATAGGTGGCTGCTTGCTTTAATCCTGCAACATCAATTTCATTTTCAACTTTTATTTTTAATTGTTCTATCGATAAGTCTAATGGAACCAACACATCATTATCGATGGCATAACCTTGGCGAATGGATGAATAATAATCGTAATTGTTTTGATTTCCAATCTGGTCAATGAGTGATGCTATATTGGTCTTATTTATTGTCCCAGACAATCTAAAAAATCTTCCATTAAGCCTATCCGATATGTAAACCACGCCATCTTCTGAGACAGGAATCAAAATGCTGTCCAAGGCAGTTATTTTCCCTTGAACACCTGAGGATTTACCACCCACCACATTACTTAAGACACCGATGGGCATGCTGTACCCAAACTCCATCTTAATTGCCCGTATATCTCTAATTTCTTCCCATCGCTCTGATGTTATATCCTCAACGGTGATGCCATCTTCAAAATATCCGCTCAAAATCGGCAGTACTTCCTTCCAAATTCCATAGGAATCGGAAAAAAGTACTGTATGATCTTTACCCCCAAAACTAATGATAAAGCTTTGGGGGTTAATAATGTCAGATATATTATTTACTTCATACAGCTTGCCGCGACCTGCCTGCAGCGCCTTTCCTTCTGAAGAGGGCATGCCAGATGCCGTTGGAATACTAATCCACAGCTGTTGGGTAAGGGCGATACTCAAAACAACCAGCACTGCCAGCAGTATTGTCTTAAAGCTCTCCTTACGCATTTTGATCATCACTCCATATACATCTATTTGTCAATCAAATTACTGCTTATTCAGTAAATTCCCTAGGGCATCAGTATTTTGGATGTCTTTTAAGGTTTTGCTCACTTCTTCATCTTTGTTTTTTACCGTGAACTTCTTTATCACGGGATCTTGTTTTTTTCCATTCTTATCTTTGATTTCAGATACAATAGCATATTCTCCAGGACTTAGCTTAATTCTTTTCTGGTAGAACTTCTCACCCTGATCAACCTTATCGTTAACGATGACTTCACCCTTGATGGTTGTTTTTTCATCAACAACAAATTCCTCTATTTTTACAGTATCTGATTTCACAGCATCCTGTTTATATATTTTTAAGGAAACAGTGGCGTTGTCATAAACCTGTACTGAAATTAGCACATTATTCTCAAAAATAATGTTTTGATCTGCAGCCGGTTGAATAACCTTCACATAGTTTTCTGTTATGTTTTTCATATATCGATAAGATGATATTCTACCAGATGCAGCATAGCCTGTTACACTTGTTGTGCCTAAAATCACAACGACCAGTGCACCTGTGACAACCTTTTTTAACATCCAAATTCCTCCTAGTGTACACATTCATCATTATACATTTACATTATATACTATGAATGTTACAAACGTATTACAGGCGGTTTAAATTCCGATTACACAAGTTTTTCCTCTAATGGCAGTTGAATGATTACCTCTGTACCTTCTCCATACATACTATTTATGTCTATACATCCCTCATGGGCTTCTACAATTTGCCTTGCGATAGATAGTCCTAAACCAGTCCCGCCCATTTCCCTTGAACGAGCTTTATCTACCCGGTAAAACCGCTCAAACAATCTAGGAATGTCTTCCTTTGGAATACCCATTCCATTATCTACAACACGAATAATTCCTTGATTTTCTTCGCGCTCTAAGAATACTTTGATTTCTCCATCTTCTGGTGTGTACTTTATGGCATTGGAAACAATATTAAGAATTACCTGTTCAATTTTATCACTATCAAAATATCCCCACATACTATCCCCTTGGGAAATGTATGTTAACGCCTGATTCTTATTTTTAGCTGTCATTTCTACTTTCATGATAGAATTCTGAACAATTTTCACCAAATCATAGTGATTTTTATTCCATTTCACTTGCTTATAGTCCAAACTGGACAGTTGAAGCAAATCCCTTACAAGCCTTGTCATCCGATCTGCCTCACTATCCACAACCCTTAGAAACTGTTCTGTCATTTCTCGATTTTCCATGGCACCATCCAACAAGGTTTCCGTATAGCTTTTGATACTCGTCAAAGGTGTTTTCAGCTCATGGGATACATTGGCTACAAATTCTTTGCGCATATTGTCTAACTTCTGGCGTTCCGTGATATCCTGGAGCACCATAACAATACCTGCTTTTTCGTCCTTCTCATCCTTAAAGGGGGCATAATTGGCTTGGTAAACGGAATCTTTGATCCGAATAATCTCGCTGCCCGTCCAATCAGGGTTATTTTCTGAAAGGTATCCTAGGGTTAGCTTACCATTTAAATGATGAATCAACTCGTCGTAGGAACCATAAATCAATTCATCCTTTGACAAGTTTAGCATCATCATCGCACTGGGATTGGCGTGGATCACATGGCCCTGCATATTTACCGCAATTAATCCGTCCGCCATATAATTTAAGATGGTTTCCATCTTACTTTTCTCGCTGGAAATTTCAGATAAAGTATCCTTTAACTTCTCTGTCAAATAGTTAAACATGCTGGCCAATTGACCAATCTCATCGTCAGATTTTACTTCTACGACTTGATCAAAATCTCCTTTGGCCATTTTGGCAGCCTTAACGGTCACATCTGTAATAGGCTCCGTAACGCTTCGCGCTATAAAAAAGCCTAGGACTACCGTGATGAATAATGCCAAGGCCGTTGCTTCGATAAGAATATTTTTTGAATTCTCCAAAGTCTTGTAAATATTCCCCAAATCTGAGCGAAAATACAAAATACCTTGAGATTTTCCTTTGGCATCTTCGATAGGAAAAACAATGTTTTTTACAGGTTTAACTTCTTCTGTGGTTTGGTCGGTAACAAAGTCTTTTCCTTCTGCCATTCGCCCTGCTCGGCCATCTAATAACAAATGCTCATCTACTATATCCAATACATTTTTTCCAATATAGCTGTCATTACTGCTGGCAATAATTCTAAAATCTGTATTTACTACGAAAATTTCATCGCTTAATGCCACCTGCCAGTTTTTAATCATATTTTGGACTTCGCTTCGATTGGCATCTAGGCCGTCTATTTTGCTCAATTCTGGCAACATCGTGTTTCTTGCGACTCTCTCTAGGTTTTCACTAACCGCACCTAGGTGATACTCCTCAAATTGTTGTAGAATAAATACACCTACGATCACCATGGCCATAAATACCAGGAGAAAGTAGATGGTAATAAATTTCCACCGAATACTTCGAAACATGGTTATACCCTCCTAAAGTAGTATCCTACGCCTCTCTTCGTTTGGATATATTGAGGGTTGCTGGAATTATCTTCGATTTTTTCCCGTAATCTTCTCACCGTAACATCAACAGTTCGAATATCGCCATAATACTCATAGCCCCATACTTCTTCTAGGAGCTGTTCCCTAGTGAACACTTGGTCTTCCTGGGTAGCTAGGAATTTTAACAGCTCAAATTCTCTTAGGGTTAAATCTATGGTTTCTTGCCCTTTTTTTACTTCATATTTATTTAAATCAATATTCAATACGCCAAAGCTCAGGGTCTGTCCCTTGCCTCCGTTACCATTGGAATCCATTCTGCGCATGTTGGCCTTTACTCTAGCCATCAATTCCCTTACACTAAAAGGCTTGGTAACATAATCATCTGCTCCTAGTTCTAAACCTAAGACCTTGTCCACCTCTTCTTCCTTAGCAGTCAACATAAGGATCGGTGTGTTCATACTTTCTCGAATTTTTTTGCATACTTGAAAGCCATCAAGCTTGGGAAGCATAATATCTAATAGAATCAAATCCGGCTCAAACTGGTATACCTTGCGTACGGCTTCTTCCCCATCAAAGGCAACACCAACCTCATAACCTTCTCTCTCTAAATTGAACTTTAAAATATCTGAAATCGGTTTTTCATCATCTACCACAAGTACTTTCCTTTTCACGCAATTCACCCCATCATCTTCATCTCTTTTGATAATATTCTTTTTTTTTTCTTTGAATCCTTTTACCCCAATACAAAATATTTGTAGTTTGCTGAAAGTTTTTTCATTTATCCTAAAGGAGCTTATGGTTCTTCTATCTTCCTTGTCCTACCTAAGCACTAGATGAATCCTACATTTTACCCATATCCAGGCTGCTCAATATAAGATATAATGACATTAATCTTTATAGATAGTATAAGCTTTTTTATGGTTTTCTCTCAAATTTCCTCATTTTTAGCCGAGTTACTAACTTTTAGAATGAATAGAAAAACCGACTCCTCCTTAAATATATGATTTGCAGGATATATTACCCCAATATATCCTGCATTTTATTTGACGTTTTTTATTTGTATATTGTTTCAACAGTCTTGTCAAAAACTTTTTCATGGGCCTTCTCAAAATCTTCCCCTTTGCCCAATTCTCGTAAAATCTTATTTAAATCCTCTGATCCATTATTTTCTACCATGGATTTCATCATTTCAAAAGATCTTTTATAGGCAAGCATTTCATCAAGCTCATGAAAATCATTTGTCAATTGTGCCACATCATAAGGAGCCTCTTCATATTCTAACCCTTTACCCCATTCATACCCTGTGTGCACATATTCTTGATATAGGGCAACCCCTTCTGTGAACCATAGGGGATAGTTCCCCCGCGTCAGGTCATCTACCAGCAGATGGGTAAACTCATGGACCATAGGCCCTTCATTCATAAATATTTCCTTCATATCTGTGTTTTCTGGAATCCATTGTCTTGGAGATAGAATTTGAATCGTAGATGCATAGTATACCCCCATAGGAGGCTTTCCTTGCCTTAGATTTGCATTTTTCATAAGCTTTGTAGGATCTTCATAAATTACAACGGTGGTTTTTTTCTTCGGATAGTAGTTTAAAAGCCTGCTGGCTTCATCGTAATGCTTTTCAGATGCTTCTGCCACCAGTTCGATTACTTCTTGATCTGCTTCTTGATATTTTATGATAAAGTGTTCTGTTTCCCTTACACCAAAATCCTTTGTCTTATACTCAATGATTCTAAATTGAACTTCGCGAAAAAGAGGATATAAGCTGATTTTCAGCACCTCTGCCCGGAACGCGCCCAAAAATAGTATCACTGCCAGAACAAGGTATAGGGAAACCCCTGTCTTTTTATGCAATACTCTTTTCATTTATATCCCCTCCCTTTATAAGAGTATGTATATGTTTCAACGGGAAGGAGAATGTCTGCTTTCTAAATGAATGATAAATGATTTACAGTATTATGTCAACTATTACAAAACAATTACAATACATTACCAAAATCTCCATATCGAACACTTTATGACATGCCGGCATACATTGGTACTGAGAAAATGCAGTTTTGTCAGAAAATTAATGATATGGAGTGAGTTGAATGAACCAGAAAATGATAAGAAAAAAGTTTGTTCACCCTACAATTCTCAAACGGATTGCCGCTGGATCTAAGCAAACCCTATCTGTCATTGTATATAGCCAAAATCAGTGTGATCATATTCGAGAATGTATTGAAAAAGCTGGTGGAAAGATTAAATATGAGCTTCCAGCGATTCGAGCCATCGCCGCAGAAATTCCTGCAGAATCTGTAGATCACATTGCTGCTCATCACATGGTACAATTCATCAATGATGATGCCAAGGTATTTAAATGCATGGATTTTGCCTCCTTAGCCGCCAATGCAAGCTTGGTAAATGATGCAGGCTACACAGGGAAGGGCATAGGCATTGCAGTTCTGGACACGGGTGTCTATCCCCATCATGATTTGGTAAGGCCTACCAATCGTATCGTAGCCTTCAAAGATTTCATCAATAACAGAGCACAGCCCTATGATGATGATGGCCACGGAACCCACGTAGCTGGCATTGCAGCAGGGAACGGCCTTAGCAACGAACGCTATAAAGGAATTGCACCAGAAGCAAATATCATCGGTGTAAAAGTCCTGGATGAAGAAGGGAGTGGTACTACCTCCGATATTATCGCTGGTATTCAATGGATCATCGATAATAAGGATAGATACAATATCAAAGTTGTTAATATGTCGTTTGGCTCTCCCGCCGATAACAGCTATAAAGATGATCCTCTAGCCAGAGCTGCTGCCGCCGCTGTACAAAGCGGATTAACCGTAGTAGTTTCAGCCGGTAACAGCGGTCCAAATGCTCGTACTATTTCCACTCCCGGTGTCACCCCATCAGCTATTACTGTCGGTGCAGTAGATGACAACCGTACCTCCACCTACGCTGATGACTTTGTCGCAGATTTCTCCAGCAGAGGTCCTACCCCTAGTGGTGCTGTAAAACCAGATGTGGTTGCACCGGGGGTCAATATCACATCCCTATCCAATACAGGTCCTACGGCTTATGTAAGTCACTCTGGAACTTCCATGGCATCCCCAATGGTTGCAGGTGTCGCAGCACTTATGTATGAGCAGGACAAAAATCTTTCTCCTGCAGCAGTCAAAAACAAAATCATGAGCACCTGCGTAGCTATTGGAGAGCCTAGAACGGCTGAAGGTTCTGGCATTATCAATATTGACAAGGCTCTGAGTGTAGAAAATATTTCGCTGCCCACCACACCCAGTCAAGATTATCCTAGACAAAGATTTGGCCGGCCTAGACGCCAAAACCCAGGAATGCGTTTTGATCCCAGTCTGCTAGCTATGCTGTTCTTGTTTTTATAACATAAAGAAGCCTGGCTTTTTCGCCAGGCTTTTATTAGTATTTTACATAGGATAACGGATTCACAGCCTTACCGTTCTTTCGCACTTCAAAATGAACATGGGGTCCTGTACTTCGTCCAGTATTTCCTACCTCTGCAATTTTTTGTCCTTTATAAACCTTATCACCTTTAGAAACTACATTCTTGCTATTATGACCATAGACGGTCTGTAGGCCATTTCCATGGTTGATAATCACTACTTTCCCATACCCGCTTTGAGTACCTGAAAAGCTCACGGTTCCACCATCAGCTGCATAAATCGGTGTTCCAATCTTATTGGCGATATCAATTCCATCGTGATTTCTTCCCCATCGCCAGCCAAATCTGGATGTCAGCCTTCCTCTGGCAGGATTACTAAATGAACCTGTGGCTACTGTTAACGGCTTGGGTTTTGTACCTTGCAGTACAACTTGCTTTTCTGGTTGCGCAATGATCTTTTCTTCTAAGATCTTTCGCTCTACCTCTACACCATTTTGACGGATTACTTCCGCCAAAACTTCCCTTTCACCATCTTTACCCTCAACCTTTATCTTTTTATCTCCCTTATAGAGGGCCGATGTATCTTCCAGCACAATCTCACGGGGAATTTTTTCATCATATCTTACCTTTTCCACCGTAGCTACGGTCAAAAGAGGTTTTGCCATAAGCAGATTTATTTTTTGTTTTAGCTGAAGTTTTTCGGGATTTACCCCTGGATTTGCAGACTGTAATTCTTCTACCTTCAAACCATACTTTTTTGCAATACTCCAGAAGCTTTCTCCGCTTTGAACCTCATGGGCCTTGATTTCGTCAGTTCCTTGCTGAATCAGCTTCAGCGCTTCCTCTGGCGTTTTAATCTGATTAAATTCTGCATCTATTTCTGCGATTTCCACCTTTTCCCCAAAGGATACCTGGGCATAGGTGTTTTCTTCGCTGCCCGTATAGGCATCTTGCACTTGGCCTAAGACCTTCTGGGCTTCTTCCTTAGTAGATACGGCTACGATCACCTTGTCATTTGCTTTGATACCAAAGGCTTTCACCTGAAAATGCATCATTTCTTTGACTGCCGTCCGCAGTGTATCGGCCTTCGTCAACTCTTTTTTCTTTGCTCTGGTTTTCTCATAAACAATGACCTGATTTAGTACAATTTCCCGGTTGTATGTACGATGAAGGTTTGACTGCATTGTTTCGACAATCTTAGAAAAATCTTCCTTCTCTCGAACAATTGCTACCATCTTTCCATCAACTTTCACGGCATAGGCTATGTTCTGAACATAGAGAAAGACAGCCAGAAAACATAAAGCTATTGCGGATATAGATGCTATGGCAATTTTACGTCGATCTTTTCGACTCATATGGTCAAAACGTGCGATATATCTTCTTAGTCGTATATTTGATTGTGCAATGAACCGCTTTACGTGCTCAGGGAATTTGCTGTTCGGCATTGAAAAAACTCCCTTCTAATTTTTCTATTGTTTTTCACTGCTTCTATTTACACAAGTGTTCATTCATGCATTTTGCATTTCTGTAACATTTATGTAACATTCCTAAGCTTTTTTATTATATCAATACTCCTATGTTTAATCAACCCCTAACTGGGTAACTATATTCGTTCTATTCCGACAGGGTTTGTATCTTATGTAGCCATCCTCAAAATTTTTCCATAATATGGACAACCTTTTCTTTATTCTATGTACAAAATGCTAAATTATTCCTTATTATATTTCAGCCATTCTTTAAAGTTTTGTCGCCACTCTTTGTCTGTCACTTGTTCACAGAGGTTGATGAAACCCTCGGTGTTTGCATTTTTAAATTTGTACTTATCAAAGTATACCTTTAATACCTTGAAAAACTGCTCATCTCCCAAATTATTTCTTAGATCCTCCACAAACATAGCACCCTTATAGTACACCATCACTTGGTATTCTATGGAGTCCTTGAATTTGTTTATACTTCGATATACTGCTTCATTTACATTGGGGTCACTATTTCGATAGGCATCATAGTAGCGAACAATCATATTTTTGTAGATTTGCTCCTTCACTTCTTTGCCATATTTCTTCTCATAATAAAGAAGGGTCGAGTACTCTGTCAGTGCTTCGTCTAACCATGGCTCATTGACTTCGTCATTACCCACAATACCATACCACCATTGATGAGCTGCTTCATGGGCCACCACATATTCTAAAATATCCTTCTGCTCCTCCTGATAAAGTCCTTCATCTATAAAGACAAGATTGGGATACTCCATGCCTCCAATGAAAAAATCTGCTGCTGCTACGGAAAATTGCTCATAAGGATACTTTCCAAAACACTCGTTAAATATTTTGATAGAATCTTTGGCTGTGTCTAAAGCTATTTCTCCATATTGGTCTTCGAAGTAATAGGAAAATATCTTAACGCCATCCACTTCATCCTCTAGAACCTTGAAACGATCACTGGTAATCATAGCAAAATCTCGAACCGATTTGGCATCTATGGTCCATACAACTTTCCCATCATTATTTTCTTTTTTGGTGATATTTCCTGTGGTAGCTAATGTATATTCCGTGGGTAATGCCATAGCAACCCTATAATTTCCCACTTCGCTATAGAAAGGATCTCCAATGGCATAGTAAGGCTCTAGGTTCCAACCCCTATGATCAAATACCGCTGCTATGGGATACCAATTGGCGATACTGATGGTATTCTGTCCATAGCCAAATCTGCCATAACTGGGAGGAATTTTTACTGTATAAGCCATCTCTAATACAATACTTTCACCTACTTCCAATGGTTTTCCGAGATTGACTTTTAGGATCGTATCTCCTTTTCCCATGATCAGATGGGTCAATACTTCATTGTTCTTCTTTACAGAGGAAATACTGATATTCCCCTCCTCGAACCCTCCTGGATAGGCAAATTCCATTTCACCTTTCTCAAAAGGCACCGTGGTCTCTGATTTGAAAGTATTGGGATAAAGATGAAAATAGAGAGCATTGAAGCTTCGATCTGAGGTATTGACATACTTTACTTTCTGGGTGGCTGTCAATATTTTTTCTACGGGATCCAGCTGTGCATTTATGTCATACTCATTGATATTTTTTCCTGTAGGTATTCTTACACCTGAATAAACAGATGCTACTTTTTCTATCATTTGATATTTTGCTGCAACTGCAGATAAGGATAAGATTAACAATACAATGGTGAATGCAGCAAATCTTTTGTTCAGTCTAAACTTTACCAATAAAATCCCTCCCTATGCTATTTCTGTGCTTATATAACTATATGTTAGGCTTTTTCCAATATGTACATATTTTCTTGCCTGGCTTAATTTCCACCCAGAGGTTATGATATAATAGAATTAATCCAAATGACGAAGGAAAGGGAGGATGAGCTGAGTGCGCTTTATCAAACAGACTGTAGATTTCGACTTGGGCGATACCCCTATTGAGAATATCTTTATCAATGATTTTATGCCTATGGCAAATGGAACCTATGTAAAGGTTTATCTTTTAGGTTATAAGTATGCCCATGATGATGACACTTCTTTGTCTTTGGACAACCAGACCATTGCAAAACATCTGAGCATCCCTTTATCCGATGTATTGGATGCCTGGGACTTCTGGGAGAAAAAAGGGATCATTCGCAAACATGCTGTAGAGGAAGAAGACAGGGCCCAATTCATTGTAGAGTTTTTAAGCCTTAAACAATTATACATACATAACAACTTCAAGAGTATACAAATTAGAAATGATGCTGAGGAGGCTGAGAAGAGCACTTATACCTCTTCACCCGGGGATTTGATTGAAGCCAACAAGGTCCCTGAAATCAAAGATATGTTCTATCATATCAACCAGCTGGTGCGAAGAAGTCTTGTCCCTAATGAGATGATGAAAATCCTTGAATGGATTTATAATTATAATATGGATCCTGATCTCATTGTTCAGGCCTTCATGTATTGCATACAGCAGAAAAATATCAAAAACATAAAGTATGTAGGGGCTGTTATCCGCAGCTGGTACGATAACGGGATTACAACTGCTGAAAAACTGGAGGAGCATCTTTCTAAAACAGATGGGAGATACGTTCAGTATGATAAGATTTTTAAAGCCCTTGGCTTTCATTTTAGGGAGCCTTCCGAGGCAGAAAAGAAAACCATGGACACTTGGTTGGATGACTGGGAATTTAGCTTAGAAGTAATCTTGAAAGCTTGTGAAAGCTCTAAAAAGACTTCTAATCCCAATATCAATTACATAAATAGTATTTTAGCCGCTTGGAAGACTGGCAATGTAAAGTCTGTTGACGACATTCCTGAGCCGCGTTCTGTGGAGAAATCAATTACAAAGAAACCGGCAAAGCAAACAAATAATAGATTCCATAATTTTGAACAACCATCATTTCAATATACCAACGAGGAATTAGAGGATTTACTGAGAAAAAAGAAATAGGGTAGGTGTTAACCTTGCATAATCCATTCGTCAAAGAAATACTACTCGGCTATGAGAAGATTAGAGACCACGAGCACAGAGAGCTAGAAAAGAGAAAGCAACATCTATACAGCTTGGTTCCAAGGATTAAAGAAATTGAAGAAGAAATTTCAAAAACTGGTATGATGGTTGCTAAGGTCATCCTTACCAATCCACAAAACCATGAAGAAGCTTTGCAGAATATCAAAGACAAAATGGATCAATTAAAGCAGGAAAAAGCCATTCTGATGACAGAAAATAATTTTCCATTAAACTATTTGGCGTTAAACCATCAGTGTCAGTCCTGTAAAGATACAGGTTTTTCATCGGAGGGGCAGAAGTGTAATTGCTTTAAACAGCGACTCATCAATCGGGCTTATGAAATGTCCAATATGTCTAAGGTTTTGTCAGAAGAAAACTTCCAATCCTTTAATCTCGATATCTTCTCAGATAGCAAATATAAGGATGAAGAGCTGTCTCCAAAGCAAAACATGCAGAATATCCTGAGCATCGCTGAGGGTTTTACGATCAACTTTGACCGAAATCTAAAGGAGAACCTATTCTTTTATGGCTCCACCGGATTAGGTAAAACCTTTATGTGCAATTGTATTGCCAAATCCCTTTTGGATAAGGGTAAAATTGTTGTTTATCAGACAGCCTTTAAAATCCTAGAGATTTTAGAAAACTATAAATTCAATAACAACCGAACCTCTGAAGTGGAAATGGCCTATCAGCTTCTATTTGACTGTGACCTTTTGATCATTGATGATTTAGGTACAGAGCTGACCAATGCCTTTACCAATACGGAAATTTTCAATATCATTAACTCCCGCTTGATTCAGGGAAAAAAGATACTGATCTCTACAAATCTTTCTCCGATCGAGGTCGCCAACATTTACAGTCAGAGGGTGTCCTCCAGGATTTTTGGTGAATTTACAATCCTTAAGTTCTACGGGAAGGATTTGCGCTGGGAGAAGTAGCTTCTATTATTTCAAGATTTTACTAGAGAAAATTTCATCGTTTCGTGTTGACTTATGCTGTTGTATCCTGTAATATATATAACTGTGGTACAAAACAGTATGACCCATTAGCTCAGCAGGTAGAGCACTTGACTTTTAATCAAGGTGTCCCGCGTTCGAGCCGCGGATGGGTCACCACCTTTGCTAGTGTGGCTCAACGGTAGAGCAGCTGACTTGTTGATTTTGCGCAATATGCGTATATAGCATTTTCTCAGTTAGCAGTTAGCAGGTTAGCGGTTTAATACGAAAAAAACCACAAGGATTTATCATCTTTGTGGTTTTTATATGTGGCTCTATCTTATCTTTAATTCTTTTGCTGCTAACGGCTAACTGCTAACCGCTAACCTCCTTACCTAAAAATCTTATCTCTAACAATCGTCTGGGTTCTCTTTGGTCCTACGGAAATGATCTTCACAGGAATGCCGATTAGGGCTTCAATGCGATCAATGTACTTTCTTGCATTCTCCGGTAGCTCCTCGTAGGAAGTACATCCAGTGATATCTTCACGCCAACCGTCCATTACCTCATAGATTGGCTCGCATTTGGCCAGGGTCTCTAAACTTGCTGGGAAATGTTCGATCACCCGGTCACCCAGCTTGTAGCCTGTACAGATGGAGATCTTCTCAAAGCCTGTCAATACATCCAGAAGCATCATGGAAAGACAAGTCAGTCCATTAATTCTTGCTGCATATTTTACCATAACAACATCAAACCAGCCGCAGCGTCTTGGTCTTCCTGTTGTTGTACCAAATTCATTTCCTGCAATTCGGATACGATCTCCAGTTTCATTGTCCTGCTCTGTGACGAAAGGACCTTTTCCTACTCTTGTGGTATAGGCTTTGATAACCCCTACCACTTCTTCAATCATGTTTGGTCCGATGCCAGCGCCTACCGTAAATCCACCGGAAATTGGATGGGAGCTCGTTACATAAGGATACGTACCCAAATCTACATCCAATAGGGTTCCTTGAGCACCTTCAAACAGCACTTTCTTTCCCTCTGTCACCGCATCATATAGGATCACTGTGGTATCATCAACATACTTACGAATTCTATCGGCGTAGGTTAAATAATTCTCAATAATCTCATCTGGATCTACCTTTTCTCCGCCGTAGATTTTATCGATAATTATATTTTTTTGTTCAATCTGCTTTGTTACCTTTTCAATAAATACTTCCTTGTCCATTAGATCACAGATTCGAATGCCAGATCGTTCAACCTTGTCCATATAACAAGGCCCTATTCCCTTTTTTGTTGTGCCGATCATGCCTTCTCCCCTAGATGCCTCTGCCAATTCATCAATTCTTTTATGATATGGGAAAATCACATGGGTTCTATCACTGATTTTAATATTGTCTGTCTTTACCCCTTGGGCTTCAAGCTTCTCTATTTCCTTTATAAATCCTTCTGGATCAAATACAACCCCATTGCCAATTATATTGATGGTTTCAGGATATAGGATTCCTGAAGGAATAAGATGCAGTGCATATTTGGTATCTCCAACGACCACAGTGTGTCCCGCATTGTTACCACCCTGGGCTCTCACGACAACCTCTGCTTCTCCTGCTAAATAATCAATAACCTTCCCTTTTCCTTCGTCTCCCCACTGGGCCCCTACGATTACAACCGTTGACATAACCCACACCTTCCTTTGTGTTTATGATAAAGTAGTATTCTACTTTTATGATAATTTTTAATTTCCGAACATCCACAACTAATACTATCAAATATACCCTTTGTCGTCAATAAATTTACGAATATTTATTTGTATACCTATTTTTTTATTCGTTAATTGTACTCCCTATTCTCTTACACGTTCTATGTACACTTGTTCTTCACTGTTTACTGCTGCCAGCTCAACTTCTTCAATGCTGTTAATTCCCTTTTCCTTTAGTACATCCATCAGCCACTCTAGTTGTAGTCCTGCATAATCCAAATTTTCCTGTATTAGCCGTTGATGAATGATCAGTGGCAAAGCAATTTCTCTCCCTTTTCTTGCTGTACCAATCTGAGCTATCATGGATCCTCTATCTTTTTGCTTAGGTACCACTGTCATTTGCCCTGTATTTTCTAGAATTGCAAACTCCACATCAGCTACGCTGGTGTACCCTAATCTTTTGAGTTCATCTATAAGTTCTCCTAAGCTAACTTTTGCTGATTTCAGGTTATCTTCTGAAATCTTACCTCTGTGAATCAACGTCTTGGATTTTCCTTGGATGTACTCCTCCATGCGCTGATTTGTTCCTAGTCGCTTCATCAGATAAAATAGTCCAATAAAAATTCCTATTCCTAAGAATGAGCGGCCTAAGCTTTCCGTGGCTAGTGGTCCTGCCGCCATGGCACTCACTACAAATAGATTCACCAAATCATAGTTGGTTATTTGGTTGACAGATCGCTTTCCCAAAAGCCTAAAGAGAAATAAGATCATAAAAAAAACAATAATTACCTTAAAGGAATATGCCATATTGTCCTCCTGCCCGTTCATATTTCTACGGGTAATATAACGCAAATATCCCTGAAATATACAAAAGGTGCCTAAGTTTCCTTAGACACCTTCAGCGATTATTCGCCTTTACTTGCTAAATATTCGTTTAGATCATTTATTAAAGCATCTACATTTAGTCCATGAACCATTGCTGCATCTGCAATGCTTTCCATAGAAGATGCAGGGCATCCTAAGCAATGTAATCCATGTCTCATAAAAATAGGTGCTGTCTCTCTATCCATTCTTAATACATCCGCAATAATCATATCCTTTGTTACTTTTGCCATCTTACTTCCTCCTTATATTGGTTTAACAATCCACTAACATTATATCATTTTTCAGGTGAAAACAAACATTATTTTCTAGGGATTTATCTCTCCTTTACTCAATGTTCACTATGATATCTATCCTTTTTATTATCCCTTTAAACAATATCTTCTAAACAGTAAAATTTTTATGACTTATACACAAGTTTATCCAAAATATACCCTTTATGCGCAAAAAGTCCTATTTTTTATCAACTTATCCACAATGTTATTCACATTTCCACACAGTTTTTGTGGACATGCTGTTAATACTGTGTTCATAATTCCTTTTTTTCAATTCCATTTTCACATATTTTGTCATCATACCACAATTCGATGGAATAAATATTTCCTCGAAATCCTGATACTTTGGGTTATAAAATATCTCGGCGGTCTGATCCTCAAATTCCATGATTTCTTCCCCAATTACTTCAAATCCGCATTTTTTATAGCATCGAATGGCCCGTTTATTGTACACAGCTGCTCGCAGTGTAATGGTTCGCATTCTCATCCGCCGAAAATAATATTCTAAAAAAGCCTGAATCCCATCGGTCCCATAGCCTTGATTCATATGATGGGGATCTAGAACAATTCCCAATTCTGCTTCACCCGTAAACCAGTTCATATCTCGAATAGAAAGAAATCCTATAATTTCATTCTCTAGATTTTCTATTACAAAGCTCTTTTTTCTGAACTTTCCTGTCTTTAATCTATACCATTCGTCTCGCTCTTGCTTGCTTAAGTGAGGAAAATTATAGTGAAAAAATAATGGATTCGTATGCTTTCCCCAATTCCGCATTCGATCCACATCTTCCCTCTCTAATTTCCTAATTTTTGTTTTTTCCCCAATGGCAATCCACACGATGCTGTTCCCCCTACCCACTGTATGTATTGAAAGCTTACCTCTCTGATTATTATGACCTTTTTTATAAAAATATTCTACTCTCTCCCCAGTCATCCCTTCTTTAAACTTCTTTAAACAAAACAAAAAAGATAGTCCTTTTCAGACTATCCCCATTGCTGTATTGATAACAGTAACGATTTTCACAGCATGATCTCTAAACATACTATATTTCTTTAAACCTGCGATTTCTGTCTATTGCCCTTGCGCTTTAACCAGTGTTTTCATCTTATGTAGATGCTTGATTTCCTCTTTTATTAGACGATCCAATACTTTTCTTGTTCTTTCATGCTTCGTATGGTTTAGAACTGCCTCATAAAATAAAATTGCATCCTTTTCTGCTTGTATCCCAATCAACAGCGCTTCTTTCACGCTTGAAACATTCCTTACACGATAGTTTGTTAACCCGTTTGTATTGAATATAGCCGTTTCACTGATTGCCCTCAGATAGGCTGAAATTGGCTCTTCATAGAAGCTATATTCCTCTTCCTTTGTAACCCTTTTATAAATGTCCTGAAAGGTCTTAATATGATCCATTTCTTCTTCCGCTAGATGTAGAAACATCTCTTTTATCTGTGGATCATCATATTGCCCAGCTGCCTCTGTATAGAAGCGATGTCCTTCTTCTTCAGCACCTATGGCAATCTTTAACACATCCACTTCATTTAAACCCTCTCCAGCCACATTGAATCCCTCCCTCTATCGAATAATATTTTATCTGTTGTTATCATCCCCGTAGGAATTTGGTTCAAGGTTATTCATTTTCAGAAATAGTATATTTTAGATCTCCATGATGGATCAATCTCTGAATTTCTCTAGGTTTACAAACTTTGTAAATTGTCCAAGCCATGCCAACTCCACCGTACCTGTAGAACCGTTACGCTGTTTTGCAATAATTACTTCTCCGATATTCTTCTTCTCACTGTCAGGATGATAGTACTCATCTCTGTATAGGAACATAACGATATCGGCATCCTGCTCGATGGCTCCAGACTCTCTAAGGTCAGAAAGGATCGGTCGATGATCGGCTCTTAACTCCGCTGCACGGGAAAGCTGGGAAAGGGCTACTACAGGACAATCCATTTCCCTGGCAAGACCCTTTAGGTTACGGGAGATTGCTGAAATCTCCTGCTGTCGACTCTCAACCTTTCCATCGCCGCTCATAAGCTGCAGGTAATCAATCATGATCATGTCTAATCCATGTTCCATCTTAAGCTTTCGGCACTTCGCCTTCATCTCCATAACTGTAATTCCTGGCGTATCGTCAATAAAAACCTTTGCTTGGGCTAACGGCCCCATGGCTTTCGCTAACCTTGGCCATTCGTCCTCGGAAAGGGTACCATTTCTGATCTTCTGGATCTCAATGTGGGATTCAGCACTGAGCATACGCTGCACCAGCTGCTCTTTAGACATCTCCAGGCTGAATACTGCCACGGCAGCGCCGCCTTTTAATGCTGCATTTTGAACGAGATTCAGAGAAAATGCTGTTTTTCCCATGGAAGGTCTGGCGGCAACTAGGATCAAGTCCGACCGCTGAAGACCAGAGGTTTTTCTATCGATATCCGAGAAGCCCGTGGTAATCCCTGTAATACCGCCCTTGCTTTGATAAAGCTCTTCTATTTTATTAAAGCTTTCCAAAAGGATTTCTTTGATGGGACTAAAGCCCTCCTGAGACCTGCTTTGGGAAATGTTGAATATATTTTTTTCGGCCAGATCTAATATGCTGTTTAACTCGTCCTCTGCTTGATATCCTTTGTCCAAAATTTCTGAAGAAGCCTTGATCAATCGGCGAAGAATGGCCTTCTCTTCTACAATTTTAGAATAGTATTTTACATTGGTCGTCGTCGGCACCGCTGAAGACAAGCTTGCTAGATAACTTATGCCCCCTATGGCATCCAATATCTGCCGCTGGGATAACTCCTCCGAAAGGGTGACCATATCAACAGGCTCATTTCGGTTATACAGGTCAATGATGGCATCAAAAACCTCTTTATGGGCTTCCTTATAAAAATCATCGCCTCGTATGATCTCCGAAGCAGTGATAATCGCTTCCCGATCTAGAATCATAGCACCTAGAACGGATTGCTCTGCATCAATATTATGGGGCGGAATTCTTCCCAAGTATTCCATTCTAAATCCTCCTCACACACTCACCCTTGGTATAACTATAGCAAAAGCCAGAGACAAGGTTAAAAGAACCTCTTCTGGCCTTATCTTTCATCCATATCCTTCTTATTCTCATCACTATACTAACATAATTTCCAATACTTCTTCAATCGTTTCTACAGGGATAATCTCTACCCCTTCACAGTTCAGGTGAACATCCTTCATGTTCTCCTTTGGAAGGATTACCTTTTTCATTCCTTCCTGCTTTGCACCATAAATCTTCTCATTGATACCGCCCACAGGCTTTATTCTTCCTCGAATGGAAATTTCCCCTGTTATAGCTATATCCTGTCGTACAGGTCTGTCTTTTATAGCACTGATAATGGCGGTTACAATCGCTGCCCCGGCTGAAGGCCCATCGATGTTTCCGCCCCCGATAGCATTTACGTGAACGTCATAGTCTGTCAGAAGTTCTCCCGTGGTCTTCCGTACCAAGGATGCGGCATTGAACAAGGAGTCCTTGGTCATGGTTCCTGCCATATCATTAAATCGCAGGTTTCCTCTGCCTTTCTCTATGGCATCAAAGACTACACACTCCATCTCTAAGACAGAGCCTAAAAATCCATGGACACCTAAGCCAAAAACCTTACCGATTTCTGGGACTTCACTGGCCTTATGGGTAGCCATAGGTGCCAAGCGGCTCATTTGCACTACTTCTAAAATATGCTTTTTCGTAATATAAACATCTTTGTGTTCTCCTTGCTCATATAGGGCCATGCTATAACCATCGGAAAGCAGATTGATCGCCTTCCTTCCTTCAATGGTATACTGGCTGATGAGCTTGGCAACTTCTTCATCTAACTTAACTTTCAACCGCCCAGCTGCTCTTCTTACAATATCCTCTATATGTTGGGAGGACAGTGGTTCGAAAAATACCTCAGCACATCTGGACCGAAGGGCAGGATTAATCTCACTAGGCTGCCTTGTGGTAGCACCAATCAAGACAAAGTCTGCAGGTGCTCCATCATTAAAAAGTTTTTTTACGTATAAAGGTACCGCTGGATTGTCTGGATCATAGTAAGCAGAATCAAACTCTACCCGCTTGTCCTCTAAGACCTTTAGCAGTTTATTCTGGAGGGTCATGTCCAACTCTCCAATTTCATCAATAAACAGTACGCCGCCATGGGCCTCTGTTACAAGACCAGGCTTTGGCTCTGGTATTCCCACCTCTGCCAAATCCTTTTTACTGCCTTGATAGATGGGATCATGGACAGAGCCCAATAGGGGATTTGTAGACTCCCTAGGGTCCCACCGCAGTGTAGTTCCATCTACCTCTATAAATTTCGCACCTTCATCAAAGGGCGTATGCTTCATTTTCTTTGCATGCTCTAAAGCCAATCTGGCTGCTGTTGTCTTCCCTACCCCCGGTGGACCATAAATAATGATATGCTGGGGAAAAGGAGACGCAATCTTAGATACCAGAGATTTAATGGCCTTATCTTGGCCCTCGATATCTTCAAGCTTTGATGGCCTGAAAAGCTCCATCGCTGACTTGGATAACCGCTTAGATTCCAGCTTTTCAAGCTGGGCATACTTTTTGAAGGTATAGGCATTTTCGGGCCCTGTGGTGGTTTTTAGAATCTGCAGCTTCATTTCTTCCATATACTGCTGCTGCTTCTGTTCAATTTTCTCCAGGGTCTCCTGCTCAATCCTATACTCTACGGTCTTCTTCGCTAACATATCGGCTAGCTTTTCTTCTATACTGCCTAATAGATTCCTGACGTCTTCTCCCTCGGGAAGCTCTTTCAATTCTGATGAATCAAATACAACCCGATGGAGGGCTAAGACCCTATCCTCGATCTTTTCGGAATGTATCAGTTCTCCCGCCCCTGTCTTTTCAACCCGCTTGGAAACTTTCTCTGTTCCTAAAACATGGTCTAGAATTTGATAGAGAGTGGAAATCTGCTTTGGCACAAGTCCCCTCTCATTTAATTTTTCGTGAACACTTGCCATATCTGAGATCTCTGGATATTGATCAAATTGTGACGCCATGGGTATCTCCCTTCTATTCTGCTACAACCTCTACTTTTAATCTTGCTGCTACTTCTGGATAAACTTTGATTTCTACAAATACTGCACCTAATTCTCTGATTGGATTATCCAAATGCATCTTACGCTTATCAATCTTAACTTTATGCTGCTTCTCCAACGCCTCTGCAATATCCTTTGAAGTAATGGAACCAAACAATCTTCCACCATCGCCTGCTTTTCCTTTTAGGTTTACAGTAAGCTGAGATATCTTATCGGCCAAAGCCTTCGCTTCTGCCAGTTCTTCTTGCTTCTTTCTCTCCTCAGCAGCTTTTTGCTTCTCCAGCACCTTCATGCCGCCTTCAGTCGCCTCTTTGGCAAGTCCTCTAGGGAATAAATAGTTTCTGGCATGTCCATCACTGGCATTTACTACATCTCCAGCTTTACCCATTCCTTTTACATCCTTTAATAAAATCACCTTCATTTTACTTCACCTTCCTCAAAATATTCATCTATTGCTTTGATCAGCATTTCCCTTGCTTCTTCTAACCCCACATTGGTCAGCTGGGTTCCTGCAACTGTTAAGTGACCCCCTCCGCCTAGCTTTTCAAGGATCACTTGCACATTGATATCGCCCAAAGACCTTCCACTAATAAATGATTCCTCATTATCCCGCACGCCCAATACGAAGGATGCCATGATTCCCCGGATATCCAACAATTCGTCGGCAGCTTGGGCAGCAACTAAGCTGGCGTTATGGGTTCCCTTTGGACAAATGGATATGGCGATATTTCGGCCAATATCCTCAGCATTTTTTACCACCTGGGCTCTCGCCACAAAGGTTTGCAAATCATCTTGAAATAACTGCCGGACGCTGGTAGTATCGGCTCCAGCCCTACGAAGCAGTGACGCCGCTTCAAAGGTTCTAACACCTGTTTTAAAGGAGAAATTTTTTGTATCCACTGTAATCCCCGCCAGAAGAGCTTCCGCTTCTACCTTTTCCAAGGTCAGCTTATCCTCCATATATTGAAGAATCTCCGTTACCAGCTCACAGGTAGAGGACGCATAGGGTTCCAAATATGTAAGCACAGTATTATCAATAAACTCTGCACCCCTTCGATGATGGTCAATCAATACAATCTTGTCTGCCTTCTGTATAGCCTCTGGACATTGGGTAAATCCAGGGCGATGGGTATCTACTACCACTAGCAGCGTCTGTTCATCCACCTGTTCCAGCACATCTTCGCAATCGATCATACGATATTCCCCATGCTGCGTCACACGTTCATAAAGATTCTCTATGGCCGGGTTGACCCCGTCAAAAACAATATAAGCTTCTTTTCCTCTGCTTTTCACAGCCTTGTATACGCCAATAGCCGCTCCGAAGCTATCCATATCCGGGATCTTATGTCCCATGATAATGACTTTGCTGGACTGATCTATAAGCTGCCGTAAAGCATGGGCAATGACCCTTGCCTTTACCTTATTTCTCTTCTCAACAGCCTTGGTCTTTCCACCATAAAAACTCAAAGTATCAATCTTCTTGACAACAGCTTGATCTCCGCCTCTTCCCAAGGCTAGATCTACACCAGCCCTTGCAAACTCCTCCAGCTGTATCGGTGTTTTTCCATTCACACCTACCCCTATACTTAAGGTAATAGGAATCTCATTCCCCACTTGTATTTCCCGGATTTCATCAAGTATGGCAAATCTTTTTGACTCCAATCGTTCTAGATACTTATGCTCAAAGAATACTATGTATTTATCCTTTGTATATCTTTTCACTACAGCATTCATTCTGCTCGCCCAAAGCGTCACTCTCCGGTCAATCTCTGCCGTAACCATCGGTCGGTTGGCTTCCTCCATACCTTGAATTACATCATCATAGTTATCTACCTGAATCAATGCGATATCTGGCTTTTCTTCATTATATTTCACCTTGAGATTCTGGAAATGGGTAATATCAATCCAATATAACATAATGATATATCGGGACTCATAGTCATTTGTTATTTTAACTATATTATAGAGGACTTTATAATGTCTATCATTAATTGTTACCTCTGTTACCATATCTTTTTTGTCTTGCAAAATATTGCTGACTTTTAATCCAGAAATCAAATCCTCAATGTCTTTCTCTAGTATATCCTTGACATCCACCATTTCGGCAAACTTGGGATTATACCATGCAATGCTGCCATCAAATTCTACAATGGCCAAGGGAATCGGAAGGTTGAGGATAGCATGTTTCGTTGCAGAATCGATATCTGAGGACAAGCTTTCGATATAGCTGGTCCACATTTCCTTTCGATCATGCTGGGTCTTCCAGTGGTGATAAATCAGATATACTAATACAAAAATACCGATTCCACCAATAAATAGATTGTAATAGGCCAGAATCGAGATAAATACAGTCATGATCCATAGATGTATCTTTGTATCGGGCACCAGCATTTTTATAAATCGTTTATTTCCCATGGGCTGCACTCCTATAAATTAACCTAACTTTTTTAGTTTTCTAAAATCCACAAATACATCTATAAGCCCTAAAATAACAGCCATCAAGCCACCCGCTGGGCTAAACAACACATATACAAATACAAAGGTTCTATATAATCTGCCCAGACGGTATTTTTCTATCAAAAAACTGATCACTGCAAGGCCCTGAATAAAAAAAGCTGCCCTGAAAAGCAATGATACATTGGCTGATAATGTATTGAAATCTACAACCCGAATGTACTGGGTCAGGTACGTTAGCAATAAGATGATTACCGTACCCATAACAATGCTGTCAGGCAGCCTAAAATACTTAAATTGTGGAAATATCGGTGTTCGATCTCCCACCTTGTTCAGTATATACGCTGTTAATAAATAATTAATATACGAAAAGGCTACGGAAATTAAAATCAATATGGATGGAAATGTCATACCAAAAATCACAATAAATGCTTCATAGGCCGTTTCCATTTGCCCTAACTTGTCAGGTTCTATACCCATACCGCTATACAGGGATATGGCCATATCCTTGGACTGATTTAGCATATTCATGAGGCCATGTACCACATTGTTTCCCATGGCCAATGAGATTACCCCCATGATCAAAACAATAGAAGCTACAAATGAAACGATTCCTCCCGCCCATATCTTCATAGGATCGTATCTCTTATCCATCATATAACCCATCGTAATGGCTACGATACTGGTCAAAGAGAACAATATGGCTGTAGACCAAATACCGATAAGCCCGACAACAATTGTACCCGTTATACCAATTGAAAGTAGTTCAACATATAAGCCTTGCCTTTTTCCAAGTATCATAAAAGGTACTGGTAGTAAAAATAGCAGAATCGTCAGGAACGGTATATAATTACCAATAATCGTAAATAGGCTTGCAATGCCAATGATCATGGCAGCCTCCGCTAACGATCGTGCTTTGTTCTGTTTTTCCAAATCCTGCTCCTCCTAGCTTCTATTTCTATCTAGATATTGTTTCAAACTGGATAAATCCCCATACCAGCCCTCCACCTTATGCTGCTCCAATATTCCCAAACGGATTTTGTCCTCAATCCGCATATCGATGGTCGCAAAGTTAATGCCTAAACGTTTGCCTAGTATGTAGGTCACCAGGATAATATTTGCCAATACATCAATCAAGGCATCCTGTGTTCCCTTTACACCTCTCACTAAAAGTTCAAACAAGGATGCAATGGTTGTCAGCAATTCGCTTTTCAGCCATTCGATCGTCTTTATGTTTTTCGTTACATCTATTTGTTGATCACCCATCGCCATAAGTATACTCTCCTCCCTTTATATACATTATAGCAGATTACCCCTTAATGTATATATTCTGCAGGAAAGATTGGACTCCTTTTTAAAATATTTTCCATTGAAACCAAAGCTATACACTTATTCTTTCTCATACGTATTCTTATTAGGTATCATAGATACTTTTTTCGTAAAAAGGCTCTTAAAATGGAATCGCTTTACAAAAATAATTGAACAAACCCCACAAAATTTTAATTTTCTGCTTTTTCAGCTGCATTCGATAATTCTTTTATAATAAACTTTTTATATCTATTGAAAACCGCTTTCATCCTAAAACCTAAGGGGTAATACATCATGAGAATACCGTCTATAAGCAAGCTATTTAAATCTTTTACTTTCTTCATCCTTATAGTCACAGCGCTTGTAGTAAATATTATATTATTTGGCTACAACTTAAGTATAGATTGGTATGATTATATAACTGGAATAAGCTGTCTCATTCTCAGTATTCTTGGAGTGCTTTATTCATCACACCTTAATATTAAGATGCTAAGCATAGGATGGTCATTGGTCGCTGCCTCATTTTTAATAGATGTTTTTGATGAATTGGAATTTATCAGTGCGCTTCACCAGATAATTGATATGCTAGACCTTTTCGTAGAAAAACCTTTCCTTCTTCTAGGGATGATAATCATCTCCCATGGATTCTATAGTACGATATTAAAACAAAATAGACTCTTGAATACCCTGAAATATACATCTTCCCATGATTCATTGACTAGATTACCTAACAAAGACTTTATCATTAAAGAACTTACCCGTTTCATTGATCACGCCCATAAGCAAAGCTCTTTAATCGCTGTTTTATTTATCGATCTAGATAATTTTAAGATATTGAATGATACTTTCGGACATAGCTTTGGAGACCTTGTTTTACAGAAAGTGACTGAAAGATTAAATCGACTGACCGATGATAAAATCATTTTAGCTCGTATTTCTGGAGATGAGTTTTTGATTATAGTCCATAGTTTATATTCAGTAGATGCTGTAGAAGAGATGGCGAAAAAAATTCTCAATCAGTTACATACACCCATTAAAACAGAAATTACTTCTGTACATATTAGCTGCAGTATAGGTATTTCTATGTTTCCCTATGATGGGTGTACCGTTGACACCTTGATAAAAAATGCAGATATGGCCATGTATAGGGCTAAGTCAAAAGGGAAAAACCGCTACAACTTCTATGACAGCGCCATGGGAGAGGCTATAGCCCTAAAACAGGATACCTCTGAGAAGATTCGAGAGGCACTTGGGAAAAATGAATTCATTCTCCATTATCAACCAAAGGCTGCTCTCCGTAATAACGAAATTACTGGAATAGAGGCCTTAGTGCGATGGACTCACCCAGATCTGGGACTGCTCTATCCAAACAATTTCATTCCTATAGCAGAAGAAACCGGTCTTATAAAGGAGATCGACAAGCTTGTGCTGAAATTGGTATGTCTGCAAATAAAAAATTGGGAAAATAAAGGTTTGGCCCCTGTAAATATTTCAATAAATATTTCTGCTGCTTTATTTAAAGAAGAAAACTTTTTGAATATGCTTGATCAAATTTTAGTCGAAACTGCAGCAGATCCTACCTGTATCAGCATTGAGATTACAGAAACACTTGCCATTGAAGATATTCATCATACAGCCTATACCTTAGGTGAAATACAGAAAAGAAACATAAAAATCCTTCTTGATGATTTCGGAAAAGGCTATTCATCCCTTAGTTATCTCAAGGAACTTCCCATAGATGTATTAAAGATCGATAAACAATTCATTGACGGCATTTCTAAGAGTCAGAAGGATGAAGCTATTATCAAAGCCATTGTTGCCATGGCCAAAGCATTAGAGATACAGGTACTTCCTGAAGGCGTTGAAACATCACAACAGCTGGAGTTTTTAGGCACCCTAGGTTGTAATGAGTTTCAAGGTTATTTATTTAGCAAGCCCCTCCCTGCCCATGAGATTGAAGACACGTTTCTATCGGCCAAATCAGGTATTTAACTAGTCCTTAAATTGTTCTTTAAGGAACTCTTTGTCTAAAAATAAATTTCTCTAAAATGATAAAAAATGGAACAAATACGAAAAAAAAATGTCTTCTTTTTGAGAACAATTATGAAAGGATAACGTAACGTTTAATCTATAGGAATAATTGATGCATAAAACTAGAGGTAATCTATATCTATGCAAAAATAATAACCTCATAATAAATTAGGAAATAGGAGTGATGGATAATGTTAAAGAGAGTACTAATTTTTACTGCTATTGCTGCTGTAATAATGGTCAGAGTCTGGATATTAAGAGATACTCATGTCACTGAAATAGAGGTTAATGATAATATAAATGCAGTTGAAGAAGGAGTACTTAAAGATAATAAAAGTTATGTTTTAAGTGTATCCCCGAGTGGTGATAAAGAAATAGCGTGTACTGGTGATAATGAATTAGTACTTCATGTGAAAAGTGGCAATCAAGAGACTATGAAGGTTATCTACCAGAATTATTCGCCATTATCAGAGGATCCATATTCAATGTATAATTTAGAAAAATATAATATACAATGGTCTCAAAATGAAGGATATATTTTTATAAGGAATAGCATTTATGATATCGAAACTGATAAATTAATAGAAATAAAAGATAATGTAGCGTTCATGTGGGTCGGTAATAAAGGACTGTATATGGATAATGGATATTACTACACAATGAATTTTGATGATGGTTACTCCAATTATATGGCTATATCTAAGAAAATAAATATTTTTGATGCAGGTAATATTAGCACCCTTGCCTATGCAGAAGATGATAAGTACTTTGTATGGGATAATATACATATGGAGAACATGTTTGATATCACAGATGATTGCTTGATTATGAATAAAGCTTCTTTGAAATATAAGGCTGGAGATCTTCAGGAGATAATAAATAAAGAGTATCCAGGGATGGTAAAAGCAATATATAAGAAGAAAGGGATAGATCGTTTTGATTGTCCTGAAGAAGCTATAGCGAACGGTAGTTATTATTTAGAAAACATAAAATCTCTAAAAATACCATTGAATTTAAACAATAAAAAATAATAGGCTTTTGCCTATTATTTTTTATTGTTTAATGAAGTTCTTTATGGCCTTTCCTTTTGAGTACCATAGATACCAATGTAACCAGTTCCACCGTATGCACTAACAAGATCAGCAAGAGTCTTTTGATCGCTGTTAGAAACTCTAATACAACCATGGGTAGGTCTCAATGGCGCCCATGTCCCACTAGTTGCTGGGTCCCCACCGTGAATCATAATACCACTTCTTCCTGCTTGCTCAGCTTGCAAAGCGTGTCCACCAATTGGGTCTAAAGAAATTCTCCTATATGGTCCATAACTAGAGGTTGGGGAACCTGCACCTACCAAAGAACCATCATATGAACCGGTAGGAGTGTCCCCATTGGTAGCCCACCATTGGGTATGATCTGGGCACTCGCTGCCTCTTCCTAAACAGTCACAAGTATGAACAACACTTCCATTAGCATACATTTTTAATGTGCCTTTATAATCCCTGTTTTCAGGGAGATTGATTTCAATTGACCAAGCCATTTAATATTCCTCCTTTTATTTTTTATCTTTCTAGGCGTCTACTCTCTGGCCAGTTCGTTTTGCCCTACACTAAATAAAAAGGGGAAAAAGGATGGAAAATCAACCAAATCCTAAAAAATAAATTCCTGAAAATTTCTTCAGGAATGGTTGATTTTTTTCTAAAAAATCCTTTATATAGATCAAATCTTCTTTAGGAGGAATTTGATACTTTTTTACTTTCTTTAGGTCTTTGGAACGTCGATAAATAGTACAATACCGCTTATACTATATGGTGGACATTCCAACCATAGGTAGTAGAGTAATTCAATATTATCAATACTATTAAACCTCTATTCAAAATAACTTCTGGCACATAACTGCAACCGAAAGAATGTTTAGGTTTATCATAAGAAATTACCTACCATATAAAATAAGCAGAATAGCCGTTTTAGATATGGAAGTCATAAAAGGTAAGTAGTTAATTGTGGTTAATTTTTGAAATATAAACAAATAATGGAACATATCTCCAGTTAAAAGTGTCTTACTGTTAAGAAACTAAAAAAGGGGGAATAAAATCTTAAAAGATCGTTATACTGATATGTAGTTATTTATTTACATTTTTTTACTTTTAAGTTATAATTCGTTAGTATTGCGTTAGTAAAAGAGAAATAAGATATGTAAGGAGCTGTTAGTATGATATCACTATTAAGAAAAAATTCACTAAAGTTTATAGTTCCAATAGTAGCATTTTTAATGGTAACAGGATGTACAAACGTAGAAAAATCAGTATCGCTAGAACAAAACATGGAAAACAAAGAAATACTCGCAGGAGCAGTAGATGTCGAAGGTGAGGGTATTAGTATAATGCTCACAGATAATGAGACCCAGATAAATAATCCAAATAATATTATTCATGATGTTGACCTTACTAAAATTATAAATCTATTAACATCTGCTGGAGCAGAAGTCATTTCTATAAATGATGAACGATTAATTTCAGTAAGCAAGATAAAAGCTAATAATATGATGATACAAATAAATAATAATGAATACAGTAGTCCTTTTGTTATCAGAGCTATAGGAGATTCTGAAACATTAAATAATGTATTGAATGCTGAAGAAAGCTATCTTAGTTTATTGAGAGAACATATAGATATAAAAATAGAAAAGCATGAAAAATTATTTATCCCTAAGTACACAGGAAATATACATTTTAACTATGCTAAGTCAGCAGAAAAAAAATGAAGTTTCTTTAATATATAACTAGAATTTACAAATATAAATTTATATAAAACACATTATCTAAAACAAATATTATAGATTCTAGTGTTAAATCCATACCTAGTAAAATCCTTTAAACCATTAATAACCCTTATAAAAAAGAATCTTCACCTTGATTTTCCAAGGCGAAGATTCTTTTTGTTATTATTAGAAACCAATTTTTGACCAATCGGAAGGAATGGTACGATCTAGATATACTGTTACAGTATCTCCATGGTATAGTGTTCCAATTATGGAGCCACTTGTTGAAGGTATAGATCTAACATTTAAATAACTATTAGGATCTTGTAAATTAACAACTGCAGGCCATGATGATCCCCTATTAACATCAGATTTCAAATATTGTGATTTAACATATCCAATACCCATATAAATAATCCTCCTTTTACGTTTTATCTTTCTAGGCGTCTACTCCCTGGCCAGTTCGTTTTGCCCTACACTAAATAAAAAGGGGGAAAGGGATCGAAAATCAACCAAATCAAAAAATAATTTCTAAAAATTTTTTCAAAAGAGGTTGATTTTTTTCAAAAAAATCCGTTTTATATATAGAGATCAAATTTTCTCTAGGGAAATTTGATATTTTTTTCTAAATTTAATCGAACTTACGTTCGTAAATTATGATATAATCTGGATATGTATTGTTATTTAATTATAATAATTGACCTAATTTTAAATTTTTTAGATAAATGTATATAAAATGGTTGACTGAATTTACTTTTTAGACGTCTTATATATTAAAGAGATTAATTTTTAACAATCTCTAAAATGAATCTTATTGGTTAACAGGTTACAGGGGGTTACACAAGGAGGGGATAAGGTGGATAGTTTAGCAAAGAAGTTTTTGGAGGAAGATACGGCAAATAAGGATCTATACGTCCAGGGAATTATCTTCAAAAATGACAGTTTTTTAAATGTCCTCAATCAAAAGTTTAATGATTACCTGTTTCGAATCAATCTCTACAGCTACATAAAGAAGACCATTTTCTATGCAGCCATGGATCTAAAGAAAAAGGATAGTGAAATCAGAGAAAAAGAAGGGCTATACCTAAATGTATTAGATGCTGATTTTGAAGAGGAAAAGATCAACACCATTGCCGATGCCCCTATGGATTTTGCAGAAGAAATCTATAGGGATCAAGAAGATATAGATTATCGAGACCTATTTACGGACAAGGAAGTCCTAGAAGCCATAAGCACATTAACAGACAGGCAAAAACAAATCATCCATGAATGCATTATTAAAGATAAAGAAGAAGAGACGTTGGCTAAGGAGCTGGGAATCAGCAAGCAAGCCGTTAATAAAATTAAGAAAACTGCTTTAGATAAGTTAAGGAAACAGATAGGAGGGAAGTAGACATGGAAATATTAAATGAATTCGTTTCAACATTGGGCTTCCCTATTGCCGTCACAGCCTTTCTATTGGTTCGAATTGAAAAGAAGCTAGATGAACTCAATAAAACCCTATTACTCGTGATTGAGACCCTGGGAAAAACCCAGCATTAAAGGAGGTTAGCCTATGAGTGATGCATTTCTAAGACAATTGTTTGATGCAGCCCAACGTGGAGATGGTGATGCCATAGGAGCTATCTTGGATATATTTCAACCCATGATCTATAAAAATAGCTGTATCAATGGATGCTTCGATTGTGATTGTTTTCAGGAACTTTGTATTAAATTTATATACTGTATCAAAAACTTCAAATTTACGAACATATCAGACATAACAAATTATTTTAGTTAGATTACCGAACGCAACACAATAGTAATTGTGTTGCATTCAGTAAAAACCATGTAAATATTGATATGACTATCATAGAAGGTGATTATACTAATCACCTTTTTATTTTGTTGTTTTTGAATGCAACATATTATATGATGTATATATAATATGTTGCATTCTATTTTAGGGGGAATTGGGATGAATCTATTTAGCTTTTTTGTACTTTCTATTTTCTGTGCTGCAGTGGGTCTTTTTATACCGATGCCTTTTCCAGGTGCAGCTGTAGGTCTTATCTTTGGTGCAGCCATGAGCATTTTCATCTTGCTGATGGATGTGATGAAACGATTAGATTCTTTGGAAAAAAAGATGGAAGAAAAGAGTAGAAGAATAAGAAGGAGCCAAGAACATGAACACCGTAGAACCCATTCGTGATAAGAAAAAGATTGATGCTATAAAGAAGTACCTGTTGGGAGCTGGGAAGATCCGAGACTATTGTCTATTCGTTTTAGGGATCAACACCGGCCTTAGGGTTTCGGATCTTCTGGATCTGAAATGGAGTGACGTCCTGGATGAAAAAAAGAAGTTTAAAGACCACATTTATATCCGGGAAGGGAAGACCGGAAAAGAAAAGAAATTTCCCATCAATGAGAGCGCCCAGGATGGCCTAAAACGACTTTTAAAGGATCAGTATAACCTGGATATGCTTGTCCAATTTTTACCTCTAGAAAAGGAAATATGGCCGCCATATCACGATCTATGGCGTGGCGTACTATAAACGATGCATGTAGAGCTGTGGGGGTTACGGGAAACATTGGAACCCATACCTTGAGAAAGACCTGGGGCTACTGGGCATGGAAGAGTGGTGTGCCGCTGCCGATCATCATGGAAGTATTAAACCACAGCAGCTTAACAGTAACCAAAAGATATCTTGGGATCACCCAAGATGAGATCAACGATGCCTATATGAGATTGAATTTATTATGCAAGGGAGGCTATAAGTTGGATTTATTTTTAGTAATAATAATATATTTCATCGTAGTAGATCCTTTCATAAGGCAAAGAATCCGCTCAAAAGCAATGCAGAAAAAAATAGAATCACTAGGTGGTCAGGTAATTAAGATAAAAAAAATGCACAAAGGTTTTTTTACTGCAGGACCCTTTGATGCATTTAAAGGTGATTGGATTGGGAAGGGCTACGGTATTTATAAGGTGGACTATATATTAGATGACTTACCTAAATCTATATATGTTAAATTCTTTGGTTACTCTCGAAATGGGGAATGGAAAGAATAACTTCTAACTTTTCCCTAAATACAATTTTAAGGAATAACAAAATAAATCAAGACTATACAAAACAAAAAGAGAGATTTGCATCTCTCTACATCCTTATCTCTTTCCCTTTATTTAGATAGTTGTGTAGGAATGGTATCACTGCCAGTGCAATTGCACCTCCAGCCAAAGCCGTGAAGAGCTGGGTAATACCAAATGCCACTGCTGCTTTTTCCAGTACAGGTCCAGGCAGCATACCGATAAGTATCCATTTTACAGCAGTCCACAATACCAGAAACTTTGTCACGGCTGCTAAGATCATCGCCATATATCTATTTCTATTTTGAATAAATCCATAGACCAATACCCACACTGCATTGGCTCCTATGACAAAAGGAATCACTGGCGCCATGGGCGCTTTCATAATGCCTACCATTAACGCTACAACCGGCGTAATGCATCCGATCATTACTGCAGGGATCATCCCAACTGTGCCAGCTGAAATGAGAAGCATGGCATTTATAGCCGTTCCTGTTACCAATTGGGGCAGTGACATGAATTGAATGGCTAGGGTTAATGCCAACAAAATCCCTACCCTGGTTATTTTCTGCGTTCCTTGATTCATACGTTCCCTTCTTTCCCCTTTAATTTTATGCCCGAGCTGCATTCATGAAAAATAGGTGGTGTTCTCCTTGCTTGATAAGATTTGCAAAAACCTGTCTAAGACTCTTCTACATTATCATGCTATGCAAAATTCCTTGTTCTTAGAATTTCTACACAGACCCTTTTTTTTCCTTCCATGTATAAATATAGTGGGCACCCATGACAAACAGATAGCCGATTAAATAGGTTGTATATGTAATATAAAAGTTCATCTTTTCAGTGTAACCCACTAATTGTGTGGTGTATAAAGTGATGGCTTCTATGACTGTGCTCATTCCTGCCATGGATAGGGCAAGAAAAATATTTTTACCCAAGCGATCTTTTAAAAAATGAACATAAATCAAACCAAACACTGCGAAAAAGAATATATCCTTAATAAGCATAGCAGAAAACTCATTGTATGCTTTTGTTGGATAGTACCAATAGTCATACACACGGGCCCAAGAGCATATTAATTCCGCGATAAATATGGAGTATCCAAAGGCCACAAAATATTCTTTCCATCTTTTTCTGTCTGCTATATAAAGAAATATCGCCCATACAATGATAATCGCACTTATAGAATAAACTAAGTCCCACGTTTTACTGCTCATTCATACTCCCTCCTCTAAATACTATTTAGTATGTGTGCATCTATCAGAATTATATTCCTTAAACAAATACTATTAGAAAGAGCCCTTTTCTTAAAACAGAAAAGGGCTCTTTCATTATTGTTGGAGGAGGAACTTCCTTTATATCGAAAAAATCTGCATTTTCTCTATACGATCAAAGGCTTCCTTCAGTTTACCTACACCTACGGTACAGGCAATCCGTACATAGCCCTCACCGCATTGTCCAAAGGCGTTCCCTGGAATTACCAGCACGTGGGCCTCTTCTAAAAGCTTCTTGCTGACGTCTTCAGAGCTAAGCCCTGTTTTCTTTATATTTACAAATAGATAAAAGCTCCCTTGGGGTGCAATCACCGACATGTTGGCAATCCCATTGATGCGGTCATGGGCATAATATACCCTTTTCTGATACTCTTCTATCATTCCAGGCTGAACTTGCTCACGATTTCTTAATGCATGGATCGCTGCCCTTTGGGATATGGATGGTGCAGAAAAGCACACCCCCTCATTGATATCTCGAATACAGGAAACCAAAAATTCGGGGCCGATCACATAGCCGATTCTCCAGCCTGTCATGGCATAATCCTTAGAAAAGCTGCCTATGGTAATGGTTCTATCTGCCATACCTTCAAAGGCTGTCATCGGTTTAAAGGGTTCCCCAAAGGAGAATGCGCCATAAACATCATCACCAATAACAATCAAGTCATGATCCTTGGCTACCTTTGCTACCGCTTCTAAGGTCTGATGACTAAGACAAGCCCCTGTAGGATTGTTTGGCGTATTGATAATAATAGCTTTTGTTCTATTGGTAATCAATGCTTTCATTCGCTCAATATCAATCTGAAACCCATCCTCTTCATAGGTTTCCAGAACCACAGGTTTACCCCCTGCTAAGCCAATCTGATGATCATAGGGTGTAAAATATGGGGCTGGGACAATAACCTCATCCCCATCATCCAAGATTGCCTCCAGTACCAAATACATCCCATGGCAAGCCCCTACTACCACCATAATGTGATTAGGGTCTACGGCATAACCGTGCTGTTCCCTATAGAATTTACTGATTTCCTCCCTCAGTTCCATCTGCCCCTGGGGATCTGTATATCGGGTATGTCCTTCATGGGCATCGGCAAAGGCACCATCTATAATAAGCTTATCTGTGATATAGTCTGGATCTCCCAAACTCAGATTGATTAAATCACTATACCGATTCACCAGATCCGCCGTGGCACTCATGGCGGTGGTTGTACTGTTCCAATATCTCTTTGCAAGAAATCTATGCTTCATATAAATCCCTACCTTCTCTAACCCTACTTCAACACTTTGCCTAAAAAGTCTTGGGTTCTAGGGTGCTTTGGATTGCTAAAAATCTCCGTAGGACAACCTTCCTCAATCACTTGCCCTTCATCCATAAAGATCACTCTGTTCCCTACCTCTTTAGCAAAGCCCATCTCATGGGTAACAACCACCATGGTCATTCCCTCTGCTGCCAGCTTCTTCATAACATCCAATACCTCGCCCACCATCTCTGGGTCTAATGCTGAAGTCGGCTCGTCAAAAAGCATCACATCTGGGGACATGGCCAGGGCTCTCGCGATGGCAATTCTTTGTTTCTGTCCGCCGGACAATTGATTTGGATAGTTATGAGCTTTATCTTCAAGACCAATTCTTTTCAATAGAGAGAAAGCTACCTTTTCAGCTTCCTCCGTGGTCATTTTCTTTACTTTGATCGGAGACAATGTAACATTTTCTAGCACTGTTAAATGGGGAAACAAATTAAACTGTTGAAATACCATCCCCATTTTTTGTCTTTGCACATTAATATCATTCTTCGCATCTGTGATGGAAACCCCTTCGAATATGATTTCTCCGTCGGTGGGTTGTTCCAAAAGATTGAGGCAGCGAAGAAAAGTACTTTTCCCAGACCCACTAGGTCCGATCACTACGACTACTTCTCCCTGTTCAATATGTTCATTAATCCCCTTTAACACATGGAGCTTACCAAACTTTTTGTGTAGATTAGATACTTGAATCACCAGCTCTCAACCTCCTTTCTACGATTCCCAGCAGCTTGGATAGTGTAAAGGTAATCACAAAGTAAATGACTGCTGCGATGATGAGCGGTAAAAACGGCTTATAGGTAATCCCTCGAAGGGTGTCTGTTTTATACATAAGATCTGCAATACCAACGATAGATACAATCGCTGATTCCTTAATCAGTACAATAAATTCATTCCCTAAAGCAGGAAGAATATTTTTAAATGCCTGGGGTATAATGATGTATCTCATGGCCATCCCATGGGTCATTCCTAAAGATCTCGCTGCCTCCATCTGACCTCTATCGATGGCCAATATGCCTGCACGGATGATTTCAGCCACATAAGCTGCACTATTTAGGGATACTGCGATAATTCCCAATGTCATATCAGGTAACTCTATCCCTATCAATCGAGGCAACCCATAATAAACGATATATAATTGCAATAAGAGGGGTGTTCCTCTAACTACTTCAATGTAGGCGGATGCCAAAACACTCACCACTTTATTTTTCGATAACTTCATCAATGCAATAATTACACCGATAACAACACCTAATATTACGCCAAAGAATGAAAGAAAGAGAGTGACTGCCGTACCTGTGATAAAAAAACTGTGGTACTTGGCAATAAATTCCATAACCACTCCTTTCACCTCCTTATCTATATTTTATAATTATTACGTTTTTGTAATATTTTGTCGAGAAATAATGAGGGCAAAAGACATCCGTCTTTTGCCACTCTATCGTTCCTTTGTAATTATTCTTCTTCTGCTAATGTTGTTGCTTCTTCAATAAACTTATCAATCGTTCCTTCACTTAATAGCTTATCAATCGTCTTGTTAATCGCTTCTACCAAATCCTCATTTCCTTTGTTTACAGCGATGGCTACACCTTCCTCTGTCCCAAAGGATATCTCTGGTACAACCAAGTCAGCGTTTTGCTTTGCATAAGCTGCAGCTACAGGATCTACCAATACGATGGCATCAATCTTTTTATTTTTTAGCTCTAATACCAAGTCAGTAATCTTACTTAAAGATTTTACTTCTGCACCCTCAATTGTCAAGGCGATTTCCTCTTGTACCGTTGACTTTTGTGCTCCAACCTTTAGACCTTTAAAGTCTTCTGGCGTTTTTAACTTATCTTGATCTTCTGCTCTGATTAGAATCTTTTGCTCCGCTTGATAGTACTGCTTTGAGAAATCAACGCTTTTCTTTCTCTCTTCTTTTGGAACCATTCCTGCAACGATGAAGTCGATATCATCCACAACCAATGCTGCCAATAGACCATCAAACTTCATATCTTTGATTTCAAGCTCCACACCAAGATCTGCGGCGATTGTCTTCGCGATTTCGATGTCAAAACCTACGATTTCGTCCTTACCATCGATAAGCTTGTGGAACTCATATGGTGGATAGTCAGCAGATGTTCCTAGCACGATCTTACCTTTCTTTTGAATTTCTTCAACCTTTGAAGGAGCTGCTTGTTCTGCCGGTGCAGGTGCCTTCTCCTCTGTGGCTGGCTTTTGTGAACAGCCTGTGAATGCAAACACAAATACCAATGCAAGTATGAGTGCCATTATTTTTTTTGTTTTTCCTTTAAACATATTTTCTTCCCCCTATACTGAATATTTATTCTTCATATTGTATCATTATACACGGCGTTTGATAAAATAGCAATAGGTTTTTTATAAATTTTTTTGAGTTTTTTTGCATCAAAAAAAGAACCCGGTTTAGGGTCCTTCGGCATTCAGCTTGCTCGTTTTTAGAATTAATACACTATTCATTCATTTTCGGCAATGTATTTGCACCGTAGGGTATTAGATATGTTTGTAAGTCCATACCTTTTTTTGCATAAACTATCTCTAATGCTTCCTCTAAGGTAGCTACGATGGGAATATTGATTTTTTCTAATGACTTAGGCGGCATTTGGGACACCAACACTACATTATAAGCCGCTGCAATCTCTGAAATGAGATAACCTGTATATTTTGCCACGGTATAATTCTCCCGCAGTGCCGCCTCCCTTTCTTGATTGCTGTTATAATTCACAATAATCTCTTCCACTTCGTCATGACCAAAGCCTTCGATGCACTGACTCAGCAAAATGATGCTGCCGCCTAATTTTGCTGCCCCCTTTGCATTGATCAATGCTTTCGATGACTGATACAACTCTATATCCTTTGGATATCCTCCCGCCGATGAAATCACTAAATCCGCTTTTTCAGAGATGCTGACGCCATCCATTTCTTCTATCAGCTTCTGTCCTGCTTCATGGGCTTTCAAGTAGTGACCCGCCACTGCCTTTCCAATATTGCCTTCATCATCCATAATCACGTTCAGCAAAAAAGATGGCTTTACGAAGACTGCTGCCTCCACCATATCTAGATGCAGAGGATTATCCAAAGCATTACCACATCGTACCTTTGGATTTAATCCTTTTCCTACAACTGGATTTAAAGACAAGGAATGATTGGCCATGATGGATTCATAGGCACTAATCCCTGGAAGGATGGATTTTTTGCCGCCTCCCCAACCAGCCAAATCGTGGTAGACCACTGCCCCAGTCAGTAGGATATGATCACATTCCATGGCAACCTTATTTATCTTTACTGGGGTTCCAAAGGTGGTGGTACCTACATATACCATATTATCCTCAGCTCTACAATCATGATCAATTACTTGAAACCTTTTGCTCAGCTTTTCTCCCAACAATACCCCATGCTCTTCCTGGGTCTGTCCTCGATGGGATCCCGTTGCACAAAGAAATACAATATCCTTATCCTCTATACCTGCCTGATTTAACTCTTCTACCAAGTAAGGCAAATAGAAGCCCATTTTCTGCCATGCCCGTGTAATATCAGAAATCACAATACAGATTGTATCTCCTGGGGATATAATCTCTTTTAATCTTGGACTCTCAATGGGATCTTGTAATGCATCCAATATCACTTGTTCTTCGCTCTTCTTTATATGATCACCATGGCTTTTGATAACGCCCAGTAGATTTTTTTCAGGTACGGTTACCGATATCTCTTCTGTTCCATACTTCATAGGATACGTCTTCATACGGCTTCTCCCTCCGATTTATACAGTATATATAGTATTGATTTCTACAAAACCCTTTAAAAATTCTTTTGTCTTTCTCTCTTGCTTAGTATATCATGTATATTTATGCTAGTAAACTGTATAAATATTTGCGCGGATGATGGAGTAAAAAAAAGCTGTCCTTCTGGCCAGCTCGATTATCGTACATTATTAAAATACTTACATTTTGTCTCTCTGCAACCATGGGGATGATGATGACTATCGACGCAGGTTACTTTTCCATCTTTCACGAGTTTTATCTTTAGATATTCCTCTGCCAGCTCACTGGCCAAACTTAGCGATGTCCTTAAAAAATTCTTACAGCAGCAGGGACCCGCCTCATTGGCTATAGCTTCGATCACCCGAGCCACTGCGTGCATAGTCACAGCAGTTTCTTGATCCTTTGGACAAGCTGCCCCCAAAATTACACTAAAGGATGCTCCAATGGCAGGAGCAATGCCACAAATCCCTGTTAGCCCACAGTAGGCACCTATAGCCTGTTTTTTTGTACGCTGCAAAGCTTCCTTGATCTGTTCATCAGTGATTGTAATCTCACCCGTATTTCTGATGGCGGCCATGAGAGATGCCGTCGCAATCCATGCGTGCTCACAGCCCAGCATAGGGATGTTTATTTTTTTCATCATATATTCAGCATTGGTCATGGGATCTTTCCCTTTTACCAGCAGTGCTATACGCAGAACCTCATCAAACTGTTCCTTACCATGGCATTCATCACAAACATAATGATTACTTGGGCAATACACATATCCCTGCTCTGTCCTATTACATTTCAAACACTGAAATTCTCTGCCCGTTTCTAAATATATGAGCTTTTGGCCACACATCATGCAGTTTTCACTATTCTCATTTTGGTATTGACCAATACCATCATGGGATGGGCCTCAGCAGCCTTGCTGTCTATGTTCCATGGTCACACCTCCTACAGAAACAATCATGCACCTTACTTCAAGCAAACATTCCAAACAACCGCCTTTTTCATTTTAAAAGGTGTCTTTTTGATGCAAGCGTGCCCGATGAATTTAATTTTCTGATTGCTGTTCATCAACTGAAGAATCGCTTCCCCATAAGTAAGGTCTTCATTTGCCTCAATAGCATAGGTCTCACTAAATCCAAGCTTATCAAAGGCTGTGGAGGTCTTTCCACAAAGATGCACGATTCTTCCATCCAAAAATGGTTCTATTCGTTTTAATATATTATACGTTGTCTGTCCACTGATTTCTTGATACACTTTAGGTCCCACGATATCCAAAGATCCCACAGGATCTCCATAGGAAATTATTTTGGCCCCGCGCGCTATCCCTGCGAGAATGTACTTCACAATATTATCTTCAATCATCTTCATAAATTTGTCAATGCGTTCTTTGTTTTTCCGTATTCCCTTATAAAAAATCATAGGATCTATCAGTGAAGATATAATTGTGAAAGGACCTTCCACATTCAAGGCTACAATTTCATTATCTCTGTTTAATCTCTCTACCGCATCTAATACTTCTTTTATTCTACCCCTAGTTAAATCAATTTCTTGGATTCTCTCAAGCTCTTCAATCGTTGAAAATAAATATTGATCCACGCGAGGTCCGTTCTTGTCGTCTCCAAGCTTAATCCTTCCCCCCAGTGCTTCTGCTTCTACCGTGACACAGAAAGGTACTCTGACAAACCGATCCCCCTTATACGCTTTTAATTCCTTTGCAAGGATCATCATCTGTTCTTGATCTAAATGGGCCTTTGGGAAGCTGATGCCTGTCCGCTGGATGATTGATTCGGGTATTTGCTCCAGGTTTTCACCCTCACATTTGAATGTCACTATATGTTCCATGTCATTAACCTCCAAACACAAAGATTATTTCGCCAATGGCAATACTGATTGTTAATAAAAGAAAAATAATGCCTATAGCTTTTTTAAAAGGAAGCTCCTTTAGTACTACAAGGATTCCATAGCCTGTATTGGCGCATAGTCCACTGATTAATGCACCCAATCCCACGGCCCCTTGTATATATCCCTCGGCTAGTACCACAGATGACATACAGCTCGGAATGGCGCCTATCACAGCAGCATAAATGGGCTGCATAAATGTATTTTTCCCAAGAAGAGCACCAAGACCCGCCTCCCCGATTCTTTCAAGTCCAAGACTCAGGAGAAACACCGTCAATAGTAAAAATAGAGATATTTTGAGGGTGTGTATGAAACTATTTATGAATATATTTCTATGCTTAGTACATTTCGGACATGTGCAGTCAGCGTCACAACCTTTTATACGATTTCTTTTTTCCTTAATTACTGCGTATATGACGTAACCCACAACAATGCCAATGAGTACTTTCACAGTAATTAATTTCATGACAAATCCTATTTGGTCTGGATGGGCACCCATAATGATAAGGGCTTCATCGGAACTAGAAAGAAATATGGCAAAAAGCATTCCCAAAGTTATATGACCATTGGCGTAAAGCTTGGCAAATCCTACAGGAATGCCACACTGGGGTATAATCCCTAAAAGCCCGCCTCCAACAACCTCATACTTGGATATCCTATCAATCAGACGATTCTCGTTGTTCACCTTTATCATGAAAAAATCAACAAATAGAAATAGAAGAAAAATAATAGGCACAACGCGAACTGTATCTTTGATGCTATCCACTAAAATGTCAACCAATTGAATAGCCCTCCCCCCTTAGCCTTCCACAAGCGTTTCAGTTCTTTTTCATCCATCTTCATGCCGATCAGGCAAAGCTTTCCACTGGATTTATGATCGGTCTTATGGATATCGAACTGCCCATTTGTATAACTAAAATCCAGATAATACCCAGGCCCTCTCAGGAATCCCTTTCCTCTCAGAATTTTTCCATAAAGAGGATTTTTTAATTCATTTAGTATCTCTTCCAAGCTTTCTACCGTATACTTTGCGGAAGTCTCTATAGCAAAGGTATCAAACTCATTTTCTCTGCATGGTCTATGGCTCGGGTGAATCAATTCCTTGAATTCCATGGTCAGATCCCCTGACAAAAGGGCTTTTACATCTTCTATCGACATATTCTCCCAGCTGGCTGCGACAATGGGTGCTGTCTCATTTAGCTCTCTCAATGAGCTTATAATTTCCTTTACCTGATGCTCAGAAACAAATTGACTTTTGCTTAGAACCAAAGAAGATGCATGGGCAATTTGATCTTCAAAGAACTCCCCAAAAACTTCACATTGGGCCAAATAGTTCATACTGTCAATCACTGTAACCAAAGAATGAATTGTACATGTTTCCTTAAAGGTGGGTTTGTTTAATATTTCAATGATATCACTCAATATGCTGATACCTGTTGGTTCAATGATAATACGTTCAGGCTTAAACTCATCAATCACCCTGGAAAGCATCCCGATGAAGTCTTTTTGCATGATGCAGCAAATACATCCGCTGGAAATTTCAAAGACTTCAAATCCCTCTCTCTCTATTAAGTCTCCATCGATCCCAATTTCTCCAAATTCATTTTCAATCAATACTACCTTCTCATGCTCATAAGACTTCAACAGCTTTTTGATAAGGGTTGTCTTTCCCGCACCTAGGAATCCAGAAATCACATCAATCTTGATCATAATCCACCTCGGTTAAAATTTTAATTCCTTGACAAAGCAGCTCTGAAACTCATCCTTCATAGAAAGCTCCAATACTTCCATCTTATTTCTGAAGGATGATATCTTGTTCAATACGTCTTTATTGATTAAAGCTAGTCTAGCCCCTTCTACGGACGAATTTCCTACAAAAGAGACTTTACCTTTAAAGCCCTTGGGTATGAGTCCTATTTCCTGTATATTGTCCGGGTTTAGATGATAGCCAAAGGCCCCGGCAATCACTGCTTCTTTTACCTCTGCAATTGATACCCCCATCTCTTTCAACAGCATGGTAACCCCCGTAGCAATCGCTCCCTTTGCCAGTTGGATTTGTCGAATATCTCTTTGAGAAATATACACCGTATCGGTAATATAGAATTTTTTATCCCGCAGTCTTCCGTCTATTCGATCATTTATATCCAGATTGAACTTTCCATTGGGAAGGATAATTTCCTTTTTTACCAAAGCCCCGGCAATGTCAATAAGACCACTTCCGCAAATGCCCTTTGGAGGTAGATCCCCAATGGTGGAATAGTGAATCTGATATCCCTCATCTATGTAAAAAGAATCGATGGCTCCCGCTTCAGCTCGACATCCGCAGGCTATGTTCATCCCCTCCAAGGCTGGCCCAGCCGCCGTAGACGTGGCTGCCATTCTTCCATTTACAATGGCCACGATTTCTCCGTTGGTTCCTATATCTATAAATATGGATGTGTCTTTCTTCTCATCAAAATCAGTTGCCGCAATACCTGCCAAAATATCTGCCCCTACATATCCCGATGCAGAAGGCAGCAATGTTATGATTCCGCCCTTATTTATTTCAATCGATAATTCTTTAGGCTTAATGTCTATCTTTTTCAAAAAAACCGGTCGGTAAGGGGCCTTTGCAATGGTCATGGAATCAATCCCTACCAACAAATGAAGCATTGTTGTATTGCCTGCGATCATCATTTGATATACAGCATCCCTATGATACTGATTGCTCAACAATTTCATTACGATTTCATTCATACAATCTATCATCAGTTCTTTTAGGCGCCTTGAACCATCCTCATTTTCCTTGCAATAACTAATTCGGGTTAAAACATCCCCACCATATTGGGCTTGGGGATTTAAACAGGATACTTTATTCAGCACCTCTCCTGTTTCTAAATCTAAAAGATAGGCAGAGATTCCCGTAGTACCTATATCTACCGCGATCCCCAGCATTTCCTTCAAATCTTCTCCTATATCTATCAAACGATTCTCGGATATGATGCCAAAGATTCTTTCCCCTTGGCCTTTTTCCATGCGCCCGATTTTCTCATACAAATGCATAGATTCAATAGGGTAGCCGATGTATTCCTCGTAGGGTATAGGACTTTTCCTATCTATTTTAGGTAGCTCTACCTTTTGTATCGAATTGTTTGCTTCGACTTCTACAGTATATCCCCAGTTAATGGTTTTCAGTTCATTTTTTCCATGGAATAATTCTATCTCCACATCTCCTCGTACCAATGCTAGACATGCCAGCCGAATGCCATCCTGTCCCATCAAGAGCTTTTGCTCCGCTGGCGACGGTGGAGATAACGCTCCCCAAGCTCTCACCCTGCATTTTCCGCAAATGCCAATACAGTTGCAAGGGGCTTCCACAACCAATCCTGCCCTGCGTATGCAGTCAATTAATCGCTCTCCAACTTCTGCTTCCATAGATTTATTTTCATTGATAAAATGTACTTGTATCATCTATTTCTAAATACCTCTCTTTACAAACTCCGTCATAGCCCGCAGATTTTTTACAGATGTTGCCATGCTTAAGCCGCAGGCAGGCGAGACAATATCCACGCCTGAATCCATACAGTTTTTGGTGATAGACTCTATTTTTCCCTGTTCACCGGTATGAAGGAGCTGGGTGTTTACATTTCCCATCAAACGGGTAGTCAGCTTGGACTTGGCAAAGCGCATGTTTACCATTGAGTCAAAACTCACCGCATCTACACCTGTGTCATTTAAACTGTCTATGATGGTATTGGCGTTTCCACAAATATGAATAATCACTGGAACATGAAACTGGTGAATGGTCGCAATCATATCCTTATAGAAAGGTATGGCAAACCTTTCAAAATTTTTTGCCCCTAGGATTTCCCCTGTGGCTGTGGGGTCTGAGATTGCAATGATATCAGCCCCAGCCCGAATCATTTCTACTGCATATTCCTTGGAGTAATCATGAATGAATTGGAAAAAACGATAGATCTTATCCGGGTCTTTTCTGAGCATTTTAAGGGCATACAGGGGATCTATAATAGATGTGGCTGTACTGATGTGTCCTGTGATATTTCCAATGACAGGTATTTCATCATTTTTTAGCTTCTCAACAGCTTGAATTGTAATCCCCATTCGATGGGAATCTCTGGGGTTTACTTTATAATTTTGGATAATATCTTCAATCGATTTATTGTTGTATTCTGTTACCCTTGGTTCAATGAATTTGTCTCCCAAATCAATTTTAGCTCCTAGTGGTTCTGACTCTACTGTCATATCAAAGGGTACACCATAGTTCTCAAAACCTGTTATCTCACGCACCGCTTTGGCTGCCGCTGTCATAGCGTCTAAGTCTATATTGTGATTTTCCTCAATATCTTTTAAGACCTCTGTTACGCTGGCATTCATCATTCCCCCAGGACAAATAACAGGAGGGCGGTCAACCGCCTCTCCTTTCAGCACCTTTAGAAGTCTTTCTTTTTCTGTGAGATTACTCCGCTTTTGCATAATCGTAGGCACCATAGCTTCTCGCTGCATCCATCATGGCATCAATATGCTGAAAGGGAACCTTTGTCGGAATTTCACAGCCGGAAGCTAAAATAAACCCTGGGGTATAGCCTTCCATAATATCCATGGCATTCTTACATACCTCATGAATTCTTTCTATAGGACCAAACAATAGTTCATCGGCTGGGGCAATATTCCCTAACAATACAGCTCTTCCGGCTACTTTTTCCCTTGCTACTGCTAAATCACATATATCCAGGCTGACGATATCCGTTCCAGTCTCTGTCATTTGGTCTACAATTTTATGAGTCTTTCCACAAATATGAAGAGGGATTGCCGCTCCTAATTCATGGGCATAATCTACTAGTTCTTTAATATATGGAAATGCAAATTTGGCAAACATTTTAGGGCTAAAGATACTCCCAGAAGCAATAGGTTCAAGAATAATAGGAATCGCTCCCTTTGCCACAACTTCCTTTATAAAGTTTTTACAGCTGTCCGTAGCCATTCTGAGAAGGGCGTGGCATAATTCGGGATTTGCATATGTATCCCTAGCAAAGTCTTCCGTTCCTCTGAGGGTTGCCGCCGTAGATACTGGTCCTGAGAAGCATACGGAGTTAAATATTTTGTCTCCTACTTCTGTGTTTAAGATATCCAAGGCTTCATAAAAAACAGGAAACTTTCCGTCAGTCTTTTCCGCAACCTTGATTTTACTTAAATCTTCCATGGATTGTACCACTGGATTTTCACAGTTTGCAGGTTCATCTTCAGAGTAGACAAGTTCCTGCCCCATGGCTTCTGCGATATAAGAGCAGTTGGTAAAAAGATAGTTTAAATCATAACCGAATCGATCCATGGCTGCCATATAGGAATCCGCCATGACTTTACCGTCTAACTGAAATTCTTTTACGGTTTTACCAATGAGATGGGCTGCATTGCTGGTTACAATGGGCATACAGAGAATTCGATCTAGGGGTTTTCCTGTTAAAAAAGCCAATAATCTTTCCTTTGGGGTTAAAATGTCTTGTCTGATTTCCATTGTTATGCCCTCCCAAAAATTTCTTTTACTCTTCTTACGGCTTCACTGGCATCCTTTGTATATAAGTCGGCACCAATACGATCAGCAAAATTTTGTGAGATTGGTCCTCCGCCTACAAGGATTTTATATTTATTTCGTATATTTCTTTCTGATAGTCGATCTATTACAGTCTTCATGCCATCCATGGTTGTCGTCATCAGTGTTGACATGCCGATAAGATCCGCGTTTACCTCTTCTGCTTTTTCAATGAAACGCTCCAGCGGCACATCCCTTCCCAAATCATGGACTTCCATACCCGATGCTTCCATCATGATTCGTACAAGATTCTTTCCAATATCATGGGTATCTCCCTCTACAACACCCATCACAACCTTGATGGGTTCTTGCATACTGCTTTTATCTAAGTGAGGCTTCACGATATCTAATCCTGCATTCATCACATCAGAACAAACCAAAACTTCTGGAAGGAAGTATTCTTCTTCCTCATAAAGCCTTGATACTTCATCCATACCAGGGATTAATCCTTCTGTTATGGTCTCATAGGCAGGGATATTTAGCTCCAGTGTCTTCTCGCATAGTTCTACTACTTTTTCTTCTTCCATTTCCACCAGTGATTCACGGATCTCTTTCAATATGGTTTCTTTATTCATTTATAACGCCCCCTATTTAATCTTCAATCCCATTATACTGTGGATTATATATGAAAACTATGGCTATGGTTATCTATAGAAATATTTCATGAAATTGAAAATTAGATAAGATTCATCTATAAAAGGGCTATACTATAATAGAGGAATTCTTTGCTCTGCGTCGAATTTCAAAATGTTATGTCTTTTTATCTATTTAAAGCCTCTATTGATCGATATGTATATATTTTGCTTCCTCATTCATATCTTGCATGCAAGATATTTCCTTGTAAAAAGTCAAGCCTGTATTTATACTCTCTTATAAACATTTGAGGTGAATGCCATGTTCTGTGTACTACATGTGGATAGCAATCCTTTTTATGCCGAGATCGCCAAAGACGTGGTTTCGCAAAATTCAATTGAATATTTAACTGCAAGAAATATACAGGAAGCCTTTCACTTACTGGAAAACAATGAGGTAGATCTGATTATCACTGGATTAGAATTTACTGATGGGACTGGCGATGCCTTCATTTTATCGATTCATAAGAGTAAGTATAAAAAGATTCCCATTATCGTATTGTCTTCTAGGGATGATCTATCCACAAAAACTACCCTTTTTGAATTAGGGGTCATTGACTTTATTCCAAAGTCATTATTTATTGATCGATTTGTTCCCTACCTGAACAATATTGCTTCCCTGGATTCCTTTCACAAAACATTACAAAACATAAGTATTGCCGTTTTAGATGATAATGAGCTGCAGATTCGGGTCATTAAGGACATATTTGAGTCCTACCACATTCGAAACGTAGACTATTATGTTCATCCTAATGATCTGCTCAACAGCAATAAACAATATGCCCTTTATCTGATTGACTTCATATTACCCCACATTTCAGGGGAAAGGGTGGTTTGGGAGGTAAGGCAAAGGAACCAGTATGCTTTGATCATTGGTATTTCTTCTATTGCCAATGAAAAAATCATCTCTCAAATCCTAACTTCAGGGGCTGATGACTATATTTCAAAGCCTGTCAACAAAGATATCTTTATGGCTAGACTAACTGCAAATATTCGTACCTACAGGCTTTTACAGGAGCTTAAGCAGAAGAATCTCGAATTGGAAGAAATGGCAAAGCTGGACAGTTTAACAAGGCTATACAATCATCGATATATCTATGATCGTCTAGAAGAAGAAATTCAACGATCCAAAAGGTACCACCATGATCTTTCTATTGTTATGATTGATATTGATAAATTTAAGGAAGTAAATGATATCTATGGCCATCCAACGGGAGACGAAGTCATCGTTAAAGTAAGTAACGCACTAAAAAATATATGTAGGTCTACCGATATTCTAGGAAGATATGGGGGAGAAGAATTTCTTATTATACTTCCTGAAACAAGCTTGTCTCAAGGAATAAAGCTGGCAGAAAGACTTCGGAGTCAAGTTTCGGAACTTACCTATAGCCATCCAACCCTCCAGGTAACTATCAGTGGTGGTGTGGCATCCCTAGAAAATCACAGTGCCCTTGAGCTAGTAAAAAAAGCAGACCATTTGCTCTATAAAGCAAAAAGTAGCGGACGAAATAAAATCATGTATTAAAAAAGGCATCTACTGATGCCTTTTTTAATACATGATTTCCTTTCTCTATCACAAAGGTCAAATGACGAAAGGAACCAGGGTTTCACTTTTTCCATATAATGTATTATGCTGATATTTGCAACATTGTTGCTTTAGCGTACATTTTATTGAGAGGTGAAAATCATGTATTCATATTATCGTCAACCGTGCCCTCCAGGCACTTTTCCTTACATCATTCAGCCTGGGGACACTTTTTATCGTTTGGCCCTGAGATTTAGAACCACCGTACCAGCCCTTATTTCAGCAAATCCATTGGCCACGCCTGATACCCTTCAGATAGGGCAGTCTATTTGCATTCCAAGACAGCAGATCTATCCTGCCTGCCCCGAGGGAAACTACTATACCATTCGTTCTGGAGATACCCTCTATGGCATTGCCAGAACCTATAACATCTCCCTGGCTGATCTGGTTGAAGCAAATCCAGGAATCAATCCCTACATGCTCATGGTGGGTCAAGTGATATGTATTCCTTTAGCTACGCCTCCTCAAACTTGTCCTCCTGACACAACACCCTATGTGATTCAAAGCGGAGATACTTTTACAAAGCTTGCCCAACAGTTTAACACCACAGTATCAGCTATTGTACGGGCCAATCCAGCCCTTAATCCAACAGCTTTACTCATCGGGCAAACCGTCTGCATTCCGAGGCCGAGTCAAACTTTACCAGCAACCAAAAACATTCCTGTCATCGTAGAAGGACAAACGGAATACCGACAAGCCAAATTACAGCGCAGCGAGCAAGGATACTATATTTATGTATTGGATCGCTTCCAATTTACAGCCGAAGAACCTGGAAGAGATTTGTTGTTTTCCACCTTTGATGATCGATTCTTTGTGCGCATAGAGCGGCTTCCTAACAATGCAAACATTGAAGACTTACGTGAAAATGCATTAACAGAGTTAAGGCTTATTGGCACACCCCATGAAATGAAAGGAGAAGAAATATTTGATCCGTTCTTCCGTAATGCACGATTCTTCCTCCATGCATCTAGCCCTACGGTTTCCAAGAACATTATTGTGATGGAAATCGACGGTTCACTGTTCCGTTTCACCATGCACCTTCCCAACACTGAAGCGGCAGAAGGTATTATCCCCAGCTTCTACGCCATGATGAAGACCATTGGTGTACGTTAATGTAGGGAAGGCCCCCTGTGGCCTTCCGCTTATTTATTGTAATTGAGGCCTATCGCAAACAGAATTTTGATAATATCCTTGTATCCCTGTTTCTTTTTGATAACTGTCAATAGATCGATGATGCAGAACCGTTACCAACTCTCCCTCCTGCTGCCATGCATCAACCAATTCATGAAACATTTCAAAATCCTTTTCAAATCCATGCCCTGTATTGATCCAAACAGGCCAAACAGGCTGATCATCCTCATAGATTTCTAAAAGCAATCCACTGTAAGATATGGGATGATTCTCCATATAGTCGGCACCGATATAGCATTCTATAGCCATGAGCCTTCCTCCCTCGGTCTTTTTCTTAGGATTTTCCTTTGCTAAATTTTTATTCCTTTATCAGCAAGAAAGTTTTTTCACAGTCTAGTTACTTCTTTGATATTCTGTCATAAATTTCATTGTCAAGACTTTAACAAATTTTATTTACATGGTATGATATAACCATAAAATCCAATATATGGAATGGAGTCGATACAATGCTTTTTTCTAAAAACACACGGAAAGAAGTAGATACGTTATCTTATCTTCGTATATTATTTGAAGATCATAAAGATAGAATTTATAAAATAGCCTACTTCATATTGAAAAACGAACAAGATGCAAAGGATGTTGTACAGGATACATTCATCACTGTTTTCGAAAAAATTGACCAACTCAAAGATAAGGACAAGTTTACAGCTTGGATAACTACCATCGCCAGCAATCATGCAAAATCAAGATATAATAAAAACAAAAGGGAGCTCCCTGTTGATCATGAAGACAAAATCATTCCATGGATAGACCCTTCTACTCCCTTTAATATCCCTGAAGATTTATTGATTCAAAAAGAATTTTCTGCTCATTTAATGGAACAAATCAATGCCCTTCCTAATCAGTATAGAGAAGTCATTTATCTGTACTACTTTGTGGAACTATCTTATGAAGAAATTAGCAAGTTTACTGGTGAAAATCTTGGCACCATAAAATCCAGGCTTTTTAGGGGTAAGCGATATCTTAAAGACAATCTAGAAAGACAACAGAAAATGATGATTTCAGAAGGTAAAAGCGAGGATCATAACCATGAAAAATCAAGATATGCTCGATAAAGCCATAAAAGAAGCTTTAAAAGATAGTGTAGAAAGCATCATAGTTCCTGATATGAATGATGTTTGGATTTATATAGAACACCATATTCTTCAACAGAAGATGAAGCGTCTCAAAAAAGCTGCTGGCTTCGCAGCAGCGGTGATCATCCTCTTATCTTTTATGGGAATAGGCTATATGAACCAAGGTTATGCAAGCTACTTTAGATCCCTGAAATTCCTAACAACCTCAACAGCTACCCTTACTCATATTCAAGTACAAAACAAGACACCTGGAGAACTTGCCCAAACCTTAGAGGACAGTAACCCCTCCCAAATGAATGACCTCCAAGAGATAGAGTTACCTTATGAAACAGCTCTGGAAATAGCCAACTTCCAAGTAATGTTACCATCCTATATACCCAATGGTTTTGTTCTTGACAAGGTTTTGTTAATCCAACTAGGTAAAAAAACAATAAACCTTCGTCTCCTATATACCAATGGAGATGACATCCTTGAGATCCTTCAAGAACCCATCCAAGGTGAATATGCCACCATAAGCGAGCACCTTGAAGGTGGACACAAATATCATATCATAAGGTTTACCAATGGCTTTACTGAAATGATTTGGGATATGGATGAAGTGAAATATACATTGAAAGGAAATGTCCACGAAGAGGAAGCACTGAAAATTGCCTTATCCTTGAAAAGTGAGTAATTCATTTATGAATAAACTATAAAAGAGAAGTGATTTCTCACTTCTCTTTTGATTAGTCTTGTGTATATGGTAATAAAGCAATAACTCTTGATCTTTTGATTGCTACAGTTAAAGCTCTTTGGTGTGTCGCACAAGTTCCAGAAATTCTTCTTGGAAGAATCTTTCCTCTTTCTGTAACGTACTTGCCAAGCTTTCTGATATCTTTATAATCTATATGCTTTGCTTTATCAGCACAGAAGTTACATACTCTTTTTTTACGAGAACGTCTCTTTTTCATCATCTTATTTTTCCCTCCTTTTTAGAACGGAATATCATCGTCATCTTCGTCGATGGCCTGGAAGCCGTTGGTATCCACATAGGATGAACCTTCGAAGCCGCCGCCTGAACTTGCCTTATTGCCCCACTCAAGGAATTCTACTTGATCCGCTATTACTTCTGTGGTGTATCGCTTCTCACCACTTTGTGTCTCATAATTGTTGTTCTGAATTCTTCCTTGAACTGCAACCATTCTTCCTTTGGCAAGGTAGTTCGCACAGTTTTCACCTGTTTTACCGAAAACAACTACTCGGAAAAAATCCGCTTCTTTTTCCTTAGAAAATGGTCTATTCACTGCTATTGAAAAGGTGGCTACTGCTTTGCCGCTACCTGCAGTAAAGCGAAGCTCTGGGTCCCTTGCTAATCTACCAATAAGGATTACCTGATTCATGATT
>NZ_JARBTM010000039.1 GCF_029240175.1 Anaerosolibacter sp.
GATCGGTCACGGCGGCTGCGGGAAAACGATTTTAACGGAAGCGATGTTGTATACGACGAAGGTCGTTAATAGATTGGGAAAGGTAGAGGACGGAAATACTGTATCTGACTTTGACAAAGAAGAGATCGCGAGAAAAATATCCATTAGTACATCCCTAATTCCGATTGAATGGAAGGAACATAAGTATAATATCCTCGATACACCCGGGTATTTCGATTTTGTTGGAGAAGTAAACAGCGCCTTGAGGGTAGCCGGCGGGGCCGTCCTATTGGTGGATGCATCATCAGGTATTGAAGTTGGTACGGAAAAGGTTTGGAAGTATACCAATGATCGAAAAATGCCTAAGTTTATATTTATGAATAAAATGGATAAGGAAAATATTAATTTTGAAAAGGTATTGAATGATTTAAGAGAGAAATTTGGTAAGGCCGTGGCACCTTTTGCAATACCTCTTGGAGAAATGAATAATTTTAAAGGTTTTATCAATGTAGTTGATATGATTGGAAGAGAATACAACGGTAAAGAATGTGTAGATATACCGCTTAACGATGAAATGATGAACATGATTACCCCTGTAAGAGAAATGCTTATTGAATCTGTCGCAGAGAGCGATGAAGCATTGATGGAAAAATTCTTTGGTGGAGAAGAATTTACTGCCCAGGAAATACATGATGGCTTACGGAAAGGTGTATTGGCAGGTGATATTGTACCTGTGCTGGTAGGATCTGCTGTAAACAATATTGGAATCCATACATTGTTAGATATGATCAGTGACTATATGCCATCACCAAAGGACATGAAGCCTTATGAAGGCATTGATGAAAAGACTGGAAATCCAGTGGTGAGAAAGATCGATCATACAGAGCCATTCTCCTCCTTTGTATTTAAGACTGTAGTAGACCCATTTGTAGGGAAAATTTCTTTATTAAAAGTGGTATCAGGTGAATTAAGGTCTGATATGGAAATATACAATCCAGAAAAAGCCGAGGTAGAAAAAGTAGGGAATCTATTCTTGCTCAGAGGAAAGAATCAAGTGCCTGTTGATAAGGTGGTTGCAGGTGATATCGCAGCCATTGCGAAGCTCCAGTATGCATCCACAGGAGATACCCTGTGTGATAAAAATCACCCAGTAAAATATCATAAGATTGAATTCCCTGAACCAACGTTATTTATGGCAGTAGAGCCTAAGGCCAAAGGGGATGAAGAGAAAATTGGTGTGGGCTTAAATAGATTAACTGAAGAAGATCCAACCTTTATGATTGTGAGAAATGCTGAAACGAAGCAAACCTTGATTGGCGGTCAGGGCGATATTCATATCAATGTAATTACCAATAAGTTAAAGCATAAATTTGGTGTCGATGTGCAGCTTGCTGACCAGAGAATACCTTTTAGAGAGACGATCAAAGGAAAAGCCGATGTACAAGGAAAGCATAAAAAGCAATCCGGTGGACATGGACAATATGGTGATGTAAAAATTCGATTTGAACCAGCCCAAGAAGATTTTATATTTTCAGAAGAGATCTTTGGTGGTTCCGTGCCGAGACAATATATCCCAGCCGTAGAAAAGGGATTAAGAGAATGCTTAGATGTAGGCGTTCTTGCGGGATACCCTGTGGTAAACCTTAAAGCAATATTATATGATGGCTCTTATCATGATGTAGACTCTTCTGAAATGGCCTTTAAGATTGCTGCATCTTTGGCATTCAAAAAGGGACTTGAGATGGCAAAGCCTGTGTTATTAGAGCCAGTTATGCATGTGGAGATTGTAATTCCTGAGGAATATATGGGCGATATCATGGGAGATATGAACAAGCGCAGAGGCAGAATTTTGGGGATGGAGCCTGTTGGGGATGGAACCCAAAGAGTTGTCGCAGAAGCACCTCAAGCTGAACTGCTGAAATATGCCATAGATTTACGATCCATGACCCAGGCAAGGGGAAGCTTTACCATGAGATTTGAAAGATATGATGAAATGCCTCAACATTTAAGTCAAAAAATAATTGAAACAGCAAAGGCTGAAAAATAATACAAACATCAAGAAGACCTTTTCTATTGTAGAAAAGGTCTTTTTCATTTAATTAATAATGATGAAAGAAAAAATGTATTGAATAATATCTAAGGGTCTACAAAAACTAAACAAGACCAAAGAATAGAGGAGGATTTATGATGAGTGATCATTATGTGAACTATGAAAGACAGCCAGCGGTGAATGCCCATGAAAAACTAATAGATATTATTAAGGATATTGGTCCTGAGGATGAGTTGGTGATTACGATGGATGCCTTCGATGCCGACCAATCGGGCTATATATTTGATATTTTAGAAGAACATGGCTTTGAAGTACTACCCAAGGGAAGCAATGAAGGGAATCAATATCATATAGTGGCCCATCGCAAGAAGAGACATAAGCATTCTTAGGCGTTTAAAATGAAATAATAAACTAGCCAATCGTATGATTGGCTAGTTTATTATTTGGTAAAAATAGATAGAGAGAAACAAAAATGATTAGCTATTTTCAAAAAATAGCTGATTATGGTCAAAAATTATAAAAAATAGACATTGAAAACAGTAAATGAATTGATTAAAATGAAAATATGAAGGTCAAAGAAAGTCAAAATGGAGTGATTCTATGTCTAGGATTAGCAATATAATTGAAATATTCATAAAAGAACTATTAGATGAATCCAATAATTTAGCCGTAGAGATTCAAAGAAATGAGCTGGCAGATTATTTTAATTGTGCACCATCCCAGATTAATTATGTGCTAATGACCAGATTTACCGTGGACAAAGGATATCTGATCGAGAGCAGAAGAGGTGGCGGTGGCTATATTAAAATTGTCAAAGTAAATATAGACAAAAATCAGTATTTGCGAATGCTGATGGAGGATATCGGAGATGTTATTGGCAATATGAAGGCTGAAGCCATCATCCATCGATTGTTGGAAAAAGAGTTGATCTCTGAAAGAGAAAAACGATTGATGTTGGCAGCTATTAGTGATCGTAGTATAAATACACCAATAAATTTAAAGGATCATATCAGAGCCAATATATTAAAGAGTATGGTGGCAACAATTTTTTAAGTGGGAGGGAGTAGCATGATATGTGAAAACTGCAACAAGAATACGGCGACGGTTCATGTAACAAAAATACTGAACGATAAAAAAACAGAGCTGCACCTATGTGAGCAATGTGCGAAACAGAGTGAAGGTGTGCCCTTTGATACATCCTTTACCATTAACAATTTTTTGACAGGACTATTGGACTCTATTCATGATTCGCCTATTAAGGTGGATTATATAAAGACGACCAAATGTGATCATTGTGGCATGAGCTACGGAAAATTCAAACAATTGGGCAGATTAGGATGTTCCCAGTGCTACAATGCTTTCCAAGAAAAGCTTATTCCCCTGATCAAGCGTGTTCAGGGTAGTGAAGTCCATACTGGAAAGGTTCCCAAAAGAGCTGGGGCGAACATTCTCATGAAAAAAGAGATTAAACGATTAAAAACTGAATTGGAAAAAGCAATACGCAGTGAAGAATTTGAAAAAGCTGCTGTCTTAAGGGATAAGATTCGTGAGACAGAAAGGCAGCTCCATCAAGATAATTAGGGAGGGTATAAGATGGCTAAATGGATGGAACAGCTAGGACCAGAGAGTGACATTATTATCAGCAGCAGAATTCGATTGGCCAGAAACGTTGAAGAGTTTCCCTTTCCAGTGGCGCTGACAAAGAGCAAGAGCAAAGATCTCATTAAAAAGGTCAGGGATACGATTTTAGAAGGAAATACAACCTTGAAAAACGATTTTGAAGTTTTCGAATTAGAGGAAATGCCTCAGCTGGAGAGACAGACATTGGTGGAGAAATATTTAATCAGTGCTGCCTTGATGGACCAGTCAGAAAAAAGTGCTGTCTTATTAAATAAGGATGAATCGGTAAGTATTATGGTGAATGAAGAAGATCATATACGCATTCAATGCTTATTACCAGGATTCCAATTGACGGAAGCTTGGGACACAGCAGATAAAATTGATGATGTCTTAGAGGAAAGCTTAAAGTATACCTTTGATGAAGAGTTAGGATATCTCACATCTTGTCCTACCAACGTAGGCACTGGCATTCGTGCCTCAGTCATGGTCCACCTGCCTGCTTTGACCATGACTGGCTATATTAATCGAATCTTGCAAGCTGCCAGTCAAATAGGATTGGCAGTGCGAGGAATCTATGGGGAAGGTACTGAGTTTACAGGTAATATATTTCAAATATCCAACCAGCTAACCCTTGGAAGGAATGAAAGAGAGATCGTTGCAAATCTAAAAGACGTAACGCTCCAGATTATCCAAAAGGAAAGAGATGCAAGAAACACGCTGCTTTCCAGCAACCGTATTCAGCTAGAGGATAGAATGTATAGATCCTATGGTACCTTAGCCAATGCGAGGATATTGAGTTCTCAAGAATTTATGAAGCTCTTATCAGACTTGCGTCTAGCTATAGATATGAAAATTATCGGAGGCATCTCAATGGATGTGATCAATCAGATGATGGTGATGGCTCAGCCTGCATATCTGCAGAAGAGCGCTGGAAAGCCTTTGAGTGTAAATGAAAGAGATATCCGCAGGGCAACGATTGTTAGAGAAAAGCTTAAGAATATCACATAAAGATGAAATACTTAGAAACTGATTAAATGAAAATCTGAAGGAAATACTACAAAAAGTGAAAAAACAGGTATTTGTTGGAGGTGTGAAAGATGGCGATGTTTGGAAGGTTTACGGAGAGAGCACAAAAGGCAATCCTTCTTGCCCAAGAGGAGGCACAAAATCTGCGGCATAATTATGTAGGGACAGAGCATTTATTGTTAGGGCTGCTACAGGAAGGGGAAGGCATTGCTGCAAAAGTACTTTTAGGCCTTGGTGTTAGCGTAAAGGACTTAAAAAATAGAATTGAAACCATGATTGGTGGTGGAAATGAAGAGGGGGCCCAGTTGTTGGGTTTTACCCCAAGAACCAAGAGAGTATTTGAACTGAGCTTTGCGGAGGCACGGGCCTTGGGACACAATTATATAGGTACAGAGCATTTGTTATTAGGGTTGATTCGAGAAGGGGAAGGCATTGCTGCAAAACTGCTGGTAGACAGTGGTGTGAGTATGGCAAAAACCAGGGATGAGATCATCAAGCTTCTAGGCAATTCTATTCCCAACAAGGATGTGGAGGGCAATCATCATATGGCAAGCAACAAAGGAACGCCAACATTAAATGATTATGGAAGAGACTTAACGGAGATGGCCAAGGAAGGGAAGCTGGATCCTGTTATCGGAAGAGAAAAAGAGATCGAGAGGGTTATACAAATCCTCAGCCGTAGAACAAAAAATAATCCTTGTTTAATTGGTGAACCCGGTGTAGGTAAAACGGCCATTGCAGAAGGATTGGCCCAAAGGATCGTGGAGGGAAATATTCCAGAGCTGTTAAGAAGCAAGCGGGTTGTCACCCTGGATTTAGCATCCATGGTTGCTGGTGCAAAGTACCGAGGAGAGTTTGAAGATCGACTGAAAAAGGTCATGGAGGAGTTAAGAAAATCTGGTGATGTTATCCTCTTTATCGATGAAATGCATACCATTATTGGTGCTGGTGCTGCCGAGGGAGCTATCGATGCATCCAATATTTTAAAGCCTGCCCTTGCAAGGGGAGAGTTACAGGCTATTGGTGCTACCACCTTGGATGAGTATAGAAAACATGTTGAAAAAGACCCAGCCTTGGAAAGAAGATTCCAGCCTATTACTGTAGAGGAGCCTACGGTAGAGGAATCAATACAGATTCTAAAAGGACTGCGGGATCGATATGAAGCCCATCATCGCGTGAAGATTACAGATGGTGCCCTGAGAGCAGCCGCAGAGTTATCACATAGATATATTCGTGATCGATTCTTACCAGATAAGGCCGTGGATGTAATTGATGAAGCCGCATCAAAGGTGAGACTGCAAATTGTAACCCAGCCGCCAGAGCTAAAAGATTTGGAGGAAAAGCTAGAAGAATTATTGAAAGAAAAGGAAGAGGCTATCAGTGGTCAGGATTTCGAAAAGGCTGCAAGAATAAGGGATGAAGAGAAGAAAATTAAAGATGAGCTGGAAAATCGAAAGAACAATTGGCGTGTAGGGCATACAGACCAAGCAACGGTGGGTGAGAATGAAATCGCCGTCATCGTATCAGACTGGACAGGTATTCCTGTGAACAAAATGGCCCAGGAGGAATCAGAAAAGCTCCTAAACATTGAAAATATCCTTCATGAGCGTGTCATTGGTCAATCGGAAGCTGTAGAAGCTGTGGCCAAAGCAGTGCGTAGAGCGCGGGTAGGATTGAAAGATCCTAAACGCCCCATTGGTTCATTCATTTTCCTAGGCCCTACAGGGGTAGGAAAAACAGAGCTATCCAAAGCACTGGCCGAGGCACTCTTTGGCGATGAAAATGCCATGATTCGGATCGATATGTCAGAGTACATGGAGAAACATACGGTTTCTAGGCTGGTTGGTTCTCCTCCAGGATATGTGGGATATGATGAAGGTGGTCAACTGACAGAGAAGATACGAAGAAAGCCATATTCGGTTATATTATTCGATGAAATAGAGAAAGCCCATCCCGATGTGTTTAATATTCTTCTTCAAATACTGGATGACGGCAGATTGACAGATGCGAAAGGAAGAATGGTAGACTTCAAAAATACTGTAGTAATCATGACATCCAATGTGGGTGCCCATACCATTAAAAAGCAAAGTACACTGGGATTCACAGCGGATACAGAAAATGAGAAGAGAAATGCTTATGAGAAGATGAAGGAGAATGTGACTGAGGAGCTGAAAAAAACCTTTAGACCAGAATTTTTGAATAGAATCGATGAAACCATCGTGTTCCATGCCCTAGAGGAAGAGCATATTCAGCAAATTGTAGAATTAATGATCAAGGATTTATCTAATCGAATGGACGAATTAAACATTTCCCTGGATGTGTCCCAAGAAGCTAAAAAGTTGTTAGCTGAAAAGGGATTTGATCAAGCCTATGGAGCAAGACCATTGAAACGTGCCATCACAAAGATGGTAGAAGATGGGCTGTCAGAAGAAATGCTAAGGGGTAAGATCACCAAGGATGATAATATCCTTGTGGACGTGGCGAATCAAGAAATCGTATTTAGGAAAAAATAATAGAAGCTCTCAGGAGAACCGCCCCATCTTGGGATACTCCTGGGAGCTTTTTTATATGGGTAGGTCCAGACTAGGGTTAATCAGAAGGTGTAGGGGCGATTCACGAATCGCCCGTTATTTGTGGAAGAAAATTTTATGGATAGGGATATAATTGCTGGTATTCTGAATGCAGTGAAGAATCTCAAAGAAAGATCCTTCGCTGTGTTTAAGATGACAGGTTGGCAGAGATCTTGGGTCAAAGGGCGATTCGTGAATCGCCCCTACGAGTTAGGTGTTTTGGCTATCAAGAAACACATAAAAAATCAACAAAAATATATTGTATACACGAAAGGAGTATGTTATCATGAATACTATAGTTTTTCATACAAACACATATGTGCATATATTACGGACAAAGAGGTGGAACCATGGGTAAGAAAAAGTTCTTAATTATTGATACAGAGATTTTACCAGATGTATATGAAAAGGTTCTTTTTGCCAAGGAGCTCATCCGTCTTGGAAAGGCCAAGGGTGTCACGGAAGCGGTGGAAATGGCAGAAATCAGCAGGAGTACCTTTTATAAATATAAAGATTTTGTTTTTTCCACGTCAGAGCATGCAGCGGGACAGAAGGTAACAATTTCCTTGCTGTTAAGCCATACACCGGGAATATTATCAAATATATTAAATCATCTGGCTGCTTGCAGGGCAAATATATTGACCATTCATCAGGATATCCCCATTAACAATGCGGCCAATATCAGCCTGACCTTTGATATTGCCAACGTGGTGATCGGTATGGATGAATTGCTAAACAGTTTAAAAGATCAAAGTGGTGTGCTGCGAGCAGAATTAATCGCAATGGAATAGGAGTGAGAAGCATGGTATCAATTGGTGTACTAGGATATGGAGTTGTTGGATCTGGTGTCGTAGATCTTCTCCAAAAAAATAGTGAGAGACTTCGTCAGAAATTAGGCGTTGATTTAAATGTCTTAAAGGTACTGGTAAGAAATTTAGACAAATATAATGATGCAGGTTCCCTGTTAACCATCAAAGAGGAAGAGGTAATCCATGAAAAGGTAGATATCGTCATTGAAGTAATGGGGGGCATCCATCCTGCTTATGACTATGTAAAAAAGGCGCTTAAGATGAAAAAGCATGTGATTACAGCCAATAAAGATTTGGTTGCTGCCCATGGGGAGGAACTCATGGCATTAGCCCTTGAGAATCAAGTATGTTTTGCCTATGAAGCCAGTGTAGGAGGCGGTATACCTATTATCCGGCCTATGACAGATTCATTGGCAGCCAATGAAATCTCTCAAATCACAGCGATACTCAATGGAACAACCAACTTTATTTTAACCAAAATGTATAAGGAAGATATGGACTACGGCCACGCGCTGCGGGAAGCCCAACAGCTAGGCTTTGCAGAGGCGAACCCGGAATCCGATGTTATGGGATATGATGCAGCCAGAAAATTATCGATCTTGTCCACCTTGGCCTATGACCAAAAAATTGATTGGAAGGATATTGATGTTGAAGGAATCACAGAAATCGATGCCCAGGATATAAAGTATGCGAAAAAGTTAGGGTGTGTGATCAAGCTGTTAGCCATTAGTAGGAAAAACGAAAAGGGTGTATTTGCGGCGGTTCGACCTGTCATGGTCAGTGAAAAAGGGCCCTTCGGCCAAATTGATAACGAATTTAACGGCATTCGATTTGAAGGGGATGCCATAGGCGAGATGATGTTCATAGGAAAAGGAGCTGGAAAGCTGCCTACGGCCAGTGCAGTGGTAGGTGATATTATCCATATCGTCCAAAATTATAAAGGGAAACATGGAAAAGTAACAGCTCAGGGACAGCGTCCTTCTTTAAAGTGGGAACATCCTTTTCAATGGATGCTGCGGATCAAAACCAATGATCGATACAAGGTGATGGGGAGTATTAGTGAGCTTTTCGCCATTAACAATTTTATGTTTGACGATGCCCAAGACAAAGGAGAAGTTATCTGTGTTGTAGAAATAGAAAATGAGCAGAGCGGGTATGAAAAGCTCCAGGAGTTGCAAAGCAAAGGATACATTCAGGGTATCAAAAAGATGATGAAATTGGAGGAGATGGTTTCATGAAATGGAATGGACTAATTCATCAATATAAAAAGTATTTACCCGTCACGGAGGAAACACCTATCATAACCCTATGCGAGGGAAATACACCTTTGATTCGGGCACAGAATCTTGAGAAGGAAATGCCGGGACTAGAAATATACTTAAAATATGACGGCTTAAATCCAACAGGATCTTTTAAAGATCGGGGAATGACCATGGCGGTTACCAAGGCAGTGGAGGCTGGGTCTAAAGCCATCATATGCGCATCTACAGGAAATACTTCTGCCGCTGCAGCAGCCTATGCAGCCAAGGCAGGTATCCGATGTATCGTAATTATCCCCAATAAGAAAATTGCCATGGGCAAGCTTGCTCAAGCTATCGCCTATGGTGCGGAAATCATTGCTATTGATGGGAATTTTGATGATGCATTGCAGATGGTAAAGGAAATTTCAGAGAAATATCCAATCACCATGGTCAACTCCATCAACCCCTATAGAATAGAAGGACAAAAGACCAGTGCTTTTGAGGTTTGCGAACAACTAGAAGAGGTACCAGACTATTTATCCATACCAGTCGGCAATGCAGGTAACATTACAGCCTATTGGAAAGGTTTTAAGGAGTATAAGGAAGAGGGGAAAATTGATAAGCTGCCTAAGCTTTTAGGGTTCCAGGCCAGCGGGGCAGCGCCTATTGTGGAGAATCGGGTATTTGAAAGCCCAGAGACCATTGCCACAGCCATTAGAATTGGAAACCCTGCCAGCTGGGATAAGGCAGTGACAGCCCTGAATGAGTCTGAGGGTATGATTCATAAGATCACTGATGAAGAGATTCTTGAGGCATATAGCATGGTTGCCAGCAAAGAGGGAATATTTGCAGAACCTGCTTCCTGTATATCCATCGCAGGTATTTACAAGCTATATAAAGAAGGCAAGCTTGAAAAGGGTAAGAAGGTTGTTTGCGTGTTGACGGGCAATGGGCTTAAAGATCCTGATACTGCGGTGGGCTTAGGGGGATCTATCAAAGAATTGAAGGCAGATTTTGCATTGATCGAAAAAGAAATCATAGGATAAGGACTGTGAGAACAATGACCTACCGTATAAGGGTACCAGCAACAACGGCAAACCTAGGACCTGGATTTGATGCCCTAGGGTTGGCATTGAAATTATACAATGAGTTTCAAATAGAGGAGATTGCATCAGGCATCGAAGTGCTGGGTTGTGATGAGATTCCATTGGAAGAGAATTTAATCTATACCACCATCCAAAAACTGTTCAAGCAATATCATCATGAAAAGCAAGGCGTGAGGGTGATACCCCATCATATTGATATTCCCCTTAGCAGAGGATTAGGCAGCAGTGCGGCTTGTATTGCAGCGGGTATCGCCATTGCCAACAGGGCCATGGGTGAGCCGTTAAAACTAGAGGATATGATTCGGATAGGGACAGCGTTAGAGGGACATCCTGACAATGTAGTGCCTGCTTTGGTGGGGGGCATGGTCGCTTCTGTTCATGAGGCAGATCAAGTGATATACTCGAAGATAAACATTCCGAAAAACCTGTGTTTTGCTTTGATGATTCCTGATTTCACCGTATCAACCGGGGAAGCAAGAAAAGTGTTACCAGAGCAATATTCCAAAAAAGATTGCATTTATAATATATCTAGAACTGCTTTGCTGGTGGCGGCCATGGGAAACGGTGAACTGGAAAAATTACGATATGCCACAGCCGATAGAATTCATCAATCCTATCGTACAAAGTTGATACCTGGATTGGAGGAAATATTTCAAAAGGCCCAATCCCTAAGGTCAAAAGCAGAAGTAATCAGTGGTTCAGGATCAACCCTTATGGCAATGATTGAGAGAGATAACACCAGCTTTGAACAGGAGATGAATATTTTCCTAAAGGCCATGGAAGGCGGTTGGCAGATAAAGATTTTAGAGAACGATGATGAAGGTATACAGATTTATGGGTAAGAGCTTTATGGGGTACACTCCCATGAAGCTTTTTATTTTGAATAGTTTTGGAAATGATTGATATAAATTGAGATTCTAATAACATTGACGGGGAAATATCAAAAGGATACAATCAGTATAGAGTATATGTGGCAAACAGCGGAAAACGAGTAGGAGGAAGAAATGGCGAAAAAGAATAAAACTGTTTTTGTCTGCCAATCCTGTGGATATGAAAGTCCAAGATGGATGGGGCAGTGTACCTGCGGAACATGGAACTCAATGGTTGAAGAGATTGAAGAGAAAGGACAAGCCTATAAAAAGTCCCCTACATTGACCAGTTCATCGAAGCCTCAATTTTTAAAGGACATACAGTCAAGTACCTACGACCGATTAGATACCCGCATTGGAGAACTAAATCGGGTACTGGGTGGAGGCTTGGTAAAGGGTTCTCTGACATTAATTTCAGGTGAGCCGGGAATCGGTAAATCCACTTTGATTTTGCAGGCCAGTAGTACCATCGGAGATCAATATGGTACCGTCTTGTATGTATCTGGAGAAGAGTCTGAAGAACAGATAAAAATGAGGGCGGAAAGGCTTCATGCGGTTTCAGATCATCTGATGGTGGTATCAGAAACCAATATAGATGTGATAGAAAATTATATAGATGAACTCAATCCTGTATTTATCATCATCGATTCAATTCAGACTTTATTTAAGCCTGATTTGACATCAGCACCAGGCAGCGTATCTCAAGTGAGAGAATGCGCAAACAATCTGATGAGAATCGGGAAAACCAAGGATATCCCCATCTTTATTGTAGCCCATGTAACCAAAACAGGAGAATTGGCAGGACCAAGAATTTTAGAGCATTTGGTAGATACAGTGCTCCATTTTACGGGGGAAAGATCTGCTGAGTTTCGGATGGTTCGTGCAGTAAAAAACCGATTTGGCACAACCAGTGAAGTGGGTGTGTTTGAAATGAAAGAAGAGGGTTTGGTAGAAGTCGGTAATCCATCGGCTATATTCTTAGAAGGCTTGACGCCGAATGTGGAAGGTGCCATTGCTATCTGCAGTTTAGAGGGAACGAGACCTTTATTGGTGGAGATTCAGGCATTGGTAGCTCCTACAAACCTAGGCTTTGCTCGACGAACAGCCATAGGCATTGATTTAAACCGCCTGAATCTGATTATTGCTGTATTGGAAAAAAAGGTAGGATTACCTTTGACCAATCAAGATGTCTATGTAAATGTGGTAGGCGGCCTAAAACTGGAGGGGACATCCTCAGACTTGGGGGTAGCCTTGGCTATTTATTCTAGCATGCGGGGATTGCCGATACCCACAACAACAACCATGGCCATTGGGGAAATCAGTTTAACAGGAGAATTAAGACCTGTTTCAAATGGGGAAAAAATGATCAAAGAAGCGGCGAAAATGGGATTTGAAAAATGTATTTTGCCAGGGAAGAGTGGAAGAAAGCTTCAAATAAGTGATCCTATTCAGCTGCAAGGAGCAGATTCCCTAATGGATGCAATTAAACTGTTGTTTAGGTCAGTATAGATATACCACAATGGGCACTAAAATTAAGTGATATAAGGAAAGGAAACATGTTATAATTGTAGAATAGCAAAACCAAGCAGAAAATGGATGATTTGGATGTAGATTGGGAAAAATTTGTGAAAATGATAAAAAGTGTTCTTGGAATTCAATAAATGGGTATATTATAATGTAAGTGGCATTTTTTATGAAACTGGGAGGGTATAGAATTGGTGCGTGATGATAGGATAAAGGAAGAAGGAATTACGGGTTCCATTAAATTACTAGCGCCGGGCACACCCTTAAGAGAAGGCTTGGAAAATATTTTGCGGGCCAAAACAGGGGGCTTAATCGTTATCGGGGACAATGATGAAGTTATGAGTCTAGTAGATGGTGGATTCTATATTAATATAGATTTTTCTACAGCGTATATATATGAACTAGCGAAGATGGACGGTGCAATAATATTAAGTGCTGATGCAAAACGGATTCTATATGCCAACACACAGCTTATCCCAGATCCGTCTATACCATCCTCTGAAACGGGTATCCGCCATAGAACAGCAGAGCGGGTTGCACGGCAGACAGGACAGATGGTGATTTCCATTTCTCAAAGAAGAAATATCATAACAATATATAAGGGTTACTCCAAGTATATACTTCAAGATACAAACAAGGTTTTAACAAAGGCTAATCAAGCAATTCAAACGTTAGAAAAGTACAAAAAAGTGCTGGATCAAGCAATGACAAATCTGAGTGCTTTAGAGTTTGAGGATTTGGTAACCATCTATGATGTAGCTACTGTACTCCAAAGAACAGAGATGGTGATGAGAATCGTGACGGAAATCGATAAGTACATTGCTGAGCTTGGCAATGAGGGTCGATTGGTGAGCATGCAATTGGAAGAGCTTTTGGCCAATGTCAAGGAAGACGGTAAGTATGTGATTGAAGATTATCGAATTCAAGAGGACGGCATAGATTATAATACCACTACGAGACAGATTAGAAATCTTTCCTCAGAGGAATTATTGGATTTGACCCATATTGGGAAGATTTTAGGCTACAGCGGAGGATTGAATGCCCTGTTGGATACACCTGTTTCACCAAGGGGTTACAGAATGCTGAGTAAGATTCCTAGGCTGCCCATGTCGGTGATCCAAAATGTAGTGATCCATTTCAATGATTTCCAAAAAATATTGAAGGCATCCATCGAGGAGTTAGACGATGTGGAAGGAATCGGGGAGATTCGGGCCAGAACGATCAAAGAAGGTCTAAGACGTGTACAAGAACAGGTACTGATGGATCGCCATTTGAGATAACAAAACAATAAAACACCAATGATTTTCATTGGTGTTTTTTAGACATTAATATAGACTATATTTGCCAAGGGTCTCCAGGTGCTTTGATTGGGTTTTCATAATGGATGCCATGTCTAAATCCAGGGCATTGCATATGGCAGCCAGGTAGAATAAATGATTGGCCAACTCTTTTTCAACTTTATCTTTGCAGATATCACATAGCTCACCAGAAATATGGTTCGCCGTATATTGAGTTAGCTCTTCATAAGAAATATCATCTGGCACATCTTGCTTTTTTGCATCTATCTGAATACAGCCACAACTGGTTACTGATTTTACAATAGCACGATTTACTTTTGCACTGCTTTCCTGAAATTTAGTGACGACGTCAAGTATGCTCTTGTGGCGTACCAGAACATTAGAAACCTCTTGTTGAAATTTTGTGCAAACTGAATCTTTCATATATCAATCACCTCAATAAGATAAATTGAGAACCATATCCCTTTTACGAGATAATTGTATCATAGAATAAATAGAATGGAAAGAAAAAAGCACGATAATATATTATGCAAAATAAACCACCGAAAGGAAAAGTCATCGAACAAAACGAAGTATGCTGCTTCGAAAAAAGGCAGTAGATGATCATGAAATAAATGTGAATGAAGGTGATTGACAACGTATAATCCATGTGATAAAATATTCATTTCTTGACAAAACTCCCTGGTTTTTGTATACTTAATATGAGGCAATGTATAATTTGGGAGGTTTGCTACATGTTTAATATTGGCGATAAAGTAGTTTATCCGATGCATGGAGCTGG
>NZ_JARBTM010000040.1 GCF_029240175.1 Anaerosolibacter sp.
CTGATATAAAAAGAATCTATATAGAGGTTACCACCAAATGCAACTTTGCTTGCATTATTCGAATATTCCTAAATATGGTGCCAAGCACGACTGTTAGACGGTTATTATTGACAAACTACCAAATAACTGACTAAACGTCGTGCCTAACAATCACTTGTACTTGCACGCTATAATCATTTTGGGACAAGGGACCTATCCCCTTTGTCCCTTAATAGATGCCACTTGCATATAACTGGATAACTTTAGTGACTGTCTCCTATACTTTGCTTTGCTGATTTTGATGGATTGACTCATTTACACATGTATAACTCTTCATAAAATTAGAAAACTAGAATAATATGAATGCTTACTGCAAAAAATTTCATAAATCTCAAAATTAAATCTCACATGTTTGATTAAATTTAGGAGGATAAAATGAACAAAATCTTAGTTCGAGGGTCATCCTTTTTCATTGATGCTTATAAAAAGCACAATAGCTATCCCACTCTGCAAAATGATTTATCAACAGAGGTTCTGATAGTAGGTAGGGGTATTACCGGGGCGTTATGTGCTTACTATTTCGCCAAGCAAAATATCAAAGTTGTATTGGTAGAAAAAGGAGAAATAGCAGCTTGCTCTACCTCTATAAGCACTTCATTACTCCAATATGAATTGGACGAATTAATAAAAGACCTCGAAAAAAACTATGACTTAAGTAAGATTATCAGAGGCTATAGATTTGCCAACAAAGGTCTTTATGAAATCCATAATATTATTGCTGAATTAAATATTGATTGTGATTATATTGCTCGTGATTGTCTGACCTATACAAATGATCCAAATAAGATAGATATACTAAAGTATGAGTATGAACAGCGATTGGCAAATGGCTTTGACACAGTATTTATTGATAAAAACACTTCTAACTATAACTTCTCTTTCCCAATAAAAGCCGGAGTATTTTCAGTGAATGGTGGTGCTGAGATTAATCCCGTGAAATTTACAAAAGAGCTTATGAATAAGGCAGCACAAATGGGATGTGAAGTTTATGAAAACACAGAAATTAAGGATTACAAGCATGACAATAATTCTGTACAAGTGCACACAGCAGATAATCAAACAATTAGCTGTAAAAAAGTAATTGTTACTACAGGCTACGATATCTCTACTTTTAGCAGCAAGACATATTATACACCTTATACCTCCTACAATATCGTTACTTCTCCAATTAGCAATATCACTGGTTGGCATAACCAATGTTTGGTTAAAACCACAGAGAATCCCTATATCTATCTCCGTACAACTACTGATAGCAGAATCATAATAGGTGGCGAGGATACTCGATTCATTCCTGAGCTGCTCGAAGACAATGTTGCTGGGCAGAAATACCCAAAGCTCTTAAAAAGACTCAATGAAATGTTCCCTCAGCTAGATTGTCAAATTGAATATAGCTATAATGGCATCTTTGGAGCAACAGATGATAATCTGCCTTACATTGGACCAGATCCAAGCAACAAAAACATATGGTATTGCTTGGGTTATGGGGCAAATGGAATCTTGTTTTCTGTAAACGGTGCTAAAATGCTATCCAACCTATACAATGGATATTTGGATGATGACCTTGATTTGGTTGCAATGAATAGAAACTGAACATATGGGGGAAAAGCTTCCTCCATATGTTCTATACAATATAACTGATAGTAGCCTCAGGTAAATACTTTTCTATATACCCTCTTAAAATACTCTCAGCGGCATTTCTATATTCATTGCGATAGGTGTATTTCCCAGGACTCTTTAGCCTCATCTTGTCTTTATTTAATAGGTCAACCGCCTTCGGCATACTTGCTGCATTGATATTAAAATTTGGTAATCCATATGTCATGAATATTATTTCTATAAACAACTGTCCTTTCAGCTTTGGTAATAGTTGTTCTGCCAATTGCTGAAACATTTCTTCATACATTAACTCCCATCCATCTTCTAATATGATTGGGGCAATATTCAAACCCACTCTGTATCCAGCTTCTAACATCTTATTAGCGGCGTGAATCCGTTCTATTAAGCTGCTGGTACCAAATTCTACCCTTCTAATGATTTCTACAGGATTAACAGAAACACGCATCTGAGTATGCCCGTTATGTTTCGCTTTTAGCAGGTCATCTACCATATCAAACTTTGTTGCAAAGGTAGCTGTAGCATTTTCTAGTTTCCCAAATTCCTCAATGGCCCACCTCAGATTTCCTGTTATAGTGTTTTCAAGAACCATATCTGAGTTACAGCCTAATTCATAAATCTTATGTTCTCCAGCCTTGTTAATCGTTTGTTTTACTTTATTCATCATTTCATCTCTATTCAAGAATACTCTAAGATAAGAGTTCGTTTTGTAATGACAAACCAAATAACAATAAAGACATAAAGCAGTGCAGCCACTAGAAGTAAAGGGTACTATAAAATCTGCACTTTTATCATTTGGTGTTAGTTTAATAGTTTTTCTTGTACCTAAAATTAAATACTTTTTCATTCTAGTAAACTCTTTATCAGGCTGATGTCTTAGTTCTTCAATCTTATGATGTGCTTCAATTTGAATAAGTGGTATATTTAGTTTCTCATATCTCTCTAATAGTTCTCTTCCTTGCTCATATTCTTTTACTTCCTGTTCAAAATAAACTTTTGTTGGTATAAAAACTCTCATAATAATTCCTCCCAAAGGCATATCAGTTATATATAAGATTTTATTACTTCTGATATTTATTTTTAGTGTTTCAGATGAATTAAATACTTATAGAATTATTGAGCATATCATGTTTGTATAATGAATTATGGGTCAGGCACAAAAACAAAAACAGACTAAGAATCGAAATTCCTAGTCTGTGGATTTATGTATTTGGCGGTGGCGAGGGGTTTTCACTTAAGTATCTCAAACAGGAGTCAAATGTTGCTCCTCCCCAGGACTCAAGGAAGTACTGGTTCAAAGTCCTCCATATGCATCCTAGTAGCGACAGGAGATTGACTTTCATCGCTTAAGATCGTTTCTATAAGATTGACCTTCAGCGAAATACCCACTCCTTCTGTTTCTCTATATAAATCGAGTTCTCGATATATGTTCCGGTATTAATTGGTTGAAATAGACATCTCAGAAAGACGATCCAGCATGATTGTGACTGCCAGAAGATCCGCCGAGCCCCCTGGACTAATGTTTTTTTCTATGAAATCCCTATCCATCTCATTAACCATTTGTGCACCTTTTTCTGTAAGAATCCCCCCAGCAGCCAAAACAAGCTTGGCATATTGCTGGACATACATTAGGGTTTTGTCACTGTGTCTTGCTGCAATATTGGTATCCTCGTTCACAGTCATCAGATGCAGTAGCGTCTGTACAAAAATGTCATTCATAGAATAACTCCTTTGTGCCTTCAGCAGCTTCAAGGTCGGAAGAGAGCAACTTCTGACTGTTTGAAACCCGCTTTCTACTTCACCTCTTATTCCTCTATACCCATATTTATTAAATAGTGTCTCCCCGTGGGTAAATCCCTCAGTTTTATTCAAGGAGTCCAGTTCCCTCTTGCATAAACCATGGGTCATCCGAGAAACCTTTGCACAGATTTCATCCGTGTTGATTCTGTTTCCACCTTTTTCCTTGACACAGCACGCTGCTGCTGCCGAAATAATTCCCAAGGAGAAAATCAACCCCTTATGAGTATTTACACCACCTGTTGCATCAAACATAGTCTTTTCCGCTTCCATCCCCAAACCTCTCAAATCTTTGAAAAGTTCTATAGGTTTCTTATCGGCATATTCCACACCCTTGGCTGCACAATCATGGAAAAAGTAAACCAAAGAGCTGCTGCTTGCCATAAAGGTAAAGAAATTCATGTCCTTGTGAGCCCCCTGATTGAACCGATCCACAAGACCGGGCTTTGGACTGGCAGAAACCTCATAAAGCAGGGAAAGCAGTGCCTGCTGCGAAATCCATCGAATCAAGTTTTCATCCATAGAAATACCTTCTTCCTCTACGCATCGTTTTTGAATGATAAAACGGTCAATTCTGGTATCCCTGGCTTCCTCAGCAAGAGGGGAAATAAAATAGCTGCCCAGAGTTATAACCATGAATTGACCGTATGTGAACTACTTAGCTATTGTTGCTTTTTTCCTGTTAAAAAACTTATGTCCTTTTATGAAAGGAAGTACTACTGAGGCAACTGTCAAGGCAAGGAGGATAGCTGCTATAGGGGAGCCTACAAATATTCCCCAGCTTCCGTCTGATATGAGCAGTGCCTGACGGAAGGATATCTCCATCATGTTTCCTACTATGATAGCCAAAATGAAAGGTGCTGAAGGAATCTTTGCCTTTTCCATAAAGAAGCCTACGACTCCAAACACAATCATAATATAGAAATCAATTACACTGTTGCTTATAGCATAAGTTCCGATAAAAGCCAATCCCAAAATAATCGGATAAAGAATCTTTGGTGGTATCGCCAATACGCGAACTAATGCGCCAGCCATAGGAATATTAATGATAGCTAGAATGATGTTACCTACAACCATACTTGCTATCAAACCCCATGCAATATCAGGATGGTTCTGGAAAAGCATGGGTCCGGGCTGCAGTCCTAGCATGAGCAGTGCACCCATCATAACGGCAGTTGTACCGGAGCCTGGAATTCCTAAAGAAAGCATCGGAATCAAAGCGCCTACTGAGGATGCATTGTTTGCAGCTTCAGGAGCAGCGAGGCCGATAATTTCGCCCTTTCCGAATTCTTCAGGATTTTTAGAAAGCTGTTTCTCATTGTTGTATGCCATCAAGGATGCCATTGTGCCTCCTGCACCAGGAAGAGCCCCAATAATGAATCCAAGTGGTGTGCTTCTTAGAATAGGTTTCCAGGTTCTTTTCCAGTCTTCTTTGGTAATCCATATTTTCCCGAACTTTGTTTGCATTTTCTTCTTACCTTCTCTGATGTCCTTAAAGCATTTGAAAACCTCTCCAAGGGCATATATAGCGATGATAACAGTCAGGAAGTCAATACCTGATTGAAGCTCCAGAGAGCCGAAGGTAAAGCGGTTTACGCCTGATTGCGGATCCAATCCGACCATGGCTACAGCCAAGCCTAGGAACATAGATAAAAAGCCTTTTATGACATTTCCCTTACTCATAGAGGATGTCATAGCAATCGCCATCAGCATCAACAAGAAATATTCAGCCGGTCCAAATTTCAGAGCGAACCTGGCTACTGGCGTTGCTAAAAATATCATAAATATGACTGAAATCATTCCACCAATGAAGGATGCAATGGCAGAAATTGCAAGAGCTGCTTCCGCCCTTCCATTCATGGCCATGGGGTACCCGTCGAAGGTGGCTGCAATAGCCGCACCATCACCGGGAGTGTTAATTAATATAGAACTTCTTGAGCCTCCAAACATGGCTCCATAATATACCCCGCACATAGTAATTAACGCACCGGTAGGTCCCATGGCATAAGTCATGGGAAGGAGTACCGCAACCCCTGTGGCTGGTCCCAATCCAGGTAGCATGCCGATGATGGTACCTAGGATACCACCCAGAGTGACCCAGAACAAATTGATAGGTTCAAAGGCTGTTTGAAATCCTAGCAATAGATTGTGTAAGATTACTTCCATGATTATTGCGACCCCCGATCTTATATTTGTAGAAATGGTATCATAGGAAGCGGTATAGCCAGAAGCTTTAAGAAAACAAGATAAATTGTAATACTAAAAGTCATAGATACAATTAAATTTGTTTTCCACTTTTGCTTTCCATTCAATACAAAAAGCATTGCGTTCATAAAAATTATAGTAGACAAAACATATCCGATTCTCTCAAACAGCAGAGCATATATAAAAGCTACAACACAGGTATATATAATAAGCTTGCTGTCATGTGATAGACCTTTTCCTCTTTCTTTCTTTATTTCCTGTGCCGTTGACTTTTTCTTGCTTTCATTTATGATAAGTAAAATACCGCAAATGGTCACTCCAATTCCCAACATCAAAGGAAAAATTTTGGGCTCCATTGGATTTCCAATCGACGCATCCGGTAGTGTATAAGACATAATTGCATAAACAATGCCGAATGCAGTAGATATAAGACCTGTCCATTGATTCATATTCACTTGGTTCACCCCGCATTTATATGGAGTGTCTATGTCGCCGTAGTCTGGTCCCATAGACACTCTCCTTTATTTCTATTTCTTCAACATACCTATTTCTTCCAATAACACTTTGTTATTTTCATTTTCTTGCTCTAAGAACTTGACGAAATCTTCACCGCCAAGGTAGATGTTATCCCAACCATTGGTTTTGCAAGCTGCTTTCCATTCTTCGGTTTCTGACATCTTCTTTAGAGTTTCCTGCCAGTATTTCACTGCATACTCAGGCATATCAGCTGTACCGAAAAGGCCTCTCCAGTTTATAAAAGTTGCATCGATACCCTGTTCTATGCAAGTAGGTATCTCTGCGATCATACCTTCGCCGATACGTTTGTCAGCTGTGATTGCCAGTGCTCTTAAGTCTCCACTCTCCATAAGTGCTTTTGCATCAGCAATACCAGTAGATAAGAGATCAACGTGTCCGCCTAGTACTTGAGCAGGTCCTGAACCATCCTGGAAGCTGATATAGTCAACTTCTTTTACATCAGCGACACCTGCTGCCTTTGCAATTTTCAGGAACTGCAAATGGTCCATGCTTCCAGCTGCTGAAGTTCCCCCAACCTTTACACTCTTTGGATCTTTTTTGATCGCATCCATTACATCATTTATAGTCTTATATGGAGAATCCTTCGCAACAACAAAGCATGCGTAGTCTGCAATTAGTCTTGCAAGGGGAGTTGTATTCTTATAGCCTAATGGTGTTGAACCATTCAGGTTGATTAGGAGAAGTGGTGGTGAATAAACTGTAATTATATCGTCACTACCCTTCTTTTCTTCCAAGTACGCAAGAGCTATACCGCCACCGCCGCCTGGTTTGTTTGTTACAGGCATCGGAACTGATACCAGCTTGGTATCCTTAAGTGTCTTTGCTACGGTACGTATGGTTGTATCCCATCCACCGCCTGCACCTGCTGGTGCAATAAATTCTAGTGCCTTAACCGGATATTTTACTTCCGCATCTGCATTGCCGTTTGTGGCAGTTGGTTTGCTTGTGCAACCTGTAAGCAGCATTGCTGCTATAACTGTACCTGCGACCATTGTCGTCATCGCTTTTTTAAATAACATTTTTTCTCCCCCTTAATTTTTATTTATCCTTATCCCTCGGGTTTTATAAACCTTAGGCATAATCCATTTATGTTTATTGAATACTGTATACTGCAGTTTCTTTTTTTATATATAAGCAGCAACTATATTATTTATTTTTATAGTAAGCTCCTCCACAGAATGATTTCTGCTGCGGCTGCATGCATGTGCATCTTGACCGCAAATCAGACAGGTACGCTTTGGGTACCCCAACTCAACTCTTGTAATAGAAATACCATTTAATCCAATCACGTCTATATCAAACAGTCTACCCAAGGGATGAGTGCTCTCAATTTCCAGCATATTTGTCTTCAATTCCACTGCATCCTTGTCAACAATAGCATAGGCTTCATAGCCCGTATCCAACTGCTGCTGTTCAAAATAAACGGGAAGACTTCCACTAGCATCCAGCTTTTCCCGCAATGCTTCACATCCTGCAGAAAATATCTTACGGCTGACTGGCGTATTCTTGTACATTCCTGGTATATTGACAGTAAAGGATACCAAAGGCAGTTTGTATTCCTTTATCAAGCTCATCTGCTTTTTAGCTCTTTTCTCACGTGCATCCAACATCTGCTCCAGTGTTATTGCAATACCAGCATCCATACTAAAGCTTCCTTTTCACTTGACGGATTACATCAATTATTGAACCGTCACGATATTTAACCAGTCCTACAATCTTATCCTCCCACAAAATGGGATCAGGTTTTCCAACAATTCGATCCGCCTTTGCCTTCAGCTCCTCTATAGAAAATACAGGCAATCCTGCTGACTTAAGATTCTCTAGAAGGTCCTTACGCAGCGGATTTACAGCTATACCCTGATCTGTAACCAAAACATCAACAGTATGCCCCGGCGTAATAACGGTGTTTACCTTGTCAAGTATGCTTGGCATCCTGCCCCTTATCAGCGGTGCAACGATGATAACTGCTGCAGCTCCGGCAGCGGTATCACTATGTCCCCCTGATGCACCTCGGATTACTCCGTCGGACCCTGTGATAACATTTACATTAAAATCAAGATCTATTTCCAAGGCACTTAGTATGACTACATCAAGCTGATGGGCTGCGCACCCTTTGTTGTCAAAGCTTGCATAGTATTCCGCATCGATCTGCTGATGAAGCCTGTTGTTTTTCAGGGACTCCACCGCCCTCAAGTCAAAGCTCTGTACATCCAGCAGCCTTTTTATCAGACCCTCCTCGTAAAGGTCTACAATTTGTCCTGTGATTCCTCCCAAGGCAAAGCTTGCTTTGATATTGGCGGCAATCATCTTTTCTCTCAAAAACCTTGTTGTTGCCAGGGATGCTCCTCCTGAACCTGTTTGAAGAGAGAACCCATCTGTAAAATATCCTGATGCCTCGATTACACCCGCAGCACACCTTGCTATAAGCAGGTCCTTTGGATTGCTAGTATACCTTGTAGCACCTGAAACAATCCCTTTTGGGTCTCCGATTGAATCGACAACCACAATATAATCCACCTGAGACTCAGGTATTGCAAAAGGTGTATTTGGATATTCCACCAAATTATCCGTAATCAAAACCACTTGTTTTGCATGCTTCGCATCTACCATAGCATACCCTAATGAACCGCAAGCTGATATTGCCCCATGCTCAAGTGAAAATCCATTGGCGTTGCCGTATGAGTCGCAGCATGGAACCCCTAGAAAAGCCACATCAATTGGCAGCTCACCTGAGGCTATGGATCTGGCTCTCCCTCCGTGAGAATTGATGACTACCGGAATGTCCATGAGTCCATTGGAGATTGCCTGCGCAAGATCTCCTCTCAGACCACTGGTCTCGATACGTCTGATTACACCATTTTTTATATGTTCAACTAAGGGTCCGTGGATGTCAGACAAAGAGCTGGGAGCCAAAACAAGATCTCTGATTCCCATTCTTGCTATGATATCCATGACCATATTGACAACAAAATCTCCATTTCTAAAGTGATGATGAAAGGAAATGGTCATTCCATCCTTTAGTCCTGTCCTTAGGACCGCTGCTTCAATTGAGTCAAGTACTCTATTTCTCTCCGAGTTCCTTTGGCGGTCCTTAAATGGCTGCACGTTTTTTTGCATGCCGTTTACCATGTTCTTTTCAAAGGGTCTTAGTGCCCCAATTCCTAAAATGTTATCCGGGATTTCTCTCCCTACGCCATTTCGCATCATTATCACCTCGTCGAAAAATAACTATTTTTTACTGCATCATTTAATTGAAGAACTCTACGTGCCCTTTCCACAATAGGCTTATCAATCATTTTGCCATCTAAACTAACAACCCCAGAACCTTTTTCCTCGGCTTCTTTGATTGCTTCAATAATCCGGACTGATTTCCTGACTTCCTCTTCTGTCGGTGTAAAAATACGATGTACAATTTCAATTTGTCTGGGGTTAATGATGGACTTTCCGTCAAAACCCAATTGTTTGATGAGCTTAACCTCCTGCATGAATCCTGCTTCATCATTCACATCAGAGAAAACAGTGTCCAATGCATCTATTCCAGCTGCCCTCGCAGCAAATAGTATCTGGCTTCTAGCTGCCAGCAATTCAATTCCGTCATCAGAGCGAGTCGTTTTTAGATCTGTTACAAAATCCTCTGCTCCTATTGCGATGCCGATAAGCCGCTTGCTTGCAGTTGCGATCTGATAGGCATTTAATACCCCCAAGGCACTTTCCACGGCAGCCATGAGCTTAATTTTGCCATACTCTATTCCATGCAGCTCTTCTAGCTGGGTGATAAGCTCATCCGCTTCCCTTATATCATCTGGCGTCTCTGCCTTAGGAAGGCGTATGGCGTTAGGCCTTGCTGCTACCATGGCCTCAAAATCAACCCTCCCATAGGGGGTATTCAATCCATTTACCCGCACTACCAACTCAGTATTACCATAATCCAAGGTTCTCAAAGCGTGGTACACCAGCATCCTTGCAGCGTCCTTCTCCCTTAGGGAAACCGAATCCTCTAGATCGAACATGATGGAGTCGGCTCCATATATATGTGCATCCCGAATCATACCGGGATGATTCCCTGGTACATAGAGCATGGTTCTTCTCAACCTACTCATTATTTCACCTCCCAAGGCGAGTAGCTGCCAAGTGCAGCTCGATTGACCGCAGTCACCATTCTCGCACGAATTGTGCAATCAAGTGCTCCCTTGTCATTAGCCCGGACATATGCATCTGTGATTCCGAGCTCCAGCAGCGTTTCTTGGATCACGCTTCGAATCTGTCGTCCAAACTGGTTTTCCACTGTGCTCTTCAACTCTATATCTATGCCCTTGCCTTCATTCGGTTCAATATGAATCGTAATATCGCTTGATTCTAGCGTTCCGGCAATTCCTACCTGTTGAATCCTCAAGATGTACCGCCTCCCTTAATGCCTTTTGTTCATTGACTGAATATGTTTTATAATCTCTTCCGCTTCTGGTGATATCAAAAACTGGTAAGTGGTTTCAGGAACAAGCTCTTTGGTCTTGTGGATGTCCCCAGCGCGGATCAATTCTCTTACCCTAGAAGCACTTATGGGACTACCTTCTAAGGACATACGCGGCACTACTTGGACCTCAATGCCGTGCTTAGGCAGCACCTCCTGCATAGCAGCGTTATATGCTGCTGTTACCTTGCAGTAAGGCTCCTCACCGACAAATCTTTTTTTAATGCCAAGTGCCGGAGCTATATGCTGTGTAAAGATCTCCAGGTCAAGTCTAGCATGGGTTTTCACGAGCTCCTGATATTCCTTTATAAAATAGGAAGGAAAGGTAGCCTTTGAAATGATATAATCCTTTCCCTTATGCAGCATCACATTGTCCAAATGCTGAACACCCTGTTGAACAAGTTTGTATCGTATTTCAGCCGGGAAACTAGACTGCTCCTCCCACACAACAAATACATGAAGCAACCTGCAACGGGCTGCAGCATATTCCAACAAATATCTATGCCCCAAAGTAAACGGATTGCAATTTACAATAACCGCAGCTGCATCTGCACTTATAGCGCTCTCACTTTTCATCTCATTTATGTAATTTTTAATTCCTTTAGAGGTGTTCTCCATCAGCACAACCTTTGACGGTATTTCTGCAATCACATAGAATCCCAGCTCCGTAAAGATCGTCTTATTCTCAGGTTTAGTATAGATGAATAGATGTGTCCTGCCTTTTAGGTAAGCCTCCTGAACAAGGTGAGTCACAATTTTGGCAGACAAACCCAAATACTTAAATTCCTCATCCACAGCGATGCATTTTAATACGCTGCCACTCAGGGAGCCTGTAGCTGCCAGTTTTTCTCCATCCCATAAAGCAACAGCATATTCAACATCCCCATCTAGTGACAAGCTCTGTCTTTCCAGAAAAGCCTGCAGTTGCTTTCTTTCTATACCCGATTGAAGATTGACAACTTGCTCCCTAAAGCTGGTATACCACATCTTCTCATCTCCGTTTATACTTCATTTTCAAAAACCTTTATAATAGCCTCCGCCAATTGCTCGCCGGTTATCGGCTTTACGACATACTCATCCACTATCATCTTGTCGAAATATTCCAAGACCTTCTCGTCTACAAAGCCAGTGGCAATAATGATTTTGATGTTTGGATTAATCATCTTAAGTCGTTCCGCCAACTCTGTCCCTTTAATGTTGGGCATGTTCTGGTCCATTACAGCCATATCAAATCTGTCCGTGTTGTGGCTGAATAGCTTAAGCGCTTCCATCCCTTTTTCTTCGGCAATCACTTTGAACCCGAACTGCTCCAATCCCTTTTTCATTACCTTGAGCACTTTTGGCTCATCATCTACCAGTAAAATAGATTTCGTCTGCTTCATGGGCACATTTTCTTTATACTCAGGTGCTTCCGGTTTGCTCTGTATCTTAGGAAGGTAGACCTTAAAGGTACTTCCTTTTCCAATCTCACTATCCACTGTGATAAGACCTTTGTGGTTTTCTATAATTCCCTGTACGATGAACAATCCTAATCCCGTACCCTCACCGGTAGGTTTGGTGGTAAAGAACGGATCAAATATCTTTTCAATGGTGTCCTTGCTCATGCCATAGCCATTATCAGTAACCGTAATACATACATAGTTTTCTGCAAGCTGTGGGTACTTCCTAAGCTCATGAATCTCTTTTCCTACAAAGGTTTCCAAGGTAACCTTCAGAGTTCCACCGGAATATTTCATAGCATGAAAGGCATTGGTACATAAATTAAATATGACCTGATGAATCTGCACACGGTTTGCCATAATGCAGCCTGCATCGGATTTTTCTTCAAATACCACTCCCACATTTGGTGTAATGGTCGACTTCACCAAGCTTATGGTTTCTGCCATAATCTGTCTCACTTCAACAGGTGCGTATTTTGAAGCCCCGTTGTCCGAACGACTGAAAACAAGAATACGTTCAATGATATCCTTTGCCTTATGGGATGACTCATAAATCTCGTTGACATAATCATAGGACTCGCTATTCACATCCAGCCTATTCTTCAAGATCTCTGCATAACCAAGAATTGGTGTCAAAAGGTTGTTGAATTCGTGAGCGATGCCCCCGGTCAATGTACCGACTACTTGAAGCTTGTGAGAATGCTGAAGCTGCATATCCTTTTTCCTCAGCTTTTCCATAGCAGTATTTAATTCCTTCAGATACTTTGTTTCAACCTCTAGGGCTTCCTTGTTTTCTTGTATCTTTAATATGATGAATATCGATGCTGCCAAAATAAGAATGATGACAATAGCAATTTCAATGATTTTAATCAAATTCTCCCTTAAGGGTACTTCCACCTCATCATAAGACATGACCATGGCAATCACCCAGAAATTTTCTCCCAAATGCGCTCTTGAAAAGGCATTCAGCTTCTTGGTCTTTTGCATCATCTCATCCGTCCACCAATAGGAATAATATTCCGCAAGTCCTTCTTCATTGGTGTATTGCTGCTTTATAAGCTTTTCAAGCTCTTGTAAATCAAATTCTGGATAAAGCTCTTTTCTGGTCTTTATCACATCAATGCCTATCTGATCTTTGGCAGGGTGCATCAGTATGATACCTTTATCGTCTTTCACCATTGCATAGCCTTTTTGGCCTACCTTTACGGGTTTAACTAGTTTTTCATATATGGTTTCCAAGCTAACCGAAGCTGCTATGATTCCTTCAAATTCATTTTCCGAGAATACAGGCTCAAACAGGAAAATTTTAAACTGGCCATTTTTATCCTCCCGCGCTTTACTGATGAAAGCAGTCTTATCTTGGAGCACACGCTGAATATCCTCTTTGAGCAATTCATCGTAGGCCGCAGCGGATTCCTGGTCCATCTCGGGGTATCGGTAGATGATCTTACCTGTTTTGTTGATTTGATACACTCTCTGAATGTCATTCTCCTGCGCATCTGCATAAGCAATCAATGCAGCTCGTACCGAGGTATCGCTATCATTTTTCATGCCTAATCCTATTTCTCGGTTTAGGGCAAGAATCTTTAAGCTGTCACTCTTCTCACTGGCGAAAACCTCCAGGCTCCTGCTGGTAGCCTTGCTAATCGTTAGAAGGTGCTGCAGCTGCTGTTCTATAATTGTATTGCGGTTTATGGTATAGGTTCGATAAATCATTTGAACAAGAATGAACAGCAGAATCACAATTATTGAGATGGAATAAAACACAATTTTTCTGTTATGTAATTTTCGAATGAAGTTATTTATTTGAAACTTTATATCTTCTTTTGACATTTTAACACCTCATAAGCGTCAGTACTTTATTCCATTATACTTCGTCCTATAATGTCCTTCTATAAAAAAATACTGGCATAGATCTTCCCACTTCAATTTAGGTCGCTAAAATGTCAGCATCACAATGCACAATTTAATTCACTGCTATATTTTAATGATAAATGCTAAATCTTAATATATTCTGATTAAATCTTAAAGTTTTTTAAGATTTGAAAAATTCTCATTAAAACCTTGAAGATATCACAGTTCCATCATTTACAGCCATTTCGATCCAGGGAATTCTTCCTTGTTTTTAACTTTCTTATAATGATATAATTTAAAAAACACCATAAAGCATCTATCTTACCATTTACGGAGGTTAAAGGACTATGTCAAAACCTAGAGTACTAGTAGCGGATGATGAATCCTATATTCGAAAAATGGTTGTAGCATCTCTTGAATGCGAAGACATCCAGGTCAAGCAAGCAGGAAGTGGTCGTGAAGCTTTGGAAATGGTGAAACAAGATAGGTTTGACCTGATAATTTTAGATATTATATTAGGGGATGTAAGTGGTTATGAAGTGATTAACAGTATCCGTTTCCTAGGTATTAATACACCCATCTTTCTATTAAGTGGAAAAAGCGAAGACTATGACAAGATTATTGGATTTGGTGTAGGTGCAGATAGTTATATCACCAAGCCTTTCAGTCCCTCTGTCCTTTGCGCCCAAGTGAAAACTCAC
>NZ_JARBTM010000017.1 GCF_029240175.1 Anaerosolibacter sp.
TGTGATTGCACAGTATTTTATATTCTTTAAAGCCTTTACAGATAATTCCGAGAAAGCTTTGTTCTTATCAATATAGCTTAAAAGTTTTAAAGTTTGATATAGAGCAAAGAAATACGATATCGCCGTTGCATACACACCGATTAAAATGGGGTAAGGTAAGTAGTTTACAAATCCAGGCACCCAAAATATGCACAAAGCAAGAACCGGAATTGCAATAAGAAAAACTACTACCTTTAAAAAGAGTGTTGAAACTTGTTTCATTAAAAGCACCTCTCTTATTTATTTTTAATTTGATTTTAACATGTTTTTTATCGTTTATCAATATATTTTTCTTTCTATTCGATATATTTATATCGATATGCATTGAGGTTTTTTAATAAAAAAACGGATTGAGTCAGAAGTTTAACTTCGTTCCCAATCCGTCTCTAACGTTCAGTTTTAAATAAATGGTGGAGCATAGGGGATTCGAACCCCTGACCCCCACACTGCCAGTGTGGTGCGCTCCCAGCTGCGCTAATGCCCCTTAGTCACATATATTATTTTACCCCCTCGTCCTTCACTTGTCAAGGGGAATTCTTCAAGACAGTTTTTGGATGAGACCCTTTATATCATCAGGTACTGGCGCGCTGACCTTTACTTTCTCTCCAGTTCTAGGTTGTTGAAAAATCAGTGTTTCTGCATGAAGGGCCTGCCGCTGAATCAGTTCTTCATCTACATAGCCATAGAGTTCATCCCCTATCAACGGGTAACCTATATGGGCCATATGTACCCTTATCTGATGGGTTCTTCCTGTTTCCAATTTTACTCGGATCACCGTTGCATCTTTTATCCGCTCAATCACTTCATAGTGGGTAACAGAGGCTTGTCCGCCTTCATAGACCTTCCGGAGAATATCTTCTGGGTCTGGTCGTCCGATAGGTGCATCGACGGTACCCTTCTCTTCTTCTATGATACCTTTGACCACTGCTAAGTATATTTTCTCCACTTCATCCCTTTGCATTTGCTTCGAAAGCTCCTGCTGGGCATATGGATTTTTCGCAATGATAATCAAACCCGAGGTATCTCGGTCTAATCGATTTACAAAGCGAATTTTGTAGCTCTCTTCTCGCTCCTTCATACGATATACCAGTGCATTGGCCATTGTGCCTGTAGGGTGTCCTTTTGTGGGATGTACCACCAAGCCTGGTTGTTTATTTACGATAACCAGATCAACATCCTCATACACAACCTCCATAGGAATATTCTCCGGCTCGAACTGATTCACTTCATCAGCCATGATGGCTTCTACTTTATCTCCCCGTCTTAATCTAGCATGGAAGGTGATAAAGTTTCCATTTACCAAGATGCTTTTGCTTCGCTTCATCCTTCTAACCAATCTGCTGGATAGCTTCATCTCATCATAAAGGATTTCTTTTAACTCTTTGCCCTCATGTTGTTCATCTACTACAAATTCTAGTATGTTTCCATTTGTTTTCTTCACCTTATACACCTACTCTTCTATATATACATCTATAATTATATTTATAGCTGCCCTATCGGTCAATCTCAAATATACTGTGTCCCATCCTTTTAATCTTTTCTACGATGGGCAAATCAGCTTCTACGAAATCGAATTGATCCAGTGTATCGATATTGATCCATTTAAAATCTTGACAATCTAAAGCTTTCGGATGCCCGCCGAGGTCATTGCACAAATAACACAATAGTAAAATTTTCTTTCCCGGGTACTCATGATAAACGACCTTAAAAATATCCGCCACTTCAACTTTCAGATTTAATTCCTCTTTTATTTCCCGGGCAAGACATTGTTCTGGTGTTTCCCCACATTCCAGCTTTCCCCCAGGAAACTCCCACTTTAGAGAATGATCCGTCTTCACATATCGCTGGGCTATAAGTATTGTATCTTCCTTTCGAATGACTGCTGCTGTGACGATTAGCGGCTGTTCCATTGCACTCTCTCCTTTTTTTCACATTATCACTAATATATCCATCTTATGACATGTTTACAAGGGGTATTCCAATAAATTCTCAGGATAGAAGGAATGAACCTATACTTTTAGAACGATACTAATTATGTTAAAATATACTAAAAATTGCTTTTATCCGATGGCTAACAACTCTAAGACTCCCGCTTGCACGCTGTGTAAGCGATGATCAATAAATCAAAGATTTATGATCCCTGCTTATACAAGGGGGAGACAAGAGTTGTACAGCCCCTGGATAACACGACTTGGCGTTCAGGTGGAGTTACCTGTGCCCGCGGGTGCAAACTCCATCTGAACTGAGTCTTAGTGGAGAAGATGTTATGTCCAATCAAACCCGTGTTATCAATATCGTTACAAATGAGCGGCCAATTTCCAATGAAACCAGCAGGATATTAAAGCGTAAGCTCGAGAAAAATGGCTTTTTTATCGCCGATGTTTTTGATCCTAAGGCTGATTTGACTGTCTGTATCGGTGGTGACGGTGCTTTTCTTAGGGCATTGCACGAGTATAAATTTCCCGATATTCCCATTGTAGGCATAAATACAGGTCATCTTGGCTTTTTTCAAGAGCTTTCTCCCTATCAGCTGGATGAGTTTATTTTTCGTTATGAAAAAGGTGACTATATAATCCAAGAACTTCACCCTGTGGAAGCCAATATCTGTACCCGTAACAGCTGCATCGAAATCATGGGGATCAATGAAATCACCATAAAAGGAGATAAATCCAGGACGATTCATCTAAATATTTCCTTGGATGATAGCTTCCTTGAAAAATTTAGCGGTGATGGGGTACTAATATCTACACCCACAGGTAGTACAGCCTATAACTATTCCTTAGGGGGCAGCATTGTAGACCCACGATTGGATCTTCTTCAAATCACGCCGATCGCACCTATCAACACTATTGCCTACCGTTCTTTTACCTCAAGCTTGATTGTCCCCCGGGGATCTATGATTAAGATTCACCCTGAGTATCCCTTTGAGAACTCTATTTTGGTCGTTACCGATGGGATGGAGCACAAACACAATGAGATTGTGGAAATAAATCTGAAGATGTCTGATATCAAGGTAAAGCTTCTACGATTAAAAAATTATGACTTCTGGAATAAAGTCAAAGAAAAGTTTTTGTAAAATACCCATTAAAAAGGGGATGGTTTTCACCATCCCCTTCATGCATTATGCGATTGATTTTTCTACTACTGCAGAGTTATATACTTTTTCGTCAAATTCACCTTCAGATTTTGCAACGATGATCGTACAGATCGCATCACCTGTGATGTTGATCGCTGTTCTTGACATGTCAAGAATTCTATCAATACCGATGATCAATGCAATACCTTCCACTGGTAAACCAACAGCTTGTAATACCATGGATAACATGATTAATCCAACCCCTGGTACACCCGCTGTACCGATAGATGCCAAAGTAGCTGTTAAGATTACTGTTAACAGAGCACCCATCCCTAACTCAATACCGTATAATTGAGAAATAAAGATTGTTGCTGCTCCTTGCATGATTGCTGTCCCATCCATGTTAATTGTTGCACCCAACGGAATTGTAAAGGAAGCAATACTCTTATTAACACCTAGATTTTCTTCAACAGTTTCAAGGGTCACAGGTAACGTTGCATTAGAGCTGGCTGTTGAGAATGCAACCCCCATGGCTGGTGCAAACTTCTTGAAGAATGTGATTGGATTTAATTTTGTAAAAATTACTAATAATCCTGAGTACGTAATACCTGCATGTAATGCTAGAGCAACCAATACGCAGATCATATATTTCAGTAATGGCACCATAGCATCGAAGCCTAATCCTGTAAATGTCTTGGCAATCAGACATAGTACCCCATAAGGTGCAAGGATCATGACCATACCAACCATTTTCATCATCAATTCATTCAATTGCTCAAAAATATTAACGATAGATTTTACTTTCTCTCCTAATGTAGCTAAGCCTACCCCGATGAGTAAAGCAAATACGATAATTTGAAGCATTACCCCATTTGCCATAGCTGCAACTGGGTTTTTAGGTATCATATCTGTAATTACTTCAACCAAAGGCTTCGCTGCAGCAATGGTTGGTTCTGTTTTCACCAGTGATGACATATCTAAGCCTAATCCTGGTTTAACTACGATAGAAAGTACCATTGCAATCGTAATTGCCACTGCTGTAGTAACTAGGTAAAATAATATTGTTTTTGATCCCACTCTACCTAATTTTCTAATGTCAGTGATTGATGCAGCACCATTTGCAATTGAAACAAATACTAATGGTACTACAACCATGTTAATAGAGTTTAGAAACACATTTCCTACAAGAGTAAACAACCCATTTACTAGAAACTTGTCTCTGAAATCAGATGGACCCATTTGATTAAGAATAAGACCGATAATAAGACCGACAATAAGACCAATAAAGATTTTTGTGGTTAAACTCATTTTCTTGTTCATAGACATCCTCCTTTTTTAATTTTTTGTAACAAAGTGTCTTTACTATGATAGCATACTCATCACCCTACAGAAAAGTACAAAAAAAAACCAAAACATACAGTTTTAGTTTAATAATTGCAAGTATTCTCTTTTCTGCAAGTTATCATGATTCATTTTTCATTTCCATCATGATGCCTTCTATAAACTTTCTGACGCTAATTTTCCCGCCATAGTTGGATTTTCCCCGAATGTAATCCATTTGCTTCCGTACTTCCTCAAAATCAAAAATAGTATTTCCGTATTTAATGAAGGTATCATTGCTATAGTCTTCAATACCTAGATTGGCTAAGTTCTTTAAAGCTTTGTTAATGGCCCTTCGAATTCTTTGCTCAATGGTAGCCACATTGATAGATATCTCATAATTATCCCAATACCTCTGGACAAGCATCCCAAATAATTCTGATATTTTTTGATTCAATAGTTTGCCTCGAAAATCCTGCTTTTGTTCCAAAAGTATGAGGATTATTTCTACAATTTCATTGCTCCCAGATTCTCCGAGTATTCCTAAATGGGAAAGAATCTTCTTGATCCGATCCTTCTCCGAAAGGATATTTACTTCCTTTCCCCCAGTATATTCCTTCAACATACTCATGCTATGGATAGCCTTCTCAAAGGAATGTATGACTTCTTGCATCTTCAACTTTTCCTTGACTTTATTGATGATAGAAACAACCTCTACCACATTGATAGGCTTATTGATGTAAAACTCTACCCCTTGGGTATAGGCCTTCGAAACCATTTCCTTTGAATTCACCTGGGAAATCATGATATAGTTTGTGTCTAGATTTAAGTCCATGTCCTTAAGGGTAGATACAATGGCAATCCCATCCATTCCGGGAAGCAATAAATCGACCAACACAATTTTCGGCCTTAAACTTTTGATATCATCTATTGCACTGATGCCCTCCTCAGCTTCCCCGATCACATCTCCCAAATTATATTGGTCAATAATATTTTTTAATACCTTACGAATACCCTTGTCATCATCAACAATATAAAAGCTCGGGTTCATATTATCACCTCTTATACAGCAATCTTTGAAAATGGAATTTGGATGGTAAAGGTCGTTCCCCCGTCCTCGCTAGAGCTTACTTCCAATCGCCCGTCAAAATGCCGTTCTACAATGTGTTTTACATGGGTAAGTCCAATCCCCGTGGACATTTCTCCCGTTATTGCATTATACTTTGTCGAGAATCCTGGCTCAAATACCAAATCTATATCCGATTCATCTATGCCTTCTCCATTATCCAACACCTTAAAGAAACAATATGATCCTGATGTTTCTTGGGAAATACTGATAATCCCTGTTTCCTCAATGGCATCAATGGCATTGATAATCAAATTATTCAATATGGAGATCAGCTGATAGTAATCCCTTGTAATGAAATTTTGCTGAAATTTAAATCTTAAAATAATCTGTTTTTGATTCATTACGATCAGTTTCTCAGTATTTGCTTTGATAATCTGATATATTTCCTTCAGGTTCATGTATAAGCTCTTGTCTTCCTCTGAGAGGGTTTTTTCTATGCCAGATACCACGCGTATATAGTCTTTTTTGATCTCATGGATGTCCTTGGCAACCATTAATGCCTCATCCTTTAGATACTTGTCCTGTAATTGCTCATAAAGACGATAGCTCCTTTTCATGGCTTCCTCAATATCCACACTAGATTTTCTCAGGAAAAACAGTTCTGATTCTAGGCTAGCCATAAAAAGAATCAGTTCTCGGTACTTCCTATCTTTTTGTTCCCTTTCATAACGATGCATATAATAATTGATCACTTCATAAGCAATGGTCGTAATAATAGAACGCATCAATCCCATCAAAATAAGCACCAAAACAACGATCTCAAAAGGATGATCAATTCGGCTTTTTCGAACAGCCACCTCAATGATATTTGAAATACTATCACATAACCATAGGGAAAGGATAATATGTTCTCCTTTTCTCAATTTGTCTCGAACACTTAGCAGTTCAAACAATATCCCATATAGGACATAAAAGATGGCCCCAGGCGCATACAATATCACAGCGCTTGCTATATCTGCCTCAGGGTGTCCAAGCAGATATACAAAGCTTCTAAAAAGAAAGATAGATACGCCTACAGCATTGGTAGCCGCCATGACAGAAATATCCTTAAAAAATATCAACATGAGGGACAAAGCTGAAACGCTAAAAGAAAATCTAAATCCTGAAGCAAAGGGATTTAGATAAATTTGACCCGTAAAAGCTGTTAAAACACAGAGAATGAATATCTTTTCTAAATTCTTTCTATTCGCAATCAATGAAATACCTTCTCCTTACACTTGATAGTGCAAAATGATTTCAGATTCAGATGCTTTCTCCTTTACGATCAGGAAATGATCGAAGTTTAACTCACAAAACTCTACCAACTCTTTGATACTGCATTGTCTTTCACATACTTCTATGACCTTCACCGTCACCTCATCCCACCCGTAGCCCATAAGTCTTCGAGTTGCATCCTTGTGAATCAATTCCAGAGGAACTGAACCGAAAACATTTCCCCTCATCACCTCATAGGTCTGCCAAAATCGATTATGAATATCCAGTGCTTTTGCCTCTTTTAAGTCTTCTGTACGCTTTTTAGAAAACTCCTCAAGGTAAGTACCCTCATAATAATTCTTCTTAAGGACAGGTTTATATAGAAACTTAATTTCATTAATAATATCTAACTTAATATTACTCAAAGCACTTTTTTTCGCTTGAATATCACCACGAATTCCTTCACAGGTTTTTATCATATCATCGATGAGTTTTTCAAGAATAACCTTGTTACCCGTATGAACACTCTTCTCAATTTCATAAGTAATCCTCTTTATCTCATGTACTTTATGCTGCATCTAGATCCCCTTCCGATATACACACTTATACTATTCCTATTATAGCATTAATTGCAAATAGTCTGCTAGAAAAATCATCGCAAATGATTCTAATAGCCTACATATTTATCATGTTTTTTATACCCTCCTTAGGCATAGTAAGACTTGTAATTACAAATACTTAACATAGAAACCGGCTTTGTTAAGGTCTTGGCCGATTTTTGTAGGACGGACGACCCTGTCCGTCCGTTGGCGTAATCAAACCCATGACGGGTGGACAGGGTCGTCCACCCTACGTTATATACGAACGGAGGTTTAATATGAAATGTCCTCACTGTGATAAAGGAAGTCTTTTGCTCAAGGATGAAGTCACATATGTTTACCTTTATGATCTAGCCGATGATGGAAAAGTAAAGTGGCAGGATCAAGAAGGTTATACATCTTATCTATTTCTGGATCGCGAACAAAAAGATTTCAAACAATATGTTCAATGTAACCATTGCAATAAAATCTACGATCATATCGTAGAACGTGCCCATGATATGGATATGATTATCTTAAAAAAAGCTATTCATTCAAACGGGCCTGTATCCAATGATTTCTTCATATAGATAAACAACACCCTGACTGGGTGTTGTTTATCTATTCTCTATGGATATGTTCTTCAAATTTTGAGTTTACTGCACCTTCAGCCCAACTGCAAAAAAATTCACCTGACTTATAAAAATATAATTCATCCGTTTTTCTTTCATGCTTCCATGTGCCTGCTAGATAGGTATGTTCGCCTTTTCGAAAAACATCTTCAAGGATTCTTATATTTCCCTCATATAGATCCTCATAAACTTCTTTTAAGGATTTATAATCTAATCCCATTCTAAAATAGGTATCTAAAGCCATAGCCTTGAGCATCCAGTCAAACGCCTTGGATAGACGTATAAACAGTTTCCTATAGTAGTTTTCCTTCACAAATATAGCAGTTTCAATATCGGTTGTCGGCTTATAGCCCGTCTCCAGCCGTGAAAATTGAAACTGATCTATAGGAATATATTCTCGCTTGCGAAAAGCCTCCGTCAGTATTTCAATGATTTCATAATCTTCAGTCTGCCTAAGGGCGTCCTCAATCTCAGTCTCTGTCATTTCTACATCCAAACCAATATTGTAGCATATATTCAAAAAAATATCCCTGTTGATCCAAACCCATTCATGATCTTCCAACCTATCCATATCAAGAATCTTTTCCAAGGTTTCTTCTTGGGTAAGGGTTGACAATATCTTATCCTTCATATTTCCACCACCTATGTTGTCTATACTCTTTTCTGCTATTTATCCAAATCCCGTCTGATATGGCCATCATCGTCCATACAAAAATAGAATATTGGGGCGCAAATACCACTGCATCGACGATTCCTTGAATCAGCAAGGTCATGTAAAATAAGCTCATACTTATTCCTATGGTTTTTATACCCCTATTCTGGCTCTCATTCACCATTTCTATTGAATTTTTTATAGATTTTCCCAGCATAATCAATAATAGCAATAACCCAATTACGCCTGTTTCTGCCATCGTATGAAGAAAAAGATTGTGCCCGTGGAACACAGGCGCCTTGATCTCTGACGAATATTGATCGATATATACCCGCATAGTATTTAACCCTGTACCAAAAACCATATGGTCTTCAATGATATCTATCACTGTCCTATATATCTCTATCCTATATTCAATGCTGCTATCTTTTGCAGCAAACTCAGGATTCATTCTTTGGGTATAGTTGCTGCCATCAATCATAAGGGCTGCAATCAAAATGATAATGCCGTATATAATATATCTTTTATTCTTTTTTAAGGCAGTCAACACCATGGTAGCTATGGCCAGTGTCAGTAAAGCTGCCCTAGAATATGTAAATATTAAGCATATAGAACAGAGAAATAGAGAAATAACATGAACTGGCCGTTTTCGTATCTCTTCCAAAGAAGCAATGGTCATACAAATCATAGAAACCAAATACGCCCCCAATACATTCGGATTATATAGTGTTGAATATACACGAATTTGAATATCATATATATTCTTATCTACCCAAGATTTAGGAAGATCTGAGGGATCAAGATAAAAGTACTGGATAATACCAATGCCAGATATGATTATACTTCCCCAAACCAATATATTTATGAGGGTGCTGTACTCCTTTTCGGTGCTGAAGTTATCGCGGATTGCAATATATGCTGCTATTTGTAGTATAATAAGGGTAAATGCTTGAAGTCCATAAAATGTATATCGAGTCTGTAGTAACTGAAAAAGTAAATAAATAATAATAACCCAAAGCGTACCATTGTTCTTACCAAGAAAATCCTTTTCACAGGTTTTCATCTTAAAGATTTTATATATCAATAGGGATAATAGACCGAGGTATCCTATATATATAGAAATACTGGCAGCGATCAAGGATGCCATGACGATACGTTGTTCTATACGACGATTCCCCATTGTTCGTTCTCCTTATGCTATAAATTTCCAGCCGCTTAAATCATATTGTAGCACATACTATAAGGAAAAACTATGAAATATCCAAAAAGGAGGTTTTTATGCAAAAAGCTGTATTTCTCGATCGAGATGGCGTAATCAATGACAATCGTATGCCTGTAAATAAGCCTCAAGATTTTGTTTTTTTTCCATGGACCTTTGAAGCAGTTAGAATGCTCAATGACGCTGGTTTCCAAGTATTTGTCGTAACAAATCAGGGCGGTATTGAAATGGGGTATTTTACCCATGAAAATCTTAAGGATATCCATGATAGCATGCTGGCAGATTTTAAGATCAATGATATTATGATCCATGGTGTAGCCTATTGCCCCCATTTTAAATCAAAATGTGAATGTAGAAAACCAGCACCAGGGATGCTCCTTCGCTTGGCCAAGGAGCATCATATCGACCTTGAAACCTCTTATATGGTAGGAGATCGAGATTTCGATATTGAGGCAGGCCGGCGAGCCGGCTGCAAGACCATAAAACTAGGGGCACCTTATAGAAATGCTGATTATACTGTCTCAAACCTTCTAGAGGCAGCAAAGTTAATTGTTTCAACAAGCAAATAAATACCAGCACCTACGCTGGTATTTATTTTTATTATTTCAAACCAATATATCAAACCGATTCTATAAACTTATAACGATGGACAGGGCGCCCTACACTGCCATACTCTAACTCCACCTGGACAACTTTTTTATCTGTCAGGTATTCTAAATATCTTCTAGCAGTAACCCTGGCGATACCAACATCTTGAGATAGCTCCATAGACGTATGGAACTGTTTATTATTCTTTAAATAATCCACCACAAGATCCAAGGTAGTCTGATTCAATCCCTTTGGCAATTCTTCTATCCTATCATCTTTCAGATGAAGAATTCGATCCAGGTCCTGCTGCTGAAAATTATCTTTATTTTCTAGGGTTTCTCTCATTTTCTGATAGTGAAGCAAGGCTTCCTTAAATCTCTCAAATTTAAAAGGCTTGATAATATAGTCAATCACACCATATCTTATGGCATCATGGATTGTATCAACAGTTTTGTCCGCAGTTATCAAAATCACATCCACGTTGGCACCGATACTTCTTATTTCCTTTAATACAGTCAGACCGTCCATTTTGGCCATAAAAACATCCAGTAAAACCAATTGTGGTTTAAGCTCTCGTACCATTTTCAAAGCTTCAGAACCATTATTTGCGATACCAACAACACGAAAATCTTTAACTTTTGAAATAAATCTTCGGTTGATTTCTTGAACCATAGGGTCATCCTCAACGATCAAAACATGTATCTCTCTCATTTTTCCACCACGCTATCATTTTTTAGGAATAATCACAATCATTTCTGTACCAACATCCATTTGACTCTCTACATGAATGGTACCGCCTACACCTTCAAGAATCTGCCGAATCAAGGCCAATCCTACCCCTTTGTTTGCTCCTTCTTTTGTAGAAAAACCAAATTCAAATATTTTTTCTAGATTTTCCTCTGGAATTCCTTCTCCTGTGTCTGTAACAATGATTTCCAGTTCTTCACTTCCATCATTAATTGTTAAGTATACGTTTTTACGCTCTCGGTCAAGACCACTTACGGCATCTATGGCATTTTCGATGAGATTCCCTATAACCGTCAAAAGGACCTCTGTATCAATTTCATCCCCCTGGGCCACTCTACTACAGGGATCTATAGAAAATTTGATTTTCATCTCTTCCATTTTATTATATTTTGCCAGAAGCAGACCTGACAAAGAAGGGTTTTTTATATGCTTTGTTAGAAAGCCTAAGGTTTCTTCATGGAGGATACTGATATCATCTATATACTTCATGGCCTCATCGTAGCATTTCAATTGAAGCAGGCCAGAAATGGTATGCATTTTATTTAAAAATTCATGATTTTGTGCCCTAAGGGCATCGATAAACCGTCTTACACCCGTCATCTGTTCCGCAAGATTTTTTACTTCCGTCAAATCTCTAAAACTTGATACAGCACCAATGGCCTCACCACCGATATTAATGGGAAGCGTATTCGCTACGATAGCTCTGTTGTTCAGGATATGCTCTCGATCATATTCTGGGATGCCCTTTTCAATAATTTCCGGCATATGGCTGTTTTTTATAATTTCTCGAATATCTCTGCCGATTACATCCTCTTTCAGTCCTAAAATTCTTTTGCCTTCCCCATTTATCAGAGTAATTTTATATTCACTATCGACTGCCAAAATTCCTTCCTTCACCGTCTGCAGGATAACATATCTTTCCTTTAGGAGCCGTGAAATCTCCAAAGGCTCCAACCCAGATATTTGTCTTTTGATGTTTTGAGCCAGCATCGTTGCCCCCATAATGGTGAGGAGGATGGAAAAAGTTAGAATGAAGTAAAAACCACTCTCAACTTCCGTAAAAAATTTAGTTATATTGGGCATTGCCATACTAACTAAGACAATACCCACTTGCTTTCCATCCCTATAGATTGGCATATGTGCTTGAACATACCGCTCCTGCCCCTTGGTACTTTTTGAAATATAGGTTTTTCCATCATAGGCCATGCTGCTATTGCCCTTAATATCCCTTCCACCAATTTTATTAAACGCTGAATATGCATATTGAATGCCATTAATGTCCATCACGGCTATAGCCGCTGCATTGGATGCCCTCCGGATGTCCTCAACAATCAGCTGGGTCCTATATTCACCCCTGGGTTTGCCAATATTAACCTGGATATCCCTTTGTAACACTATTTTTTGAGCTACTTCCATGGAATTTTTTGCTAGTGTATTCTCAATACTATTATTGATATACCATAGACTAAAGCCGCCAATAATGGAGATGAGCACTGCAACCATTACCGTCGTAAAGACAATCATCTTAACCTTCAAGGAAGCTTTCATATACTTTTCTATAGGTCTCACTCCCACTCCATCGGTTTATAGACATATAGAATACATTCTCTTTGATATGGGCTTATTCCTCCTATCATCTGTAATACACTTTGCATTTACCCCAAAAAATAATATGTATCTTCTACTGGGCATTGGATTTTTACATCTTCATAGCAGACTTTTTTTATAAAAATGGTATAATAGTTATCTAGGAGGTGATTGTGTGAATATACTATTTTTTACTGTATCCGCAGGGGAAGGCCATAATCAAGTCGCCAAAACCATCGCGGATAAGATTAAGCGAATAGATCCAAAGCATAAAGTAGAAGTTATTGATGCTTTTAATTATGTCCATCCCAGTCTACATAAGATTGTATTTGAGGCATATATAAAATCCATTAAATATATTCCCACCTTATATGGTTATATCTATAAACGTTCTGAAGTAACAGATAATTCCATCGTAGATGTGAGTGAATTTTTAAATAAGGTAGTTTTGTCAAGGAAGTTGACACGGCTTTTGGGTGATTTTCAGCCTGATGTTATCGTCTGTACCCATCCCTTTCCCGCTGAAGCACTATCCGCAATGAAAAGAAAGGGTAAAATTGATATTCCTTTGGTTACAGTACTTACGGATTATACGATTCACCCAAGCTGGATCAACAATGAAATCGATTATTATATGATGCCCTCAGAAAACTTTGTCCACGAATTCCAGTATTGGCAGATTCCCTTGGAGCGGGCAAAATTTTTTGGTATTCCTATCGATGATAAATTTGCTAAATCTTATAACCGACAAGAAGTATGCGAAAGGCTAAATCTGTCCAATACCTTTACAGCCCTCATTATGGGTGGTGGTTTAGGGCTGGGAAACATAACAGAAACCCTGGATTATCTTTTTACTTACAATATCGATATTCAGATAATTGCCATTGCAGGAAAAAATCAAGAGCTCTATCGGTATCTATCTTTAATCAATCGAAAGAATCTTAAGGTATTTGGCTATGTTTCCAACATTGATGAGTTTATGAGTGCCTCTGATATCATTATTACAAAGCCTGGTGGCATTACCGTCACAGAGGCATTGGCGAAAGAATTACCGATTATTGTAACTTGGAATCTACCTGGCCAAGAAGAGCGAAACATGGAGTTTATACTGAACAACGGTATCGGGATGGTAGCCGCCAGCCCCAACTCCCTCATTTCTTGTATCAATCTTCTTAAGGATGATCCAGATCGGTACCAAACCATCTGCAGAAATATGACTAGGCTCCGAAAACCCCATGCATCAGAGGATATTGCAAATTTTATTTTAAATATGCCCAGTGCCAATCCATCGTCTACCGAAAGGTCCGTGTTCACGGTTCGGTAGGCGTTGAATCATACACAAATGGGCAGGATGATCCTGCCCGATTATGATGCATTCTTTTATAATATCTTAATACAAAGATCAACCGCTTTCGGTTGATCTTTTTTATCATGCTAATATATTATATCCACAGTCCACGTGAATTACTTCACCTGTAATACCGCTGCTCATAGGGCTGCATAAAAACAATGCCGTATTGGCAACTTCCTCGGTTAGAACCAGCCTTCCCATGGGTACCTTTTCTTCAAACTCCTTCAGCATGGTAGTAAAATCTTTGACCCCTTTGGCCGCTAAGGTCTTTATAGGTCCTGCAGATATGGCATTTACTCGAATGTTTTCCCTGCCGAGATCCGCTGCCAGGTATTTTACACTGGCTTCTAAGGCAGCCTTGGCTACCCCCATCACATTGTAATTTTTCACCACTCGTTCTCCACCGAGGTAAGATAAGGTAATGATGCTTCCACCCTCTTTCATCAGGGGTACAGCACCTCTGGTCACAGCCACCAAAGAGTATGCACTAATATCTTGAGCCATGGCATAGCCTTCTCTAGAAGTATTCATATAGAGTCCTTCCAGTTCTTCTTTTTTTGCATGGGCAATACTATGGACTACCCCATGAATCATGCCAACCTTTTCTTCAATCTCTTCGAAAGCTTTCGCTATATCTTCATCCTTGGTCACATCACAGTGAATCAATGGGAATGTCCCCATCTCCTCTGTAAGCTTTCGGATATGTTCTTCACTTCGCTCCCCTTGATATGTAAAAATTAAGTTTCCACCTGCTTGATGTAGAACTTGGGCAATTCCCCATGCGATACTCCATTTATTGGCGACACCCATTACCACGATGTTTTTTCCTTTTAGTCCCATATCCATTGGTATCACTCCTCTCATTATTTTACACGATTCATTGTTTGGATCATCATGTCCCTGGCAAGGGGCGCAGCACTCTTTCCGCCGGTAGTCCCATGGCTCTCCAACACAACCACTACAACAACCTTTGGATCTTCAGCTGGTGCAAAACCTGTAAACCAAGCATGGGTTTTCCCAGTATCGTTTTCAGCCGTCCCTGTTTTTCCAGCAACCTTTATATTTTTGATTCTTGCATTCGTTCCCGTTCCATCGGTAACAACCTCAACCATCATATCACGAATTTCTCGTGCAATCAAACTACTGCTTGCCCTGGTCAATGCCTGGGGATAATTCACCTTTAGGGTCTTACCCTCGGAAGATAGTATCTCCTTCACCAAAATAGGCCTCATCATCACGCCATCATTGGCAATGGCAGACGTGGCCAACGCCATATTCAAAGGCGTAACCAGCACCTTTCCTTGACCTATGGCTGATGCACCTAACTCTGGCTTTGTCATAATACCCTTGCTTGGAAATATGGAGGATTTTGTTTTTAAATCAAAGGGAATAATCCGATTAAACATAAACTTTTCAGCCGTATCCTGTAGTTTTTGTTCTCCCAGCTGAAGACCCATTTGACTAAAGGCAATATTGCAGGATTTTGCCATGGCCTCTAACAGGTCCACTTCTCCATGGGCAGTCTCTTGGTAATCTCTCAGGACATAACCTTCTATGTTTACAGAACCTTCACACGCATATTCCGTATCTATTTCTTTATTTTGCAGCGCTGCTGCTGCCGTAATAATCTTAAAGACCGAACCAGGGGTATATACCCCTGAGGTTGCCCGATTTAACAAAGGGCTCTCCTTATCCTCTACCAGTTCTTCCCAGTTCTCCTTAAAGGTTGATGCATTGAAATCAGGTTTACTTACCATGGCATATATCTCACCGCTTTTAGGATTCATGGCAATAATGGCACCTTTGTTATTTCCCAACTTCTGCTGCGCATATTTTTGCAGTTCATGATCTAGAGAGAGAATCAGGTTATTGCCCTTTTCCTTGGGTCCTGTAATCTTTTCGGTTATCTCCAAGATTGGATTTAATGCATTGATATTCAATAATTCATTATTATAAGATGACTCTAGTCCAGACTTTCCATACTCCTTATCACTATAACCAATAACATGGCTATAGAGTCTTCCATGATTGTATTTTCGTACCTGTTTATTGTTTTCTATTTTCTCACTATATGCCAGGGTTTTACCGTTTCTATCTACGATTTGCCCCCTTAATACATATTCTTCATTCAGCCATTGTCTTTTATTATAATTGTTGGTTACAATTTTAGATGCCCTAAATATTTCAAAGTAACTCAAATAAACCACTAGGATAATGAACAAAGCGCCCATCACCCAAAGCACTTTAACAATCCTCTTGGATTCTTGGTTCATGGTTTTCCTCCTGTTCCAGTTCCTCAGATGCTACCTGTAGAATACCCAACGCTGCAAAGCTTGATACTAAGGAGCTGCCTCCATAGCTGACAAAGGGTAATGTGATACCCGTTAAAGGAATTAGCTTGGTTACGCCGCCTAAAATAATAAAGGCTTGAAAACCCAACATGGCTGTAATACCAATGGCCACGATTCGAAAAAATCTATGGTGCTGATTAAGGGCAATTTTAAACCCTCTATATACCAAAATCAGAAACAGCATAATGACAGCCATGCCGCCAAATATCCCCATTTCCTCACAAATGGCAGAAAAAATAAAATCGTTGTGCACCTCAGGGATAAATTCAGGATGACCTAGACCAATGCCTGTGCCAAAAAAGCCTCCCGAAGCAATGGCAAATAAAGATTGGGTAATTTGATATCCCTTACTGTCGATAAATCTCCAAGGATCGATCCAAGTCTCCACCCTTACACGGACATGGTTAATAAAGAAATAACTCATGATCCCAGGCACTGATGCAGCACCTAAATTGTATAAGATAAACTTTCTATGCTCTTCATAGATGTATAGAATCGTCATGAAAATCAAGAAAAACAGCATAGCCGTTCCCAAGTCTCGTTGAATAAACAGGAACCCGATATGGGCATAGACAATACCAAAAAATACATAAGGATTCTTCAGTTTTTTTTCATTGGTATAATAGGATGCTAAGAAGAAGACAAACAGCAGTTTGATTAGCTCTGCCGGCTGAAAGCTGTAGCCTGCAACTCGAATCCAGTTGGTGGCCCCTTTTACTTTAATACCGAAGAGCAGGGTAGACAGGAACAATATTAAGGCTCCAGATGCATAGGCAATCGTCCATTTTTCCCATCCTTGTACCTTCTTCGTCACAAAGTAAGTTAGGAAAAAGATGATAATTCCTATACCAAACCAAATAACCTGTTTAGCGCCGTACATAGGATTAATCCGATAGATCATAATTACACCAATACTTATCAGCATTGACATAATCAGAAACAAATAATGATCCCCTGTAGACCATTTGAGCAATACCCAATTGGATATATAAATAATGCAAATAAAAAGCAACCCTGAAATCAGCATGTTTCGATCAAAATTTTCCCGAAATGAAAAGAGTAATAATAATGCCAAACTATTGATCAATACAATTAGATTTTGCGGTGCCTTATAGCTGATAAATTTTTTGAGCATATGTACACCTCTTTAATCATTACTAACAAACAAGAACTCCAGTTGTCCAAATTTGATTCGATCACCGTTTTTCAGTTTTACAACATCCAGTACCCGATCTCCATTCAAACAAGTGCCATTGGCACTATCTAAATCCTCAAGAAAAAATTCATTTTCATCCAAGGCAATTTTTATGTGAATGTTGGAGATATAGGGGTCCTTGATTACGATATCATTGTTATTCCCTCTACCCACGGTAACTGAATCCTCGAGACTATAGACCTCCTTCACCTTAAAAGGAAGGGTATCCTTCCGATTGATTAGCTTCAAATATGTACTATTTTCTTTATCAACACCATGGATATTCTTAATGTCCATATAAATCAATCGAATAATCCCAAACATAAATAAATAAATCAAAAGAATAAACAAATAACGAAATACTAGGGAAAGGATGTTGAACATTTGACCACCTGCCATAATTCTCATATTCTGTTATATACTTGAATATAGTATATCATTCTTTTGACGAATCTAACACAACAAAAGAATTTCATACACCAAACTAAATGCAGCTCCCTTTCTCGCTACAAAGAAATGACTTTTAAATCTAGCCTTTACGGCATATTAAAAGTCATTTCTTCCTTACCACTTATTTCAACATTTTAACCAATTCATCGTAGGAGCATACCCCTTGACATATTATACTGCTCCCTTCTAACAAAGTTGGAACCACATTAATCCTTTGCTTTTGAACAATTGACTCCCAGCGGCTTGCTGTTCCTGTGAAAGATTGTTTTTTAATATATTCTACAAAGTCATCATAGGATAACCCAAGGTTTAAAGAGATTTTATACACGATCTCATCATTACTGATGTTTTCATTATAAACGAAAACTCTACGAAAAACCTCATCTATCAATTCTCCTTGATTCACCCTAGAACGTCCATAAGCCGTTAATCGGTTTACCAATTGTGTATTATATAATTTTTCTGGCAAATAGAAAGGTATTTCCTTTGCCGCAGCCAGTTCATCCAATAGCTTTCCAGCCTTTATCACCTTTCTAGGTCCTAGATACTCTAACAGAGAAACACCTTCTATCGGTGTATCTGCATGGATCTCCATAGGAATCCATTCAACGTCGAAGCCTTGTTCTTCTTCTAACCTTCTTATCTCAGGTATCATAAGGTAGCAGTAAGGGCAAATGTAGTCGAAAATAAAGCTTAGATTTCTCAAGGCTCTCGCTCCTTTCAATGATGCTACTATATACTTACCCTTTGGTATCAGTCTCACTCATTGGACAAACCATTTTTTTAATATTTTTTTATTTTTTATTGTTTTTTTATCGCATAAAACAGTTTTTTATCGAATAAAAAAACGCCTGGGATGCATTCATATCCTAGGCGTTCTATAAAAAGGAGAAATTAACAGATAATAAATATGTATATACTACTATATAAAGTATCGGACATCAATATTGTAAGCTTTAGTTCCTTATATTTCCTTTATTGTTACCAAATATCCATTATTATATACCGAATTATAATCCTTTTTCCAGTTCATCCAATAGTTTGTCGAACACTTGTAACGCTTGATGAATAGGTTGCGTTGTAGTCATATCTACCCCTGCACCCTTCAATAGCTCAATGGGATAATCTGAACCGCCCTTCTTTAAAAAGTCGATATATCGCTGAACTGCCGGTGTACCTTCCTTTAATATTTTCTGTGATAAGGATATGGCAGCTGAAAACCCAGTGGCATACTTATAAACATAAAAAGCATTATAGAAATGTGGAATTCTTGCCCATTCCAATTGAATTTCTTCATCAATGACAATATTTGGTCCATAGTACTTTCGGTTTAATTCCAAGTAAATCTCATTGAGAAGTTCTGGTGTCAAAGCTTCTCCGCTTTCCACCTTCCCATGGGTAATTTTCTCAAACTCCGCAAACATGGTTTGTCTGAATAAGGTTCCCCTAAACTGCTCCAAGTAATGATTTAATAGGTACATTCTGGTATTGTGCTCCTTCAAATGCCCTAGCAAATGCTCCATGAGTAACGCTTCATTTACTGTGGAAGCCACTTCTGCTACGAATATCTTATATCCAGCATAAGGATACGGCTGATGATGATTCGCATAGTATGTATGTAATGAATGACCCATCTCATGGGCAAGGGTAAAAAGATCATTAATTGAATCTTGGTAATTCAGTAATACATATGGCGGGCTATCATAGGATCCCCATGAATAAGCGCCGCTGGTTTTACCCTCATTCTCATGGACATCAATCCAACCTTCGTTAAAACCTTTGTCCAGTAGACTGACATATTCCTCTCCTAATGGGGCAAGACCTGCCTTGATTTTTTGTTTGGCTTCCTGATAGGGGATATCCATCTTCGCATCCTTTACGATAGGTGTATATAAATCATACATATGAAGTTCATCCACCCCAAGAGCCTTTTTCCTCAGGTCCACATAGCGATACATGCTGTTTAAGTGTTCATGGACAGTTTTTATCAGGTTATCGTAAACGGATACAGGAATATTGTCACTGTCTAAGGAAGCCTCCAACGCCGATGGGTATTTTCTTACTTTCGCATAGAAAGCATCTTTTTTCATACTATAGTTCAATGTTGATCCAATGGTATTCTTTTGCTTTCCATAGCTGCTATACAAAGCTTGGAATGCATCCTTTCTTACCCTTCGATCTCCGCTCTCAAGAAATTTTACGTATCTTCCCTTGGTTACCTCAATGGACTCTCCATTTTCATCCTCTATGGCCGGAAACTTGATATCTGCATTGTTAATCATTCCAAATATATTCTTAGGTGCTCCAGCCAATTCACCTGCTTGTGCCAATATCAGCTCTTCTTCCTTAGACAATACATGGGATTTTTGCCGAAGGATTTCTTCCAAATAAAAAGCATATAACGACAGATCTTGGTTTTCCTTTAAGAATTCCTGAATTTTATCCTCTGGAATACTTAATATCTCTGGTATCATATAAGCAAGGCTGCTCTGTACCTCTACACTTACGCTTTGGGCTCGGTCCGTCATGGCCTGATATTTGCTCACCCTATTGTCTTCATCTTTTCTCATCTTTGCATAGACAAATAGATGTTCCATCTTTCTTGATACTTCGTCGCTCTTCTTAAGTCCTTCAAATAAATTTTCTGATGAGTTCCCTAAGGTTCCTGCGTATTTTTTCGTTTCTTCCATAAGAGCCCTTACATCTGAAAGCTCTTGCTCCCAGCTCTCATCATTCTCATACATTTGTTCCAGCTTCCATTTTAATGACGCAGGAACATCTGCTCTTCTAGGTACCGATTTTTTATTCTCATTCATAGCGTGTCGTGGTCTCCCACATCCTCCCTTCAAAATTGTATTACTTAAATTTTCTTTCCTTATTATACCCATTTACCATGGAATACACCATCCGGTATCATGCTGTCAGTAATTTCATTATAATATAATACTTCAAAATATTTTATTCATTTCCTTTCTATAGTATAATAAGATTATATTTCGTTATCCATCCTAGTTTGGAGGTGTTATTTTGAAACTTTCTGAAATTGTTGAGCTTTTATCTGCAAAAGTTTATACCCATCCTGTTGATTTAGATATGAACATAGAATATGGCCGGGCATCAGATCTACTCAGTGATGTGCTTCGTAATCCCATGGAAAATTCAGTTCTGCTTACTGGTCTTGTCAATGTTCAGGTTATCCGCACCGCTGAGCTTATGGATATTCGGGCCATTGTGCTGGTTCGTGACAAAGAACCTTTGCCTGAAATGATCGAGCTTGCCAATGAAAGCAATATTGCTCTGCTTAGTACCGAGTACATGCTATATAGATCCTGCGGTCTTTTATTTGGTCATGGGCTTTTAGATTAGGGGAGGGATATACCATGGGTGAATATTTTCATTCAGTGACGTTGAAGGAAGATAAGTGTTTAGGCTGCACCAATTGTATAAAACGCTGCCCTACAGAAGCTATCCGTGTAAAGAATGGAAAGGCTAGTATTATTGAAGAGCGTTGTATAGATTGTGGTGAGTGTATTCGTATTTGCCCCCATCATGCAAAACATAGTACGGGTGATCCATTAGAATCCATTCAAAATTACAAATACAAAGTTGCTATCCCTGCACCCACTTTACTGGGTCAGTTTGAAGTAGATGTGCAACCAAATAATATATTAGCTGCCCTTAAAATATCGGGCTTCGATGATGTATATGAAGTTTCTAGGGGTGCAGATATTGTGTCCAGCTTTACCCGAGAGCTTATCCAAAACGCAAAAAGGCTTCCATTGATTTCATCTTCTTGTCCTGTTATTGTCCGCCTTATACAGATCCGCTTTCCAAATCTAATTGATTTGATCATGCCTATGGAAGCACCCATGGAATTAGCAGCCATGCTTGCACGGCAAAAATCCATGGAGAAAACAGGTCTTTCCTCTGAAGAGATCGGTATTTTTTTCATTACACCTTGTCCAGCCAAAATTACCAGCGTAAAAAATCCTATTGGCATTAAAAAATCTAATGTTGATGGTGTCATTTCTATAAAGACGGTATTTCCATTCATTCAGAAAAACTTAAAAAAGGCAGAAGAAGACATGGATTTCTACAATTCTGGCAAAGCCATCGGTTGGGCTAGGGCCGGAGGAGAAACCTATTCCCTCGGTATCGAAAACTACCTGTGTGTTGATGGTATTGAAAACGTTATCAAGATCCTTGATGAGATTGAAAATGGGCATTTAACAGGTATTGAGTTTGTCGAATGTCTTGCCTGCGTCAATGGATGTGTAGGAGGCTCCCTGGCTGTGGAGAATCCGTTTATTGCAAGAAATCGTATTCGCAGGATTTCTGAAAAGTATATGCAGACGAAAAAAATTCATCTGGAAAAATCCATTGAAAGCTTTTTATTGACTGAAGAAATCCTTCCAAAAAATGTTCACAAGCTCGATGATAATATTTTAGTCGCCATGAAAAAAATGAATCAGATTGATTGTATTGCAAAAATTCTCGCAGGCCTAGACTGTGGTGCTTGCGGTTCCCCATCCTGCAGAGCTCTGGCTGAAGATATTGTTTTAGGATACTCTGATTTAGATGATTGTATGGTGATTTTCAAAGAAAAATATAAACATACGAAGCAGGGTGTACCTTATAGGGTCGAGACTGAATCCAACCCTACCCTTTATCAAAGTGAATAGCATTCCATACGTATTAAAAGGGTGTGTATACACCCTTTTTCCAGTTATGTAATTTTATGTAGATATTGCATAAACCATTGCTTCATCAAATATAATGGTGTAGTATAATTATGTTATGGATCTTTATTTTTTGAATACTTATGCTACTTGGTAGGAGGATTTTATATATGGATAACAGACCTATTGGTATACTTGATTCGGGTGTTGGCGGCCTTACCGCTGTTCCCCATATTATAAAGGAACTTCCCAACGAAAGATTAATCTTCTTTGGGGATACCGCAAGAACACCTTATGGCTCAAAAGCAAAAACGACAATTACCAATTTTACAAAACAGATTGTGGACTTTTTGGTTCATGAGAATGTGAAGATGATTATTATTGCTTGTAATACAATTACAGCTACCTGCTTAGATGAATTGAAACAGTGCTATAAGGATCTTCCTATTATTGGAATTATCGAACCTACAGCCCAAAAGGTTGCAGCATCATGTACAGCCCAAAACCGTATTGGAATTATTGGAACCAAAGTGACAATCAATCAAAAAACCTATATTACCTCGATTCTTCACTACAATCCTAATTTAACCCTTTTCGATATGCCTTGTCCCATTTTCGTTCCTCTTATTGAGGAGGGTATCATTGACAATGGGATTATGGAGTTATCGGTGCGCTATTACTTAGATTCTTTTGTGAAAGATAATGATCTTGATACCCTTGTTTTAGGGTGTACCCATTATCCATGGATCAGGAAAACCATTGAAAAGCTGTATCCCTATCTTCGAATCATTGATCCATCATTTGAGATTATTAATAGCGTACAGTCCACATTGATCAAACACAACATGTTATCCCACGAACCAAAATTCGAAAATATTTTCTATGCCAGCGACCTTTCGGAAAACTTTATGAATATGATTACCTCCATCTTCGGCAAAGATGACGTAAAGGTTGACTTTAAAAGCTTTTAGTTGCTATTCAAATTAATCACCCCATGGTGTTTTTGCACCATGGGGTTTCCTATGCCATCACGATAAAAGTACTCTGTCTAATATCAAATGTATTCTTTCAAACAACAAACCTGCCACAAACCATGCAGGTGCATAATCCAGGCGAATAACGCCCTGAACTGCATACTTTACGTTACCATAATCCCACGGACAGATGCCAATCACTGATCTAATCATTTTGCCTGAAGTAAATTCAATAAAGTAGATTACTGCTACCCACACACCTCCTCTGATCAAAACAGGCCAATGAAATATTAAATCATGCAGTCCTTCTAAGAAAACCGCAGCACCATAAATAGGAAACATCCAAAGATAGGTATACCCTCTAAACCTTCTATCTCCAGATAGCAATGCCCCCATTCCTGTCCAGAAAATCTCAATACACCATCCCAACAAGCCATAGATAAAAAATCGTATCAACATATAGATAGTCTTTCTTGGTTCTGGTAAATATATACAGATGTTTTTTTGTTTCATATAGGAATCTGATTAAAATCGATATTGTAGGATAAAGCGACAAAGATTGATGTTGAGCTTGGTAGGGGCGATTCACGAATCGCCCTTGGACCATAGATACCTACCCGCTTGAATAACGTGAAGGATCTGATTGTGGGTCTTTGAGATGCTTCGCTGTGCTCTGCATGACAGCAACTGTGGTACTATTCATAATGAACATGCCGCTAACATTGGGCGATTCGTGAATCGCCCCTACAATTTTATTGATCTCGACCTGCGACATTAATGTCCCATTCTTTCTCTATTAACCTCAATAATCATCCCTTCACAATAAAAAAACGCCCAATCTGGGCGCCTGAATTATCTATTTGTTTCTTCTAATAAGCTTTCAAATCCAATTCCTTTTCCCCATACTGATATGACTGGCAATACGTTTACAAAAGCGTCTGGATCAATTTTTGCAATATGCATCTTAATCAACATGACTTCCCGTGGTGAGCAAATGGAAATAATTTTCTGCCTCGTATTGTTTGTATAGCCGCCTGTAATTTCATAGGTACTAATGCCCCTGCCAATGGTATTCATAATATAATCAGCTACTGCATCATTACAATTGCTAATAATTTCGATTTTTACATTCTTGGAACCAAATCCAAAAAGTACCAAGTCAATGGCTTTCATCATGACAAGTTGGGTCAAAATTGCATATAGGGCCACTCTACGATCATACACAAAGGCAGATACTATAATGATTACCACATCGATTCCCAGTAAGAGCTGGCTGATACTGATAAATGGAAACAATCTATGATGAAGAATCTTTGCGATGGTATCTGTACCTCCCATGGAGTAACCCCTTTTTAAAATCAGTCCACAACCGGCACCACTGATTATTCCATAATAGATAGAAGCAAGAAACATGTCATTTTCAATAAAATCAAATTTCATGGTATCAAAGAGTATAAGCATCATTGGGAAACATGTAGAAAGTAAAATAATCTTACCCGCTTCTCTCTTCCCCATTAACCCCCATGCGCTGATTAAGACTACAAGGGATAAGACATAATACAAATAAGTATATTTAACGCCTGCTAACTTGCCTGTAATGATAGAAATACCCGTAATTCCACCTGTGATAAGTCCATTGGGCTGCAAAATTGATGTGATGGCAAATGCCAACAGTGCACATCCTAAACCAAGGTAAAGAAAATCAAATGCCAATTGTTGAAGATCTTTTACTCTTTTCATACATTATACTCCTTCTCTTTTATTAACACTACAAATTGATTATAGAATATTATATGAGGAAATAGTACTGTATTTTGTTAACTTTCTATTTCAATATTGTAATATATAAATAAGAGTATTTTCTATCAAAAAATAAAAAGAGCACGTTGTGCAAAACTCACAATGTGCTCTCATGGATTTAATTTATCTTACAACTAAAACTGGAACGTCCGTATGATTTAGAACCTTATTGGATACGCTGCCTACGACAACTTTTTTTATACCCGTTAACCCTTTACTTCCAATTATAACCAAGTCTGGCTTGTCCTCTTCGATGGTTTCGATAATTACTTGGGCTGGATCTCCAAGCTTGATCATTGTAGAAAGCGATCCACAAAATCCTTTAAAGTCTTCTTCTACTTTTTCCATAATAGATTTTGCTTGGGCCTGGAATATTTCTTTCGATTGATCATAAATATAAACGCTTTCGTGGTGATGGGTACTTTTAAAATCATTAATGACATTCAAAACCGTCACTTCACTACAAAACACCTCTGCAATCCTTCTGCCATAAATTACACCTTTTTGCGCATGCTCAGAACCGTCCGTTGTAATTAATATTTTTTTCATACGTCTTTCACCCCTTTTAATATGATTTCTTGGCAAGGAATTTTTTGTTATTACATAGATACCCTATAAATATGCGTTAAACATTTTTTAAGGCTGCGTCATCAAAAGGAATTTTGTTCTATCTTATGATTAAAACTGGAACCTTGGTATGGTTTAGCACTTTATTCGATACACTCCCTATGGCAACTTTCTTTATTCCTGTTAATCCTTTACTTCCCATGACAACTAGATCTGGTTCCTCTTCTTCAATGGTTTCAATGATCACCTTAGCAGGATCACCGTTCTTGACCAAAGTGGTGATTGATCCACAAAATCCCTCAAATACATGCTCAACCTCCTGCAAAATTATTTTTGCATTTTTCTCTAATACATCCTTTGATAGCTGGAATAGGTATACACTATCATCTAAATAAGCATTGCTGAAGTCATCTATTACATTTAGGACAATTACCTCGCTACAAAATTTCTCAGCTATTTTTCTGCCATGTTCTAATCCTTTTTCAGCATATTTGGAACCATCGGTAGTAACAAGTACTTTTCTCATATAACTCACTCCCCCCATGGGCTTTTGTATAGTCAAATACTTCTTATAATATTTATACCCTTCATTCAAATTCCAAACATTATTGTAAGCATATAAGAATAAATGAAATATCTTTATAGTCTTTTTAAATCCCATGAAACCAGTATTCTATAAGGCTTTCTGCGGTTGTATTCATGGAAAATATATCATATAATTAGATATCAATTATTTAGGAGTGTTGCTATGGACATAGACTTTAAAAAATATTTGCCGTTGCTGGTTCGATTGCTGATTGCTGGCCTTACGATTGTAGGAATCTATTTCGTTTCGACCACCCTTATATTTTACATACTACCTTTCCTTTTGGGTTGGCTTGTGGCTTCTGCCATTGAGCCTACGGTGGATTTGATGACCAACCGATTCAAAATGCCTCGCAGCCTTTCGGCATTTATTTCTACACTATTCTTTGTTCTTTTTACAGGTCTATTAATCTCTCTGGTTGGCGGCATCATTATTGTAGAGCTCACAAAGCTTTCCATAGACCTTCCAGAGTACTCAAAAAAGATTTATATTCAGGGCTTGGCCATCTTTGAGCAGGCACAGAATGTATATTTTACGCTGCCCCCTGACATTGCGCAGCAAATCATGAATGGATTATATACCCTTGTCCAGAGTCTAAGCAATTTATTAACACTCTTTTTATCCTCTTTGTTGGGCTTTTTATCTGGCATACCCAGTGTTTTGGTATTTATCTTGGTTACAATTATCTCCACCTTCTTTATTGCTAGAGATAAACAAATGATTACGCGCTTTATCAGAGCACAGATTCCTTCTGGTATGATTAGCAAGGGCAAAATTCTCAAGCATGATTTGCTCTTCGCATTACTTGGCTACATCAAGGCCCAATTGATCCTCATGTCAATCACCTTTATTGAATGTGCCATCGGCTTGACCATCATAGGTATCGATTATTCTGTCTTGGTCGCTTTGGTAGCCAGTATTATAGACGCATTCCCAATCCTTGGTACTGGCTCTGTATTTGTTCCTATGATCATATGGCATCTAGTTACTGGAAAATATAAAATTGCCGTCTCGCTGGCTGTACTCTATGGTATACTTATATTTGTAAGACAATTGTTAGAACCCAAGGTATTGGGCACTCAAATTGGCCTTTATCCACTGGTAACGCTAATGGCCATGTATATCGGCTTAAAGCTTTTCGGTGTCATTGGCCTAATCATTGGACCTATCTCTATGATCGTATTAATGACACTGCAAAAGGTTGATATTCTTCCAAAATGGAAAGAATATTAAAGATATGTGAGACCAATAGAAATAGTCAAGCATTCAAACTTTTTGGATGCTTTTTCTATTTTAGTTCGTAATTTATTTATGAATTTTTATTCATATCGTTTAATATTTATTGCGTTTTTCAAGTTTTCTTTCATGAAATATTTTAATAAATTTTATTGTTCTGAAAACGTTTTACCCTCGTTTTTGATGTTTACAAAATCGTAATATCTGCTATAATTATTCAATATAAATATAAAAAAATGATGAGGTGATACCATGTCCAGTGAGATTTTACGTTCAGAAAATGATAAGCTTATTTTTTTAATTCCCACTTCACAGCATACGCCAGAAGAGATTTCCTCCATTCTTAAGCAGCATCCGGAAATCAAGTTTGTATCTTTGGTAGGCGTTGACCTTGGTGGTAATGATACAGATGAGAAAATCCCAGTAGAACTATTCTTAGAAGATATTGACAGCTTTCTAACCTATGGTGTACAAACCGATGGTTCCAGCGTTGTTCTCCCTGATATTGCCAGCTTAAATGATGCAAGGGTTGACATTATCCCTGACAGCACTGTGAATTGGTTTGTAGACTACAATTTTGATAACATAGATGAAGCAACAGGCAGACCAATCGGAACCTTAAGAATACCATCTTTCCTTATTCACAATGGTATTACAAGGGTGGACTCCCGCTCTGTATTGGCTGCTGCAGTAGATCACTTCAAATCTCAAGTTCTTGCCCTGGTTAATGAAAATCCTTATGTCCTTGAAAGTGTCGGCATTTCTTCAGCCGATGATATTGAAGACATTGTCTTAACTTCTGCTACCGAGCTAGAATTTTGGGTAAAAACACCGGAAGAAATTGCAGACGTTGAAAAACTTTCTACTTCCCAAGGCTTAAAGGAACAATATTGGAAGCGTACGGTAGGACCTGTTCGTACAGCCTTAGAGAACACACTATCTATAATGGATGAGTATGGTTTAGGTGTAGAAATGGGTCATAAGGAAGTTGGAGGCGTTCAAGCAAAAGTAGCAGGCAATGGGCACTACAATCACATTATGGAACAATTAGAAATCGACTGGAAATATAGCACTTCACTTCAAGCGGCTGACAATGAGCTATTGGCTCGTCAATTGGTTCAAGAAACCTTTACCGCTTATGGTTTAGAGGTTACTTTTAATGCAAAACCTATTGAAGGTGTTGCCGGAAGCGGCGAGCATACACACGTAGGTGTTGCAGCAAAATTAAAAAATGGAAAAATAAAGAATCTGTTCTCTCCAGCTGACCTGAAATCGGATTATATGAGTGCCATTGGTTGGGGTGCATTAATGGGTCTATTAAAGAACTACGAGGTTGTTAATCCTTTCGTAAGCTCCACAAATGATTCATTAAATCGTCTGAAGCCTGGATTTGAAGCACCAGTTTGTATCGTTGCTTCTATTGGTCATACAGTAGATACGCCATCTAGAAATAGAACAATCTTAACGGGCCTTGTCCGCGATATGGCAAATCCATTGGCAACACGTTTTGAGGTAAGATCTCCAAATCCAACCTGCAACACTTATCTAGTTATCGCAGCCATCTATCAATCCATGCTTGATGGTATTTCTGCTGTAATCAAAGCTGGCAAGAATGCCAAAGAGCTGGAAGCAGATTTTTCTAAAGGTGTAGGAGAAGAGAAGTTTTATCTAGAAAAAGACAGAGCTTACCGCAGCGAAGATGATGTTTTCGAACACTACACAGAGGAAGAGCGTAATACATTCTTCGGTAAGCCCCCTGCAACTGTATGGGAAAATATGGTTGGATTCCACAACTATCCTGACAAAAAATCAGTTTTACTTCAAGGGGATGTATTCACAGAAAAGATTATTAATTCTTATAGAGTAGCCTCCCTTAGTCAATGGGCAACAGAGTTAACCCAAAGACTCATTCCAGATAACATGGATTTTGTAAGAAGCTGTAAAAAGCTTCATGGCAGCGAAAATGTATCCGATCTAGATGTGGTTAACTGGGAAAAGATTAACCAGCTTCGAAACAGTTTAATGAAGGATAGTTTAAGTAAGAAATCACTATTCACGCAAATTCGTGAGGCCGTAGAATCTGGAGATTATGATACTGCATCTGGACTCCAGTTAGAAATGAGCCAAACGATTGGTAATCTTAAAAATCTATATGCGGTTTATAGAAGAAACCTAATCGAACTTGCTTAATGTATAAATATCCATAACATAAAAGGCGCCCTTGGCGCCTTTTATAATTTCTAAGATATTAGTGCATCACGAGATACTTGCTTTTCTCGCTATCATAGAAACTTTGCATCTCTTTTTCGAATCCTAAATGATAGGCAACCGTCATCAAACAGCGGGTTAGATAACTTCTGCTTAGATCGCCTTCTCTTGGACCTTCTTTAACTTCCCAGATAATGTCTAAATCCCTTCCTTCAACAATATCTTCAATAGAAAGCTGTCGTAGTTCTTCTCGATCATATTCAGCGAACAAGCATCGAATTCCTTCGGGGTCTTGGGCATTTCGAAGAACTGTATTTCTTTCTCTTTCAGAAGAATTTTGCAGAATGTCAATAATGAAATTCAAATCATAATCAACTAGCTCATAGAGGTTTTCAAAGACTACAGCAGGTATCCTGGCATCTTCCTTGCTGACCTCAATGAGTCTATCCTTTGCATACTCATCATCCTGAATGCAAGCTTCTATAATTTTATGATTCATCTCCTGGTCATTATAGCTGTCAAATTTCAAATCTTTCTCCCCTTCCTTACCTATTTATTTATATTTTCTGATGGAAGAAGAGAACTTATACCTCGCTCACGTAAATAGTTTATTCTTATTCTTATTACTTTTCAGGTTCTTTCTTTACAGTAATCTTCTTTAATTTCTTTTCCATCTGAAGTAACAATATCCCTATTTCCTCAATACCCATGTGCATTTCTTCTATGGAATGCATGATCTCTTGTCCATAGTCATCATCACTATTCTTTCCATTTTCCAAAATGGTTTGAGATATATGCTCAATTCCTCTTTTGATTTCTGTAATGCCAAGGGTCAATTGTTCTCGATCATGATCGATTTCCGTTGTGAAATGGTCAGCTTGACTCAGGAGCTTCACCAATCTTTCCATCAGAAGATTCATAATTCTTTCAATTTGTACCTGTCTCTCACCAGATATAGCATCCTTTTCCATATTGTTAAACTGATTGATTAACTCAATAATTTCATCGATTCCCATATAGTTTTTTCCTTTTAGATTAGATGGAATAATAATTTTAGGTTGACATGGCTCCTTATCTTCTTTATTCTCTGGTTTATTTTCTTCCTTTGTTTTATCTTTTCCATTCTTGAAAAGGCTCACTACTTCAATAACAATCGTTTTAATATTTTTTACTACCTTACTTAGACTTGCCAGGATTACACCTATTGTAATCAGCAGTCCTGTAAGGCTATTTAACCATATTTCCTCATCTATGGCTTGTTTTTTCGCTTCAAAGTCAGCCGTGATGGCAGACATGGTCTCTTTGCACACCTCAAAGTCTCCATTGTTTTTTAGAATACATTCTGTTAGCTTTTCCAGTGTCTCCTGTTCCAACTGCGATATAAGACTGCCTTTATGAAGGGTTAAACTCAAAAAAATAATTAGAAAAACCATAACCCCTGTCAGCATGGCAAGTCCTATCTTCCTATATTTTTCTTTGCCTGATTTCATACCTTTCCTCCACCCTCTTTTTTCTTCCCTCTCGTAGTACATCATATTATTTAGGTAATCGTCAGGTTCATAAATTTCGACAAAATATAAAAAAGCATCTAACGATGCTTCGCTAGGGGAACCTAGTTCCCCTTCGACGGCTGCTAAACAGCCTGAGCACCCCTCTGACTACGGCATGGGAATACTTCCCCTGCACCCCTGCTTTTTTATTTAATAGGCAAGTAGAACTTGCCTATTAAATAAAAAAGAGAATTCTTCTTCAAGAATTCTCCTTTTCATTCTATTTATTTTACAGGCTCAATGGTATCAAGATATGTAAATTTACCGTCTTTAACAACCTTGATTACAGCACTCTTTACAGCATCACCGTTTTCGTCAAGGGTAATGATACCAGCTGCACCCATATAATCCTTTGTCTGAGCTAAAGCATCTCTAATAGCTACAGAATCTGCAGAACCTGCTCTCTCGATGGCATCAAGAATTACGAGGTAAGCATCAAATCCTAAAGCAGTAACTGAAGCCGGCTCCTTGTTATACTTTTCTCTGTAAGCTTTTAGGAACTCATCAGATTTCTCAGTGATTGGCACTTCTGAAGTAAAGAACGTGGAGAACACAGCTCCTTCTACATTTTCCAACCCGATATCGATAAATTCTGGTGTTTCCCAAGTATCTCCGCCAAGAATCGGTATTGTAATGCCTGACTGTCTCGCCTGTTTTATCAACAATGCTGATTCTGTAAAGTTACCTGGAGCAAAGATTACGTCAGGGTTCAAAGCCTTAATATTTGTTAATTGGGCTGAAAAATCCTGATCCCCAGTACTATAGCTGGCACTGCCCACGATGGCATTTTCGTCACCGGTTAAGCTTTTAAATGCATCTGTAAAGAATTTTGCCAAGCCTACAGAGTAATCGGAAGAAACCTCTTGAATGATGGCTGCCTTCTTTGCGCCAAGCTTATTGATAGCATAGTTTGCCATAACAGTTCCTTGGAATGGATCAATAAAACATACTCTGAAATAATAATCATTGTTTAGAGTAACCAATGGGTTGGTACATGACGCACCCACTGCAGGAATCTGAGCGCTCTTCACTGCATCTCCAGCAGCCATGGACAAGGAACTTCCCCAGCTACCAATGATTGCCGATACCTTCTCCTTATCGATCAATCTAGATGCTGCATTGGCAGCCTCCACTTTGTCTGATTTGTTATCTACAGTTACTAGTACTACTTTTTTACCTAAAACCTCAGGATATAATTCATTTGCAAGTTCTACGCCTTCTAGTTCAATGGCTCCACCCGCGGCGTTAGCTCCTGTTAGAGGTTCAAACACACCAATCTTAATCACATCTTCCCCAGCTGGAGTATCTCCGCCTGATGGTTGTGCCGGCTTCGCGCAACCTGTAAATACAAGTGCAGCGATGAGCATCATTGCGATCATAAAGCTAAACTTTTTACCCACTTTTTTCATTCTTTTTCCCCCTTAAATGTTATTGCTAAAAAAGAAAACTTTACATGCTCCTCCTTTTATTAATTATTCTTAATGATTTTGTTACAATTTTTTAAATATTGATTCTATTTTGATATTGTAGCACAGCAATCTATAGAATTGCAATATCTCAGCCTCTATATATCAATAATTTTATGTATAAATTCATTTATATAGCCTTAGAAATCTAAGGATAATCTGCATTTTTTGTATTTACATTGAATACAAGTGTATCTCAACAACGCATAAATACTAGTTCTTCTCGTATTTCATATTTCCTTTTGAATACCTTTTAGAAGAATTGCAAAAAATACTATTTATTCGATAGATCGTAAGGAGGTTTGCCAATGGATTCAGATTTTATTAAAAGCATTGTCTTTGAGATAAATATTAAATCCTTTGTCGCCTCCCTTATCATTCTTGTCGCTGCTTTTGTGTTAATTAAGCTCATCATGCTTTTTACAGAAAAACTAATACAGCTTACAAATTTCAATGAACAACGGGAAAAAACAATCAAAAGCCTTATAGATTCCGTGGCTGCTTATTTTATTTTGACTGTTGCAATTTTAAGTATTCTTAGCCAGTTTGGTCTCATTAAACGATCTACCGTGATGACGGGTGCCGGGATTATCACCCTCATTGCAGGTCTTGGTGCTCAAAGCTTTATCAAGGACATCATCAATGGCTTCTTTATTTTATTTGAGCGGCAAATGAAGGTGGGTGACTTCGTAAGCATAAATGAACAATTCCTTGGTACAGTAGAAGAAATCGGCTTACGCTCTACAGCAATCCGGGAATGGTCTTTGAAAAAGGTCTACATACCCAATGGCGAGATCAAGACCCTAAAAAATTACTATAAAGACATGGCACGGGTCATACTAGAAATCATTATTCCCTTTGAAGAGGACCATCAATTGGTCATGGAGACCCTAGAGGAAATCTGCCAGCACATCAATCAACAGCATGATGACAAAATCTATAAGCTTGGCACCGTCAATTATTCTGAGTTCAGCGTTTATGGTGTCATGTCCATCGATGGAAAATATGGCGGTGCCAAATACATTATCACCGGTGTCGTAAAACCAGCCTATCAATGGGCAGTTCGTAATCGTGCCTACGAATATATTCTCACCGTTTTGAAAGAGAAGAATATCCGTTTGGCATATCCAAGGGTGTATTGGCAACAAGACAAATAAAAAATACGCACCTAGGTGCGCAGATTAAGATCGAGATCAAGATTAAGAAATTCTCTTACTTTAACATTAGTTTAAAAAATCCTTCCTTTGTCCTTGGGATTTCTTCCCCTGCTAAATGAGGTTTGTCTTTAATAAGGGCTTCATAAGCCTCAATGATCCAGGGTTTCTCCAACCCGGCTCTTGCTAAAATCTTCTCATCTCTAAAAAGCTCTTGAGGAACGCCTTCTCCAATGATCATGCCGTCCACCATCACAAAAATATAGTCAGCCCAAGGATAGACTTTATCCATATCATGGGTGGAAAGAACAATGGTTTTACCTTCCTGATTCAATTGATCAAAAAAGGCCATTAGCTCACTACTGGTTTTAGGATCAATAAAGGCAGTAGGTTCATCTAAGAAAATCACTTCTGGGTCCATGGCTAATATATCCGCAATGGATACCCTTTTTTTCTGACCGCCGCTCAGGAAATGAATCGGCTTATCTCGTAGATGAGATAAATCCGTTTTTTCCAGTGCTTCCTCTACCTTCTTTCTTACTTCATCCTTTGATAATCCCATATTCATAGGCCCAAAAGAAACCTCCTGAAATACGTTGGCTGAGAATAATTGTACATTAGCATCTTGAAAAACAATACCAATATTTTTTCGCATCTCACGGATTTCTTTTTTCGTATAGTTCATCATTTTTCCGCCATAGGCGACTTGCCCTTTTTTAGGTATATAGACACCGTTTAAACATAAAAACAAGGTGGTTTTTCCAGCACCATTCGGACCAATGATGGCAATCTTCTTTCCTTTTGTCAAAGCTACCGATAGCTTCTTTAGGGCTTGGGTACCATCGGGGTAGCTAAACTCCAAATCCTTTGTCTCTATAATATACTCCACAGGAACATCTCCTTTATTTTATATCTATCCAACGATGCTCAGGGCAATAAACACCATTTCAATCCCTACAATGGCTAAAATATTTCTTTTTGATCCATGATATTCTTCCTCTAGGACATTAATATCTCCAGTATACCCCCTTGCTGCTAAAGCCCTAAAGATTTCCTGGGATCGATGGAAAGCTTTGATAAAAAGGTTCGCAGCTAACTGACCTAACGAATTGTAACTGTTTCTAAGTGTTCCATATCCTAGCCTGCATTCCTGAGAGATAAAGATCATTGACCCAGTTTCAAGTAAGACAAAAATAAATCTATAAATCATGATCATCAGTTCTGTTATAATAACAGGCACCCTTAATCTTTTAAATACCCATATGATATCTGTCATGGGTGTAGTCAAAGCAAGAAAATACAAACAAATCACCGACGCATAGGAGCGAAGAAAGAGTAGTTGTCCTTGATTTAAACCTAATTTTGTCATACCGATCGTCCATGATCCTAGCTTTATATGATATATAAAATCCAATGGTTCCTTTGTAATCGTAAAAATGACCCCAAGGATACCCACGATTAAAAAGAACAATGGCAGGCTGAGGTATCCAATATAGCTCCTCCAGGGAATTTTTCCAGCACCAACCACCAAAAACGACATAAAGGCTATTACACATACATGTAATAACCAAGATGTACTGAACAGACATATGACTAACGTGATAACCGCTAGTAAGAATTTTTCTAAAGGATGTACTTTTCTTAACCTATTCACATAGGCATGTTGGTCAATAGAAATCATTTGTTTTTCACCTTGTTTGCTTCTTTCCTTTTTGATATCCAAAATAATATGCTATGATACCTGTACCTATGGCAGCTTGTAATGCGAACAATAAACTTTCGGTTTCTCCGCCTGGAGGTTCCCAAATGCTGTTGAACCAAGGCTCATAGTTAGGTTGAATCTCTGTAATCATTTCTTCTGCAGCACCATCTGCACCACCAAATTCTGAGTTTTTAACTACAATTAAAGGAATGATGGTAATGATAATAACCATTAAAATCAAAATCAAATTCTTTTTGGTCATTGTCATGATTTCACCTCCCGAATGAGAGACAATTCATTTAACTCGTTTTCATTGTATTTTGTTAATAGATTGTATATTACGACTGTCAATAAACCTTCACTTATAGCCAAAGGTACCTGTGTAACTGCAAAGATACCTAGAAACTTTACAATTGATGCCATGATTCCTACTTCTCCAGGGAAAGCCAATCCCAGTTGTATGGAGGTAACGATATACGTAATCAAATTTCCTAAAGCAGCAGCAATAAATACGCTTACACCCTTTGATGCGCCGGATTTATTCAAGGTTCTAAAAGCTAGGTAAGACACAATAGGTCCAGCGATCCCCATGGAAAACACATTGGCACCCAGGGTTGAGATCCCGCCATGGGCCAATAAAATTGCCTGGAAGAGCAACACAATCAATCCTAAAATACTTGTGGCACTTGGTCCAAAAAGGATTGCACCCAACCCAACGCCTGTGGGGTGAGAGGAACTGCCAGTCACTGATGGCAGCTTCATAGCTGATAGTACAAAGGCAAAGGCACCGCATAAGGCCAACAGCATTTTTATATTTGGATTTTCATCGGTTAATTTCTTTATGGATTTAACCCCATGCAATAAAACAGGGATTGATACAACAAACCAAATAGCTGCCCACATGGGTGGTAAAAAACCCTCCATAATATGCATGGCATATGCTTCCCTTGGTGCAAGCAATACGATGAGAAACGAGAATAGCGCACTAAGTAGAACATACAACTTCTTTTTCACAACATTTCCTCCTATTCGTCTAATGTAGTTCTCATCCAAAAATAAACGACCTAGCCTTAAGGCTAGGTCTCCACATGTCAAATCAATTTATAGAACAGACACATCGATACTCCTTCCCTCCGAAGGCAATGACGTCAACATAGGCAGGTTTCCTGGCTCGCGTTTTTTCCTACTCCCTCGTCTTCCCCGTTTCCAAGTGACACCATGAGGTTTCGTATTCGCTTACAGTAGCGGGGGCTGCATCGGTTTTCCACCGAATTTCCCTATTATCCTCTTACAAGGCACCCATATCTTGATTTGGATTCAATTTTACATTAATAATTATATCAAATGAATCATGATTATGCTATAGACTTGCATATTTCATCATTTACAAGGTGAATTGCTATTATTTCGCATGATATTTATGATTTTTTTTTGCATATCAGCTTAAAACACCTCTATTAATTCATACAGCTTTTTCTCGTTTTGCTTGGTAATCTGAGCTTTTTCTTCGGTGTGCTCCATATTCACATAGGTTTCTAAGTCAGTGGTCACAATCTTTCTGATCATCATTAGATTGATAATGAAGGATTGATGTGACCGGAAAAAGTGACGATTATCCAGCTTCTTTTCTACATTATTCAAGCTGTCATGAATACTATAAATACCATCCATGGTATGCAGATCTGTTTTTCTACCATTTTTCACAAACATAATGATGCTTTTCTTCGGAATGAATATCCTCTCATGCCCATGTTTTACACATATTTTTCCATGGATCAAAATTTTAGATTTATTTTCTTCCAATACCCCTCAACCCCTATAGCCTTATAATATACTATTTATTATACTACACCATGTAATAAATCCATAATTGTCTTTTCAAAGATCACTATTTTTTCTTGGGCCTCTCGCTTGGTTGCTCCTTTGGTATAGATATAAATCTTGATTTTAGGTTCTGTTCCTGATGGGCGTACTGCATACCATGATCCATCTTTGAAGAAATACCGCAGCACATCAGACACCGGTATATTCCCAGTGGTCTCCTTCTGATTTATCACATCCACACTGATTCCTTCTGCATAATCGATATACTGTATTAGTCCCATATCTCCAATCTTCTTTGGAAAACTCTTTCTATATTCTTTCATCATACGCCCAATTCGCTTTTGTCCCTCTATTCCCTCAAGGGTCAATGAAATCAATTTTTCCATGTAAAATCCATGCTTCTCATAAAGTCCTTCCAGCACATCTAAGAGGCTTTTTCCCAAGGATGAATAGTAGGCAGCCGCTTCACAGAGCAGCATAGACGCAATCACGCCATCTTTATCTCTCACAAAAGTACCTGCAACATATCCTATACTTTCTTCATAACCAAAAATAAATGATTGATCACTCCTTTTTTCCATTTCATTGACTTTCCCGCATATATTTTTAAAACCAGTTAACGTTTCAAATGTCTTAACGCCATAGGATGCTGCGATAGCTTTTCCAAGATCTCCCGTTACAATGGATTTTACAATGTAGTCATTTCCAGTGAGCCGCCCTTGTTCCTTAAGAGAAGACAGGATGTATTCAATCAACACCGCACCTGTTTGGTTCCCATTTAGCGCTGTGTACTCTCCCTCTTTTCCCTGGATCATGCATGCTACCCTGTCACAATCTGGATCTGTGGCAAAGATCATTTCTGCCCCTAGAGACTTCCCTAATTTCTCTGCGTAGGCAAAAGCCTTTGTATCTTCAGGATTTGGATACCCCACCGTAGTAAAGTCAGGATCAGGCATTTCCTGCTCTGGCACTACCCATACATTTTGAAATCCTCTTTCATGAAGGACTCTCCGCACAGGGATATTGCCAGTGCCATTCAAGGGGGTATACACCAGCTTAATTCCTTTATTGATGTCATCCCTTAAAGATAACCCTTTTACTTTTTCCACATACTCATCATCAATTTCCCTGCCTAAAATCTTTAATAAACCTTGATCCAATGCCATCTGCTCGTCTAATATCTTTATTTTGGTAAAATCCTTTATGCTTTCTATGTTCTTCTCTACAACCGCAGCAATTTCAGAAAGAATTTGGGCACCTTCCTCCCAATAAACCTTATATCCATTGTATTCCCGTGGATTATGGCTGGCGGTCACCACGATGCCTCCCGCAGTCTTTAAACGTCGTACCGCGTAGGACAGCTCAGGTGTAGGCCGGATATCCTCAAACAAATAGGCTTTTATGCCATTCCCGGCCAGTACCAAGGCCGCTTCCTTCGCAAATTCCTTGGAGTAGTGTCTCACATCATAAGCAATGGCAACGCCCCTATTCATATAGTCCTGACCTTTTTCAACGATAAAATCTGCTAACCCTTGGGTTGCTTGACGAATAATATATTTGTTCATTCTATTGGTTCCAGCGCCAACTTTTCCCCTAAGTCCCGCTGTGCCAAACTCTAAGTTTCTATAGAATCGATCTTTTATTTCTTCTTCATCGTTTTTTATAGCAATTAACGCTTCTCGTGTTTCTTCATCGAAATACCCATTAGTTACCCATGATTCATATTGATCTTTATAATCCATGTTTGTGCACTCCCTGTGTATTATATTTTTGTTGCAATCATTCACTATTCCTCTAGATTATTATATCCAACCATTTGGTTAGATTCCCACCCTTTCAACATACCCAATTCCCAGCTGATTATTCAAGCATCCTACATAAACAGACAGTTCAGCAAAATGCTGAACTGTCTGTTTATGTAGGGATCTCCTCACTCCAGTGATGGTCTTTTTCAGAATCACTAAAATTTGCAAATCGCTCCATCACTTCTTTGTCACTGCGCATAAAATCCACCAAATTTTCAATAGCTGCAATGGTTGGAGGGCTTAGGTAATGCTCCATAGCTTCTGCCTCCACTGCCGTATCACAATTGCTGTTGATTACAAATAGAAACTCCTGTAGAATGCTGTTTCTTTTTACAAGAAGCTTTCCAAGCTTCTTTCCCTCTTCTGTCATATGGATACCTTCATATCGCTTATACTGAACATAGTTTTCTTTGTTAAGTTTTCTCAATGCCTTCACCACAGAAGGCGACGATACATTCAACTTTTCAGCAATATCTCTTACTCGAATTTCTTTCTTTTGTTGGGATAGTTGGTATACTTCCTCTAAATAGTCCTCAAGACTCGGTGATAACATCCAATTCCCCCCTTTATTCAGATTCTTCCCTAGAAACACCCTATTACAATTATATGAAGAAAGCTGCCAATCTTTACAGTTTTTATACCTGTATAGAATAACAGCTTTTTAAGCAGAAACAGCTTATGATTGGCTTACATTTTTATAACATTACTTTTTGTTGGTGGCGTTCCCTTTGGTTCTGATGGCTAAATTCATGGATTACCTCCATTATTCTTTCCCGGTCTTCATAGAATACGATAACTATGTCTCCAGCCATTGCCATTTCCATGGCTTTTCTTAAAGCCACTTCTTCTATCAGCTCAATTTCCATTCTATTTGGATCAAGGCCTCCCTTTAAGCAGCCTTCCATCAATCGTTTAGCAACTTCTCCTTCATCTCTGCCCCGTAGATCCCTATCTTCCTTAATAAATACATGATCAAAGCTTTGACCTGATAGTATACCTACCTCATGGATACTTGTATCCAATCGATCTCCTGGTACACCGATGACACCAATGATTCGATTTATCTTAATTTTTTGAAGACCTTCGATGACTTTTTTGTACCCATCGAAATTATGTCCATAATCCACGATCACTCTGAAATCTGACACATCATACATATTAAACCTTCCAGGATTCTCTTTTTCATCAGATTTGAAGCTTACCAAGGCGCGATTGATTGCATCCTTGTCAATTCCTAACCCCCAAGCGACAGCCACCGCAGCCAAGCTATTCTCCACATTATGGACGAGAGCCCCACCAAGGGTTGCTGGAATGTTTTCAATATTTACCACAGGGATCTGTTCCTTATCCGTGGCCAAATAGATAATCTGATCCTTGATATAGACGACTCTGCCCCCGTCTTTGATATGTTTTACCACATAATTGTTCTTATGATCTTTAGTGAACAATATGATATTCCCAAAGGCCCGATCTCTCACGGATAAACAATATTCATCGTCTGCATTGATCACTGCATATCCAGTATCCTTTACAGCTTCAACCACTAATGACTTCGCATGGGCTAAATCCTCAAGGGTTTCGATACCATCTAACCCCAAGTGATCATCCGTGATATTTGTAATGATCCCTACATCTGCCAGGTCATACCCAAGACCTCTGTTAACAATGCCTCCTCTAGCTGTTTCCAGCACTGCAGCCGTAACATCCTTATTCATCAATATGGTCTTTGCACTATTTGGCCCCGTAGTATCTCCTTTAATAATGCATTCATCTCCCAAATATATCCCACTGGTTGTAGTCATGCCCACATAGTGACCTGCTTCCTTTAGTATCTTGCTTACAAGTCTTGTAGTGGTTGTCTTTCCGTTGGTTCCTGTTACTGCCACAACGGGAATAGAGTGGGCTTTTCCTTTTGGGAATAGGGAGGATAAAATCTCCTTTGCCACATTTCTCGGTGTTCCCGAAGAGGGGTAATGATGCATTCGAATTCCCGGTGCTGCATTCACCTCAATAATCGCTCCTCCAGTAGCACCCAATGGAGAACTAATATCCGTTGTTGTCACATCAATTCCTGCCACATCTAAACCAATAACAGAAGCCGCCTTAATGCACATTTTCTTGATATCTTCATGGACCTGATCTGTCACATCGATGGCGATTCCACCTGTGCTTAAATTATCATTTTCTCTTAGATAAACCACTTGCCCCTCATCTGGTATGTCTTCAAGAACATGATGGTTCTTCCTCAAAAGGAGCATCATAACTTCATCAATTTTTATCTTTGTCAATGGCTTCTCATGACCTTCGCCCCGCAGAGGATTTTTGTTTTCTAACTCAATTAATTCTTTAATCGTGTTTTTTCCATTCCCCACCACATGGGCTGGAATTCTTTCCGAAGCTGCAATCACGCGATCTTTCACCACCAGCACACGGTAATGTTTGCCCTCAATATAGCTTTCTACTAGGGCATCGGTGGTATATCTTTCAACTGCCTCATAGGCAGAAATTACCTCTTCATCACAACTTAAATTTAATGATACCCCTTTGCCTTGGTTGCCATTAAATGGTTTCACCACTGCTGGGTAGCCAATATCATTTGCCATTTCCACAGCTTCATACTTATTCCTGGCAATTCTACCCGCTGGTACAGGTATGCCATTTTGCTTTAACAATTCATTGGTCATCCATTTGTCACAGGAAATATCTACGGCAATACAGCTTGCTTGATCTGTCAAGGTTGCCTGAATCCTCCGTTGATTTGCGCCATACCCTAATTGTAGAATACTATCTTTACCAATACGAATAACTGGTATCCCAGCTTTTTTTGCTTCTACCTCAATAGCCTTTGTACTTGGCCCCAATTCTAACTCTGCTGCCTTCTTTCGAATCATATCCAATCGTTCATCAATATCGATGGTCTCTCCCCGGATTAAATGATTTAAAACATCAAACGCCATCAATCCTGCCTCTACAGCTGCAACTTCATTTGTATATCCATAAATAACATTATAAATGGACAGTCCGCTGTCCCATCTCGCTTTTCCATAACGGATATTATATCCCAACATATTTTGTATTTCCAAAGCTGTGTGTTCCATTACATGGGCCAGATATGTACCTCTTTTTAATCTTGCTACAAATCCACCCCGATAACCTTCCGAGCACTTATGCTCCTTTAGTCCTGGAATCATTGCGACTAAGTTTTCATTAAACATAGGAATTTCTGATGTTGGTGTATCATAGAGATCTTCCAAGTCTACAGTGAGTTTAATGACTGGATTATGACTGTATACATTCCTACCTCTTAATGCTCTTAGATTTACAACCTTCATTTTGATTCCTCCTGTGATTGATCTTGCGCCTTTTTATTGGACTTGCTTGGGACGACTGGTGTTTTTGATGGGAGATGAAAGCCGTAGTCGGTCGGCAGTACATGCATTCGCACATTTGTAATAGCCAAAGGTTCATTTGGATACTGCTCACATGTATTGGTAAACGCGATATCTCTGCCATCTATGATGGTCACTACCCCTGATCCTACCACATCAAAGTGATTCTGATAACTTACGACAATTGCTGTATTTTCATCTATTCCAATTCCTAAAGAATGAGGATTCTGGGCAATAGCAGAAAGAAGTCTACCAATTCTTCCTCTTTGATTAAAATGTTGGTCGATGATGACGCCTTCCATAAGTCCCATGCCTGGCGCCATCTTAATGGTGCATCGACTCGGTGCCTTCTCATCCATCCCTTCCACCACCATGATTTCGCTCATCATGGAAGCCCCAGCACTGGTTCCTGCAATTACCTTCCCTTCTCCTACACATTTATGGAGAAGGTCATGCACTCTGGTTCCTCCCAGAATACTAGATATTCTTAGTTGATCACCGCCAGTGAAAAAGATGCAATCGCCATCCATCATTTCTTTTAAAATCTCATCTTTATTGGCATCCTCTCTGCTCTCTATATTTAAAACTGTCGTCCTTTCAACCCCTAGGGTTTTGAAGACTTTAATGTATTGCTGTCCTGCTTCCTTTGGCTTCTCTGTTGCGGTTGTCATCACAACAAACTTTGGGTCTTTTTTCTTGGTCAGAGAAACAAGCTTTTTTAGAATTACCTTATCAGCCGTCTTATCCTCTGCGCCGCCTATTACAACAAGATAGGTATCTTGATGATAGATCATTTGGCCCTTCCTCCTATATCTGTTCAAAAGTCACTGCTACATTTTGGATTTATACAATATTTTTTCCATTTTTATACTTTCTCCATACATTTATTTATTATTTTCATTTTTTCTTCAAGTATACTTCATGAACGACAAAAAAGAGCCCAAGTTACCTTAGACTCCTTTTATTCCTTATACTTATTCATTAAAATTTATGATCTGATCAATGGCGCTCCAAATCTCTGGAGTCTCAAAACCTCGTCTCCAGGCTGCAACACCTGCAAAATTATGTTTTTCCACCAGCCCTGCTTTTAGTTGAAGCGACCGACTATCCTCAATCCATATTTTTTGAAGCTTTCCGTCTTTCTCATAGCTTACATAATACTGGCCTACTTCCGCCAGCCATTCTTTTTGAATTGTTGGAATCTTCAATATTTCATTGATGGTTTCCATACCAACCGCCTTAGACTTCACCATAGTTTTACTCGGATCATCAGTCGATGGTGATTCCGTCCAAATCCTTGTATAGAATGGAACACCTAACAATAGCTTTTCAGCAGGCACCTCTTCCGTGATCTCAGCCATACCTTTCTCAACCCATCCAATGGACGCAACTGAGCCACTCACCGGACTGGATGACCAATGCTCATCGTAGGTCATGACGGCCATGTAGTCCACGATCTCACCCAAGGCCTTTCGGTCATAACATAGAGACCAGTTTTCGGTCATACTCTTTATTGTCACATCGATGGAAACAACCCTGTCTTTTTCATGGAGCATGGGCGTTACTTCCCTGACAAATTGCGTAAGTTTATCTCGGTCCTTCATATAGACATTTTCAAAATCTATATTGATTCCATCTAAATCGTAATCCACTGCCAGTTTTACTAGTTCGTTGATAATCTTTTCTCGTATAAGTGAATTGTTTAGGATCGTATTGGTCATATCTGGATCAAAGGAATTATTGGCCAATGCCCAAACTTTGTACCCCCGTGCCTTGGCCCAATCTATATAACTTCTATCAATGTTGTGTTTAATCGTTCCCTTTCCATCCACAATGCTAATCCATGTGGGTGAAATCACATTTACCCCTTCCATAGGTCCTATCTTTTCTGTATCGGGATTTTTATTATGAATATGATCCCAAGTCAAGAAAATTTTCCCTTTCTCAGGTTTCCAAATTGGTTCATTACTGCCTATCTCCATAGCTTCAACCATCTCCTTATTTCCGATGGCATTACTGTCCACATATCCAACCTGTCCATTCTCTGTCATCACCTGTACCCATTGGTCATGGCCTTCTACGAATTGAATCTGATCCCCTTGTTCTAAAATCTCAAGTACTGAAGATAAAAGCTTGCTGTCTTCTCGCACTCTTACTTGATCTTTTATCACTTCTCCCATGGATAGATCTTCTTTTTGATTTATCAGCACGACAGAATTTCGTTCTTCAATCCATCTACTTTTTATGCCAATGTATTCTTCGATGTCTTGTATGGGTACATACACCCTATCATCTTCAATGATTACAGGTAATGCATCTATGTCCGTCCTATTATTTACTTTTACTTGCCCATCTTCTCCATAGAAACGAATTACCTTATCTTTCGTAGTGATGGTTCCTACCTTTGTCATTGTGTCATATTCTCCATAGACATCCAATTCTTCCTGCAGCAGGTCAAGGGCAACATAAAGATTATGCGCTTCGCCCCGTATTCTTACCCCATCACCATAGTCTTCAGAAGTTTTAACACTTTGATCGTGATATATAATCACCTTCGGTATGGTGGGTACAGTAGATGCAGACTTTGACACAAAGTAGAAATTTTGCACAAAATAGATGCTTCCCAATACAATTCCAATGACCAATAAACAGATGTACGCTATTTTCCTTTTCATCTTCTCCCACCTTTCATCTTCCAAGGATCCATAAACATAAATAGCCCCACCCGTTAGGAGTGAGGCTATGGACATGTATTGAATATACTTTCATTTTACAGGTCTTATCGACAATTTTCAAGTTTTAATAATTACCATTAGTATCTATAGTATCAATAAAATAGCCCGTGGAATTCCACAGGCTATTTCTTTGATCTTACTTTATATTATTGAGATATTCCTTCCCCTTGATCAAGTACGGTTTGAGACTGATATACTGTCTCCGTAAGCTGTTGATCTGGCATATCATAGGGTTTATACCATCCCCGATTTACTGCTAATTCTGTCAAAGCGCCATGGCCGCCAACAATCTGGTTTAAGCTGCTTCCATACATGGCTCTCAATTCCGGTGTTGCACATTCTAGTGTTGCAGTAAGATAGGCGCTGGCAGCAGCCTTAGAACCCATCAGCATATCATTTGCGATGGTCTGGTCATCCAATTGATTTCCATTGTTTCCCATTAAAGTGTTTAGCAATGATGCCATATTAATGCACCCCCGTAACATCTACTACATTGTTTTCAGTGATAAACTGTTGTATACCTTTTACTCTTCCTTCTGCAGCGAGAATTGCTGCATCCACTTGTTTCTGTAAATCTCTATCCTGTACAATTGCCCTTGTTGCCCTAGCCTTTGTTAAGGCATTTGACTCCATTTGTAAAAGCTCTCGTATGGATAACATTTCACTGGGTGCCAATTGTCTCATCTTCTTTACCTCCAATAATTGAAGTATGGTCATACATTAATATTTTGTTCAAAAAAACATTTTATATAGTTGTCAATCTTTAGAAGATAATTCAGAAAATGATTACCAATAATTTTTTTAGGATTTATGAAGCACAGTAACCTCCGTCTTCTATATAAATCAAATTAGGGAACATCCTAATCATTTTGCATATTTTTAGGAATATCATTTTTTGTTATCAAAAAACACAGGGTCTAGGTATGCCCTGTGTTCTAATTGAATGATCTTACTTTATCTTCTTTTTTAGCTCTTCATAATCCACATTTAAGATAACCTCATCATCTATGATGATGGTAGGTACGCCTACCCTTCCTCCTGCTTTCACTTGGTCATAAGCGGGATGGGTATCTCTTATCTTTAGAAACCTTTTGAGTGCACCAAAGTCCAAACTAATATCAAAATATCCAAATTTAACCCCTTCTCCTGAAAGAAACTCTTTCACCTCTGGACACTCTGGTCACATATGACTGCCATAAACTATGATCTTTTTCATACAGACTCTCCTTTGCTTCGATTTTGGACGATTTTATCCCTTAATAATATAGATTGCCCTATAATCATAAGTATAGTATTTATTGACATCTATAGCAACCTAGTATAAAATTTGCTTGAGTATGTAGTATGATGAAAGCTTGTCTTTTAAATATATCTTAGGAGGTCAAAAATGAACCCACAGGAGAAACTAATCAAATTAAAAGAATTTTTAGGAAACCTAAAAAGTGCAGCAATTGCTTTTTCCGGCGGTGTAGACAGTACTTTCTTGTTGAAGGTTGCCCACGAAGTTTTAGGTGATCAGGTTATTGCTGTCACTGCGAGATCATCCACCTATCCTGAGAGAGAATTTATCGAAGCGAAAAAATATGCTGAGACAATGGGTGCAAAGCACATTATCATCGTTTCTGAAGAATTAGAGATTGAAGGTTTTGCCAAGAATCCTACCAACAGATGCTACTACTGTAAGCACGAACTCTTTACAAAGGTTCGAGACGTAGCCAACGAACACCACATGCTTCACGTCCTAGATGGCTCCAACTATGATGATTTAGGTGATTTTCGTCCAGGCATGCATGCAGCCAAAGAACTACATGTAATCAGTCCTTTAAGAGAAATAGGTCTTACAAAGGATGATATACGGGTTTTATCTAAGGATATGGACTTACCGACATGGAACAAGCCTGCCTTTGCATGTCTTTCTTCCAGATTCCCTTACGGTCAAGAGATTACCCCAGAAAAGCTCAAAATGGTGGATCTTGCGGAGCAGTATCTACTAGACCTTGGCTTCCGCCAAATTCGTGTACGACATCATGACCAGATTGCCAGAATCGAAGTGGCATCCAGTGAGAGAGAGAAATTTTTCGATATTAACATAATGGATCAAATCGGTGCTAAGTTTAAAGAAATTGGATTTACATATGTGACCTTAGATATTTTAGGCTATCGCACAGGCAGCATGAATGAAGTGCTCAGTGATGATATTAAAATCAATAAAGCCATTATAAAATAAATAAAAATCAGCAGGTCATGATGCCCTGCTGATTTTTATTTATATGACTCAATAATCTTTCCTATAGAGATTCTGCTTTCTTATAGATTTCATCAAGTTCTTCCTTTGATGCGAAAAAATTAAGGATATGAGCAATGAGTATGATGCCTGGGATATCAATGGCCAATCTTGTTAGGGCGAAGGAAGTGCCTAGCGAAGCCATTTCAAATAAGAACATTGGAATTTTGGTGGTCGACCATGCACCAATAAAGATTAACACGTTGGTAAAACGAACCCCCTTCTTCATAAAGACTGCAGCGATGGGAAATGCACCATATAAAGGCCCTGCCGCTGCAGACCCCAATAATATCGCCAATACAACGCCTAGCCATCCAGAGCTTTCTCCCATATATCTTACCATTGTTTCTTTTGGCACCCAGATATCTAGAAGTCCTAACAGGATAAAAATAGGTGGAATAACCATCATCATTTCCTTAAAGCTAAAGCCTACAATGTCTAGGGCCTTCATTCCCAGCTGTCTATTCAATAGAATTACCGCTGCCAATACCAAAATCGTAAACATAAAGAATCTATATTTTTTTATGATTTTCAATTTATCCAACCACCCTTCCGATGATATAGGCAACGATGAATGAGAAAATAAATGCCGTTGTATTTCTTAATATCGTAAGCTTTTTGCCAAAGTATTTCATCTCTACGGGGGCAGTAATGACCCCTACCATCATCAATGTAGAAACAAAGGCTGCTATTTGCATATACCCTGCGCCATTTTGAAGCAACAGAGCCGCTGTAGGAAAGGCTACGAAACCAGGAATTAGTGTGATCGCGCCTATTACTGCAGATAGGATAACACCCAACCACCCTGACTCGGACCCGATAATTTTCGAAACCACTTCTGGATTTACAATGGCAAGCATTAATCCCACCAGCATAATAATACCTAAAAGCTCAGGCAAAATGTTCTCAAAGGTCTTCCAAGCTTTCATAAGAGCTTGTTTTGTTTTTTTCTTATCTTTAACAGCAGAAATGATTAATAAAACAATGGTCAATACATACATCCAAACGTTGCTCATAAATTCACACCTTTCTCTAAATACGACACTACTAATTTATCATTATATATTTATAACACAATTATACCCCCTTACCCATGGGGTGTAAAGTTTTTTCTATAATTTATATTTTATGTATTTTTATAACAAATAGGGAATAATGTACTTCAATACTTTGACAATGAGTACATTATTCCCTATTTTCTTCAGTATATAGTTTTCGTAAATGACTATGCAGTAATCTCTATATTCCCATAAGTTGATACAAATATCCCGCTATGATACCTCCTAAGTAAACAAATCCAACATAAAACAGTATTGCTCTTTTTTTCAGAATTGTAGACATTCCTGCGATAACAGGAATCCCAGTGGCCTTCCCAGTAATTAGAAATGCCAACACTGCAGCCTCGCTGGCACCAGCATTCATGAAAGACTTCATCAAAGGTAGTGCTGCTGACCCTGAAACATACAATGGCAAGCCTACTGTTGCTCCTAATGGTATAGAATAATTTTTATCTCCACTAAATAAGGTCAGAATCCATTCCTGGGGAAGGATCATTTCTACAATCCTTCCAATCCCAATGAATACCACAAATGCAAGTAATATTTTCCTTAAACCAATATCGTATAATCCCTTTACAAACTGATCAATCCTGTATTTCCGTATCATACTTTCCTTATAAATTTCTACATTTCCTTGTGGGCAGCATGATATTGTTGCTATTAATTCTTGTTCTGTATCCTTGCTGCAACAGCTTTCTTTCTTTGTTCCAATTAACTTAAACTGTCCTTTAAAGAAGCTGGTGTTTGTTTCTAGATAATGGGCCAAGAACCCTGCCGAAATTCCTAAGACGATAGAAGAAATGAGTACCGCTGTAGCAAATCTAGCACCTAAAAAAGCTGTTTCAAACATAAATTCCGATGGGCTTGTTAATGGTGATGATACCAAGAAAGCCATCACAGGCCCCCACGGTAATGAAGAAATAAACATAGATAACAATACGGCCATGGTTCCACATGCACACAGGGGCGTTAATGCGCCAAATGCTACTGATCCAGGTACGGATAATCTCGAGTTCTTCTGTAGTAATCTCCTTAAATTATCCGCATCCACATATACATTAATGCCTACTGCCATGATAATACCTAGCAACAAAATAAGCCAATCAGCTTTCAGATATCCAATGACCGTTCCAGCAATATCTTGGAGAAATTCCATACTTACCATCCTTTCATATTTCAATAATCCACATAATTCATTCATATATTCTAAAACAATATTTATCATTCGCTAACAGCAGCAGTTCACGCAGGTATTATCTTGTCTTAATAACTTTGGTGATTTAGATATTGCTGCCGTATATTTCCATGCTTCTCTGCTTCTCTTTTCAATTTCTTTTCTTTTAAATTCAATAACTTTTTCAAAATGATAGTTACTTTCCCACATAATTACGCCTCCTTATTATTTGTTGGATTATTAATCACATTAATCAAGAAAAATTGATTTATTGATAAAAAAAATTTAACAGCAATCTTCTGGCCTAAGAATACAACACAGTTTTTCTGATAAAAGGCTGCTTATCTCTTCTTTGTTTATTTCATAGTAGCTCCAAGTTCCTTTGGTTTCTTTTTTAATTAAATTTGCATCTAGCAATATCTTCAAGTGATAAGATAATTTTGATTGTGGCATTTCAACCATATCACACAAGTCACATACACATACACTCCCATGTTGGCACAATAGATATAAAATCTCTAATCTTTTCTTATCTCCAAGGGCTTTAAACTTCATTTCATATGCACTAAAAGTATCATACACAGACTGTTCTACATAGTTGGTATTCATTCTTCTAACCACCTTTAATCAATTTTTTTTGATTTAATCAAATTATACGCCATATCTTCCCAGATGTAAAGTATTAAATCAATTTTTTTTGATTTATTTTATGGAGACTACTCCTTTATTCTTTTAACGCTCATGGATTATCTGCATAAATAATAAAATAATATAATACACTATTGCAATATGCAACTATTTTATATTACAATTATATTGAGGTGATACATATGACAAATACAAATAACATTCAGCAGCTAAGGGAACTTGTTAAAACCCTTGTTAGGAATCTAGGTATTCTGGAAAAAAGCGAAGCTTCTTGCTGCGGCATAACCCTTGGTCAATGTCATGCGATCGTTGAAATTGGCAGTAGAAAAACCATCTCTCTAAATGATTTGGCTGAAGTCCTCAATCTAGACAATAGTACCATGAGTAGAACTGTAAATAATCTAGTAAATCAAAACCTCGCCCAAAGGGAAATAGATCCAAGCGATAGGAGGTATGTGAAAATAAAACTTACAAAGGAAGGTGAGGAATCTTTTCATTCTATCGAAGATAGTATGGCTCAATATTTTGAAACTGTTCTTGAGTCCATAGCCAATGATAAGAGAGATCAAGTGATTGAAAGTCTTCAGTTGTTAGTCAAAGCGATAAATAATAATAAATGCTGCTAAAAGAAAGGGGTTATATTATGGATTTTGATGTTAAACAAAAAGTAAGGGACTACTACGGGGACATTGCAAGTCAAGTGAAATCTACAAGTACCAGCGGGTGTGGCTGCAATTCATCTTGCTGCGGAGATGTTAGTAATACCTCTCTAATCTATGACCGTGATCAGTTAAAGAACTTGCCTAAAGAAGCTGTGGCAGCATCCTTAGGCTGTGCCGATCCTGTATTGTTTGCTGATTTAAGAGAAGGTGAAACTGTTTTAGACCTAGGAAGCGGCGGCGGTATAGATGTTTTGGTGGCCTCAAGATATGTTGGAGACACCGGGAAAGTTTATGGTCTTGATATGACCGATGAGATGCTGGAACTAGCAAATCAAAATAAGGAAAAAATGGATGCTGTCAATGTGGAGTTTATCAAAGGTTTTATCGAAGAAATACCGCTAAAAAACGAAGCCGTTGACTGTATCCTATCCAACTGCGTGATTAACCTGTCAGATGATAAGGAAAGAGCATTAACGGAAGCCCATCGTGTACTAAAAATTGGCGGGCGCCTAGCCATCGCTGATATCGTAAATCTAAAAGATGTACCTGATCATGTAAGAAAAAGCGCTGAGCTTTGGGCTGGATGTATTGCCGGAACCCTTAAAGTCGATGAATATAAAAGAATTCTAGAAAAGGTTGGTTTTACAAACGTAGAAATCGAGCCTGTCCATGTTTATACAAAGAGTGTCATAGTAAGTCTTGCTAAACAAAAAGATACAAACCTAACAGATATCCTCGCCCAAGCTGATATTGAAGTCCTAGATGGTGCTTTTGCAGGTGCATACATCAAGGCTTATAAGTAGGGGGTTATCTTATGAACTACACGACTAGGTTGGCAACCCTTAATGACATTCCTGCTATCCGAGAAATCTATAACCAAGGAATTGAAGACCGAGTTGCTACCTTAGAAACTAGATTGCGGACGGATGAAGATATGAAAGAATGGCTTATAAATAGAAGTGATCAACATAGAGTATTGGTCATACAGGATGACGCTAAAATCGTGCATGGCTGGGCGTCCTTAAACGTATTTAACTCAAGGTGCTGCTACAGTGGTGTTGTAGATATTTCAGTCTATGTTCGAAGAGACATGCAGGGAAAAGGATTGGGAAAGATACTTTTACAGGCCCTTATTCAAACCGCAAAGAATCAAGGTTTTCACAAACTGGTCTTAAGCACATTTGAATTTAATGAAGCAGGCCAACGATTGTATAAATCTGTAGGATTTAGGAAAGTAGGCACCTATATTCAACAAGGCATCCTAGATGGCAAATGGATTGATGTCACCATCATGGAGAGACTTCTTCAAGATAGATAATTTTTGAAAAAATCCCAAAACCAGTTGAAATTTTATATCCATAAGTATATGATTATATTATTATATGGTAATATAAATGAAGTTGAAAATATGTAGGTTGCCTTAGTCCACCCTACATGATTACGCTATAAAAATAAGGAGGTATGCTTATGAATATTAAAATTTTAGGTCCAGGATGTAAAAACTGTACTACGCTGTATGAATACGTTAGTGATGTCGTCACTGAGTTGGGTATTCAAGCAGAAATTGAGAAGGTAACAGATTTTAAAGAAATTGTTACTATGGGGGTAATGAAGACTCCTGGTTTGGTTGTAAACGGTACCGTAAAGGTATCTGGCAGGATACCTTCCAAGGAAGAAATAAAAGAAATCTTAAACAAATAGGAGGCTGGAAAATGGAGATTAAAATTTTGGAGCAGGTTTGCTGAGCAGGCAGCAGGGTAGCGCCCATCGTCGATGAGGCATTAACAAAGCTAGGAATCAATGATGATTTTGAGATCATCGGAGATATTCCCTCTATCGTAAAACATGGAATCTTAAACCCACCAGCCCTTATGATTAATGGTGTAGTAAAAATTTCTGGTAGGGTTCCTACAGTAAAAGAAGTGATAGATGCTATACAGCAAGCTTAACACCATAGAGATATGTACGTCATAATATTTGAGGGGCCCTGAATTCAGGGCCCCTCAAATATTAAATAAAGAAATATGAAACGGCATTAAACAGATATCCTATAATGAGAATTCCCACTGAAACAATACCAATAAACACGCCTAACAATTTCGGCTTGACAACTTTACTTAGCATAATCATAGACGGTAAAGAGAGGGCCGTTACAGCCATCATAAAGGATAATACAGTTCCTACGCCTACCCCTTTCGCAAATAATGCTTCAGCGATTGGCAGGGTACCAAATATATCTGCATACATCGGTATTCCGACTAATGTAGCCAATACAACTGCAAAAGGATTATTTTCCCCAATAACACTTTCTATTACAGATTGGGGAATCCAATTGTGAATTGCTGCACCGATTCCAACTCCTATTAAAACGTATAGCCATACCCTATGAATAATTTCCTTAACCTGCCCTTTCGAATAAGAGATTCTTTGTTTATGGGTCATTTCTTCAACTTCAACATCTACACTTTCTATTTCTCGAACATATCCTTCCACATGTTCTTCAAGGCCCAGTTTATCTATCAAAGTCCCTCCTATAACTGCCAATACCAACCCCACAACTACATAGGCTGTAGCAATTTTGGCCCCAAAGAAAGACATTAACAGAAGGAAAGAGGCTAAATCTACAAGGGGTGAAGATATTAAAAATGAAAAAGTTATGCCTATGGGTAATCCTGCTGAGGTAAAGCCTATAAAAATTGGTATGCTTGAACAACTACAAAAAGGTGTAATGGTTCCAAGTAACGCCCCTAAAATATTTCCTTTAATTCCTTTGATCCCCCCAAGGATCTTTCTCGTTCTTTCAGGGGGAAAATAACTTTGGATATAAGAAATTCCATAAATTAGTACAGATAAGAGTATAAAGATTTTTATGGTATCATAGATGAAAAAGTGAATACTCCCTCCTAGCCTTCCCTCAATGGATAGCCCAAACACCCTCTCCACAATGGATTGAACGAGTTTATAAAGCCATGACATCTTTAACAATTGGTCATTAAGAAAATTAAATGTTTGTGCAATAATATTCATCCGGCTCCCCCCACTTGAATTCGTTTTAAAAGTAAATACAGCTTTAATTTAATGTACAGCAGCTATCCACCAGTTCTGTCATTTTAAGAGTATCTACTTTCCTATATTTATGCTTATATAATTATTCATTTATATAAGCATGGTATTCCTTTTCATTGTATTTGTCAACTCAATTATTGAGTCTATGAAAAATAGTATCTTTACAAGCATCTAATTTGAAAAGAGCATGTTCATCCTATTGTCATTTATCCCCAGAGTTTTTGCAGCAGATTACCTCTGGGTCATTGTTCAATCGTTGAATTCGTTCATATTCCTGCTCAAAACCCGAAAGACTTTCAAGGGGCATATCTAAAAAACCAGTAAACTGACTGAAAACATCGTGTATTAATTCTTTATTTAGACTATAAACACTTCTTTGCCCTTCTTTCTCATCTCTGACCAGATTTGCATGTTTTAATATCTTAAGATGCTGGGAAATTCTCGGCTGGCTCATATTTAGCACTGACTCTAATTCACACACATACATCGCTTTATATGCAAGCAATTTGATAATCTTTATTCGTGTATATTCACCCAATGCTTTAAAAATCATCTCATAGTTCATCATAATGCCTCCAAAAAATAATAATATTATTATACAATTATATACCAATCTCTAGAGAAATTACTATACGAATATAAGTTTTACCCAATATTCTTCATTTCTCAGCCTTTTAACAACTTCTTATTCTTAATTACTACCGATTTCATCCACCAACTTACCTAAAATCCATTGTCATGGCAGTCGCCATGGATGACGCAATAATAAAAGCCTCCCTTTTATGAATATAGTCTCTTTTCCTTATATGAAAAAGATAAGTCATTTCTTCCATCAATGTGGATGACTTATCTTTTTTATGAATATTTTATAATCTTTTCAAAACCTGATAAGCTCTAAAATGATCCACCCTACCTTTAAAAGCAGGTCTACCCGCTATAAAAGTGACTGGGCGCTCAAGCCCCCTATCAAGCACTTTCTTTTCATTTTCATACTTACTTAAATCAGCTTCCTTTATATCCACAAATGACAGTTCATATTTTTCCTTCACATCTGTTTCTTGAAGAAACTTATCTAGGGCTTCATACATTTCCATGGTCGTTTCTTCTTCGCTAGGACCACAGTTATCACTTGGCCCACAGCAGCATGGCGCTGCAACCATTTCGTCTTTGATTCCAAACATCTGGATTTTAATTTTCTCGCTCATCTTATCCTCCCTTTAATATACTTTATATTAATTCATCAAATCTCTAAGCTTTTCACCTTTTGGTTCCTCAGGCATCCACTCTATGATGGCAAAGTTTCCATTAGCTATTTCATTTACCTTATTAATCCATGGAATCTCATTGCTTGCTTTTACTTTTAGAATAGTATTGGTAGTATATGCTGCGTAGAAGCTTGAATTGATGACCCACCACTTACTGTGAATCCCTGCTCTATTTAAATCCTTTTGTAACCGCATGGCTTCATGAACAGGCGTGGTTTCAGCCAGGGTTACAATAATCACTTCTGTTTCTTTTTCATCTCTAAGCTTAGGTAAAAGTTTCCTTACAGATTCTGGAATATCACCATGGGAACGCTCTATTTCCTTATGGTAACTTTGGGTAGAATCTAATAGCAACAACGTATGACCTGTTGGTGCTGTATCAATGACAACAACCTCGTTTTCTGACTTCTCAATGATTTCTGCAAAGGCCCTAAACACTGCAATTTCTTGGGTACAAGGTGATCTTAAGTCTTCCTCAATGTAGGCAAGATCATCTTCCCCCATTGTTTCTCTCGCTTTGCTTAGGACTTCTTCTTTATATTTTTCTAGTTCTTCTTTTTCATCAATATTGCTTAACGTAATGCCATAGCTTTCATCTAATACAAACTTTAGATGGGCTGCTGGGTCTGTGGTTGTTAAATGGACTTTCTTTCCCTTATTGGCCAAGCCTAAAGCGATGGCTGCAGCAATGGTCGTTTTTCCTACACCCCCTTTACCCATGGTAAAGATAACCCTTTTATTCGTATTGTCTATGTCTTCTATGATATCGTTTAATCTTTGTATCCTATCCATATCCAATGTTTCATTGGTATATTGTATATTGTTATCCTTTAGAAATGCCCTCACATTTTCTAACCCTGTTACATTATAAGGTCTTAGGGGAATTTTAAAGAGTTCTAGTGGTTTAAGCCCTTCAGGTATATCCTTTAATGCCTTTTGTTGTTTTTCATAGATGGCACTGGAAAGGGTGTCATCATGCTCCCCAAGAATACCGTTAATCACTAGCACTTGATTGTTAACCCCTATGTCGCGGAGCTCCTTTGATGCTCTTTCTGCTTCTTTTAGGGGTGAGGGTTCAGGACGAGATACGAGAATAAGGGTAGTTTTTTGTTTATCCGCCAAATTATCTACCGCATTTTTATATACCTCTTTTTTACTTTCAAGGCCTGAAAGCTGTCCCAGGCAGGATGCCCCGGTAGTGTTTTCACTAATGAAATTCGTCCATGCAGAAGGCAGCTGAAGCATTCTTAGGGTATGCCCAGTTGGTGCTGTATCAAATATGATATGATCATACAACGCTGCTGCCTTTTCATCGGTTATAAAGGTTGAGAATTCATTAAATGCCGCAATTTCAACAGTACATGAACCTGAGAGCTGTTCTTCCATATTTTTCAAAACAACCTCTGGTAATTTTCCACGATAGGGACCTACCACACTTTCTCGATACTCCGCAGCTGCTTCTTCTGGATCAAAGTTGGCAACCACTAAATTAGGCACTTCTTTTATAGGAACACCTTTATTGTTTAACTCTGTCTCAAATACATCTTGGAGATTAGAAGCCGGGTCTGTGCTAACAAGCATGATTTTCTTTCCAGCATCGGCCAAGGCTACCGCTGTAGCACATGCTGTTGAAGTTTTGCCCACCCCGCCCTTTCCTGTAAAGAATAGGTATTTGGTTAAGCGCATTTCTGTTATATCATAATTCCTAAATAGCATCTAGATCCCTCTTTTCTATACGATTAGCAACAACCACCAGAACAACCACAGCCATCAGATGTTTTTATATTTATTGTTTGCAGTAGATAGTCTGACGACACACCTAATAAATTACAGAGTTCTTCATTGGTAGGATAGGCTTTTGTCTTTACCACAACCCCATCAACCATTGTTACAGGAAGAATCTCTATACCTTCTTTATCTAGCATTTTATTTATTTCCTCATTCTGCACAAAAATTAGAGGATTGTTCGTTAAATTATACCTTTCCACCGATTGCCCATTTTTCTTTAAGTTATTAATTACTGAAGAAATTCTTAACAGTTCTTTATCCACAGATGGTCCACAAATCCCCGTTGGACAGCACATAGCTGGCTCAAAAATTACCATTTTCTTCATGATGATACACTCCTTTTATTTTTATTTCATTATTTTTCATATAGATACTCATCTATATATAATATATGTTATTAGTTTTCCATTGTCAATGATTTCTATGTAAGATTACAGAAAATCAAGTAAGACTTTGTTCAGATGGAGTTTGCAACTCCACCTGAACGCCAAGTCGCATTATCCAGGGGCTGTACAACTCTTTTCTCCCGCTTGTATAAGCAGGGATCATAAATCTTTGATTTATTGATCATCGCTTACACAGCGTGCAAGCGGGAGTCTTAGAGTTGTTAGCCATCGGATAATAACTCACCTTTTTTTACTCTCTCGATTAGGTTTTCAACCTTTTCTTTAATAAGATCTCTTGTTTGTCTAAAATCTTCAATCGGTCCGCCTGAAGGATCTGTAAGGCCCCAGTCTTCTTCATGGTTACATGGCATGAAAGGACATACAACACCACACCCCATCGTTACAAGAATATCTACCTCTTCTGGAATATCTGTCAACAGCTTTGGATAATGACCACTCATATCCACACCTGCTTCCTCCATCACTTGAGCTGCTAAGGGCTTTACTTCATGGTAATCTTCAGTCCCTGCAGAATAAACTTCTAAAACATCTGAACCCAGATGCTTCGCCCATCCCTCTGCCATTTGTGAACGACATGAGTTATGAATACATACAAATGCAATCTTCTTTTTCATGTGATTTCCTCCTTAATATGCTCTAATATTTATAGAAAAGTTGACAATACATATGCACCGATGGCACCGCCCAAAATAGACGATAGGACCGTAGGCATGGCTTTCCGTAAGCTTGCACCAGAGTATTTAGCTCCCGCCAACAACCCCACACCTGCTGCCCAGGCCATATCTACCCATGCCTCTCCACTTTGGTAGATCATTCCCATACCATGGTTCAATGCCCAGGTAGTGCCCACGATAAAGCCTGCCGCCATCCATCCACCAATGGCACCCCATGTTTCTACCATCTTTCCCCAACATAAACTAACTAAAAAAGGAAAGATAAATGCACCAACAAAAGTTGAGATTGCTAGTCCCACTGTCATACTCTGAGCTCCCTTCAAATCTATTTACTATGCTCTTTTGCTTTCTTTTTCCTTGTCTACACCTTTTTGAATCATAGCTGCCATAATCCCACCTGCTAATCCGCCAAGGATTACAACGATTAGGGTAGGCATCGAGTCTATCAAGGGCGTTATGGAACCTGCTGAGAATACGGGTCTTAATGTACCGCAAACACCTATAGCCAGGGCCATATCTACCCATGCACCCTCCTCAGGGTTATGGAGTATGCCTATGTGATGGTTTAAAAACCACATGGTACCGATGATAATTAACGCCGCTATCCAACCGCCTACAATACCATAGCTTTCAGCAAATTCTCCCCACACACTCATGACAAAGATACCCGCAATTGCGCCGCCAATCACTGTCTGGATATTTTTCATGGTTCCACCTCTTCTATAAATGTCCTCTTAGGTTATCTGCAAATTTCACTGGCAACCCAGCATCAATCATTGCTTTTGCAGCCTTCTCATAATCATAGGCAATGTATCTTACTTCCGCGGTTACATGCTCTTCAGTTACATCTACAATAATATAGGTTACCCTAGAATCCCCTTGAGCATGCTTTGGCTTCCCCACACTACCAGCATTAATGAAATGGATACCTTTCACAACCTGATGGAAGGGCTTATGGGTATGTCCAAAAATCAATACATCAAATTCGGCATTTTCGGCAATTTCTTCTAACTCTTCCGAGTTCTCATATAGGTATTCATTGTTTCTTCTTGTACTTCCATGGACTAGCAGTATCTTTTTTCCTTCTTCCTCAATAGATAGCTGCTTGGGTAATTCCTTAAGCCACTTTTTGTTTTCCATTGAAGTATGCTCCTGTGTCCAATGACGTACCTGGGCACTGGGGTCCATGGCACTCTTATCTTTGATATCAGCTTTAGATAACTCTTCGCCCACACGCTTATCATAGTTTCCCTGTAATGTAGGTATTTGTCTGCTTCTAATATTTTCAATTACTTCATTGGGATAAGGCCCATATCCTACCAGGTCTCCCGTGCAATAGACTTTGTGAATTCCATTTTGTTCTATATCCTTTAACACCATCTCTAAGGCATCCATATTTCCGTGGATATCTGAAATCACTGCAAATTTCATAGTATTACCCACTCCTTATTATCACTATTTCATACAGTTCAACTTCTCCTCCGAAACATCTTTGATCACTTCGGCTGCAATACCAAGAATTGTCTTTATTTTTTCATCTTTAATCTCATAGTAAATAAATTTCCCATCCTGTCTAGCTTCTACCAGATCGCTCTCTCTCAAACATTTTAGGTGGTTGGATATTTTCGATTGACTAAAGCCTGTATAATCGATTATCTCTGTCACTGTTTTTTCTCCATCCATGAGGCTTTGAAATATGCACAGTCTGCTGTAGTCTGCAAATCCTTTAAAAAATTTACTCACCAGCTTTAATCTCATAATCTCTTCATTGCCTAACTGTATTTCCATGTTAATTCCCTTCTTCCCAAGCCTTGACTATTTTACCTATTATCATCCAACGCTTATGATCTTATGCTTACTATTATATATCATGATATTGTGATATGTAAATGTATTGAGTGTTAAATCACTGTTAATTTCTCAAAACAATAGATTAAGTACTAATCTACCTTGCCATTTCTTAAAACATCAGCAAACTCATCAAACAACTCAGAATCTTCAATCTCTCTAGCAACCGCTTCAACATCATAGGAGACTCTAAAAAAATTAGCAGTTATATCTTGATCTACCTCCAATATGCAATAACAAGCCCTATTGTCACCATCTTTGGGTCTGCCTACACTACCCGCATTTATAAACAACTTGCCTTCCACCTCTCTGTAATAGGGGAAATGGGTATGTCCAAACACAATAATATCTTCTACAATTTCCGATACAATATCCTGTTGTTTTTCAATGTCATCTTCAAAGACATAATCATTAATGGAAAAAGGACTTCCATGGGTTAACAGTATTGTGATTCCATTCACCTCTACAGTAATTTGTTCTTCCAACTCCCTTAAAAATTGTTTGTTTTCATCAGATGTATGTTCAGTCGTCCAGCTTAGAGAATTTTTTGTCCTAATTCTGTCTATCTCAGAACCGATGCTGCATCCGCAGGTGGGCAAAAAGAATCCAACAGCCTCGTCATAATTACCTAATATACATTGGATTTCTTTTTCTTTCATACATTCGATCACTTCATTTGGTCTAGGGCCGTATCCTACCAAATCACCCAAACAATAAGTATCCTTCGTTGAGATACCTTTCTCCTCTATATCATTAAGCACTGCCCTTAGCGCTTCTATATTTCCATGTATATCCGAAATGAATGCCATCCTTCTTACCATTTAAAATCACTCCACTTTACAATTATAAGCCCAGGAAACCCCTGGGCTTATTTATTATATACCTATCTTGTTTGCACTTTATTCACAATCTTGGGAATATCAATCGTTCCTTAATCTCTCGATATTTTTATTCTTCTATACATTTTATGCTATTACAATCACAGGAGAATTTATTGCAAATACAGTCCTTTGATGGCGTAGTAATCTTCTTGATAAAATCACAGGTTCTATCTATTTGATCTTGTTTAATCGAGTAGAATGACCACTTGCCTCTTTTTTCAACATTGATTAGGCCTACCTGTTGGAGTACCTTCATATGATGGGAAATCGTAGGCTGTGTCAGGCTTAAACCATCTTGAATGTCACAAGCACATAATTCCCCACAGGACAACATCTCTAATATCTTTAAGCGATTTTCATCGGATAGGGCTTTGAAAATCTCTATCTCCTCTTTCATTTCTCACCAACTCCCTGTCATACATTGCTACTATTAATATTATCTATTGTACATAGATGATTGTCAATATGTTCTTAATAATATAAGGGCTAACCTTAAAATCTGCCCCTATACTATTATTCTATTTAATTCATTACTTCTAATCATTCCACGTTTCAATCTTTAATATTTTCAAGTTTAAATCTACCAATCCCTTCAATAGCCATAAGAATTTCGTTATCGATTACATATTTATCTAGAATGATTTTCTCAATATATATTTCCACATCTTCAGTTATAAATACTTCAAAACCCACTAGCGATTCTGGTTTACCCATCAAACCTGATGGTGCCTTGTAGGCAGCTCATCACCCAGCAATTACCGTTCGGACCGTCACATTCATGACGCCTCCCTTGTCCTGTATGTAGTTCTTGAGCCAATTTGATATTCGCATGCTATACATCTCCCCCTTTTTTCATTTCATATAGCTATCTTTAGGCTTTACTCCTACAGTTTTCAAAAGTACATAAGGCATTTCATAATTCTATTTTAACTGATTATTGGCAGATAGCAACTGGATAAATTGGTCTATATCAGAAGTCGGTATACTACAAGCGAAGTTTTCACACACATAGGCAGTGGCTTTATTTCCAACCATCCTCTGGTTTTTTGCGAAAGGAACCAAATCTTGCAATTTTAGATTTTCATCATTATAGATAACAACTGCAAAAGGTAAGAATCGCTGTTCCAGTTGAGCTAACATCCGTTTGGTATCTTCCTGCTCTCGCTTTCCTGCGATCACAATCCCCTTTGTATGCATGTTGGCAAACAGATATGCCATCATAAAATGAGTGTAAGAATTGGGATTTTCCTTTACATTGCCCCCAAAGGTCTGGAATTGAGACATCGCCTTCTCTTCAAATTCTTTGTTTCCCGTCATTCTTGCCAGCCGGAGCATACAGTAAGTAGCTACAGAGTTTCCTGATGGGGTTGCGCCGTCATAAATCTCTTTTGGTCGCACAATCAACGACTCGCTATCTCCCCCATAAATGAAAAAGCCGCCTTCTTTTTCATCCCAGAAAAGACTGATCATATCGTTCGTCAACCCTATAGCCTTCTCAAGATATATTGTTTCATAAGTTGTTTCATAAAGCTCGATAAGTCCCCAAATCAAAAATGCATAATCATCGATATAGGCGGGATATGCAGCTTCCCCCTCTCTATATCTGGCCAACAGTCTTCCGTCTTCTCTTACCAATCGCTGCATAATAAACCCTGCTGTTTTTTTTGCAGCATGAATATAGGCAATATTGTCCAGCACTCTGCCTGCATAGGCAGTAGCTGCAATCATCAGCCCGTTCCAAGACGTTAGGGTCTTGTCATCCTTAAAAGGATGAATCCTTTGCTCCCGATAGTGGTAGAGCTTTTCTCTGCATAGACTCAACTTTTCCTTCAATTCTGGGTCATTTTCTATCTTCCCTAAATCAACACCTATTAAATTGGGTATGCTCTTTCCTTCAAAATTTCCACCTTTTTTTATATTGTAATACTGGCTATATAATTCGCCATCATTTTTTCCAAGGACTTCATTTACCTCTTCCATATCAAATACATAAAATTTTCCTTCTTCACCTTCCGAATCTGCATCTTCTGCGGAATAGAATCCACCTTCCACAGGACTCATATCCCGAAGAATATAGGTCAATACCTTCTCAGCCACTTCAGCATAGCGATAATTTCCTGTGACTTGGAATGCTTCTACATAGGCAATGATTAACAAGGCATTGTCATAGAGCATCTTTTCAAAATGGGGTACCAACCATTGTTGATCTGTGGAGTATCTAGCAAACCCAAAGCCTATATGGTCAAAGATTCCTCCGGCATACATTCCGTCTAAGGTTTTCTCTACGATTCCCAGTGCTTCCTCCTGACCCGTTGCCGCATAGTATCTCAGCAGGAAAGATAGGTTATGGGGTGCAGGAAATTTAGGCGCCTTTCCAAACCCACCGTATACAGGATCAAAGAAGTGCTTTAGTTCATTATAAGTAGTATGAATAATTTCTTTGTCCAATTCATCTCTATTGCTGTCTAGCACTGAGGTTTTTACAGCTTCGATAATTTTCTGGCTGGATTCCACCAATTCATCCCTTCGATTTGTCCAAGCATCCTGTATTTGATTCAATAGATCAATGATCCCCGGCTGTCCATATTTGCTTGTCTTAGGAAAATATGTTCCTGCAAAAAAAGGCTTTTTCTCAGGGGTCAATATTACTGTCAAAGGCCATCCCCCTTGTCCAGTCATTGCCTGGCAAAAGCTCATATAGATATGATCAATATCCGGTCGTTCTTCTCGGTCCACTTTGATAGAGATAAAATGCTTGTTCAATACCTCGGCTACATCCTTATCCTCAAAACTCTCCCTTTCCATCACATGACACCAATGACAAGTACTATACCCGATGCTAAGGAATATAGGTTTATCTTCGCTCACAGCTCTATCAAAAGCTTCAGCTCCCCACGGATACCAATCTACGGGGTTATGTGCATGCTGCAATAAATATGGTGATTTTTCTTGAATAAGCTTATTCGTATATTTGTATTCAGTCATTTTCATTCATCTCCACATTTAGTATATAGTTTATTATTACCTATAATTCGAATAATAAATTTAGAAATGCTTTATTCGCTTTTGACTTGACATGCAACCAAAAGGTGTCATATAATTACATTACGAAACCAAATGGTTTCACATCAACTTCACAAGGAGGTAAACGAATGAAAGAAAGACTCCATGGAAAACTGCCTGATATCGAGCGAACTATCCTAATGGATGCTCCGATTGAAAAAGTTTGGAAGGCAATATCCACATCTGAAGGACTGGCAGTATGGTTTATGCCTAACGATTTTCTACCTGTTGTAGGACATGAGTTTACATTTATCTCCCAACCTAGAGGTGATTGGGACGGAATCGTACATTGCAAGGTGATGGAACTAGACCCACCTACACGTCTTGGTTTTACATGGTGTGGTAATAATATGGAACAATATGTTTCTTTTGAATTAAAGGAATTGGAAGGCAAAACCCAGTTTAAACTTGTGCATGCCGGCTGGTTTGAGGAACATGGGTTTATACGGGACACCATGTACGATGGATGGGGTTATATTTTAGAAGACTTAAGCAAAAAGCTGGGTGATAAAAATGGCGGATATCTCTCCTAAGCATGATGTATTTCAAGCAATCGCTGACCCTACCCGTCGAGAACTGCTGAGCTTATTATCAGATCAAGAGATGTCTGTTACTATAATAAGTGAACATTTTCCTATTAGTCGCACAGCAGTTTCCAAGCATCTACATGTTTTAGCAGATGCAGGGCTTGTAAGCGAAAGGAAGGTCGGACGTGAAACAAGGTACAAACTCCAACCCGAGCCTCTGATGGAGCTAAAGCAATGGCTTTCCTACTATGAAAGGTTCTGGGATAATAAGCTTGCCAAACTTAAAAAATTTGTGGAAGCTGATTAATAATGTAGAAGAGATCAATTGATATGAAAAAAATTATATCTACTATTGGCAAAGAAAATTGAAAAACTTTGGCTTTTTTAGAGTACATCCCTGGCTCGCTTTACACCCTTCCATCTGGAAACGTGAACGGCGAGCTTTTTGCTGTGGTTATAGTAACTGGATTGACACCAGTTGCAAGCTGCATGAACTACCATATATCTTTCTACCTATTTCCATTAATACTCAAAATAAGAACCTGTAAATTGGCCTTCACATATAATATTAGTGATTTATTTCTAGATAGGAATAGGAAAAGATATGGAGGTAGCTATGAAGACTAAGATTATTCTCGTCTTGACTAGTATTTGTTTTATTTTTGCAAGCCTACCTGCTGCCGCTGTGGAGTATAATTATAAAAATCTTGAAATTGTTCATCCCTATGAACCCATTACGTATCACCACATGGTAACCATGATTGAAGAACTAGAGGAAAATTTTTCTGAATTAGTGACCTGGGAAAGCCTTGGAAAATCATGGGATAATAGAGATATTATACTTCTAAAACTTGGAAAGGGTGATACACTTATACACATCAATGGTAGTGTCCATGCAAGGGAGAGAATTACCACAAATATTATATTAAAGAATATAGAAGATTATTGTAATGCCTATTATTCTAAGAAAATTATTAAACGATATGATGTAAAAAAACTTTTGGATCAAGTAACTATTTATTTTGTCCCCATGGCTAATCCTGATGGTGTAGATTACACCATTCTAGGAGAAGCTGCTGTCAGAGACGCTACTTTAAGAGAGAACTTAGCCTCCATAGCTAGCTTCGATCGGTCACCCTATTTTTCGGGCATAAATAGGTGGAAGGCCAATATCAAAGGAGTCGACATTAATAAGCAATGGAACTTTGGCTGGGAGGAGAAGGAATTACCCAATCCAATGAAGCCTTCGAATTCTTATTACAAGGGAGCCTATCCCCATAGCGAACCTGAAACCCAGGCATTAGAGACATTAAGCCTTAAGCATCCCTTTATGATTTACTGCTCCTATCACACCCAGGGCAGTCTTTTTTACTGGTATAAATATCAAACTATGGATGATTTAGCAGAGGTAATCCATATCAGTAAAAAAATTACTCATATCACAGGCTTTCAACCTTTTCCTTCCTACAGCAGCATTCCTAAAAATTTTTCTTCCTATAAGGGCTTTACCGACTGGACTGCTGCGGAACTAAAAAAACCCTCTTTTACAATTGAATTTGCTAGAGGGTCCTATAGTGAAAAAAACTTTGACAAAATCTATGAGCCAAGTATTGGACTTCCCCTCATGCTTGCAGAAGAAGCCTTGGAGTTACGACAACAATATAAATATTGGGTATACTTTGATGAGGCTTTTGTTCAAAGGTTTAAAAGGCTAGAAGATGCAATAAACCATATAGAAAAGTACAAAAATCCAGTGATCCATGGCGTAGTATTAAAAAATGGTAATACAGAGTATGTTAGTCCAACAAAATCTACTTCAGATACCAATGAAATATGATGGTGAACTCATTGCTAACATATTGTCACCTTCTTGACTTCCCATTTTATGATGTAATTTTTTATTTTTATGATTTGTACTATGAAAAAAATCCATTTATCTTTATTAGTATATGAAAATATTTGATTTTCACAGTGTAAAGAGGGTATTAATTCAACAAAGAAATAGTAAGTTAACTAACTAAATTCTTAATTAAATCCGCTGCTATTTCAAATAAAACCATCATGAAGGGAGAATCGTTATGGGCTTTCTAAAGGATTTTTTACCTGTCTTTACAAAGAATAGATTGATCTTTTCGGGAAAAAAACAAGAGGGAAAGGATGTAGTAACCTTTTTCTTCAAGTCAGAGAAAATGATTCATTGGAAACCAGGACAACATGGTATATTCACCTTTGATAACCTAAAATTATCAGGAAAAAAATGGAGAGCTTTCAGTGTCGCTTCTACACAAGATGAAGGCCATGTTATGATATCTATGCATATCCCAGCAAAGCCCAGCTCCTATAAGGAAGCTTTTCAAAATTTAAAACCAGGCGATACGATTACTATGAAAGGACCTTTTGGACCATTTTATGTAGAGGATATCAGTAAACCAGTAATCTGTATTGCTGGCGGTATCGGAATTACCCCTGTACGGTCTATCCTCACCAGCATAACACAAAATAAAGAAGCAGGGCCTAAGTCTATGCATCTCCTATATACCAGTAGCAATGGAGAATATTTCTATAAGGATGAAATCGATAGGATGATGAATGGTCGTGATGATCTATATGTACAATATATCTCTGGGCGGGAAGAGTTAAATCAAGCGCTATCAACATACATGATACAGTATGGAAATGATGCATACTACTATATTTCAGGATCTGAGGGTATGGTAAAATCCATAAAGGAAGTGTTAATGAAACAGGGAATCAGTAAAAAAAATATTAAGAATGATCCCTTCCTAGGATACTAAGCGCAAAGAAGTGACCTTCATCTCTGAAAGGTCACTTCTTTTTCAAATTATAGCATCTCCGTTTTTTTCGCTATTCTTAAAAGATAATTTTCAAGAGCAGCGATTTCTTCACTTTCAAAGTCATCAAATATTAAGGTAGTTAATTGGTCTGAAATCAATCTCAAATTTACCACTAAATCAAGTGCTTCTCGACTCATCTTTAAATATGCAGAACGCCTGTCATTTGGATTATCCACTCTTTCCAATAATCCTTTGGATACTAACCGATCGATGATGGCGGATATTGTAGGTTTATCTGAGCTTAACTTACTGGCAACTTCCACTAATGTAATTGAGCCATTCTTATTATATATTTGATTAAGCACTGAAAACTGTGCAGCAGTAACATCATACTCTTTCAGCTTGTTATCAAGGCTGTTCTTTAGGTGTCTTGATACCTTAATGATCAGATAAGCTAAATTTTCCATAATACCTCCGAAATTTAGTTGGTTAACTTAATATTAGCATCCTCGCTAAATTAAATCCTGTCAACTTATTTTTTGAAACTGAATGAATGTTGATAAAATAGATGCTGTCTCTAAATAATATGTTACTAAAGCTAACTACTTTGGGAAGTTAGAAGTCCTTGTGGTTTTCTCAATATATACTCAACAAGCTCACTGAAGGGAATTGGCTCGCTGTAGAGATATCCCTGGAATTGATCACAGCCAAGCTCATGAAGAATATTCCGCTGCTCCTCATTTTCAACATATTCTGCTATAACTGAATAGTTTAAATCTTTACCTAGAAGTACAATAGATGAAATAATATTCCTACAAATGTAATTGGACATAATATCACGGACTAAAGAACCATCCAACTTAATCGTATCAAATTGATATTCTTTCAGGTATATCAAGGAACTGTGTCCCATACCGAAGTCATCCATTTCTAGTTTGATTCCCATCTTTTTTATAGAATGTATCTGATGAATAATTTTTTTGTTGCTTTTTAGTGCCAATTTCTCAGTTATCTCAATATTGAGCCTCTGAGGCTCAATGAGGTGTTTATTGATAATTTCTTCTATGTTTTGGATAAAGCCTTCGTTTTCCAGCTGGACAGCAGATACATTCACTGACACAGATTGATGCTGAAGACCTTTCTCTTCCATTCTTTTTAAGTCGCTGCAAGCCGTGTCTAATATCCAGTAGCCAAGTTTATCTATAATCTGGGATTCTTCTGCAAGTGCAATGATCAAGGGAGGATAGATATAACCATAGCTGTCATGATTCCACCTCAGCAGCGCTTCCATTCCGATTACATTTCCCTCATAGTTTACCTGTGGTTGGTAAAACAAGGCTAATTTATTATTGTTAAGATTATGCTCCAAATCAACCGCCAAAAATCTAGATATGCTCCCTATGTCATCGTATCTATCAAGAAGTGCTAAAGCCGCCCCGGGTCCTTCATTCTGCTTGAAAAAATCATACACCTTATTGATACTGTTTTTCATCTGTACTTCATATATATTCTCTGCAAGTTTTACAAAAGGTATATAGCAAAGAATCCCCAAAAGCAAATTGAAAAATTGCAGTATGCTTCCACTTATTGATTTCGTTGAAATATAACCACTCAAAAAAATAGGGGTTGTCCATTCCACGAGGTTACTTGTATAAGGAACCAAGTCATAGTACATAGCGAGAAATGAACTTAATGTTAAGACTACCGGTACAAACAGAAATGGGATCATAAAGATAGGATTTAGTACAATGGGTATACCGAACACAATCAGCTCGTTAATGTTAAATACTACAGGGATCAGTGACAATTTTGCAAGTTGAAGTTGATTTTTACTTCTTCCTGTAATCAGGATCGCACATATAAGACATAGGGCAGACCCACACCCTCCCATCAAAACAAATGTATCAAAAAATGTTTTCGTGAATATTTCCGTAGGCAACTTATGTGTCTCGATTAATGCCTGATTGACGGCAATAGCCGGTACAAATATGCTTTGGGCCACTGGCTCGAGAATATTACTCCCGTGCATCCCTAAAAACCAGAAAACATGGATAAGTACAACAAATAAAATCCCGCTCCATAAAGGTGACTCTATTTTAACAAACAGTTCACTAAAGAAGTCTGATATAAAGCTTTGTATGTTTGATATACCAAAGAAAACGATCAGTGCATGATTTATAGCTGCGAAGACAGTTATTGTTATAGCTGCTGGAAAGATAGAATTTAAGGTATAATTGAATGCTGAATTAGCTCCATCTGTGAAAGCTTTTATTCTTAGCGATTTTACTGAGCTGAGCTTCAAAAATACCCAAGAAGAGCTGACAGCTGTCAAAATAGCAACAAAAACACCAATTACTCCTAAATTCTCAAACAGAAATCCTTCTTTGCTTATACCAGAAATTGCAATAAAAGAGGCCAAAGAAACTGAAGCAGCAATAATGGGACTTATATTATGAACATGCAATTCTTTAAATTCAACGAAATAGGAATAACTGATGGATATAATCATAATGATCGAAAGGATATTAAAAGTGCCATCACGAATGTAAAGGAAAATACTTTTCCAATGACTTCCAAAAACTTCTTCCATCATGGTTTGATAGGCTGGTATCGGTAAACTTAAAAAGAACAATGCAATAGAACCAATCAATACCAACGGAATCATGTATGTAAGTCCACGCCTTATTGAAATCAGCAATGTATTATTTCCAATTTGCTCATTAAATTTAACGAAAGTTCTTATGCTCCTATTTATATTTGGCAATTGCTTCTTCCTCCCACATTTACACAATATCATCATCTACGAATACCCTGTTTTGATTTTATATCCCCGCTTTATCTCAACTATTATTCCAAATTACTATTTAATGCCAACCTTCTGGTCAAAATAAGCATGAAAACGCAGTATGGCTCACACTTTCTTTAAGTCAATTTTAGACAAATATCGACTCGATGGAAATACTAACCATATTATATAACTTTCTTCCCTCCATGTACATATATTAACTACTTGCACTATTCAGAATCTTTTTGAATCAAAACAACCTGTCTACACAACGCATACAGAGATCATCTGTACTATGTAACAATTTTTGTTTTTGAAAATATTAAGTGTAACTGGAAATATCCTATGGATGTTATACAAAATGAAGAGGATGGGTGAAATCACCCATCCTCTTCATTTTGTATACTTTTTGACTTATGTTATTCTATTTGGTTACTAGCTTTAAATCCACCGGAACAAAGCTATCTACAGATTCACCTTTTAACACCTTGTCGGCCATCTCTACCCCTAACGAACCAATCATATCTGGTTGTTGGGCTACAGTGGCAGCTAACTTTCCTTCTTCAACAGCTTTCACCGCATCATCAGTCGCATCAAACCCTACTACCATAATTTCTCTACCGCTTGCCTCTATTGCCTTTAATGCGCCTAATGCCATTTCATCATTATGGGCAAATACTGCATTAATCTCTGGCTGCGCTTGAAGAATATTTTCCATTACGCTTAATCCTTTTGTTCTATCAAAATCTGCTGTTTGCTTTGCAACAACCTCTATACCAGTTCCATTAACTGCTTCATTAAATCCTTGCCCTCTGTCTCTTGCAGCAGAAGTTCCTGCAATACCTTCTAGTTCAACGGCTTTTCCATTTCCACCAAGTTGATCGACAATGAATTTTCCTGCCATTTTTCCACCTGCTGCGTTATCTGACGCAATGTGAGTAACTACCTCACCAGCGTTTGCGCCTCTATCAAGGGTAATTACAGGTATCTTTGCTTCATTCGCAAGCTTAATCGCACTTCCTACCGCGTCTGAATCAGTAGGGTTAATAAGGATCGCAGCAACTTTTTTTGTTACTAAATCCTCTACATTTGCTAATTCCTTCGCAGGGTCATTTTGTGAATCTAAAACAATTAATTCAGCACCAATTTCTTTCGCCTTTGCTTCTGCTCCATCTTTTAGGGTAACAAAGAATGGATTGTTTAATGTAGAAACAACTAATCCCATTTTTAGCGCTTCTGGTTCCTTTGTCTCTGTTGGTGCTGTGTTATTGGTACAACCAGCTAACATACCTACCAATAGCAACAACACCATCATCATGCTTAATACCTTTTTCATTTTAATTCCTCCCTTTAATATAATTGACTTTATCATTCTCCGAAAAACATAAGGTTTTTCAGCAGAAAACTAAATTATTTTTTCCTATCTAGCAGCACTGCAATGAGAATTACAGCTCCCTTTACAATCATCTGATAGTAAGACGATACATTTAGTATATTTAGCGCATTGTTTAAAACACCAATAATCAATGCCCCTGTAACCGTGCCGAATATGCTGCCCATGCCGCCTGACAAGCTAGTTCCCCCGAGGACAACTGCTGCAATGGCATCTAGTTCATATCCAGAACCTGCATTTGGCTGTGCCGAAGCAAGTCTAGAGGTGATAATAACGCCTGCCAATGCTGCGCATAAACCACTCAGCGCGTATACGATGACTTTGATTTTAGCTACAGATATTCCTGATAGCTTTGTAGCTTCTTCATTTCCTCCAAGGGCATACACATATCTGCCTAACCTAGTTTGACGAAGGATATAATAAGCAGCTACAAAAACTATCAAGGTAATATAAATGGGGACGGGGATCCCTAAGAAATAGCCATTTCCAATAGTTGAAAATCTCTCTGCATTTTCCCCACTCACTAGGGTAATAGGCCTTCCATCCGTAAATACCAGTGTTGCACCCCTTAAAACCGTCATGGAGACAAGGGTGGCAATAAAGGGCTGTACCTTTCCTCTGCTGATGATAATACCTGAAATGGCTCCTGCCAATGTCCCGACCATAAGTGCAATTGCAATAGCAAAGAATGCATTCATTCCACTCGCAATTAAACTGGCACATATTGCACCTGCAAACGCTAACACTGATCCGACAGAAAGGTCAATGCCTCCAGTCAGAATTACAAACGTCATCCCTGCTGCAATAATAGAATTGATAGATGTCTGTCTAAAGACATTTAAGATATTAGAAAAGGTAAGAAATTGGGGACTAACAAATGAAATAATAATTGAAAAAGCCAATAAGCCAATCACTGATTTATACTTGAGTAATTTATTTTTATCAATTTTCATACTAAGCCTCCTCTATTCCAACAGCGCATCTTAATATTTGCTCTTGGCTGGCCTCTTTTCTATTAAAAGCTCCTGTAATTTTGCCATTAAACATAACCAGTATACGATCACACATTCCGAGCACCTCAGGCAGTTCTGAGGATATGATGATAATACTCATGCCTTCTTTTTTAAATTGATTGATTAAATTATAAATTTCCTTTTTCGCGCCAACATCTACACCCCTTGTTGGTTCATCAAGAATCAGTATTTTAGGTTTTGTCATGAGGCCTTTCGCAATGGATACTTTTTGTTGATTCCCACCACTAAGGTTCTTAACTGTCTGATCCATGCTAGGTGTCCTTATGGACATGTTGTCAATATAGTGTCGTACCATATGCTCTTCATTCTGTCCGTTTAGCTTGAAGAGGAAGCTTTCAAACTGCTTTAAATCTGATAAGCTCATATTCTCTTTCACCGATAAATCTAAGATCAACCCTTGACCTTTTCGATCTTCAGAAACATACGCTATACCATGTTCCAATGCAGATTTAGGTGAAGAAATAGTATACTGTTTTTGATCAATGAAAACTTCTCCTTCTCTGACTGGAAGGCTGCCAAAAATCGTTTTTGCAAGTTCAGTTCTCCCAGATCCCATCAAGCCTGCAATTCCAATTATTTCACCTTTTCTTAAGGTAAAGCTGATATCCTCTATATATTCATTGGATAGGTTTTTCACCTCTAAAACAACTTCTTTAAGTTCAACATCTACCCGGGGAAATTGTTCTTCCAGCTTTCTACCGACCATGGCTTCTATGATTAAGTCTTCGTTCAAGTTTGTCACAAGGTCCTCTGTGATAAACTTTCCATCTCTCAGTACAGTGGCCATATCACATATTTCAAAAATTTCTTTTAAGCGATGGGATATATAAACGATGCCACAGCCATTCTCCCTAAGCTCATTTATTACTTTAAACAAAGCTGCAGTCTCTTTATCTGTCAATGCATCCGTTGGCTCATCCATGATAATAATTTTTGCATCTAAGGACAAAGCTTTGGCGATTTCAACCATTTGCTGTTCACCGATGCTCAGATTTGATACCAATTCCATAGGATCTTTTTCGATACCTAGCCGCTCCAGCAATTTGGAGGAATTGGCATATAGCTTTTTCCAGTCTATTCTTTTGAATTTATTTACAGGTTCTCTCCCAAGAAATATGTTCTCCCCAATCGTAAGCTGAGGAACTAGGTTCAATTCTTGGTGTATGATGGCAATGCCCACATCCTGGGAATCTCTTGGTGTTTTAAATTTTATATGATTCTCTTTAAAATAAAGCTCGCCTTCGTCCATTTGGTAAACACCACTAAGAATTTTCATCAAGGTTGATTTACCCGCTCCATTTTCGCCTAGTAATGCCATCACTTTTCCTTCATAAATATTAAAGTCTATTTGATCTAAGGCCTTTACTCCTGGAAATTCCTTTGTTATACCTTTCATCTGCAATAGTGGTTTTGCCAATTTCCTCACTCCCTAAAATACCACTCCTGATTTCAATATAATGTTTGCATAAGGCGTATACTCCCCTGTCCTTACGATACAGCTAGATTCCTTTGTCATTGATTTGAATTCCTCATGGTCTACTTCTGTTATCCTTACCTTGATGTTCTCAGCAGCTTCAACGGACTCGATAATCTTCAATATCTCCTGAAACATGTGGGGACTGATTTCTCTTATTTCTCTTGCTATAATAATCTCTTCAATCCGTAATTCCTCTACTATGGTTTCCAGGGTCTCTATAAAGGTTGGTACACCTTTCTTTATAGCAACATCTATTCTTTGTACCCCTCTTGGAATGGGTAATCCGCTATCACAAATTGTAAGCATATCATTGTGTCCCATCTTTGCGATGGCATAAGAAATATCTGCATTAATTAAAGTACCTTTTTTCATAGTAATTCCCCCTTAAACTGAGTAACCGCTTCTAGGTATGGCAAGGAACTCTGGGCCCCTTGTTTCGTAACAGTCAATGCCCCTACCTTTGATGCAAGTTCGATGGCTTGATCCATTTCTAATCCATTCATAAGACCAATGGTGATTCCTCCTACAAAACTGTCTCCTGCCGCAGTGGTGTCTATGGCACTTACCTTATAAGCTTTAAAGTACCTATATTCTTTCCCTGTTAGATAAAGACAGCCTTGCTCCCCAAGGGTTACAATCAACTCCTTTACACCACTTGCAACAAGCTTTCTTCCAGCCTCTAAGATGTCGTTTTGATCTTTAATCGTTATCCCAGATAATATCTCTAGTTCGGTTTCATTTGGAATTAGCAGATCTACCTTTGAAATGATGTCATTGTCAAGGTATTGGGCAGGAGCTGGATTTAGTATTGTATATTTGCCTAATTCCTTGGCCTTCACCAAAGTATGTTTGACTACTTCTATTGGCACCTCCAACTGTAGGACAACCAAATCCGATTCATTTATTTGGTCTATACAATTGTCTATGTCCTCTATTGTCATCCTATAATTTGCTCCTGGGATAACAATAATTGAATTGTTTGCCTGTTCGTCCACGGTTATAACTGCAACTCCCGTGGAGCAATCGTTTTCCTTTCGTACAGATGCTGTGTCTACTTTGTCTTTATTTAATGCTTCCACCAAGGTGTCTCCAAAGCCATCATCACCAACTGTACCTATCATCCTCACATTCCCGCCTAATCTCGCAATGGCAACAGCTTGATTGGCACCTTTGCCTCCAGGTATCTGCTGAAAGGATGCACCAATAACCGTCTCCCCAGCCCTCGGCATCTTCTTGGTACTTGCAACCAAATCCATGTTCAAGCTACCCACTACAACTACACTACTCATCTTTTCGCTCTCTAGTCAAAACAACTAAAGACCTTCCCCCCTTTAAATCTTATTTCTTTATCGTCGATTTTCTTATGACAAGCTTTGTATCTAATAGGATATCTTTTTTTCGTATGCTTTTCTTTTCTAAGGCACTAATCAGCATGCCTGCCGCTTGATATCCCATTTCATAATTGGGTTGTTTTATGGTTGTAAGCTCTGGATCTACCAAGCTAGCCATATATATATCATCAAAACCAACTACCCCTACTTCCCGAGGTACATCTCTTCCTAATTCTTTTAGTGCCTTAATGGCTCCAATACCAATTAAGTCATCTCCACAAAACAGTCCGTCAAAGACTACCCCTTGTTGGCTCAGAAGCTTTATTGCATCGTATCCCCACTCACTCTTATACTCACCTTCTAAAACCATTGCATCCTGATCAGGAATATCAAATTCTTTTAGTGCTTTTTTATAGCCTTCATATCGGTCTATACCAGGTTTGCTTTGTAAAGGACCTGATATAAATAGGATTTTCTTATATCCGCAATCTAGAAGGTGGCTGACCCCTTGATAAGCTCCTTGGAAGTTATCCACGATGATTTTTCCTTTTACTCCCTTAAAATCTATATCCCTATCCACTAAGACAATGGGGATAGAAGCTTGTTTTAAACTCTCTACGCCCGTTTTTCTTCTTGCCGATGCGGTAAATATAATGCCATCCACCATTTTTTCCACTAGCATATCTATACATTTTTCTTCCTTGACTAACTCATCATCTGTATTACAGAATATAATATTGTATCCCTCTTCGTTTGCTTTATCTTCTGCACCTCTAGCCAATTCAGGGAAAAATGGATTTCTTATATCTGGAATAACAAGTCCTATCGTCTTGGTCTTTTTCGTGATCAAGCTTCTAGCCATGACATTTGGAACATAGTTGCATTCCTTCATTACTTTATTTACCCGGTCCTTTGTTGCCTGACTAATATCATGGTCTTTATGATTAATAACTTTAGACACAGTGGCTGTTGAAACCTCAGCTATCCTTGCAATATCCTTGATCGTAACCTTCATCATATGCCTCCACAGTCTACTTAAACGTTTTACTTAAACGGTTTACTAAACCGTTTAAGTAAATTATATATTGCCCAATTGTTTTTTTCAAGTAGATTTTTTCCTATTTTCTGCATCTTATTTGTGAGTTCGCGACACTCCAATAAAATCTGCTTTTGTGATGCATTAACCTAAATAAAGAGACTGATCCATTAAGGTTGCCCTTATTAACGGATCAGTCTCTTTATTCAGGTAATGATGTAACTCATGGAAATTACTCAAAGTATACAAATTTTATCTTGGATTGGTATAGCCTTTTATATAGTTTATATTCAACTTTAGATTCTCTCGTTTTTATAAAAATATTCGTGAAAAACTCCCAAAGAAATACCCAGCCGCCTATAAAGACTCCTTCGTGTAGAACATTAAGCACAATGTTTTGATCGTCTTTAAAGAAAAAATATCCTATACTTAAAAGCGAAAGAGAAAACAATAAGTAAAAAATAGTCTTTTTATTTAAGTTAGATTGAATCTTCTCAAGCCGTTCTATGGCATAATTATAGTGATTCTGATAGGCAGATATTAAAGCTGTCTCTTTTTTTTCATCTTTTTTGGATATAGGTAAATATAGCACAATACAGATATTATACTTTAAAGGAATATCTTCTGAAGAATTTACGATGAAATCATTGAACTCAACTTCAATATCTCTCTTTTTAAATGGTGAAGGGTCCCAATCATCATATACATCATCATAATTATCGAGAGATACTTCGATAAGATATGTTCCGGTTGATTCTTCAAAGTTATAAAGATTTTGAAAATATCTTTTTTTTTGCATTTTATCACCTTTGCTTATATAAAAATAAGGATTTTACCTGCTAAAAGGCCTCAAGCATTCCTACCATTGCCGTTTTTTGTTTAATATCCCCTTCGATGAAATATTTATCTAATGCATTATAGTATATAAATATCATCAATGGCAAGTGGAATATCCAATACGTAGAGAGTAAGTTTTTTCCCTTTTGCTTTTTCAAAGACTTCATCACCTCATGATAACCATTTACAGGACCATTGGCATGCTGAAGCAGATAAGGAGGCTTCTCATTGATCAATCGACTCTCTTTTGTGTTCCATTGTCGTCCTCCACTTTCACACATAAATTCTTTTATTAATATTCCCCTATCTATTCAAATCAAAACTACCCGCTCAGTGGGTAGTTTTGATTTTGCTTTTGCAAAGGCTTCATCACATCAGAAAAACCAATTCAAGCAAGCTTAAAATACCGAAAAAAAATATATCCTATGGTGTTGTCCAAAATAATGAACTCCTACAACCTTTAACATGCTTTTTCATGTGTACCTGTTTTTTATAACCCCTTAGTCAACATGTATCGTTCTTAACTTTTACTTGACACGCAACCAAAAATTTTCATATAATTAACCCACGAAAAGCTAGATATTTGCACTTGATTGAACCAAAACAATGGCTTGCCTACTATGAACGGTTTTGGGATCATAAGCTTGCTAAACTTAAAAATTTTGTGGAAACTAAATAATAAACAAAGGGGATACTTTGATATGAAAAGAATTGTACCTAATATCAGCGTAGAAAACTGTAAAGAAGTACTAGACTACTACAAAGAGGTGTTCGGCGGAGAAATAAAAAATCTTCAAATGACAGACGGAAAGGAAATGTTTAAAGGCCAGGAAGGTAAAATTCTTCATGCTGAATTGCACATTAACGCCGATTGTATTTTATATCTTAATGATACCTTTGGGCCAAAAACCGAGAGCAGCAATATTAGCATTATACTTCAATTGGATAGTGAAGATGAAATAAACCAGCTGTATACTACACTTAAGTTAAAGGGTACTGTCACTTTTGAATTGCAAAAAACATTTTGGGGTTCTTACCATGCAGTCGTAACTGATTGTTATGGTACTACATGGTCTATGGATTACGCCGGAAGATAATTACCTATTTAAGCTATTACATTGACTTTTGAATAAGAAATAAGCCCTTCGCTCGCTTACCCCACTTCCATATTGGGACGTAAAAGCGAGTTTTTTGCTGTTATGAGCTAAAAATGCTTAGCTTATATATGATTTTGTACTTCCTTTATTACCCATTCTTGCGCTTCCTGATAGTTTGTAAATAGCGCAAGACGAATTGGCCGATCTTGTATTGATTTTCTCATCTGGAGTTCTATAACAGATGCATATTTACTTGCCTCATCGATAACGATCGCCCCTCCCATGAATCCAAGACCTTCCATCTTTCCAATATAGGTTTTTAATTCCTCCGTAATCATGGATACATCATATGCTCTTAAATCACATAATTTTATCCATTTTCTGTTTTCGAATAGAGGTATAACTTTTGTAGCATAGTCATCATGAAGTCGTTGAACATCGTTGGGTTTCCAATACCCTACAGGCTTTTCAATAACTATATTTTTTGATTCATCCACAATTAATATATATTTATCTTGTATATCTCGAATCTCCATATAATCCCTCCATGTACATTCCTGTGAATAATCTCCATACACTTATTCAATTCGTTTAGTATAAATTTAAACTATTTTTAATTAAGATACAAGAATTATTTTTGATTCGAAATAAATATATAGATGACTCAAAGATTGCTATTTGGTGTCTTATGTCGGGAAAATCCGCACGCCTGCCAACATTAACATCTACTCTTTCTATTTTAGAAAGAAGGTATACCGTGAAAGCTTTTACTCGGAAAGCATAGTATTACCTAGAAAAGACAAAGCTAGGAGCTGTCTCATGGTAGAAATAGTATTCTACCAATGAGACAGCTCCTTTTATTAATATTTATGATAAGTTTATCTTTTTATACTTGGAATAATAAATCTCCATAGGTAGGCATCGGCCATAATGCTTCGTCTACTAATGTTTCCATATAATCTCCAACGGTTCTTAACTCACCCATGGCAGGAAACACAGATTCTCTGTAGAACTGTGCTTGTTCCAAGGCGTCCCCTTCCACTTCGGCTGCCTCTTCAGTTACCTTTTCTAGTGCAGCCAATTTCTCTCTGAAAGAAACCAGAGAAGAAGAAACTTCTGTTAGTAAATCTATCTGTACAGTTACATCTGCACTGGCCACAGCTGTCCTTATTGTATTGATAGAGGCTGCCAACTCTGTAGCGTATTTGATCGCAGCTGGTATCATCTGACGTTTTACCATTTCGATCATGGTTCTTGCTTCGATATTAATTTGCTTCGAGTACTCTTCTAATAGTATTTCATATCTAGCGTGTAGTTCTACTTCACTTAATACTTTATGTCTAGCATATAAAGCAATAGCTTTCTCTGTGATGATTGCTGGAATAGCCGCTACCGTGGAAGAAATATTTGGCAGGCCCCTTCTAGCTGCTTCTTCAACCCATTCTTCAGAATATCCATTTCCATTGAAGATAATTCTTCCATGTTGTTTTACAATCTCTTGCAGCAATTGTTGTACAGCCCCATTAAAATCAGTCACTTTCTCTAGTTGGTCTGCAATTTCTGATAATACATCGGCAACAATAGTATTTAGTACAACATTAGGACCTGAAATAGACCCAGAAGATGGAACCATTCTAAATTCAAATTTGTTTCCAGTAAATGCAAATGGAGATGTTCTGTTACGATCCGTTGCATCTTTCGGAAGAGCCGGTAGTGTAGAAACGCCAATCGTCAACATACCCCCTTGTTTAGAATTCGTCGCTGGACCTTTTTCTATTTGCTCTAAAATATCTGTTAACTGTTCACCAAGGAATATAGAAATGATGGCCGGCGGCGCTTCATTGGCGCCAAGCCTATGATCATTTCCTGTGTTGGCCGCTGAAAGACGAAGTAAATCCGCATGGACATCTACAGCCTTGATGATTGCCGCTAAGAATACTAAAAACTGTGCATTTTCATGGGGCGTTGTTCCTGGTTCCAATAGGTTTACTCCATCATCGGTACCCATCGACCAGTTATTATGTTTTCCTGATCCATTTACTCCTGCAAATGGCTTTTCATGCAATAAGCACACTAAGCCATGACGATTGGCTACTTTTTTCATCGTATCCATGATCAACTGGTTATGATCTGTTGCAATGTTTGTAGATGCAAAGATTGGTGCCAACTCATGCTGTGCAGGTGCAACCTCATTATGCCTTGTTTTTGCTGCAACACCCAATTTCCATAATTCTGCGTCTAGTTCTTTCATATAGGCCGAAACTCGTTCTTTTAAGCTTCCAAAATAATGATCTTCTAATTCCTGTCCTTTTGGAGGCATTGCACCAAATAAGGTTCTTCCTGTATATACTAAGTCCTTACGCCTCTTAAAAAATTCTTTGTCTATTAAGAAATACTCTTGTTCAGCACCCACCGTTGTAATTACCTTTTGAGATGTTTCATTTCCAAACAATCTTAATACACGAAGGGCTTGCTTAGAAATAGCTTCCATGGAACGTAACAATGGTGTCTTTCTATCCAATGCTTCTCCAGTATAGGAACAAAATGCCGTTGGAATACATAGGGTATCTTCTTTTAAGAAAGCTGGGGACGTACAATCCCAAGCAGTATATCCTCTCGCTTCAAAGGTTGCTCTGATTCCTCCCGATGGGAAAGAGGATGCATCCGGTTCTCCTTTAATCAACTCCTTACCTGAGAACTCCATGATCGCTTTTCCGTCTGCTGTAGGTGATATAAAGGAGTCATGTTTCTCAGCAGTAAAGCCTGTCATTGGTTGGAACCAGTGAGTGAAGTGGGTTGCTCCTTTTTCTATTGCCCAATCTTTCATTGCATTTGCAACAACTTCCGCCACTGCAGGATCTAATTCTACGCCCTGATCAATTGTCTTACGTAATGCCTCATACGTGTTTTTAGGCAGACGCTGCCTCATTACTGCATCATTAAATACATTCGTACCAAAGATTTCGCTTAACGATCGATTTGCAAAGTTCATTTTACATCCCCCTCATATGATAATTTCGTATAAAAATAAAAAGGCGTCCTCGAATAAACTCGAGAACGCCATTGCCCACAAGACCATAATAGTCATTTTTACATGCAGTTAGCTTTTATTCACAAGAACGCCATTGCCCTTAAGTATTTACTGCTGTAATAAGTATTTAATTTTAGTTGACTGAATTTTTATACATATTATCTTACTACACACCGCTACTGTTTGCAACAACTTTTTTCTCCTAACGCTGTAAAATATCATCAATTAATTGCTCCATAAAATTCAAACGGTACTTTACTAATGATTATTTAAACTTCTTATATAATCTTCCCTAATGGTTACTATGATTTCGATAAATTCGTCCATAGACCCTATCTTATTTCTGTTTAAAAGCATATACTGATCAATGGCAATAGACAGTCCTTGGGCGTTACACCGGTCTATCATATTTTCTATGACATCAAAATCTGGATATCCTACCAATGATATAAGTCTGATCATATTCGCACAGGCAGCAAAACCTATAACCTCTGACAAAAATGTTTCTAAAATCGATTCTTTATAGCCTTTGATCTGCTTATAGGCTTCTTTTCCATCTTTCTCCCAGCATTCATTAAAGAAATATACATAATAGTCATATATCTCCTTTATGGTTTGCAGTAGATAGATACAATAGGCCTCCCTCTTCCCATCATCAACATTTGATTTAAAGGTAAATGCTGCAAACTGAGATATTAAATGGGCGATTAAATATCCCATATCAAATGAATAAGGCCCCATGAAGGTATACTCCATATCAATGATCTTCATCCGATCTTTATCAATAAAAATATTGGAAGTATGTAAATCACCATGAATGAGGCATTCCCCCCTTTTCATGAATATGTCCCTCATCTTGTAGCATTCTAGAATAATCTCATCTTTCGACCATACAAGCTCAGAGAGCCTTAGAAGCTTTTTGTTAGGTGTATTGTAATCAAGCCCTTGAAAAGCAGCCCTAATAAATGCAGCATTCTCCATAATGGATCGCATATCTGCATTGATAAATGTTGCTTGCAGAAGCCTATGGGTTTCCGGTTTTAGATAGAGCTCAGATGTATAGAAATTTGACTTGGCTAAGTATTCTCCTATTTGTTTTGAGAACTTTGGAAAATATGCCATTTTGTTTAGTTGAAAGCGCATGACTTTTAGATAAGATAAATCTTCCATAATAAAAATATGGTTTTCCCTATCAATATAATAAGTTTCGGGAATGTATGCTGAAACGATTTGTCCCCTTAATCGAAGGGTTTCATACTCTAGAACGTTTCGAAAAGGAGTTAAATCGTAGCCTTCTCCGAAATATTTCAAATAGGGTCTGGCCTGCTTAACAATGACTGATTTCTCATGATTGTATACTCTATAGATATAATTTACAAAACCCTCTTTTTCTTCTTCAGGATTAAAGTCACTGATATCCTCTACAAGAAGTTGGTTTTGTGGGAATATCCTTGTGTGATTTCGCACATATTCAATGATGTTATCCGGTGTAATAATTAGCATCTGTCCTCATCACCTATCTATGTTTATTACTCAAATCATATCATCTCAGCCATTATCCATCAATAAAACCGACCCATAACATTTTGCTCACTAGCTATACATTTTTGTCCTCAGTTGATCAGTTTTTGAATCGTAATAGAAAAAGAATGCGACGTAAGATCGAGATCAAGATTGTGAAAAGAATATTCGTAGGGAGCGGCCCCTGTGCCGTTCCGTTAGGTTGTTTCCCCGAGATAAACGGAAGGCTGCTTTACAAAATTTGAAATTAATTCCAAGCTACTTAGTGATTATGAAGTATAACTTTCTTCAAGCATTATCATAATAAATAGAGAGGTACAATATCTCTAAAAGTATTCTTTGTAATGGATTTAGGAGGTGTAGAAACAAATGACAGGCACAGTAAAATGGTTTAATGCAGAAAAAGGCTTTGGATTCATTGAAAGAGAAGGCGGAGACGATGTATTCGTTCACTTTACAGCTATACAGTCAGAAGGCTTTAAATCTCTTCAAGAAGGCCAAAAAGTAGAATTTGAAATCGAGCAAGGCGACCGCGGCCCACAAGCCAAAAATGTAATACCTGTTTAGGTTTCCCTACTTTTTCAAGACAAAAGCCCCATGGATTATCATCCACGGGGCTTTTGCCGAAATAGAAAATCATATATCTAAATATAGGAGCACGCTGATTTAGTGACCTACTGCACCGCCTAGATAAGCTTCAGAAATCTCTGGTCTAGACGCTAATTCTTTCGCATCTCCTGAAAGAACGATCTTCCCTGTTTCCAATACATATGCCTGATGGGCGATGGACAGTGCCATATGGGCATTCTGCTCTACAAGTAGAATGGTTGTTCCCTCTTGATTTAACTCTTTGATAATAGAGAATATTCCTTGCACTAGCAGCGGTGCCAAGCCCATGGATGGTTCATCCAACAATAGTAATTTTGGCCTTGACATCAATGCTCTACCCATGGCCAGCATCTGTTGCTCCCCACCACTTAGTGTCCCAGCCTGCTGCTTAATCCTTTCTAAAAGGCGTGGAAATTTCTCAAAAACATGATCCATATCCTTTTTTATACCACTCTTATCTTTTCGAAGATATGCACCCAATTCCAAGTTTTCCAATACCGTCATATTTGCAAATACCCTTCTACCTTCTGGAACCTGTGAGATTCCCATAGCCATAATATCCTGGGCTGGCAGTGTATTGATCGGTTTTCCTTTGAAAGAAATCTGTCCACTTTTTGCCCTATTTAACCCTGATATGGTTCTCAACGTGGTTGTTTTGCCAGCGCCATTTGCACCGATAAGGGTAACGATCTGTCCTTCTGCTACCTCTAAGGAAATACCTTTAATGGCATGGATCGCACCATAAAATACATTTAGATCTTCAACCTTTAGCATTATATGGCCACCTCCTCGCCTAGATATGCCTCTATAACCTTAGGATTTGACTTAATTTCCTGAGGTGTGCCATGGGCAATAATCTTTCCATAATCCAATACATAAATACGCTCACAAACATTCATTACCAAGGACATATCATGCTCGATCAGAAGAACCGTTAGGCCAAAGGTATCTCTAATGAATCGAATCAATTCCATAAGGGCCTGGGTTTCCTGGGGATTCATCCCTGCAGCAGGCTCATCGAGTAAAATTAGCTTAGGCTGCGTTGCTAAAGCCCTGGCAATTTCCAATCGTCGTTGTTCCCCATAGGGCATATTCTTCGCATATTCGTCTGCCTTATGATTTAGTTTGAATATCTTTAACAGCTCCATTGCCTTATTTGTAATTTCTTGTTCTTCCTGTTTAAACTTCTTTGTTCCAAATATACCTGCTGCCACACCATATTTTACATTTTGATGATACGCAATCTTTACGTTATCAATAACGGATAGGTCTTTAAAAAGCCTGATATTCTGAAAGGTTCTAGCAATTCCCTTCTGAGTAATCTCATAAGGTTTCTTTCCTACAACGCTTTCATTCAGAAAAATAATATCTCCCGAACAAGGCTGGTAAACACCTGTAAGCATGTTAAATGCCGTTGTCTTTCCAGCACCATTGGGGCCAATCAGACCAATTAATTCACCTTGATCCAGATAGATTTCAAATCCACTTACTGCTGTTAAGCCTCCAAAAGTTTTTACTAATTGTTTTGTTTCAATGATCGCCATGCTGAACACCTCAATTCTTCGAGAATTTAAACTTCGACTTCATTCCTGCCAACATGTCTACAGACAATTCCTTTGTTCCGAATAATCCCTGGGGTCTAAATAGCATGATGCCAATTAACATCAATGAATAGATTACCATTCTGAGCTCAGCAAATTGGCGAAGGGCTTCCGATAAAAATGTCAGCAACACTGCTGCTGCCACTGAACCAGTAATACTTCCTAAGCCACCTAAAACAACCATCAGCAGAATCTCCACAGAGAACATGAAGGTAAAGGACTGTGGGTGCAGCAATCGAATGAGATGGGCGAAGATCCCCCCTGCCACGCCTGCAAAAAAGGCACCAAAGGTAAACGCCATCACCTTATATCTTGTTGTATTGATCCCCATTGTCTCTGCTGCAATTTCATCTTCACGAATAGAAACACAGGCACGACCGTGGGATGAATTCATAAAATTAACAATAAAAAGCACCGTTAAAACAGCTATAGCATACGCCCATAAGAAGTTTGTATAACCAGGAATACCCCACATACCAGCGGCGGCACCTACAAACTTCCAGTTTACAAATAAAACTCGAATAATTTCACCAAAACCTAAGGTTGCGATTGCCAAATAATCGCCTCTCAAACGTAGTGTAGGGAGCCCGATTAAAAAGCCGGCTAAAGCTGCAACTAGACCACCTACCAAAAGCGAAACAAGAAACACAATGGGGCCAGGCAGCGGCGGTGCAATCCTTGTGGTTATAATTGCTGAGAAGTATCCTCCTACCGCTGCAAATCCTGCATGACCCAAAGAAAACTGTCCAGTAATTCCATTAATAAGGTTTAAGCTGGTTGCCAATATAATAAACATACTCATCGTCGTTAAGACTTGGGCATAGTAGGCATTTAGTACACCAAGCCAAATCAGTGACTGAATTGCAACGCCAAATGCCATTGCAGCTGCTACTGTTAGTAATTTTTTCTTGTTCATGGCCATCACCTACACCTTCTCTCTAACATTTTTACCTAGGATGCCAGCCGGTTTCAAAATAAGTATACCGATAAGGATGGCAAAGGCCACTGCATCTCTAAATGTAGAATAACCAATGGCACTGATGGTAGACTCAGCAACCCCAAGAATCAGTCCTCCGATCATGGCCCCAGGAATAATTCCAATTCCACCTAAAACTGCGGCTACGAAGGCTTTTAATCCCGGGAGGGTTCCCATCAAAGGCTGGACAACACCGTAATACTGACCTACCAAAACACCGCCTGCAGCTGCCAAGGCAGAACCTATGGCAAAGGTGAAGGAAATCGTATTGTCTACATTGATTCCCATTAATTTTGCTGCGTCCTGATCGAAAGAAACAGCTCTCATGGCTTTTCCCATTTTTGTTTTCTGTACAATAAAATGCAAAATAATCATCAGCGCGATGGCAGTAAATAAAATGAGTACCTGCCCATTGCTCACTGTGGCTCCCATAAAGCTCCAGTTTATCTGCTGCATCTTAGGAAATGCTTTTGGAGATGCCCCTATAGAATATATAGTGAAATTCTGAAAAAATAAAGATAATCCCACAGCAGTCATAAGCGCCGCAACCCTTGGCGCATTTCTCAGCGGCTTATATGCAATTCTCTCCATAATTACACCAAGCCCAGCACAAAGAACCATTGCCAAAGCTAAAGCAGCAAAGAAGGGTAATTTTAAAGTCGTAATTGCATAATACCCAAAAATAGCCCCTAACATATAAACTTCACCATGGGCAAAATTAATCAGTCTTATGATTCCATAAACCATTGTATACCCAAGGGCTATAAGGGCATATACACTACCCAGAGAAATACCATTGATTAACTGTTGTAGAAATTCTGCCACATCCCCACTTCCTTTCATCGACTATTTCTTTAGCGTATGATACAAATTTAAACAAATTTCATAGTTATAAATGAAAGAGGGGTAGGTCAATCCCCCTCTTCATTCACCTTATTATTGATTCTTTTATGGATTTACAGTTGTGAAGTATTTTTGTTGTTGATCTTCAATTTTAATTACAACGGCACTCTTTACTGGGTCTCTTTTTTCATTTAATTTGATGGCCCCTGTAACACCCTTTAAGTCGATCTTAACAAGTGAATCTCTAATAGCTGTAGAATCAGCACTTCCGGCTGCTTCAATAGCTTCGAAAACCATATATGCTGTATCGTAAGCAAGGGCAGCCAGGGCGTCTGGTGTCTCATTGTATTTTGCCTTAAATGCTTCAATAAATTTCTTCGCTTCTGGAGAATCTACGTCTGGTGAGTAGTGGTTACTGAAATAGTGTCCATTTGCAGCATCACCAGCAAGCTCGAACAATGTTGGAGAATCCCAACCATCTGCACCAAGGAACGTAACATTTTCTGGGAAGCCTACGTTATTTTTCGCTTGGTTAAGAATTAGTCCTACTGTATCATAGTATGATGGTACAAACACGACATCTGGCTGTGCATTCTTTACAGTTGTCAAGATGGCATTGAAGTCAGTATCTCCACTAACGAAGGATACCTCAGAAACAATAGAACCACCATTCTTCGTAAATACATCTTTGAAAACATTGGCTAAACCAATGGAATAATCACTGTTTGCATCGGTCATAATTGCTGCTTTTACAGCCTTTAAATCATTTGTTGCAAAGTTCGCCATAACCTGACCTTGGAATGGGTCAATGAAGGCTGCTCTAAAGATATAATCTCCTACCTCAGTAACCGCTGGGTTCGTGGAGGAAGAGGATACCATAGGAACCTTTGCTTCCTGAGCAATTGGAGCCGCCGCTAAGGAGTTGGAGCTTGCTACCGCACCTAGAATAGCGACTACCTTGTCTTGTTGGATGAGTTTTTGTGCAGCTGTGGCTGAGTCAGCTTGGGCACTTTTGTTGTCTTCCATGACAAGCTCTACTTTTCTGCCAAGAAGGCCACCATTGGCGTTAACCTCTTCAAACGCCATATCTATAGCCTTCTTAGAAGACTGTCCGAAGGTTGCGATAGCACCTGTCAAAGGATAAATACCGCCGATTTTAATCGGTCCTTCGTCTCCGCCAGCTGGTGCTGCAGCCGGTGCTTCTGCAGGCTTGCTTCCGCAAGCTGTTACTAACAAACTTGCAATCAATAACATTGCGATAAGAATAAATGATTTTCTTTTCATACTGAGTCCCCCTCTTTTTGATTTTTTAGTTGTTCAGGAATTCCATGAAATCTTTCCTTATGCATAAAACGCGTATGATTTCAGATTGCAATTTCACTTTCTCCTGTAATCTGAATGGAATAAATATTAAACTTTCATAATATTCATCCATTCATTTCATAGATTTAGCTGTACCTAATATTTTAACTCCCTTAGGCACGATTCTCTAAACCTCTGAAATTATTTATAAAACTAATTATAGTTACTCCCTATACCCCTGTCAATACCGTTTTTTAAATTTTCTGATAAATGAAATATTATTCGTTTTCCGGAAAACGATACCAATATTGCATTTTCAATCTTGCAAAATTCAGAAGATTTAAACAAAAATTTTCCTTTAAATTTTATTATATTGTAGACTCCTGTCATAATTTGAAAATAAGCAAAAATATAAAGACAGGAAAATCCTGTCTTTATATTTTTGCTTATTTAACTTATAGATGCAAAATATATGCGCTAGGGGACGCTCATTGTGCATCTAAGAAGGAAGATATGCATTGGTAGATCCGTGCTAGATCAGCCCTTGATCTTAAAAATCACGACACCTGCAATCATAACCAAAATTCCCATTGGTTTCGTAAAATGAAAGGCAATTTTTTCTGCCCCAAACCATCCAAATGTATCGATACAGACTGTGGTAATAAGCTGTGCTATCAACATAGTACCAATTGCTAGTGTAGGGCCTGTCAGTCCTATGCCTTTCATAACACAATAAATGATGATTACACCGAAGGCACCGCCAATCAAATATAGTTTTTTCACTTCAGTGATTTTTCCCATGTTACCCTCCCTCAAAATTAGGAGCATCAACAGAGAAAAAAGTAGCCCAACACCATGAACCACTGTAGTCGTTTCCCACAATCCGATTCTCTCACTTACCCTTGTATTAAAAATACTTTGCAAACTAACCAAGATTCCTCCGAAGATGGAATAGATAATTCCCAGCATAATAGCCTCTCCACTCCTATTCATATAAACTTCCGCAAGAAAGCTCCTCGATCTTATTGATATCATGAATGATAATTGATCCTTTATTTCTACTTATAATTCCTTCTTTCTCTAATTGTCTAATTACACGATTCAGATGGCGATAACTTGTTCCTAATAGCGTAGCCACCTCAGTGAGCTTCGACGATTTTAATTCCTCTCTATGTACATCCTCCTGCTCATTAACCATGGTAGACAAAAGATAGCTTGCAAACTTATTTTCTACTGGATACAAAAGGTTCAAAGCAGTAGCATTAGAAATAGTATACAGCTTGTGGCATATTTGCTTAATTAAAAACCGAAGAAATTTAGGATCATTATAAGAAAATTTATTGAGGTGCTCATATTTTATCTCTATCAGCATGCACTTATTCACGGCTTCTACATTACATCGTGCCTGATAGCCTGTGAGATATTCCATATCTCCTACAATACTTAAAGGTTTGTTGAATCTCAATAATAAAGCCTTTCCATTTTCTTGTACCGTATAAATCTTCAACTTTCCCTTAACCAAAAAGAACATGGACTGAAACATATCCCCGCTCTGACAGATGCATTCTCCTTTGTCTAGGGTATACAAAGCCATGTATTGGATCACTTCTTGATCGAAGATATCCTTCAAGTTATATTTTTCGATATATGTATATAACAGATTCCCTTCTGTTGTGAGTCTCATCCCAGTACCTCTTTCACAATGTTTATCCTCTTTAACTTTAGTTTAAATAATAGCATAAAAAAAGAAAAGGACATATGTCCTATTTTGCAAATTATTTAAATTAAATTCAGTCTATACCTATTATTTCTCTAGGAAAGAACCTTTCGAACATCATATAGAGCGTTTACTACCAGCCAATTTTGAGGGAAATATCTTCCAATGGTCCAGTAGCTGATTCCACCCAAATTGTACTCTTCAACCAAATTTAATTTTGCCTGTATACTTCGAGCATCCTCAAACCATACCTCATGTTGTTTTCCATTGGTATCATAGTAATTAAAGAATGGAGATTGGGACTCCCCATCATATTCGATGGCAGCTCTTCGTGTCCGTGCTAGATCCACTGCCCCTGTATTGGATACAGTCGTAGCCCGAGAGCCTCTGGCATAAGGCAGAGTCCAGTCATAGCCGTAATTTGGTATCCCCATAAAAATTTTTTCCCTTGGAATAGCTGATACTGCGTAGTTTAACACTCTTCTGATTTCATCAACAGGTGCTACAGCCATTGGAGGGCTATAGGTGTATCCCCATTCATAGGTCATTAAGATCACATGATCTACTAGTGCGCCATGGACAGGATAATCGTGGGCTTCATATAAAACACCTTCCTGTTCAGCAGAAATCTTTGGTGCCAAAGCAGTCGTCACAGTATAACCCTGATCTCTTAAACGACTTGTAACCTTTCTTAGGAAATTGTTATAGTCTTCGCGGTTTTCAGGGTAGATATATTCAAAATCGATATCTAGACCATAATAATTCTTTGTTCTCAAATTTTCAAGTATATTGGCAATAAGCCTTTCCTGGACATCATCATTGGTCAAAATGGCTTTTGCAACCTCACTGCTGAAGCCTCCTCCAGCTTCAAGGTTTGTAATTACCATCAATGGTGCCACATTTGCTGCCCGAGCAGCCTGGATAAGAGGTTCATCATTAATGGGTCTCAGAGTTCCATCTGGATTTACCTCATAGCTAAATATACTAAGATACGTCAGATTCGGGAGCGTCTTTCTCAGTACCTCCATATTAATATTGGGTAATGCATATCCATTGACTTCAATTGTACCCCTTTTCGCTGTTCTTGATGGTATCGTTAGTACCTGACCTGGGTAAATCACACCATTTGCTCCTACTTGGGGATTTGCTGCAATCAAGTCATTTACAGCAACACCATATTGTCTGGCAATGCCATACAGGGATTGGCCTGGTAACACAGTATGGCGCCTTTGTCCCTCTAATACCACTATGGTTTGCCCCACAACCAACCGATTTGGTTCGCTCAATTCATTGTCGGCAATTATCTTCTCTGGCGAAACGCCATACCGCTGCGCAATATTGTAAATGCTTTCACCAGGTTTCACAACATGAATGATCAATATACTCACCTCACTATATAGTTTCAATTCACTATATGTCTGGAAAAAATGTTTGTGTATGCCTTTGCATTTAATTTTTCGTCCAAGAACATCTCTCATTCCCACAGCATAGGTTAATATTAAAAAGAAGGTGAGCAGGACAGATCATTCACATATCTAAGGGGTAACAAAAATAAAAATCAGAGGTAGATATCAGACCCTCTGATTTTACATTATTGTGATCATCTTTCGTACATGTCTTTCCAAAAACTATAGGGTTTTTGTTCTCCATCAATGGGAATCAAGATGTATCCCTCTTGGTTTAAATGCTCTAGAATCTTTGGAAGTGCCTCTACCGTGGATTGTCTTTCATGAAGCAATATAATAGGAACATTACGCCGTGCAACTTGTTCCTTGACATTTTCAAGAATCACTGCAGGGGAAACATAATCTGCTTCACTGTCTTTGCTATCTACATTCCAATCCCACATTTTATATCCTTCACGAAGAACTGCCTCCCTAAATTTCTCTGTCATATGGGGTTTGCTGCCATAAGGTACTCGAATCAGCGTGGTCTTCATCCCTGTTACCATTTGCAGCGCATCGTTGCACGCATTCATTTCCGATACCAAAATTGACGGAGATCTATAAATCTTTTTGACATCATGGGTTACACCATGGAGTCCGATGGCATTCCCTTCTTCCGCCACCTTTTTTACAATTTCTGAGTAGTTCGTAATCCGATCTGCCAGCATAAAAAAGGTAGCTTTGGCATGATATTGTTCCAAAATTTTAAGCAATCTTTCCGTATAGATAGAAGGACCATCGTCAAAAGTAATATAGGCAATCTTATACCTTAATCTGAATTCTTCTTTTTCTCGATTCCGTATGGTCAAGATCATTTTTTCCTTTTCTTTGGTCATCGTGTCTTGAAAATGAAAATATACTTCCTCATCAACCATTCGTGCATTATTATTTTTTGCCCTAGCAATGGGACCTGCTGGGATATATGACACATCATAACCAAAACATTTTGCTATAACCTTGAAGGGAGCCATGATACGATTATGTTTTACATAAACACAATCTGTCATGATAATTCCTCCATCAGTAATTAAGGTCTTTAAAGGGATATCCAATATAATCTCCCCTTCATCCTTTGTAATATAAACACTATTGGATTCATTGTCCCACTTTACGTCTGCTCCCATTGCTTCAGCAAAAAATCTTATAGGAATATAGGTTGTACCATCCTTTACTTCTGGATATGCATCTTCAAAGGCAATCAGCTGCTCATTGACCACAATAAAGATTAATTTATTAAGATCTTCTTGATGTCCATAGCTCTCATTAGGAAAGAAAACAATGATGGAGATCATCAAAAACAAAGCTATTTTTTTCATATGGATTTTCCTTTCCCAGCAAAAGATTAACTTTCAGCTTATATCTTTATTATTTCACTCAATCTGGGAAATAGAAATTGAAATAAATAACAGCAAGCAATTCTTTCTTAAAAGTGTTCATTTACAAAGGAATGCTGATTTTTTTAAAAAAATTTACTTATTTTGTCAAACAAAAAAAGAGAATCTATCAAAAAGATTCCCTCTTGCTTCCACATCATTTCTTATTTAACCTTTGAAAATAATCTCTTCATTGATATCCTTTAGAGAATTGCAGCCTGTCATGACCATACCCTCTACCAGCTCTGCGCCAAGCTTTTTAGTATACGCCGCTACCCCTTCAGCACCGCCGCCATAGGCAGCCACAGCGTATGGCCGTCCAACCAACACAGCATCTGCACCGAGGGCTAAAACTTTTAGTACATCCAATCCTGTGCGAATACCACCATCGATAAATATTTTCATTTTTCCTTTTACAGCCTTTACGATCTCAGGAAGAACTTCCACAGTACCTGGTGTATGATCCAATACCCTGCCTCCATGGTTTGAGATTACGATGCCGTATGCACCTGCCTCTAAAGCTTTTAATGCGCCTCTTGCAGTCATAACCCCTTTGATAATAAAAGGTAACTCCGTAGCGTCAATGATCTCTTTTAATTCTTCTACAGACTTGGGACTGACTGGTTTTCCAGCCATGGCCAAGATTGCCAGCCCAGCTGCATCAATATCCATAGCTACTGCTGCTACACCAGCCTTTTCTGCGGCACGGAGCCGTTCAACCACCTCATCCTTTCTCCATGGTTTGATGGTTGGTATACCCCACCCACCATTTTCTTCAATGGCTTTTACTGGATTTAGGAAAAATTCGTCCTTGACACCATCCCCTGTAAACCCAATGGTTCCAGCTTCCTTACATCCATCAACAATAGCCTTAGAATACTCATAATCGGTAAGTTTTTCACCATAGCAAGCTACAAGACCACCAATGGGTGCTGCGAAAATAGGATATTGAAACTTCTTTCCAAACAACTCAATAGAAGTATCCACCATCTCAGCCGCATAAATTGTGTCCATATTTAATTTGATATCGTTTAGTTTGTCAAAGCTTCTCATAAAACCTGCTCCAGAGCCCTTGCCTCCCACACCGGGAATCTCTCCTTTGCAAACCTTACCGTTACATTGCCCACAGACCCTGCATTTAAAACCTTCAATTTTCTTGGCACTTTCCATTGCCTCTTTAAAATCCATCCCAGTCCCTCCTAATATATGTATTTGGAAGATTATATTTAGACTTCCTAAATGATTTTTATTCATTTTATTCTTTATGCTTTTCCCTGTCAAGCATTTCTTTGTTATTGGTAGAATTCCAGACATGGACTGTAACAAATCGATGGTTTGATGTAAAAACCTTCCTTCTGCAGATTTAGCAAAGATAGAGAATATCTTATATTTTACAAATGCTTTTTGTCATGATACATTTTATATATGCAAATAAAATCGATATACATAGGAGGAATATTAATGAGTGAACAAATAAGTGCAAACAACAAGGAACTAGGGCAAAAAGCGGTTGCAGCATTAGAGAAGAATCGTTTCCATGCTGCCTTTTACGATACAGCCCAGGAGGCAGTTGAGCAGATTATTTCCATGATTCCCTCCGATGCCACAGTTGGGATCGCAGGTTCTTGGACTGTACAGCAACTCAAGCTGGTTGAATTGTTGGAGGAGAGAGGTAATACCATCTTCTGCCACCATAAACCTGGTCTAACCCCTGAAGAAGTTTTGGAAACCCGTCGCAAACAACTAACCTGTGATGTATTCCTAACAAGCACCAATGCAATTATAGCCGATGGTCGACTTGTAAATACAGATGGAACAGGAAACAGGGTAGCTGCCATGATCTTTGGCCCTAAAAAAGTTATTGTCATCGCTGGTACCAATAAGATTGTAGAAAGTATCGAGGAAGCAGAGGAGCGTATTCGAATAACTGCTGCCCCCCTCAACAATAAGAGATTAAATCGACCCAATCCCTGTGTAAATACAGGTCACTGTATGGACTGTCAAGGACCTACTCGTCTTTGCAATGTTACTACAGTTTTGCACAAACGCCCGCCAGTCTCAGATATTCACGTACTGGTTGTTGGAGAAGAATTAGGCTATTAGTCTCTCCAGTTTTTTGTTTTCAAAAAAGGTAAGGAGTACTCCTTACCTTTTTTTGATAATATGCACACATTCTCCTAACTGCAATATCATGCAGTATTTTCTACATTGACGAAATCAATAACAACACTTTCTTGATCCAAAATTTCTACGAGTACATCTACCACTTGGTTGTCAAACTGAACGCCCTTTGCCTCTTGCAGTTGAATCACTGCCTCACCAATGGTTAGGGGCACTTTTCGATAGGGCCTTGCACTGGTCATCGCATCATAGGCATCAGCCACAGCTAGAATTTTCGCAGATAGATTGATTTCCGCTCCCTTTAACCCTCTGGGATATCCTCTACCATCTACTCTTTCATGATGTTGATAAATGATTTCCCTGCTGGCATTTAGAAAATCTACGCCAGCCAAAATATCGAATCCAATTCTAGGATGACTCTTTACATTCTCATATTCTTCAAAAGTCAATCCACTTTCCTTATTGAGAATCTCTGTGGGTATTCCAATCTTTCCTATATCATGGAGCACGCTGGCAAACTCAAGATTGTTTGTTTCATTGGGATCGAGCCCCATAGCCTTTGCAATTTCCATTGAAATATTTCTCACGCGCTCACAATGACCACGGGTATATTCATCGTTGGCCTCTATAGAATTAGCCAATGCCTTTACAGTCGATAAATAATTCTTTCGAATCTCGTGGAGAAGCTCTGCTAATTCTTGATTCATTGCCTCTGATTTTTCAGAATAAGTTCGTATTTCCTCATTCTGTAATTTGATCTCTTGATTCTTCTTGACCAACTCTTGTACATGAATATTTCTTTCATCTAATAAGTCTTCTATTTGGCCCAGCATTTCATTAAATTTATCCCCTAGTATTTTAAACTCATCTTTGGAATCAATTTCCACTCGGACACCCATATTTCCCTTGGATATTGTGTGGATAACACCCATAATTTTTTCTACTGGTCTTGTTACAATTAAAGATAATGCATATCCTAAAACAAGTGTAATAATAGCGCTTACAAGTCCTATAACAAGAACTTTATTCTTAATGGATATAATCATTTCACCAATATCAACTTCCATGATCCCCACTAGCTTCCAACCTGTCTTAGGCACAGTGAGATAGGAAACAACATATTGTTTTCCATCATTCACATTGTATAGATCGGTCCCATTGCTATTTAAAAGTGGTTTTCCAAACCATGGATCCTCCCCTATATTACGCATTAACATGCTTTTATCCGGATGGGCGTAAATATCTCCTTTATCGCCTATTAGCATCAAGTATCCTTTTTCTCCGAATACTAAACTTTTAATAATTTGGGAGAACTTGCTAAGCTTGATATCCATTCCGATAACACCTACAAGTTTTTCCCCTTTTTTAACCGCCTTCGCTACCGTAACAATCACTTCACCAGAATCTCCGGCATCTAGATAGGGCTCCGTCCAGATAACTCTGCCGTTGTTTTCAACCGTACGTTGATACCAATCCCTTTCTCTACAGTCATATTCCGCCGGCATGGTAGGGTCCAGTGGCGTAATGAAAATCGAACCATCTTCCTCTGAACCAAAATATATCCATGCTGTATCAGGATTGGCAGATATAAACCCTTGCCATTGCTTGTCTATAGCCTCAAAAGATTGTGGTATAGAAGTAACCATTTTCGGCTGATTGTATCCTTTTTCATAGTTAACGATATCCTCATTTTCAGCCCAATAGTTTACTACATACTCCATGCTGTCCATGAAATTTTTTAAAAAATAGTCATTAATGTTGGTTAACGTATTAAAGCTTTTTGATTTTATGTCACTGATAAGAATCTCTTTTGCATTCTTATATACAATAGCTCCTAGGGTGGACACGGAAGCCAAAGTTAGAATAAGTACCATAATAGTTATTTTTTTTCTTATGCTAATTTTCATCCGTATCCCTCTTTTGCTAATGATTATAGTGTCAGAGATTTGATTTTATTAAATTCAATTAATTTATTTTAATTCTAATTTTATTCGACTTATCTCGTGTTTTTCCTGCCGAACATATACAGAAATAGACTAAAAACTATTGCTAGATTTTACATATAACCGCAAAATATTCTCTGATGCACTTTTAACAAGCTCATATGTATTATTCATGGCCTCTGCAAGACTCATATCTCTATTCACCACGCTGAATAGAGCAGTTACACCATGATCATAGAGTTTTTCCGAGCCATCACTCAATGCCCCAGAAAGACATATAACAGGTACATCGTACTTTTTAGCTATCTGAGCCACACCAAAGGGCACCTTCCCAAATAGTGTTTGTTCATCTGTTTTGCCCTCACCAGTAATCACAAGGTCAGCTTCTTTTATTTTCTCTTCTAGCCTACTAGCTCTTATCATGATTTGGATGCCGCTCTCTAAAGCTGCTCCAAGGAAAGCTACTAAACCTCCGCCTAGTCCTCCTGCAGCGCCTGCACCCGGCAGGTCCTTTATTGCTACATTCAGCTGTTCAAAGATTACAGATGAAAAGTTTTCGAGCCCCTTGTCAAGCTGCTCAACGATCTGGGGTGTTGCTCCTTTCTGTGGACCAAAAACATAAGAAGCCCCCCTTGGACCGCATAAAGGGTTTGTTACATCACAAGCAACAAGTATTTCTGTATTTTTTATAAAAGGAATACGATTTGACATATCTATTTCCTGTATCTCCTCGAGGACTTTTCCACCAAAGCCTAATACATTTCCATATTTGTCTAAAAATCTTATGCCTAAGGCTTGGGCCATTCCCATGCCCCCATCATTGGTGGCACTTCCTCCGATGCCTATGATCAATTTTTTACACCCATTTTCAATGGCGTGCCTTATTAATTCTCCAGTACCATAGGTAGTTGTGTAAAGAGGATTCCTTTTCTCCATCGGCACTAGGGGAAGGCCAGAAGCTGCAGCCATTTCTATAACCGCTGTTTCTCCATCACCAAGGATGCCATAATAGGAATGTATCTTATCACCTAATGGCCCTGTGACATCAACATATACCAGACTGCCTCCAGTCGCCTCTACCATAGCCTCTACCGTACCTTCTCCACCATCAGCCATGGGCACCTTTATTATATCGATGCAGCCTGATGCTTTTTTTCCACCTGCCTCTATAGCATTGGCAATCTCCCTAGAAGATAAAGCCCCCTTATAGGAGTCTGGTGCAATAACAATTTTCATACCTGATACCTCCCCCTCAATTAAATTTCTCGATACCGATTCCAGATTGAATATGCCTAAAACCGACTAGTCATTAGGATAATGTTATAATTGCTGTCATGCAGAGCGTAGCGAAGCATCTTAAAGATCCACTTTCAGATTCTTCACGATATTCAGGATGACAGGCGGGTTGGTATCAAGGATCTACGGGCGATTCGTGAATCGCCCCTACAACATCGCATTGCCCTACGCCATGCCTTCGATAAACTTCTTCATTTCTTCATCGATACCTTCTATTTTCTTCTGCATATCCTCTATTCCCCGGGAAATTTTCGACAGCAAAAGCGTTACCTTGCTAGCCAGTTGTTCTACACGGCTTCGGGATTCATGGATACGATCCTGTACAATCCAATCAGCAATCAATCCATCAAAAAAATAGTCTGCAAAGGTAGCAAAAGCACCAATTTCAATGTCAAAAGCCATATTCTCGCCAACATCAGAAAGTTCCCTTTCAAAACGTTTTGCTAAAATCTGAGCATTCCCCATAGTGGCCTTTGCCTCATCAATCTTTGAATGTTTTGCCATGGTTGCAATCAATCCGCCCCCAAGCATATCCCAAGTTCCCCACCCACTGGCTGACTCAAGCTCATTCTTTGCTTTTTGCAGGCTGTCTAGTAATTCTGTTCCTGCTAGCCCTGCCTCTTGCAATTCCTTTATGGTATGTTCTGCTTGGGATTTTTCCGCTTCCCACATAAAAGTACGCATATCATAGTCTTTGTTCCCTTTTAAATAATCCGTTTTGTGCTCAATTAATCTTTCATATTCTAGCTCAGGATTTCTGAACGCTTCCACCTGTTGTTCCAACGCATATATCTCTTTCTCTAATTGGGTCACCCCTTTGGTTGCTTCATCATATTTGAGTTTTGCACTTAATAATTCCTGCCGTTCTTTGTCTAGTTTTTCTTCCTTTGTGCCAAGAATCGTCGCAAACAGACTCGCTAATGTGATTCCCTCAAGGACTTCTACATCTTTTCTTTCTCTCATAAACTTTTCATATAGTTCTTCTTTTTTCACATGTTCATTCTTCAGCTGTTGTTTTGCCTTAACCAGCAGCCGCTGCGTTCTTTCCTTTTCTAACATCTTTTTCTTTGCTTCCAAAATCTCTCTATTTAGATTTTCTATCATCCTGATCCCTCCCTTGTATCCTATTCTTTTTTTCAAAACAAATTCCTTCCATTTTCTCTAGCGCAGCTCTTGCTCTTTCAATCTACCATGCTCTCTTTGATTAATTCTTCTTTGATAGCGCTTAAGTTCTCCATGTGATATTTCTGTATATCCAGACCCATATCTTCTTTCTTGGAGTTTAGAATAAAAATGTGACTGTATGCTGTTCTGAACAAGGTCAAATGTCTCATATAGTACTTAATATCCACAGCATGACGCTTGCTGTTGATTTCTTTATGATAGAACTCAATAATATCCCTGAACTCGTGATTCTTTAATCGATATTCCTCCAAACCTTTTATCTTTTCAAACTGCTCTGCTTCACCAATATTTTTATCTATAAACACGATCAGCCAACGATCTAATTCTTTTAGCTTCTCAAATGGATTTGGCGGCTTTATATAGTAGTTTACAAAGATCGCTATAACAATGCCTACAAACGTTGCTAACACCCTATCAATAACATAAGCAATCGTATCGAAACTTTTTCCCTCACTTACCCCAAAACTAATAATCAAAAACACTGCACCTGCCATGGGAATATTATCTCTCTTGTCTATTAAAATACATAAATAAATGATTCCCAATATCCCAAAAGGAATTATATATACATTCTCAGGCACTAGCAGCAAATAGATTAATGAAAACACTCCCCCGATGATGGTGCCTATACCCCTTTTGGACGCCATTTCAGATGATTCAATGATGGAGCTCTGCATACAAAAAAACGCCGTTAACGTGGTATACACAGGAGAAGTAAACCCTAGCAAACTACTTATAACCATAGATAAGAACACGGCAATAAAGGTCTTTATACTCCTCATTCCGATTTTAGGGAATTTCATTGGCATTCTCTTCTTCAACATTTTTATACCTCATTATATTTTAGGATTTTTCTTTCATTATACCCTAATCTAAAGTTCTTTAACTTATTCTATACCTCTTCAGTATTACTATTTGAATTATCTTAAACCCAATACCCATATAAAAAATCCCCCAGCGCGCTGGAGGACTTTTTATATGGGTATTTTTCTTCTTTATAATTCTTGATTCTATGAAAATCCTATCCACAGCACTTTTTAACTTCCATATACTTTTTTCAAGTATAATCTTTTCTTCGTAGGAATCTATATATTTACAAACGGTCCCCTCGCTTTTGCCTCTCAATAAACTCTTTCAGATCACTTCTCTTTACTCGCCAATGACGACCGATTTTAAATCCTGGTATTTTCCCCTCTTGAACGAACTTATAAGTTGTTACCTCGCTGATTTTAAGATACTCAGCAACTTCACTTACCGTCATAATCTCATCTTCTTGGTGATGATCATGTTTCAATTTTCATCTTCCTCTCTCCCATTTAGATTATGCATAAATAATTATTATAAGTTCAAAAATAGTTATATCATATATAATATTTCTTTCTAACATAGCTAAACATATTTATTCATTAATCTGCAGCTATCCTATTTATATTATACTCTATAGCTATTATATATAAATTATTATAGTGAAACAAGGTCATTTATATGTTACATTGTATCATTTATATTTATTTGTTATAATCATATTATAATATATTTAATTATAAATGGTTATAGGACAAATAGAAAGGATTGAAAGATGCAATATACTGGAGAAAGAATCATTCCCAAGGTTATGAATCCTAAAAGCGGTCTGCTTCTTGAGCATTTATTCCGTTATAGATTTGCACGTAAATTCTGCAGAGGCAGAGTTCTAGATATAGCTTGTGGCGTGGGTTATGGCAGTGAAATACTGTTTAAGAAGAATCCTGCTATCACCGAATATGTAGGTATTGATCATTGCCAAGAAAGTATAGATTATGCGAATAAGCACTATAAAACTTATAAAACATCCTATTTCGCAGATGATGCTTTGAATAAAAACCTTCTAACGCTTTATGGAAAGTTTGATACGATCATCAGCTTTGAAACCATAGAGCACTTTGATGGTGATGCAAAATTTATACAAAACCTATATAATCTTCTCAAGTCAGATGGTACCCTCATTATTTCCACCCCGTTTGGGAAGGGTAAGGATCAACCTTGTTCCAATCCATATCACGTTTTCCAGTATACCGAAGATGAATTTATGGATATACTGAATCCTTTTAACAGCATTACCATGTATCATCAATTAGACAACACCATAGAATTTCCTAAACCAAATAAAAAATATTATTTAATGGTTGCTGTTTGCAAAAAATAAAATGGGCCAAACTAAAGCTATAGAGCTAATAACTCAACTTATGTTTATTTAATCTACGAGAAGGTATATACTGAATATAGTTAAAAATGAATACGGAGGTTTTTTATGTCTAAAAGTAAGAAGAAACTAAGAATTATTCCCTTAGGAGGACTAGGGGAAATAGGGAAAAACATTACAGTCTTTGAGTACGGAGAAGATATCATCATTGTAGATTGCGGTATTGCCTTTCCCGAAGATGAAATGATGGGTATCGATTTGGTACTCCCTGACATCACCTATTTACGAAATAAAAAGGATAAGGTTAAAGGTATTGTCTTGACCCACGGTCATGAAGACCATATCGGAGCATTGCCTTATGTATTAAGAGAGATCAATGTACCTGTTTTTGGGACAAAGCTCACCCTTGGCTTGTTAAAAAACAAGCTGGAAGAACATCGCATGCTCGGAGATACAAACCTACAAACTGTTCAATTAGGCCAAACCATTGAGTTGGGCATATTCAAAGTGGAGTTCATTCACTCTAACCACAGTATTGCCGATGCAGCAGCCTTGGCAATACATACACCAGTTGGGGTGGTCGTGCATACGGGGGATTTCAAGATAGATTATACACCGATTGAAGGTGCTGCGATTAATCTAGCCCGTTTTGCAGAGTTAGGCAAAAAGGGTGTCCTGCTGCTCATGGCCGACAGTACCAATGCTGAGCGTGAGGGCTATACAATGTCTGAGAGACGAGTAGGCGAAAGCTTTAAGCGAATATTTGCCAATGTTCCAGGAAGAGCTATCGTTGCCACCTTTGCATCCAATATCCACCGGGTTCAACAAATACTGGATGTAGCTATTAACACGAACCGTAAAGTAGCCCTTTCTGGAAGGAGTATGATTAATGTAGTCAATGTAGCCCTGGAATTAGGCTATCTTAACGCTCCTGAAGGTACCTTTATTGATATTAAAGATATCAATAAATACCCGGCAAACCGATTGATGATTATTACCACTGGAAGTCAAGGGGAACCCATGGCTGCCCTATCTAGAATGGCATCATCCACCCATAGGCAGGTAGAAATTGTACCTGGTGATTTGGTTGTCATTTCCGCGACTCCGATCCCTGGTAATGAAAAAATGGTATCTAACAACGTAAACATGTTGTTCCAAAAAGGTGCAAATGTAATTTACGAATCCCTTGAGGATGTCCATGTTTCAGGCCATGCCTGCCAGGAAGAGTTAAAATTGATCCATCGTCTCGTTCAGCCAAAGTTCTTTATGCCGGTTCATGGAGAATATAAGCACCTTAGACACCACGCCCTTATTGCAGAGGAGTTAGGTCTATCTATGGAAAATATTTTTATCATGGATACAGGCAATGTTCTAGAATTAGATGCTTCAAATGCTAAAATTGCTGGCAAGGTACCTTCTGGTAAAGTTTTTGTAGATGGTCTTGGTGTAGGAGATGTGGGTAATATCGTTTTAAGGGATCGGAAGCTCTTATCTCAAGAGGGAATGGTCATTCTCATGATTACCATCGATAAGGAAACCGGCATGGTTACCAACAGTCCTGATATCATATCCAGAGGTTTTATCTATGTAAGAGAATCTGAAGAACTGATGTCAGAAATGAAAAGTATCGCCATGAATGCCCTTTCAGAATCACAAGGCAAAGATTGGAGTGCAATCAAGGATAGTGTAAAAAAATCATTAGGTGAGCATCTTTATATGAAAACAAAGAGAAAACCAATGATCTTACCAATTATTATTGAAATATAAAAATTATATAAGGCCTATAGGGATGTCTACATCCCTATAGGCCTTATTTTTCTAGTTCAACACCTGACTCATTTCCATTTCGCTTCGGTTACGTCCATTATTTTTCGCTTTATATAGAGCAATATCAGCCCTCTTGTAAATAGAATCACTACTATCTCCTTGGGTAAACTGAGTTACCCCTAAGCTGATTGTGATTTTCCCTACATGCATAAAATCGTGTTCTTCCACAATCTTTCTAATTTTTTCTGATAATAACACGGCACTTTCTCCATCTGTTTCTGGTGCTACAACAGCAAATTCCTCGCCACCTATTCTAGCCAACATATCGCTTTGCCTTATATGGTTTTGTACTAAGTTAGATAATTCTTTAAGCACACTATCACCAATGTCATGACCATATGTGTCATTTACCTTTTTAAAATGGTCTATATCAAACATAACCAGTGACAGATCCTTGGCATATCTTTCTACTATGGAAATCTCTTTGCCCAGATATTCATTGAAATATCTTCTATTGTATAATTTTGTTAATCCATCATAATTGACGAGATACTCTAATGTATCTTTTACATATCTCTTTATAAGAAAAATAATTAAAATTCCTAAACCTAGATTTATTCCAAAAAAAATAAAACTGGTCTGGAATCTATCCACTTTTCTTTCTGTAACACCCTGGGATGTCAATACCATCGTATTTGATTTCGTCCAGACTTCCTCACTTCTTTCAAGTAACACCTGTTTGTTTTGACTAGAGGGACTCCTTCTAAAATCATCTATTGACTCCTTTAGCGGCGTCCATGTCTGGCATAGATCACCTAAAGCATACTGGATTTCTCCCTTTTTATCATATACCCTTATCTTGTTACCGTTAAATTCGTTGATTTTTGAATCTATCTCCTCGATTAATTCATTGCTTTCAATCCCTGCTAATTCATATTTTACAAGACGTTGAATAGAACCTCTTATAATACCCAATTTATTGATGACCTCTGCATCAGTCTTAATGGTATGGGTTAAATACATAGTAAAAAACCCACCACTGCTTAATAGAATGAGAAGACAAATGGTAATCAGTGTCAATATCGATGATCTTTTCCTTATGGCCGCCAAAAGAATGCACATCCTTCACAATAAATATTAATCACATCTGTATCCATTATATTGAAAATTCTGTCGAAATTCAAACAATTTGTATGGCTAGAATAAAATAGAAAAGACTACCCATAAGCGGATAGTCTTTCAATTTATTATGCTAAAGCTTCTTCTCCAAGGATTGCAGCCATGTCTGCTTCAACATTTGAAATCGGCGTGATATTGAAATTATCCACCAACACTTGTAAAACGTTTGGTGAAATAAATGCTGGCAATGACGGGCCTATGTGAATGTTTTTGATGCCCAATGAAAGCAGGGTAAGCAAAATACACACGGCTTTTTGCTCATACCAAGATAAAATCAAGGATAAGGGAAGTTCATTCACACTGCATCCAAAGGCATCCGCCAATGCTGCTGCCACTTTGACCGCTGAATAGGCATCATTACATTGTCCCATATCCATTAATCTTGGCAGTTCACCGATTGATCCGAATTCTTTTTTGTTAAATCTAAATTTACCGCATGCAAGTGTTAAGATCACAGTATCTTCTGGTGCTTTTTCTGCGAACTCTGTGTAATAATTTCTTCCTGGCTTGGCGCCATCACATCCTCCAATAAGGAAGAAATGTTTAATGGCTCCACTCTTTACAGCATCAATAACTTTATCTGCAACACTTAACACTGTATTGTGACCAAACCCAACAAGAATTTTCTTTTCTGGCTCATCCTCTAGCCATCCTCCCAGCTCTAAGGCTTTCTCAATCACCGGTGTAAAGTCCTTTACACCTTCAGAACCTTTTATATACCCAACCTCTGGGAATCCAACGATTCCTGTGTTAAAGATTCTATCCTTATAGCTGTCCCTAGGCTTCTGGAGGCAGTTCGTTGTCATCAAAATGGCACCAGGTAGTCCGTCAAATTCCTTTTGCTGGTCTTGCCATGCGCCCCCGTAGTTACCCACCAAATGAGGATATTTCTTAAGTTCTGGATAGCCATGGGTTGGTATCATCTCTCCATGGGTATAGATATTGATACCCTTTCCTTCCGTCTGTTCCAGCAATTGTTTTAAATCCTTTAAATCATGACCAGAAACTACGATGAACGGACCTTTCTTTTTTGTAATAAGTACTTCTGTAGGAACTGGATGTCCATAGGTTCCTGTATTGGCACCATCCAGTAACTCCATGCATTTATAGTTTACTTGCCCTAACTCCATGTTTAATCCTATTAAATCTCCTACTTCTAAGCTATTATCTAATGTTGCCGCTAGCCCTTTGTAGAAAAAGCTGCTAACCGTCTCATCCATCTTACCAAGAACATGGGCATGATGGGCATAGGCTCCCATTCCCTTCATTCCATAGATCATTAATTCTCTAAGAGATCGAATGTCTTCATTAAGACTTGTATCTGCCATAACACCAAATCCCTTAGAGGCTTCAAGCATTTCAGCTTCCGTAGCAGGTGGAACGTATAGCGCAGTACTTGGAATCGCACCTTCAATTTCACTAGCTAAGTCCCTGAGCCCATCCTTTATCACAGAAGCTTTTCTTATGTAGTCTACAAATCTTTCTGGATCAAAGTTTACATTGGTCAAAGTTGAAAAGATTGCATCGATGACAAACTTATTGGTCTCATCATCAATCTTTAGACCTTTTTCAATGGCCTTCTGTCCATAAAATCCTATTCCTTTTAGCATATGTATTAACAAATCTTGTAGTCCTGCTACTTCTGGACTCTTTCCGCATATGCCATGCTTCACACATCCCTTGCCCCCTAAGGTTTGCTCACATTGAAAACAGAACATTTGATTTTCCATCAACATATCCTCCTTAGTTTTATGATTTGCCATTTCGGATGGCCCCGTTGGCATATATACCCAAAATTTTTCCATGATCATCATAAAAATAACAGTAGATAAAAATTTTTATCTACTGTTATGAAATACTACCCTATATCAATCAAGATACTTCCATAGTACATCTTTATCCTTCTCAGCTTCTCGCCCTTACATACTCCTTAAAACATATATACCTTTCGTCGATAACCTTTAACTTGATCAAAAGGTTTCTTAGGAGATCTTCTTGATCCTGAACGTCATATTCCATATGTGTTCTTTCATCACTATTGGTTGTCTTGGACAAGTTATCTTTCAGTTTGTCCACCTTTTCTCTCAAAGCAGATATATTTTTAATCATAATTTTCAATTCATCCTGCAGGTATTCATCGGCTGCTTCAATGCCTAAGTCTCTTACCATATTCCTTATCGTCTCATAATGCTTTTTATATATCTTCATATCCATTTACCTAGGCCTCCGTCCTCAATATGACTAAAATCTATTCGCCTTCTAAAACCACTTCCTATGACTAAGAATATCATAAACCGCTTTTCCGACCTGTGACTTACATCACATACATGAATATGTATTTATTTATAAAATGAATTTGCTAAAAAATCTACATGAAGGATATAAAAATGAAATAAGGTACTTAAAATATACAGGTAGATATTTTTAGCACATTACCTATCATCAGATCAATCAAGGAGGTTTAGTCATGGAAATAAAGATTCTAGAACACGTATGTTGAAGCGGCAGTGAAATGGAGCCCATCGTTGATGCGGCACTTACCCAGCTAGGTATGGATATTGAGTTTGAAACCATAAGTGATGCCAGGGATATTGTTAAACACGGCGTGATGAATGCCCCAGCCCTGCTAGTAAATGGTGAAGTGAAAATTTCAGGTAGAATTCCTACTGTTGATGAAGTAGTAGAAGTCATTCAAGCTTCCAAATAATTATTAAGGGACAGGGACAAGGTGATAGAATCTTTGTCCCTGGCAAATTTTATAGACTATATTTTTGCTATCCTGTCTAATTGCAAGTCAGTAGTACCCTCCAATTTTAAATATTTCCCTGGATTCTGTCTCGTTACTCTTTTTTTAGTCCATACAGCTCACCGATACTAGCACCTCTCAATTGTTCAACCTATATCTCCTCAAAGTAAACGATTCTAAATATTTGCATTTAAATATTCATCAATTTATGGTAAAATAGTTTAGGGGTATTTTTGTCCCACAGGGTCATTTTAAGTCCCTTTCGTGTTTTCGTAAATTCAACTTCAAAATATAAAGGGAGGTCATGCTATGCCAATTGTAAATTATCAACAGTACTGCAGCATGCTAGATCATGCAAAGAAAAACAAATTTGCTTATGTAGCTGTAAATGTTACTTCTATGACTACTGCAAATGCAGCTATGAAAGCTTTTGCGGAAATGAAAACAGATGGAATCATCCAGGTTTCTACTGGTGGTGCAGAATTTGCATCCGGTCTAGGTAAGGAAGGAATGGCCCTTGGTGCCATCAGCTTAGCAAATCATATTCATTTGCTTGCAGAAAAATATAATGTTTATATTGCGCTACATACCGATCATTGTCAGGAAAGCAAGTTAGATAGTTTTCTTCTTCCTTTGATTGAAGAAACAGAAAAAAGAAGAGCCCAAGGTCTTCCAAACCTATTTAATTCTCATATGTTTGATGGTGGAGAACTGCCGCTACAGGAAAATCTCCGAATTTCTAAAAGTCTATTGGAAAGATGTGCAAAGAGCGAATTGATCCTTGAAATCGAAGCGGGTGTTGTTGGCGGAGAAGAAGATGGTGTCAGCCATGAAGATGCCCCTGCTGAGAAGCTATACACAACACCGGAGGATATGCTGGCAGTAGCAAGGGAGCTAGGGAAAGTACCGAACAGTAGATTTTTACTGGCTGCAACCTTTGGAAATGTCCATGGCGTATACAAACCCGGCAACGTCAAACTAAGACCAGAAATCCTAAAACATGGCCAAGATGCAATTGTCAAGGAATTTGGCGAAGAAAATACCCTCGACTTGGTATTCCACGGAGGGTCCGGTTCTAGTCTTGAAGAGATTCATGAGACATTAGAATATGGTGTTGTTAAAATGAACGTAGATACCGATATGCAGTATGCCTTCACAAGAGGTATTGCTGATCATTTCTATAAAAATTATGACGGCATTCTAAAAATTGATGGCGAAGTGGGCAATAAAAAGGTTTATGACCCTAGGGGTTATCTCAAAAAAGGTGAAGCTGGCATGATCGAACAGATGAAAAAAGCTATTGTTAGTCTACGTTCCCAGAACACCACATTATTCCCAAGATAGCAAAGATAAGGAAGGCAAACAAACGCCTTCCTTGTCTTTTTTTATGAAATGGCACATCAATAGGCTTCTAGTGTGGCCAAAACCCTGGCCTTGTACTCGAAATATTGATATAGGGCAAAACCAATCAAGGCATAGACTATTCCGATAAGCAAGTCCATCCCTAGGAGGCCCATAGCACTTGCTAAATCCCCGTGGGCAACGATAATTCTTGAAGCATCAATACTGCGAGTAATGGGAATGAGGCTCGTTACAGGATAAACTAGGCTTGGAAGCTTTTCACGGCTAAAGCTCGCACCAGTAAGGATATAAAGGACCATATTCGCTACATTAAGGAAAAAGTGAATTTCCTTCACTACTAGGGCTATACTTCCAAGTACGAGGCCGATACCCGTACCGCCGATCATCGCCACAGCTATAGCCAGTGCAAAAGCCAGCATATTGGTCCCTGTGAAATCCAATCCAAAGAATAGAACCCCAACAACTAGACCAATGACTACAGTAAAGGCTGAATCGATTACGTTGAAGAAAACCCTAGAGAGAAACACGAGGAGTTTATTTACAGGAGAAGCTACGATCATCTGCAGGGTTCCCTGATCTCTGTCACTCCTAAGCATCACTCCTACAGCAAATACTGCATTCTTTGTACATAACAGGATGGCATTACCTAGAATCCATGGGGTGATATCCTGGGCTTTATAAACGAATTGTACCATCAGGGTATAAAAAATCATTTGCAAAGCTGGGTCAACAATCTTGTAAATCACGTACAGTTTTGGATCCAACCAACCCAATAGAGCCTTAAAGGAAAAGGAAGACATTCTAAAAAATCTTTTCATTTAAATCACCTCCAAAGTTGCTTCTTTCCTAGCCTTCACATCAATGATTTCATAAAATTTCAGATATGCAAGTAAGTAAAGTATCGTAACAATCCCTAAGCCTAGCATGTGATAGTAAAATAGTCGGATATCTGTGATCCCGTTGATACTCATCCTCGCCAGTTCTAAAACATAAGTCGGGCTTAAAAGATAGGACAAAGGTCTTACCCATTCAGGCAATACTTCAATAGGAAATACCGTACCGCATAAAATGAACACGGGATAATCGATGCAGTTCATTAGTACCCTTGTGTTTCTAGATATGGCCAACAATCCCGACAGAAGCATTGCAATGAATATAAAGGAAATAATTCCTACAAACATGCTGACAATAAATAACAAGGGATGAGTCAAAGTGAATGGGACTTGAAATAGGAGGGTCACCATCAGAAAGCTGATGAACATGGATGCAATCCCTAGGAGAGTATTGCCGATAACCTTTCCAAACATAATCATCCGAAACCTTGTAGGTGAACAGAAGATCACTTCCAAAGCACCCATAAAACGCTCTCTGTCTATATCCCCTGCTGAAGAGAAACTGATGGAGGACCACATGCTAGTGATTGCCGTGCCTAGGAAAACATAAGATATTAGGGTTTGATCGTTTTGACCTGCGTAGATCAAATAAAAGGTAATAGCTGCAAGTATTGGATAGGCAAGGATACAAAACTTAAACATAGACCTAGAGAATGATTGTTTCATTTGCAGCCTACAGCTTGCGAGAACAACCTTTACATCACTAAGCACTTTGCTCACCTCCGATGATTTTAAGATATACATCTTCCAGAGTGGCCTCTCGCATATTGATGGATTTTACTTTATTGTCATATAGCTGTTCATTCACCAGGGACATGATCTGTCTAGGATTTCTGCATTCTATTTTTAATCTGTGTCCTAGATCATCAGTGACAACTTTTACATCAGTAATATTTTCAATTCCTTTTAGTCTAGATACTGTATCTTCTCGTAATGTATGTAAATCTACTTCGATCATAGACGAATCCATATTGTCTTTTAACTTTTCACTGGTGTTCAAGGCAAAAAGTTTTCCCTTATTGATGATCGCAATCCGATCACAAAGTTCATCTGCCTCCAGCATATAGTGGGTTGTAAGGAGAATGGTTCTCCCCTGTTCTGCTAACTGCTTTATGATTTTTCTCAGAGTTTTAGCCCCCATGGGATCTAACCCAATCGTTGGTTCGTCAAGGAACAATACCTCAGGATCATTCACCAAGCCCCGTGCAATTTGAAGCCGCTGTTTCATTCCCTTTGAAAAAGTCTCCACTCTATAATGGGCTCTATCTTCTAATCCAACCATCTCTAGCAATTTTTCAATCCGATCCTTCTTCATCTTTTCAGGTACATGGTACAAATCGCAGAAATAAGAAAGGTTGTCATAGGCAGAAAGTCTCCAATAAAGACTTCTTTCACTGCCAAAGATAAAGTTGATCTTCTTTCGCAGTTCTTTCTCTTCACCAAAGCACTTATGACCTAAAACCGTAGCTTCTCCAGAGGTAGGTGCCAACAAAGTAGTCAAAATCTTGATGGTACTGGTTTTTCCTGCTCCATTTGGACCAAGCAACCCAAATATCTCCCCTTTTTCCACTTCGAAGCTGATGTCATTGACTGCATGAACGATTTTTTTGTCTCTCTTCACAACCCCTAGAGAAGTTTCATATTCTCTTCTTAAATTTTTAACGACAATTACTCCCATATAAATCCCCTTTCAATCTAATTCTATATATATCGAATTTTATATTCATCATATCACCTCTCTTTTTAGAAATCAATACCGAAATGTTTGATTCATAAAAAAATAACTAGGATGTTCTCCTAGCTATCTCTTCATAGTTTATAATTGTTTTAACTGATAAAACCCTTCATGGCATCACAGAGTTGATGATATTCCTTTCGATTGATACTAAAATATTTGGTATTTTTATCCCGTTCCTCATGAATTAGTCCAATGGAACGCAGCTGATCCAGATGATGGGACACGGTAGAGGTTACGATCCCCAGCTCTTTTGCTAGTTCTTTCCCAAACATGGGCCTTTGTGAGAGCTTTTGTATAATCTCTAGTCGCGTATTGTCACCAATGATTCTCAAAGCAGTGGCGATCCTATTCTTGTCATAAATATTCACTTGCTGAACAGGGTAAATTAAGATTTGTGCTTGATGATGAAAGGTCCGCATGGGCCGTGCATTATAAAAATAAGCGGGAACAAAATAATAGGTACGAAAGTCATACACTCTCTTAAATTTCTTACCCATCATCTCCTGCGCCACATCCAATGGCACCTTTGATTTCAGTTCCATACTTACATTCGCAATACTTTCGCTGTAGATGTTTTGATCTGCTAAGCATTTTTCAACTTCCTTATTGAGAAATTTCAATAGATCAATGAGTTTGCAGGTAAATTCTTTGGTCTTTTCAAAAGCATATCTCACATTTTCCCAGTTGTAGGCCGATAGATATTTATCTTTTTCAATCAATCCATGTATTGCATCAAAGTTTTCAATTAGAATATCTATCTTTTCTTTTTCAAGTTCTTCTCCACATAGCAAATACAAAAAGTCTCTCTTTGGATAGTCCTTTAATAGCCTTTCAAGACTACCCATATCCTCAATAGGATCATAGAGTAGTAGTTCAAACAGTTCAAATCCCTGCAGCCTAAAACCTTGTAGAATATCTAAAAATTCATTTTGCTCATGATTTAAAGAAATCCCTAAGAGTTCTCTATCCTTTACAATCCTATTAAGCAAAGCTATGATCTCAATGTAAAACAAAGGTTTATTGATAACCCTTAGTTCAAACTCCTTCTCCATTCGATCACCCAATTTCCTCATGATATTAAAATTATATCACCAAATTCGATACTTGTCTAATTTGCTGTTTAACATACTTTACTATTGTTATCTTTCATTCAACACTTTATCATAAACACCTTATACTTCTTTCTTTTTAGGACATTTCCTGTTTCCTTCTAAGTCTAGACATTATTACATTCTTTCAGGGGTTTCAATGCCAAGTAGCTCTAGACCGGTCTCAAGCACTTTCATAGTAAGAGATATGAGATTAACCCACGATGCCTTTTTATCGTTGTTTTCTTCTGATATTATTTTGTTATCATGGTAGAATCTATTAAAAGTACTCGCTAGATCATAAATATAGTCACATATTTTATTTGGTGCCTTGTCTGTAAAACTCAACTCCACCATTTCATTGAATTTGGATAGCTTTAGAAATAGATTTCTTCAAGCTCATCGATTGTAAAAGGGGCTTCCTTTGGATAATCTCCTTGAAAGTTTTCATCAAAATATGGTAGATCTGTATTTCGTCTTCTTAGTTCAGATATTACCATACCTATTTGCAGACCCCAATCACCTAAGTGAACATCACCGATTACTTTATGACCTATAAACTTAAAAATTCTCTTGAGACTCTCACCAATTATGGCTGAACGAAGATGGCCAACGTGAAGGGGTTTCGCAACATTGGCACCTCCATAATCAATAATAATGGTTTTTGGGTCAGGAACTTCATCACATCCAAGTTTCTTACTATTATACATTTCATTTATGTATTCAGCGAGGAAACCATCCTTAATATTCATATTAATAAACCCAGGTCCAGCTACTGAAACATCATGAAATACTTCTACTTTTTTCAGTTCCTCTAATATCTCGTTGGCTATTTGAATAGGTGCCTTTTTATATTGCTTAGCAGCAGGAAGAGCGCCATTACATTGAAATTGGCACAAATCTGGCCTGTTTGATATTGTGACTGTGCCGTACTTTCTATCATAACCACTCTGTTCGAATTGATCTTCAACGATACTACTTATTTTCTTAATGAGCATTTTCATATATACCTCCCATTGGATTATATTGATTCATTTAAAAGAGCACATAAAAAATACCCGTCCCAGTAAATGAGACGGATATGCATCCGCGGTACCACTCAAATTGGCTATATAGCCCACTCAATACTTTAACGCAGTTAACGGCTAACCCTTACATACTGTTCAGGCAGCTTCTCTGAGGCCCTCTTCTCCATTTGCTTTCTTGCAGAACTTCCACCATACTCCTGCTCGCTATTAGAAAATATATATGGATACTCTTCTCATCACAGAATTTTTAAAAGTATTTTTTGTAAGTCATAGTATATTATTTCATATCTACTGTCAATATATTCCTCCTCATTATCTTCTGTTCTTCAGGATTGTTATGAGATCTTTTATGAATTCTCTCCAATAAAAATAAAAAAATACCTACAGAAATTCAAAATACAGATATCCCCATAGGTCTTTGTATTAAATAAGTACATTTTCATCCATCATAATTTTATAGAAATTGCGATGTCTATCTATTTAGCCCCTTAACATATCCTTGGAATCATTTCTCCCTCCAAAGATTTTATTATCTTTCTGCCTCCAAAGCTGTTTTCAATATATACATATGGATCTCTATCGGTTAAAAATCCCCCTATGATTTGAGCATCTCTACAGTTACTAACCTGTTGAATGCAGTGCAGTATCTCTCTTGATTTATCCTTGTCTACAACAAGAAGCATTCTTCCTTCACAAGCAATATATAAAGGGTCTAAGCCCAGCAGCTCGTTTATCGCTGCCACTTCCTTTCGAATCGGAATGTTTTTTTCTAAAAGACGTATTCCATATCCTGAATGCACCGCTAATTCATTTAGGGTAGTAGCAATACCACCTCTCGTAGGATCTCTCATAAGTTTGATATGGTCCATATAGTCTTCTAGGTGCTTTAATATTTCATAAAGAGGTGTGCAGTCACTTCGAAAATTACCTTTTACTTTTAGTTTATATTGTTCAATCGCTATGGTGGTTCCATGTTCAGCAATGGTACCCGTAACAATAATCTGATCCCCTGGATGGATTTTTTTGACTTGATAATTGTCTTGTATCTGCCCTATTCCACTGGTATTGATGAAAATTTGATCCACTGCACCTTTCTCTACTACCTTTGTATCACCTGTTACAATTTTTACCCCTGCAAGACTGGCAGTTTCCGCCATGGATGCTGTGATTTTTTTAAGGAGTTCTAAGTCAAAGCCTTCTTCAATAATTATTCCACAACTCATATAAAGTGGTTTTGCTCCAACCGTTACTAAGTCATTTATGGTGCCACATACGGATAGTTTTCCGATATCACCACCCGGGAAAAATATTGGTTTTACCACGAATGTATCTGTTGTAAAAGCAATTCTCTCTTTCCCAATTTCTAAAACTGCAGCATCTAATCCCTGTGAAAGTATGGGATTAAGAAAGTGCTTATAAAAGACGTCTGTGATTAACTGCATTGTGTCCTTGCCACCATTTCCATGGCATAATTTGATCGCATTATCCATAATAGGTTCTCCCTCTATAGCTAATATCGGTAATAGGAAGCGCATGCACCCTCACTGGAAATCATACATGGTCCCAAAGGATGTTCAGGGATGCATCCTGTTCCAAACATATTGCACGCTGTTGGCTTTTTAATCCCCAATAATATTTCTTTACACATGCATTGCGAGCGGTTTGGTTGTGGCAGCAGTTGTATATTAAATCTCTTTAGGGCATCAAATTGAGCATAACTTGCTTTCATTGTTAATGCAGAATCTTGTATATATCCTATACCACGCCATTCTGCGCTAGATACCTCAAACACTTCATTCATCGTTTCCTTAGCGATTCGATTTCCATGGATTCGAACAGATCGCCTATATAGGTTTTCAAATTTCTTCGTTCCTGGATTATTCCTAGATTGAACAACTGTATATATGGCACCAATAATGTCCATTGCTTCAAATCCAGCAATTACAGCAGGAATATCATATTCCTGTTCAATAAACTGGAAGTATTCTTCTCCCATCACTGCGGCCACATGGCCTGGGCAAATCATTCCATGTATATGTTGACGGTTTTGATCTAAGATAAACTTTAATACAGGAGGCATAAGCTTTAAGGAGCAAAGGAAATAAATGTTTAGTATATTCTTTTTCTGGGCTAATTGAATCGCAGAAGCAATCACCGGAGCGGTGGTTTCGAATCCAACAGCAAGGAATACAACCAACTTATCCTTGTTATTCTGTGCAATCTCTAACGCCTCGAATGGTGTATATAAAATCTTAACGGTTTTGCTCTTTATCCGCTGATCTAATATACTTTCATAGGCCCCTCTTACCCTCACAAGATCACCAAAAGTAGTCAATATGACGTTATCATTCTCCAGTATCTTTATAGCAGCATCTATCGTACTCTCGGAGGTTACACAAACGGGGCATCCTGGACCAGATAACAGCTGAGTTTCAGGGTTTAACAATGATCTTATTCCATATTTACCTATGGCATAGGTGTGGGTTCCACAGACCTCCATTATTTTTGTTTCCTGTTTATTCAATCCATTTATTTCTTCTATCATCCTACTTATCAGATTTTCATCCATCTACTTGTCCGTCCCTGTCTAATATACTTTTATACTGTTCTTCCAAAAATGAATAGTATTCTTTATGAATTCTCTCTATGGCACACCCCGCATGGACTAGCACATGATCACCTATCCTTGGCTCTTCGATAAGTAGAATATATACCTTCGTTTCTACGCCCATAATATCTACTAGGGCATACGCACCCTCAATGCTCATCACTTCAGCAGGTATAGCTAAACACATCCCATCACCCCTATACTGTTTGATCTGCGATCATCAACTGTCCTATAGACACACCGCTATCATTGATTGGAATTCTCTGATTGTAGAATACCTTCATGCCCATATAGGCAAGCTTGCTTACTGTATTGTTTAGCAAGTACTGATTTTCGAAGCAGCCCCCACTTAAAACCACTTCCGATAGTCCATATTTGTTACTCAAGGCTTGAACGACTTGAGCAGTGATATTGCATATTGCATTATGAAATTTTGAAGAAATAATGGATGCTGATACACCGTATTCTATATCTGCCATTACTTCACTGAAAAGATTTCTATAATCTATCTCCAGCACTTCACCCTCAGAAGATACATCCATGCTATAGGAATCATGAATTGACGGGTCTGCGATATTCTCAAGGATGATGGCAGCTTGGGCCTCATAGGATATTTCATGACATAATCCTACGATTGCAGATACACAATCAAACAATCGACCTAAACTGGAGGACCGATAACAGTTGATGTTACTCTTTAATGCCTGTTGGATAACATTTACTTTATCTTGTTCTATCCCCTTCAGGTATTTTCTCGGGTCATACCCAAGAGCATCTAAATAACACGCCGCTACCCTCCAAGGTTCTTTCACAGACTGATCTCCCCCCTGGATCGTGATATATTTAAAATGTCCTGGTCGTTTAAATTCTTTCGCTGTACCCACAAAAAACTCTCCGCCCCACACATTATCATCAGTCCCATAGCCTGTGCCGTCATAAATCACACCGATAACCGGCCCTTTTAATCCATGCTCTGCCATACAGCTGACCATATGGGCGTGGTGATGTTGAACAGGGATTTTTATTCCCTTAAATTTATCAAGTTTATTCCTGGATATAAAACTTGGATGCATGTCATAGGCCATAACAGTTGGCTTAGAATTCATCAACTTATTGAAATGCTCCATCGTATTTTCATAGAGCTTATATGTATCAAAACCCTTGATATCACCTAGGTACTGACTCGTATACCCGTATCCATTTTTTGAAAGACAAAATGTATTTTTCTGTTCAGCACCCAATGCTAGGATTCCATCTTTCACACCTAATTTTATGCTAAAGGGTGCATATCCCCTACCCACCCTTGTGACTATTTCTTGATTCTGAAAAACCTTCACAACGGAATCATCTACAGGTGTATTTATCTGCCGATTGTGTATCAAAAAATAGTCTGCTATTGGGTTTAAAGCATGGAATACCTCATCATCTTTATATTGAATAGGTGCACCGGATATATTGCCGCTTGTCATCACTAGAAAACGAATATCCTGTTGAAACATTAAATGATGTAGCGGAGTATAGGGTAGCATCATGCCAAGTTTTTGAGTATCTGGCGCAATGATTTTAGGAAGGTCACAAAATTCTTTTCGATGCAATAGAACAATTGGATTTCTATTACTTTTCAGCAAATGAGCCTCTTCCTCATTCACATAACAATATAATGTTATATGATCTATATCTTTCGCCATAATGGCTAGGGGTTTATGGGGTCTATGCTTTCGCAGTCTGAGACGTAAGATGGCATTTTCATCCTCTGCATTACATACCAAGTGATACCCACCCAGCCCTTTTATGGCAACGATTTTCCCCCTTTTTATCAGTCTAACTGTTGTTGCTATTACGTCTTCACACTCAATATGCTCCCCTTGCTGATTCCGTAAAGATAGGGTGGGGCCACATGCCGAACAACAGGTGGGTTGAGCATGAAATCTCCTATTTGATGGATCTTCATAATCTTTTCTACAATCTGGACACATTTCAAATGATTTCATGGTTGTATTCTTGCGGTCATAGGGTAAATCTTCAATGATAGAATATCTTGGACCACATTTGGTGCAGTTGGTAAATGGATAATGATACCATCTGCTCTGACTATCCAAAATCTCATCTATGCACTCCGGACATACACTCACATCTGGAGAAATAAATCGAGAGCCATCTTCCAGCACATTGCTCTCATGAATGGAAAATTCTTTGTATTCAACTACATCCTTCCGAGCTATTTCAATGTTTTCTACTTGAGCAAGATGAGGCGGATGACGCATTATATGTAGGACGAATCCTTTGATGTTTTCTTTTTTTCCTTCCACATGAGTCACCAAAGAAGCACCACTATTCCCTACAAAGCCTCTCAGGTTGTATTGGCAGGCTAGATTATAGACATATGGCCTGAAGCCCACGCCTTGCACGATCCCGAAAATCTTTATTTGGTAAGATACGTCTTTTTCTTTACCGCACAAGGATATCACCTTTCACACTATGGATAATGGCAGATTGGTCCTCTATGTCTTCCTTCTTCACTAGTATATCTGTCCATTCACCTACAATAGATCCATTATGCTCTAGCAAAAATGCCTTCAGATTCTCAGAATTCACATGGCTGGTTAGACTGACGGCCACGATCATCTGATCAATACTTAAAATATTGTTTTCTTTGCATAATCCCTCTAACCCTTGGGATATTCTACCTAGTAAAATCGTATCATGCATTGTTTTTCCCCCTTATATGTATCTCAATATTTTCTTGTACCGCTTCACACACCTGTGGTAAAATCGCCTCCATTGCCTCACTAAGGTCTAAGCCAAAAGAAATATCCACAATCTGAATACCTATGAAAACACCATCTACCCATTTGTCATAGAGTTTCAGTCCATCTAACAAATTGGGTTGATGTTGGGTAAAAAAACATTTTCTGCGGAAGTCCATATTTTCTATAGGAAGATTCCAGATATCCCCTGGCATACCTTCACCATATACCCCATCCAAAATGATGAGATCATCTCCATCCTGAATCTGGTCAATGCAGTAGTCTACATCGGTTTCACCAATGATGATCTGTATATCCCGTGCTTTTAGATAATCTTTTAGATGTTCCGCGATCCTGATGGCAATGCCATCATCCGTCATCATTTGATTGCCTATGGCAATTAATTTTCTACCCATAAAATGCCCAACCTTACACAACCCTTATTTTCACAGGATCGAATTGATCACTGACGATGTGGGTTGCGCAGGAGACGCAAGGGTCAAAGGAGCGCACAATCCTTCCAACTTCTACAGGATGGTTAATGTCATGTATCAAAGTTCCTATCAATGCCTTTTCTAACGTTCCTTTAACACCTTTGGAATCTTCGGGTGAAAGGTTCCATGAGGATGGCGTAATGATTTCATAGTTCTTTATTACTTTATTGTCTATAGATATCCAATGGCCTAATGCTCCCCTCGTGGTGTCAATGAGCCCCTTCCCTAATGCTTGATCTGGTATAGCATAAGGTCTTTGATTCGCAGGCTGCAGCTTCATTCTTTCCAGTAACCCTTCCATAACTTCGATGATTTTCTTCACTTCCAAGACTCTTGCGATGGTTCGATCCATGGTGGATATGCCCCTTGTATATTGTCCACTCAGCCACATTCTTGCCAACGGGCCTACCTCCATGGGCAAACCCTCATATCTAGGGGCCTTGATCCATGTGTAGGCACCTTCTTTTTTTATATCTTCTTCTACCGTTGGGTCTGTTGGCTGTTGAGTATTCTTCTGGGCTTCGTACCATGCCTTATAAATATTTTCAGTGATTTGATTTTCTTGGAATTCTTGTCTAGTTCCTCCTACCCACACGCCTGGGGCCACATAGAAGATTTCTTTATCTGGATAATCAAAAACACCATAACTCATCAGATTTCTATAGCCGCTTCCTATATGATAGTAATCAGGGTAGTATTCAGCGATGATATATACGTCAGGAATCATTTTATCCAGCACAAATCCTTTAATATTTTTTAAGATGGACTTTACCTTATTGAATTCTGATGCATCCAAATTAACAGTAATACCACCCACAAATATGCCATGGTTATGGGGTGCCTTTCCTCCTAATGTTGCCAGCATTTCATGGGCCAACCGGCTATATTTTAGTGATTCAAGATAGTGGCTAGCCAGTTCTTGGTTTAACTTTTCTGGCAATCTGAAATCTTGATGGGAAGCTTCATATAAAGGACTGATTTCTGGTCCTTTCACAAAGTCAGGCAGGGTATACTGATAAAAATGTCGTAAGTGATTTTGTAAAAACTCACATCCATGGATATAGTCTCGAATCATTCTATCATTTTCACTTGCTGTTACTTTCAGTGCATCTTCTAAGGCAAAAGTTGACCCCATAGAATGGGCCGTAGAACATATACCGCAGATCCGCTGGGTAAAATAGATGGCATCTAAGGGTGGTCTTCCCCTCAGCATCTTCTCAAAGCCTCGAAACAACAGACCACTGCTTTTTGCATCGATAACAATATGGTTTTCTACTTCTATCTGTATTTCCAGGAAGCCGCTGATTCTTGTGACAGGATTTATGGTAATGATATTTCCCATACGCTTAATCTCTCCAATCCTTCAATATCGGACAAAGGGTTCCATCCCATCAGGGAACCTTTCTTGGGCACATCCAATGCAAGGTGTGTTGTCTTTAATTGGCCAGTTCACATATCCATTCCACTGCCTTACAGGACAATCAGTTTTTGTGACAGGGCCGCGGCAGCCGAGTTTAAACATACACTCTTTATCCCCAAGCTTTCTTGCAAAGACACCTCGGTCAAAATAAGATCTTCTTGTACACCGATCATGGATGGATATGCCATAGAAGATTTTGGGTCTATTTTTATCATCTAATTCTGGTTTGCCAAAGTAGATGATATGGGCAATGGTCCCAGTGATCCAATCTGGATGACCCGGACATCCAGGTACCCGAATAACCTCTCGTTCTAGTACCTGATCCACACTCACGCTTCCAGAAGGGTTTGGCTTCGCCGCTGAAGGGCCTCCATGGGATGCACAAGTCCCTACCGCTAAAACGTATTTTGCTTTTTCTCCTGCTGTTTTTACTGCCTCCAAAGCAGTAATGCGCTTTCCCCGATGACTGGCAATGATATTATAAAATCCATTATCCTTTGTGGCCACTGCTCCTTCTACAACCAAAATAAACTCCGAAGATAGCGTATCAAGAAACTGCCCATAGGCCGCTTCTCCTTCTGCTGCCATCAAGCTGTTGCAATATCTTAACCGCACCATATCCTTCAAAAAATACGCTATATCCGGATTTTCCCCATCCATCAAGGATATGATATTCCCTGAGCATCCAGTTGCTTCAAGCCAAATCAGATTTATTTTTTCACTGGTAGATTGTCTTACCTTATCTTTTGCCAATGCAATGATATTTTTAGCGGTCAAATTTTTCGAATGAATCATAGGACACGATTCCACTTTATTCCGCCCTCCTATCAAGCCTTTAATTCCCCTACTTTAAGAAGCTTACCAAGAATCGATTCCATGCCATGGCATCCCTTAAATTGAGCTGTGAGATCCTTGCCTGCATATAGACCGAAGTGAGTTCCTCCGCCCCAGGTGGCTTCATTGCTGACATCATAGACAATACCATTGACTGCGACATATGCAGGTTTTCCTCCTGAGCCGTCGTATTGCGCTAGCTCTTCTAGGGTAAATTCTTTTTGAGGCATTTGTCGGGATGGATAAGTGAAAGAGTTCCCTTGTTGCTGGAACAGTTGTATGTTTCCCTGCAGATATAGGTTCTGACAGTGCATTCTTTGGTATGGGTGACAGTAGTCGCACGGCATCCAACTATAATTCCAGGGTGTATACCAATGTGGGTAAGAAGAGTATGGTAAACAATAAAATGGATATGACATTTGGATTCCCCCTTTTTTCAATCGTTAAATTATATGTAAACCAACTATTTTTAAGAATATTTTATCTGGATTAATTTAGCTCAAAGTTATAAATCCAAAGCACCCAGTAAAGTTTTTAATTTTTCAGTATAGACAATATAAAAAGCATCTAACGATGCCTTCGCTAGGGGAACCTAGTTCCCCTTCGACGGCTGCTAGGCACCCTGAGCACCCCTCTGACTACGGCATGGGAATACTTCCCCTGCACCCCTGATTTTTTATTTAATAGGAAAAGTAGAACTTGTAGAGTAAAATGGTGGATTTGAGGAAACTCTCTTCCACCACCTCCTCATCAAACCGTACGTGAGGTTCTCCCTCATACGGCTTTCC
>NZ_JARBTM010000041.1 GCF_029240175.1 Anaerosolibacter sp.
AAGATAAATGACTTCGACCATACCAAGTCCTTGCATCACGAATAATTCCTGTAACTCAACAAGAATACCTTGAAGCAACTCAAATTTTCTATTTGTTAAAGCCGTGGTTATTTTATTCAATACAGGTTTTAGTATTTGGATCTTGTTTGTATAGAAAAATACACCTTTTTCGATGCCGACAAAGGTCCTTAACGATGCAATATTAGATTCTTTAACCAGTTTCTGTAAATCTTCTAATTTCTCCACTCTGGTACTAATGCCGACACTTATAATATCTGACTTTTTTAGTAATTCCTCCTCAACTTTATCGGCAGCTATATTTTCTTCTATGTTCACTATATACAGGTATTTATTTACGCCTACCTTAATTCCCAGAAAATGCCAGAACTCTAGTGCTTTCAAATTTTTGATATTGTCATTTTCATTTTCAGAATATATCACCATAGTAAACCATACGCCTTGCGTGTACTTCTGTAAAAAAGTATCTAGTTGTACACTTTTTTGTCCTGAATCACCCTTCAGCGCTTCCAATATATCATTATTTCGAAGTCTTTTTTTATTTTCAAGGTAACTATAGGTTCTTTTTAGTAGTTCATCCGTTTTAGATGGGTCCATCGGTTTTAAGCAATAATCCAAGGCACCATTGCGAATGGCTTCCTGAGCATAGGAAAATTCAGCAAAACCACTTATAATGATGAACTCGGTATCGATCTTCTTTTGTCGAATAATCTTTATAAGCTCGATTCCATCATAATTTGGCATCCGTATGTCCGTAAAAACCACATCAGGTTGCTCTGAACTTATGATATCAATTGCTGTTTTTGAACTGGTGGTTTCTCCAATAACCTCAAAACCATTTTCCTCCCAGTTAAATGCTTTTTTAATCACAACCAACGCCCAAGGTTCGTCATCTACAATCAGTACACGATACATATCCTCTACTCCTGTCTTATACACCATTATATCATAGATACTCATTTCATTACAAATAATTAAAAAAGGTCCTGAATTGTGAACTATATCACTTAAATCAGAACCTTTTATGAATTTTTAGATGTTAATTATAATGTACGTTTTTTACCAGCTTAATTTTCTGTCTGCAATTTCTTTTTCTAAAAGATTGTATAAGTCATCACTAAGTATTGAATTCTCTTTATCATTTTTATACCAATCACTATAGTATGAATTAATATCATTACCACCTGTTTGATTCCAAAGATCATTCATATCCTTTTCTGCTTGTTCGGGTGTATATGCGCTACCGCTAACAATAGCTTTATTCCATAAATCAGAGAGCTGCTGCATGATACTGTTGTAATTGGATGCCATCTCCTTTGGAAGTGCTGGAATATGCTCACTATATGTAACAGCGGGGTATGCAATTGTTGTATTGAAATATGTTTTCCTGTCAGCATCCCAGAGCGAGGATTGTTCTTTTTGAACCGGATTAGTCAAATCATACGGTCCGTGTGGATTATTGAATACTTCGGCAGAACAAGCCATATATAAATCGCCTGCATAACTTACTTCTTCCTTGTATTTTTCACTATCAATAATTTGAGGATAACCGTCTACCATTTTATAATGAGTGCCTTCTAATCCAAATTTCAAAGTTTTTTTAGTGCTTTCCTGTGCCATAAAATCCATATATTTTATTACAGACTCAGGATCCTCACACTGTGCATTAACAAATGCAACCGCCTGAACTGTATTCGCAATAATGGCATTAAATTTACCGACAGGTGAAGTAGGAAGTTCTATCGGGATGAGTTCTGCGGTAGGTACATTCGCTTTCAGAGTTGCTAAATCAGCAAGCATAATGTTTTCTCCTGCACAGATTATGCCAACTTTACCGGAGGTAATATCCTGTCTAGCCTTTGCTCCGTTTTTATCCATTAAAAATTCCTTGTCGCAGGCGTCGGCATCATAGATTGCCTTTCTGAATTTTGCCCATTCAAGCAAAGGTTTTGTGTCATATACCAATTCACCATTCTTGATTGAATAAGGAAATCCTGCAATCTTTGAAGCGGGAGTATTGAAACCGAAAATCATCCTACTTGTTTCGCCTCCCAAAACTTCTGCAAAACCAATTGAATCTGCTTGACCGGTACCATTTAAGTCTTTTCCGGTAAATTCTTTAGCCACATTTATTAGTTCTTCTGTGGTTGTAGGTATTTCTAAATTCAACTTATCCAGCCAATCTTTTCTGATGTACAAACCAACCAAAGGAGCGTTCTCCGTTATTCTTCCGAACTGATACAGTTGTCCGTCATCCATGAGTCCAACCTTTGCAAGCGCCGGATTCTGTTTCATCCATTCTTTATATGTTGTACTATATTCTTCAATCAAATCACCAATGGGCATCATTAAACCCTGTTGATAATACGGCTGTTTTAATGTTGGATCATATTCCAAACATAAATCAGGTGCAGTACCTGAAGCAAAAAGTATTCCAAATTTCTGTCCCGGATCTGATCTTGGTATTGCTACATAAGTTACATCCACAGGGCCGTTCTCATTAATCCATTTCGTCCACCTGTTTTCGATAGCACTGCCTTCACTGGATGGAATATTTCCACGTTCATATACAGAAACTGTTATATGGCCTCTCTTCTCAGGCTCAGTATTGGCCGGTTCAGTTTCTGTAGCCTTTTTATCAGTTTCGGTAACCGTTTTGTTCGTTTCTGTAGCCGTTTTATCAATACCATTTTTTTCAGCACAACCTGTCAAAAATAAAGCACTTAATAAAACTGTAGCAAGTAACAATGATGTGAATTTCTTTGTTTTCCCTCTCAATTTCGTTTTCATAACATTTTCCTCCCATAAGATTTTTTGGTATAAATTTATAAAACATTATCCCTTTATTGAGCCAAGCATCACCCCTTTTACGAAATATCTCTGTAAGAAAGGATAGGCACAAAGCATTGGAACCATCATAACGAATATCCCAGCTGCCTGAATACCCTCGCCTGTCATGTTCTTTGCTGTTTCCGGATCCATAAAAGCGGCATCTGAAAGCATACTACTATTTCTGATCATCTCCTGTACAACTACTGTCATGGTATATTTCTTGGGGTCACCGATAAACATAAGCGTATTTAAAAATTCATTCCAGTTCGCTACCATATAGAATAGCGTTATTGTGGCTAACAATGCCTTTGAAAGCGGCAATATGATCTTTATTAGAAGTCTGAATTCACCACAGCCATCGACACACGCTGCTTCGCTTAATTCATTGGGAATATTCTGAAAAAACGACTTCATGATGAGTACATTATACGTACTTATCAAAGTAATTAGCCAAATTGAACCATAACTGTTTATCAGCCCTAAAGATTTCATTAATATAAAATTCGGTAAAATACCTCCAGAAATCAGCATTGTAAAAACAATAAACTTGCTTAAAAAAGCTCGACCCTTAAAGTATGGACGTGATAACGGATAGGCGGCCAAAACCGAAAAAGCAATGTTTAGAAATACACCCACCACAGTGAGGAATAGACTGTTTCTAAACGCTCTAATAACCGGGGATATTTTAAATAGTGTTTTATAAGACTCAAAACTCAATTGTACAGGAAAAATACTGACTTTGCCTGATACTACAGCCTCCGCACCACTGATAGATATCGAAAACAGATTCATTAACGGAATCAGGCAAGATATGGCTGCCATGGTTACAAACACATGACAAATCGCACTGAATATTTTTTCATCTCTATTTGCTTTCATGGTTGATCCTCCCTTACCATAAACTCTCTCCAAACCTTCTGGCTATTTTATTTGATGTAAATATAAATATAAATGCGATGAGTGACTCTAACAGTGACATAGCTGATGTAAGGCTGTAATTACCCTGTTGGATTCCCACACGGAATATGTAAGTAACAACAACATCTGCTACATCATTCACCGCCGCATTCTGTAACATATAAATCTGATCAAAGCCCATTTGCATAACTCTTCCCAATGACAAGATCAGTACCACAATTATTGTTGATGTGATTCCAGGCAGTGTGATATGCCATATCTGTTTAAATTTTCCGGCGCCATCCATTGCAGCTGATTCGTATAGTGTAGGATCTATCGTTGTTAGTGCAGATAAAAATAAAATTGTATTAAATCCTGAATCCTTCCATATTCCAGCCCCAACAAATATCATGATCCAACTCTTCGGCGTATTCAGAAATGGTATGGTATACCCTGTAAACATCTTTATATAGTGATTAAGAATGCTACCATTCCCTTGCCCGAAGATTGAAACAACCATTCCTGCCACGATTACCCATGATAGAAAGTACGGAAGATATATCAACGTCTGAACCGATGTTTTAAACCATTTCTTTTTAATTTCATTGATCATTATCGCTAAAATAATTGGCACCGGAAAACCAATAATAATACTAAGCAATCTCAAGAATACCGTATTATATAATACTTTCAAGCAGTAAGGATTTGAAAAAAGCTTTATAAAATTATCGAATCCAACCCATGCGCTTCCCATGATGCCATCCATGATTCTGTAATCTTTAAAAGCAATAATCAGTCCACCGATCGGAAGGTACCGAAAAATCGTATAGTAAATAATGATTGGAAGAAACATGATATACAGAGGTAAACTTCTTTTTATGTTCCGTGAGTAGAATCTTTTTAAATGTATGGACCATGTCAGCGTAGCTGTTTCTGATTTATTGTGTCTTAAATTTTGCGAACGCATAAAAATTTTCCTCTCTGAAATTCATTTAATATGTAAGATTAATTTTCAGAACTAACTTTGAAATTTCTCTTATGTCTTATGCAACAATAATACAGGCTTTTCATAGCTTTAACAATGTAAGTAATTGAGTTTTTATGTACTATATTGGGTTTGTAGTCACAATCTACAAAATAATATCAATCCTCAGAATTTGGGCCTTCTTCGACTTGCAGCCTGAAGTCTTTTATGGGTTTGTATACGAGACTTTGATACCTTCCGGCGCAAATATTTCTGCTTTTCCGGACACGCAGGATACCTTTACGCACCCCTTTATCGTCTGAATCTCGAGGTTTATATGTTCTAATGCAGCAGGAATATGGGGCGAAAAGGAAATCTCTTCCCAACCCGGTCTGAAAGGCTTAAGTCCGAGTATATCTTCTATTATCACTGGAATCGGGCTACTCGCCCATGGATGACATAAACTGGTATTCCACTTCTGGTCTTTTCCCCAAGCTTCAAAGCAGGTAGTGGCACCTTCCTTCAACATATTACCCCAAGAATGGATATCCTCTGAGGTGATCAATTCGTATACCAGCTCATATTCTCCGACATTTGCAAGTCCCTTCAAAAGAAAGTAGGTATTATATACCCCGCAATTTAGTTTTTTATCTTTAATCAGCGCAACAATGCTACTTTTTGCAGCTTCTGGTGCAAGCTCAAAAAATAAAGCCAACATATTTGAATGTAGCGAGGTGTGGCCTGAAACCGTGGAATCTACAAGCAGTTTAAGATCTTCACGATAAAAAGCTTTTTGATAAGCTTTCTCAAGCCTTCGGATGTCATAGAAATTCTTATCTCCAAGAATTCTTTTAATTTCATTTACTTTTTTAACAGCACCTATGTAAAAAGCATTGATAACATTATGGCAACCCTCACCCACAACCTCAGAAAGATCAAAATCATACTCATCTCTATAATTTTGAGGCCAATCAACTAGGTTCCACTTTTCTTTTACATTCTCTAAAAGTCCATCAGTTCTCTGAAACTTTTTAAAATATTGCAGAATCCCATCTGCAATCGGGTACATTTCTTCTAAAAACGCAAGATCCCCACTTTGATGATAGTAATTCAAAAGCTGTAGCGGCCACTGGAGGGAAAAATCTGCAATCTCCTGCATAAAGCTTCCGGGTGCAACCGCCATAAGCCCGGGACAGATGAAAGAAGAGGCTGCGAAATTCTGAAGTGTTTTTTTAAATAAACTTAAATCTCCCGCAAGATACAAATGCGCATGAGTTGTAACAGTAGCGTCTCCTAAATATTGCCCTTTTTCTCTAGTCGGACAATCTACAAAAACTTCCTGCGCCCCATATTTTATACTGTTTTTACATATTCCCCAGATAGCATTCAGCAGGGGATTTGAAGAATGGAATATACACCGATCCTCTACGAAAGGATAATGCCGTACAATCGCTGAAAAGCTATCCGGATCAAAGGAATTGACTGGTCCCACCACTTCTACATAGCGAAAGGCCTTGTAATCATAGTATTCCAGAACATCTTCCCTCCCTGATAGGGTCCACAGCTCTTGATAGGTACAATTACAACGCAGCTTAAATAGCACATGGCTACCATCCTCATCTAATTCTTCTCCACATAAAACCTCAATGGTCTGCCCTGACTGCCCACAAGCTTGCATTTTGAACTGACCCGTAATCTCCTGTCCAAAATCTATCAAATAGTGTCCTTCTGCTATGCTCTCCACCTTCATAGGCTTTATTTCATAAATATCTAGCGTAGCTGTCTGCTGCATTATCAACTCGTGTTCATCGGCTAGATTGACACAAGCATTTTGCCAGGATTCATCAGAATAACCGCATTCTCTCCAACCAGTCTCTTTCAGCCTCTGATCAATAGTTTCGTTATACTGAGTTTCATAGCCAATGGTCTCCGTTCCCACAAATTCTCTGGCTTTTGTGTATTTCCATGTTGAATCCGTTTTCAGATATAGTGCATCCGAAACAAACAGCTCTGCAATAAGACCTTGTCTATAATCTCCGCTATTCCAAACCCTATTCACGAGGCCTTGGTAGTAAACGTGCACTGCAATTACATTGTTTCCTGTCCTCAAATATTTGGAAACTTCATACCGATTGTAGTTGTACTGAAAATAGTATGCAGGTGCCGGGCCTTGTCCAATGAATTGACCATTGATATAAAGCTTGTAGTAATCATCTGCTGAAATATCTAAATAACTATGGCTAAAGCTCTGCGTTAATTCAAATTCCTTGCGAACAAGCATATGATTGTTTTTTAAGTGTTCCATATGTTTTGGTGTTACTACTGTATCCAACTGCTTATGAAACACATTCAGCGGCGCTAAACCATTAAAACGCGTATCCATAATCCAGTTCGCTGTCCAAACCTTACCCATTATTTATCCTCCATAATAATTCGTCTCCAGGATGGTCTTCTCATGCAACTCCACATTTTCAAGAAGTACTGCACCTTAAAAATTCACCGGATTTAGACAAATAGTATAATATTAAGTTAAAAAAAGGAGGGCAAGCCCCCCTTCATTTATTAATATTAATTTACTGCCCTTCGATCTTTACAATAAGTATACGTTCATTTTATACCAGTGATAGCAGAAAGAAATGTAAAATATTAAGTTGTTTTTGTAATTTATTGGGTTTATTAATGGAAAAAGAGAGAAGAAGTAGTGATGATTTTTTCATTTTCTTCTTTAAATATAAAAACGCCACTTGTTAAGGTAAAGTGTAGTGTCTCTATTCCCTGATGACATGTGTTTTTAACAAAAGATATACCTTCACTTAAGGTAACTTCTACTTCTCTGTCTATTGGCAAGTACAAATCAGCCGTCGTGTTAGCAGGTACTTTAGTCGTATAAGTATCCCAAAGTTTTCCTTCTGTCCTAGTCCATCCACTTGAAATTTCTCCGTAGGGTGATTCAAACGTTCCCTTTGCATAAGTCATTTTTCCACTCATTTGCGGCTGAAGGATGAAATGTTTGTAGCCGGGCTTTCCTTCATCAAATATAATACCAAGTTGATAGCCCATCATCCACTCATAGATTGCTCCCAGCGAGAAATGATTAAAGGAATTCATGGAGTTATTACCGTTAAATCCACCGTCGAACGTATAAGAATTCCAACGCTCCCAGATGGATGTGGCACCGTTCACCACCGGATATAGCCATGAAGCATATTCGGTTGATTCGAAGAGTTTGTAAGCTTCTTCCACGAAACCGTATTTTGATAAGGTTGGTACAAGATTGGGCGTACCGGAAAATCCTGTTTTAATTGTATAATTACCCTTTTGAGTATGGGTTCGCCTAACTGTTTCTTTAAAATACAACGCTGCATTCTTTTCATTTTCCTTATTGAATATATTATATCTTAAAGGAGTTGCATAAGAGGCTTGAGTATCTTGGAGTTTACCTTCAAAGTCTCTTGTTCGACCCTCTTCATTCACATACAGTTCATTCCACTGCGCTTTTGAGGTCTCAAATGTTTCTTGATATTTCTTTGCTAAAGCTATATCTCCGATAATCTCAGCCAATTTGGAAGTCGTGTCTAATAAATGAGCATAGACTGCATTATTTATCAGTGTATAATCGGTGAGTTCTATACTCAACCAGTCTGCTAGAATACCCGTCTTACTTGTTAACCCAGAATAAACCTTCTCACCGACAATCATTGGATTAGTCATTAGATAATTTAAGTACTTTTTAATGGCTTCCATGTTTTCATGGATGATTTCCTTCTTACCGTATTGCCTATAAAGGTTATAGGGGATTAGCACGATTGCTGCATCCCAGGAAACTCCTCCGAAGAATGAATTAGCATCAGGTACGGGAATATCAGAGTAAACCTGTGCATAGCTGGGTGCAAAGACAGGAAGCGCTCCGGTTTTTAATTGATCATCCCTTAAAGCATACAACCATTGACGATAAAAATTATAAACATCCGCATTATAAGAGGCAGCCATGGAGAATACCTGAGCATCGCCAGTCCATCCCAGACGTTCATTTCTTTGAGGACAATCTGTGGGCAGGGAAATGAAGTTACTATTTTGTGAGTTTTGAACGTTTTTAAACAGTCGGTTTACCAGCGGATCAGACGACTCATAAGTAGCTGTCAATTGAATGGAGGTCAGAACTTTAGTCATAACTGCTTCTGTAGGAAGCGGTTCGCTAAGTCCCGAAATCTCAATAAAACGATAACCATGATATGTCCTTCTCGGCTCAATCACAGCGGCTCCATTATTTTTGGCTTTGAAGAAATCTGTTGACATAGCCCCACGATAATTCTCAACCATCAGCATATTGGCAATACCTGAATCCTGATATTCTTTCAACTGACTTGGATATAGAATTTCTGCATAACGGAGGATCAACTGTTGACCAGCTTTCAGAGTATAGGCCGGTATCTCGATGTAGGGTACTCCAAGAACATTTTCACCCATATCATAAATATATGAATAATTACCTTCGAAATCTTTATATTCACTAGTCTTGTGGACATGTTTCGCGCAAATCGTCTTAATGACGCGAATTGGTTCGTCCAGTCTTGTAATGAATGAGTAATTGTCAAATACCAATTCTGTTGGTATCTCTACTGCTTTTCGCCATCCATTTCCATCAAAATACGGATTCATCCAGCCAAGGACTTCTTTATTTGCATTATAACGTTCTCCTTGGAAGAAGGAGCCGTATTCAACAGGACCGTTTCCATAATAAGACCAGTTTTCGTCATCGGTTACAAGAGTTTTAACACTTCCATCGGCATATTTGATTACCAGTTTTGCCATTAAGGCTTGACGGTCACCATAAATATTATAATTTTGAACAATGAAAGACTGATAACCACTCCACCAGCCTTCAGCTAATTGTACCGAAATAGTATTCTCAGCCTTACTCTTAAGCAAATCTTTCACATCATACGTGTGGTAAGCAATCCTCTCGCGGTACTGAGAGTTACCGGGGTTGAACCAATGGTCACTGATTTTCTCCCCGTTTATCCACATTTCATAAATTCCGTGGGCTGTCACATACATCCTAGCTTGGATAATTTCTTTTTCAGCTTCAAATTCAGTCCTAAGCATGGGTGCACTACCGTAAGAAAGATCTTTATATACAAGTATGTCCTTATTGCTTCCTACGACAATCTTGCCATCCTTATGTACCTTGACCCCTTCAAGCTCTTTAAAAACAGCATAGGTTTGTCCTACTTCCTCACCAAATAGAAGACCATCACTGTATGGCCCAGGATTATGAAGGGTAATATTCTCGTAAACAACCTTTTCACCAGCCCTTACTGCAAAACCAATTTCATGCAGGTTAGGGTAAGTGTTGTAGTTATGGTTATTTCCAAGTGGATTAAGTTGGCGTTTTTCATCTATGACAGTTCCGTTTATTTTACAAGTTACCTGATTTAGATTACTTAAGGTATCAATCGAAATGCTCATTTTCTCATAAACATTCTCCTTAGATATCAAAGTGTTTAGAATGGGGATTGAAAAATCTGTTTCATTGGGATCATTTTCAACGCTTTGTCCAAGCACCGGCATACCTACCACATAGATATTCAACATCGCTGTATTGCAAGTTCCATTTAATAACCCTTCTACATCCACTTCATATTTGATATAGTTTAGGGCTTCTGCCTTACCCCAGATATTAAAGTTTTTATTCTGCAATCTGAAGTTATTGGCACCAAAAATAATCCCTGCCTTTTTGCTGCCTTCTGTCAAAGTCACATCCATTCTTAAATCAAAATAACAAGCTGAAGTCACATCAAGTGTCAGCTCATCGGCACCAATCCACTTCGCCCCATCTCCCAGTAACTTCTCACCCTCTAGCATCAAACCTGTCTCAAAATAAGCCTGCTTAGCTTCATAAACAACGTTCTGATTATCTGTCACACTTAACTCGACGTGATACCTCGTACATGCCTCAAGTGCCTCACCCTCATAAGAAACCTCAACGCCCACATCAGAGAAAACGTTCCCCGAATCCCAAACGACTGTCACAGCTTCTTTCTTTACCACAATACGATAAAAAACCTGCATAACACCAACCGCCTGTGATGAAATCACCCAACTAAACTCAGGTTTCCTGCAATCTATACCTATTGGATTAATACGACCATTTGTTTTCATCTGAACCATATTCACGTCTCCATTGTTATTTTGGTGTTACCCTATTCAAAGCCCTATCTCTAAAATCCTTCGGTGAGCAATTGTTGTACTCTCTGAATGCTTTATAGAAATTAGCCATATTGGGCATACCTACCGATAATGCCGCTTCCATGATAGTCACATTTTTTGTAAGAAGAATTCTTTCAACATTTACCATCTTTTTATTGTTAACATATTCTTTAAATGTCTTCCCTATGACCCTTTTAAAGTACTTTCCAAAGTAATAATAGTCATAATTGATATACTTTGCAGCTTCTTCCATCGTAATTCTACTATCAATATTTTTTTCAACATACTCAAGAACAGGCAGTAGCTTTTGAAGTTCAATGCTGCTATTAACATCAAGTAATGCACTGCTATCATTTCTTAAAAACTCAAGAATAATCCTGTGGATAAGACTATGAATAGCAATTTCATAACCTTTTTGCTTTTGTGCATGTTCTGAAGCAATTTCAACAATATACCGGTAGATTTTTTCATTCACTTGAGGCTTTTCCCTGAACATATAATTTAAGCGGCTGAGAAGACGCCCATCTTCAGTGAAGTATTTCATATATGAAATGAGATCTTGACTAATAAATCTGAAGATATCAAACTGTAAAACGATATATTCCATATCTCCAGCTTCTTTAAAGGAGTAGTGGGGTTCTAAGGAACCAATGACTGCAACATCCCCGGCTTTTAGCTTTATAGCCAGTTCTTTTGTAAATATGCAGAACTCTCCCTTTATTATAGTGATTAGTTCCAATTCATGGTGATAATGCCATGGACCACTACCTTCACCATGTCTACATTCGTGAATTATCCTCACGGGTTGCAAAGGATTATTATAAACTATATTTTCACTTATTTCGTTGGATCTCATCATTTCCCCCATTGAGGTATATTTTTAAGTATTAAAAGTATACCATAATAAGCCTTGAAAATAAACTCACAGTATATTGACACTCCTTTGACCTATTTATATTTATTCCAATACACAATGAATACTAATTTGATATTATTTCTTCTGTGTTTGCTGCGTTGGTCCCATATTTGCTGCGCCAGTATATTTTATCTCTTCCGCTAATGGATAATATTTTGGGCCATCCACTTCACGCTGATAGAGCCTCATATGCTCACCCCGTGGTAGTATATCAATAACATCGCAGCCTCTCCACGAAACAGTATATTCTTCGCCACGGACAACTTCTTTTACTTGTACTGTTTCAATGCTGTGTTCAAGTTCTACAATATCACCCGGGCTCAAATCCTCGAATATTGCAAGCTTTCCAAGTATAGATGGCTTATGTTCAATACCGTTTCGTTTATACACTATTTTATCTGCCATATAGGCATAAATTCTAAAGGCAACCTTACACTTTTTCTTTACTGCCACGACTACGGATCCCTTATTCGGGTATTGCATTGTAACCGTAGCTTCTTCTGTTTCTTTGTCTATAGGTATATTTACAAGGATAACACCATGTTCAAACTCGACAGCTCTATCCCAGATAATCTTTAATGCCACAGGAGCCATTCCTACACAACAACCCGCGATTGAACGAAATTTAGACAATGAAATCGAGTTCACGAGAGAGCCGCCTGTAAATCCACCTATCATCCTTTTATCAACATCCCTATATGTGATCCCATTGCTGTTGGGTATCGTATTATCTACTACCACATACCCTGAATATTTTACCTGATTTTCAACCAAATGATTTCTTGAAAAAAGAACAAGGTCCTCCCAATACTCATCAAAGCCTGATAATATAAGCTCATTCGCACACTCAATCATATCCTTGATGCAACAGGTCTCGCAAACTTCCTCATTGGCGGGATGCCATTGCGCATATTCAGGAACCCATCCAAAGGAGGAAGATAATGAACGGATATAATCATATATCCCCTTACCACTGATAATATATCTTTCCTTACCCGTTACACGACCAAGTCTCACTAGACCAGATGCGACCCAACCGGCAGAATGAATATGCCCAAAAAACTCCATTTTATAATTAAAATATCTAGAAACTCCCAGAAGATGATTTGCTAATCCTATTGCGAGATCTAACGCAACTTCATCATTCGAAATTTCATACCTTCTAACGAGAGAGTGTAGCATAATCGCATTCCTGATTGCCTGCTCCCCTCTTCCTGTATGTCTTGATAAATCAAAGCCAACATCC
>NZ_JARBTM010000047.1 GCF_029240175.1 Anaerosolibacter sp.
GAGTGTTGATTTGGTCACCTATTTACTCTACATCAATACATTGCTGATGCCGATTCGAAAGCTTATTGACTTTACTGAACAGTTCCAAAGGGGTATGACCGGTTTTGAAAGATTCTTGGAAATCATGGATACAGAGCCTGATATTTTGGATAAGGAAGACAGTGTTGAGCTGCATGACGTAAAAGGAATGGTCACCTTTGACAATGTGTCCTTCAAGTATGACGAGGGCGTGCATGTGTTGAACAATATTGATCTTAAGCTCAATCCCGGCGAAACAGTTGCCTTGGTAGGACCATCCGGTGGCGGCAAATCAACGCTTTGCAGTCTTATACCCAGGTTTTATGAGGTTACTGAGGGAAGCATTCAAATAGATAACGTCGATGTAAGGGATATTAAATTGGAATCCTTGAGAAAAAATATTGGCATTGTACAGCAGGATGTTTATTTATTTGCAGGTACAATCATGGAGAACATCCGATACGGTAAGCCAGATGCCAGTGACGAAGAGGTTGTTGAAGCAGCTAGAAAAGCAAATGCCCATGAATTTATCGAAGCCTTTGAAAAAACCTACGAGACCTATGTAGGTGAAAGAGGGGTTAAGCTATCAGGGGGCCAAAAGCAAAGAATCAGCATCGCAAGAGCGTTTTTGAAAAATCCGCCGATTCTTATATTGGATGAAGCTACTTCAGCCCTGGATAATCAAAGCGAAAGAATAGTTCAGCAAAGCTTAGAGCAGCTGGCAAGCAATAGAACCACATTCATCATAGCCCACAGACTTTCAACCATCAGAAAGGCTAAAAATATATTGGTGCTTACTGACAATGGTATAGAAGAAAAAGGAAGTCACGAGGAGCTGTTAAAAAATAATGGCATATATGCATCCTTATATAACGCACAGTTTGAAGGGATATAAAAAGCAAATAACCGGGGAAACCCGGTTATTATTTTGTGTAGCATAAGTAAATCACTAGAAATAGAATCTTACAAACTTAATAGAGTATATATCGCATAATAACAAATCGTCAGTTTCAACCTCGTTGATGATAATATAGCTTATACCAACGTCTACAAGAGTTCCTTCCCTATCGACCAGCATATTTGTACCAATGAGGAATTCTACCTTGATTCTTTTGCCGATTTGAGTTCTTAAATAGCCTTGTGTATATTCTATGTCCATGATAGGGGGTTCACCAAATTGATCCATTCCCAGGGGTATTGAACCAATAGTAGTGGGCATTGTTCCTGATGTTGTGCCTGGAACTTCTTGAACACCGCCCATTGGAGTAGCCATTGCACCGGTTACTGTACCCATTGGCATCATAGGCTGAATAGGCTGCATCGGCATTGTGGGCATTTGATTGTAGAAGGGCTGCTGTGCAGCAGGATCTAAGTAAGGCAATTGATACCCTACACTCTGCATGTTATCCATTTGATTGTAGAAGGGTTGCTGTGTAGCAGGACCAAAGGGCATTTGATATCCCATTTCCTCCATGTTATCCATTTGATTTAAATTCATTGTATTCATAGTCAGATAGTAAGAACGGGTTGGATTGTAGAAGCAGTGATCCACGATTCTTGTGACATAGAATCCGTTTCCATTCCGTGGGAAAGCCCCAGGGCAATTGGGATTAAAGGGGTTAAAATACCATAAGGAATAACCAGTTGTAGGAAATCTATTACCGGCTATAGCCCAATCAGCAATCTGGAGATGGATTTCCTCCGGTGGATTTGCCCAGATCGTCTGGGGGTTTGGCACACCTCTTAGTACAGAAGTCATACAGTCAAACTGGCCCCTTTGATTTAATATGTTTCGGATGCTGCCTTGACCCACTCTTCGATACTCTCCGTTTGGCACTCTTACCCTGTTCATAATAACATTAGCAACGGCTTTCATGCCGTTTTCACCTTCTCCGCCTGCCTCACAGCGTATAACTCTTGCAAGCAGCTCTCTTTCAGAAAAAGCCATATATTCACACCTCGCACACAGTGATATTACATAATATGTATTTATAGTCTATTTGACACTGCTTTTTATGTTGTTCATGTAATTTATACAAATACATAAATATATTTTGAAAGAGTATTTTGGTATACTATAACTAGAATAAATAGCCTGGAGGTTATGATGGAGAAGAAGATATCGGATAAAACAATAGAGCAGTGGATTAAGGAAAAGCCAATCATATCAGATATGATTGCTTACAAGCCTGTATTTTGGGTGAATGATGCTTTAAAGGATGAGGAAGCAGCCACCTATGACAACCTAGAATTGACATGGACGGATGTATTGGAGGCAGAGGAGAGATGGATTAGATTTGCTCCTTTGATTTCAAAGCTTTTTCCGGAAACGGAAAAGCAAAACGGGATTATTGAGTCTGCTTTGGTTGAACTGCCTGATATGAAAGCTGCAATAAGCAATATATATAAGATAGCTGTAGAGGGAAGAATGTTTTTGAAGTGTGACAATGCCTTGCCTGTTGCAGGCTCCATTAAGGCAAGAGGAGGTATATATGAGGTATTGAAGCATGCTGAGCATTTGGCTGTAAGCCATAACATGCTAAATAAGGATCAGGATTATTCTCAACTTGCGGGGGCAGAATTCAGGCAATTTTTATCCAGATATTCCTTGGCAGTAGGTTCTACAGGAAATCTCGGTCTAAGCATCGGAATTATGGGTGCAGCCTTAGGCTTCAAGGTTACCGTACATATGTCGGCAGATGCCAAGCAATGGAAAAAGGATTTACTGAGAAGCAAGGGCGTAACAGTTATTGAATATGAATCAGATTACAGCAAAGCGGTGGAAGAGGGCAGAAAGCTGGCTCTTCAGGATGCAATGTGTCATTTTGTGGATGATGAGCATTCCAAGGACTTATTCCTGGGGTATAGTGCAGCGGCTATAAGATTAAAGCGCCAGCTGGAAGAAAAAAACATAAAGGTGGATAAACAAAATCCCCTCTTTGTATATTTACCCTGTGGCGTAGGTGGAGCACCGGGAGGCATATGCTTTGGCTTAAAGCAGCTTTTTAAGGAGAATGTGCATTGTTTCTTTGTAGAACCTACCCATTCACCCTGCATGCTGTTGGGTTTGGCTACAGGGGAAAACGATCATGTTAGCGTTCAGGATTTTGGAATAGATAATATCACAGAGGGAGACGGACTTGCTGTTGGCAGGGCTTCAGGCTTTGTAGGAAAAGTGATGGAAAATCTCTTAAGCGGAATATATACCATAGAGGATGATGAGCTCTACAAGCTATTGGCCATGCTGAAGGATAGTGAAAATATCGAAATAGAGCCATCTGCTGCCGCTTCACTTATGGGACCTATGGCTTTGATGGCAGTAGAAAACGGTGTCGATTATATAAGAAACAATATGCTAGAACAGTGCATGAATGATGCTACGCACATCGCTTGGTCTACGGGAGGGTCCTTTGTGCCTGTGGATATGAAGCGAGACTTCTATATAAAGGGTAAACGGTTGTTAGGGGAATAAAAAGTAGGATGACCAATTGGTCATCCTACTTATGTTTACGTATGTATAAATCTAGAATCTTATCATATTCAGTAAGTATGCTCCGCACAATCACGTTGCTTGCAGAAGCTAATTCTCTTTCTTCTATGGCAGCAATAGGAAGAACCTTTGGCGAAGTACCGGTTATAAAGGCTCCCTCGGCATAATCCAGCATGGAGAAAGGAATCGGCTGTTCTATCACCTCTAAGCGCAGATTGTTGCAAGCCTCCAAGATATATTTTCTCGTAATGCCGATAAGAACATCTTCAGCAGGAGCAGTATAAATTTTACCATGCACCACAAAAAATAAATTTGAACGGCTGCCCTCAGTGATTTCGCCTCGGTTATTCACAAGCAGTGCTTCATAAGCGTCGTTCTCTTCAAGCTTTTTATTCACGATCTCTCTCAACTGATTGTTGATGATTTTCGCATTGGGATTGCTTCGTTCTGCGTGAACTAAAATGCTGTGAATGCCTTGAGAATATTGTTCTTGAGAGGGATAACTACTTTTTATAAAACACATGATATAATCAGGAGTTTCTCTTTCAAGATTAAAAACCATAACCTTTATATTCTTCTCGGGATAATTATTTATTTTTATGAGTCTTTTAATATCAGAGATTATATTGGGCAGTAGTACTTGAAGTTTTGCGTCTAGGGAAGCTGCAGAAAACTGCAATCTTGATATATGGTCATCTAAAAAGAGAGGTACGCCATTCATTACTCTGATTACTTCATAGATTGACGGCTGCGTAATGGCAATCTGACTGATTTG
>NZ_JARBTM010000048.1 GCF_029240175.1 Anaerosolibacter sp.
CTTTTTCATTTTACTTCCCCCTTAAAATTTTTGATTTATCTTAATAGATTGCTCTATTGAAGACTATTTGCTTTCGGCGTTTCCAAGCTTCAGTTTTGTTCTTTTTGTTTTTGCCCATATGTCGTAAATAACTGCAAGAGCTATGATTGCACCACGGACAATTTGTTGAAGGTATGAGTTAACACCTACCAGTACCATGATATTATCTAAGAATCCAACGATAAACGCACCGGCTAAAGTGCCTGATGCAGTTCCAATTCCGCCTGTAAAGCTTGTTCCACCTATAACGGCTGCTGTAAGCGCTTTGAATTCATAACCAATTGCGCCGTTCGGCATTCCTCCATTGATACGAGACATGAATAATATTCCGGCAATACCAACGAATATACCATTGATAATAAAAGCGCGCATTTTTATCTTGTTGACGTTAATACCGGAAGCATTTGCTGCTTCTTCATTCCCGCCAATCGCATAAACAGATCTTCCAAACACTGTATGCTTTAGTAGATACCATGTAATCACTAATAAACCAATCATAAAGATAATAGGTGCCGGTATTCCAAAGATTCTTCCTTGACCAAATACCACGTAATCGCCTATCTGGTAGATATTCTGACCATTTGTATACATCAGTGCAGCTCCACGGGCCATTGTCATCATAGCAAGAGTTGCGATAAATGGCGGTGCCTTAAACTTTGTAACCATTAATCCATTTAACACGTTACACAAGACACCTATCAAGATAGCGACTACAAATGCGATCATCAATGATCCTGTCATTTTATAAGCTGATACTGATAGTACCCCTGCCAAGGCTAGTACAGAAGCAGAGGATAAATCCAGCATTCCGGAAATAATCAAAATGGTTTGACCAAAAGCCAGTATTGTACCTACAGAAATTTGTGTAGAGATATTTAATAAATTTTCAACAGATACAAAATTCTCATTCGCTAGCCAGCTAACCAAGAAAAGTGCTAACAATACCATGTAGATACTGTACTTACTTTTTAGGTTAGTCCACAATTTACTTTTATTCACTGTGTTCATATTCTTTTCTCCCCCTATTGAGTTTTCGTTGCAGTAGCATATGCCATGATTTTTTCTTGTGTAAACTCATCTCTAGTCAGCATACCTGTTATTTCACCTTTTGCCATGACATATATTCTGTCACACATCATAATCAATTCAGGTAGTTCCGATGAGACCATGATAACAGCTTTTCCTTGCTTGGCCAGCATCGTCATCAGTTTATATATCTCATGTTTAGCTCCTACATCAATTCCTCGGGTCGGTTCATCCAAAATTAGAATATCCGGATCAGTAACCATCCATTTGGACAAAATCACTTTTTGCTGATTGCCTCCGCTTAATGCCTCAATGGATGTTTCATAGGATGGTGTCTTCACATTCATTTTCTTACATAAATCTTCAACTGTCTGATTCTCTATATCTGCATGAAGTCTTCCGCCATAAATAAACTTTTTCAAACTAGACAAGGCAACATTTTCTCTGACACTACGAACCGGAATGATTCCAAATCGCCTTCTATCTTCAGACAGCATAACCATCTTCTTGTCTATGCTGTCACTGACGCTTCTAATATGAACCTTTTTATCCTTGATGATGACTTCTCCTGATTGGTATTCATCCAGTCCAAACAAGGCTCTCATTACTTCTGTTCTGCCTGCACCCATTAAGCCTGCAAAGCCAACAATCTCACCTTTGCGAATTTCAAAATTTATATTCTTAAACTTGCCTGGATTTGTGAAGCCCTTCACCTGCAATACTTGCTCTCCCAGCTTAATATCTTCCTTTTGGAAAATGCTTTCCACTTTTCTACCTACCATTTGGGTAATGACCGTTTCCATGTCATAATCCTCTTTTGGTCTTGAATCCACAACACAACCATCTCTAAATACTGTGATTTCATCTGCAATTCTAAATATTTCATCCATCTTATGAGAGATATATATAATGCATGTGCCACGCGCTTTAAGTTCGTTGATTTTCTTAAATAGAACCTCAACTTCCTTCTGTGTAATAGCGGATGTAGGCTCATCCATGATAATGATATCTGAATGATATGAAATTGCCTTTAAAATCTCCAGCATCTGTATATCTGACACCGTGAGATCCTTCAGCTTAGTCTCAGGTGCATAGTTAAGATTTTCTTTTTCCAATAACGCTAATGTTCGCTTTCTAATTTCCTTCCAATCAACCTTGCCATATCTGTCTCTTGGCCAATTGCCTACAAACAAGCTTTCTTCAATGGTCATTTCAGGCATATAATTGAGTTCTTGAAAAATCATAGAAATTCCAAGGCTTCGTGCTTCAATTGGATTTTTGATGTCTACAACCTTTTCATCAATTAGAATTTGACCTGAATCTTGCTTGTATATGCCGTTGATCACCTTCATCAAGGTAGATTTTCCGGCACCGTTTTCACCGCAAATGACATGTACCGTTCCTTTTCTAACAGCAAAATTAATCTTATCTAATGCTTTAACACCTGGAAAAAATTTTTCAACATTAGAGACTCTTAATTTTATATCCAGATTCATAGCTTATAGATTCTCCTTTATCTGTTTTTTTGATTTGAACTTACGTTTTTCCTTATTTCAATGATAATGAATATTTATCATCAAATAAACGCTCTAGGTTATTCTGATTTAGTACAATTTTACTCAGTTGAACAAATTTCGACTTTTTGCGACCTTTTTTTATACTAAATTATTGTTTTTGTATACGAAATTAAGAATTTTTAAACAAAATATAAAGGAACCTTCATTTACGAAGGTTCCTTCAATCTAATTTTTATTTTTATGGTTCCTGCTTTCCTTATATTCCATCACGGTCATTCCGGTAATCTTTTTAAAGACCTTACTGAAATACTGTTGATTTGAATATCCGGCTTCTTCAAAGA
>NZ_JARBTM010000042.1 GCF_029240175.1 Anaerosolibacter sp.
GTAATACAAAAAAATGAAAAAGGCAGTGAATAAAATGCATTCACAACCTTTTTCTGGAGCCGTACTTGCAATCATCAAGCTAAACTTAATGACATTGCCAATTGTAGTCCTCCCTTTATGTATGGTTGCTTATTTTACAGAAACAGTCATAGATAGCAGCCTGTTCCCCGATATCAGATATGATATCTTCCGTAAGAATATTCACAGAACCACTTTTATGCCACCAACCCTCATATATCATCAGAATCTCATCCCCGATACTATCATCAACTTCAGATTTTGCTATCAATGCACCCTGTTTCGATTCGATCTTGATAAGACCATCTTTGAGCAAACCATGGGCTGCAAACGTCTTTTCATTCATATATACCACTGGTAATTTACTTGTAAACGCAAAATGTTGAGAATGCAAGGATTTCTTGCAATGGGGTGTGAGCAATCTCAATGGAAATTCTCGATCTCCTGCCAATGCTGGTATATAAGCAGGCAGTGGATTTGCTCCTTCTTTCATAGCTATCTCTGAGTATAGTTCAAATTTACCTGTCGGTGTCTCAAATTTTCCATCTTGCCAAGGAACTTCCCGCTCAGGGATTGTAAAATATGAATCCTTTATTTGATCCAAGGTAATTTCATATGCATCCAACAAAGGTTGAATTGCCTTTTTTAAAAATTCAGCCTGATCCATATCGGGATATGCCTTTATCTCCATCTTCTTTGCAAGACGCCGGAAGAATTCGTATTCTCCCATTATCCCTTCAGGAGGCTCTACTGCCCTTGAGGAATAGCTTACGTAGGGAGAAAACATTGAGGAATAAATAACTTCCTCTTCCTCTAATATACTGGTACATGGCAGTACAATATCCGCCAGCTTAGCTGTATCTGTCATAAACATATCAATGACCACTTTAAAATCTACTTTCTTAAAAGCTTCCATGGTTCGATGAATATTTGGTACTTGTACCAGAGGATTTGACTTGGTGACGAAAACACACCCAATAGCTGGTGTCTGTGCCGTTTCTAAAAACTCTCCCAGCTTCGTCTTACTATAGGTTCTTTGGTTTTTTATGAAATCCTCACTTTTCACCACTTCACCCTGTATATAGCGTGATATGCTCTTATTGGCATAGTTCACACCGCCTCCTGGTATTCCAATATTTCCAGTAATGGCTCCCAGCGCATCTATGCAACGGACATTATTCCCTCCATTGATATATCGCTGTAATCCATATCCTACAATAATACAGGAAGGCTTATTCGTTGCATAAGCTATTGCCAATCTTTTTATAGTCTCTTGATCAATCCCTGTGATCGCTTCCACCCGTTCAGGCGTAAAATCCGCTGCATGGTCTTTAAATGCTTCATAGCCTTTTACATGCTGATTAATATATCCTTGGTCTACTAGACCCTTATCAATGATTACATGGGCCATACCCAAAGCCAGCGCTCCATCTGTAGAAGGTTTTATATATACGTGCTCCGATGCAACACTGGCTGTCTTCGTTCTTATTGGATCGATCAATATGATATGGGTTCCTTGCTTCTTTGCTTGGGCCAAGTATTCCATAAGATGAATATTGGTATTGTAGGGATTCCTTCCCCATATAATAATGGTCTTGGCGTTTAAATGATCCTTTGGATGATGCCCCCGGTTATCGCCAAAATCATATTTTTGTCCTTGAATCCCTGCACTCCAGCATAAGCTTCCTCGAGAAACTGTAACCCCGCCATAATAATTAAAAAACATGTTATCCACGGATTTACTCAATCCTCCATACCCGGCATCAGAGCAGTGAAGTACAGCCGTTGTACCATAGTTCCTTTTGATTTCTATCAATTTATCACTGATTTCATCTATAGCCTCTTCCCAGCTTATTTCGAACCACCCATCCCCTACTCTTTTCATTGGCTTTTTCAGCCTTTCTGGATGATAAATTCTTTCCAAGTGCTTCTTTCCCTTTTCACATACATATCCTTTTGTCAATGGATGAGCAGGGTCTCCTTCTACCTTTATCACCCTTCCATCCTGTACGGCAGCGATCATGCCACAGGCATCAAAACAGTCCATGGGACAAGTAAATTTGATCATCTCGCTTTTCATATCCTCACACCCTACCTGTCAGATTTTATTATATACAGATATATTATTATAAAAAAATGACCCATTAAGGATCATATATAATATCTACATGTACATCATCAATTATTTTTTCTTGCTTAGTCGGTTTGATGATCGATTTACGTAATCCATAAAATCTTGGTCTAGCACACTCTGTGAAATATGCCTGATTAATTCCCTTAATTTCGTCTGATCTTCTTCACTCAAACGATCTATTGCCTGTAGTATCTTGTATGGATAGCCTTCATCGCAATCTTTCTGGGTTTCACTCCGCAGTCGTTTGCCTTCCTCAGTAATATATACCCGAGTAACTCTCCCATCCTGCATATCCTTTTCTTTCTTTACCAAGCCCCGTTGATCCATTCGATTAACAATATCCTGGGTAGTAGAGAGATTCCACAACCCCTTTGCAGCCAAGTCCGATAGCTTTATGCCATCATCTAAATAAAGAATCCATAATACATGAAGATGAGCATTGGTCATTCCATACTTTTGCGCATGTTCTTCCCATTCTCTTTCCACCGTTTTATATAGTCCCTTCATCAAATTTAACATTTGATGAATCCGAATCGTATTTTCTTTAACCACTCTCTCCACCTGCCGTCTCCTAATATAAGTCCTATGATCATGTGGCTGATGATTACAAGCATCTTCATACGCATCAAAGGCAATTTCCTTTAAGAATTGTTTTTACACATGTTCCTAAATTCAGTGTTGCAATACTTCAAATACTCTATTTTCAGTCTTGTAAGCTCTTCATATTGTACAGGAGTGATCTTTCCCTCAGCTAGCAGACTATCTACAAATTCAATAAACTTTACAACCAAGTCTATTAAATCTTCCTTATGGCCTTGTCCTTTGTTTCTATCTGTACACTGCATTATATCACCTCATGTAACGATATAATGTTTATATTAAACATTTTTATCAAAAATCCTCCTCAGAAAGTATTTTTTTACTATTCTTACCTTTTCTTTTTATTTACAGCCACTTATGGGAGAAAAACAATCGGAACACCTATGCCTATAATCCAATACCACTTTTAGGCAAATGAATAGAAAAAATACTTCCCTCACCAACGTTACTCTCCACTTGAATCTTCCCACCATGGGCCTCTACAAGGACCTTGGTTATGGATAGTCCTATACCCGTCCCCCCTGTTTCTCTACTCCTTGAGATATCTCCTCTATAAAATCTTTCGAAAATATATGGAATATCTTTTTCTTGAATACCTATTCCTGTATCCTTTATTTCTATGATGATTTCGTCATACTTATCTTCTAACTTTACCCAAACAGAACCACTTTCATTGGTGTATTTATAGGCATTGGTAAGTAAATTGATCAGTACCTGCTTTATCTTGTCTCTATCCATAATTACACGCATATCTAACCCAAGCTCCATAAATACTTCGATATGTTTTTTCATAAATTGAGGCTTCATAGCCTCTACCGTTTTTCTTATTTCTTCAGACAGAGAAAAGTTTTCTTTATTTAGCTGAAGACTTGCTTGTTCAAGCTTTGCTAAGTTTTGTAGATTTCCAACCAGTTTCGATAGCCGTTCAACCTCTTCATAGCAGCTAACAAATCGCTCCTCTGTAGGTGCCCAAATGCCATCCATGAAAGCTTCAATATGGCTTTTCAATGTAGTTAGAGGTGTTCTAATTTCATGGGCCATATCAGTCGTCAGTCTTTTCCTAAGCATTTCCTGCTGTTGCAGACTTTCTGCCAAATAATTCATTGCCTCAGACAACTGATCCAACTCCAAGGTATTTGTGTTTACATTTGCCCGTACGTTAAGATTTCCCTCTCCCATATGCCTAGCAGCTTGTGTAATCCGAATAAGAGGTGTTGTTATTTGACGTGAAAACCCTATACTAACAATCAAACCAAATAGCAATGCCGCTGTAGCCGAAAGAATAAAAGCTTGGTTTAGTGTACTTTTGAATCCAATATCCTGTTCTGTCAAATTCCATCGCCCGAAGTATCCAATAACCACTGTCCCTATTTCTTTTCCGTTCTGTTCAAGGGGATAGCTCTCTTCCATATATTCTTCCAATTGCTTTCTCCAGCCCATCCCCATCATCCGACCTGGCATATTTCGCATCATTCTTTTATGGAGAAGATGTTCTTGGCTTGATTCAAACACTTGATTTCCCTGGGAATCTAATACTCGAATATATAAGTCTTCTAAGATAGCCACCCGCTCCAGTTCTCCGTCATTTTTATTACGGAAGCCATCTTTTTCACCATATACGCCACGAACCAAATCAATAACCTTATTGATCTTCCCTTGATGTTCCCCATGAAGATACTCATTGAATCGCTTGTCTATCATATAGTTCGATATAATACTAGTAATCAGGATAGCCCCTAAAATTGCAATCAGGAAGGCGAATGTCAGTCTCTTTACCAAGGACACCTTCATTTTCCACCTCCAAACTTATAGCCCATGCCATAAACCGTTAGTATATATACAGGATTTTTAGGGTCATTCTCTATCTTTTGTCTTATGTTCTTGATATGAGTATCGATTGTGCGGTCGAAACCATCATAATCATAACCGAAAGCCTTTTCAATCAACTGCTCTCTTGTGAAAATCTGCCCCGGATTCACAAGAAACACATAAAGCAATTTGAATTCATTTGGCGTGAAATTTAGGATATCACCATTTTTTTTGACGAGCATCCGCTTCACATCAACTTCCAAATCACCATGATTATAGCTTAAAAAATCTGCTAACGGCTGCTCTTCTCGATAACTTCGACGAATCAAAGCCCTGACCCTGCCGATCAACTCCCTGGGACTAAAGGGCTTTGTCATATAATCATCTGCACCTATGGCCAAACCTTCAATTTTATCATCTTCCTCAGACCTAGCAGTAAGCATAATAATGGGGATATCTGACATGGTCCGAATTTTTCTGCATACATCCTCACCGGATATTTTCGGAAGCATAAGATCCAAAATAACTAGGTGAACCTGCTCTCTATTTATGATTTCTAGAGCATTTTCCCCATCCTCGGCAATCAATACATCGAACCCTTCATTTTTTAAGTATGCTTGAATGACCTCCAGTATTTTTTTCTCATCCTCTACCACCAATATACTCTTGCTTTTCATACGCTCCCCCGCAATCCTGTCCCTTTTCTTATTTCTATTTTTTCATTTTCTTTGATTGTTGTAAAGTACGTTTTATCACTGATTATATCGATGTATTGTGAAGGAAATGTGGAGATAACCTATGCAATTTTCTTACGATTTATCCACTTTGCTATAAGGCTTAAAAAACCAAAGATAAAACTTACGGCTCATGTAGAAAGTAACAAACAAAGTAATCCATGTCCAATACCATTCCCAGTTGGTATAAATAATCAGCCTAGTATTTTTTTCCAAAAACACCTCTATTATTGTGATACCTGAGCAATAATAGACATAATGCATCCATTGCCTTCCTTTGCCTTTCCCTTCTGGATAATGCAAATTAAATAATACACAGATTGCAGGATATACAAAAAACTCAAAGGTAAAGCTGGTCCTAGATGCTTCCATAAAAAATCTTATTGGATATTCAATCATATCCAATTCTACAACTAGAAGACCAAATATCCACGTCAAAAACAACTTAAAAAGAAAAACAAGCCATGCTTCACGCGACCGATTCCTTGGAACATATCGGATCAGCAGATTTATCGTTATAATCCATGCAATTACTAAAATGGTATATTCCTTATTCAACCTAAACACTCCTTGAACTTCACAAATATATTTATATTTTTGGTTCTCTTGCAATAAACTATACTCCATCAAAACTATATCATGGTGCTGATGCTTGGAAAGTTCATATATCTTACTTCTATGAAAAGCCTTTTTCACTAGTATGCCCATATTTTTCACAGTTAAATGTCCATCTTTTCCGTTGTTCTATTCCTTAATGAATCTACAAAAACACAATGGGGGAGTAGATAAAATCTACCGCCCCCATTATGTTTATCATTTTGACTGCCAAGAACACATATGTCTTTCAATAAAATCTATCGATACAAACAATAGTAATCCAATCATGCTAAGTACAACGATACCCGAATACATCTCCAAATAATTTACCCGCATCCAGGCATCCATGATAAAGTAACCCATGCCGTATTGCGTACCAAAGGTCTCTGTAAAAAACAAGACCGATATGGCCGTTGCCATGGCAATCCGAAGGGATGTAAGGAATTTAGGCATTGAAGCAGGAATAATGATTTCACGAAAAATATCTTTATTGTTTGCCCCTAAAGAATACAGGGGATAGTACGCTTCCTTAGGAATAGCTTTGACACCGTCCCGAATAGCAATAATCACCTGGAAAATGATGATCAAAACAATCATAAGAATCTTTGATAATTCACCTAAACCAAAGCTTAACATGACAATGGGAAGCAGCGCAATCTTGGGGATGGGATAGGTCAAGTATGTAATAGGAGAAAGAAATCGATCCCATGTTTCAAAGTACCCCATAACCAAGCCAATGGGCACCCCTATAAGAATTGAAAGAAGTACCCCTGCACCGATTCGCCATAAACTATAGCCGCCATGAATCATGATTTTTGAAGCAAATATCTTCACAAGATTTATCATCACATCAAAAGGAGCCGGCACAATAGGAAGAGCGATGATCATGGACAATCCCTGCCAAATTAAGAGTAACGCAATCATCCCATAACCATAGTACGTCAATTTATTTTTGTCTATCATTTATCCAGTCCTCTTTCATCATTCTCCTCAGCTCAAGAGATAGGGAAATATATTCTTTTCGATTCCTTATATTTTCCATACCAAAAATAGGATTATTTATAACTTTTTGTACCTTGCCAGGCGCATTTGATAATATGACAATCTTACTGGCCAAATAAATTACTTCTTCCACATGGTGGGTAACAAGAATCGTAGAAACAGGCTCCTCCTTCCATGCCTCAAGAAAAGTATCCTGAATCTCCTCCCTGGTTATGGCATCCAATGCAGAAAAAGGCTCATCCATCAGAAGCAAATCAGGCTTTAGTATGAATGCCCTAGCCAGTGAAACTCGCTGCTGCTGTCCTCCACTAAGTTCGTTAGGATACCTTTTTTCCAATCCACCTATCCCTAGTCGTCTCAAGGTATGTTCTACATCCCCATCCGATATCTTGTCTTTTCCATCCTTTATTTTGATTCCTAAAGTCACGTTTTGATAAACATTTTTCCAAGGCAGTAACCCGTAGTTTTGAGGAATGAATCCGATTCTCTGCCTGTTTGGCATCACAGCTTCGCCTCTAATTTTCACACTACCGTCATAGTCCGTGATGATCCCTGCAAAGATCTTTAAGAGGGTAGATTTCCCACAACCAGAAGGCCCTATGATGCCGCAAATCTCTCCATCAGGAATCTCTAGATTGATATTCTCCAGGGCAACATAATCGCTGTCCTGGGACTTGTAGGTTACAGTTACGTTTTTTATATCGATCATATAAATCTTACCTCATAAATTTGTCGTTGACTAACTCCTCATATTTGTATGTGTTTTTGACAAGCGCTCTCTCATGAAGCCACTGAATCACATCAACCACTTCTTTTTCATCTGGCAGTGATGCTTGGGTATATACTGGCATCACAATCGTTCCTCTGATGGCTTCAGGGAAGCCTCCTTTTTCAATCAGTATATCTACATAACTATCTACGGATTCACTGGTTAAGAAGGCCACAGCTTTGTTATAGGCCCTATACATGGCTTTGATTTCTTGTTCCTTTTCGTTAATAGACTTTCCTGTAAAAAGAATTATTCCCGGATTGATATTTAGTTCGTTTGAGCTTGCCAAAAGCTTTGCACCATCCTTCATGGCTACGGAAGCTAGTGGTTCTGGCAGTGTAGCCCCAGCGATTTTGCCGCTTTGGAGCATCTCTAATCTAGCTGGCATCTTTGGTATCACAACCTTATTGATATCTTCCGGTGTCAATCCCTCTGCCTTCATCATCTGATCTGTTACATATTCAATGATCGTATTCTTCGAGATCCCTACATCTTTTCCTTTTAAGCCTGGAATATCTGACGCTGCTTCATCTTTATTAACCAATAGCTTATAGCTTCCATTGGTCATGGATGTGATCCATACATCAAAATCATTATCTTTGGCAAAGGCCTCTGCCAATATATCTGAAATGGCTCCATCTAGATTTCCGCTTTGCAATGCACTATCACGCTCCATGGCACTGGTGAATTGCTCCAATTTCACAGTCAACCCCTCTTCTTCAAAGTAGCCCTTTTCCTGGGCAATAATAAGAGGAATCGAATCCACGTCAGGTAATACCCCCATGGTAATACTGCCTAGTTTGACAGGTTCCTCGCTGTTTGTCTGCTGATTGGTATTGGCACAAGCCCCTAACATTAACATCACCAATAAGATTAATGAAATACTCATTATTTTTTTCATTTTATAATCCCCCATTCCATTCATGATATAAATGATTCTCTACCTCAAGATTCCGCATAACTCTGCCAATGATGGCATCTACCATATCCCCAATGGTTTTTGGTTTATGATAAAACCCCGGCATAGCAGGTAAAACCGTAACGCCCATCTCACTGAGCGTAAGCATATTCTTCAGATGAATTGTACTTAATGGTGTTTCCCTAGGCACCACCACAAGATTCCTTTTTTCTTTTATACACACATCGGCAGCCCGAGTCAGGAGATTATCTCCAATACCATGGGAGATCTTCCCTAAAGTTGACATGGAACATGGCAGTATGACCATGGCATCTATGTTGAATGATCCACTCGCTATTGGAGCAAACAAATCATCTATTTCACAAAGGTGAAGTTTACCGCCATACTCCTTACACTTGCTTACAATGTGATCTAGGGTCAAATTCACTTCATAGCTTATTACTTGTTCACCACATGTTGTGCACACGAGAAAGACCTCATGACCTAGTTTTAAGAGTTCTTCCAATAATCTAACGGCATATATACTTCCACTTGCACCTGTTACTCCTAGTATAAATTTTGACAAAAAATCACCTCGGTCATTATATAAAAATGTCTAACGCTACAAAGATACATAATACAACGCTAAGAATCTGATTAATGTTATAGGATGCAATCTTCATTGTCTTCAAATTTTTCGGTGAAACCATCATGTGCTCTACGAAAAGTAATACCCCTGCAATAGACACACCAATTAAATATAAACTTCCCATGTTCATAAGATAATAAAGGTACATAAGGAGTGCGATTACTGTTCCATGAAAAAAAGCAGCAATATATAAGCTATTTTTAATACCAAACTGTGCTGGTATCGAAAACAGTCTTTGACTACGGTCAAAGTCTACATCCTGGGTAGCATAAATGATGTCAAAGCCAGCCACCCAAAGAGTAACCACAGCGCCTAAAACAATAGAAGGCCACCCAACTTCACCTGTTACTGCCATCCATGCACCCACAGGTGCACCGCCACAGGCTATACCCAATACCACATGGCACGCCCAAGTAAATCGCTTGGTATAGGAATACACACCAAAAGCTACTAATGCTAAGGGAAGGAGCTTTACACACAAGGGATTAAGCATAAAAGCTGCTAAAACCATCAATGAGAAACACAGGATGACCAATCCCACTACTTCATACACCTTTACGCTTCCCATGGGTAGATGACGATTGGCGGTTCTAGGGTTTCTTGCATCAATTCTTCGATCAACTAGACGATTTAGCGCATTTGCCCCATTCCTTGCTCCTATCAACGCAACCAACATCCAAAAGATAACTTTCCCCGAAGGCAGACCCTGGGCTGCCCAAAGCATAGCGATGATGGCAAATGGAAGTGAAAATAGTGTATGGGAGAACATCACCAGTTCTCCATAGGTCTTAACCTTACTAAATCCCATACTGTTCCCACCTTTCACTCACCATATCCTTTATTTCCTTTAACATCTCGATATCATTAGGCCACTCCCTGGTATGACCTTCCGCAGACCATTTTTTTGTTGCATCAATGCCCATCTTGTGCCCATAGCGTGGGAGGTTGGAGGCATGGTCCAAAGCATCCAATGGACCTTCCACAATCACTATATCCCTGGCTGCATCAATATTATTGAATACCTTCCAAGCCACCGTTGATAAGTCATGAGGATTTACATGCTCATCCACAACGATGATCATCTTGGTATACATCATTTTCCCCATCCCCCACATGGCATGCATTACTTTCTTAGCTTGTCCTGGATATGATTTCTTGATAGATACAATAACACAATTATGGAATACGCCTTCTATAGGAAAATTCATCTCGATAATCTCTGGAATTTGAAGCTTCACCATTGGTAACAAAATTCGTTCCGTAACTTTGCCCAAATAACAATCCTCCATGGGCGGCTTACCCACGACTGTAGCTGGATAAATTGGATTTCGCTTTCTTGTAATCTTTGTTACATGAAACACGGGAAATAAATCCCTTACCGAATAATACCCTGTATGATCTCCAAAAGGTCCCTCCACCCTTAATTCATCTATATCCACATAGCCCTCCAATATAAACTCTGCATTGGCGGGTACAAATAGATCGTTGGTCACACATTTCACAATCTCTAAGGGTGATTTTCTTAAAAACCCTGCAAATATCATCTCGTCAACTTCTTTTGGTAGGGGTGCCGCTGCAGAGTAAATCGTAGCTGGATCACATCCAATAGCTACGGCCACAGGCATCTTACCTCCTAACACCCTATATTTCTCATAAATACGCCTGCCATCCTTATGGAGATGCCAGTGCATACCAGTAGTTTTCTCATCATAAACCTGTAATCTGTACATTCCCATATTCTGCATACCGGTTTCAGGGTCCTTCGTAATTACCAAGGGTAGGGTAATGAACGGTCCTCCGTCCTCAGGCCAGCATTTTAAGATGGGCAGATTTGTAAGATCTGGCTCTTCTATGACTTCCTGACAAGCTGCCTTTGTTACTTTTTGGGGAGACATTTGGGCAAGACTTGCCAGTTTTGGAACAGATTTCACCTTATTTACAAAGGAACTGGACATATCCATCAAATTTTCAATCTCTTGGGCTATTTTATTGATGTCGTTGACTTCTAATGCCATATTCATTCGTTCATAGGTTCCGAATGCATTGATTAATACTGGATAGGGTGACCCCTTCACATTCTCAAACAAAATAGCTGGCCCATAAGCCTTTGATACACGGTCAACAATCTCTGTAATCTCAAGATTTCGATCCACTTCAACTGGAACCCTCTTAAGCTGTCCGGTGTCTTCTAATCTTTTGACAAAATCCTGAAGATCTTTATACGACAAAACTGCATCTCCTTTCCGCCACTACTTTTACATATGAATTCATCTACTTGGTAACATCTTGGTCCTTTAAATCCCTAACTATTCATTGGATTGCCAACAAATTAACTTTCTACATTTAACCCTAAAATCCTCTTATATATTGGTAAAACTTCAACTCTCTTAGGACGTTTTCTTAAGTAGCGAGTCACCAGTAGTTCTATTTCACCTTGTTTTCTTCAATGATTAAATAGTCATAATTTGTTTTTCATGTCATATATATAGCTTTATATTGCTTTTTCTAGGAGGTAAACTATGTATCGCAACAAAAACCCATTTGTATCTATTATAGGCCTAATCATCCTTGTATCTATTTTTAGTATAAAATACTTCTAGATACCACAACAAAGAGCAGGATTTCAATCCTGCTCTTTGTTGTAAAAAAATATTTATACGCTATTATTTATAAGCTTATACTCAAGAAGCTATATTTAGAGGATAATCTTCCTTGGCAAATAAAAGTATAAATCCTTCTGACTGATCTGTCGAAGGCAATACATCTACCAAAGTCCATCCAGCCTTTTTTTGCTTTTCAATCGTTATATAGAATTCACTAAAGTCATTGATTGTCTCAACAGAATATATTTTCATTGCTGACCGCCCTCTTTGATATATTTGAATGTATTCATTATATCAAAATAACTTGTCGGTCACATGAGCCATAGGACATATTCAGCCCTAGGAAAATATCCCTATGAATTGGCTAGTGATGTTTTCGCAAAAAAGAAAGAACGCAAGACGACTCTTCTTCGTCTTGCGTTCTTTATGTACTGCTTAGCTCTGCATAAGTGATTCACACCAAATCAGAGATTTGGGTTCACTACTTAGCCCTGCATTAGCGACTTGCACAAACTCATACTGAGTTTGGCAAT
>NZ_JARBTM010000049.1 GCF_029240175.1 Anaerosolibacter sp.
GACAGAGACGAAGATCAGCAAAATCGTAGTAGCCTGTGATGCAGGTATGGGTTCAAGTGCTATGGGTGCATCAACCCTAAGGAACAAGCTAAAGCAAGCAGGTGTAAAGGTGGAAGTAGTCAATACAGCCATTGACCAAATCCCAGGAGATGCAGACCTGATCATTACCCATGAGAGCTTAACCCAACGGGCAAAGAACCAAGCGCCTGGGGCAGAGCATATCTCTATAACAAATTTCATAGGCAGTCCTGTATATGATGAGCTAGTAGAAAGATTATCAAAATAGTTCCCAACGAAAGCAGTGGAGATAGGCATCTCTGCTGCTTTTATTTTGAACAATATATTTATAAATGTCACTAATAAATGATGACAAACAAAATTATGTTTTCTTTGATTTAAAAGGTTTGAAGGGTATATAATAAAATAAAGAAAATTAAGAATTTAAAAATGTCACTAATTCAAAGATAGGGGTGAGCAAATGTGAGTGAGTTGCTGTTAACTGCTCGAGGAAAGCAGATTCTAAAGATGATTGGCGATGCGTCAAAACCAATTACCATAGGGGATATTGCACGAAACCTAGATGTCAGCCCCAGAACAATCTTAAGAGAAATGCCTATTGTAGAACAATGGTTAGAAAAAAATGATTTCAAGCTAATGAAGAAAACAAAGGTAGGCGTGCAGCTTATAGCAACCTTAGAAGAGCGAAGAAGACTCATTACCATGTTGGACGCGGAATCTGTGGAGTTGGAATTCACACCAGAGAATAGACAATCACTCATCATTAGTGAACTTTTACAAAATAATGAACCTACAAAGCTCTATTATTTTTCCTCTTTGTTTAAAGTATCTGAGGGTACCATCAGTCATGATTTAGACAAAGTAGAGGTATGGTTGAACAAGCATGAACTAACCCTGATTCGGAAACCTGGTTTAGGTGTTTATGTTGAAGGGAATGAAAATTCTTTTAGAAGGGCAATGATCACCATACTGTATGAAAACTTAGATGAAGATCAGCTGTTAAAGATCACCCGTCAAAATCTAGCAGGGATGGGTAAGAAGGCAGAAAGTATTGAAATCAGTGCCAGCAATCGGTTGATGAATATGATTGACAAGGATGTCATTAAAACCATTGAGGAGATCATCGGTGGGGCAGAAGCCAATTTGGAATACAAGCTGACGGACAGTGCCTATGTAGGACTGATTGTACATCTGGCGTTGGCCATTCAGAGAATAAAAAACAATGAAAGAATCGTCATGAAAGAAGAGTTTTTAAAGGAGTTATCCCAAAGCGGGGAATATAAAATAGCTGAGAAAATAGCAGCAGAGATCACTCAGTCAGCTGAAATTGAGATTCCAAGGGATGAGATAGGCTATATCACCATGCATCTGAAAGGCGCCAAGATGCGAAATGGAATTTACGACCATAATGATTTCAAGGATACAGGAGAATTTATTATCGGTAACTTTGAACTGACCCAGTTGGCCAATCAAATGATAAAGGTAGCTGAGAAGGAAGCTGGCTATATATTGAAGGATAATGAGAATTTGCTTTTTGGTCTTATCAGCCATCTAAGACCCGCTGTCAACAGGCTAAAAATGAACTTAGATATTCGAAATCCATTGTTGGGAAAGATTAAGCAGATGTATCCAGAGATATTTAAGATCAGCGAGAAATGCGCCGAGGTCGTAAACAAACGTTTTGATGTGGTAATGCCTGAGGCGGAGATTGGATATATTGCCATGCATTTCGGTGCAGCCATAGAGAAAAAACGACAGGCCAGCCATAGACAACGGGTTTATCGGGTGATCGTTGCCTGTACAAGTGGGATAGGAACTTCAAGACTTTTGGCAACGCGACTCAGAAAAGAGTTTCAGAATATAGATATTGTGGATATTGTCTCAACCATACACATCGACGAAGAATGGTTGAAGGACAATAAAATCGATTTAATCATTACCACTGTATATATGGAGGGACACAATGTTCCTGTGATACAGGTAGATCCATTATTGATCGAAGAAAACAAAAAGAAGCTTCAAAATATATTGGAACACCTTAATGTACATCTTGATCACGAACTTCCGGCAATAGCCCGCAGCAATATGGATTTGAAAGAACGCTCCTACGCCATGAAAGAATATGGAGAAGGTGTAATTGAAATTTTGGAGGGATTTTTCTTTAAAGAAGAATTAGAAGCGGAGGATATGGAGCAGCTCATTCGACAGGCGAGTCAGATCATTGCAGACAATAAAGGCGATGCAGCAATGATTGAACAAGACCTTCTAGACCGGGAACGGAAGGGAAGCACAGTATTGAATAAAAAACAAATGATGCTGCTGCACTGCCGCACCAGGGCTATGGATCGACTAAGGGTGGGTGTACTTCGCCTAAAGGATGAAAAGCCCGTGTATTGTCTAAATGGGAATCATGAACAGGAGCAGGTTAAAACATGCTTAGTCATGATTACACCTATGAATAAAAGCAAGAGGCATCTGGAAGTGATTAGTCAAATTAGCAGGAGTTTGATTGACGAGCCAACACTTACGGATGTACTATCAAATGGTTCCCAGGAAGAAGTATTTAGTGAGCTAAACAAGATCTTGAGCAAGTTTTTGAATGTAAAGACCAATATGATATAGAGGGGGATTCATATGTCACAAAGTACATCAGCAAGTGTAAAGGGCCCAGAAGGCAAAGGAACCAGAGAAGGAATTCAAAGGTTCGGTAGATTTTTAAGCGGTATGGTAATGCCAAACATTGGTGAGTGCCCTGGTAGGACCTATGATCACATACCTGCTTCCACTCCTTATCGGTTATACAGGAGGAAAAATGGTGGCAGACACTAGAGGTGGTGTTGTAGGTGCTGTGGCAACCATGGGTGTTGTAGTAGGTGCAGGCGTACCAATGTTTCTTGGTGCCATGATCATGGGGCCTGTTGGGGGCTATGTGATCAAAAAGTTTGATCAAGCTGTAGAAGGAAAAGTTGCATCAGGGTTTGAAATGCTGGTAAATAACTTCTCCGCAGGAATCCTTGGTGCCATTTTGGCATTGGTAGCTTATGTGGGTATAGGACCTGTGGTATTGTCACTAAACAATATATTAAAAGCTGGAGTAGAAGGCATCGTAAATGCAGGATTGCTGCCAATCACATCTCTATTCATCGAACCAGCAAAGATTATGTTCTTAAACAATGCCATCAACCATGGCGTATTAGGACCATTAGCTATACAGGATGCCAGTTCATTAGGAAAGTCTATCTTCTTTTTACTGGAGACAAATCCAGGACCTGGTTTAGGTATACTATTGGCATATTGGATGTTCGGTAAAGGAATGACAAAGCAGTCAGCACCAGGAGCAATCATTATTCATTTTCTAGGTGGAATACATGAAATATATTTCCCATATGTGTTGATGAACCCACTATTACTTTTAGCAGTTATAGCAGGGGGAGCCAGCGGCGTATTTACCTTTGTCATCACAGGAGCAGGCTTGATAGCAGCACCATCTCCTGGAAGTATATTCGCCCTATTGGCCATGACACCAAAGGGAGGATTCTTCGGAGTAATTGCAGGTATAGCCGTATCTGCAGCCGTATCCTTTTTGGTAGCATCCTTCTTCATTAAAGTGAAAAAGGATGATGGCAGTGAAGGAGATCTAGACAGTGCCAAGGAGAAAGTACAACAATTAAAGGGTAAGAAGACAGAGACGAAGATCAGCAAAATCGTAGTAGCCTGTGATGCAGGTATGGGTTCAAGTGCTATGGGTGCATCAACCCTAAGGAACAAGCTAAAGCAAGC
>NZ_JARBTM010000050.1 GCF_029240175.1 Anaerosolibacter sp.
TATATGTAATGCTTTTCTTTTCAGTATCATAGGCGGTTTTGCGCATAGCAAGATAATGGTTATAGACAAAGCGAACACAACCAAAGGTCTTAGAAAATAGCACCTTTTGTTCTTCATTCGGATATAATCTGAACTTGTAAGCCTTGTTCTTTACCATAATTATTTTTCCTTTAGTCCTTGATTTTCAATATATTTTTAATGATATCTATTGTTGCACCACCAGTAGTCAGTAGATAAAATGATTTGCTCCAGAACATTTCTTTCCTTAGTATTTTTTTATGTGAGAAAATTCTTTCTTGATAAGTCTACTGCTTGCGGATTTATAAGCATTTATGAATTTTGATATCTCGCTGTTAGGATGAGCCTTAGCCTCTGGCATCTCTACATACTTTCCATAATTTTTTATTACTCTATATCCGTGATGCTGATAAAAGGAGACCGCCTTTTCATTGCACTTTCTTGTTTCCAAGACAATTCTGCTGTATCCAAATTCCTTCGCCTGTTCCTCCAGATAAGTAAGGATTTTACCACCTACCCCAACTGATTTTTTCGTGGAAAACATTCGTTTAACTTCCGCAGTATCTACCGATAATTCTCGGAACGCTCCACATCCAACCGCGGCGTCTTCTTCCATCGCTACCACAAATAATGACCGTGGGTTCTTTATGTCTGTATCATGAAAACTTGCTCGCCCACTATTTCCGGTTATGGTCTGAAGTTCATCTGATAACTCATCGATTAAAGTTCTTGCTTCAAAAGAGTTTATATCCGCCGGCTTAATTATCATTCATCTACCTTAACCTTCAAAACAGATGACTCTGAAACCTCTTCTCTAGCTTTCCCCATATAGAGATTTCCACCTTCTTGAAATCCATATTTTCGATAAAAGTCATGTGCATCGCGAGTAACCAGAATTCCTCGTAATGAAGATACTTCTTTATTGTCATGTATTGCATCCAGCATTGTTTTTCCTATTCCCAAGCCTCGATGCTGTTCATCTACAATCACATCACAGATATAATAGGTTGTTGCATAATCTGTGATTACGCGTGAAAATCCTATTTGCTTACCGCCTTCTTTCAGAAATGCACCATAGCACAATGAATTATCAATAGATTTTTTAATTATTCCAATATCACGTTTGTCTGCCCAGTAAGTCTGTTCTAGCAGCTTTTTAATATCATCAATTTGCATTGCTTCTCTTCCAGATTTTATTGAATATAAAAGCATTTTATTCCATCCCCTTCTATCAGATATACTAATTCTTATTAATATTCTTCATAATATTGTTCCAAAACCCCTGAGTTTCCTCCTGTGACAATTTTTCTGAAACACTATCAATATCAACAAAGTCATACCCATCAATCTCATCATCCGTACATCTAAAGTCATCCGGTTGCTCATCAATCTGTACAAGAAACATTGTTGTCTCCTGCTTATCATATCCGATGACATCCCTTAAATCATATGGAAACTCAAAACATATCTTATCATCAAATTCTTTCTTTATAACAAAGTGTTCTATTCCAGATTCTTCAAAGATTTCACGCTTTAATGCATCTAGCATAGTTTCATTATTTTTGACTCCACCTTTTATAAAGTCCCAAGAAGCTGCCTTGATATTTCCATCCTTACTATTGCAAATATTTGCTTTATGCACCAGGAGAACCTTATTTGAAGCTTTGATAATTATAGCTCCTACTGCTTTCCGGATTTTAGTTCTGTCAAATACATCGATTTCTTCTATATGTACCAATTCATCTCCTTGAAATGTAAATTTCACTATCCAAGGCATTATTGTACGAATTCTTTGAAAATCATTGAATCCAAATGATGGTTCAAAATAATTAATTATAGTACTTAATGCCGTTCCATGACTTCCGATTACTATATTTTTATCCGAGTACTCTTTTATTACCTGCATCAGAGCATCCACATTTCGTATTTGAACTTCATGTAAACATTCACCATCAGTAAGCTTATAATCGAAATCACTCCATTGTTGCTCTGTAAATCGATTAAAATCTTCTATCCATTCACTGTCAACTTTTCTTTCACGAAAATCTTCGACAGTAATTATTGTATGACCAAATGAGTCGGCAAAATCTTTTACAGTCTCAACAGCCCTTAAATAAGGACTAGACAATACGATCTCAATACCTTTATCGCTAAAATAATCCGTCACTAACTTGCTATCTTCTTTGCCTTTTATCGTTAACGGTCGTTCCAAATCATTATGGTTCGTGTAATCCGGCTCAGCATGCCGAACAAAATATACTGTTGTCATCTGTAGTTTTTATTCCCTCCGTACCCCTTTCGCAAGTAAGAACTCCCCGTTATCAACCATAGTTGGTTTCATATACGTAGCCAATTCAATTTGCATAATCGTTTGAAATGCTGTTTCATCCTTGCCCATTTCCTCAACAGAATGATTATTGCCACAGCTTAAACATGGGCTGCCTCCAAGGATAATTGATTGAAATCCATTTTGTGTTAATAACTTGTCCAGTTCAGCTGCTTCAAAGAAGTGTCTTGCCGGCTGATTGACCTTTTCATGTTTGGGTAAATCACCGGTGCTCATAACTTTATCTATATACCAATATTCCGGGTTGCTAAAGAAATCAGGATATTGATTTCCAAGAAGCATTTTCAATATGCCCCACTTATTATTCACACTGACAAACAGACTGCCTTCCTTTTTAAGAACACGGTGGAATTCCTTTATTGCTTTCTCTCTATTATCAAGAACATAGGATAGCGGAGCGCCGTAACATACAACTATATCAAATTGTCCATCAGCGAAATGTGATAATTCTCTGATATCACCTCGTACAATTTCATCAATTTTATCTCGCACATTTGCTTCTTCAATTTTATTTTCTGCAATTTTCAGCTGCTCATCAGAGATGTCAAATAGCGTGACCTGACAGCCTCTTTTTGCAAATTCTATGCTATACCTTCCTGCTCCACATCCGGC
>NZ_JARBTM010000018.1 GCF_029240175.1 Anaerosolibacter sp.
TGAAATGAAGGAATATTTAGAGCAGGAAGAAGATGTACTGTCCTATGGCCTATTCCCTCAAGTGGCTGTTGAATACTTTAAGTATCGTCAGGCTCAAAAATATAAGATCGACAGCGCCTATGTAGATAAAGATCAAAATACCTATCCAGTATAAGTGCCTCTACAAAGCTCCTATTCGTAGGAGCTTTGTGCTTGTAGTTTAGCATTGCTCATGAAGATATATGATGTTTGGCCTATTGCTAATATATTTAAGCACCTTTACGGAACTATTATCTTCAATTGGCAGTCCACATTTTAAGCATCTATATCTAGATTTTGGAAGACGCTTATAGGTGGTAGTTACAGATAGAGAACCATACTTTTTCCAACTTTTCCAGCCTGTTTTGCATAGAGGATACCGATTTTCGTAATCTGCATAAACCCATCGCAGCAGTCGATGAAAATGGAAGGGGTATTTGGTATAGTTTAGAAATTGCTTGGGAAGACCTAACCCAATGGTGTAGGATTCGAAGGTGGCCTCAACACAGGTCTGCAGTGGGTCCTCAATAGAAGTACTTATATGATTGTATCCATTTTCTTTAAGCCAGACTCTTGCACGGTCAAACATATACCCTCTACAAACTTCTATTTCTTCGTCTTTGGATACAGATAATTTGTTCAATAAACTTTTTGTAATTTCCACTGCATGCTCCAGATATTGCTTATTATCAAAAATATTGGGCCTATATAACTCAATAGGAATAATTTCATGATAGTATTCTTTTGTTTCTGTTCTCATAGCACCTATACAGGTTCCACCAATTAAGCTGCCGCTTCCTGAGTCGTCAATTTGAATCAATTTTATCACTCCTAAGGTCTTTCTAAAAATAAGTAATAATAGTATTTGTTTTATGATACATTACTATTAGTGGAATATTTATTGCATTTATTTTAAAGGAGGTAAATCTATTGAGAATTTTGGTTACCAACGATGATGGTATTTATGCAGAAGGTATTTACAAATTAGCATCGGCATTGGAAAAAGTAGGTGAGGTATGGGTGGTGGCACCAGATAGACAACGGAGTGCCACAGGTCATGCGATAACGATGCATGATCCTTTGCGGGCTGAGAAGGTTAATTTGTTTGACAAGTCTTTTCCAGCCTGGTCTATCAACGGAACACCTACAGATTGTGTTAAGCTCGCCATTGAAGCCTTGATGGATAAAAAGCCCGATATTGTATTCTCAGGAATTAATAAAGGACCAAACATGGGTACTGATGTTTTATATTCAGGTACCGTATCAGCTGCTATTGAAGCTGCAATCTTAGGTATCCCTGCTGTTGCTGTTTCTCTAGCAGATCATGAAAATGTGAATTATGAGTATGCTGCAGAGTTCTCTGCTTCAATTGTAGATAAAGTATTGAGCAATCCTCTTCCGCCTGATACCTTGTTAAACATAAATGTTCCAAATTGCTCAAAAGAAAATCTTAATGGTGTCAAAATAACAACTTTAGGTGTTCGTAAATACAAAAATGCATTTATAGAACGAATTGATCCTAGAGGTCAAGTTTATTATTGGTTAGGTGGAGAAATCGTAGATTATCACAATGAAGAGGGTACTGATATACATAGCGTTCAAAATAACCATATTTCTATCACACCTATTCATTTTGACCTGACAAAATTTGATTTAATTGAAAAACTAAATCATTGGCACATAAAATTGGCATAATAATCATATGCCAATTTTTATTTATTTTTCTATTCGTATAAATGTATACCGTTATAACAATAGACATGAATGCTATCCTTCAAGCATGGAATCTGAAAGAATAATTGCATCATTTCATATTTTAATAAAAATATGAAATTTTAATTGCAAATTTTATTCTACTTTGATATGATTGGATTGAAAAGAAGATCTATGGTGAAGGGAGCAAACAAGTATGGGAAACCAGAAAGAAAATCTTACTCTAAAAATAAAAAAAGATTGGTGTAAGGGCTGTGGTATTTGTGTAGCGTTCTGTCCAAAGCAGGTTCTTGATCTAAAAGATGATAAAATAGAAATCGTAGATATTGAAAAGTGTATCAAATGCGGTCTGTGCGAATTACGTTGTCCTGACTTTGCAATCTTTTTGGGAGGTAACGAGGATGAAGAAAAATAATATTAAATTAATGCAAGGTAATGAAGCATGTGTTGAAGGTGCAATTGCTGCAGGCATGAAATTTTATGCTGGATATCCGATCACACCTTCCACAGAAATTGCAGAGGTTTCTGCACAAAAACTACCTAGAGTAGGTGGTAAGTTTATCCAAATGGAAGACGAAATTGCTGGTATGGCAACAGCAATTGGTGGTTCCTTAGCTGGTTTAAAATCAATGACTGCTACAAGCGGACCTGGGTTTTCTTTAAAGCAAGAAAATATTGGTTATGCTGCATTAGCAGAGATTCCAGTTGTAATTGTGAACGTGCAAAGAAGTGGACCTAGTACCGGATTACCAACTGCACCTTCTCAAGGAGATATGATGCAGGCTAAATGGGGTACCCACGGAGATCATCCAGTGATTGCCTTATGTCCTTCATCTGTTAAGGAAACATTTGACTTAACTGTTCGTTGTTTTAACTTAGCAGAAAAATATAGAATGCCAGTATTCTTAATGCTTGATGAAGTCGTAGGTCATATGAGAGAAAAAATTGAAATTCCTGATGCCAGTGAAATTGAAATATATGATAGATTAAAACCAACTCCTGGTGATGAGAATTATTTACCATATAAAGTTGAAGAAGGTCAAATTGTTCCTGCTATGGCTGCTTATGGCGATGGTTATAGATTCCATGTAACTGGTCTTATTCATGACGAAAGCGGTTTCCCAAGCAACAGCACAGAGGTTGCTCAAACACTTATGACAAGAATCATGAAAAAGGTTGAAGATAACATTAACGATATCGTTACTTATGAAGAATCGAATACTGACGATGCAGAAATCATTTTACTATCTTATGGTGGTACAGCACGTTCAGCAAAAAGTGCTATGAAGAAAGCCAGAGAAATGGGCTTAAAAGTAGGTATGTTCAGACCTATAACTGTTTGGCCTTTCCCTGAGGAAAGAGTCAAAGAACTTGCAAAACAAGCAAAGTCCATTATTGTAGCAGAAATGAATTATGGTCAGATGGTATTAGAAGTAGAACGAATCGCAAAAGGCACTACTGATATATATCATGTCGGCAAAATAAATGGTGAAGTTATTTCTCCTGATGAAATATTTTCTAAAATAAAGGAGGTACTATAAAATGTCGAGCCAATTGGTACAACAATATTATAGAGCAGACAAACTCCCTCATATTTGGTGTCCTGGATGTGGTCATGGAATACTAATGAGGTCCGTATCCCAGGCTATTCATAATTTAGGCTTAGATAAGGATAAAGTATGTATCGTTTCAGGAATCGGGTGTTCTTCAAGGGCTCCTGGATATATGGATTTTAATACCCTTCATACAACCCATGGTAGGGCGTTGGCTTTTGCAACAGGTGTAAAAATGGCAAGACCGGAACTTGAAGTGATCGTAGTAACAGGAGATGGAGATGCTACTGCTATTGGAGGTAATCACCTAATCCATGCAGCTAGAAGGAACATTAATATTACAACTATCGTATTTAATAATAATGTATATGGTATGACTGGAGGACAATACTCTCCAACAACACCTACTGGCGATCTTGGAACTACTGCTCCTTATGGAAATATTGATAAAAGCTTTGATATTGCAACCTTAGCTGAAGCAGCTGGAGCTACTTATACTGCTAGAGGTACTGCATATCATGCACAACAATTAATTAAGCTTGTTGAAAATGCAATTAAAAACAAAGGTTTTTCATTAATAGATGCTATAAGTATTTGTCCTACTTATTATGGTAGAAAAAATAAAAAAGGCAGCGTAGTAGACATGATGAATTGGTTAAAAGATCATGCCGTTGATGCAAAAGTAGCACAAAAACTTCCTCCTGAAAAATTAGAAGGTAAATTCTTAATCGGTGAATTCAAAAATGTTACTGAACCTGAGTATACAGAAGAGTATCAGAAAATCATTGAAAGATTTCAAAAGGAGAGATAGTATGGCAAATCAAATCGAATTAAGATTAACTGGTTCAGGTGGACAGGGACTTATTCTTGGTGGTATAATATTAGCTGAGGCTGCACTTTTGGATGGAAAAACTGCCATTCAGTCCCAGTCTTATGGGCCCGAAGCACGGGGTGGTGCTAGTAAGGCTGAAGTAATTATTAGTGAAACAGAAATTGATTATCCAAAAGTAGACAGCGCTGATTTACTTTTGGCTTTAACACAAGTAGCGTGTGATAAATATGCAGATTCTGTGAAAGAGGATGGAATTTTATTGGTAGATAGCACGGTTGTGTTACCAGAAGGTATTAAAGCAGGCAAGATTGTCAGCGTTCCTATCCTTCATACCGCATCAGATGTTGTTGGCAAAACAATGGTTGCTAATATTATTGCTATTGGTGCGATTCAACAGCTGCTTGGAAGTGTAACAAAAGAATCACTTGAATCTGCAGTATTAAGTAGAGTTCCTAAAGGGACCGAAGATTTAAATCGTAAAGCATTAGCAGAAGGATATAAATTGGTTGAAAAATTTTAACTGAGAATTAAAAAGGGGCAATGCATATGAGCGATGATGTTAAGGATCTTATTAAAACGATACAAAAAAGCTATCCTAGACTAAGTAAAGGGCAAAAACTGATCGCTGAATTTATTACCAAAAATTATGATAAAGCTGCTTTTATGACGGCGAGTAAATTAGGTAATAAAGTTGGTGTTAGTGAATCGACAGTTGTTCGATTTGCCAACGCTCTTGGATATGATGGATACCCTAAGCTACAGAAAGAATTGCAAGAACTGATCAAAACAAAGCTTACTACTGTTCAAAGATTAGAAATGTCTAAGGATTATACCAATGAAGGCGCTGCTCTTAAGAAAGTGCTTAAGGCTGATATGGATAACATTCGAACTACAATTGAAGAAATGGACTATGAAGTATTTCAAAAAGTCGTTAATTGTATTTTTAATGCGAAACGTATTTATATCATTGGTTTAAGAAGTTCCACGGCTTTGGCAGAGTACTTAGGCTTTTATTTAAACCTCATCCTTGATAATGTAAAAATAGTCACATCAGGCGTTAGTGATGTATTTGAACAGATGTTAAGGGTTGGCAATGAAGATCTTGTAATTGGTATTAGTTTTCCCAGGTATTCTTCGACAACGCTAGATGCTCTGCTCTACACAAAAGAGCAAGGAGCCCTTGTCGTTGGTATTACAGATAGTCAAGTATCACCTATTGCATCTATTGCAGACTACACCTTAACTGCAAGAAGTAATATGGCTTCCTTCGTCGATTCATTGGTTGCACCCTTAAGTCTTATAAATGCATTGGTTGTTGCTGTTGGTATGAGAGAAAAAGAAGAAATCAGCAGTACCTTCGATAAGCTTGAGCGCATATGGGAAAAACATAACGTGTATAATAATAAGAATAGAATCTAATCAAATCAAATAAGCTACGGACGACTCCGTAGCTTATTTCATATATAATAATTATGGAAGTAGTGCTTATGGTGTTCCATCGAAGTATAATAATCTCATGAATTTCATATGCATTAGGTTTTATCTACAAAGAATATGGGAAAAATGTATATAAAGATTCGTATTCAATGGATTTAGTGTTATAATAGACATGTTATGCAAGGGGGAATGTATTCATGACGAAGGTTTATTTTGTGCGTCACGGTGAAACAACATGGAATGCTGATTCACGGGCACAAGGCTCAAAAGATGTAGCTCTAAGTGAAAGAGGTCGAGCCCAAGCAAAATTGCTTGCAAAACGCATGAAGAATTATCATATTGATTGTATTTTTAGTAGTAATCTTACAAGAGCCTATGAGACTGCTACAATTATTGCTGAAGAATTTCAATATGAGGTAAATCAAATGCATGATTTTAGAGAAATGTCTTTTGGTGCGTGGGAAGGTTTAACCCATGTTGAAATCAAAGAGAGCTATGGAGACCATTTTAAAATCTGGCGGAACCAGCCTCATAAAGCCCAAATTCCAGGGGGTGAGATGCTCATAGATGTCCAAAAAAGGGGCCTGCAAGCACTTCACCAACTCGTGACTCAATATGAAAACCAGAGCATACTTATTGTTTCCCATGGTACAGCTTTAAAAACGATACTGCTTGGCTTACTAGATATTGATTTGTCTTATTTCTATAAAATTCGCCAGGATAATACATGTATGAATCTGGTGGAGTTTAGGGATTACGGGCCTGTTGTTGTTACTTTAAATGATACTGCCCATCTTGAAAATATTATATATTGAAGGTGATATCCATGGAAAAAGTTGTCGTAATTGGTGGTGGTGCCGCTGGTATGCTTGCTGCAGGTACTGCTGCTTCGAGAGGTAAAGATGTAATCCTTTTAGAGAAGAACGAAAAGCTAGGAAAGAAAATATATATTACAGGAAAAGGGCGTTGTAATATAACAAATACTGGTGATGTAGAAGAGCTGTTGAACAATGTTACGGATAACAAGAACTTTTTATATAGTGCTTTTTATAGTTTTTCTAATGAAGATATCATCCAGTTATTACATACATATGGGACGCCAACAAAAGTTGAGCGAGGAAACAGGGTCTTTCCTATATCCGATAAATCTAGTGATGTGATTAAGGCTTTAACTAAATACATGGAATCTCATCATGTTAATATTAGATTTAATTCTGAAGTAATTGATATTCTTATTGATCAAGGTACTGTCACTGGCGTAAAACTTAAGGATCAAACAATCATTTACTGTAACCATGTTATCATCGCTACTGGAGGTCTCTCTTATCCTACCACAGGATCAACTGGTGATGGTTATCGCTTTGCCAAGGAGGCAGGTCATCATATAACGCCTTTAAAGCCTGCTCTTGTCCCTTTAGAGACTGAAGAAGATTGGACGCGAGAGCTGCAAGGATTAGCCTTAAAAAACGTTAGACTAACTGCTTTTCATAATAGCAGGGAGATTTATTCGGATTTAGGAGAAATGCTATTTACTCATTTTGGAATTTCTGGTCCCATCGTTTTATCTATGAGTAACTATATTAATAAATACCTCAATAAGGGGAAAATTTTAGTAACCCTGGATATGAAACCTGGCTTAGATGATGAAAAGCTTGACCGCAGAATTCAAAATGATTTTGAAAAATACTCTAGAAAACAGTTTAAAAATGCGTTAGATGATTTACTACCTAGCAAAATGATTCCTCAAATTATCAATCTTTCTGGTATTTCACCGGATAAGAATGTTCATCAGATTACCAAAGATGAACGTAAAAAGTTAATTTATTTACTAAAACATCTTGAAATGCATATACTACGAACCAGACCTATTAAGGAAGCTATAGTTACATCTGGAGGAATTCAAATTAAAGAAATTAATCCGTCTTCAATGGAATCAAAATTGATTAAAGGATTGTTTTTTGCAGGAGAAGTTATTGATGTTTCTGCTCTTACAGGAGGATATAACTTACAAATAGCTTTTTCCACTGGATATTTGGCTGGCATGAACGTATAGACCACTTTTACTATAATATGTTCGGGGTGACTTATATGTTAACAAAACTTCACCATAGGGTGTATACCATCGAAAAGTTTTTTCTTATTTTGGCCGTACTAAGTATCGGTTTATTATTTGTCTTTCAATTACTGCATATTTTGGATGGTAATATCAACTCTACTACTTTTAAGTCACTTTTTGCTCGTGAAGATTATGGTGCGAAACCAATTTTTTCAGCCGGTAAAATTACCCTTTCTGTTTTAGGTGATAAAAATGAAGATGCTCCATTGTTTGTACTTGTAAATGGGGAAGCATATGGAAAATTTATAAACAATCAAACAGAAATAATCGTAAGAAATCATGATGTTATTTCAATAGAAAGCACAACTAATTCCCTAGATTCATTACAATTAAAAGTTATAAGTACGACAAAAAATATCTCATTTCCACAGAGCAATAGCAAATTTTCCCTCGATCGGAGCACAGGCCAATTGTTTACTGTGGAGTTCTATTAAATCATAACGTAAAGGAGTGTGAAATCAAATATCATGAATGTACATAAAATTAGCATAGCCATAGACGGACCTGCAGGTGCTGGAAAGAGTACCATCGCTAAACTAATAGCAAAAACCATGAATTTAACCTATATTGATACAGGAGCCATGTATCGTGCCATCACATTTAAGATTCTTAGAGATCATGTTGATTTATCAAATGAAGCGACACTCATAGATCTATTAAGACATACCAAAATAGATATCGTCAACGGTGATATTCTTCTGGATAATTCTTTGATAACAGACAAACTGCGCACACCAGAAATTAATCAATATGTATCAAAAGTCGCTCAAATATCTGTAATCAGGGAAAAAATGGTAGAGTTGCAACGACATATTGCCATGAATCGTAGTGTTATTATGGATGGAAGAGATATCGGAACTACTGTTTTACCCAATGCAACCTATAAATTTTTCATAACAGCCTCTATTGAAGAAAGAGCTCAAAGAAGATATAATGAGCTATGTATAAAAGGTTTTGATCAGGATCTGCTTGAAGTACAAGCTGAAATAGAGAAGCGTGATAAACTAGATACAGAACGTACGATATCTCCCTTAAGAAAGGATGAAAATGCTATTTTAGTCGATACCACAGGACTGAGCATTCAAGAAGTGATTGATAAGATATTATCTTATATCAAATAATTTGGGGGCAGATACAAATGAACTTTTATTGGTTTGCTAGAAATTTAATGAAATTTTTCATATATATTTTATTCAGAGTAGACATAGATGGTCTTGAAAAATTGCCTAGGGAAGGTGCTTATATTGTTTGCTCAAATCATATCAATTATCTTGATCCTCTTGTTATAGGTACTTCTATTCATCGAAAAATGAGCTATATGGCTAAAGAAGAGCTCTTCAAAAATAAACTGTTTGGTTATATTTTACTTAAATTAGGTATGTTTCCCGTAAATCGAAGTGGTGCAGATATTTCTGCTATCAAGAGTGCCATTCGCGTATTGAATAAAGGAGATGTCTTAGGCATTTTTCCGGAAGGAACACGAAACCTTCAAAAAAGTGAAATGAAAGCTAAACCTGGCCTTGCAATGATTGCTATCAAGGCTAAAGTGCCAATCGTTCCGGTTGCAATTATTTCTGATTATAAATTATTTGGTAAGATTAAGATCAAAATTAATGAACCTATTATTTATGATGAATATTATCATTCAAAAATAGATGTAGATACCTATCAACAATTAAGTCAAAAAGTGATGGATACTATAGAATATCAAACAAAACTATCTGCACTGATAAATTAAATCAGCAATTACAGCAGGAATTTCATATCTAAATGTAGAAGTTAAATAAAACCTTGGATAGGAGGTATACTAATATTGGAAATCATTGTTGCAGATCATTCAGGTTTTTGCTTTGGTGTAAAGGAAGCCATTAATAAAACATTTCATGCAGCCAATGAAATTAAAGATAAAGAGATTTATACTTTTGGCCCATTAATTCATAATTCTCAGGTTATTGATCAATTAAAGTCAATGGGAGTCGACTCCATTGATAAGATTGATCAGAAACCTAACAGTACAATTATCGTGCGCTCTCATGGTGTTCCATTACACTTTTATGAGGCTGCTGAGCGTCATCATGTTCAACTAATCGATGCCACATGTCCTTTTGTCAGAAAGGTCCAGAATATTGCAAGAGAGTATTACCTAAGAGGGTATTGTGTGGTAATTGTAGGTGATCCTAAACACCCTGAGGTGATAGGTATTAACGGATGGTGCGATAATCAAGCATATATTGTCCAAGATGAACAAAATTTAAAAGATGTTCCAAATTGCGAAAAAATTTGCGTTGTAGCACAAACCACGATCACCCAAGATTTATGGGATCGCATAACCTTGAATTTAGAAAGTAAGGCAGGCATTGTAGAGAAATTTAATACCATTTGTATTGCTACAAAAGATAGACAATCATCTTGTGCTAAAGTAGCGAGTCAAGTTGATGCTATGATCGTTATTGGTGGTCATCACAGTTCTAATACACAAAAGCTTGTTCAAATTAGCAAAAAGTATTGTAAAAATACTTATCATATAGAAACTGTCGAAGAATTACCAATGAATCAAATAATAAACATGAAAAAAATTGGAATAACAGCCGGAGCTTCAACGCCGGACTGGATCATTAAGGAGGTTATTGATAAAATGAGCAATGCTGATCAACACAATAATGAAATGATGAATATGATGGAGGAAATAGAGAACTCCCTGAGAGTGCCTCGACGCGGTCAAACAGTAAAGGGCAAAGTAATTCACGTAAGTGATAATGAGATAATCGTAAATATCGGATATAAGTCTGATGGAATTATACCTAAGGGTGAGATCTCAAATGACCCTACTGTAAATCCTAGAGATATCGCTCAAGAGGGTGACGATATTGAGGTATATGTAATTAAAACAGATGATGGTGAAGGTAATCTTCTCCTATCTAAGAAAAGAGTAGATTCTGAGAAGGGTTGGGACATATTAGAAGAAGCTAGCAACGACGGTAGAATCGTACCTGTAAAGGTGGTTGAAGTTGTAAAGGGTGGTGTAATTGCTGTATATACTGAGATCCGAGGTTTTATACCAGCATCCCAATTATCCGACAGTTATGTAGAAGATATGCAATCTTTTGTAGGTAAAACCTTAGATGCAAAAATTATTGACCTAAACAAAGGTAAAAAGAAAGTTGTTTTCTCCCGAAAAGCTGTTATTGCACAAGAGAATGAGAAAAAGAGAAAGCTTTTATGGCAGAATATAGATAAAGGAAGCGTTATTGAAGGAGAAGTTAAACGACTCACGAACTTTGGTGCTTTCGTAGATATTGGTGGAATTGATGGACTTGTTCATATTTCTGACTTGACATGGGGAAGGGTAGGACATCCATCAGAGGTAGTTCAAATTGGTGATAAGATTAAAGTGAAAGTTATTGATTTTGATCAAGATAAAAGTAAGGTGTCATTAAGTTTAAAGCTTACAGCTCCTGAACCTTGGACTGCAGTAGATGAAAAATATAATGTAGGTGACATTGTAGAAGGTAAGGTAGTTCGTCTAGCAGATTTTGGTGCCTTCATTGAACTCGAGCCTGGATTGGATGGTTTGGTGCATATATCTCAGATATCTGACAAACATATTTCCAAGCCTTCTCAGGAAGTTCATGTTGGACAAATTGTAGATGTAAAAATACTTGAAATTAATAAAGAATCTAAGCGTATAAGTTTAAGTATTAAAGAAGCCAAACAAGGTCAATTAAATGAAGAGATCGTACTCCCTCAAAATGATGAACTAGCAACAATTGGAGAAATTATTGAAACTCAAGAAAAAGAAAGCTAAGCTTTCTTTTTCTCTTTGCATAATAATTAATTTTCTACAGAAAATAATATTAACCTCACAAAATACATTGAGACCCCCTTTACATTAGGCTGTGCTATTCCACAGTCTTTTTTTTATTTTCTAGTTATGGTAAAATAAGAATTATTATCAATTTTTGAAAAATAGACCGATCTTAAAATAAACTGAATACTATAATAAAGGGGATTACATATGCAAAATTATGAAAAGTTTAAGGAACAAATTTTTAAGAAAACAGGGATTAACCTTTCTTGTTATAAGGAAAGACAAATGAAAAGAAGGATCGATTCCCTCATCAAACGAAATAATTTCGACACCTACGATGATTATTTTTTAGCTATTTCTAAAGATAAATCTTTATTTGATGAGTTCATTAATTATCTTACCATTAATGTCTCAGAGTTTTATCGAAATGCTACTCAATGGGAAATCATCAAGGATGATATCGTTCCTACACTTTTAAAACATTCAAAATCCATAAAAATTTGGAGTGCTGCCTGCTCTACAGGGGAAGAACCTTATTCTCTCGTACTTGTACTAAGTCAGTTGATGCCTCTAAATCAGATTAAAATCATTGCCACTGACATAGACCGTGAAGCGCTCAATAAGGCACAAATAGGAATTTACTCTGCAAAGAGTATTGAAAACATCCCTAAAGACTTAATGAATAAGTACTTCACAAAGATTGGAGATTCCTATAGAATATCAGAGGAAATCAAGAAATGTGTTGAATTCAAACAACATAATCTACTTAGTGATAAGTATCCCGACAAATGTGATCTCATCGTATGTAGAAATGTTATGATTTATTTTACTGAAGAATCTAAAGAAGAAATGTATCGCAAATTCCATGATTCATTAAATGATCATGGCGTATTATTTGTTGGTAGCACTGAACAAATTATTTTGCCTAACCGCTATCATCTAACTGCCTTAAAAACGTTTTTCTATAAAAAAATATAAAGTAACTACATTAATAAAACAATTATTGTTGCTGTATACAGTGACAATAATTGTTTTATTTTGTTTTCTTATGCTGCATTATTAAAAATCGGCTGATATTACGTAGAATAATGACTGAATTTGCTATGAAAACTTCATTTTTAAGAGAGGATTTCTTAAAGTAAAAACAGAATTAGTTACAAACGAGGAGGGGTGTAAGTGGTTGATATTGATAGAAACAAAAGGTACTCTATAGCTGAGTTAAGCAAAATTACAGGTTATGATAAGCATGTACTAAGATTTTATGAAACTGAATTTGGTTTTGAGATACCGAGGACGGAATCTAACCGTAGGTATTATACATACAGGGAGATTGAAAAGTTTTTTTACCTAAAAGATTTACAGAGTAAAGGTCTAACAAATAAACAAATAAAGCTAGTATTCAACTCACCTGAAATACTTATCTCTTCTAATAAAGAGGTTGCTCTAACAACCGCTGAAACAGCTGTTTCTTCTATAGATACGAATATATTACAATCAAACATTTTAAATGAGCTTTGCCAAAAAATTAACGAATCCATTCAATATAATCTTGATACACAACTTTCAAGCGTTAAGTCTGAAATACTCAGTCGCTTTGATAAAGTATTAGACACTGATAATGGTGAAACACAGCAAGTTTATAGGAAAGAAAAAGATATCTTGATCTGTGAAAATGCAAGGCTTAGAATGAAACTTAAGGAAAAATCTTATGAAGTCGCTGAACTAAAAGAAAAAATAAAACGGCAAGATCATCAAACACCCTTTTGGAAAAAGATATTTCATTTAAAAAAAGATATGGTTCAATAAAGAACCATATCTTTTTTATTCATTCATATGTATTTATGTAGCTTTTACAAGTACAGTCAAATATATTGCACTATATTTAGCTTATAAGAACAAATAATAAACTTATAAAACATAAAAGGAGAATCTACGATGAAGTTAAATCATATTTATTCAACAAATATTGATGAAGTAGATTACTATGCAAGGATTCTTAGTAGTACAGAAGATCCGATAAAGAAAAAAATTTTAGATTTTCATCAATTAACATATATTTTTTCAAAACTAAAGAGTTTTCCTATTTCAAAAGCTCCTTATTATGATTTAAAGAATGAATGTGCTTTTGAGCGTATATTCAAAAAATATATTGCGCTAAGTTATGTAGTTTATCGTCAAATAACTAGTGATGAAAATATTAAGATTGAGTTCAATGACCGTTTGTCATCACTCATTGAAGATTTTATTTGTAGGTTTTATGCGTATGAGTCACCTATCAAAGACTTATATCAGCAAGAAGTTCTTTGGATCTATCCTAGGCTCCAGTATAAATATTTTTTAACAGATTGCATGCTGCTGGGAAATCACGATGATTATTACGTTGATATATCTACTATCGAAGAGATTGTACAAATTATGGCAGGCTTTACGAGATATGAATTTGATCAAACATTAGCAGAAACCAATTATCAGGTAAACTTTCCCTCTTTGATATTTGCCAATATAAAATTATATGAAAAGGGTTATTTAGAAGTTGTCGAGGAACATGCAGGTGTGGAAATCAAATTAAACCTTAAGCCAAATTCCAAAGCATTTCCTGCATTTTCTAGAAATAGCTATATTCTAAAAAGAACGATCATAGATATGTGCAAAAAAAGCTATAATGAGCATTATTCATATAAAGATTTTAAATAATTTTATTGTATACAATTGACAACATTGCATGCAAGTATTATAATATAAATATATACAACACTAGCCGATAGGGGGAATTTACAATGAGAACACAAAATTATAACGTAGAAGTAATGGACCATATGAAAGAATGCGGTTTTGTTAGTTGCATTCATTGCGCCAGTGGATATTGCACCAATGGTAATAACTGTGATTTATATGAACGTCATCTTAAACAAGAGGATTAATTGTTTAGGTTTCCTATAATTTAACTTCATAAAAAATGAAAGCTTCCACAAAAGCTTTCATTTTTTATTATTTTGCATCTTCAACAGAAAGTTTTGCAACATAATAGAAAATTTAGTGGACAATACAAATCATCTCCAAATTTAAATTTTCTATTAATTACTTAACATGTATTGATGCATAAAAGCAAATGCTAATAGTGTAGGACAAAAAGTAGCACGTTTTATTTCTCATAAATCTAAAGTAAATGAGTGATGTAAATGAACTACTATTTTTTGTTTCACTATACCCATAACAAAAGAACGTTGTATTTAGCAGAAAGTATTTATAAAGAAAATATCATTCATCAATTTATGCTACATTTAGGTGAGAACAATCCAGATAATATTTATCTTTCTGAAATATCTATCCTTCATGAGTTTAGGGAAAACCATTGATTGATGGTTTTCCTTTTTTATCACAATAATTTAAAAATGAATAATAATTTTATGATATAATGGAAAGTAACTTTACATAAAAACATGGGGTGTATCTATGCGACTTATACCAATTGATGCTGTGAGGGAGGGCGCCTTTTTAGCTCAGCCATTATATAATGCTCAGGGTCAGATTCTTCTTGCAAAAGGCACGCGGTTAAACAGCAAATTCTGTGAAAAAATCAAAGAGTCTGGCTTTTATACAGTCTATATTCTAGATGAATATAGTAACGAAGAAATTGAAGACATCCTCAAGCCTGAGATTCGACGTAAAACCATTAGCTCTATTACATCGGTTCTAAATAATATTTCGGACGCTCAAAGTACTGAAAAAAGTTTATCCCAAAAAAAGAAAATGGAAACGAATATCAATGATGGTCTCAGCCAAATAGAGGGATTAGCCAAGAGCATAGTAGATGATGTTTTCACGCAAAAAAATGTCATGATTAACCTTGTTGATATTAAAAATAATGACAACTATACCTATCATCATAGTGTAAACGTGGGTATTCTAGCATTGGTACTTGGTATAGGTATGAATATAAATAAAATAGATCTTTATGATTTGGTGATGGGCGCACTGCTTCATGATGTAGGGAAAATGTTTGTTCCAAAGGAGATACTAAACAAACAAGGAAAGCTCAGTGCAGAAGAATTTAATATTATGAAAGAGCATACAACACGTGGTTTCAACTTCTTAAAAGATTATACGGATTTAAATGGTAAAGTGAGGCTCATTGCCCTTCAACATCAAGAGAGAATTGATGGCACTGGCTATCCTTATAACTTAAAGAACGAACAGATCTTTCCTCTTTCTAAAATAACATCCATCGCTGACGTCTATGATGCACTCACCTCAGACCGACCCTATCGAAGTGCTTTGCATCCTAACGAAGCCGTTGAATACATCATGGGCTCTGGTGGAAGGTATTTTGATATGGATATGGTCAAATCATTTGTGAAAAAGGTGATCCCTTATCCAATCGGCACCATAGTTAGATTGAGCAATGGTGCAGTTGGTATCGTTGAGGAAATAAATCAAGAATATATTCTTAGACCAATTCTAAAAATAATGAAAGAGAATGATAAGATGATTCTACCTTTTTTATGTGATTTAAAAAAGGAACATAATCTGGTTATTGAAGGTGTGGTCCATAATCTCTAGGTACCCATATATTCATAAACATTCCTTATAGTAAAAAACTGAAAACATGGCATACTATTTTTAGAGGTGATGTTTATGTCAAAACATAGAGGAATTGTTCCAGAGGCAAGAATTGCATTGAATTCATTTAAAGAAGAGATTGCAAAGGAGCTTGGATTGGAAAATTTTACTTATGCAGGGTACGTGGGAGGAAATATGGTGCGACGGATGGTAGAGACCGCTGAAAAAGAAATGGTTAAAAAATATAAATCCTGATTAATCAGGATTTATATTTTTCTGAAAAACTAGTCGTTTGTTGGAATGTTTTACATTTCCTCTGTATAATTTCTTCTTTTTTTATACTAGATTTGATATAATAACCTTTAGATTGTGTAACAATACTAATGTACTATGCTGAATACAGGAGGCGTTTTTTTTGAGCAAGAGAAAACAAGTTGAAATTTCTACCGATGATCTATTAAAACAACAAATTTACATAAATGAACTACGTCAAGAAAGTGATGAGTATCTCGCATCTACAGGTAAACAAAAGCTATATCACATTGTAACCTATGGCTGTCAAATGAATGAACATGATTCTGAAAAGTTAGCCGGCATGTTAGACAAGATGGGGTATGTAGAAACGACATCTATCGATAATGCAACCTTGGTGATTTATAACACCTGCTGTGTTCGTGAAAATGCAGAGTTAAAGGTGTATGGGAACTTAGGCCATCTCAAAGCATTAAAAAAAGTGCGGCCAGACATGATCATTGCAGTGTGCGGATGTATGATGCAGCAGGCTCATGTTGTTGACGAAATAAAAAGAAAGTATACACATGTCGATTTAGTATTTGGCACCCATAATCTTCATAACTTTCCACAACTCCTTGCAAACTGTAAACAAGCAGATAGTATGCTTGTGGAAGTATGGGAAGAAGAAGGCGAAATTATAGAAGGCGTACCAGTAATTCGGAAGTACGAATTAAAAACCTACGTTAATATTATGTATGGTTGCAATAATTTCTGTACCTATTGTATCGTTCCTTATACACGAGGTAGGGAAAGAAGCAGAATGCCTAAAGATATTATTCGTGAAATTCAAGCATTGGTCGCTGCGGGTACCAAAGAAGTAACCTTATTGGGTCAAAATGTCAACTCTTATGGAAAAACCTTAGACTTCCCCATGGAGTTTGCTGACTTACTATTTGAAATTGATAAAATTCCTGGGTTAGAGCGGGTTCGTTTTATGACGTCTCATCCAAAGGACCTTTCGCCTAGATTAATCGAAGCTTTAAGGGATTGCAGAACCTTATGTGAGCATATACATCTTCCAGTTCAGTCAGGCAGCACAGCAATTTTAAAGAAAATGAATCGTCACTATACGAAGGAGCAGTATTTGGACTTGGTTCATCGTTTACGTCAAGCAATTCCTAATATAGCCATAACAACAGACATTATCGTAGGATTTCCCGGCGAAACAGAAGAGGACTTTTTAGAAACCCTTGATTTAATCCAACAAGTAGAATATGATGCTGCTTTCACGTTTTTGTATTCAGTTCGAGAGGGAACTCCAGCAGCAAAATATGAAGAACAAGTTCCAGATGACATTAAGCATGAACGTTTCAATAAACTTCTAGATACTTTAAATGGCATTGTAGGAAGAAAAAATGCCCTTTTACAGGACCAGATCGTTGAAGTGCTCGTAGAAGGTGAAAGTAAGTCTGATAGCAGCAAGTTGATGGGTAGAACAAGGACAAGTAAGCTGGTAAACTTCACGGGTCCAAAGGATAGTATCGGTAATGTTGTTCACGTAAGAATCACTGATCCTAAAACATTTAGCTTAAACGGCATTCACATTGACTCCATTTAACATTGATAAAACCAAGGATTTCCTTGGTTTTATCAATTTATGATATAATGAATTTAAGACAAGTTGTTAGGGGGATGAAAAATGGAGAACCTAACTCCAATGATGCGACAATATCTAGCTCTTAAAGAATCCTATAAAGATAGTATTTTATTTTTTCGTTTAGGAGATTTCTACGAGATGTTTTTTGAAGATGCACTTACGGCGGCAAGAGAACTAGAGATTACTTTAACAGGCCGTGATTGTGGGCTTCCAGAGCGGGCGCCTATGTGCGGGGTTCCCTATCACGCTGCTGATAATTATATCGCTAGACTCATAGAAAAAGGCTATAAAGTTGCAATTTGTGAACAGGTAGAAGACCCTTCAGCTGCTAAGGGCATCGTAAAGCGAGATGTAGTGCGGGTGATTACGCCAGGTACACTGATTGATCCTCATCTACTGCCAGAGAAAGAGAATAACTATATCATGTCCATCTTTTTTGGAAAATCAGGAATTGGCGTTGCCTTTGCAGATATTTCTACCGGAGAAATTAGAACAACTGAATTTTTTGGCACAAAGGCTACTGCTAACTTATTAGATGAGCTCGCTAAGGTAAATCCAAAAGAAATTATTATGAATGATACCGAATATAACGGTGTGTCCATAGAAGATATGATCAAAAGCTTTTTATCTACCAATATATATGTATTTGATAGCTGGGCATTTGAAGATAAATTTGCAGAAAAGAGAATTAAAGATCATTATAAAATCCTAACATTAGATGGTCTTGGATTGATAGATAAACATGCCAGTATTTCAGCTACTGGCGCTTTATTGGAATATTTACAGCAAACTCAGAAAAATACTTTAGATCATATGAATCATGTAAGATTTTATGCTTCTGAGCAGTATATGGTTTTAGATAAATTTACCAGAAGAAATTTAGAACTGACGGAAACCATGAGAGATAAAGTGAAAAAAGGATCTCTTCTTTGGGTTTTAGATCGGACCTCCACTGCCATGGGTGCTAGGATGCTTAGAAGATGGGTTGAAGAACCACTTCGAGATATAGAAGCTATTAACACAAGATTGGCAGCTGTAGATGAGATGAAAAGCAACATTATCCTTCGAGAGGATTTTAAGGAATTGCTAAATCAAGTCTATGATTTAGAGCGTTTGGCTGGAAGAATATCCTATGGGAACGCCAATGGAAGGGATTTGATTGCACTAAAGCTTTCTCTTGGCGTACTGCCAGAAATAAAAAATATTTTGAATGGGATTCATACTGAAGGATTAAAGGATATTTCACGTCAGATTGATGCCCTAGAAGATATTCATCACCTCATTCACAGTGCTATTATTGAGAATCCTCCTCTAGGGATAAAGGAGGGCGGTCTTATTAAGGACTCCTATCATCCAGAAATTGCTTCCCTTCGAGAGGCAATCACTAATGGGAAAACGTGGATCACGAATCTTGAGCACCAAGAGAGGAAAAACACTGGTATTAAATCTCTAAAGATTAGTTATAATAAAGTCTTTGGTTATTATATAGAGATTACAAAGTCTAACATTGGCCTTGTTCCTAGCCATTATGAACGTAAGCAAACCCTTGCAAATGCAGAGCGTTATATTATCCCTGAGCTTAAAGAGATTGAGTCTAAAATTTTAGGTGCTGAAGAGAAGATTGTGGAACTTGAATATCAGGTATTTCTTCAGATTAGAAATGTGATCAGCCAACATACAGAGAGAATACAGATTACGGCCTTAGCCTTGGCTCAGCTGGATGCGCTTTTATCCTTTGCTGAAGTGAGCGATAAATCAGGCTATGTTAAGCCTATGATCTCTGAAGATAATCGTCTGGAAATCGTCAATGGCCGTCATCCTGTTGTAGAGCGGTCAATGTCCTTTGCTTCATTTGTTCCGAACGATACGCTGCTTGATACAGATGAAAATCGTTTTGCAATAATTACTGGCCCTAATATGGCAGGAAAATCTACCTATATGCGCCAAGTTGCATTGATCGTCTTAATGGCGCAAATCGGTTGTTTTGTTCCAGCAGATCAAGCTTTTATTGGCATGGTTGATAGGATATTTACTAGGGTAGGCGCTTCCGATGACCTTTCCCAAGGGCAAAGTACGTTTATGGTTGAAATGAGTGAATTGGCAAATATCTTAAACAATGCCACCTCTAAAAGTTTAATTATTTTAGATGAAATCGGCCGGGGAACTAGTACATACGATGGATTGAGTATTGCTTGGGCCGTTGTTGAATACATAAGTAATCATCAGAATCTTGGTGCGCGAACCCTGTTTGCTACGCATTATCATGAGTTAACTGAGCTGGAAGGCATTCTTGAAGGTGTAAACAATTACTGTATCTCTGTAAAAGAACATGGCGATGATATAATTTTCCTTCGGCGGATTATACCCGGAGGTGCTGACCAAAGTTACGGTATTCAAGTGGCAAAATTGGCAGGGATTACTGATGCTGTAATCACTCGTGCCAAAGAAATACTCAGAGAGCTTGAAGTGAATGATATCAATCGCTCTAAACAAACCAAAGATACTACCAAGCCAGCAAAGAAGAAAGATGAACAATATCAGCTAACCATGTTTTCAAATCCTCATGAGGATATTCTAAAGGAACTTAAAAGTATCGATATTATCAATATTACGCCAATGGAAGCAATGAATCGACTGTATAAGCTAATAAATATGATGAAGAGTTAAGGTGATGTCATGAATAATCGTATATTAAAATTAGATCCCCTTACGGCCAATAAAATTGCAGCAGGTGAAGTAGTAGATCGTCCAGCATCTGTTGTTAAGGAGTTGGTTGAAAATGCTATCGATGCCAAGTCTACATCTATCGTTGTAGAGATCCGAGAGGGTGGTAAAACATTTATAAGGGTTACTGATAATGGCTCCGGTATAGATGAGGCAGATATAACGCTGGCATTTGAACGTCATGCCACCAGTAAGCTGCGAAATATTGATGATCTAAATACCATCTTATCCTTAGGGTTTAGAGGTGAAGCCTTAGCTAGTATCTCTTCTGTATCTCAAATAGAACTTATCACAAAAACAGATAGCCAAGATAGTGGTACCGCCCTTGAGCTTCATAGCGGGAGAATTATCTCTAGTAATAGAATAGGTACGACAAGGGGCACTACATTTATTATTAAAAATTTGTTCTATAATACACCTGCCCGTTTAAAATTTATGAAATCAGATTCTACCGAAACGGCTTATATTAATGATGTTGTTAGTAGACTAGCTATGGCCCATCCAAATATTGCAATAAGATTCATTAATAACAATAATATTGTTTTTTCAACTTCGGGGAATGGTAATGTGATTCATAATATTGTCAGCATTTATGGAAAAGAATTAGCGAAGAATATCTATCACTTTGAAAAAAACCATGAGAAAATAGTGCTTCATGCCTTTGTTGCAAAACCCTCCTTTCACCGAGGGAATAGACAACTTCAATCCTTTTTCATTAATGGTCGTTATATAAAAAGTTTGTTACTACAAAGCTGTGTTGAGGAGGCCTACAGAACACTTCTTCCAATTAATAAATACCCAATTTGTTTTCTATATCTAACGATGCCTCCAGAATTAGTGGATGTTAACATACATCCTACAAAGCTAGAAATCAAATTTAGCAATGAAGAAATACTAAAGTCATTCATTACACGCTGTATCAAAGAAGCTCTGTATCGCCAGAATTTGATTCCTGAAGTCTCTCTACAAACAACGAAACCAAAGGAAAAGCTTTCAAATATGGTTATCGAAGTCTTGCCATCAGTGAATAGAAACCATCCTGAAAGAGAAAAGAAATACGAACCCAGGCTAGAAGATATGAAGGATAAATTCCCTATTGTTACAAATAATAAGGTTGAACAAAACCATATAATTCCTATGGTTCATGAAGAACAAGTAGTATTTAAAACTTCTGTACCACCTACTCCAGTAGTAACTACCAATGATAATATCAATCAAAATTCTTTATTCAATGATATAAACATTAGCCAAATAAGGATTATTGGTCAGCTGTTTCACACATACCTTGTGGGCGAATATAACGAGGCTTTATATTTAATTGACCAACATGCTGCCCATGAACGCGTTATATTTGAATGGATGCTAAATAAATTCAGATCACGTTCTGTTATGATCCAACATTTGCTGGTTCCTACAGTTGTTGAACTGACCTTTGCTGAATGGTCTGCTGTCATGGATAACATTGACTTGCTTATTCAGTTTGGTTTTGAGGTTGAAGATTTCGGTCAGCATACAGTACTCATTCGATCTGTCCCAATGATTTTGGGAGAACCTGAAGCGAAAGGCTTTTTTCAGGAAATTGTAGATCATCTCATTAATGATCATACGGCAGTTACTGATTATAAAATAGATAAACTTATTGCCATGGCCTGTAAAGAAGCTATTAAAGCCAAAGATAAGCTAGATGTCACAGAAATGAACGAACTGCTTAAGCGGCTTGAAACATTAGAAAATCCGTATACTTGTCCCCATGGCAGACCAATCATCATATCGATGACCAAATACGAAATTGAAAAAAAATTTAAAAGGGTTTAAGGGAGGGAGCATATGAAAAAGCCTCTTTTAATTATTGTCGGACCTACTGCTGTGGGCAAAACCGATACATCTATTGCTGTTGCAAAAAAGTTAAATGGAGAAATTATATCTGCTGATTCTATACAGGTCTATAAGCATCTAGATATTGGCAGTGCTAAACCCAGCCTTACCGAACAGGAAGGAATCCCTCATTACCTCATGGATGAAATTGACCCAAGGGAAAATTTTTCTGTTTCAGATTTTCAGCATAAAGCAAAAGAGTATATTCGTCAAATCAATGATAAGCACAAATTGCCCATTATCGTTGGCGGCACGGGCTTATATGTAAACGCCATCATCTATCAAATGGACTTCACGAGTACGGCATCTAATTGGAGCTTAAGAAAGCAGCTGGAGGAAGACGCTGAGGCATATGGAAATGAAGCTTTACACAGTAAGCTTAGGCAAGTGGATCCAGAAGCTGCTGATAGAATACATTTTAACAATGTAAAGCGTGTTATTCGTGCGCTAGAGGTATATTATGAAAACGGGAATAAAATTCATGATTTCAAGAATACTTTTGTTGAAAACCCAGAATACGATTATGTACTCATCGGATTAATTCGAGATCGACAACAGCTCTATGATCGAATAAATCAAAGAGTAGATTTACTCATTGAAAATGGTCTGATTGATGAAGTTAATCATCTCATGTCCTTGGGCCTTGATGAGCATAATATCTCCATGAAGGGCTTAGGATATAAGGAGATTATCGGTTATCTTAAGGGGACTTATACTTTGGAAGAAGCCATAGAAATCTTAAAGAGAGATACACGCAGATATGCCAAGAGACAACTAACCTGGTTCCGACGATATGAAAAGATAAAATGGTTCGATATCAATCAGTATGAAACAAAAGATGCTTTGGTACATAACATTATTCAATATGTAGAAGGAAAATTACACTTAATATAGAATAATTTAGTAATCAGAGTTTGATTAAATAGGAGGGGTTATATATGAAAGCCACAATTAATTTGCAAGATGTTTTTCTGAATCAAGTTAGAAAGGAACATGTTCATATAACGATATATTTGGTAAATGGTTTTCAGATTAAGGGAATGGTAAAGGGATTTGATAGTTATACCATTGTATTGGAAAGTGATGGCAAACAGCATCTCATCTATAAGCATGCAATTTCTACGATCACACCTGTAAAGCCAGTTAATTTTGCTTCTGCAAGCAAAAAACAAGAAGAAGAATAAAATTAGAATAAATAATTAAAAAAGACGACATTTTGGTCGTCTTTTTTTTTGTTTTCTTTGCATATGATGTTATAGTAACCAATTTGAGGTGATAGAGATGAAATTGATGAATCCTTATAATGAGTTCAGCAGGATACTAACTCGATTTGAAAATGGCAGAATTAGTACAGAAGATGCAATCCAGAAAATTACCACGAATAGTAAATCGATTGTAGATGACAGAAATAAAGGAGAAACTCTTGAGGCTTTAATCAAGGAGCTGGATCAGATGGTGGGTTTAGAGATGATTAAAAAGTTTGTTAGAGAGGTCTATGCCTATATAGATATTCAAAAGAAGAGAAGGGATGAACAGCTGCTAACGGATTCTCTGGTTATGCATATGATCTTCAAGGGCAATCCAGGAACAGGCAAAACAACTGTTGCTAGACTTTTGGGAAAAATTTTTTTAGAAATGGGTGTTCTTGAAAAAGGGCATCTAATTGAAGTTGAGCGAGCAGACCTAGTGGGCGAATATATAGGCCATACTGCTGTGAAAGTAAGAGATCATATTCGTAAAGCTATTGGCGGCATCCTTTTTATTGACGAAGCATATTCCCTTGCAAGAGGTGGTGAAAAAGATTTTGGAAAAGAGGCTATAGACGCCTTGGTAAAAGGGATGGAGGACTATAAAGATAATCTTATACTTATTCTTGCTGGTTATCATGATGAAATGGAGATTTTTTTAAAAAGCAATCCTGGTCTGAAATCCCGCTTTCCAATTCATATAGATTTTCCTGATTATGAGTTGGATGATTTAATTCAAATTGGAGAATTAATGGTTGAAAAAAGAGAATATAAGCTATCTATGTCTGCAAAGGCAAAGCTTGCCAAAATTGTTACTAAAAAAAGATTGGAAGATCGTGTACTTAGTGGAAATGCAAGATTGGTTCGTAATATTATAGAAAGAGCCATTCGCAAACAAGCAGTAAGATTGCAGAAAGTTTCATCGGTTTCTAAGGATGACCTGATTACAATTCGTGGTGAAGATATTACCGAGGGGGATCTTTGATGAAAAAATGTCTCATTATCGGTAAGCCCCATGTAGGAAAAACACTCTTCTTTATCCTATTCAGCAAGTATCTAGGATTAAAGGAGTTCCTTGTAGAACAAAACCTTCTCAATGGTGATCGGATACATAAGCTTTATACATTTGAAGAAGCAATTAAGTCCCTATGCGCAAGCAAGCCCTTCAAAACACAGTATCTACAATCGATAAATCTGAATCTTCCTCTCTTAAAAGGAAATATGAAACTGCAGCTCGTGGATGGCACAGGTTTAACCGAAGGAATCCATGGTGATGTAAGTATTAGGAGGGGAATGGTCCAAACATTGGCTGCCCTTTATGAATGTGACATTATTCTACATATGATTGATATCAATAGCTATGCCGCAGAGCCTAATAACACCATGAATGGCTTTGGCTGTACTGACATACAGTTAACCCAATATGGCCTTTCTCACCAAGCATATGTCATTCTGGCCAATAAAATTGATTTGCTTGATAGCAGAACAAAGCTTGCTCAATTACAACTAGATTATCCCCAGCATACGATTATACCGATTTCCACCCTTAGTGGCCAGGGGTTTAATGAGATAAAAGCATATTGCCGGTTTAAATCAAAGTATGTCTAGAATGATCGTTTACTCAAATTGATTATCCTTTTGATATGTGTTAAAATACAAAAGAATGACAAAAGAAGGTGATGATCTATATGGAAAAAACTACCCGTGAGTTACTACATAATGTTTTCTGTATACAGGATGAAGTAATTAACAAGGGAATAGAAGTAGAAGAGAAAATAAGAGACGCTTTCAGAAGCCTTGAAGGCACCCGTGAGTACAATCAATATAAGGTTCTGCATGCAATGCAAGCGTGTAGAATAAGTGATATGCATTTCAATTGGCATACAGGTTATGGCTACAATGATCCTGGCAGGGATGCCATAGAGGAAGTATACGCTAAGCTTTTTAACACGGAAGATGCCATCGTTAGGCCCACGATTGTCTCTGGTACCCATGCGCTTACCCTCTGTTTAACAGGAATACTTAGGCCAGGAGACGAATTAATATCTGCAACAGGCAAACCCTATGATACCTTGGAAGAAGTAATTGGAATTAGAGGCGAAAGCAATAGTGGTTCTTTAAGGGATTTCGGTGTTACGTATAAACAGATTGATTTCACTTCGAATGGCAGCGTCGATTTGAAAGGTTTACGTAACAGTATTTCCGAAAAAACGAAAATGGTGTTTATTCAAAGGTCTACAGGCTATAGTTGGAGAAAAGCTTTAACTATAGAAAATATCAAGGAGATTGTTGAAGTTGTGAAGGCAGTTAACCCTTCCATTTTATGCATGGTAGATAATTGCTATGGAGAGTTTTTAGAGCGGCTTGAGCCTACCGAAGTAGGCGTTGACATTATGGCCGGCTCATTGATAAAAAACCCAGGTGGAGGCTTAGCCTTGACAGGTGGGTATATCGTAGGCAAAAAAGAGCTTATTAAACTAGTCTCCTATCGATTAACTTCACCGGGATTGGGAAAAGAGGTTGGTTTGACTTTTGGCATGACTCGTAATATGTTCCATGGTTTATTTATTGCGCCCCATGTAGTCTGTGAAGCCATAAAAGGTTCAATTTTTTGTGCTAGGTTGTTTGAAGAACTTGGATATGAGGTGTCTCCTAAGTATAATGATATACGAAGTGACATTATCCAGTCCATTAAACTAGGGAGTGCTGAAGCAGTTATTGCCTTTTGTCAGGGTATTCAAGGTGCAGCGCCGGTAGATTCTTTTGTTCGACCTGAGCCATGGGATATGCCAGGATATGACGCTCCTGTGATCATGGCTGCTGGCGCCTTTGTTCAAGGTTCTTCAATAGAATTGAGTGCAGATGCACCTATCAAAGAGCCATACATTGTATATTATCAAGGGGGATTAACATACGAGCATGCTAAATTCGGATCATTAAAAGCTTTACAATCGTTGCTTGATAATGGATGTATCCAAACAATTTAATTATTTACCGTCATTGAGTTTACATAATCAAATTACGTAAACTCAATTAGTCGTAAAAGGAAAAAGTACCTGTAGCTCCAGGTACTTTTTTATATATCCGTATTTTATAGTTTTCTGAATACACCTTTTACTAAACCTAAAATCTTCACATCTGGAACAAGGATTGGTTCCATATATGGATTTTCTGGTTGTAGCCGGAAATGATCCTTTTCTTTATAAAATCTTTTCACAGTTGCTTCATCTTCGATAAGTGCAACAACAATCTCACCATTTTTAGCAATTTGCTGTTGTTTTACCAAAACATAGTCTCCATCAAGAATGCCTGCTTCAATCATACTTTCACCTTTGATCCGTAACATAAAATGATTGCTATTGTCAACGAAATCCATGGGGACTGGGAAGGAATCTTCAATATTCTCTATTGCTAAGATAGGTTGACCAGCAGTGACTTTCCCAAGAACAGGAATCTCGACGATTTCTTTTTTGCTTATTAAATTGCTTCCATCACTATCCAATAATTCAATGGCTCTTGGCTTTGTGGGATCTCTTCGGATAAAGCCATTTTTTTCGAGCTTTGCCAAATGACCATGAACAGTAGAGGTTGATTTTAATCCTACAGCTTCACATATTTCACGAACAGAAGGAGGATATCCCTTTGAATAAACTTCAGCTTTTATATATTCAAGTATTTTTTGTTGTTGATCTGTTATATCGTAAATCATTGATAGCACCTCACAACCTGTATTTTTCTTCATTATAGCATAGAGTCAAAGAAATATCAAACACCTGTTCGTATTTTTTCAAAAAAACTGTTTACACAGAACGTTTGTTCTGGTAAAATAAAGAAAAAGAACACTTGTTTGGGAGGCGTGTATTATGAGAAAGAAATTGTATATTGCAAATAAAAGTAGGTTTTCACTATCAGTTCTAATATTGGCTATGATTATCAGCTTAGGCTGCAGTCTTCTATTAAAATTAAATATTGCTGAGGGGGCAGTAGAGCAGCAGTATTATGAAATGTGTGTAAAATCTGGAGATACACTTTGGGGTTTAGCGAAACAATACACGCCAAATAATAAAGATGTAAGAAAAACTATATATGAGATTAGTCAGTTAAATCATTTATCAACACCAGATATTTATCCTGGACAGATTATTCGGATCCCTGTTCAAGAATAATTTTACTACATAAAAATAATAAATAGCCCTAAAACGGGCTATTTATTATTTTTATCATATTCATCTAACCATTCAAAATTATTCACGATTTCTCTCTTAACATTCTTTTTATGGGCAGCATATAGTTGTGTGGTAGTAACATTATCATGATCCAGCAAGTTCTGTACATCATATATGGAAAATCCATATTGTATTAATGACGTTGCTGCCGTGGCCCGTAGTTTATGGGGACTATACCCATGATCCTTTGTGGTTCCTAGTGCAATGGAGGTATACTTTTTAACGAGCTCTCGTATTGCCCTTTCTGTCATTCTTGTTTTCTGTAGGGAAAGAAATAGTGCGTCTTTATTTTCTTCCAGAATATAAGCCTCATCAGGGCGTTCCTTTTCTATATATTCCTTTATAACCTTTTCAACAGACTTATTTAAAGGCATGCTGACCTCTTTACCGCGTTTTCTATAGATCTTAAAATCACCTCTACCAAAATTAAAAGAGCTTATATTAAGCTGTTGAAGCTCTTTTAGCCTTAATCCATAAGTAACAAAAAGTAGTAGAATTGCTTTATCTCTTCGTTTTGTTTTTTCCCAATACGCCAATTCTTTTTCTGTAAGACCTTCGCCTTTTTCAACAGCATCCAATAATATAGCCACTTCATCGACCTCTAACCGTTTTATTGCATCGGGCTGTGGCTTTGGAAGCCTTATGGGGTTAAAGCCATCTGTTATATTTTCAGTGATTAACTCATCTCTATATAAGTATTTAAATAATACTGCCAAAGATGACTTTTTTCTTGCCAAGGAACGATTATGATTCTCCATCACTGTAATAGAATCTTGTTTTTCCACGGTATAACGGGTACAGAACTCACCTATAAAACGATTGATATCTCTAGCCTTTAGCTGTGCAAATTCTTCTAGGGAAATATCGGGTGTATCCATGGCCTGGGTAATCTTTTTTTCATTCACAAGATACTTACAGAAGAAGTGTATATCCTGTAAATATGCAAACCTCGTGGTTAGAGCTACACCCGATTTTAAGTAGAGAAAGAAATCACTCATGAAGCTTGGCAATGCATTTTCTAATTCAATACATTTTTCTACGATCTCATTTTCTTTTTGTACGATATTATTCGGTTTATCAGACTTATTATGTATTTTAATCATTTTTTTAGCCATAGTTGTCACTCCCACACTGAAAATAATAAGCATAAATAAACGTTACTAACATGATAAAGCATCTTTTAAAGGAAAGTATACTTTGAAAATTGTATCCTGTCAAATCTACTTTTGTTTTCAACGCGAAAGAGTATAAAGGAGTGATAAAATACACAGCAATTGGCTGGATGAAACGTATCTATAGGGAGCTTCAAAAGAAAGAGGTTGTCTTTGGTCAGCAATGGATGGATATAATTATTATTTACCAAGCGTAGCCCATCAAAATAAATGCAGTACGACAATTATACTATTAAATATGCTCCATAACTTAGATTCTATAATGGGAGCCATGAATCCTTAATGAATATCAAGATAATCGAGAAGATAGAGCATAGGTCCTTTCAAATTTTCGTTTTGTTGAGAATGCTTATCATTAACCTTAACTATTCCCTAAATATACATTTAAAGAATAGTTGTTTTGTTTTCTATTCATGCTTTTTCATCTTATTGGCTTTCTATTTCATTAAATTCTTTTCATGCATTGGTAAATTCATAATTTATCTAAATATGCGCATGCTATGCTAGTAATCAAAATTATATTTATTTATAGATGACACATTTAAATTAGCTAAAGATCGTGGCCTGAGCATATAATCTGCAGGAATCTTAGCATTGATCTATATCAATAAAATAATTATCTATTTTTCGACACAAACCAAACGACATTTTTCAGCATCTTAATTGAGAATACATATCACTTGACACATTCTTGTATATTGCTGTAATTTGTCGTTGTTCATGTTACCTATGTCGAAATATCAGTTATTCTAGAACGAAAGGAACTTAAGCCATGTTAATTCGCCTAGGTTTTGTGGCCCTATCTCTTCTTCTCCATGATGCTTCACCCAATAAAACGATCACTTATAAAAGTTATACAAATCTGCCTGAAGATCCTGAAGTTAGGCTTTATCGTTTACAATCCTTAGTCAGAGAAAATGTAAATAATACAAAACGAATTCTAATCCATGCCAATACCCATAATATAAAAATTTATCGCCTAACATCTAAGCTAATACCCTTAGCTACCCACCCTGATGTGATATCGTGGGATTATGCGGCAGAATTTCATGAAGAGTTTCTTTCTATCGGCAATTATATTAGGGATAACGGTATGCGTATCAGTGCTCATCCAGATCATTTTACAATTCTAAATAGCCCCAAAAAAGAAGTCCTTGATTCATCAATCAAAGACTTGGCGTACCATGGGCGTATTTTGGACGCCATGGGGCTTTCCCCGGAAATAGGAAAACTTGTACTGCATGTTGGGGGTTCATACGACAGTAAGTCCAAGGCAGTCCAGCGTTTTATTCAAAACTTCGTTAACCTTCCAACCCATATCCGAGATAGAATTATTTTAGAAAATGATGATAAGATCTATACTGCCCAAGAAGTATTAGATATCTGTAGACAGATAAAAGCCCCTATGGTTTTGGATATCCACCACCACTGGTGCAATAATAATGGCGAGCAAATCGGTGATCTACTTAAAGATATTTTCAATACATGGGGTGAGCAATCTCTCCCACCTAAAATACATGTTTCTAGCCCTAAGTGTGATAAAAATATACGGGCCCATGCTGACAATGTAGATGTTAAATTCTTTTATGATTTTGTTTCTACTGCAAAAGAAATTAATAGAGATTTTGATGTAATGATTGAAGCCAAAAATAAAGATAAAGCCCTTTTTCAGCTTATGGATGATTTAAGAAACTATGAAAATATAGACTTTGTTAATGGTGCTGCTTTTAAAATATAACGTTATAATGTATAAAACCATGGAAACACAATTGTTTCCATGGTTTTATGTTTACACTCCCTATCCTCCAATGATTGGATAGATTATTTTTATTTCATCTCCATCTTGGATGTTGATATTATCATAGATATCTTCTTCTACTAATTTTCCATTGATCATTATTGCATTTACGGGAAGCGATGTTTTAAAATGCGTTAGAATCGACTGTAATGGCATGCATTGCATTGCTTTTCCATTTACAAATATCATTTATTTCACCTATCCCCTTCAGCTTTCAGTCTTGCCCATTTGCTTTACCTTGTCGGTACATGCATTCATTGCTTGAATTACAGCCCCACGAAAGTTGCTTTTTTCCAAAGAATATACAGCCTCGATGGTTGAACCTGCTGGGGAGCATACCATATCCTTTAATTCCCCTGGATGTTTTTCCTTTTCTAAAACCATCTTTGCTGCACCTAATACAGCTTGAGCAGCGTATTTATACGCTTTTTCTCTTGAAAGTCCATGGAGTACACCACCATCTGCTAAGGCTTCAATAAACATATATACATATGCAGGGCTACTTCCACTAATGGCGGGAATACTATCCATTAAGCTTTCGTCGATTACATCTACTCTCCCTATACTTTCGAAGAGATTCAAAACAGCATTCAAATCATCTTTTTCAGTATAATTATTTGATGTAACTGCTGTCATACCTTCCCCAACCAGTACAGGTGTATTTGGCATCGTACGAACAACCTTTACTGGCTTATTAAAAAATTTCTCAATGTATTCCATTGTAATTCCTGCAGCTACAGAAACAATCACATGCTTTGAAGTAACCACATCCTTAATCTCATCTAAAACTTCCTTATATTTAGCAGGTTTTACTGACAGGACAATAATATCGCAGGTTTCCACTAAAGTACGGTTATTTACTGTAAAAGAAATATCAAATTCTTCACTAAGCCTTTCTGCCTTATCCATAGTCCGATTGCTTACATATATATTTTCTTTCGCATGAGGATCGCTATTGAGTAAGCCGCTAACGATGGCGTACGTCATATTCCCTGCGCCTATAAATCCAATTTTGCTGTTCATTTTACCACCCCAGTATTATTATTAATTCAACATTTTATTTCTTGATTATAGGATTATGTTACTTTAAATAGTGTCGCTTTTTCTGTACCATCTAATAGTTTTAATAAAACATTTTCTTTACGACCATTGGTTAAAATCATTGGTATTCCATAATTATTCACCTTTCTGGCAGCTTCAATCTTCGTCGCAATTCCACCTGTTCCAAAAGAGTTTGATTCTCCAATCGTAATATTTGTCAACAATTCATCTATATTTGATACTTCTTCGATGAGCGATGCGTCTTTATATACCTTGGGATTTTTATCATAAATACCATCTACATCGCTAAATAAAATCAATGCATCCGCATTCCAAAGATTAGCGGTTAGAGCCGCCAGTGTATCATTATCACCGATTTTAATCTCTTCAACACTAACAGTGTCATTTTCATTAATTATTGGCACTACACCTTCATCAACCAAAGTAAATAATGTATTTCTTATGTTTAATGTTCTGTTTCTGTCAAAGAAATCATCTCTTGTTAATAGCATCTGCCCAATGTGAATATGATAAGACATAAACGCTCTTCTATAAGCATCCATGAGTTCAACCTGCCCAATGGCGCATAATGCTTGTTTATAATGAATGTCCTCTTTTCTCATCCATTTATCTATTGTTGCTACCCCTGCGATTCTAGCCCCCGATGACACAATAACAATTTGTTTTCCTTCGTTGATTAGTTGCCATATCTGGGTACATAACTTTTTAAGAAAATCTTTGTTAATGGTTCCATTTTCATTCGCCAGTGTATTGCTTCCAATCTTGATCACTATTTTTTTGCTTCTATTCATAATTTCACTAATCATAAAATCCCTCTATTCTCGAATTTGCCCATTTCCTAAAACCATGAATTTTGAGCTGACCAGCTCATTTAGACCGATAGGACCTCGGGCATGAATTTTCTGCGTGCTGATTCCCATTTCGCCGCCAAAACCAAATTGACTGCCATCAGTAAATCTGGTGGAAGCATTTACATATACCGCTGCAGCATCTACTTGTCGTGTAAATAGATTTGCATTTGTAATATTTTCTGTGATGATGGATTCCGAATGCTTCGTTCCGTATTTACGGATATGGTTGATTGCTTCATGAACACTTTCCACAACCTTTACCGCTAAAATATAGTCTAGGTATTCCTCCTGCCAGTCTTCTTCTACCGCTTTGCTTACGGCTATTGTTCTAAGGGTTTCATCGCATCCACGAATATCAACGCGATCTTTTAGACAGTCATATAATCGAGGAAGAAACTTCTCTGCTATCGCCTTGTGAATTAAAACTGTTTCGCAAGCATTGCACACACCCGGTCGCTGAACTTTTGCATTTTCAATAATTTCTAGTGCCATTGTAAAGGGTGCAGTTTCATCGATAAATATATGACAGTTACCAACACCTGTTTCTATTGTAGGTACGGTGGCATTTTTAACGACAAAGTCGATTAAATCCTTTCCACCTCGGGGAATAATCAGATCAATATACTCATTCAAAGTTAACATTTCTTTTACAATCGTACGGTCTGGATCATCAATAAATTCAATAACACCCTCAGCTACCGAACTTCTTTTCAACCCTTCTTTTACTGCATAAACCAAAGCCTTGTTTGAATGAATAGAAGATGCGCTTCCCCGTAACAATATACAGTTCCCACTTTTTAACGCCAAGGAGAATGCATCAATTGTCACATTAGGCCGCGACTCATAAATAATTCCTATAACACCCAGTGGCACTGTCATCTTACTGATTGTTAGACCATTCTCCAATGTCCATACATCATTGCTTTTCCAAATAGGATCTTTCAACTCAATAATTGTATAGATTCCATCTATCATATCATCGATCCGTCTTGCATCCAGTCTTAACCGATCAATCAGACTCTCTTTCATATTTTCTTTTTTTGCTTGCAGAATATCTTTTTCATTTGCTTCTAGTATAAGGCTTTTATGTTCCTGTAGGCTAATGGCTACTTGCTTAAGCGCCTCATTTTTCGTCTTCGTATTTAACGTTGCCAAAATTTGCGATTCTTCATGTAAACTCTTACATTTATCTACTAGGTATTTCATCATCATCCACTCCCTTATCTTGACAATTACCATTTTCAATTTACATAATATTATTATGTCTACTTTAATCATGAACAACTGTAAAAAATAAAAAAATCCCGCCCCAAAAGGGACGAGATATACCCGCGGTACCACCCTAGTTAGTCAAACGACTCACTCTAGCAATCGTAACGTGATTTAGACGTAATGATTTGTTCATCATTCTACTCCGGAGTGGGTTCTAAAAGTTAGTCTGCATGGATCTCATCTATTCCAAGCTCTCTGTGAAACATCACTTTTTTACTATTCTCCATCATCGTGTTTACATATTATATTATCCATGATTATACATAAGCTTTATATTTATGTCAATATTTTTTTTAATTGCTTGTCCCTTATATTGGTCCTTATTAGTATTTGTAAAATATGAAAAAATAAAAAGAATATAGCTAAATTTCAGCTATACTCTTTTATATGGAAAATATCGTTATTTTATCCTCCAGCCAACAAATGTATTACTTTCACATCATCGCCATCATAAATAACTGTTGACACATATTGCTGTTTATTGATAAGCCTTTCATTTACTTTTACGATAATTTTGGGATAGGTATACCGTTTCTTTTCAAGTAATTTCGCTACTGTAAGTCCTTCCTGCCATTCAAAATCCCTTCCATTCACCTTTATCATCAGATATGCCTCCTAAATCTCTCTGAAAGCGATCTATTTATAAATATGGCTGAACAGCCTCTATGACTTCTGGTAAATCTATACCGAGCATTTCCAGTGTATTTATCTTTGGAATCCCATTATTATTCCAACCCCTCCTCGCATAGACAGCATCAATAAGTTTTTCATATTGATCTTCCCTATGTCTTCGCAATACAGCTATTTTTTCTTCTGTCGTTCTCCCCTCTGGATTATAACCTAGCAATTCGATTAATTGTTGGTCATATCTCTCCCGTCTTGATTCATATTCTTCTACGGTTACAGGACCGGCAGAACGGTATGGGATTTTGTCATCCTCACGCTTGCCATGACCCATTCTGATATTAAATACTCTTTGGAAATTATATACTCTTTCCGATTGACGAATCAATTCTTCTTTGTCAATCACCCTCCCTGTTACACCATTAAACAGGTCCACATAATTTTGCACGTGCTCTGGGATCTTTGCAGGTTCTAATGCGGATGAATTGCTCTCTGGAACGATATCATTCCATGGAAGCTTACATAGTCCATTTAATCCGAACCATGTTCTAAACATGGGGAAATAGTGTAGTGCTTCTGCCTTATCCTCGAAGGTAGGAATCTGATTATTTACCATATCCATAAAAATCAGCCATGCCTCATCATGCTGGGGTCCCTTATTCGTCAAACCATAACCGCCTTGCTGGGCCAATGATTCTTTTGGTAGGTATTCTGAATACTCCAACCCTTTTTGCTCCATGCCTATATCCTGTAGGAATTTAGGATCTGCCCCATACGCTTCCACAAAGAGTCTTTTCATCCTTCGAATTCCTTGGCCTGCGATCAATCCAAAGCCTTCTCCCCTTGACATCTGATGCAGGAGTTCCATTGCAGCTTCAGCATTTCCGAAGTTCAGTTCTAACCCTCCAGTTATTTCTTTATTGATAATACCATTTTCATAACATTCCATGGCAAAAGCTGTAATCGTTCCAAAGGAAATCGTATCAACCCCATAAGTATCACAATAAAAGTTACTTTCTAAAATATATTGTGGATCGAAAATACCGCAATTGGCACCTAGTCCTGCAGCATTTTCATATTCAGGCCCATCCACAGTTACAAATTGCCCCCTATATGGGCCCGTTTTTATTTCGAAATGATCCGCAGCTTTGGCACATGATAACGAACATCCATACCAGCAACCATCAGGTTTACCTTGGGTAATATACTTTTCGATAAAAACGTTTGATGCGATCTTATAAGTATCTGGATGACTTCCATACTTATAGTTATGGACGGGTAGCAAATCGTATTCGTCCATAACTTCAATAATATTCGCTGTACCAATTTGTCTCATTTTGTTCTGTACATCATCAAATTTACAAATTTCCTTATGTAACCTAACCCCAGCTTTGTTAATTCTTGAAATATCACTTGGATGATTCAAATCTCCTTTTACACCTCTAAATCTGACAACCAAAGCTTTGATGTTTTTATCCTTAAATACAGTACCGATACCACCACGACCGGCTTGCTTTAACCGTACTACCTTTCTTCGCACATCATAGAAAGTAAAGTTCAATAGCCCGATCAAGGTATGCTCCCCCGCAGAACCAGCAGTTACTACTGAAATATTTCTTTTATCGTCTTCGGATTCTGCGTACATTTCGGTTAACATTTCCCCGATTTGATGCCCATCTTTTTCTTCAATAGGTGTTTCTTCTATCTTAACAGTTCCTTCATTCCCATCTATGAATATAACAACATCTTTTTCAGCTTTTCCCTGAACCTCCAATGCATCCCACCCTGCAAATTTAAGCAGTGGTCCAAAATAGCCTCCTACATTGCTGTCGATAACTAAACCTGTTAACGGAGATATTGTAACTACCAAAGATTTGCCTGATCCCGGATATTGGGTGATGCCTCCTAGTGGTCCACTTGAAATGACAATTTCATTTTCTGGATCATTCCATTTTGTTTCTGGCCTTACTGCATTCCAAAGATACCAAAGACCAAACCCTTTCCCTCCTGTAAATTTTTCCTTCATCATATCTGTTACAGGTTTTGACTCAACCTTATTATCAGATAAATTAATATATAATGATCTATTTGTATATCCCTTTTCTACTTGACCTAATTCATAGCGAAATTCAGCCAGGGATTTATGACCTTTAAGTACTTCCTTTGCATTCATATATTTCATCCCCCTTCTCATCATGTAACAATTATTCTCCAGCAGTAGCGGTTTCCCCCAATGCTACCAATTCTACTAGGTCTACATTTTCAATAAATATTGCTCCTGTCGGGCAATTTTTTGCACATAAACCGCATGCTACACATTTAAAGGGCTCAATTAAATCATCATGCTGTCTCATTGCTTCCTCAGGACAAAATCCTACACACATTAAACATCCTACACAATCATGTTTTTTAATTTTTACTACTTGATTTTTATCTCTATAAAGGGCCTCTATTTGACATATTTCTATACATTCGCCACATTGACTGCATACATTGATGTCATATCCCTTCTGTGACTCCATATTGACTCGAATACTAGATTTTTCCTTTAAAGCTTCCCTGAAATATGTATTCGAACAGATATCCACACACTGATTGCATCCTATACATAATTCATCTTTTTTACCCAGCCTCTTCAATATTTTTCACCTCCATATAATCATATTACTTTCATATTCAAGCAGATTATTATAACTTCTTGTTCAATCTAAACAACAGATGGTTCAAAAATAAGCTCACCTTTTTTGAATCGGTTTAGGTGAAGCATATCTATAGGCAATGTTGTTTCTTCACCGAGTATAGATTCTGCCATTAGTAGCCCTGTAGCAGGACCAAACATAAATCCATGACCACTATAGCCTATGGCTAAATAAAACCCTTCTACCTCGTCTACAGGCCCGTAGATCGGTTGTCTATCTGGAGTCATATTATACAGTCCAGCCCATTGTCTTAATAAGCGTACATCCTTCAGCGGAGGAAGTACCTTTGTAATCGTTTTTGTCATTTCCTCCAAGAAGTGCCACCCTGAAGTGATGCGGAGATCCCGAGGCTCCCCCTCATCACCTCGACCCATAATAATGCTGCCATGGGGTACTTGCTGACAATATAGATTTAGAGAGAAAGACATGACCATGGGTCCAAGAACAGGCTCAACCGGTTCTGTAACCAATATTTGATGTCGCTCAGAGAAAACTGGCAACTCTAATCCCACCATATTCCCAATGAGCTGTGAGTATCCTCCCGCTGCATTTACAACAATATTGGTTGAGATATCTCCTTTGTTTGTTTTGACTCCTACAATCCTACCACCTTCAACAATGATATCCATTACTTCCGTATAGGTATAGATATGGGCGCCTAGTCTCTTCGCTGCATTCGCAAAAGCTTGCGTTGTATGGAAGGGATTAAGGTGACCATCTTTCTGATGAAAGGTGGCACTAATCAATCCTTCTGTATTCAAGAATGGTACGATTTCTCTCGCTTCATCAAGATTCAATAATTTTGATTGGATTCCCAGGCTGTTTTGTAACGTCACATTTTTCTTAAATTGTTCATGCTCTTTTTCCGTGCTGGAAACGATCAAATATCCTCCCTGTTTAAATTCTATATCTCCATCATAGTCTAGCTCCTCATTGGCATTCTCGAAGAAATCAGAAGATAATTTTGAAATCCTGCAATTCATTTCTGTTCCCCACTGTTGTCGGATTCCTGCACCACACCTTCCTGTTGCCCCGCTGGCTAAATAAGCCTTTTCTATGACGACAACATCCTTTACACCTTTTTTTAATAGATTATATGCGATGGCACATCCTGAGATTCCCCCGCCTATGATTACAACATCTGCTGTTTTAATCATGGACTTCACCTCCTGTACTACATTCACAAATAGCGCCTAGCTTTATACCTTTCACAGGGGGTCTATAAGTTCCTGGCTTTAGTTCAGAAATCTGTTTACCAGTTGCAATTGATAGTTCTCTAAGCACGAGTTGTGCACATGTTCTTCCTTGACAAGGACCCATGCCTATTCTACTGATTCTTTTTAATTCATCGAAAGTCGTAAACCCCTTAGCAATCAAATTCCTTACATCCTTTACAGTCAAGTCAGAACAGCGACAAACGATTGCATTATCATCCATGTTAATCCCCCATTCCTATATTTCTAACATTGTGAATGTACTCTTTGGGGACAGCAATTGAAATGATCGGTGTTCTATCTAAATACTTTGTATTTAGAACTTTAACAACCTTTACATCACACATATGCTTACCCGACCTATCTAATCCTCTCACAATATCGCCTTCCACTGGCAACGGGATAAACTCATAGGGAATCTTCAAAAGTCCCTCATGCTCTGAATAGGTCATATCTACAACCATAATTGCCAAACCTGGACATTTACTTATACATAGTCCACATCCATTACATTGTTCATGATCTATTAAAGGTAAATCATTGATGTCTTGAAATTCCTTGATGGCATTTCTGTTGCAAGCCGTATAGCATGGGTTGCAGGGGATATTCTGAAAACATTCAATCACAGCAGCTGCCCCTTGATTCATTCGAACTTCGTTTGGAAAAGCCTTTTCTATATCCACTCTTGTGGGTACTCCTGTACTTGCTAACATTTTTACACCTCCTTACGATATTCGCCTATAAACTACTGCTTGCTGCAGCTTCTAGGACTGTCTGTAACTGTGTAATTCCTTCTCGAATCTTCGTTCCTACCGGACCCGATCTTAATGCATGTAGTTGGTCGTGGAGATCCTTTTTCTTTTCTTCTATATTGCATACTGTATGGCCTATACTTTGTGCAGCATTTATGCCCGCCAAGTATCCCTCTACCATTGCACTGCTTGCTTCTTCCACACCCCCCACATCACCGGCAACGAAAATACCAGGAATCGAGGTTTCCATACGCTCATTTCGTAATGGTACATACCCACCTAGTTCATTCATGTACTTCATTTCACACCCAGCCTGCCATAGTAGTTCACACAGAGGTGATAAACCAACAGCTATACACATTACATCTATATCAAGATCCATTTCAGTTCCTTCTATTGGATTCCAATTTTCATCTAATTTGTGGATGGTTGCACCCTTAAGCTCATCTTTACCATAAGCTTGCTTTACCGTATGTCTCGTATAAATTGGAACGCCTGATCTACGAACTTTTGAAGCGTGTACTAAATACCCCCCTATGTTCGGTGCAGCATCAATAATTGCAGCCACTTTAACGCCTGCCTGCAATAATTGGTAACTTACGATTAATCCAATATTTCCTGCACCAACCATTAAAACATTCTTGCCTGGTTTGATGCCATGTTCATTCATTAATGTCTGTACAGCGCCTGCTCCATAGACACCTGGCAAATCATTATTGGGAAATGCTAATGTTTTCTCGCTGGCTCCCGTTGCCACAATTGTAGACTTAACTTTAATTTTCATATATATCCCCGAAGATTCTGCAGTAATTACTCCGTCCTCATATATTCCCAATATTGTTGTATCATTTAATATCTCAATATTCTCCTTATCATGAATCTGATTAAGCAGTATTTTGCTTATATCAATTCCACGTACCGATGCATACTGCTTTTCAGAGCCAAAGAACATATGGGTTTGTTTTACCAACTGACCTCCTAATGACCTATTCCTATCAACCAAGAGAACTTTGCATCCTGCTTCAGCAGCACTAATAGCTGCGCAGAGTCCTGCAGGGCCACCTCCTATTATGAGAACATCTGTATATTTCATCGCAGGATATCTCCTTTCCCTATCTGTGTAGATATCTCCATTCCTTCCTGGAGCATTTCAACACATATTCTTACATTAGGCTCTCCATTTACAACCATCAAGCAAGATGAACAATTACCTATAGCACAATAAAACCCACGGGGTCTATGTTTTTCATGACTATGACTTAATACTTTTATCCCTGCCGCATGCAGTGCAGCAGCAATTGTTTCTCCTTCATATCCATTTAGTGGTTGGCCATTAAACTTAAATTGTAGAGATTTCCCTCTTTGAAAACCTACGATTGGATGCTCCTCTATTCTCATGGTGACACCTCCATCATGATTTATTTGGATTCTTCTCCCATTGGGAGAAGAATCCAATCATTGTTCCTATTTATTGTTCTGTGATTTAAATGCCCTACTCAATAAATAAATGAAACCACAGAAATAGAATCCCAAAGTTATAACCATCATAATAATTGAAGTTGATGACATACTATTTCGCCTCCTCTGTTGATTCCATTATATCTCTGCCTTTACCTATCTTATTTGCTAACCAGTTGTTTGATAATCCTGCAAATGCAAGCAGAATACCAAATTGAAGCGCTATAGTACCTACACTGAATGTTTCAGTTGGATCCCACCAGTTTTCTGGATACCAGGTAATTGCCTGCCATAACCACCAGCCTATGATAATTGTTACAAATGCTGGAAATAATGCTACACTAACGGTCCACCATCTGTTAACTTTAAAATCCGACCATGGTGTATTGATATCATTATTTCGAATTTTTTCAAGTCCTTGTTTCATAAGGGCAATAGCAACAAAAAGTCCACTAAACAATAATCCTACACCCCATACCCAATCTTGGTTATCATTAATATTTAAGCTATACGCTGATGGAATGCCTGCTAAAAAACCGCCGATTACAACAATTAGCGTTGCTTTCTGCCTGTCTAATCCAGCATCCATAAAGTTTCTAACACCCACTTCAACCATAGGCAGTAGCGAAGTCAACGCTGCAATGGACATGGCTAGGAAAAAGAGTGCTGATAAAATAGAACCAAATGGCATCGTTGTAAATAATTGAGCCAGATAAATAAAAGTTATTCCCGTATTTCCAGCAGATATTGCAGCTTCAGGTGCTGGTGAAAGAGCAAAGATTGCGGGGAGTACTGCCATTCCACAAATCAAAGCACCCACGTTATCACTAAATCCCATAATCATACAGTTCCCTGCAACATCCTCTTTCTTCTTCGTATATACAGCGTATGTAATAATAAAACCCCAACCCGCTCCCGTTGACCAAGCAGCCTGAGTAAAGGCCTCAAGCCAAATTTTAGGTGTAGCAAGCATATGGAGCTTAGGGCTAAATAAAAATTCAAGTCCTTTAGATGCACCAGGGAGCGTTATGGATCTTATAGCAGCGAAAATTATTAATGCGAATAATGTAGGTATCATTACTTTTGATGCCTTCTCAATTCCGTTCGTCACACCTCTATAAATGATGAAACCTGCTACTGCCATAGAAATAAAATGGTATAGAATAGTTTGCGAAGGTGTTGTGGTAAACGTTTGCCATATTGCCTCAGTTACTTCTGTCCCGACAGGCTTACTAAAAGCACCTGTTACAGCTAAAGTAAAATACTTAACGCACCAACCCATTATTACAGAATAGTAGAACATAATTAATAGACACACTGCTGCGATCCAGGTACCCATCCAGGTATACTTCTTTCCTACGTAATCCCGGAAAGCACCTATCGTCCCAAGCCCTGTCCTTCTACCCATGACCATTTCACCCATAAGTAGAGGTATGGACCAAACAAATAGAGCGATGGTCCACGCGATGATGAATGGTCCACCACCGTTTGCTGCTGCTACCCTTGGAAATCTCCATACATTCCCTGTACCTATTGCCATACCAATCGATGCTGCAATAAATCCCCATCTGCTTGCCCATTGTTCTTTCTGTTGACTCATACAAACCCTCCTTTATAATTGATATATGACGCTGCCCTCCTTTCAGCTTTTGATAATATTTAATAGTTTTATCTATTGATATGTATTCACTTTGCAAAGTTCATTGAATAATTAAGATCAATCTACTCACAGATTATTAAGCAATTAATATGCCAAAATTTTCTGATAAATAAATCTTCTTACAAACCTCTTCAACTCCACATAAATAAAAGATGCAGGTCTTATCAATAAATATTGATAAGACCTGCATCTTTCTATAGTGTCAGTTAACTGACATTCATTGTGCACGTTGACTTGTATTTTACTATATCCCTTTAATTATTATAACCTCTGTTTATTTGCCGAATTTCTGACATGTGTCAGTTTCTTGACATAGTATATCATACTGGCTTATTTTATAATACAAAGTGCTCCTTGGAATGCATAATAACTTCGCAGCTTTTGCCTTGTTTCCCTTTGCTTCAATTAAAGCCTTACGAATCATTTGTATTTCAGATGATTTGACCACTTCATCTAAACTTGAAGAAGGCTTGGTATGCCTATCCTTTATATCTAGGGTTCCTTCTGTAATATACTGTGGTATGGATGATACGGTAATACGGTGATCATGACTCAGAACTACCATGCATTCTACGGTATTCCTTAACTCTCGAATATTACCTTTCCACTCATATTTATATAAAATATCGAATACTTCTTTATCAACATGATAAATTTTTATATGATTCTTATGGCAAATCTCCTGTAAAAAATGATCAAAGAGCAAAACAATATCTTCCTTGCGGTCCCTTAAAGGTGGCAGCTCAATCTCCACTACATTTAAACGGTAGTATAGATCCTCTCTGAACTCCCCTTTTTTTACCATTTCTTTAAGGCTCCTATTGGTGGCTGAAATGATACGTACATCAATTGGAATTTCTTTTTCTGAACCAATACGTAAAACGCTTCCCTCTTGGAGGACCCTTAGCAATTTGGCCTGAAGTTCTATTGGCAAATCACCTATTTCGTCAAGAAAAATTGTTCCATTATTGGCAAGTTCAAAATACCCTAATTTTCCCCTTTTAAGTGCTCCGGTGAAAGCACCCCCTACATAACCAAAAAATTCGCTCTCAAAAAGGCTCTGGGGAATTGCACTGCAGTTCACTGGAACAAAATGTCCTTGTCTTTTACTATGGTGGTGAATAGCCCTTGCAAAAACCTCTTTCCCTGTACCACTTTCTCCTGTAATCAAAACACTTGTATCGGTTTGAGATACATGCTTAGCTAGTTGTATTTTTCTCTGGATTATTGGGCTTTTACCAATGATATTTCCCAAAGAAAATCCACCCTTTGTAATCTTTTCTACTTCTTCTTTAAGAAGACTAATTTGAGAGTTTGCTTTTTCTAGGCGCACAGAGAGATTTCGATATTCTGTTACATCCCTTTCTGTTGCCACCACCCCCATAAATTCACCTTCAATAAATATAGGTAAGGCACTAATAATAATATAATAGTTTGGTTTTGGAGAATGATAAACATTCTCTATAGGAATACGACTTTCAATAACCGATAAAGTAAGGGCGTTTGGAAAGAAATCGATTAGTCTATGATAAAGAATGTCTTTAGCCTCTATATCATAAATCTTTTCAGCACTTTTATTCCAGAAAATCACGTAACCAGATGCATCCGTAACTGTAACACCTTCATGCATATTGTTAATAATATGTCTATATTGTTTATTGATGATTTCAAGCTTCATATAATAGTTATCCCGTATATTATCGCTTCGTAGTATTCCAATTACTTGATCCCCTGCGCATACAGGTAAACGACCTATTTTTCTCTCTATCAAAAGCCTCCGAGCTTTACTAATAAGCTCATCTCCAACAATTGTCAATACATCAGTTTTCATAAAATGAGAAACCGGTAATGAAAGATCATAATTATCCCTTAAGAAAAGTGAGATGTCTGTCAGAGTTATAATTCCTAGAAGCTTTTTGTCCTCATCTATGACAAGTGCTTCCTGCATGTTTTCCCTCAGAACATAATAAATCACTTCCGAAAGCTTAATATGGGGTTCAATGCTAATAAAATCTGTTGAAAATATTTCATTTACTCTATAATAGAACATTTTATTTTCGAGCAAGATTCTCTCCCCCATTCAATGATATCTCATTGCCCCATGCATCTCATAGAATTACAATTATTGTTTTTATAATATTTATAATCTTCTAATACTACATAAACCATTAATTTTCCTGCAAATAAAAACAAAAGAAAAATGCAAGATATCAATCTTGCATTTTTCTTTTGTTTTTATACTTTCAGATCAATTTCCAATCCAATTATTTCTTTATTCTTCTCAATAATAGGTTGGATATGTTCTTCAATGAATTCCATGACCTGTTGAGGACTACGACCAATATATAATATTGGATCTACAAGATTATCAATGTGATCCTTCGTGAGCTTAAATGTATCATCTTCTGCTATCCTGACTAACAAGTCATTTGACTTTCCTTCCATCTTCACTTGCTTAGCTGCTTCCATAGAATGAGTTCTTATCTTTTCATGTAATTCTTGTCGATCTCCACCGCGCTTAACAGCTTCCATCATTATGTTTTCTGTAGCCATAAATGGTAACTCATTCATTACGTGTTGATTTATTACTTTCTCATAAACTACTAATCCTGAAAAAATATTAATGCAAATTTCAAGAATTGCATCAACAGCTAAAAATGCTTCTGGGATAGATATCCTTCTATTGGCAGAATCATCTAATGTTCTTTCAAACCACTGTGTAGATACTGTCATTGCTGGATTCATAATATTAGCAATGACATGTCTAGCTAGAGATGCCACCCTTTCGCTTCTCATCGGATTTCTCTTATATGCCATGGCAGAAGAGCCTATCTGATTCGTTTCAAATGGTTCTTCTATTTCTTTTAAATGTTGTAATAAGCGAAGATCATTTGTCATTTTGTGAGCACTTTGAGCAATGCTGCTTAGTATGGATAGTATTCTGTAGTCTAGTTTTCTAGAATATGTTTGTCCGGTAACTGGAAATGTCTTTTTAAAACCCATCTTTTCAGCAACAAGCTTATCCAAATCCTTTACCTTTTGGTGATCTTCATCAAATAAGCTTAAAAAACTGGCCTGGGTACCGGTTGTTCCTTTCACACCCCGAAGGGAGATGGTACTTAATGCATATTCTAAATCTTCATAGTCCATTAAGAAGTCCATAAGCCATAGGGTTCCTCGTTTTCCTACAGTTGTCAGCTGGGCAGGCTGAAAATGTGTAAATCCTAAAGTTGGTAAGTCTTTATATTCCAGTGCAAAAGCTGACATATTGTTCATTAGATTTATTAGTTTTTTCCGAATCAATTTTAATCCTTGATCCATTACAATAATATCCGTATTATCTCCAACATAGGCACTTGTAGCACCTAGATGAATAATTGGCTTCGCCGCTGGGCATTGGACTCCAAACGCATATACATGGGACATCACATCATGCCTTGTCTCTTTTTCCCTTTTCTTGGCCACATCATAATTAATATCATCTTGATACTTCTTCATTTCTTCAATCTGCTCATCTGATATATCTAGCCCTAGTTCTTTTTCTGCTTCCGCTAAAGCAATCCAAAGTTTTCTCCAAGTCTTAAACTTCATATCTGCTGAAAATAGTTGTGCCATTTCTTGGCTGGCGTATCTTGTGATCAAAGGATTCTCATATGTTGATGACATTTCTTCCACTCCTTTTACTTGTTTACATTAGTATTATACAATAAGCATCTCATAATCACAAACATTATAATAACAATTTAAGAATTTGTTCAGATTTTAGCAATCCAATCTTACTCAAAAAGATATGGAAGTTCGTCCATATCTTTTTGAGTAAGATACCATATATTACTTATTCAGAAATTCATGCAGTTCATCCACAGATACACCTTCACTACCGATTGTAGGTCGTTTACTGGCAAAACTATCATGAAAATCTGACCCACCTGTGACAAGGAGATCGTAATTTCGTGCGATCTTTAGAAATCGCCGACTGTCGCTTTTTTCATGTTTGCTATGATACACCTCTATACCTTTTATTCCCTTCTGAATAATATCAATTACATCAATCCGTTTATTTAAAAGACCTGGGTGTGCTAACACAGGCACCCCTTTTGCTTTGATAATAGCGGAAATAGCTTCTTCAGGTGATAGCTTAAATCGTTCTATATAGGCTGGCTTTCCTTTCCCCAACATAGTTTCAAACGTTTCTTGTATTGTTCGTCCATATCCTTTATCTACCAATAATCTTCCAATATGTGGCCGTCCTACAGCACCACCTTTTGTCACCGATAATACTTCTTCAAATGTTATATTGTATCCTAACTCTTTTAGCTTTTCAATAATTCGTCTTCCTCTTTGTGTTCTATCATCCTTTATTTTTTCCGTTAATGTAATGATCCCAGGATCCTTATAATCAATCCAATAACCTAATATATGAACTTCATGGTCCATAAACTGCGTACTAAACTCTATACCAGGTATAAATAAAAAATCTTTATATGCTTTCGCAGATTGTGCAGCTTCTTCTAAGCCATCAACCGTATCATGATCCGTGATTGCCACTCCTTTTAATCTAAGTTGTACTGCCCAATCAATAATTTCAGAAGGCTTTAATACCCCATCTGATGCTGTTGAATGAACATGCATATCAATCCTCAATATACTACCCCCTTGCATTAACAATCAAGAAACAGATATTTACATATTAACATATATATTTGCACTAATACCCTCATAATATGTAAAAAAGCAAAAGACCCGTAAAAACAGGTCTTTTTCTAACAATAAATTATCTTGGCTCAACAATAAGTTTGATGGCAGTTCTCTCTTCTCCATCTATTTGGATGTCTGTGAATGCTGGAATACATATTAGGTCAACACCACTAGGAGCAACGAATCCTCGCGCAATAGCTACTGCTTTCACTGCTTGATTCAGAGCACCCGCACCAATTGCTTGGATTTCTGCACCACCGCGTTCTCTTAAAACGCCAGCTAATGCTCCTGCAACAGAGTTTGGATTTGATTTTGCTGATACTTTTAATACTTCCATGATGAAAGCCCCCTTTAATAATAGAGTTGAATGATACATAGTTTAGAATGATATATTTTATCAAGTTACTATATTCTACATATATCCTACAAATCCTTTTTTTTCTAAAAAAGAAATAAGAAAATTTAAACAAATGATTGAACAATGACACCTTCTCTTTTTAGACTTCATCATTTTCTTAATATAGTATAATGTGTTAATAATTTTTATTATATATTTCAAAAAATAATAGAAGCACACAAAGTGTGCTCCTCTTATTTTGCATATTCTATTGCTCTAGTTTCTCGAATTACATTTACTTTAATTTGACCTGGATATTCCAGTTCATTTTCGATTCTCTTTGTTATGTCTCGAGCTAGATAGATTATATCTGCATCTGCCATTTCTTCTGGCTTCACCATGATTCTAACTTCACGTCCAGCTTGGATAGCAAATGATTTTTCTACCCCATCATAGGCACTAGCAATTTCCTCCAACTTCTCAAGACGTTTAATATATGTCTCCAAGGTTTCTCTTCTAGCACCAGGTCTTGCTGCAGAAATAGCATCAGCTGCTGTAACTAAAACCGCTTCAATGGTCTGAGGTTCATAATCCCCATGATGTGTAGACATAGCATGAATCACTTCGTTTGATTCCTTATACTTCTTTAATAAATCCATACCAATTTCTACATGAGTTCCCTCGATTTCATGATCAACAGCTTTACCAATGTCATGAAGTAAACCTGCTCTTTTTGCAAGCTTTACATCTGCACCTAGCTCAGTAGCCATTAATCCAGCTAAATGAGAAACTTCTATAGAATGCTTTAACACATTTTGTCCATAACTTGTTCTAAACTTTAATCTTCCAAGAAGTTTGATCAATTCAGGATGTAGTCCATGTACATCTGTCTCAAAGGTAGCTTGCTCGCCTTCTTCTTTGATCATATTGTTTACTTCTTTTTTAGCTTTTTCAACCATTTCTTCAATTCTTGCTGGATGGATTCTACCATCTACAATTAATTTCTCAAGGGCAATTCTTGCAACTTCTCTTCTAATTGGATCGAAACCTGAAAGTATCACTGCCTCTGGTGTATCGTCAATAATCAAGTCTATTCCTGTCAGAGTTTCTAAAGCCCTTATGTTCCTACCTTCTCTACCAATTATCCTTCCCTTCATTTCATCATTAGGAAGGGCAACAACAGATACGGTTGTTTCTGCCACATGATCCGCTGCACATTTCTGTATAGCATAAGAAATTATTTCTTTTGCCTTTTTCTCGCCTTCTTCTTTTGCTTTGTGTTCTATCTCTTTAATCATCATTGCAGCTTCATGTCTTATCTCTTTCTGAATATCATTTAAAAGTAATTCTTTTGCATCTTCTGAAGTAAGTCCAGATATCTTTTCAAGCTCAAGAAGTTCTTTTTGATAAAGATCTTCAATTTGCTCTTCCTTTTCTGCAACTTCCTTCAATTTCTTGTTATACATGTCTTCTTTCTTCTCAAGATTTTCAGATTTCCTATCCAAAGTTTCTTCTTTCTGAACAAGCCTTCTTTCTAATCTTTGAATTTCATTTCGTCTTTCTCTGCTGTCTTTTTCAAAATCACTTCTTAATCGGTGAACCTCTTCCTTTGCTTCAAGCAGAATTTCTTTTTTTGCTGTTTCGGCATCTTTTTGCGCTTCGCTGACAATTTCTTTTGCTTTTTGCTCTGCACTATTTAATTTGCCTTCGGCAACATTCTTTCTCAGAAAATATCCTACTACAAAGCTGATTGCTGCAATAACGAGAATGATAGCTATGAAGTATAAACTATTAATACTTAAACACCTCCCCTAATAAAGAATGTAAACTAATAAAACCGAGAAGCCTCGGTTTTTAAATCTTTCACTATGATATTATAGAGTAAAATTT
>NZ_JARBTM010000001.1 GCF_029240175.1 Anaerosolibacter sp.
TGTGATTGCACAGTATTTTATATTCTTTAAAGCCTTTACAGATAATTCCGAGAAAGCTTTGTTCTTATCAATATAGCTTAAAAGTTTTAAAGTTTGATACAGAGCAAAGAAATACGATATCGCCGTTGCATACACACCGATTAAAATGGGGTAAGGTAAGTAATTTACAAATCCAGGCACCCAAAATATGCACAGAGCAAGAACCGGAATTGCAATAAGAAAAACTACTACCTTTAAAAAGAGTGTTGAAACTTGTTTCACATTAAGCACCTCACTTATTTTTTGATAATTTGATTCTAACATGTTTTTTATCGTTTATCAATATATTTTTCTTTCTATTCGATATGTTCGTATCGATATGCATTGTGTTTTTTAATAAAAGGGTTAATAAAAAGGTGTATCTATTGGTAAAAAGGCAGAAAACTAGAAGGGCAAGTTTAGTGACCTGCCCTTCTACAGTACTTTTCCAAATATATCCCATTAAAACATGTAGTATCAATACTTAGCTTTAAAACGACCCTTACTTATGGTATGGTTCACCTTATCACTGTAAATACAGTTTTTTCAGCATCCAAAGGGTGAAAAGGATGTCAGACCTATGCAAATAACCGTATAAACGTCATATCTATCACCAGCATTTCCCAATTTATTCTGAATATGAGAGTATTTAACACCATAAAAGCAATTAGTTTGGTTAAACTATTAAAGCATCCTATTCACAACAAAGCATGGAGGTAGTTTCCATGGTTTTACTATATATATTAACAATTACATTTTTACTTCTTGCAATTCTCTTGTTCACCGTAGCTTCAAAAATTATTGTTCATTTTAATTCTACTTCTTCAGATTTAAATGTGACATTATTATGGCTTTATCCTGTTCTAAGGTCAGTGGTTTCATCAGAAAATGACAGCTTTGTTCTAAGTATTTATCTTTTTAATAAAAGAATTCTTAAAAGACAGTTGACAATCAGCAAAATAAACCTGCAAAACAGGAAATATTTTAGCAAGATTCATCCTACTGATATTCATATAAGTGCCCAGTATGGTTTTAAAGATCCTTCTTTTACAGGCTTAGTTTTTGGGGGAATCAACATGATTTCTAGGTTTTTCACATTGGAATCTTTATACCAAAGTCCAAACTTTTTAGCAAATGATGATTTTATAAATATCGACGCCAGTGCAAAATTAAATCTTGGCCGTTCTTTATTGAAATTCGTATAAAAACAATACTATATAAAATTTAAGGGAGGAATTAACATGGATATAAATAATACGATGGAACAAAATGTTACTACTTTGTTTTCAAATATTGAAAGCTTCGCTCAACAGGAAGGTACCCTCGGAAGACCAATATCAGTGGAAGATAAAACACTTATTCCCGTCATTTCAGTTTCCATCGGATATGGTGGCGGCAACTCATCAGGCAAGCTTACTCAAGGTAGTACCGCTGCATCCCAGGGATCGTCAAATACTGGCATGGATGCCCTAGGCTTGGGCGCAAGAATATCTACTGATGCTGTGTTGATTGTAGACCAAGGCAATATATCTGCTATATCAATAAATCCTACCGCTGGAGCAATTGGACAAATAATGAATAAGATCCCTCAAATTATGGGCATGGGTCAAAACGCTCAGCAGCAGGGTCAGCAACAAGGCCAGCAACAGCAGGGACAGCAGCAAAATCAATAATATTGTATTCTTTTAACAATAAGTGCTAGGTACCAAAGTTATACAGTTATTAGAATGTATATAACTTTAGTGCCTAGCACCAAATTTATTTGCTTTGTGCTTATCTATGATATACATCACTACAAATAATCCGACGTAAATTTTACTAGATGCGGAGTTGGTCGGTAAGTCGTTATAGCTTCAGCAATGTTTCCCACATTTCCTCGTTTACGGGAATATTTTTTCTCATATTTTCTGCCCGCTCTCTGGCAGCCCTTTCTCCTGGGTAAAGGATATCGGTAAAGCCTTCCGCCTTTGCTGATGTCTTAATATACTCTGACATATTTTCTATATAAGCATCCGCATAATCCTCACCTGCATATCGGTAGGAAGAACCTCACCACCATCTAATATAGCATTGGGGTCGTCAGTAAGATTTCCATCTTTATCATAGCCTCCCGTAACCGGCAGCTTCTTTCCAGCAAGGGAGTATGTCTGCAGCTTTCCGAAGGAAAACTGAGACTGAGCCATGTCCAATAACACGTGCTCTCCACTTTTTTGTGGAATAGCTATAATAAAGGGATTGTTTCCTATACGCTTTTCCGTACCACCCCATGGTGGCATATTTGGAAATGTATTTGTCATGCAAATACCAATACATCCTGCATCGGCAGCCCTCAATCCATAAGTACCTCCACGAAGCCAGTGATTCGTATTTTTTAGAGCAACACATCCTAAACCGTATTGCCCCGCTAATTCAATAGCCCTGTCCATGGCAATACTCGCATTTATTGGACCGAAGCCTAGCTGTCCATCCCATTGTTCAAGGGCTCCGACACCATTCAATTTTACTGGATGCCTATGGGGATTAATTGCACCTTCATCTATAAATTTGACAATAGCAGGAAACCTATTTAAGCCATGGGAAGGTACGCCATCACGGCTGTTGTCTGCTATTATGGACGCGCCAATCTCCGCAGCTTCCGGTTCAAATCCTCTACTTATAAGAACTCTTTTAAGTTCACTTTTCAGCTCATCATAAGATACACGCATTAGTAATCCTCCTTTATTTATTTTAAAAAGCAAGTATTTAAATCTGTTCGCTAGTAAGAATTTTAAGCTTACCTTGATTTAGCATTGTTAAACCATTCAATAGTTGCTTTACTATGCTCTTCAGGAATCTTATTTTTTACTTGCTCATGCAGCCATGCTAAAGTCTTATTATTCAGATACTGTCTCATCTGATCTTCGGCTTCTAACATTACCACTTTTATTAAACAAGGACATTTTGTATAGGTATCAGGTAGGTTATTTTTATCTAGCAGTAGCTCCTTTTGCCTAATCTCTACACACTGAAATAATGGTGAAGTCCCTTCGATAGCTTCAATAATATCCCAAAATGTTATATTTTCTGGTGAACGTGCTAATTCATATCCTCCATTAACACCTGGAATCGACTTCACAATACCTGATTTTCTTAGCTTTGTATATACTTTTGATAGATAAGTCTCAGACACGCCTTGATAAGTTGCTAAGTCTTTAATCCCAACGGATTTTCCAGATGGCATATCTACCATATATAGTAAACAATGTAACGCATACTCTACTCCCACAGAAAATTGCAACAGAATCACCTTCCTAAATAACAATATAATCTTCCCACATAGTACTTCATTATTTTTTATTAGTCAATATTATAGACAAAAATTATCTATAATATATTTGATTGTGTTGACATTATAAAAACATAATCGTATACTAATTATAGATAATATATATCTATAATATATTTAATACTCATTTGTATTATCTAATACACTTTTAGGAGGAGATGTACAATGCTTACACAAAAGTTTTATGATGTATTAAAAAATGAAGGTGTAGTTTCGATCGTATCATGGGGAGAAGGTGCACCACACATCGTTAACACTTGGAACTCATACTTAGTTCTAACACCCGATGAAAGAATCTTAATCCCTGCATATGCAATGCGAAGAACTGAAAAAAATGCTGATCAAAATAATAAAGTAAAGATGGCTTTAGGCAGTAAAGAGGTCTTAGGTTATAACGATTACCAAGGAACAGGCTTTGTAGTTGAAGGAACTGCAAAGTTTCTTGAATCTGGTGCAGAATTTGATATGATGAAAGAAAAATTTTCATTTTTAACGAGAGTATTGGAGATAACAGTTTCATCTGCAAAACAAATGCTTTAGATTTTCAATTAAGAAGGAGAATCTCATTTTCTTGAGAATCTCCTTCTTTTTCATAATTCACTTCGAAGCTTATGAGATCCTTAAACAATTCCTACGATCAGACACTATCCATGCAATTTGAAGCTTGCTGAACAATAACGATTATCGTCTTACTGCCATAATGAGTAATATCACTGCAATGAAACTAAATATAACCGATGTTATCCCTATATTCATGTGGAAGTTTAACGAGCTCACATCTGTTACTTTATTTGACCTTATCCACAACCCACATACCAAAGTAGAAACCAAAAGCAAAGCTGTAATAATAGCTATAACAAGTGAAAAAACCTTCATTTTATGCTCTCCTTTCTATTATTTGTTCTACAGTACTAAAGAAAAATACTATTTCGCCAACTACTCCAATGATTCTGATTTATCCCTATATCAACTTGAGCTTTAGGAACATCAGACTTTGTAACAATTAAAATTTGTTATTATCAATTACCATTTTTCCTTCGCCATGGCTGGTAAAATTTTTTTCAATAAATTCCTCTGAAAGTCTTCTCATATCGTGCATATGTCCAAGAAGCATATGACCTCCAAACCTTACAGTTATAAGCTTACTGTTGTGAATATTTTTTGCCGTATACTTACTCCAAGCATGTGGTGCAAACGTATCATCCTCTGCTCCGATGATGAGGGTAGGTGCTTTAATCCTATCGAGAGACATTTCCTCCAGCTTGTTAATGTTCTCTGCATCTTTATTCCATCCTTGATATCGTTTAGAGACAGGCATTAAAGCCCACCCCATTTTGTCCATAAGCTCAAGTTCTTCCTTACTGCAGTTGTTCTTTAAATTATCAGAAGCACCTATGATACTATGCACTGTTGATGGTGATACTTTCAGCATTGCCCAAAAAATATAGTCGTTCTTCAGTAGCGCATCATATACGAAACCTGGTATCGGAAGATTTTGGGCTTTGAACTCCGAAGGTGGAGAATAGGCTACAGTAGATATCAATATCAGGCTGGAGATTCTTTCTGGATGTCGAATAGCAAACTGGATTGCAGGTACTCCTCCTGCTGACGTTCCAGCAATCACGGCCTTATCTATACCTAATTGGTCAAGTAAATATGCATAACTATCTGCCTGCGCTTCAAATGAGTCATCAGATGGAATTGAAGACTGCAGGTAACCAAAACGAGAGGGAATAATTAACCGGTAATTCCCGCTTAAAAAGCCCTGTGCAGTCAAAAGGCCAAAATCATATCCCCCCATGGTACCATGAGAAATCAAAACTGGCTTTCCCTCACCTATATCAACAAATTCAATAGTTCCATAGGGAGAATCAATAGTTTTGCTTCTTTCTTTAAGCGTTTTATTCAATCGAGACATGTCATGAAAATAAAATGGCAGCGATATCAATATACCCAGAACAATTATGCCTATCAAAAGACCTGCTGCCTTAAGTGATATTTCCTTAAAATTCATACAAATAACCTCCTTGGATTTAAACTTTTTTAATCCCACGATTTCCTTTGTAAATCTCACCATTGCACTAGTATTTGTTTTTGGAAATCTCATGTTTTCATTTTAGTCCATATGAAGCTTTTCGTGCATCGCGCAAATGTATGAAAAAGCATCAGATACATGTATGATTTGGGAGGGAATTTATATACTACATTTGTATGAGACCACTTAAAACCCTTATAAATCCTTGATTACAGCAAAAAAATAATACTGTCTGATTTTGGACAGTATTACCATGGGTATCTTTCTATTTCAATGTCTAAGTTAGTGATTTTGTTTCATGAGATTGATCAGTTCAATTTTGTTCCTGACCCCTGCTTTCTGATATATATTATAACCGTGTGTCCTGGCAGTCGTGAACGAGATGACCAGTTCTTCACTTATCATTTTATAACTGTAACCTTTAACCAGCAATTGAATAACTTCCCTTTCCCTATTCGTAAATTTATATCTTTCAAAAAAGGCGTTTTCTAACTTATCCTCTTCCAGGGTCTCTTCGAAGCCGTCCTTTTGCTCCTTTTCGACCAGAGAGTGAACAAAATTATCTAAATAGTTAAACCCAAAATAGAGGCTAAAAAAATTCCATACAAAATAAAAAATCGGTAGCGACAGTAATCCATAAGGAAAAGTATTCTGAAAAACCGGTACCTCTTGCAGCCTAAAATCGATAAACATAAGCGGAATCCAGAAACCGAATATAATTAAGAAGGTTTTTATGATTTTCCTTGTCGCAGGTAACTTCACTGACTTCATGAGAATTACGCCAAGACACAGACAATACAACAGAGTAATGAAAATTATTAAATTTATAACATTGAGGATGATAATTTTGTATGGGAGGGTGTAGTATAATACCAGTGAAATAATCGGGAGGAACGCCAGTAGGCTGAATATAAGCTTTTTTCCTTCTGATAGATTCAACTGAAGCAACTCATATGTAAAAAGAGGTAGGGAATACATCAAAAGACCGCTCCCAAGACAGGAGATTACCCACAATATCACGCTGAGATATTCACCATCAAGTACACTCACCAGTTGGTAATACATGATAGTTCTTTCCATAAGAATGGCCAACATTGAAATTAAGAATAATGTGAAGTACTTTATCAACCTACTGTTATATTTGAGATATGACAAGATCGATAAAACGATCGTGACACAGCCAAACATGAAGGATATGACATGTATAAAGAAAACTATATGTTTCATAATTGTTCTCCCACAATTTTCTTGGTTTCTTAATTAAAATCTTACCTTTTGTTGTTTAAAAAGGCAAACCTTTTATTTATGGTAATACTCTCCGTATCGCTGTAACTGCGGTCTTTAATAGCTACAACAGAAGCACTTCTACATTGTAAATTTAAAACGATTGAGTCTTTGGAATCGACATGATATAGTAGCACAAATTTCCAGCGACACAATAACTGGGCCATTGGAAAACAGACACGAAAAGAACAATGTGGAGAGCCACTCATATCTGAAGAGGCACACAAAACTTTGTTGGACGAAGCTGCATTACTTTGTATTGTTATTAGATATTATGATTTACTTTATCGAGTCAGTTAATTTTATAATTTTTTCTAGCATTTCATCATTAAGGTCGTAATGAATATACGCTTGGGTTCTTTTGCCACTCTTCATCGTCTCAATATCATACATTATAAGATCTCCTGTTTTAAGTATCATTGCAGAACCTACAATATCCTTATTTGACATCAAAGAAATAAAATACATTATTTCAGCATTTTTCATTAAAACATTTTCCTGCTCGGCAGTTAGTTCTTGCATTTCTATGCCATGTAAGAATTCATAAAGGTTACTAATCATCTCTCTATCTTGAGTTTGCTTTGCCCCTTGATTTTGATTATCTATTTGAGCCATATCAATATCTTCTAGTTTGGTAGTAATTAAATTCTCAGACATGATAGTGTGTGTATTATTTGTAGCACAGCCACTTAAAACAATTATAATTATCAATATGAGCAATGTTAACTGCCGGAACTTCAATTGCATCATTCTCCCTATATCAATTTACAATATACTTCTAAGTCATTGAAAGACATTTCTTTATGAGAAGAGCATTTTACTCTAACCTTATTACTTCCTCCCCTTAAACACTTTCTGAATAATCAATAATTCTTCTTTCCCAACGTAATTTATCCCATCAAAATCAAGGCGAATTATATATGGCATAAAGTCTATAATTCTTAGAAAATCATTACAGCAATAAGATGGGTCGAAATAATTTAAAATCGTACTGAGTGCTGTGCCATGGGTTCCAATTACTATTTTCTCACCTTTACGATTATTTAAGATTTCTAACACTGCTTCAATATTACGACTCTGAACCATATTAAGCGATTCTCCATTCTCCTCATGAAAATCAAAGTTATCCCATCTTTTCTGAAGCATCTCTAAGCTGCTACCATTTAGGCCCTTTTCTCGTTCTCTAAATCTTTCATCCATGATAATATCAATACTATGTTCAAACGCAATTTCTTTTATAGTATCTATGCTTCTTTTATAAGGACTTGACATATAGCAATCTATTTTATGATTTCTAAAGAATTCTATAATTTTTCTACTATCAGCTATTCCCTCATCAGTCAAAGGTCGTGTTCTATCATCTTCCCAATCATGGTCTGGTTCAGCGTGCCTGATAAAAAATATACTTGTCATACTCTTTTATCCCCCCTAAAATTCTAATCTCAAAATACATGTATTCAAAAATCTGTACAATTACGGTATTAGAGTGGTTAATTGACTCTTACTTTGAAAAATGACTAATCTTTTTTAGTCTTCATTTTCCACAATTCTTGAGTAAAGTGCTAATACTTTATCCAGCGTTAAAGCTCATCTAAATCAATAATAATCTTATTGCAATTTTTACATCTATAACAACTCACCTTTGGATTCTCAGATATAAACTCTCCACCAAATACAGTGTATTTCTCGAACAGGCTCATATGTTCATTGTGCCATTAAAAGAGTACCGCCCACTGTCTATGAAACCTTTGATTAATTCATTCTTACAATATGGACATTCTAAGTGCACAGTTACATCCCCTTATCTTTACTATTTCTTAGTTATCTTTCTTTTGCACTTCTTGATAGATTTTTTCTAATGTGTATAAGCCTGGACTTAGCACGCCAATAATTCCAAACAAATACATCCATATGCCAGCTCCAAACAGCCCCCTATATTTTAGATACTATAGTCATTCTACATTTTCCACTTATTTCCTCCTACTAAAAATGAGTAGGAATAAATTCCTACTCAACTTGATAATATTTGAATTATGAAATAAAAAAATACTTGTTTATAGCTAATGCTATGGTTTTCGTGCTAGGTATAGGTCAACTGTATCATTAATAATTAATTCATTCCCCAATTCTTCGATTGCTGCCCTAACAGCATTAAAAAGCTTTGATTTTATTGATTTTTCTAAAGCTAAATGATCTGAATAAGTATTTAGCAATTCAATATATTCAATTCCAGTCATCTTCCTGATATTATGATATAACTTAAACTCAATATTAGTAAACCCATATTGTTCTAATTTATTTATTATGCTTGAATACCTTGATTTATCTTCATTATTGGTTACCTTGTAACTCCACTGTGGCAAAAGCTCAGTATAAATAGACTGAATTTTTTGATGCAGTGGATTATCCTTATGATTTGTGGATGGTTTATTCCAGAATAAAGCAATCGTACCACCATTCTTTATTATCTTATATGCCTTTTTATACCCAATTTCATCAGGTATCCAATGGAAAGCAGTAGCTGAATACAACATATCAAAACTACTATTATCACACTCATAATCTTCAAAAGATGATTGAATAACTTCTAAATTTGAATAATCTCTAAATTTATTTCTTGTATATGAGGCAAGATTTTCACCTAATTCGACTGCTATTACTTTACATTTTGCCTCTAAAAACGGCTTTGTAGCTTGACCTGTTCCACAACCTACCTCTATCACTGACTTGTCCATAGTGATTTCCCCATATTTTATTATCTCTCTAAATAGCTCTGCTCCATAATTAGGGCGTCTTTTTTCGTAATTTAGAACAACTTCATCAAATAAGTATTTCATATCCAAGTTATCATCTCCACTCTCAATACATTCTTTCGATACTGTTATCGTAATGGCTGTATTTTTAGGTGTGTGAATGGTGCTTTATGGATTGAATAGAACAACCTCCCTTTGCCTGATATGTCTAGCTCCCTTTCTTGCCCATCCCCTGACAGAACTACACTTTTAATGGTATTATCGCAGACTCTTCCTATTACCACTGAAATTTCTTGCTTTCTTGGAGTCTTAATATTTGTACCTGCTAGCATATAGTCACTATCAGTAGCTTCAAAACCAAAATAGGCCGAAGGTCTATACCAGCTGTAACTGTGATTATTCTCTTTAATGATAGCAATACCAAATGCACTAAGATTCTCTGCTTCCATATACATCTCATAAAAGATAATCGTCTCACCATTGATTTCTTCAACAGCCAAAATGGCTGATTTGTCGAGACCTTCTTTTTCTATTCCATTTTCTATAGCACTTTCTTTTGATTGATACCACTCGATATGATCTTCTATATTGGTACAACCCTGTAAGAATACTATTCCTATTAAAAGTATTAATACGATTTTTTTCATTTTCTATCTCCTTATGGCGCACCTATGGCAAAAGTACGAATTCATTTTTCCATGGGATAACGATAGTATTTTGAAAATCTATGTGCCGTTCACTCGTTTTATCAATTAGTACTTCTTAACGATTCATAAAAATTTTTCAAAACCTTTATATCAAATTTATTCCCTGAAACCTTATATAATGACCATGCTCCATCCTTATCTATAACCGAAAGATATTTGTCTCCTCTAACTGCTGTTCGAAAAACTTCTTCTCCATTATTTTCTATCTTGATAATGAAATACTCAACATTATCAAGCTTTCTATAACTTGTATTTGTTCTCCTATATTTATAAGATTTTAGGTAATCTAATACTTCCTTTGCGTGATTTTCACTATAACTCTCAGCAGTAGACCCATCATCCAGAATGGAATTACGGTTAGTCACTGTTAAATGTACATTTGAATCAATAACAGGCTCTTTTCCAATGATGCTAATTAGGTCCCTAGGATAAAATAAAAATAAGTACACACATAGCATGACAAATCCTATAATCATTGTAGTAGAAACCGCGAGTTTTCTCTTTGGAAAAAAATCTGAAGTAGTCACATTCCTCACCCCTTTATACGAATAACAGTAAATAAGAAGATCGTTCTAACCTACATTTCTAGTAATAAACACCACAAAGTTGAAAATTGCTACTACATATAGAAAATACCCATATTTATTTTTCTTCGCAATAATATTTTGCGTACCTAGTAATAGCATGAATGCACTCATAAATAATTGTTGTAGATTTAATAATAAAGCATCACTTGGATTGGTCATTAGCGCAACTATTGCTGAGGTCATCGTAATAATAGCAGTTATTGGTAGTCCAACCTTATATACATTTGATTTTTCATTCTTTAAGTCCATATTTCAGCCTCCAATATTTCCATTAAAACCACCCTTGATTCTAAAACTTTATAAGAATTACTTAATTAACTAATCAATTCGCAAATAGCTCTAATGTATGATGAACCAACTTTATATCTCCCCATTTACCGTGTCCTGGGATAACAACTTCTGCATTTGAATATTTTTCTAACACCATTTCTACTGATAATGGCCATTGTTCTATATTGGCATCAGTCACACTCCCTAAATCCTGAGATTCCATTGACTTTATCAAACACCCTCCAAATAATACCTTATCGTCTGAAAGCCATACTGTAATATTGTCTACAGCGTGCCCTTCCCCTGGATAAAAGATTTCAAAATTCTTATCTCCTATTAGGATAGTTTGTTCTGAAGTCAATTTAGGTTGTGGCGTTGCGAATCCGTTCTTCTCCGCATCCTGAGCAGTTTGACTTGTACTTAGAACATCAATTCCATTATCTATCAAGGTATCAATCCCACCGATTCTATCAACATGTGCATGGGTTATGATCGCTGTAGTAATCTCTTCATTAAATATTTTCTTGCTTAATTTCAATAGTTCTTTCATCTGTCCATTATTCCATGGTGTGTCGATTAACACTATGCCCTCTGCCGTAATTACCAACATACCGTTAGAAGGTGTTCTATAGCCATTATAATTTTCATAGCTGGTATGAACCCAAATATCGTCCTTCACCTTAGATAATTCTATATAATTTTGATCATTCGAACCACTCTTGTAGCTGCCCTCATCAACTTTAGGATAGCTATTAACATCAAGATTGCTTGAACAAGCAATCATACTAAGGGTAATAATCATAATAACGAATAACAGATAAATTTTTTTCATAAGAAGTCTCCCAACCTGTGTAGATTTTGATTTGATATAACCTTTTTTAAAATTAACACTTAATCTTATTACTCATTAGACCTAGTCTGCACCTTTACCTGTAGTAGGCAGGCGCATATATTGGTACTCACATTTCTTATATTATTCTCTATTTTCCATTAATTTCCTCTAAAATAAAAACTAGGCAAATTAAATTTCCTAGTTTTTGGTATTCTATCCTAATATCATTTCTTGTGGTCTCTTGATAGTCATAAAAAGAATTATCCTTCTGCCCTAAGGTGTCCTCCAAGACTTTCAAAAGGGGTGCATTATCCTATTGTATTCTTCTCTCAGGTCGTTTTTGTTCTCCTTCAAAGGCAGTACCATTAGGTGGCCCTGGCCTTGTGCTTCTAGCGGTTGTTACTCCTGTTTCCGATAGCCATGTGACAGAATTTGTCATCGCAAATTCAACTATTTTTGTTCCCCCCTGGTACTCACCATCGGCATACAGACCATCAGCCTCACTTCCTGTTGAAGTACCACCAGTGTAAAGTGTATAACTAGCATCTTTTTCTAGTTCAGGTGCGCTGATAACCACCGTTTGATAATCCTTTTTCGGTGCAAAAGTTGCTACTGTATTGCCTTTGCTATCTTTTAAATGAACGATTGTACCTGCTTTCTGTGTCTGTGAATAATTCATGCTGATAGCGTACTGGGTTGATTCTTCAGAGGGTGCTTGTGCCATTCCTGAACTTCCTACAGCGATAAGAAACCCTCCCGTCATTTCAAAAGTCCGATCATAGTCCAGTGCTCCATTGTTACCTGCTGTTGGGCCATTTACCAATACTGTACCGCCACTCATATAAATCGATCCATTTGCATCCAATCCATCCCCAGAGGAATCCACAGAAATATATCCACCATTTATATTAAGCTTTGTATTTTCTGATGGGCTAAAATGGTTTTCTCCAGGGCGTCCATTTACAGCTGATCCATCGTTGCCTCCTGCCACATTGATGCCATCATCACTGGCAGTGACATGAATTTCTCCGCCACCAACCGTCACCTCTGTACCTTCTATACCTTCATAGCTTTTTGTTATATTGATTTTTCCGCTATCTATTTTTACAACTGTGTCTGCATGAATTCCATCGTCACCCGAAGCAATAGAGATATCACCTCCATTGATAGTAACATTGGTATTGCTGTGTATGGCATCATCGGCAGAATCTATATGAACGGTGCCTCCTCCAATCGAAATATCTATGGCTGCCTTTATTCCTTTTTTGCTTTCCGCTTCAGTTACGCTTGTATTCGTAGTTATTGGCTGAGGTTGGGATGCCGGTGTAGGCGGAGTTGGAGGAGCCGATGCGCTTGTATCTCGATTGCCTTTAGGATTTCTCCATTGGCCTTTGGCTTGAGCATCGACTTTTACTGTACCCTTTGTATTGCCGCCTCCTGAAAAAATGTTATATGTCCCATCACTTATCAACAGGGATGTTTCTGCTTGCATTCCGTCTTTTTCTGATTTTATGTCAAAGCTTCCTCCCTCAAGGGCTATAAATCCTTTGGAAGCATCGGTGTCATTGGTGGATTTGATGCCATCACCACCAGCTTCTATGGTGATATTGCCTTCTTTTACTGCCACCATATCTCTTCCTATTAGTCCATCATCCTTGGAATAAATTTGAATATTCCCTCCGGTGATTTTTAGGTCATCTTTACTGGTAATACCATCATTGAAATTTCCTCGTACAGTTACTGTACCGCTTCCGTTTATGGTAAGACTGACTTTGCTAAATATGGCAGCGTTCGGTTCATCTGATGAAGCATCTGCCAGTATATATTCTGCTCCATCCGATATGAAGTTCTCCGTTCCTTCTTGTAAAGTAATGATGGTTTTTCCAGCATTCTTTACATAGATTGGTGCATTGTCAGCACTATTTATCTCTACACCATTTAAAATCAGTTTAACTGTACCTTTGTCTTGGACGTCTACGATGATTTGTCCGTTATCCAACTTACCGCTAAATGCATATACCCCTGCTGCTGTAATCGTGACTTTACCACTCTTTACGTCCACACCTGAAGCATTTACATTGGCATTCGTTCCATTTAGTTCAATATAACTTGGATTTTCGTTTTTCCAATCACTGTAATCATCATCCCTTTCATAGCTAACCATCTGGCTTATGACAGAACTGATATTTTCTACCCCAGCAGCATTTGTACTTAATTGTTCTGTTACTAAATCTATCTGGGATTTAGCATTGGTACTGCAGGCAAGTAATAAACTTGTACATAATAATAAGGTTAATAGCTTTAAATATAGTTGTTTCCTGTTCATTATTCAATCCTCCCTAATTTTGATCATTTCTCTTGTTGCACGATTTTGTTTGCTTTCATGTTTCTATTTTACAAATGAAAGCTTAAACAAACCTTAAATATGAGGGATTTATGAATTATAACATTCACTTAAAATATTTAAGCTTACTTTAAGGTTGCATCCTTAGAATAAAATTAAAGAGAAAAATCAAAGGTTATGAGAGGAGAAATTACCATGGCAATAGAGGTTTTTAGCAGGCATGAAAGCAAATTTTTACTAAATAAAGATACCTATGAAAAAATTCAGGACAGATTACTGGATTATATGGAGCCAGACAAAAACAATTTAAGCAATGGGTTTTATACCATAAGCAATATCTATCTAGATACAAGGGATCATCATTTGATCAGAACATCCTTATCCAAGCCCAAATACAAAGAAAAACTTCGCATAAGGGCCTACGGGGTGCCCCAAAATGATGAAAAGGTATATTTAGAAATCAAAAAAAAAGTGTGCGGTCTTGTGAATAAAAGAAGAACGACACTAAAGCTTGATGAAGCCTATGATTTTGTATCTTCAGGAATAAAACCAGTGTATAGGGAATACATGAATAGACAGGTGATCAACGAAATTGCATATATGTTAACGATATACGATTTAGAGCCTAAGCTATATTTGGCTTACGACAGAAAGGGTCTTTTCGCCAGGGAAAATAAGGATTTACGAGTAACCCTTGATACAAATATTCGAACAAGAAGGTATGATCTGCGGCTGGAAAACGGTGATCACGGAGAACCTTTGCTTACGAAAGATCAGTGGTTGATGGAAATAAAGGCAGAAAACAGCATACCCTTATGGTTGTCAAAGCTGCTTTCAGAATACAAATTTTATAAAACAAGTTTTTCAAAATATGGTTTAGAACACCAAAAGATGATATTAAAAAATCAAAAACTGAAAGGAGAAAGAAAACCATACTCAAAACAATATTCAATACAACATCAGCTAATGCCTCAATATCTTTAACAAACTGAACATATTAGGGTAGTACTGATTAATAACCTTTTATGCTATACTGAAGTGGTAACTAAACGCAAAAGGGTGTGACGTAATGGGGGCAATGCTGGTAAAAGCTATTTCATTAATTCTAATAATCGTGATTGGGTATACCATCAAGGGAGTTGGCTGGGTGAGCCTCAGTGATTTTCCTAAATTCTCAAAAATCGTCCTATGGATAACCTTGCCATGTGCGCTGGCTACTAGCTTTAATAAGTTTGAAATATCATACAATCTACTGTTTTTAGTCGCAATTGGTATTGGCGTTAACCTTATCCAGCAGTTTGCCGGTTATTTAGCCAATCGCCACACCGATGCCAAGGAGCAGGCCTTTGGCATTCTCAACATCGGCAGCTACAATATCGGTGCCTTTGCCATGCCCTATATTTCAGGATTTATTGGCTCAGAATCAATAATTTTCGCCTCATTGTTTGATGTGGGCAATGCCATTGGAGCGGCAGGAATCGGCTACGGCTGTGCACTGTCGATTACCAATGAAAACGAAAAGACCACCATTGGACGCTTTCTAAAGAATATGTTACGCTCACCAGTGTTTGACACCTATTTATTTTTACTTATTATTCGCTTGATGGATTTGCATCTTCCAAACGCGGTGATTACCTTTACCTCAACAGTTGGCAGTGCCAATACCTTTATGGCAATGCTTATGATTGGGATCGGGTTAGAACTACATTTGGATCAGAAGAAATTTAGGATGGCTTTCAAGTACCTAGGAATGCGCTATGGCTTTGCCCTGATATTTACTATAATCGTGGCCTTTTTCATACCCTTTCCCCACCAGGTTAAGACTGTTTTATGTATGCTGTTCTTTTCACCGATTGCATCTATGATAGCCGGCTTTACCAGCGATGTGAAGGGTGATGTGGAAACCTCAGCTTTTATGACCTCCTTCTCCATCATCATGGGGATCGTCTTAATGCCTATGGTTCTAATGATTATGGGTTAGGCTCAATGATCAACGAATGACTTTCTCTACAGAATCTAATATTTTTCTAGATTTAATCAACTTGTAGATCTTACGGATATCCTCAGATAGATTTCTATCTTGATCTAGGAATGGTATTTCTGAACGAATCACATCATACGCAGCCTTTGTCCCGACCCCTAATCTCGTGGCTTTTCGTAGATCTATAGCCTGTACCGCATGCATTGCCTCTATTCCCAATATATATATCAAATTGTCTACTATTCTTGCAGTTTTCTGTACCACATAAGGGGAGTTGTTTGCATGATCTTCTATATCTCCTGCCACTGAGAAATAATCCGCTGTAGCTGGATTAGATAAATGTCTGATTTCAGTATCCAAGGAGGTAAATGTCTTTTGAATGGTTGCGTATGCCAAAACTCTGCCGTCTGCAGGCGTTAAAAACCTTGATAGTCCAGTGAACTTTGGTGTGGCCAGCTTTATCGTTCTAAAGCATGCATTCCTTGAAAGATGGCTTAATGCCAGCCCTAGCATTTCGAAGCCCAATGTCCAAGTAGGAACTTCATAGTTTGCACAAGAAATAATCCTATTTTCATCCATTATTAAGCATGGGTTATCGTCGGAGGAATTCAATTGAATGAGCATATGATTTTTAACATACCCTAGGGAATCCCGCACTGCCCCATGGATTTGACAAGACCCCCTTAAGCTTAAAGGATCCTGCAAAGAATCCGTCACTCCTGGTAGCCATAAATAGCTTCCTTCCAATAGCTTTCGAACCCTGCTTGCACTAATGCTCTGTCCTTGATAAGGTCTAACGCTGTAAGCTGCTTCATCTAAGGGTGTTACATTCCCCTTAAAACCCTCCAAAGTCAATGCATACACCACATCTGCCAAATCAACCAAATCTTCAATATCTTTCAGTACAAGGGCACCTTCTCCTGCTGATAAAGCATTGGAGCTAACAATCGCCAGCCCATCCTTAGGTCCAAGAACAATAGGCTCCATACCTGCTTTCTTAAAGGCTTCAGAGGCTTTCATTCTTTCTCCGTTATAGTTCACTTCTCCCTCTCCAATCATGGCCAGCCCTATATGGGAAAGAACCGTGATATCCCCTTCTCCAACGGAACCCCTTTGAGGAATGACAGGGTGAATTTTATTGTTTATCATATTCATATACATGGTGGCCACAGCTGGTTGTACACCTGTGCATCCAACAAGCAAGGTATTCAATCTCGCCAGCATTATGGCTCTAACATCATCTTCTTTTGCTTCCGGTTCAACACCAAGACAATGGGATAGAATAAGATTTCTATTATATTCCTGATAATATCGAGCCACAACCTGTCGATCCTTATTCTCCCCTACGCCTCTTGTAAAGCCATAAACCGGTATATCACTGTTCGCCATATCATAAACCATTTGTCTTCCCTGTTCCAGCTTCTTCATTGACTCACTGCTGATTCCAACTTGAGCCCCTTCTCTGGCAACCTTTGCCACCTCATGGATCGTAAGACTATTTCCATCCAGCATGATCATTTCTTGAATCATATAAATCCCCCCCTAATAGCTATCAGTAGACAAATCATCAACAAACCATTTAGTATAACAATTTACTTTTCGTGCAATGCTTTAATAATTTTTTCAGGTGTAACTGGCAAAGATGTAATATTTATATCCAAAGCAGCGTTAATGGCATTTACAATAGCTGGTGCAATGGCACATGTACTAATTTCACCTATACTCTTCGCTCCAAAGGGACCATGTTCTTCCCCTTCCTCTATAAGCAATACCTTAACATCAGGCATACTAGGCGCATTGATTACATGGTATTTGCTAAACTTATCTCCACTTATCTTTCCGTTACGATCCACTTTGATTTCTTCTGAAAGAGCAAATCCAATGCCCATTTGTATAGCCCCTTGCACCTGTCCCTCCACAAATCCAGGATTTATAGCCTTTCCTATATCATGGACAGCCAATACATCTAATACTTTTACAAGTCCTGTTAAAGTATCTACCTCTACCTCAACAAAATTTGCAGCATATACGCCAGGATTAGCTGGCGAAGTATACGTATAAGACACACTGATATCATCCTGGAACTTAGATTGAATGTCTGTTATCATTTTTCCATAGGAATACTTAACAGTCTCACTTGTAGAGGACCATACTTCCCCAGCCTCCATAACAACCTCCTCTGGAGAGCATTGAAGTATTTTGGAAGCACAACCAATAAACTTTTCTTTTACTTGCTCTGCCACCTTCATGGCACAGGAACCACAAACAAAGGTAACTCTACTGGCTTGTGTACCTGCTACATCAAAGGGACTTACTAAAGTATCCCCTTCTGGCGCCAGTATCTTATCTATTTCAACGTCAAGAACCTCGGCTACAATCTGCTTCATGGTCATTACGGTTCCACACCCTAAGTCATGGATACCAGAGTTCAGAAACACCCCGCCATCCTCTGTCATTCTCAAAGACATGGTAATAAAATCCTGATACCCCCCATGATATCCGTTACCATGGGTAGCACATGCCATGCCGACACCCCTGACGATACGGCCTGAGGTTTTGGGTCTTAACCGTTTTTGCTTCCAGTCAAAAACCTTCATTCCTTCTGTCACACAATCGATGGCTCTTGCATTTCCTAAATCGGGTCCATTTATAGGATCTTTGTCAAAGGGGTGAACCAAATTTCTCAATCTTAGCTCAGCTGGGTCCATCCCCAGTCTTCTCGCCACATTGTCCATATTTATTTCTGATAGGACATGAATCTGAGGAGAACCGTAACCTCTACAGGCTCCACCGATTGGCGTATTCGTATACACCACATCTCCAACAAACCGCTGATCCTTTATTTTATATAAGCGAAATGCCTTCTTCGCCATGGCCATGGTTACAGCATCCCCATTTGTATAGTAGGCACCAGTATCTACCAGCATATGGATATCTCTACCAAGTATCGTTCCATCTTCACTCACTGCAGTTTTAATGGTTCCACGGGTAGCAGTTCTCGTTCTTGTACCAATGATACTCTCTGTACGATCCATTTGAAGCTTAACCGGCGCATTCATCGCCTTAGCTAAAAAGGCACACACAGGTTCTAAAACCGGTTGGCCTTTTCCTCCAAAGGAGCCTCCCATACTGGCTTTGATAGCTCTAACCTTGTTTAATGGCATACCCAATACTTCTGCCACTATCAGCCTTACTTGAAAAACTACTTGGCAAGGGGTCCATACAGTAACATCTCCATGGATACCCGGTGAAGCTACACATACATGGGTTTCCATGGCAGCATGATGAATTTTAGGTGTTTCAACACTGTCCTCTATAATGATTGAAGCCTTAGAAAAAACATCATGCACACTGCCACTTTCTATCTTCTTTTGGCCTATATAATAATCCTCTAAGTTTATGGCTTCCTCAGGGTCAACCACAACAGAAAGTTCTTCATATCCAATTTCAATTAGGTTAACTGCCCTCTCAGCAGTAAATCTATCCTTGGCTACAACTGCAGCAATTCTATCTCCCACAAACTTCACATGGTCTGTAAATAGTCGCTCATCCTTCGTTATCTCCATACCTACAAACCATTTATGGGAATTATAGAGGGTATTCGGAGAATTTTCATGGGTAAAAATTTTCACTACACCTTCTAGCGCCTCTGCCTTCGATACATCAATCTTTTTTATTCTTCCATGGGCCACGGAACTTAGCAAAAGTTTTCCATGAAGCATTCCAGGCAGCTGCATGTCAGCGGCATATTTCAACTTACCTGATACCTTCTCTTTTACATCATGGATTGGAATAGATTTGCCAACATATTTAAGATCATTTTTCATTGTTACACCTCCAGGCTGGACTTCCAAACAAGTTGCTAAATGCGTCCTCAGATAAAGCTTTAACAGCCTCTCTTTTATATGGCCTAGAACTTCTTCCTGCTATGGAAATGTCAATCTGCGTTATTAGTGCCTTTTCAAATTCCGTTTGTAGTGAATCTGTTATATACTTTCCTACAAGCTCTATCTCTACCAAGTCAGATCGAAAAGCCTTTGGTCCAAGTGATCCCAATACCACTCTAGCGTCTTCAATAACACCGGTTTCATGATTATTTTTTACTACCACAGCCATATTCAGTTTCGCAATCGTTACTCTTTCTCTGCTTCCAACCTTTCCAAAGAAAGATTTATATCCATGACCTAAAACTGGTGCGATAACTTCAGTAATGACTTCATCCTTATGGAGGCTATTTTTCCCTGATCCTATAACGACCTCATCTATATCCTTAAGAAAAAACTCTCCTTTAGCATTCATCATCTTAACTTTGACTCCCATGGCTATAAGCGCTGGAATTGCATCTGCCCCCGCAAATGCATTGGCAATATTCCCTCCAATAGTTGCAGCGTTTCTTATTTGAGTTGAACCAATTTGTTCAGCAGCTTGAACCAAGCACGGAGCATTCTTTATTAATATTTCACTATGAATCATTTCAGTGAATGTAGTATTCGCACCAATGCAGATCGTTTGCTCTATTTGTCGTATATAATTTAATTCCTGGATACCTTTTAAATCAATAATTGTGCCGGAATATATTTTCTTTTCACGCAGCTTAATAATTAAATCAGTTCCTCCACTAATTAGATAGGTTTTCTCATCTGCATTGTCTAAATTCAATGCTAATTCGTTTAAGGATGCTGGCATTTTAAAATTCATTTCATTCATCATAGTCTAACCCTCTCATCATCTATTGGTTTTGAATAGCTTCTTTGACAGCCCGAACTATTTTGATATACCCTGTACACCTGCAAAGATTTCCTTCTATCGCAATTTTTATTTCTTCGTCTGTTGGATTTGGATTGTTCATAAGTAGCGCTTTACAGGACATGAGCATTCCAGGTGTACAATAACCACATTGAACTGCTCCATTGTTAATGAATGCCTCCTGTAATCGGTCCATCTCCCCATCCTGCTCCAGGGCTTCCACAGTAATGATCTTCTTTCCTCTTGCCTGATGGGCAAGGACCATACAGGAATTTATAGCCAAGCCATCCATAATGATTGTACAGGCCCCACATTCACCTTCTCCACATCCTTCTTTTGCACCCGTCAACCCTAAATTTTCCCTTAGTACATCCAGCAATCTCATTCTTGGATTCACGTCCAGCTTATATTCTATGTCATTTACGTTTATGATTAATTCCATCTTCCGACTCCCTTTCTTTAAACGTTTACCCCTCATATTTATTCTTCATATTTATCGTATACTATTTAAGTCAATAAAAAGTCAAGAAAGAACAAAGAACCTCTCATCTAATGCCTATGATATTTAAAGTCCATCTAAAATAGATGGACTTTAAACTCATATATATCTATTCAGCTTCTGACAATACTTCTTCATCGATGATTGCTGTTTCAGGACAATTCACCACATCATACTTCTCTTGTTTAATGATCATGTACATAGACGTAAAGGCCATAACCACCATAAGGAATAAAATTGGGAAACCTGCCACTGTAGAAATCTGTTTGGTCGCATCTATACCACTGATCTTACCCCCTGCAGCCAATAAGTTTATGATTGCTAAGGATGACATCACCACTCCCCAGAATATCTTAACCTTTCCTGGGGGCTCAACCTCGGCAGAATTAAAGGCTGTGGTTGAAAGGGAGGATATAGTGGAAGTCATGGAATCTGCTAGTGTAACGATGGAAACATATATGGCTATTATGTATATAACACTTGTAAGCCCTGATAATGGAAAATTTTTAAGGAATGAGAACACAGCTACTTCATTTCCACTTGCCTGCATTGCTTCAAATATACCTGCACCATTCATTTGAAGATTTACCGCTGCTCCTCCAAATACGGAGAACCATATTAATCCAAATGTAGCCGGAAGGACTAGATTCACCATCATAAACTGTTTGATTGTACGCCCCTTTGAGATTCTAGCGAAGAACATACCTGACAGCGGTGCATAAGCCAACCAAATTGCCCAGTAGTAAATAGGCCACCATCTTGGCCATGGCGAACCATCAATTGGACTCAAGTAATGGGTTCTCTCAAAGAAGTTTTGAATAAAATGTCCTGTTGATTGTGTTCCAAAGTTTAGAATGAATCTTGTAGGGCCAAATATGAAAACAAACACTAACATTACCATAAATAACTTGGCGTTATTGTCTGATAACCATCGGATACCTCTTTGTAGGCCTGTATAGCTTGAAATGATATAGGTTGCCACGATAACACCTACAATACCAATCCATAAAGCTTTACCAGTTTGAATTCCAGTTAGTATATTCAAGCCACTTCCAATTTGCATTGTTCCTACACCAAGAATAGCTGCAACACCCCCTGCAATAGCAAATAAACAAATATTATCAACTACTGCACCAACTGTACCTTTGATTCTCTTACCAAACAAAGGATATAACATAGAGCTAACCTGAAATGGAAGCTTTGCATTATAAACAGCAAAGGCAATACCAATACCAGCTATGGCATACATAGCATATGGAATATAAGTCCAGTGAATTAATGTTTGTGTCATAGAAAACATTGCTGCTGCTTCACTTCCAGGCGTAAGGCCTAGAAAATCAGGTGGTGCATACATATGGGTTAACGGTTCAACAACACCCCAGAATAAAATTCCTGTTCCTATGCCTGCACATAGGGAAATTGCAAACCAATTCCAATAGGAAAGCTCCGGCTTTGCATCCTTGCCTCCTAATTTGATATCTCCATATTTAGAAAACATTAGGTAAATACACATAAACAAAAAGATATTCCCTGAGATTTGGAACAACCATCCAAAGTTAACAAATGCAAATTCGGCAATCTTGTTTTCTGCATTAAAAAAGGCTTCCGGAGCAACCAAACCCGTGACAATGGCAAGTATGAAAATAATAGACATTGGTATAAATATGGACATCCTCAAGTTTGCTTTGTTGATTTTAGACATTTTTTAACCCCCCCTGTTTTTTTATGTGAATCGTAGAGTACTCAGAAAATTCTTAGTAAATGTTTTTTAACACATATGATTGCATGTTGGATTTTGAATTTTCAAAATATTCTACAGTTCTGTTATTATTGTAACAATAAATCGTCAATAAAAAGTCAGTGGATTTCTAGATTTTTCAAACAAATTTATATAAAAATTAACGCCTGATTTATATCAGACGTTAGTTTTTATCTGTTTTTCTTAATTCTTTTAATCGTTCTACTTCATAGCATCCTTGTAGATCTTTAAACATATTCATTGCTTCATTGCAGTATTCCTTTATATCCCTCTCCAAATATCCTTCGAAGATCCTATTTAATCTAGGTATCTTATCCATTAAGGCTCTTATCTCCGCCTTTGCCTTCAAGACCAGCCCTAACTCGTAGGGACTTTTAAGTTTTTTTGCATCTGTTTCTGCATCAACAAGCTGTTTTAAGGCACTCTCATATTTCTTTTCCTCGATGAAAAGGAGAGCTGTATAAGCCTTTGCAGTAGACCGCCCCCAAAGAAAATCCAGCTGAGAATAATAACCTAGGGACTTTGTCAGAAAAAATCTTGCGCCCTCGTAATCTCCCTTATCAAAAGCAGCTTGTCCAGCATTTGTATAAAAAATGGTTACTCCCCGAAGAACACTACTCTCTTCACATATGGTTATCGCCTTGCTATAATACTCAATAGCTTCATCAAATTTACACTGATGACGTTTACTTTCACCAATGAAGTTATAGCAAGCTGCAATATTCAAAACATAATAGTTGTGATCATTTAACATCTTGAAAACAAAGATAGCTTGCTCAAGTAGAGATTCAGCCTCAGCATATTTTGCCTCCATAATCTTTAGATAGCCTTTGAGTCTCAGGAGAATGGCCATCTCTCCTTTTTCTCCACTAATTTCCGTTATCTCCAATGCCTTAGATAAATATTCTCCCATCTCCCCAGTATTTTGCGTGTTTATACAATAGTATATCAACTGTCTATAACCCTTTAGTACATAACCCCAATTATTGGTCTCCACAGCCTTTGGAATAATCTCCCTAATGATATCTAAACCCTTCCCATACTCTCCCTGGGTTATATGAAATCTTCCTATCATCAGAAGGTATAATAACTCCAGCTCATCAATAGTGTCCTGTCCTTCCTCTACTTCTTCTTTCACCTCTTGTAATAGGATATTCAGCTCCTTTAATTGTCTTAGGGCTTCTTCCGGTTTTAGATAAAGATATTGACTCTGCTTAAGACCTGTACTGCTTAACACAGGAAATATCTCATGGCTAAAATGAAGACACTCTTCAAGGTTCTTGATGCTATACTTTAGGGCAGCTAATTTATTGCCCCCATTCACAAAATGATAAATAAGCTTTGAATATAGCTCTCTATCAGATTTCTTATTCTTAAGACTTCCTTCTAAAATCGCTGCAGCCCTATTGTGAAGAATTCTCCTGCGAGAGTGGGAAAGTTCATTGTAAATATATTCCCTTAGTTTTTGGTGAGTAAAAACAAAGCCTACTTCATTGCCAAGGACTACCTCTTTGATCAGACGCTTATTTCGAAGCTCATCCATGATGTCCATAAGCTCCAATTCATTCTTGCCACTTAATTCATACAGGCTTTGATAATATACTTTATCAAAATAGATTGAAGCGATATTTAGGATTTTTTGCCCTTCTTCTGACACATTTAATATTCTATTCTTCAAAATATCCTTCATTTTAGGTGTAATTGTATCCATGTGAAGGTTGTGCTTAATATTATTCAAATACTCAACAAGAAAAAATGTATTTCCTTCTGTTTCGTTATAAATGATTTCCTTTTGCTCCTCTGGAATGCTTTGAGATAACAGGGCCTCAGCAAACTCATACACTTCACTTCGGTTAAATCGGCCAACCTCAAGTTTTCTTAGTAAGCCATAACATAACATATCGCTTAAGAAACGTTCCACCTTATGGGCATATGCATCTCTGCAAGTGGCCATTATTATAATTGACTCATTCTGTGTTTCCTGGAGAATAGTTCTGAGCAAGGATAAGCTTATGTCATCCGCCCATTGAAGGTCTTCAATATGTATGATGATTTTGGCTCGCTCTGCCACCTTTTTTAATATACTCACAATGGTCTTTTCTGCCACTTGAAACTTCAGTATGTCTATTTTTTCTACTGGATTTATATCAGCTGCCTTGGAATGTATATCAACCATAGGAAAGATATATCCTACGATATTCCTCCACAGCAAAGGGATCTCTATACTATATTCATTTATGTATTTAGATAAACTCTGAAAGATTCCGTTCCAGGGCTTTAACAAATATCTCTCTTCTGCTTCATAGCAGTACCCTGTAAAAATGGGGAGTTTATCATTGCTTCTCATGATAAACTGCTCCATAAGTTTTGTTTTGCCTATCCCGGCTTCTCCGAGGATAATAATACTCGTCCCATGTTTGCCTTCTATAAACCTTTTATAGTTTTGGCTTAGTATATTCAGCTCTTTGCCTCTGCCATAAAAAAATTCATCGGCTTCATACTCTTTTATATTTTCTCGGAGGTTTTTTTCTTTAAGTAATGCATCAAAGGCTTCTTCCGTTTTAGCATCTGGCGGAATAGATAATTCTCTATTTAACACCTCTAGCAACCTATTATATGTCTCTATTCCTTTGTTGAAGAATCCTTGCATCCCATATATCTTCATTAAGCTTCTATAGGCTTCCTCATCCAATTCATCCGCTTTTATCAACAACTTACAGTAAGATTCTGCCTCTGTTAGCTTATTGGATGAGAAGTACTTCTTTATCGCCCTATGGAGCTTTTGAATATATAGATCTCTATAGCTTTCCCTGCTTTGAAACATCCACTGCTCAAAATTCTCAGCATCTTTCACTAACAAACCGTGCAAGAACTCTCCTTGGTACACATCTATACTACCGATCTCATCATTATTAAAAAACTGTTCTATATCTGTTTCCCATGATATTTCTTCATTTAAAACGACAATTGATCTTTGGGGAGATTGTACGATTTCTTCTTCAAAAACCCTGCGTAACATATATATGGCATTTCTTAAATTCTTTTTCGCTACGTTCTCATCCAGTTCTGCCCATAACAGATTTACCAATTCATCCCGGGTAGCCTGTTTTCGTACCATCAGATAGTAGAATAAGGCCTCCGCCTTTTTAAATGGAAAGGTAACCAAATGACCATTGCATATCGTTTTCGGTGTTCCCAAAAGCAACACTTTTATTCTAATCATATAGTCCTCCCCATTTTTTCTCAAAACTTCAATTTATTTGTCTCTTATGATTCCTTCGTCCATTACTTTTGTAGTAAAAAGCTTATGTACTATTCTGATTTATCTATATTTTACCATAAATTCAAACCACTATTAAACTATAATTATCTTTGAAGTGTCATGCTTCACCGTCCATTTAATCTAGTTGTGATAACCCACGAAATGACTTGTGATTAGAAGCATACCCTATAGAAAAACCGCAGTTAGAGCGATACGATTCACCGTAACATCTTAGACCTCATACCCAATAATATTTATTCTTTTAAGATTAATTGTTAAATTAACCACTTGGTACATTAATATTGTATCAAGCTTGCTATCAGCTCCATAACTGCTAAATATTATTGTTGATTTTCTTTCAAAATTCAAGGAGGTGCAAATGCACCTCCTGTATAGTCATAAAAGATAAATGATGCGACATAATCGTAGGGAGCGGCCCCTGTGCCGTTCCGTTATGTTATTTCTCCGCGATAAACGGAAGGCCACAGGGGGCCTTCCCTACATAATGATTGCATAATCTTTTGTAGAGTCGGACGATCCTGTCATACCGATGGTGCTGTGTCGCATCTTCCTACAAGTTAAGCTGTTACTTCATCTGTGCAAAAAGTATTCATAATATGCACCTTGAAATAGAAAATTATTTCTCCTAAAACTCCTATACAAAGAAATAAAAAATAACTTGACTCATTTGCCTGAAGTTTCAAGATTATTGCCGATACAAAAAACACCGATTCGATATTATTTACGTATATGGAATCCGTGCTTCTCTGTTTTTAATTAATATTTCCGAAAAATCTTATCCATCGCTTTTCCCTTTGCTAACTCATCGATCAACTTATCCAAATAGCGAATTTTCCTCATAGTTGGTTCTTCGATATCTTCCACTCGGACACCGCAGACCACACCTTTTATTAAAGCCCGCGAAGGATTCAGCTGGGGAGCCTCAGCAATGAAGTTCTCAAAGTCTGTCTGTTTTTCCAGTTGTTCTTCTAACTCTTCCTGGCTATATCCTGTCAACCAACGGATAACTTCATCAACTTCTGTTTTGGTACGCCCTTTGTTCTCCGCCTTCGTAACTAAAAGGGGGTAGACTCTTGCGAAACTCATTGTGAGATACGATGTTTTGTCATAATACATCCTCGCATACGTAATTTCCTTTATTGTATCACTAAAAATAGTCGGGTTCAAACGAAAGCTCCCTATACTTTTTATTACTCATACGCACAGCTTTTAATCCTTAATTTGCTATAAGAATACTGCCTATAGCGTTATTCCTGTCTTACATATTTTAATTGCACCAATCCTGAATTAAAAACCTTACTCTCCACTAATTTAAGCCTGCTCTCTGTATCCGTTTCTTTAAATAACCGTATGCCTTTGCCCAGTAAGATCGGGATGATTGAAATCACATATTCATCAATCAAATCTTTCTCCCTAAATGCACTTACTACCTCCGAACCTCCATCAATAAAAATGCCCTTGCCTTTTTGTGCCTTAAGCTTAGTTATTAAATCCTCTATATTGCCACTGAAAAATTGGACATTTTCGTCGGCTCCCTCCAATGTTTTTGAAAGTACATAGCACATCCTTCCTTTATGCGGAAATTCGATTCCAAAGCTTAATACCTTTTCATACGTTTTTCTTCCCATGAAAACAGTATCCACATTCTTAATAAAGGCATCATATCCGTAATCTTCATTATCATGCTCTACCATGGATAACCAACTGATATCATTATTTTCTCTTGCAATATATCCATCAAGACTTTGAGCTATATATAAAACAACCTTTCTCTGATTCTCCATTCGATTTACTCCTCCACTTGTCTATGCTTACTGGTTTAAAAACCGCCGTTACTTATGCTACATTTCTCTGTATCACAAGTAACGGCGGTTTTTATCTTGTAATAGCTTACTTATTTCACTTCCACGATCCAGCCTTCAGGGGCTTTCACATCTCCAAACTGAATTCCACAGAGGGTATCATAGAGTTTCCTAGTGACTGGCCCTACTTCCTTTTCACTATGGAATACATGTAGTTTATCATGATATTCTATACCACCGATAGGCGTAATAACTGCTGCAGTTCCACAAGCTCCGGCTTCTGCAAATTCATCCAGCTTATCGATCAGCACATCTCTTTCTTCAACTTCCATGCCCAAATATTCCTTTGCCACATGCATCAAAGAATACTTTGTGATACTTGGGAGAATAGACTCAGATTTTGGTGTAACAAACTTATTGTCTTTGGTAATTCCAAAGAAGTTTGCAGCACCAACCTCTTCTATTTTGCTGTGCGTCAGTGGATCAAGATAAATACAGTCTGCAAAGCCTCTCTTTACTGCCACTTCATGGGGCATCAGACTTGCGGCATAGTTACCCCCTACCTTGGCGGCACCTGTTCCGTAGGGTGCTGCTCTGTCATATTCGGAAATCATAAAATTAACAGGAGTCATACCACCTTTAAAATAAGGTCCTACAGGAATGCAGAATACACCAAATATGTATTCAGGCGCAGGCTTTACACCGATATTGTCCCCAACGCCAATCACGAAAGGTCGAAGGTAGAGTGTAGCACCTATACCGTAAGGTGGTACATAGTGCTCGTTAGCCTTTACAACCTGTACACAGGCATCAATGAATTTTTCTTCGGATACTTCAGGCATCAGGAGTCGTCTACAGCTGTCTTTCATACGCTTTGCGTTCTGATCCGGTCTAAACAGTTGTATCTTCCCATCCTTTGTTCTGTATGCCTTCAAGCCCTCGAAGCACTGCTGACCGTAATGAAGGGCAGCTGAACCTTCGCTTATGGTTAAAGTATTCTCCTCGGTCAACTTCCCATCATCCCAGCTTCCAGCCTTCCATACAGAGATATAACGGTAATCGGTTTTTATGTAGCTAAAACCTAGTTTACCCCAATCGATATCCACAGCTTTTGTCATATACATCTCTCCCTCTTTACAATTTATGCTTTAAGAAAATTGTATCACTGCTATTGTACGGTTTCAATGCTGTAAATCCATGTAGCACAATATTTACAAGATTATTATGTGCCTTTAACCGTTAAAGTACAGTAGAAAACAGAAAATATAAAAGGGTCTGCCTTTACTGCATATTAAGATGCATATGGCTCAGACCCTTTTATTTAACTACAATATCAGTTCTTTACTTCGGTGTTGCGAATAAAACATAGAACCCATAATCCATACCTGACTCTGTACCACTTCCAGAAGTATAGCTGATATTTTGGAAAATTATTTTTAACTTATACCCATTTTCTATCACATCAAAGCTCATCTCATTTGGCGATAACGCTTCCTTCGTCACGGTAGTCTCCCCAACGAGTCCCTCAGCAAATTCATTGAGACCGGTTCCAACAAGTTCTACACCTGATGAATCCAAGATCGAAACACGGACTTCATCATTAGAGATTCTATCTACTTTCAATCCATAAGTCTTACCCTCAAATTCAAAACCACGATTAACCATTTCTTTTTCATTCATATATCTTCCTATGAAGGCATTGAGCAGAACATCATATCCCGAAACTGGCAAAGGCTGCTGCCCATCCAGTGACACATAGATATATCGTTGATTTCCACCTGTATAGGCAGGATATGTCGGTTCAAATCCAAAGGTTGGCTTCATATCATGATAGATTTCAAAATCCTCTGGCAGCCAATCAATATATTTCAACGAACTGCTTCTTTCTAGGTAATATAAAATGTTCGTCGTCTCAACTTTCGTATACTCTGAAGCATCCTCTTTTTTGATTACTTTACCTTCAATAAGCATCCCTTCCTTTTCAAGGATAGATTCGATTCTGTTAATTTGACTGTGGCGGGAGACTGTAAAGGCATCTACAGGGGGAATGATTGAGATGATGGCGAAAGCAGCAGCAAGCAAAGCAATTCTTCCATTTTTGGAAACTGAGTTGAAGCTCAAAAGCACACCAGCAATGATAGAAAAGACACCAAATATTGCCACATAGTATCTTGACTCGGTCACCCCATAGCTATTTAAACGAATACCTACAGAAATTAACTGCATGATAACAACAGGAATCAAAATTTTAGGAAATACTTTACGATAAAATAAAGCAAACCGATTTTCCAGTAAGCTTGATAAAATAAAAATCAGAAGACCCGCAATGGAGTAAACCAAGACCATTGGTCCAACCTGCCCAGACGGCCACGTCCTCGTGAAAACGATTTTTAGAAAATACGCGATCAATACCAGCGTATAGGCGCTGATCAAAGGAATTGCGATCTTTGAGACCAGAATATCAAGAAACTTCGGATAACTGCTGGCATGTTCCATCATACTTTGGTCTGCTTCAGATTTCCCATTGAATCTAGGAAGCAGTGATAAATAATAGACAGGCGCAAACAGCACCCATATGACCGTCATGGCGTAAGCATACGTATCCTGATCCACGTTAAAAAGCAAAATATCAACAGTTCCAATGATGGCTGCAATTCCTGCTGAGAGAACACCTGAATAGAGCAAAGAAGTAAATACAGATTTAAAGTGAACCAGAGAAACCAAGTTAAAGTTAACTTCCGACTCATAGGGTGGAACCCATAGCACCATGCAAATTAGGGCGAAGACTGCAACCAAACTTCTCACTGTGATCTCTGCACTTATTTCCGGTGCTGGCAATAAAATTAAAAAGTAACCCACAAGGAGTAATAATGCTACCCCATAAACCAGCACTCTTTTACCAGAAAACTTCTGAAATCGTTCAACTGCGAATTGTACAGCCATACCTAAAACTGCGCCTACCACAAACGTAAAGATAAGCTTTTGAAGCATCAGGGGCAGTGTACCATTAATCGCGATCAACCTAAAAATAATTGAAGCCGCAGCCAATAAGCTGACTATCGTCATTGGAAAACGAAATCCTGCTATAGAAATTCCCTTTATACTATTCGTTAAAACTTCCTTCAAACGTCCCATTACATTTCACCTCTCTTGTATGATTTGGTTATAACTTTCACTACATCATTCTCGAATCCTTTCCATCATATCTACCTTATACCCTACAGCAGTTGTCTTTATAACTTTATCTTTTCAAAAAAACGCCTCTCTAAAACTATACTTATACATATATAGACGATTCAACTTTAAAAAAGTTTCATGTTTTTGTTTGATATTGTTTTGATATTGCTATTCTAAATAGTGTAAAATGAAAACAATATAAATGGCATAATTATTTGCAATCACTATAAATCATGGGGGGAAATGATGGTGGAGACATTGGACGTTCAAGAAAAGGTACTGGAAAAAAGTGCATATCGAGATGACATGCTAAAGCTGCTGGCATTGGTAACAATGCTTGTTGATCATATTGGGTATATGTTTTTTCCAAATGAGATGTTTTTTAGGATCATAGGAAGATTGGCATTTCCCATCTTTGCCTATCATATTGCCTTGGGCTATTCCCGAACATCGAATCCCAAAAAATATGTCTTAAGACTTTTTTTCTTTGCCCTAATAACACAATTGCCTTATTCTTTTTTTAATCCCAGTCTTAAATTTAATCCTATTCATTTGAATATACTATTTACATTTCTAATGGCCATCGGATTGCTCTATGTCTATGATATGGGCATCTTGAAGATTAGAAATTTTATAAAGGACAAGAATTATGTACACCTTTTATGGGGTATGATGCTATTGGTTCTGGCCGTTATAATCATCATTCTTCCCGAAGTAATAAGCTTTATGGTAAAAGGTTTTTATCTGGAGTATGGTTTGCTGGCACTGGTCTTAGTTTTGTTGTTTCACGTCTTTCAGGAAAAGACGGTAACTGCCGCCATAGGCATTGTACTATTATATCTACTCCATGGATATTACAGGGTTGCCCTATTCAACTCCGCATATTCATCAGCACTATTTTGGCGTAACCTTTTCAATTTCAAATTTGTATGGAACAAGCTTGACTTTCAGAATGGATTATCACAACTGCAAAGATACTATTTGAACGGGTTGGGCATTTTTGCATTAATTCCGATTTTTGGGTCAGCCCATATAGATTCAAGAACAATTACGCTTAATAAATATGTGGGTTATATCTTTTATCCTGCCCACATGACACTTCTAATAATAATTGCAGTTCTACTGAAGTCTTATTAATTCATATTTTTTTCTGCTCGTCCATATATAAGAGTAGAAGAACCACTTCATACAATCTTGGCCTTCTACTTTCTTTGCCTCTTCGTTTTCACTACCGCTGCTGCCATAAGTAACTGCCTTTTTCCGAAGCAAGAATAAACTGAACTGCTAGCCTATTTTTGACTCAGTTTGCTTTTCTCAATTTCTTATTATAATATAATCTCACCCTCATTAAGACCCGGATGAAGAATACAATTCCTTTACTGGTTCATACTATTATTGGACTATGGTTTTCAAAAGATAAGGAGGCTTATATTACAATGAATTTGCAATCAGGAAAGCTTTATTGGCGTACGACCATAAATAATCCTCGTATCTATGCTCCCCTTGAAGGCAACATTGAATGCGATGTGCTAATTATTGGGGGCGGCAGTTCAGGCGCCCAATGTGCCTATTACTTATGGGACAAGGGTTTGGATGTCGTTTTGATTGATAAACACAAAGTAGGTCATGGGAGTACTTCTTCAAATACTGCCCTTATACAGTATTCAGGAGACAAGATGTTTTATCAGCTGATTAATAGCTTCGGTGAGAATACTGCCGCTGACCATTTAAAGCTATGCGCAACAGCCATAGATGAAATCGAAAGCGTATGTAAATCATTAGATATAAGCCCCGATTTTACTCGTCGAGACAGCCTCTATTATGCAAGCTACCAAGAGGATGTGGTCACATTACAAAAAGAATACGATTATTTAAAGAAGCATGGGTTTGATGTAGATTTCTTAACATCAAAAGAAATAGGACAGCTTTACCCCTTTACAAAACCAGCTGCCATATATTCTAGAAATGATGGAGAACTGAATCCATATAAATTTACCGTAGGACTTATTGAAAAAGCACATACCAAAGGAATTCGTGTTTTTGAAGAAACCCAGGTCCATGGAAAAAGAATTGAAAAAGATTATACATTGTTCCATACAAAAAACAATAGTACCATTAAAGCCCGCCATGTAGTCATCGCTGCTGGTTATGAATGTCAAGAATTCAAGCAGGACAAAAACGTAACCTTTGTTAGCTCCTATGCTGTAGTAACGAACCCAGTGGACGACTTTTCATCCTGGTACAAAAGGACCTTAATTTGGGAAACGGCTCGTCCATATGTTTATATGCGTACTACGGCTGATCATCGTATCATCATAGGTGGATTGGATGAAAACACCACAAACCCTGAAAAACGTGATAGCATGTTGCCCCATAAAAAGCAGCAGCTAATCCAGGAGTTCAACAAACTATTTCCTAACATTCATGTGCAGCCTGAGTTTTATTTGGGTGCCTTTTATGGTGGTACCCATGATGGCATGCCTACTTTAGGAATCTATGATGACTTCCCTAACTGGTACTTCTTAATGGGGTATGGGGATAATGGTATGGTTTACAGCATGATACTGGCGAAGATTATCGCCGATCAGATCACCACAGAGTCTAACGCCGATTTGAATATTTATCTACAAAATCGACCTCTGCTTACTTATAAATAATTATAGTAGGGAACGGTGTCTATCTTTAGCATATAGAACATCGGACCCTACTTTAATTATTAAAAGATCATGCTCAATCACACTAATCTGGCATTATATAAACAATTTGCTGTAAGCGAACGTAGAATACCGTATCTTTATCATAAGTCTTCACAACAATATGATCAGGCTTTACATCTGCTAATACCCCCTGAAGGTTTCCTCTGACGGTCTCAATAACCACTGATCGTCCTATGATCATTCTAAGTGTTTCTATAACATAAGGGTCCACTAGTGTGGCATAATGTATTGGCTGCATATTTTGCATTATCGCTCTTTGATATAACGGGTAATTCATTCTCCCAACCCCCTACTACTCAATTTACTGCACTACCATCATATTTAATAAATCTATAGAAAGTTACAGAAAAAGATGGTCCCATAGACCATCTCTAGTCAGTATTAATTTGTTTCTCCGTACCCTTATTCTTTAAACAAAGTATTTTAAGTTATCTCTTGCAAATTCCTCTAAGGTTCTGGGTTTTCTGCCTGTTAACTCAAAAAATCCGTTTGTCACTTCTTTGGCGGTGCCCATCCGTGTCATAAAATACAATGCCACGGTTACATTAACGTATCCCTTATCAAGCCCTCTTTTCTTGATGTAATAGCGCCTGTATCTCAAGTACCCAGGCTTAGCATAGGTAATCTTTCTTCCTGTCACACGGCTTAGTGTTTCTGCTACTTGATAATAATCTAGGGCCTCAGGTCCTGTAATTGTATGGGCAGTATTTTTATACTTTTCAGGACTGTGAAGCAAAACAGCAGTTGCAAGGCCAATATCAGCGGCATCAATAAAGCTCGTCTTGCTTTTTCCTGCAGGAACAAAAATCTCATTTTTTTCTTTGATTTCAACAGCGTGAACACCCGATAGATTCTGCATGAAAAAGCCTGGACGTACATGGGCATAAGGAATCCCAGCATTTTCAATATATTTCTCAATCTTATGATGGGGAGGTATTGTATTGTTCTCCACTCCCATTAAAGAAAGAAATGAAATCAATTTAATGTTATTGGCCTTCATTGCATCAATAAAAGGATACAAGTCCTCTGGCTTTCCAAGATGTGGAGGTCTCATAAGAAATACCCTATCTACATTTTCAAGGACTTTATCAAATGTATTTTTATCTGTAAAATCAAAGTATACTGGTTCTACTTGATTTTGAAACATTCGACCTAATTTTTGAATATCTGTACCTGCAGCAGCTACTTCCTCTCCCATCTTCACTAATTCATTTACAACATGACTCCCAACATTGCCCGATGCGCCCGTCACCAATACCTTCATCATTCCCTCTCCTCACTTAATACGCGATTTGCCTTTCCAATCAGTTGAATGAATAGTTCAAATTCGTGATATCCCATTTTTTCTTCCAGAAGTTCCATGGTCCTAAAATATTCACTATAGGTGGATTCAACCAATTCATGTCCTTTTTGGGTAACTGATAGAGAATAACTTCTCTTGTCTGTTTGAGATAGGGTTTTGCTCAGATAATTGTTTTTAAGCAGCGCGTTAACCATATCCGTTACAGAAGGCTTTGATATCCCGAAGAAGTTACTGATCATCAACGGGGTGACGGGTACGTCGCTTTTTTCAACATAAATCAAAACACCCATTTCACTGGAGCGAATAGGTATCTCCTTTTTTATATTCATTTGAAGACGACAAAATCTTGACACTGCATCAGCGCTAGCTATTATGCTCTCTCTCATGTGGCACCTCCAGTTAGTTAGTTTAACTAACTATATTTTACCCAATAAATACTGCAATGTCAAACTACGCTTTATACAAATATCCCCTCAATGAGTTTGCCGAAATTTCAAGCTATATATAAATAGAAGGTATATATTTCCAATACATACCTTCTATTTTACTAACTACATATTAATAATTTTCATACAAAACAGTTATTACTTATATATTTCAATCTGGGAGGTACGGCTTAGGCCTGTGGAGGTTTTGTAGGTTATATTTACCTTTCCTGGTTGCTTTGCAATGATTGTTCCAAAACCATCTATTTCAGCAATGCCCTCATCATCAATCCAATAACTTCCTGTAAAATCAGTTATTGTCATTCCGTTATCATAAGTAACCATAGGATTCATATGGCGATATACCCCATTTGCTTGGCTTGAGATACTCACCTTATCGTTGGTAGTTAACTGAACATCCACGGGATTTCCTGTTCTTCCATAAAAATATATGAGTATATCATCCACCCGCTGTGACCAAGACCCTTCTGAATGCTTTCCCTCTGGAAATTCAAGGATTGCGATTTCTTCCACAGGCTTATACCCCTGCTTATGGAACGCCATTATTGCCCTCCTCATTACATCCATAAATTCATTTTCTCTAGCACCCATATCCATCCAAATCATTAAGTCCCTTTTGTCTTTGTACGCCCCTTCCCTTATTTCCTCCAGCAACTTTTCTTCTCCCCATCCTAAGTATGGAGACTGAAGGGCTATTTTAGAAAAAACATCTGGATGCCTCAACCCAATATTTAAACTAACAAATCCCCCTAGGGATGCGCCCATAATAGCAGTATTTTCTCTCCCCTGCTTAATCCTAAAATTCTTTTCTACAAAGGGCTTCACATCATTTATTAAAAAGTCCTCATATAAAGCCCCCTTTGCTTCAATAAATCGTCCTCTATCAATTCCGTCCCAATGGGCAAATTCGCTATCCCTTTCATTTCCCATATTACTGATCCCTACAACGATGATTTCTTCAATACTGCCTTTATTGATCAATTCGTCAGCTATCTTATCCATATTTAGGGATTCTTTTGACCAATCAGATAAGTAAAATACACCTTTTCCATCCTGAACGTATAACACGGGATACTTTTTAGATGTATCTTCATAGTAGCTTGGAGGAAGATATACATATATATCCCTAGTGTTGTTTAGCTTACTGGCACGGAAGTTTTCTACTGTTATAAGTCTTGGCTTTTCTTGAACAAACCGCTTGTCAACTGCCCCGTTTTTAAAATCACTTACATTTATACTAAAGCTCTCTGTAGCTGTATGTTCATTAGTCTTCATTGGTAGAAATCGAACAAGTATCATTGCAAATATCAGCAATGATACGACCTTCAATAGTTCTTTACTACTCTTCATAACAGACGGCTCCCCCTATCTATCTCTCAACCAGAATATTTAAGGATTTTTTGTTCTTCATTTGTTCCAATAATTTATATACCTTACCTAGGTTATATGGTTAGTCTGACAAAGCATATAGATGCCCATCATAACTTCCTACATAAACGATTCCATCTCTTACCGCTGCGGAAGACCCGATAGGTCCCTCAGCAGTAAATTTCCACTTCATTTCGCCAGTATGTATATCCAGTGCATAAAGATTTTTATCCCAACACCCTATATACAACAAATCACCTGCAATCACAGGAGATGGAAAAAACCTTTGCTGATTATGTATCCAACTTCCTATATACAGATTACCAGCTGAATCCCTGATCGTTCGATCTCTATTCTGAAACTTCCACTTTATATTGCCATCTAGATCTACAGCACACACCCTTGGATTATGCCACCCAATGGTTCCATGGAATAATATACCCTCCTTATAAGCGATGGTTGAATATATAGGCTGATCGGCAAAATACTTTGCCCACCTTTCTTTACCCGTTCTGCTATCCAGCGCATATATGGTATGATCGATGCCCCCAAAGTACACGATATCATCATAAATCATAGGAGATGATTGTATTTCCCAGACAGGGCTATTCGGATGGGGTGGTATTTGGTACTTCCATTCCAAATTCCCAGCTTTAGCATCTACACAATACATGTGTCCATCAAAACTCCCAAAATAAACCTTTCCCTTATATAGGGCTGGAGAGCTTCTCACACTAGCTTCAGTTTTAAACTTCCATTTTAATGCTCCTGTTTTTATATCCAATGCATACATATGCCCATCATAACTGCCAAAGAAAACCGTATCATTTTCTGCAGCAGGAGATGCACCAATGACAACGTCATTTAATTGGTTTTTGGTTATACGCTTACCTGAAGCAGCATGCCACATTTTCTTACCTGTCTCTTTATTCAATGCATACATATTCCCATCTTCGCTGGAAAAAAAGAGCATTTTCCCATAAATGCAAGGAGTTGAGCGTATATCACCATTTGTCTTAAAGCTCCAGAATTCCTTTCCCGTTTCAATATTTAGCGCATATAATCTATCATCATCACTTCCAATGTACACCTTATCTTCATCAACAATAGGTGCTGAATTTATCGATCCTCCTGTTTTATATTTCCACTTTAGCTTCTGAAAGTTCTTTACACCTTCAGTTTCATAGACTCCGGTATGCTGATTGTTACCTTGATACATTGCCACAGATACTATAGTTTTATCAGCATATATCCTTACATATAACCCAAATCCTAAAGCAGCTACAATAAGCAGAGCAGGCATTACGTATTTTTTCATAATCTCACACCCTTTACCATTATTGATATGTTACTGCTGTCATAAAATGATTTCTAATTCCCATTTTTACTTTAAAAGTTATTCCATCGTATGGTCTTTTGAATTTCTTCTATTACCGCCAACGTAGTCTTTATTTCAGCTTCATATAAGTATGCAGTCTCCCTTTTTACACTACTATATATATATAGTAGTATTATCGTGTAGCTATGTCAATAATTTTAGTGTTTGTTCACTCCAAAACAATCCTAAACATACTGTTCGCACAGTGGCCATTCCTCGATTTGATGCTCATTCCATGTCCTATTCTTAGATAAGTGAATGATTGTTCCTGTAATTTCACATAAAGTGATGTAAAAAATCATTCAATTCCTTATAATGGTTATAAGAAGTATCCAAATCTTATAAAGCTATGTTTGTATTTAGCATTGTTTTTTTAATAAAGCATCAAAAAAGATAGGGTAGGAGTGTGATCGAATGCGACTTCACAGGCTTTTAGGAATTATAATGATGATTGATTCGAGGGGCATAATGAAAGCACGGGATTTAGCTAAAATACTTGAAGCCTCGGAAAGAACCATCTATAGAGATATTGATATACTGTGTGAAGCGGGGATTCCTATTCTGTCAATTTCAGGCCCTAACGGAGGCTTTTCTTTTATGGAGGGCTACAAAATAAATGCAAATGTATTGGAAAGCAGCGATGCTGTTCATCTGTTGCTTTCAAGTATGGGGATCAGACCAGAAGAGAACACTGAAATGGCACAAAAACTCAAAAATGCCGTTATTAAGCTTGAAAACAGCGTATCACAGGAACATAAAGAAGAAATCATTAAGGCCAAAGAAAAGTTTTTTATTGATGCAGACCCTTGGTGGGGCAAAAGAATACAGCTTAAGAATATTGATATCATTAAAGACGCTGTCCTTCAAATGAAGAAATTAAAAGTGTGTTATAAAAAATATGATGGGGAAACATCAGAACGGATTATCAGGCCCTATGGTGCCGTGGTAAAAAATTCGGAGTGGTATGTGGCTGCTTTTTGTGAACTCAAAGATGAAATCAGAGTTTTTAAATGCAGCAGAATTGAAAATGTTGAAGTACTAGATGAAAGCTTCAACATGACTGAAAACTTCAACCTAGAAGAATTCTGGAAAAATAGTAAGCATCAATTTGTGAGACATGCCTCTCTTAAGACGGAGCAGGCTGCATATGCCGTAAAGATTAAGTTTTATCAAGAAAAGAAAAAAATCCTTGAAGGCTTTGAGGTACGTTCGTCCAGCCATGAGAATAATTATTGGATTTATGTTATCGATATGATAAGTTTTCAAACAGCCTGCAATGCACTATTTCCCTTAAGTGATAGGATAGAGATTTTAGAGCCTATAGAACTTAGAGACCATATTATCGAAAAATGCAATAAAATCTTAAAAATGTATAAAGTCTTTTAAATTCCTGACATACTGTTGGCAACAATAGGTTGATATAATTACAATACCAAATAAATGAAGGGAGCGAATGATTATGGAAGGTAAGATCGTAAACATTGAAGGATTCAAGGCTGTGGGTATCACTTATTTCGGGGATAATACGAACGGAGAAATACCTCGTCTTTGGGAGGTATTTAATAAAAGCTTCATGAACATCAAGCACAAAAGTAACCCTATGCTGTTTTATGGTATATGTGATGGTGAAGTAGATTCTGATTGTAGGTTTCACTACACAGCCTGTGCAAAAGTCGACAGCTTTGAATCTGTTCCAGAAAACATGGAGACAAAGGTTGTCCAAGGGGGTAAATACATCGTATATACTTATGGAGGCGCTATACAGGACTTGGGTGGATTTTACGAGAATATATTTACCCATTGGCTTCCAACTTCAGGGCATGAAATGGATTTTAGGCCACAACTAGAATTATACGATGGGAGATTTATGGTCAATGGGGAATTTGACATATATATTCCCATCAAATAGACGATAGTTATTTGATCATATAGTTATTATTAAAGATTCACCTAAATTATGTAAGGTGAATCTTTTTTTATTTAAATACACATAATTTTACATTATTTACATAACTTAATTAACATAATTTAATTTTTCTGCTTTTCATGGGTTAGAATTTATGGTAAACTAGTCCTTGGCGCATAGTTTACTAGGACAAGCTGTCTAATACTAGGACATCTAAAGGTACTGTGCCCAGTCGCACTATTATCTATATTTTATCTATAGGAGGGAAAAAGACTATGAAAAATCTATTGAACAAGTGGAATCAATTAAGTCTGGTAAAACGAATCTTTGTAGGTTTGATTATCGGTATCATTTTAGCTGTAACGATTCCAGAAACTGCAGGCCCAGTAGTAATCTTAGGTTCTTTATTTGTAGGTGCTTTGAAAGCGATTGCCCCGATGTTGGTTTTCTTCTTGGTTATGTCAGCCATCTCCCAGCATAAGAGTGGTCAGCAAACAAATATGAAATCCATCGTCGTGCTATATCTTTTAGGCACATTCCTAGCTGGATTTGTGGCGGTTATTGCAAGCTTTATGTTCCCTGTTAGCTTAACTCTTGTAGCTGGTGTTGAGAGTGTAACAGCACCTGGGGGTGTAACGGAAGTTCTTAAAGCATTATTATTAAACCTTGTTGATAACCCAGTAAAAGCATTATTTAATGCCAACTATATTGGTATATTATCATGGGCAGTACTTCTTGGATTGGCATTAAAAAATGCTCCTGATACAACAAAAACAATGATTTCTAACTTTTCAGATGCAATTTCTCAAATGGTTAGATGGGTTATAAACTTTGCACCATTAGGAATCATGGGTCTTGTATTTGACTCTATTGCTACAAGCGGACTTGAGTCTTTACTAAGCTATGGACAATTACTTGCAGTTCTTATCGGTGTTATGATCTTCGTAGCTCTTGTAGTTAACCCAATTATTGCATTCGTAATGATTCGTCAAAATCCATACCGTCTTGTATTTAAGTGTATCCGGGAAAGTGGTATCACAGCATTCTTTACTCGTAGCTCAGCTGCGAACATTCCTGTAAATATGAGCTTATGTGAAAGATTAGGTTTGGACAAAGACACGTATTCAGTATCTATTCCATTAGGCGCAACAGTTAATATGGCTGGTGCAGCGGTTACTATTTCTGTATTAACCCTTGCAGCGGTTCACACTCTTGGCATTCAAGTGGACATACCTACTGCAATCATCCTAAGTGTATTGTCTGCTGTTAGTGCTTGCGGTGCTTCTGGTGTAGCTGGTGGTTCATTATTATTGATTCCTCTAGCATGCAGCTTGTTCGGAATCCCGAATGAGATGGCTATGCAGGTAGTTGGTGTTGGATTTATCGTAGGTGTTTTACAAGACTCCTTCGAAACAGCACTTAACTCATCAACAGACGTTCTATTTACTGCCGTAGCTGAATTTGCAGAATGGCGTAAAGAAGGAAAACAAATCGTTATTAAATAATTTAAAAAAGGAAGAACAAATGCATATACATTTGTTCTTCCTTTTTACTATTTTGCCTTTATTTCCGTCCATACACGATCATATTCTGTAGTAAATTCACCAAGATCAATAAAAACCTCACCCTTTTCCATGATATCTCCCTTTGGATAGGCCAATTCATCTTCAATCACGTCTTCAGAAAGCAACGCTTTTGCTGCTTCATTCGGTGTAGCATACATAACATACTCTGCACATTTTGCTGCCACCTCAGGCCGCAGCATATAGTCGATAAACAACTCCGCTTCCCTTTTATGCTGACTGGTTGTGGGAATTGCCATGGCATCAAACCAAAGGTTTGTTCCTTCTTTAGGAATTACATACGCCAAGTCAGGATTTTCTTCAACCAACAGCATGGCATCACCAGACCATGTCAAGGCCATGGCAGCTTCCCCTGCGATCATCATATCCTTATAGGCATCCACTTCATAGGCCTTTACCAAAGGCTTCTGGTTCATCAATTCCACTTTTGCTCTTTCCAACTCTTCAAGACTCCGTGTATTTAAAGAATACCCCAACCTCTTTAGAGCAATCCCGATAGTATCTCTCGAGCTGTCTAACATCAGGATATCTCCCTTGTATTTTTCATCCCAAAGGATATTCCAACTATCCACTTGTCCCTCAACCTTTTTCGTATTGTAGATAATACCCATGGTTCCCCAAAAATAAGGTACTGAATATTTGTTGTCAGGATCATAGGGCAGATTCTTAAACTGTTCTCCAATGTTCTTCATATTGGGCAGATTGTTCATATCTAACGCTAAAAGCAACCCTTGTTTGATCATGGCTTCTACCATATATTCAGAAGGAAAAATCACATCATACTCTGTTCCTCCTGCTTGAATCTTTGCCAGCATTTCTTCATTATTGGCATAGTTCTCATAATTCACCTTGATTCCATACTCTTCTTCAAAGTCCTCTAACACTTGTGGATCAATGTAGTCTCCCCAATTATATACATTTAGCTTGTTATAATAGCCCTGTTCGTTGGTTTCTCCTTTTCCACATGCTGCAAGAGATAAAATCAATAGGCCAATCATCAAAATGGATATTATTTTTTTCATCTTTATCACCCTTTCATTCTTTTATATTGCTTGCTCTTTGCTGAAGTATAATCAACAGGCTCAATACACCGATAAACAGAATTGTCGATAATGCATTGATTTTGGGACTGACCCCTAGCTTTGTCATAGAGTATATTTTGATTGACAATGTATTTACCCCTGATCCTGTTGTAAAGAAGCTTACCATAAAATCATCCAATGACAGGGTAAATGCCAAGAGAAATCCTGTTACAACACCTGCCATAATCTCTGGCAAGATCACCTTAAAAAAGGCCTGCAGAGGTGTGGCACCTAAATCCAGGGCAGCTTCCTCCAAGTGGGGATTGAGCTGATAAATCTTAGGCAGAACGGCTAGAATCACATAAGGTATGTTGAATGTAACATGGGCCAGTAATAAGGTTATATATCCCAGCTTAAACTTCAACCACACAAATAATGCAAGAAGCGAAATACCAATAACGATGTCTGGATTCATTACGGGCAAATAGGTTATATTCATAAAAACAGCCTTTGCTCTTGGCTTCATATGATGAATGCCAATGGCAGCTGCCGTTCCAATGACTGTAGCTAATAAAGAAGCCAATATGGCGATGGTAAAAGTATTATAAAGGGCACTGATAATGGTACGATCTCTCATTAGTTCTTGATACCACCGCAGGGTAAATCCACTCCAATTTCCTCGGTACTTTGAATCATTGAAAGAGTAGACGATCAAAACCAAAATCGGCAAATATAAAAACACGTAAATGATGCCAGCATATGCTGCCTTGCAGAGTTTCTTTACCATAATTGTCTTCCCCCTCCTTCCCCTTGGTATTTCGATGTAATACCCATGGTAATCAAGATCATGATAATCATAATCATGGATATGGCTGATCCAAACTGCCAGTTTCTCGCCACTAGAAACTGGTTCTGGATGAGGTTACCCAGAAGAACCGTTTGCCCCCCGCCCAATAAATCAGATATGACAAAGGTACTGACGGCTGGCATAAATACCATGATAGCTCCTGAAATTACACCTGGGAGACTTAATGGGAAAATTACTTTCAAAAAGACTTGCCAAGGAGGTGCTCCTAAATCTTCAGCAGCTTCCACAAGACTGTTGTCTAGTTTGGACAATACTGAATAAATAGGTAATACCATAAAGGGAAGAAAGTTATAAACCATCCCCAGTAAAACAGCATTATGACTATATAACAGCTTTAGCGGTTCATCAATGATGCCTATGTATATAAGAAATTGGTTAATCACACCTTGATCTCTTAACAACACCATCCAAGCATATGTTCTTAGTAAAAAATTGGTCCATAAGGGCAGCACAAACAACATGACCATGATATTTCTTTTTTTTATGGTACTCTTTGCAATAATCATTGCCATAGGATAACCTAGGATAAAACAAGCAAGAGTACTCTGGGTTGCCAGTAGAACAGAACGCCAAAGTACATTTATATAAATAGGTTCTAAGAATTTCCCATAGTTCTCTGCCGTAAATTCATAAATAATGTTTCCATAGGCAGAACGGCTGCAAAAACTATAAACAGCGATGATAAGGATCGGTGCTATACTAAATACAAGGGCCCATATGCCATAGGGTACGGATAGCCATTGTTTTTTCATCTCTATCCCACCTTCTTCATGATATGGATAGCATCAGGACCAATTTCCATCCCTATGGCTTGCCCCACTTTCACCATGTGTATATCATGGATCATCCAGGTCATTTCTGATTCGTCCCGTACCAAAATCTCATAGTGAACCCCTTTAAACACCACCGACTCTACCACGCCCTTGAGCATCCCCTTATTGGCTTCAACGATTTGGATATCCTCTGGCCGTACCAGCACTTCTACCACTTCATTTGAGCCAAATCCCTTATCTATACAGGTAAAGCTTCTCCCTTCTATCTTCACCTTAAAATCCTCTTCCATAATGCCATCAAGGATATTCCCTTCGCCTATAAAATCAGCCACAAACCGATTTACCGGCTCATTATAAATATCTTCAGGTGTTCCGATCTGCTGAATCTCTCCCTCACTCATTACCACAACCCGGTCTGACATGGTCAACGCTTCTTCTTGATCATGGGTAACATATATAAAGGTAATTCCTACTCTTTGCTGCATATTTTTCAGCTCTAGCTGCATTTCTTTTCGAAGCTTCAAATCTAAAGCGCCCAATGGTTCATCTAGCAAAAGCACCTTGGGTTCATTCACCAACGCCCTGGCAATAGCCACCCGCTGCTGCTGTCCTCCGCTCAAAGATTGAACCTTTCGCTTCCCAAAGCCCTCTAGATTCACCAGTTTAAGCATATAAGCTACTTTTTCTTCAATTGCCCCTTGATCCAGCTTTTTTAGCCTGAGACCAAAGGCAATGTTGTCAAACACGTTTAGATGGGGAAATAACGCATACTTCTGAAATACCGTATTAATTTGTCTCTGATAGGGAGGCACTTCATTAATTTGCTTGCCCTCAAAAATAACATCCCCTGCAGTTGGCTCTTCAAATCCACCGATAATCCGCAGGGTTGTCGTCTTCCCACATCCGCTGGGTCCCAGCAGTGTGACAAACTCCTTTGGTTTTATTTTTAAATCAATTCCGCAAAGAGCCTCTTTTTCCATGAATTTTTTTGTCAATCGGCTCAGTTCAATAATATATTCTTCCATAGGACCCCTCCTCACCTATCATCTATATCGCTGTCATTTAAAATGAATTATTTGCTTTAACCAATTTAGTGTCTGTAAGCTTGAATATTGATGAGATTAAATCGACTTAATTATATTTTTTTTGTTACCTTTTGTCAATGTCATGAATTTTCAAAAAATGCCTGTCTTCCTTATCATACCTGAATAACGCTAGCAAAAAATAGTAATACAGGGGCCTAAACCCCTGTATATTACATAATAAAATTTTTGTTTTATATTTTATAAAAATTCATCCTCGTTATCAGCACACAATGCTAAGACTATTTTAGCTGATTCTACCTTTTGGCTTTCCTGCTTCAACGAGATCTTTACTGCCAATGAGGAAAAAGCTCTGGATGAATAGTAGAAAACCCGTTCCTATTAACAACAGTTCTATTTGAATCACATCTGCCATCGGTCCAAATACGAGCATTCCCAATGGCATCATAGAACTTGAAATCATCCCCATTACACCGAATACTCTTCCCAAGTAATCTGGATCAACTTTTTCCTGGAGCAGAACGGTTGAAGGGGTATTGAAAAATGGCATGGCTATACCAACAATTCCCATGATCAATAGATAAAGCCAGAAAATAGGCACTACACCCAGGGCTAGCGTGCAAATGCCAATGACAAAGCTGGAAAGGGTCATGGTAAATACCTTGTTGCTAAAACCGCCCCAAGAAGCCATAATAACCCCACCTAGCATCATTCCCACGGAAAAGGTGATTTCAATGGCAGTTAATCGCCATACATCCTCCCCAAAACTCCTGGTGACCTGAAGCGGAGTTAAAAATGCAACGGGCGCTACTAGGAAAAAGAAGAAGGCACAGAATACAAAAAACTTTCTCACATAAGCTTGGTTTCTAATATAGATGATGCCTGCCTGCAAGTCCTTGAAATAATCGATTTTCTCTTGATTTTGGGCCTTGGTATGTGCTGGCACTTTTAGAAAGAAAAGCAGTACCAAAACGGCAATAGCAGCTGTAAACACATCAATAAAAAAGATAGTTTCGATGGTCGCCATGGTAAGAAGAGCACCGCTGAGCATCGGTGAAATTAACATTACCATTGCCTGAATACTGCCGTTAATTCCATTGACCCTTGTTAACTGATCCTCTGGCACTATTTGAGGAATAAATGCTCCAATGGCCGGTGTCTGAATACCAGAACCAATTGCTCTAAAAGCAGACATAACAAAGAGTAGTCCCAAAGAATCATAGCCTAATAAAAATAATATGGCTAGTAAAAGTGTTGCTATGGCAATGAATGCATCAGAAAGCATGATAAGGATTTTCCGATTATATCGATCGGCCCACACCCCTGCAAAGGGCGAAAGGAAAAAGGTCGGCACAAAACCGCAGATAATTGAAATCGTCATCATAACACCTGATTTGGTATTGAGTGTGATATACCACATAATTGCATACTGAACCAATGAAGAACCAAATAAAGATAGTGTTTGACTTACTAAAAACAAAACCACATTTTTTTTCCAGTTGTTTATCATACTTGATTTGTCACTCCGATCAATTATACTTTTTCATCTTTGAATATTTCCTATATAACATCTGAGAATCCACACAACCTTCAACTTATATAAGAAATATACCACGAAAAGGCATCTAATAACCACCTCAGAATAATTAGGATTTTTTTTGCGCAAAAAGGTTGCAAATGATCATAATCCATCTGCAACCTTTCTTTGATCAGAATACCTTTTTCAATTAGATAATCGCTTTATATTTTATCAATGTTGCAGAACTCATAACTACTAATATAGAACCTAAATTATGTATCAACGCACCAATGATTGGATCTATCATCCCTAACGCAGCCAGAAGAATTGCGCCAAAGTTAATTGCCATAGACAGAGCTATATTAAACTTTACTGTACGAAGTACCTTTCTAGCCAGTACGAATAGTTCAGGAATTTTGCTTATATCATCAGACATTAGTGCAATGTCAGCTGTTTCTACAGCAACATCTGCCCCTAATGCACCCATGGCAATGCCCACATCTGCTCTCGCTAGAGCTGGCGCATCATTTATGCCATCCCCTATCATACATACCCTTTTGCCCGCTCTTATTTGTGACTCAACAACAGCAACCTTATCTTCTGGTAGCTGCTCTGCATATATTTCATTAATACCAGCATGGCCTGCTACCCAGGAGGCAGTGTTTTTGTTATCGCCTGTCAGAAGAAGAATATGCTTTATACCTAGACCTAAATTTTTAATATTGGAAATCGATTCTTTGACATTGTCTTTCATTCGATCCGCCACATTTATCAGTCCAATAATAGTATTTTCTATCGTTACAATCATAACTGTTTTTCCTTGACGCTCATGATATGATATCTTCTCCATATATTCATTTGTAATTTCAATATTGTTTTCTTTAAGAAGTTTCAGGTTGCCTACCATTACTTTCTTTCCATTAATTATAGAGATGACACCTTGCCCTAGATGAATAGTAAATTCTTGTGGATCAGAAATACTTAAAGAAGCGTCTATAGCTTTTTTATAGATCACTTTACCAAGGGGATGTTCAGAGAATTTTTCAGCTATTGCAGCTAATTGTAGTACATCACTTTCTCCATGTTCCTTACTAAGACTTATGATTTCAGTGACTTCAGGTCTACCATGGGTGATCGTACCAGTTTTATCAAAGGTTATTGTATCAATTTTTCCTATGTTCTCCATCACTTCGCCACTTTTTATAAGAATACCGTTCCTTGCAGCATTTCCGATACCTGCCATGATGGCAGTAGGAGTAGCTAGCACCAATGCACATGGACAAAATACAACAAGAATAGTAACTGCCCTGGTAATGTCCTTCGTAACTAGATATGTGATGATAGACAAAATCAATGCTAAAGGAACGATAACCGTTGCCATTTTATCTGCTAATCTGACTACAGGTGCTTTCTTATTCTCGGCTTCTTTCACTAGTCGTATTAATTTAGACAAGGACGTATCCATTCCAACCTTTGTTGCCTGTACTTCAATTGCTCCCAGCTGGTTTAAGGTACCCACGAATACTTCGTCTCCAACGGTTTTATCTACTGGCATAGATTCCCCGGTAATAATGGATTGGTTAATGGTTGATTTACCACTAATTATTACGCCATCTATTGGGATTGCTTCACCGGGTTTAATAAGAAGAATATCCCCTACCTTTATTTCATCAACTGCAACCTTCTTCTCACCTGATGCCGTTCTAATCCTTCCGGTTTCAGGAGATAGCTGAATTAATCTTTTTATACCTTCTTGTGCCTTCCTAACAGTTCTATTTTCTAATATTTCACCAAGCATCATGATAAACGCCACTTCACCCGCTGCGAAATACTCTCCTATTACGATTGAAGCGACAAGGGCTATACTAACAAGTAGCCCTGCCTTTATATCATGTCTTACAAAAAGTCCAATCAAAGCACCACGAATAATTGGGGTACCGCTAATAATAATACTAAACCAAGCAACATCAAATGGCAGCATACCGCTAAGCCAGCCGAACCAACTTATCACTAAGAATATACCAGATAAAACAGTCAAGGCAATGGTTCGATGTTCCTCATCGACAAAATATCTTTTAATACTAAATGTATTCATATTTTCTCACCCACAAATTCTTTCATTTATATTTTCAAATATCGTGCTCAACGTATTACAATATTTTAGAAGGTATCTTTGTTTATTTTTTTTAGAATATTATATAGCTGTTCTATTTCATCTGCTGAAAGAGAGGACATCATTTGCTCTGTTAAATCAATATGATATTTATGATGTTCTTCAGCTGCTTCAATTCCCTTTTCAGTTAAACGAATCAAAATTACCCGTCGATCTTCCTTTGTAGATTCCCTTTGGGCATATTTCTTTTTTTCTAACCTATCTACTGTAACAGTGGTTGTTCCCGTTGTTACCCCTAGTTTTTGGGCTAACTCTTTCATATTCATTTTCCCATACTGTCCTAAAACTTCAATTGCATGGGCTTCAGAAACAGTTAATTCACTACTCTTGATTACAGAGCTTTCCCACGATGAAAACCCGTTAAAGAAATATAGCAATTCATCTGTTAACTCTTTTGTAATTTCATCAGTTGATTTCATATTGACCAGCAACTCCTTTTGATATTAATAATATTTGATATTAATATATTTTGAATTTCAAACTAATATTACCATAAATATCTCCTCTTGCCAATATACATTTGATCGTGAAGATACCGAGCAAAAAGAAATAAAACACTCTATCATTAGATGTGTTTTATTTGCTTAATTTTATTCTGTTCAACATGCATGGCTGCATTTGCCATAAATTTTTACTGTAGCACTTCTTATGGCAAAACCGTAATCCTTGTAAATCTTTTGATAAAGTGTAATTTCTTTATTGATTTCTAACTGCTCTTTTCTTCCACACTTTCCACATACCAAAGTACAATAATTACCTTCTGCTAATTTATATTTTCTCGTACCCTTTACTACATCATTACATGTTATCCTTCCGATTGCCATTAATCTTTCAACCGCTCTATACGCAGTTCTTTGACTCATCATCGGGGCATCTTTGTTAATGTCCTCAAGCAGCATGATTACATCAAAGATTTCAAATGGTTTCGCCTGAAATACTTGCAGCACTAATTCAACATTTCTGGTTAATTTCTGATCAAAATTAAGTTCTTTCATATAGCCGCCCTCTTATAGTTTCTTCTTTACCAATGAAAATAAAATTGTATTTCTAAATAAGCACTTTCTTCAATAATTGAGAATATAATGAAGAAGGAAAAAATCCGATTAATTTCTACTCGGATTTTTTATCACTTGTTTTCAATTGTCTACTACTTATGAGTGTTACAGCCACAATTGCTTTTACTTGTTCCACCAGAAGGACAGCCAATACATTTGGCTCCTTTTTTCTTTTCAATAACAATCTTTGCGATAGCAGCTCCTACTATTGCTAATATAACTAGGATTACAATTATATTTGACATAATTCCCTCCTATATGCTTACAGCAAGCTTTTCTTGCGCTCTTTTATTACCTTTTCTCACAAGATATACAACAATACCAATTAATGCAGCTACAACAACTAACCCTGGTATGAATCCAGTGCCCACTGCACCTGTTGTGATCAATGTTCCTACCTGATAAGTAATAAATGCCACAACGTAGCCCATACCAAATTGGAACCCTATACCACTCCACAGCCACTTCTTATCTTCCATCTCTGAGTTCATGGCACCAATAGCGGCGAAACAAGGTGGTGTGAACAAGTTAAACATCAAGTATGCCAATGCCGCTACTGAGGTTAAGCCCATTATTTGAGCAACATCTGAGCCACCTGAAACAAGAGCTAATTCCTCTGTATCAATAAAGTTTGAAATACTATATACTACAGCTAATGTTCCAACTACATTCTCTTTTGCTATGAAACCTGTAATTGCAGCGGCTGCCAATTGCCATACACCAAAACCTAATGGTACCAATAAAATTGCAAATGGTGATGCGATACTTGCTAAAATACTTGTATTTTCTGCACCTTCAGCAACCACTTGGAATTGCCAGTTGAATGTTTGCATGATTTGTACTGCCGCGTTACAAAGAAGTATGATTGTACCAGCCTTAATAATAAATGCTTTACCTCTTGAAAGCATAGATATAGTGGCTCTTTTGATACTTGGAAATCTATATTCTGGTAACTCCATGATGAAGAATGATCTTGCATGTTTCTCACCGGTTATTCTTACTACGATTAGGGCTCCTGCAATGATAATTGCAATACCAAGGAAGTACATAGTCGTTCCTACCCATGCTGCATCATCAAAGAACACGCCAGCAAATAATGCGATAACAGGCAGCTTGGCGCCACAGGGCATAAAAGGTGTTAACATTGCAGTTGTTCTTCTTTGCCTTTCGTTCTTAATGGTTCTCGTTGCCATAACCCCTGGAATAGCACAACCTGTACCAATAATCATAGGGATGATTGATTTACCTGATAAGCCCACTCGCTTGAAGAAGCGATCCATCACCACTGCAACGCGAGCCATATACCCACAGTCTTCAAGCAATGCCAATAAGAAAAATAATACCATAATCAATGGTAGGAAACCAACAACGGCTCCAACGCCTCCGATAATACCATCCAATAAAATTGAAGAAAGTACAGGTGATACACCTTCACCAAGGGATCCTTCTACCCAAGCATAGAATGAATCAATCCAGCCAACAAAAGTATCTGCTAAAAATGGTCCTAAATGGGTTTGTGAAATTGAGAAAACCGCCCACATAACCACTGCAAAAATAGGGATACCCAGCCATTTATGGGCTAAAATTCTGTCAGCAGCATCCTGCTTCGTTTGACTACTACTATTTACCTGTCTATTCTCTACCTTTGCAACAATTCCTTTGACAAACGCATATCGTTTTTTGTCTGAAGCTTCAACGGAGCTTTTATCTGACATATTTACACCTTTACTATCAAATGGTGCCGTTTGCGTCTTACCCTTCACCCCTACTACTGTAGAAATAAGCTTTTCTAAACCATTGTCACTCCCTTTTGTTGACACTGTTTCAATGACAGGACAACCCAATAGTTTAGATAACCCGTCCACATCTATCGTTGTCTTTTTCTTCATGGTTAAGTCGCTCTTATTTAGTGCAACAACAACTGGTATTCCTATTTCAAGAAGCTGCGTCGTAAAGAATAAGCTTCTACTTAAATTCGTTGCATCAACGATATTAATAATAACGTCCGGATTTTCATTTTTAACGAAAGCACTTGTAATGCTTTCCTCAGAAGTGAACGGAGACATTGAATATGCCCCTGGAAGATCTACAGCTGTAACTTGTACATTTGTCTTATTAAGGCTTTTCTTAATCTCACCTTCTTTTTTCTCAATGGTTACGCCTGCCCAGTTACCTACTTGTTCAACGCTTCCTGTTATTGCATTAAATAACGTTGTTTTTCCACTATTGGGGTTTCCCGTTAGCGCTACTTTCATGTGCCCCTCCATATTCATGGATATTGACCTCCTTTTTATGATTGTTAGGTTTACCTAACTTTTCAAGAATAAAAACTCTCTTGAAAATATATTATTTTTATGTAAAGTTAACCTCGGTTAACTTTTTACCCAATAAAAAGCTATATGATAATAGCTTCAGCCAAATCTTTATCAATACTGTATCTTGCATCCTTTACTGTAATAACATAATTCTCTGCAAGAATAGATATCACAGTTATTGATTCTCCTTCATAACAACCCAATGTAAATAAGAAGTTCTTAAGCTCTTCATCATTTGTCTTAATGTCCTTAATAATATATTCTGTATTAATCCTTCCTTGTGCTAAATTCATCAGTAGACTATCCAATCTTTCTGTTTTGTTTAAAGTTCTAGCCATAGATTTATTACCTATAATACTCTCCATATACACACCTCCCAAGTTTGTGCTACCTATCAATACTTACATTGTTTTTGTATAAGTATGTTTTCATAGCTTCTAGAATATCATCACTTAGCACATGCTCCATTCTACATGCATTTTTATCGGCTTCCTCTGCAGTCAACTCAAGAGAATGTTCGAGAAATAGTGATATCAATTGATGATTCGCGAATATTTGCTTTGAGAACTCTTTACCCTTTTTTGTTAATGTAATGGTTCCATAGGCTTCTTTATTCACTAAACCCTTTCCTTTAAGATAATTCGTTGCCTGTGATACACTTGGCTTTGATACCCCTAGACGTTTTGCGATCTCAACAACATGGGCATGACCATAACTTTTCTCTAATATATGGATTGTTTCTAAATACATTTCCATTGACTCACTATTTTTCATTTTATCACTCCGTTTAAATGTCACTTTATATTACGAAGTCTTTGGTAAACATTTATTAATGCCTATTGTTTTAATTTGTCTCTTGATAATAATTATCATTATATATAATATCATCTATATTCTAACAGTACAATGGCTTTTTATCATTTATTGTTATTTTCTAACAATATAACACTTACATTATATGGAATATACTCTACCACTGGATGCAGGGATGCTCCCATTGCCCCTTCTTACTGATAAAGAATATCATTTCCAAACATCATTGTCAATAGATTGAGAATTAAAATCAATGATAAATAATCTTTTTTATCACTTATTAGCTATTCTAATTCTATTTTCATGGGGTTAAATTTATTCTACTTATTAAGATTTCTTCACTAATAGATATAGAAAATAGGGTGCACCGATTAACGCCACCATAATACCCGCTGGAATCCCATTAGGTTCAACCATATGACGACCTACTGTATCTGCAAATAATAGGAACCATCCGCCTATTAAAACAGCAATAGGGATAAATAATTGATTTCTTGGTCCTATCATTGCTTTGGCCATATGGGGAGCTATTAGGCCAATAAATGAAATCCCTCCTGTGACAGATACTGCAGATGCCGCAAGGGCAACGGATGTCAACAGAAGCTGAATACGCTCTCTTTCAAGTGAAATACCTACCCCAATAGCCATAGGTTCACTCAAGCCAAGTATGTTCAATTGATTTGCCTTGTACAAGGTAAACGGAATCAAAATCATTAACCATGGAAGAATTGCCAAAATAAACGGCCAATCTGCACCCCAGATACTTCCAGATAGCCATTTGGCTATAAAGTCTACTTTCGTACGCTCACTAGAGGAAATAAGGACAATCATCAATCCCGAAAGTGCCGTTGAGCAACCAACACTCACAAGAACCATCCTAGCGGGTTGAATTCCTTCACCTCTGTGATAGGAAAATAGATAGATGATACATGCTGTGATGAGTGCTCCCACAAAAGCAACGAGGGGAAGTATCATAGCAAAAGCACCTGAATGAATAGGGAAAAACAGAAAGAAAATGGTAATCGCGACACCAGCCCCAGCATTAATCCCTAACATCCCAGGATCAGCTAAATCATTCCGTGTAACCCCTTGGAGTATTGCTCCAGATAGCGAAAGAGCCATACCCGCAAGCAGTGTGATGAAAATACGCGGTAAACGTATAGAAAATAAAACAAATTCCTCCTTTATAGTACCATTCCCTAGAATTGTTGAAATCAATCTATCGTAAGATAGGGACGCAGTACCCATTCCCATGCCAATAGCAATGGTTATAATGATGAGAACAAATAAACTACATAAAATCAATTGCTGTTTTTTTATTAAGGCTGGTTGGATCATGAGAGTATTTTTCCTCCTTTCCCCACAATGAATAAGAAAAATGGCAATCCCAGCATAGAAACAATGGCTGCCACCGGTGTTTCATAGGGTGCGTTGCTTGTACGACCAAGAATATCAGCAAAAATCATGAAAGCAGCTCCTAAAAAAACGGATATGGGTATCACAAATCGATAATCACTTCCGATTATTCCTCGAACCACGTGGGGAATGAGTAGGCCTATGAAGACCATATTTCCAGCAAGAGCAACAGAAGCCCCGGAAAGTAAAACAATTACCATGAAAAGTATCATTTTTATTTGCGTTGTTTTTTGTCCTAAACCCACTGCCACTTCTTCACTTAAACTCAGGATCGTAAGCTGTTTTGAAAGTAAAACGGCTATCAGTATGCCAATAGAAATAATAGGAACAATTGCTTGAAGCTGACTCCATGTCGTACCAATTAATCCACCAGCTGTCCACATGGATACTTCCTTTGAGATTTTATAATAAATACCAATGCCTTCTGCTACTGCGTAAAGGAATGTTGAAACAGCAGCACCAGCTATCACAATGCGGTAAGGAGTAAACCCACCTTTTCTTGCCATATTGACGCCCAAAACCAATAGCACCCCCACAGCTGAACCAATAAAACATGCAATGATGATTCCAAAATAACTCATTGAAGGAAAGAACACCATAGCGATAGCCAATGCTGCATTTGCTCCAGCAGTTAGTCCCAGCAGCCCTGGGTCAGCCATAGGGTTTCTTGTAATTCCCTGCATAATAGCCCCCGACACTGCCAGTGCAGCACCAACAAAAGCTGCTGCAATGCCGCGAGGCAAGCGGATCTCGCGGATGATCAAGATTTTATCTCCAGCTGCATCAGTGACAACCGCTGCCCAAACATCCCTGACGGATATATCTGCAGCTCCTAGCACCATGGCCATAACAAACATACCTACGAATAAAAGAATTGCAGCCATTAATTTAATGACAAAAGAGATCGAATATCGACTTTTTTCCATCATCAGTCTCCTAACTTTCGGTTTATCACGCAAAGGAAAGAGGAACTCTTGGGTTAAGAATTCCTCTACCTTGCTAGTTTCCTAGTAAACTTTTTCTAAAGAAATCTAATTGATACTCTAATGTAATTGGATCATTATAATAGAATTCTTTAGAATCTGCCTCGAACACCCGATTATTTTTTACTGCAGGAATATTTTTGTAAGTATCCGTTTCTTGGAATGAATTATCTGCATCTCGATCTTTGCTGAAAATTATATAGTCTCCAGCGTACTCCGGCAGAATTTCTGATGATAATGCATAGTAACCATCTTTCAAGGCCATTTCCTTTACTTTCTCCGGCATTTTCAATTTCATTTCTTGATAAAGAATTTCTGTTCCCCGTCCCCAATTATCTCCAAATACATAAAGTTGTTTTTCGAAGCTTTCGATCACAGAAATCGTTGCATCGGCACCAATTTTCTCCTTGATCTCTTCTCCAGATTTTTGAGCTCTTCCTTTAAAATCATCAATCCATGTCTGGGCTTCTTTTTCTTTGTTCATCAGCTTGCCAACTTCTAGAAATTGTGTCAAATAATCAACTTTGCCATATGTATAGGTGACAGTGGGAGCAATTTCTTTTAGTTTATCGATGTTATTGGCCGTTGATGGCGCAATAATCAAGTCTGGTTCTAATTCAATAATTTTTTCCAAACTTTCTTCCGATACTTCTACGGCATCTTTTATATATTGTTCATATCTCGGATTCATTTTAGACCATGAGTCTACGCCAACAATATTGCCATCTAAGGCCATAACATTACCAGAAATAAAAGCACTTAATACAACGATACGCTTTGGCTCAGCTGGTACTTCAATAGGTCCATTCTCGGACTCGTATACAATTGTTTCTGGTTGAGCTTCCTGCGCTGATGAGACTTTCTCTTTTCCCGTGGTTTGATTGCTACAAGCACTAATAATTAGCACAAACACTAGAAGGATAGGGATTAATATTTTTTTCATTGTTCGATTCTCCTTTTAAAATGTTATAGGTAATACACATTGGTTTATTGGTTCGCGGGTCTCTGCCGATCTCAGCATCAATATGAAATACTTCTTTCAGCACATCCTGACGAATTACCTCATCACAGTTTCCTGCCTTTACAACAGTTCCACTTTTTAGGGCAATAATATAATCTGCAAACCGTGCTGCTTGATTTAGATCATGAAGCACCATCACAATCGTGCGTCCCTGTTCAACGTTTAGCTTTTTCAGAAGCTCTAAAACTTCCAGCTGATGGGCCATATCCAAATAGGTTGTAGGTTCATCAAGAAAGATAATTTCAGTCTCTTGGGCAAGGGCCATGGCAATCCACACCCGCTGCCGTTGACCTCCTGACAGGGCATCTATAGTCCGATACTTGTAATCTTTTGTTCCAGTAACTTCTAGTGCCCAATCAATTACTTCATAGTCTTTTTGCGTCAACCGCCCAAATCCTTTTTGATAAGGAAAGCGTCCATAGGATACAAGTTCACTGACTGTTAATTCACTTAAACTCTCAGGGGTTTGTGGAAGAATGGCTATTTTCTTAGCCAGCGTCTTCGTGTTTTCTCTTATAATGTTTTTTCCATCCAATATAACGGTGCCAGATTGATGGGAAATAATACGGGTGATTGCTTTTAATAGGGTAGACTTTCCACAACCATTGGAACCAATAATAGTTGTAATTTTTTTGTCTGGAATCTCCACGCTGAGACCCTTTACAATCAACTGTTCTCCATAGCCAACGCTTAAGCTCTCTGTATAAAGACGCCCCATAATTCAACCTCCATTCCTCAAAAACTCATTTATAAATAGTAATGATTATCAATATCAACATTACCTATTATAGTTTCATCTTCACTTACTGTCAATAGATATTGTGATCGTTATCTCGTTTCCTTTGAAGACATAAAAATCCAACAAAGTAGATTATCGTGGATCAACTACTTTGTTGGATTTTTATGGAAGATATGGGCCATAAACTTTATAAAAGGCCCCTATACAAATATTTTGTGAGTAATTTGCTTTTTCCTAAACATGGGAAATGATTAGTTCCAAATTTCCTACGAAGGTTAATGGACCATAATTAGAGGGAATGATAAAATGATCCCCTTTTTTAATATCTACACCGTCAATACTGCCTGAACCTTTCAAAATATTTATTATTTTAAATTTATTATTGTGGTCAAAGTTCACTTTCCCATCTGCATACAGTCTATATACAGAAAAATATTTTTCTTCTATTAAGTTTTCTTTATATCCATTTTCGAATTCTTGAATATGCCTAACGATTTCATGATCTCTATGGGGCACAGTGGTTACATCAATACTTTTGTGGATATGTAATTCTCTAGGTTTACCATTCTCTAAACGATCATAATCATATACTCTATAGGTTATATCACTGGATTGTTGTATTTCTAAAAGTAATGTCCCTTTTCCAATTGCATGCATTGTACCTGCAGGAATATAGTAGAAGTCTCCTGGTTTAATTGGGACTTTTCTGAGTAAATCTTCCCAGTTACCTTGATTTATCATTTCTTCCATTTCTCTTTTACTTTTTGCATGATGTCCTAGGATTAATTCTGCTTTGTCGTCACAGTCAATGATATACCAGCATTCCGTTTTGCCTAACTCACCATTTTCATATTCATAGGCATAATAATCATCCGGATGTACCTGAACACTGAGATCATCACTGGCATCAATTATTTTCGTAAGTAGGGGAAACCTATCGCCTTCTAGATTTCCGAAAATTTCTCTTTTGTTTTCCCACATCCAGCTTAAAGTTTTATCTTTATGTTCACCATTTACGATCTTACAATCCCCGTTCTGATGGGCGCTTACCGTCCAACATTCCCCTATATTTTCACTATCTATAGAATAATCAAAATATGTTTTCACCCTATTTCCGCCCCAGATCTTTTCATGAAAAACTCCATCTAAAAACAATAGTTCCATCTGTCTCCCCCTTTTAATACTTTATAAACAATAATGATTACAGTATTAAAATATGACAGCTAAACATGGATATATAACTCTCTCCAAAAAAATCAAAGGAATGAAATCCTGTTAAGCTTCATTCCTTTGCAAAATTTATATCCGATAGACTTCGATGGGCTAATATGAATCCTCCCGTAATTCCTGCATTATTTCCTAGGGCAGGTGTTACAATGTAGGAAACCAAATCCGGGGTTTCAACATAGTTTGCCAATAACAATGAAAACTCTTCCCTTACGAAATCGATCATCCTAGGCTGATCCATCACGCCGCCCCCCAAGATAATCTTTTCCGGTCTTAGTATTAGTGTATAATTCACCAGGGCTTGGGCTAGATAATAAGCAATGATCCTCCAAATCCTGTGATCAGCACCTAAATTTTGTGCTTTTACACCATATCGCTTTTCAATAGATGGACCCGCTGCAAGTCCTTCAAGACAATTTTTATGGTAAGGACACACGCCTTCAAAATCATCATCAGTATGATTTCTTATGATAATATGACCCATTTCTGTATGCCCGAACCCTTCTACAATCTTTCCATCTAGTATTGCACCCCCGCCTATTCCAGTACCCACCGTCAGATAAATGCAGCTATTATTCGCTGAAGCACTTCCAACTTGATATTCCCCTAAACAGGCTGCGTTTACATCGGTGGTCCATCCAATGGGTATGCTGTAATGCTTTTTTATCTCACCTAGAAGATTAAAGTTTCTCCAGTTTTTTTTCGGTGTAGAGGTAATATACCCATATGTTTCTGACTTTTTATTTGTACCAATAGGCCCAAAGGAACCTATTCCCATGGCCTTCAGATTCCTATACCCATCGAAAAAGTTAAAAATTTTTTGCAGTGTTCCCTCTGGATATGTGGTAGGAATAGAAGTCTTATCTACTATTTGAAATTTCTCATCTCCCACTGCACAAACAAATTTTGTACCACCTGCTTCTATGGCACCGAACATGGCTTTCACTCCCAACCCAAAACAATTTATTTATACAATAGCTGTGACTATCGCCCCATAATCTCCGATTCTTTCACCTAATTGTGCCGGAACGATTTTGACAGCCTTTCTAGAACGCTCTAGAGCTTGTTTTTCAATCTCTCTGTACATTTCTTCATCTAAGAACTTTCCTGCCCGTGCATATATGCTGCCCACAATGATGATTTCAGGATTTAAGATATCTATAAGGATGGATAATCCTCTGCCAAAGTACTTTCCTGAAATCCTAAATACATCCAGTGCATCTCCGTATCCAGCTTCAGCAGCTTCAGCCACATCCTTCGTTGTGATGTGGTGTATTGAACTCTTCATAAATGATGCTTTTGTACCTTGTTCTTCTAATTCATGGGCTTTTAATTTGGCTATTTGGGCAATACCGCCTCCACTACAAAACCCTTCAAAGCTCCCATGCTTTCCATGGCCTACTGGCCCATCGATCTCTAAAGATATATGTCCCACTTCTCCAGCCATGTTGCAGGCACCTGTATATAAACCTCCATTAAGAATCAGACCTGCCCCTAATCCCGTACCAAATGTAAGAAAGATTAAATTTTCATGACCTCTTCCAGCCCCATATTTCCATTCTGCCAAAGCACAGGCGTCAGCATCATTTTGGAGCTTTCCTTTAACACCTAATTTACCATGGAGATACTCAATAATGGGGACATGATCCCACCCTGGGAGGTTTGGTGGTGATTGAATAATGCCCTCCTTGCTGTCAAGGGGACCTCCGCAGGAAACACCGATTTTAAAGTTCTCATCTTTTTTACCGCTGATCTCTAGCATATGCATTCCTGCCAGGATTAACTGATCCATTATTTCCTTCCAGTTTGTTGTAGTCTCTATCTCTTTTCTACCAAGAAAATGAATCCTGTCATTGAATACTTCTGCTAGGATGACAGCCGATTTCGTTCCTCCAATGTCAAATCCTAAAACAATCATAAATTCCTCCAAAGATTTCATATTCGAGAGCTCTACAAATAAAATGGTATAAAGGAAGATGGTATTCCTGTACCATAAATGTCTCCTGGACAGGAACATTTAACAAAATATCACTTAGTTTTTTAAGCTCTCCCCCGGTTTCTCCAGTAAGGGAAACCACAAAAATATCTTTTGCCTTCGCTACCTTTGCAGCATAGCAAACATTTTGGGCATTTCCCGATGTGGATAATCCTATAAGGACATCATTTTTTTCCCCATAGGCATATACTTGCTGCGCATAAGCCATATCAAAACTTACGTCATTCCCATAAGCTGTTAGAAATCCTGTCTGTGATACCAGAGACACTGCAGGTATTGCCCCTTGAATACAACCCGTTATATATTCGTAGTCTTTGTCATATCCACAGGCCTTAAGCCTTTCTTTGAAGTTTTCATCCACTGGTCGCTTTATGTAAAATTCTTTCAAAAGCTCTCCCACGATATGTTCACTATCGGCGGCACTTCCACCATTTCCACAAACAAGGATTTTCCCTCCATTTTTTATTCTATATACGATTTGATCTATTAAGGCTCTAATGTTGTTTTCAAGGTAATCCATCATGGGATACTTCTCTATAAATTCTTTTAATATATGATCTATTTTGTTTTTCAAATGATATCACCCTTACACTATAAGTACGATGAATGCTGATATGATTTTAAAGGGTTACCTAAGTAACCCCTTAATAAACATCTTTCTATAGAGACTCCTTTGTGATTACAGAAACACCTGTATCCACATAGTCCTTATCAACAGTACCGCCTTCGAGTACTTTCACAGCGGTCTTCATACCTTCATATCCCATCACATCAGGATTTTGTGACATTGTGGCTAAAAGATGGTCTTCTTTAATAAGCTGTAAAATCATATCGGATTTGTCAAAGCCTACACCTATAACTTCTCCACCTGCTTCTTTGATTGCATTTCCTGTTCCTACGGTTGACCCTTCATTTCCTCCAAATATACCTACAACGCCTTCCGTAATATAGTTGGCTGCTATATCCTTTGATTTTGCTGCATCTCCATCTCCATACTGTGTCTCAAGAATCTCAAAACCTTTGCCTTCAAAGGCTGCTCTAAATCCCTTTTCTCTTGCTACAGTTGATGCGGTTGACGCATTTACATTGACAATACCAATCTTGCCAGATGTAACACCCTTACCCCCTAAGGCTTTAAGCATTTCTTCTCCTGCTGTTTTACCAGCGGCTTCATTGTCTGTCGCCAATGTTTGTTCTGCTGGAAAATCAGCTGGTGAGTCTACGTATACAATCTTAATTCCTGCTGCCTCTGCTTCTTTCAGTGCTGATGTTACGGCTGTTGGCCCATTGGCTGCTAAAAGAATTGCATCGGCTCCACCTGCGATGGCATTATTGATACTTTCGATCTGCTTTGCATCATCTTTCACATCCGGGGCAAGCCATTTGTAGTCTACATTCCCAAGCTCATCTGCAGCCTTTTTTGCGCCTGCATCAACCGTTACCCAGTGCTGATCCATTTGGTCCATGGTGATCAAATACACCTGATACTTATCAGTCTCACCACCGCCGCTGCTTACATCCGTATTGCTTGAACATCCTGCCATTGAAAGAATAAGTGTTAAAGCTAAAATCACTGCAAAAATCTTTTTCTTCACAACAATCCCCCCATTTTTTTATTTATAAAGCTTTCGCTTTAATAACTTCTGTAGGCTATACCTTGGCTCGGGCCTTTATTTTTGCCTTGTTTTTATTTGCCCTTACAATAATATCCAGGAGCACCGAGATGATCACAATAATGCCTATGACGATATTTCTGATGGCCACAGGTGCACCGGCAAATTGAAGGCCGTTCTGTAATACACCCCAAATGGACGCTCCTACTATGGTTCCCAGGAGAATCCCTTGTCCGCCAAGGGTACTGACTCCGCCTATAACTGACGCTGCCACTGCATAAAGTTCATAGGTTGTTCCTGCATCCATGGTCCCCATTCCGCTGGTAGCTGTAATCACAAGGCCTACGGTGGCAGAACATACTGCACTTACCAAATAGGTCTTAGTGACTGTACTTGCAATATTTACCCCGGAAAGGTGGGCCGCATGGATATTACTTCCTACCGCATAAATATGTCTTCCTGTTCTCGTTTTGCTGAGTATGAAATTAAACACCACCCAAATCCCAAGGGCAATCCATATGGTGTTATAGAGTCCAAAGGTTTTTCCATAATAAAAGAAATTTCTAAATCCTTCTGCTGCTTCCCCTATGGAATCGGTATTGTAGTTATTGTTAACAATCTGTGCGATACCCCTTGCGATGGTCATGGTACCAAGGGTTGCGATAAAGGCTGGCAGCTTAGCCTTTGATATCAACTGTCCATTTAATACGCCTATGATGAGGGCCGTTATATAGGTAATACCTACAGCGAGCCATGGGTTCATCCCTTTTGTCATGAGTGTCGCTGAAATCATACAACTCATCCCCACAACAGAGCCTATGGACAAATCAATATTTCCTGTGATGAGGACATAGGACTGGCCAATCCCGATCAATATAATCGGAGCAATCTGTCTTAACAGGTTAGAAATATTCCTATTGGAAAAAAAGTTAGGATTTAATATGCCAAACACCACAATCAGCACCAAAAGTCCGATGGTCACAGTAACAACTTGCCCCATTCCTCTTTTGGAAAAGAGCTTCATGAATTTGTTTGGCTCATTTATGTTTTCCATATGATAATCTCCCCCATCTCTTCTCAAGCCCCTTTGCCTTCTTTCATCTTATTATCAAATTTGGTGGCATATTCAAGAATAATGTCCTGTGTGGCTTCTTGGATATCAAGCTCTTTTGTGATTCTTCCATCTGCCATGACAAGTATTCTGTCACTGATACCTAGGATCTCTGGCATTTCCGATGAAACGAACAGCACACCAATCCCCTGGCTTTTTAATTCATTCATGAGATTATAGATTTCCACCTTTGAGGCCACATCGATTCCCCTTGTGGGTTCATCGAATATGACCACCCTAGAATTTCTTATCAGCCATTTACCCACAACAACCTTTTGTTGATTGCCTCCTGAAAGGCTCCCTGCATCTACTTCGGCGTTGGCTAACCGAATCCCAAGGTTCTCAACAGATCTTATGGTCACTTCTTCCTCTTTTTTTCTATTCACAATGCCCAGTTTGTTCGCCAAGATGTCCAGATTGGGAAGGGCTATGTTATCTCGTATGCTTAGCTTCGTACATAATCCATCCTTTTTTCTGTCTTCTGGAACTAGTACAATTCCTGATTTTATTGCATCTATGGGCTTCATGATTTTAACCTCTCCCCCATCAACAAAAATTTCTCCAGATTCCTTGGGATCGACACCGAACAACGCCCTGGTGGTTTCTGTTCTTCCCGCACCCATTAGCCCGGCCATTCCAACGATTTCACCCTCATAAAGGGAAAAATTAATAGCTCTCACCATTTTCCCTGCATTTAGATTCTTCACTTCAAGTATTTTCTTTCCTACACGCCTCTCCACTCGAGGGAATTTCTCAGTAATCTCTCTGCCTACCATATACGATATGATTTCCTTCAAGCTCGTATCTTTGTAGTTCATAGAAGTTATATATTGTCCGTCCCTTAAAATCATGACTCTATCCACGATATACTGTAGTTCTTCAAGTCTATGGGATATATATACGATGCCATGACCTTCGTTTTTCAATCTTTTGATGATGGTAAATAAATCATCGATTTCCTTAGATGTTAAAGCAGATGTAGGCTCATCCATAATCAAAATTTTTGCCTTCGTTGATAAGGCTTTAGCAATTTCTACCATTTGCTGCTTAGACACGGATAAATCTCCAACGATTGTCTCAGGGTTGATATCGATGTTCAAACCCCTAAGAATTTTCCCAGCCTCTTCATTCATCTCTTTATCTGCTAAAACACCCTTCTTCGTTAACTCTCTCCCTAGAAAAATGTTTTGGGCCACCGTCAGGTGATCACACATGTTCAACTCCTGATGAATAATAGCTATACCTAGTTCCTGGGCCTTCACTGGATCCATATCATCGATGGTCTTGCCAAATATTTTCATTGTGCCACTATCTTTGGTATACACACCGGACAATATTTTCATAAGGGTAGATTTGCCTGCTCCATTTTCTCCAAGAAGGGCAAGGACTTCTCCTGATTTCAGTTGAAATGAAACATTATCCAGTGCCTTCACACCAGGAAAATCCTTGGAAACGTTTTCTAATTCAACAATATACTTATCCATAAAAACCCCCTAACCAAGCTTCCACCATACAATCTTGAACAAAGTTGCCTATCGGCAATTTGTTTTCGCTAGGAAACCCTAGGTTTCCTTCGACGGCTGCGAGACAGCCTGAGCACCTTCCTGAAAGCGGCAAAGGGGAATCCCCTCTGCACACCCCATATACAGGAAATTATTTGACTATAATTTCCTGTATATTAAAAATCCTATCATGATTTTAAAAATCACGTGGTAGACATTCTTTTGATTTAGGGGGTCATTTATTAGATGTTCATCGTTTTTGTATTTCCAGAGTCTTTTTGTCATAATTGCCCAAAAATCTACCATCTTCCATCACCAATAATCGATCTGAAACGGCTAAAGTATCTGAGATATTCACAGCCAGTATGACAATTGCAATCCCTTTTTCCTTGAGCTTGTGGATGAGTTCTATGATCCTGCCTCTTAAATACATGTCTGCATCAGCAAATGGCTGCATGATAAACACGACTTTCGGGCTAAATATATGTATTTTAAAATAAATCAGATCATATAAGGATTTCGTATTAAGTCCTGCAAGATCACTGGCATCCACATGATTTCCTGCCAATGATCTATATTGTTCCTTTATGCTTTTCATTATCTTTTTATTGATGACGCTTTTGTTCAGTTTTCTGTCCATAAGAAAGGTTAAATTTTCAAGATAGGACATGCCATGGAATAATGAATTATTTATAGGATTTTCGGGTATGAACACGACTTTATTTCGCAACAGGTTGCCAGGATTGATAGGTTCAATTTTCCGATGGTCAAGGAAGATCTCTCCCTGTATAGGCTGACTAAATTCCATGAGTATTTCAACAATGTCTTGGATCCCTTTATTATTGATATCAAGTATTGTTATGCATTCACTTCTCTTTACAGAAAAACTAATATTTTTAAGATTTTCTGAGACAAAACCTCTGAATTCAAATATTCCAGTGCTTCTACCTGCTTCATTTAGGCCTATACTATTATTGAAAGTTATAATATAAGGAAGTAAAATTTCATCAGAAAAATCTTTTTTATCGATTACCTTAACGATTCTTCCATTTTCCAACAGGCAAGCTCTGTCACATATCTTAAAGGCCTCTTCATGGTGATTTGCTATATAGAGAAACGAGATGCTTCTTTTCTTATAAAAAAGGATCAGCTTTTGAAAATCTGCGAGCTCTTCCATGCTTAAAAAGCTTGCTAACTCATTGAGTATGATCAATTTTGCACCATTTATGATGGCTTTGATGAGTTCAATCACCGTCTTCTCAAAAAGAGATAGTTTCGAAACATATTCAGATGTGTTTATTTTTATTTCCAGCTGCTTCAGCAGCTCATCGGTTTTAACCTTTAACGCCTTTTCCTTTATGACGAAGTCATGGAAATTATGGTTGAGAACATTAATATTGTCTATCACCTTAAGGTCTTCTATCAGCTTGGTCTCTTTGTCAATTGCATATACGCTGTTATTGGTCAAGCTGCTGTGCTCATAATAATTTACTAGGTTTTCATTAAAAAATATTCTGCCAAAATCAATCGATACATTTTGGGATATGAGTTCTATCAGCTGTCTTTTGCCATGGTTATTCAGGGGCATTAATCCCATGATTTCTCCTTTAAAAATATGGAAGTTTATATTGTCTAGATATGTAATCCCATCCATCTCTCTTGTCACATTCTCTATTCTTAGAATTTCTTCCCTCATGGTTCAATCCTCACCCATATCAATCCATTATCAAAGGTATCGTTATCTCCACATCTGTTCCAGCACCTAGCTTGCTATATACATAAAGACCATACTCATCACCGAAAATTAACTTTATCCGATTGCTTACATTCAGTAAAGCGATCCCGCCTTCATGCTTGTCTTCCTTCATATGTTCAAGGGATGCACCCCTAAGCTTTTTATTCAATATGCTAAGCCTTTCCTCTTCTATGCCTACGCCATTATCAGAGATTGTAATGATCAACCGCTTTCCCGTTCCAATCACTTTTAATATCAATATACCCTTCCCCATCTTTCGCTCTACCCCATGAAAAATTGCGTTTTCAAAAATAGGTTGTAAAGTGAGCTTTGGAATCCTTGCTTTCAATGTTTCTTTGTCTATATCACCTTGGAAATCCACCTGAAAATCTAGTTTTTCTTCAAATCTAAATTTTTGTATTTTATAATAATTCTCCACATTCGCTATTTCATCTTCAAGACTCACCAGCTTATCTACATTGGAAATGGTATATCTGAAAAAAGTAGCAAGGGCCTCCGTCATATTGGCAATACTATCCACCCCTTCTATTAAAGCCTCACTCCTGATTCCTTCCAAGGTATTATATAGAAAGTGTGGATTAATCTGATTCTGCAGGGCTAAATATTCAGCATGCTTTTTGGAACTCTCGATAAGTTCTTTGGTATCAATGATTTCTTTAAATTTTTGAAAGGCAAGTGCAGACTCATGGTTAAAGGGAACTCTTAACCGGAAAACCCCTTTGAAAATATAGCCTTCGTGGAAAAGCCTCAATACTTTGTTGCTTTCCTTATAGGGCTTGTATATCCATTCATAGGAGAGGTAGAAAATTCCCCCTAGGAAAACCGTATAGATAGACAAAAAAATATATGTTCTCGTGCTTATGGCACTGGACATCACGTGTAAAAATGCGATTAACAGCATGATGATCATCATCATGAGAACAATAAAAACTCTATCTAATAAATAAAGCGTCTTTTTATCCCTCATCCCATTCTCCTAAGCAAATACTTTTCTATACTCATTTGGTTTTAAGCCTGTATGCTTAATAAATGATTTCGTAAAATATTTGACATCATTGTATCCCACCATCAAGCATACATCCTGTATTCTTAAATCGGATTCCTTTAACAAATCCTTTGCCTTTTCAATACGGACCTTAGAGAGATATTCAATAAAGGACATGTCCGTTTCTTTCTTAAAAATACAGCTGAAGTAGCTTGGATTAAATCCGATATGTGCCCCTAGATCCTCCAGGGTGATATTGTTCATATAGTTTTCTTCTATAAATTTCCTAGCCTGTCTAATATGTTTTAGATTGCTATGGTTTTTATCCCGATCTAAAGCAGCTATAGACGAGGTTATATGATTTAATAGTTCATGAAATAAACCCTCGGTAGAATTACAATCATTCACTAAATCCATTAGGTTTTGATAGGCTTCAGCCCCGTGATCCATCCTTATGTTATTGCGCTTCATGGTTATGTAATACATATTGGCAAGCTCCCTGATCATGTTTTTTAATTCAATGCCTCGGATGCTCCTAAAGCTTATCTCCTTCTTGAAATTTAATATTACATTTTCTATGTCATTCATATCGAATACTTCCACAGCTTTTATAAACTTTGTGGAGACATTATAGAAGATATTTTCTAGCTCGGCGCCATCTGCTCTTTTCCCATCGGCCCTAATAATTCTTCCTGTCCCTTTTAATATTCTGTCTTCAATTAATAACTGGGCAGACTTAAGGGACTTTGCAATATCCTGTAACGTTCCTACTTCTTCACCAAATGCCATGGTAATTTCAACCTTCTCAATACCAAAAATCCTTTGATTTAAATACTCTAATATTTTCTCGAAAACTATCTCAATTTTCTTTTTCATGCTGTGGTCATAATTCATCACAATATATATATCGCTTTTACTCTGAATGACATCCAACTCATACATAATGCCTTGTAACTTTGCTTTCACAATGTCCTTGATCTCATCCATTATATTTTTCAAATGATTCAAGCCTTCTTTGCCCATATCATCAAGCTTTAAAGCAGCAATAGAAAAAATTCCCCTCTGAAAATGAAAATGATAATTTTCATTGATCTCTCTCAAGGTATAGGTTTTATGAATTTCAGCGTCAAACAGTATAAGTTTGCCTAAAAAAGCTTCCCTAACCTTATTCATATCTTTTTTAAGCTTTGATTCAAATTCTTTCCCCCAGTTAAGCTGTTCTTTTTTTTCCATAACATCCTTCTGTAACCTTAATAGTGCATTTAGTAAATCATCTTTATTGATAGGCTTAAGTAGGTAATCTCTAACACCAAATGCCATTGCTTTCTTGGCATATTCAAATTCACCATATCCGCTTATTATAATAAATTCCAAATCATCATTAATTTTTTTCGCTTTTTCTATCATATCTAGCCCATCATAACCAGGCATTCTTATGTCCGTTATCACAATGTCTGGCTCCTCTTTTTCAATAAGTTCAAGGGCCTCGATTCCATTGCTCGCAGTTCCTACTACAAGCATACCGATCTGATCCCAATCGATCAGTTTCATGATAAGTTTGCATATGCGTGATTCATCATCGGCTATTACTACGCGAATCATAGCTTTACCCCCTGCTATATATCTTCACTTTAGCGTTTTAACTTTTCATATTGCGTATTTCTGTTATATCTATATATATAGAAAAACCCTGCAAAGTAGACTTTTTTGTTGTCCACACTGCAGGGTTTGCTGTTAACTTATTTTCCTATTAATACATGCTGAAGTAAATCCAAATGATCCCGAAACTTAGAAAGTTCACCTTATTATCATAATCTAGAACGATTTAATCCCAATAACCGTTGGTATCATCCTGATTGCTGCTGTATTTTCTCAGCATCCATGTATAGTTTATCCCGTTCATCTCGAGGAAGAAACCGCTCTACCAGATATCCCATTAAAATGATACCTGGTAGATTCATCAGTAATCTAACCATTGTAAATTCATACCCTAATGCTGTTAATTCAAAGATAAGGGTAGGTATTTTGGTAACACACCATGCATTCATAAATATGATTACATTGCTAAACTTCACACCTTTTCTTAGCAGGACCAGGGTAAATGGAAAAGCTGCATACATGGGTCCTGCCGCTAAAGAGCCTATCAAAATGGCGAAGGCAATCCCCACGAAACCAGAATCATCTCCCATATACTTCATCATGGTCTCCCTTGGAACCCACACATCCATCAATCCCAATAGCAGCATCACAGGAGGTAGTACCCCTAGCATTTGTTTTAGGGAGTCCTCTGCTATGATGAAGGTTTTCATACCAATTTCCCTATTGAATAGGGTAATGAGTACTGTGCTCAGAAAGGCAATTAAAGCAAAGGCATATCTTCTAAAAACCCTTTTCATCTTCATCCCCCCAATACCATTCCAATCATCGCTGCCACCACAAAAGAAAAGATAAAGGCGATAAAGTTTCTAAGAAATGCTGCCTTTTTCCCTATATGTTTAGCTTCTAGAGCAAATGTGACTACCCCAACTAATGTTAGGGTGGATACCAATGCAGCCACCTGGGCGTATCCCGCGCCATTTTTCAATAGCATGTCTGCGGTGGGGAATGCTACAAAGGTTGGCATCATGGTGATTGCTCCTATCACTGAAGCTAATAAAACACCGAATATGCCGGAAGATTCTCCCAAAATACTTGATATCACTTCCGGCCGCAGTACAGCCAGTGTTATCCCAATGATAAAAATGATTCCCAGGAACTGGGGCATTATATTTTCAAAGGATTTCCATGCTTTCAACACTGCTTTTTTTGTTTTGTTTTTATCCTTGCCATAGGATACCATCAGCAATACAAAAGCACTTCCATAGAGGATCAATGTCATACCCATACTGCCTGCCCCCTTGTAAATCTATCTCTTAAATATACAGCATCATATTTAAAAGATATGTGAAAACCCTTTAAAGAATCACTTTATTCACATGTTTAAATAGAAATATAGTATCGTGTTCCTAGGCTGGCTTATATAAAGATTTTTTCTAACGGTTTTGACTCTCCCACGGCTGCCACAAGAAATCAAGGGCGTCAACCAAGCGGGGATCGAACTGCAAACCTTTATTCCTTTTAACTTCTTCTCGACACAAAGTCCATGGCATGGCTTTTCTGTATGCTCTGTTTGAGGTCATAGCATCTATTGCATCACAGATACCAATAATCCTTGACCCTAAAGGAATCTCTTCCCCTTTTAGTCCCACTCCATAGCCATTACCATCCCAACGTTCATGATGAAACAATATAATATGAGCAATATATTCTAACTTTTTTGATCGAACCAATATATTATACCCGATTTCTGGATGCTTCTTAATATGCTCCCATTCATCGGAGGTAAGCTTGTCTGACTTATTTAAAATATTATCTGAAATTCCAATTTTTCCTATATCATGCAAGTGTGCTGCAATATGTATCATTTCAAGTTCTGTTCCATTTATTCCAATCGTTTTTGCCAAGTGATAACTCATATCCGCCACTCTATTAGAATGGCCACAGGTGTATTGGTCCTTAGCTTCTAATGCGCCCACCATGCATTCTAAAATATCATGGTATATTTCCATAGAAGAATTCTCCATTTTCTTCTCCTCTCATTTACATAGTGATTTGTTGTCATGTCAATTGTCGCTTAAGAGATTTACCCATATTTATTAAGCCTTCACCCTTCTTTTCTCAAAGTACTATTTCCGTCCTTTCATTAAATATCACATAGATTCTTTGCTTAATCTTCTGCTGTTTATTGACAGATAAAATCAAGGATAATATAATGATAACAATAATCATTATCATTATAGCAGAAAGGAGTAAATTTTTCCATGACATCTTTTTCTCATTTTCGTGTGCGAATGGTTCATGAGTTTTATCTAGGAATTCAGATTATGAGTATTCTTGCAATCCTTTTTTTTATCGATAATCTAGCCATCCCAAAAACAAACATGCTTACTAATATAAACATTTTTTTAGCCCTTTATGTCTTTTATATTGTAATGAAACTCATTTTTTTTGTACAAAAGTTCTACTTTCAAAACATAAAAGAGGAGCTCCATCCAAGCCTATTCCTTGGTTTTTTAGATGGTATTTTTCTTACACAGTATGTATATATTATGATGGATCATCTCCCCATCATATCCCATCTATTTTATTTCTACATTGTCTTTCAGATCATGCTTTTTCACGATAGTAGCTTTGCTCTATTCAGCACCTTTGCCACCCTATGCTATACATTTATCATTGTTTTAGAAAATCCTAAGTTGTTATTATCCTATGATTATATGATACATATTTTTTTATTTTATCTTTTAGGCTATATTTTAGCCTCCGTTTTTCATGAAATGAGTCAATTACAAAATCAAATGGCCTATATGTATAATGAGCTCGAGGAAAAAAATCTACAGCTGAGTGAAATGGCCAATAGGGATTATTTAACCAATATGTATAATCACAAATGCTTTTATGCCCATTTTAATAATATTGTCGAAAGTTCACATATTCAATAAACACCATTTAGCCTAGCACTATTTGATATTGATAATTTTAAACGGATCAATGATACTTATGGTCATTTGGCTGGGGATACAATTTTAAAACAAGCCTCTTCCCTCATTCTAGAGAGTATTAGAAAATCTGACGTTGCCGCTAGGTATGGTGGTGAAGAATTTGCTATCATATTTCCCAATACTCCTCTTGATGAAGCTAGAATAGTCTGTGAAAGAATAAGAAATATTATTGCGAGTCATCCTTTTCAATTCGATGATCATGTTATTCAGGTTACCATTAGCGGTGGTGTATCCCATGGAGTCTATTGTCAAGCACCTTGTCAACAACACAGTTTCATAGCCTCCGTTGATCAACTGTTGTATAAAGCAAAGTCTTCTGGAAAGAATCAAATACAATCGCCCTAATATACGTGTAGCCTTTTATCACGCAAGTAATCTATTTTCTACAAGCTCAAAGGCAGAACAAAAGCATCCGTTTTGAAGTGTAATTCAAAACGAATGCCTTATAATCGTATAGTTGTCCAGACCAGTTCACAATATGGCGGGAAGAATAATCTATGGGGCCAATTATATCTTAATTTAATTGACCGTATTGGTGATATGATTATATTTATTTCTTAACTACATTAAAAAGGCTCGGATCACTCCGAGTCTTTTTATACAAATTATATGTTACCTTTTTCAAGTTCTTCTGCTTTTCTCAATACCATCTTCTCTAAATCTTTTTTATATTGCACTACCCTATAGTAGATAGCTTCATTTGTAATACCTAAGATCTGTGCCGCTAAAATCCCCGCGTTTTTTGCCCCATTGATTGCAACTGTGGCCACTGGAACACCCGGGGGCATTTGTATAATTGAGTATAAGGAATCTATTCCATTTAGACTACTGGTTTTTACAGGTACACCTATAATCGGAAGCGATGTGAGGGAAGCCACCATGCCAGGCAAATGTGCAGCGCCGCCGGCTCCAGCAATGATCACTTTTATACCCCTATCTTTTGCTTCCTTGGCATAAGTGTATAGTCTCTCCGGTGTTCTGTGGGCTGAAACGATTGTCATTTCGTATGGAATCTCAAACTGTTGCAGCATTTCAGCTGCCTCTTTCATTACTGGTAAGTCTGAATCACTTCCCATGATTATTCCTACTACTGGTTTCATGAACTACCTCCCTTTTCTTTCAAGTTATTCAGAGATAATACGCACACAAGCACTTGCTTTTTCCGCTCTTTCTTTTGCTTCATCTAATGTTTGTGCGACTACAGTTAGGTGTCCCATTTTTCTTTGGGCTTTTGTTTCTTTTTTTCCGTATATATGAAGACTTACCCCCTCTATGGATAAAACCTCATATGCTCCCAAAACAAGGGGTTTTCCTTCATAACCCTCTGCTCCCAATATATTTCTCATCACCGTTGGCCTGAGGAGATCCGTTTTTCCTAGCGATAACCCTAGGATCGCTCTCATATGATTTTCAAACTGAGATGTTATACATCCTTCTATCGTATAATGTCCTGAATTATGGGGTCTTGGTGCAACCTCATTCACAAGGACCTCACCCTGCTCCGTCAAGAACATCTCTACACAAAACATTCCAACGGTCTCAAAAATCTCACAGACATTTTTTGCAATGGTCATGGCCTTCTCTTCACACTCTTGGTCTATTGCCGCAGGCACTGAAGACTCAAACAGGATGCTGTCTTTGTGTATATTCTCTGCCACTGGATATACTACGGTCTCACCGTCAATTCCCCTGCAGCAAAGAACAGAGATTTCCTTGATAAAAGGAATATACTTCTCAGCATACAAGGGATTGGTATCCCCTTTTAATTCTTCGAAGGCTTTTTCTATGTCCTCTTGAGACCGTATAAGGCTGTTTCCCTTTCCATCATATCCCCCAAGGGCACTTTTTAACATCACTGGATATCCAAATTCATCGATTGCTGCTTCTATGCTTTTTATGTCATTCACCAGAACAAAGTCACCTAAAGGAATATTGTGCTTTTGGAGCACCATTTTTTGATGATACTTATTTTGAATAATTTCAAGACTGCTTGCCTTCGGATAAACAACAAAACCATCAGACTCCAGTTCCTTTAGTGCTTCCGTTGATATATGCTCAAATTCACAGGTTAAAACATCTACCTGCTTTGCCAATTCTTTTAGTGCCGTCTTATCATCAAAGCTTGCAATAATTTTATCATTGGCAAGATAGCCAGCTGGACAATCTTCACAGGGATCAAGAACCATGGTGTAAATCCCCATCTTTGATGCTTCGTTTACCATCATTTTACCCAGTTGTCCCCCACCGATAATACCAACCTTTTTTGAGAGAAGTTTTTCTTTCATCATAAGCTATCCCTTCCATGATAAATTGAATTAAAAAACCCTAGGCAAAGAGACTCCTAGGGCAATCGTTATTAAAATACAGACTACATCAACAGATGATTCTTGATTTAGAATCATTGTAGTATTCAATAACAATTCACCCATAGTCAGAAAGTTCACGGCAATCTGTAGAAACTCCTAAACCATATTATTAGGATTATATGGATGCGGCTATTTAATGTAGTATCATTTTAACATGAACATATTCCAAATACAATATATTTCAACTATTTCTCCATTTAAAATTCGTAAATATACGAATATTTATCTTGTTTTTCACGTTTATCGTACATATAATAGCATCTGTAGATATACCTAGAGTTTCACGAATAATCATTCAATAACATTGTTACTTCAGTCTTCCTCTACTCAACTTTATTTTTTACCATCTTCAATCTCCATGGATATTGTATATTTTTATTTTTAAACAAACATTAAGAATATGTTAATTGAAGGTAAAAAAGCTATGATTTTGATTGAAAAAAACATATCAGTTTTCTTTAAACCCCTTTAAGTATACAATCCCCTGCCCACCCTCAACGATGACGCGATCTCCTGTCTTGAGTCTGGTGGTGGCATTTCCGCATCCTACCACAGCAGGAATACCCAGTTCCCTAGCCACAATGGCTGCATGGGATAAAGGTGCGCCTATATCAGTAATGATTGCTGCTGCTTTAGGAAAGAGAGGTGTCCATCCTATATTAGTCGTTGCTGCCACCAGTATTTCACCTGGTAAAAGTGCATCTCCCTCTTCCGGTCTCGTAAGAATTCGTACAATGCCTTCTACCCTACCTGCTGCGCCAGCGCATCCTTTAAGACTTTGGGTATCAGGTTCACGAACCATAGGCCTGGTAGCATCATAATAGTCAAGTCTTCTATTAGGGTCTTTTGCCCACGCAAATGGATCAAATCGTCCACGTATAATAGCTGGGAACGGTGGTAATGCTCTGTATTTTTCGAAATTCTCTTTTCTGGCAGGAATATGCATCACTCTTGAAAGCTTCTCTGAAAGAAGCGCTTCTACTTCATCGATATAGTGAAAGAATACGTCGTCTCCTATTCCTATAAGTTCTCCCGCCTTAAGGGCAAAAGCCCGAACCAGCCTAAATGCCCTTACAAATTCTGAACGACCTTCCTCTCTGCGTCGAGCAGCTTCACCTGCTTTTTTTATTTGTTTCTCAAGCCAATTGACCTTATTGGGATAACTCTCTTTAAATCTCATTTTTGCAGCCTCATATTGGCTATACTGCCTCTTTAGAAGTCCCTCCACATCCATATTCGACCTTTTCGCTTCAGCGATCTGCTTTTCTAACCAATCCGTATCCTCCATTGGATCAGGCATGGATAATTCATACTCATGGGGCCCTCTATGGCCATATTTCATCAAGTATTCCTGGCGGCTCATCTCTCCTTGAATGACCTTGGAAATACCAATCACGGGTCCTAAGCTTGTTAATCCTGCGTCTCCCCTGAGATTAGAGAGAAGGGTATTGCTGTCTTCTGCCCCCACCAATTGTGTAAGTTTCTTATCTAAAGTTGTAATATTGGTCAGCTTCATGGCAGCCATAGAAGCCCCACTTAACGCTTTTAAGACATAGGGGCGCAGTTCATCCTCCCATAAGTTCAGCAGCGCTTCTTTTTCCTTTACACTTTCAATTCGTTTCCTCATCTCTACACACCAGTCAGGTGTGTCCTTAAGAAACTGGGGTAAATTTTTTGAAGCCCTTAATGCCTCCTTTGTCGTGCCCATGACGATGGGTAACATCACCTTCATCACCTCTAGCCGTGTAAAGGGGTGAATTGGCATAACCATTTCCTCAGGCATCTGTCCATATAAATCTCCCAGGAGCTTTAGCGCACCTTTTCCATCTTTTCCAAGTACAGTCGATATCATAGATACCCTTCTACTGATATTCATGTAGGGTCTTCCACAGATATTCCCTGAAAACACATAATATCCAGGAATAAAATTCATGGAGTCATCCAACAGCCTTGCTATACTCCAGGTGAATGGAGGATAAACATCGGGTATTGCTTCTGCCACATTGGTATTGGTCCAAAGTTGATCTTCCATCAACGAATAATTGATTTCATAGGTGTCTATGTTACCTATAGAAAAAGTAGTGATTGGTCTCGCTTGCAGAATATATACCTTTCCTTTTGCTACAGCCCACTCAATATCTTGGGAGCTATCCAGTTCTTTCTCAAGCCTTGCAGCATACGCGTACAGCTTTGAAGCATATTTAGCAAACTCATCTGGACCGTCATACTTTCCTTTTGGCCTTTTCAACTTGAAATCATAGGCATTGGATTCACCTGATACCAGCTGTTCCCCTAAACCATGGACATAGTTCCCTATCATGTTCGTATAACTGCCTGTAATGGGATCTGCAGTAAACAACACGCCAGAAATTTCAGAAGTCACCATCAGCTGAACCACCACTGCAATTTGGTGGGATTGCTCTATTCCTTTAACCGAGCTGTATGTCTTCACTCGCTCTGATTCCCTTGATCTGAAAACTGTATAAATGGCTTCCTCAATCTCATGATCTGTATTCACATTGAGGACAGTTTCAAACTCACCTGCGAAGGATGCCTGGGCAGAATCTTCACTAATGGCAGAGGAGCGTACGGCAAACATAGCTTCTTCATGATTCTTTCTAATGGCATTTAAGAAGACAAGAATATCATTCCAAGCTTCACCCCTTAGTTTCTCTCCTAAAAAAGCCTCAGGCAGAATCACAAAGCCTTCTGGCACAGGGTAGCCTGCCTGATACAATCTAGCCAGCATACCGCCCTTACCTCCTGCTGAAGACTGCAGATCAGGTGTTAACGCTTTAAAGCTTTTCACCATATTTGTCATAATATCCCTCCTTAACTGAATATACGCAGACATTCATCTTGTGGAAATTTAATCTTTATTTATTCACCAACATTCTTTATGGAAATATCCGTATTTCTTTAGCTTCTATACCTAGCGCCCTGGCAACTACCGCTTCTAAAGAAGCTTTATAATTTAACGATTGTGTTTTGTCCTCCATGTATTCATCAAAGAACATGCTTTGCGGGACAGAAGTTATAGCCCTTAGTAATATATCTGCTGTTTCACGGGGAAACGCTACATTGAAGATACCTTCTTTTGTGCCCTGCTCAATAATTCGGGCGAATGGGCCGACGTACTTCTGAGCCATGATGATACAGTATTTATAGAACATAAAATCCGATTTCATGATCATAAACAAATATTGTATGATCTCTTTCTTTTGTTTTTGGGCAGCTGCCTTTTTTTCCATCATCCGATTCAGCTTTTCCACAGCATTCAACCCTTGGTCTTCTATGATCGGTTCAATATCTTTTAGTAGCCCTTCTGCCCAGTTATGGATACTTTCCACCAACACTTCTTCTTTAGATTTAAAGTAATGATAGAATCCTCCTTTTGAGAGCCCTGAAGCCTTCAAGATATCTTCAACGCTGGTTTCTTCATACCCCTTTTCTATAAATAGCTTTTCAGCAATCTCTACCAACTCATTTTTCTTACTTGTATTTTTTTTTGCTGCTTTATCCATATTTACACCTCCTAAAACAAACCGACGTCGGTTTTTTTTAGGATACGTTATTGTATATCCATTGTCAAGGTCCCTTTAAAAATCTTCAATATATTAAAAATGCTGCAAATGAACCTCGTTCATTTGCAGCATTTTTAATATATTTCTGTAGGGATCAGCATTTAGCTTACAACCTTTCAACCGCATCCTTCCTAAATTTTTCTGCTTCATCGGATAGTTTATAGTCTGTTTTGTCCAGTACATCCATATAGTTATCTAACATTTTAATCGTTTCACTATCGTCTTTATTTTTCAGTGCATTTTCATAGGCAGCTTTTGCATCGGGTACCATTGTTTTCGTTTCATAACTGAAAAGCGGTGTGTTATTTGCGCCATACATCATAAATGCATAGTATTTTTTTTGCAATTGCTCTACTTCTTCTGCTTTTGCAGAGTTTCCATGATTCTTCATAAATCTCTCCTGGGTTAAAGCTCTCTCAATAATTTCATCCCATCCAATCACTAGGGCCGCATCTTTTGCAGGAACATTGTTGGATTCCACAGTCATGATATCGATATAATCCTTTATATCTTCGGACACATAGCCACTGAATTTTTTATAGAATTCATAGTTAATGATAGGAAAAAATGTACCTTCTGCGGTTTCAACTTTGTATCCTGTATCTTTGGTTTCCATTAACAAACTCTTCAATTCTTCATCCTGTATGTCTTCAAACTTCGTTATATCAAATCCAGACATATATGTTTCCGCCAGCTTACTTTGTACGGTCTCACCGTTAAAATACTTTTCTTCCAGTGCTGGTAAATTTGATTTTTGAATTTCCTCAAACGCCATCATCATTACAGATGCATTTTCCTTCGAAACATTGGCAATATTTTTATCGATAAATTGAATCATGGCATCCGCCTTGGGCTTGCTTTCCAAAAGATCATTCAAGTCGGCCATTATTTTTTCCTGGCTATCTTCCTGTACAACCGGTTTGTTCTTTTCTGCATCTTTACTTCCATTATCAGGCGCCTTTGAAGCACACCCTGATAGTAAAGTAGCTCCAACGATTGCTAGAACAGCAGCAGATCGCAAGAATGATTTTCTATAAAACATAGTCATCATGACAATTCCCTCCTAAGTTTATCTATATAGACATTTCCCTATTCTGAGTACTTTTATTTTGCTACATAGCCTTAGACGAAAAGAATCATAAAAGGTTTCATATCTTTTCTTTCATCCCCTGGATTATACTTACGATTTGTCCAGTAAGTAATAAAGACAAGGATAAACCTTGCCTTTATTACGATCTCTATTCACCCTTCATAAAACTTTTAACAAATTCCATTCCATCATCAATATAATAGGGAACTGGCTCATTCTTGGTTCCAACCACTTTTATATTGCATCTATTTAACGGAATCAAAATCTTCCTTGCCGGGCTTTCTGCGATGGCCTTGGCCATCATAGGTGTCAGTTCCCCCAGCATTGCATTGGCAGCAATAATCCCTATGGTTCCCATAATCACATCCACCCTCGAAGCATTAAAAACGATGGCATTTTCTCCTGTGGCCCCTTCATCAGCACCGGATTTTAGCATCAGTGCCGTAGCAAGGGCATTGGTACCTAAAGCAATGATTTCTACCTCTTTTCCGAATACCTGTCTTAGCTTTTCTACAATGGCTTTGCCTATTCCTCCGCCCTGACCATCTATCACTGCGATACGCATGCTATTTCACCCATCTTTCTTTATCTTTATTTACGCCGCAAACAGGACAATTCTGAAGTGCAAGGGGTATCTCCAGCCCACACGCATCGAGTAAATCCGCATTTGTTAGAATATCCTCACCATTTCCATCTGCTGCTATTTCCCCATCTTTAATGACAATAATTCTTTTGCAAACCTCCAATACCATATCCAAATCATGGCTTGTGATAATCTTTGTATGCTCAAATCCTTTGAGCAAGTTTATCAATCTCCGCCTAGACTTGGGATCAAGGGCTGCCGTCGGTTCATCCATAATGAGAACATCGGGCTCCATGGAAAGAACTGCAGCAATTGCAGCTGCTCTCTTTTCTCCCCCAGACAATTTAAACGGGGCACGTTCTTTCAAGTGAGATATTCCAACGGTCTCCAAAGCATTCATCACACGTTGCTCAACTTCATTTTCATCTAACCTATAATTACGGGGTCCAAAAGCCACATCATCATAAATCGTTGTCATGAACAGCTGATCATCTGGATCTTGAAAAACCATACCCAGCCTCTGTCGTATCATAGATAGTGTATTTTTTGTTACATGAACATCCCCTACAAGGATTTCTCCTTGGTTTGGAAAGAGAATACCCATCAAGAGCATCAGGAGGGTAGATTTCCCCGCCCCATTGGCTCCAATAATGCCTACGGATTCGCCGTGATGGATAGAAAAGGATATATTTTTTATGGCTACGTGTCCATCTGGATACGAATAACCTAATGATTTTGTTTCAATTTTATGATGGCTCATTTATCTGATCACTCCCATTAACAAAGCACCTATCACCATCGGTATATTATACAATCTTATGATTACAAAGAAGATACTCCAGCTTATTACATAGATAAAATCTCTCCACTGCATGTGTGCATCTTCTCCAGTGTGATATTCACCAGTGAAGCCCCTTAAGCACATGGCCTGATATATTCTTTGTGCCCTATCAAGGGTTCGCAATAGCAGTTGCCCCGCCAGTGAACCCCAGGCACTCCGATGAACGCCTTTATGGGTCGGAGCTCTCAACGAGTAGGCACGTATAGTTCTTGCAACCTCTTCCATTAATAGGGATATGTATCGGTAGGTTAGCAGCAGCTGTAAAACAAACAATCGCGGGATTTTTAAAAGCCTTAGGGCAGCTGCAAGCTTATCCATACCTGTAGTAGCCATCAGAAGCAGCCCTGCAGTTACAGCCAATCCACTCTTTATGAAAATTGAAAAAAAGGTGATCCATCCCCTGGATAGGGCAATTCCTCCTATTATGACAATTTCCTGATCAAAAAACGGGTTTAATATCCCAATACCGATAATAAAAGGCTCAACAAACAGAATCCTTTTTAGTATTGGTCCTGCTGGAAGTTCCGCAAACAGAAATACCAACAATGGATAAAAAATCAGTGGCAGCAAACCACTGATTTCATATCGATCAAAAGACACCAAGATCAACAAATAAACAAATGTTGTCAAGACCTTCGCAAGAGGATGAATCCTATGTATAGGCGTATCCTTTCTCGCAAGATCATTCATGACACCCATATTGTACAATGTATTTGAAAAGTTTGCCATGCTATTCATCAAATCCCATTATATAATTTAAGGCAGAATTATCTGCCCCATATAATATATATTAAACAATTATTCTCTTTTTCCTTCTTTTTGCTATGCTGATCATAAAACCTGTAAAAACTGCTGATAAAAGTGTAATGAGCCCGCCAATAATCCCGGAAATGCTGGTTCCAGCACTGACTGCAGGCCATGGTTCTCCAGCCTCCGTAGGTACAGCTTCATCACTTTCATGGTTCTTAAATTCATAATCTGGTAGAAATGATACCTTCGTTTGTATTTGAGATAAGGTCTTATGTATACCATCGGGTGTTTCCAATTCTGTCTCTCCTGCTGTCTTTAACATTGACCATTCCAATCCATCTGGACTTGCTGAAGCAAACCAGGAGAATACACTCCCTACAATGACAGCAACAATGGCCAATGTGGTTATAACCTTTTTCATAGAATGCCCGTTAAGCTCCTGTCCATGGATTGATTTTTCAATAATCTCTGGCCGTGCTTTCCATACATAGGTGACAACTGCTGCTGTAACCAATCCTTCTACCACACCGATGCCCAAATGGATCGGCTGCATGAAAAGTGCAAAGGTCCCAAAAGGTAATTCCGTCTTTCCAGATAGAAAAGTCTGCAGTACGACACTGAAAGCACCTATTTGAAGTGCCACCACAGATGATACCATAGAAGCTGCAAATATTCTCTTTGAAGTCATCTCGTCACGAATAAACCATTTATCAATCATAGGGTATGCAACAAAACAAGAAAAAAATCCAAGATTAAAGACATTACATCCATAGGCCAGCAAACCACCATCGGCAAAAAACAATGCCTGGATCAATAGGACTGACGCCATTGTTAAGAATCCAGCGTAAGGCCCCAATAGTATTGCCAACAGCATCCCACCAGCCAAATGGCCGCTGGACCCAGTGCCAGGAATGGAAAAATTAATCATTTGTGCAGCAAAAACAAAGGCACCCATGACACCCATCAGTGGAATTTTATTATCATCCATATCATGCTGAACTTTCTTGATTGAATATGCCATCACACCGGATGTGGCAGCCCACATGGTACCCCCAACGATTGGCGAAATTAAGGCATCTGCCATATGCATTTTTACCAGCTCCCTTATAAAATGATAGACCCACGAAGGGCAGAATAATGTTTCCAGCCCCTTCATGGGCCTGATTTGCGGCTTTTGTATAAAATAAACATACAGCGAAACCTTCTTGGCTTCATTATTTAAAATATATCATAGATTTTTTATGATTGTCAATTGCTTCCCTTATCCGTTTATATGTTATTATCTGTATCAAAAAAACCTTTCATCTTCTACTGTCATTCCTTAATCTTCATGATAATCGATGGCAATCTCAGCCAGTTTCTGAATACCTTCAAAACTTCCTGCCACTGCAATAAACCTTCCAGTATGACAAAATATTGCGTCATCAACCCCCGTGATGGCAGAAAGCTCCTCATTCTCTTTCCCTGCCCAACTCTTAGGCAGGTTCTTTCGGGTTTTACCATCCCTGCCTCTGACAGTCTGCATTGAATATCTACCTTTGTCAGGGTAGATGATGAAAACCACTTCACCCTCTTCATCGATTTCCTGCAATGCTTCTTCCCATGGACAAAATGTATCAAGAACTAAGAATTCTGATCTGTCTCTATTTTCATAGGACTGAATAATCTTATCCTTTGCTTTCAATATTGCAATCTTGCGACTCATCGTATTCTGCAGAACTGCTTTGCCTACTTCCACTGCCTCATAAAAGGCTTCCTCTTCCTTTTCCTCTGCATACCACGGTGGGTTAAATCCTGATATGATCGCTGATATATTCATGGAAGGAATGATTTCATCCACGACCTTCAGACCATTATCATGGGCGTCGATCCCCTCTATGAGGAATCGATCTACATAATCAAAAACAGACTCAACCTCTTCCATTGTTAAGGATGAGTCTTCTGTGTGTATCACATTTCTGCCAAAGTGATTCCATATCAAACCACAAGCTGCATAAGGGGTTCCGCTTTCTCGATAGATTTTTTCCACCCCATGGTGGTCAAATTCTCCTCCACCAACGTCATAAACGATATCTAGCGCTCCTAGTTTTCGTGTATCTCTTGTGCGAACCACTTCAAGTTCAAATAGTTTATCCAGAATTGCCGTTGCCATTACCTCATCCGCATGGAATCGACCATCATGGGTACCTACTTTTTTGAAAGATCGTTTTGTATCTATGTTTACCAACCCCTTATTAAATTCATATATCCTTCTGATTTTTGATAGCCTATACCCTCTTAATATGACTCATTTTCTGTCATTCTAAACGTATTTATCTATTAATCTACCCTTTTGAAATTATGTTTTGTTACTTTATAAGTTTAAACCGTAAATCCTATTGTCATGGATATATATCCTTTACCTATGAGTTTATATATCAAATTGACTTTTTATAGATATTTATGTATTATATCTATATATAAACAAACTTTTTGTTTTATGTCTATTATTAATAAAATGAAAGGAGGGTGCATCAATGGACCATAAAACAGAATTAGAAGTTATAAATAATCCACAGCAAAAGATCATCATCAAAACAAGTATGGATATAACAGATGGTCAGCTATTCCAATTAGAACCTGATAGTCTTATCGCTCTCCAAGAAGTGATCCAACAATTTCAGCCTGGGTGCCTCTATAGCGAGAAAGAAATTAATGCTATCTTAGAAAATTTTTATGACGATTTTACCGCTTTGAGAAGATACTTAATAGAGTATGGTTTTCTAGACCGAAAACCTGATGGCAGCCAATACTGGAGAAAGAAGTAAAAAAGAGAAAGGAAGTCAGGAAATGAAAATCGTAGCAATTAACGGAAGTCCCAAAGGCGAAAATAGCAACACCAATGTGATGGTTGATGCCTTCCTAAAGGGTGCCCGAGAAGAAGGTGCAGAAACAGTAAATATCTTTCTATCAGAAAAGCGAATCGAGCATTGTAAAGGCTGCCACACCTGCTGGCTCAGGGGACCTGGGCAATGTGTAATCAGCGATGATATGCTCGAAGTCCTATCCCTGGCTGGAGGAGCAAATGTTATTATTTTTGCTACACCCATATATTTTGAGAATATCTCAGGGATGTTAAAAGTTTTTATGGATCGAATGACTATGATAGGGGGCCCTCAATCTCAGAAAGATAAATCTGAGAAAGTGCAAGATTCAAAGTCACCAACAGCACAATCACCCAAACTGATGATCATTGCCAGCTGTGGTCATCCTGACAGAGAAGAATTCCAAGTAGTCTCCCATTGGATGCGGAGAGTAGCCCTTAAGATGGGCATGGATTTAATCGGAGAAATTTATGCTGTACAAGGTAAGCTCTTAACTGCGCCAACGGAAGAATTAAAATCTGCTTTATCTGATTATCTACGCCTTCTAGAAGCAGCAGGAAAAGAAATCGCTGCTGATTTAAAACTGTCAGATACAACAGAAAATTTGTTAAGACAAACCCATTTTTCCAGTTGAGTTTCATATAAAGATAGAGGAAAGCATTCATGCTTCCCTCTATCTTTAATGATTATGTATAGGCTATTCTTCATAGCCAATAGCAGCTGCTCCATAATTGCTGGTCTCATAGTTTATTCCCCCTTAGATACGATAAAGTATTACATTCTATTTCAGTGTATCAGCCAGCGGTTTCAGAGACAATCTTTTACAGAGCTTCCAGCTATTGAAAATATTAATAGATGCATAGATTTATATTGATCATTCTTTATACATAAATTTTGTTATCTCCATCTTCTCTTTCTGTCATCGACAAAAAGAGCCTACATGGTTTACATATAGCCCCTTAATGAACGATAGATAAAGTTTTTTCGATCTGCGGGCGATTCGTGAATCGCCCCTAGTACCAAACTGCTATTAACAACGGCCCCATTGGCTCCTATCAAAAGCACTTCATAATGCTTTTATCATCTCTGAAGCATTGTATGAGCTTCTAACAAGGGGATCGGAGGCTACAAAATCAAATCCCAGTTCCATGCCTCTTTCCTTGTACTTTTCAAAAACACTCGGATGTATATATTCTGCCACAGGATAATGCTGCACACTTGGAGGCAAATACTGGCCAATGGTCAGGAAATTACACCCTACCCTGCGTAAATCCTTTAGTACTTCTATGACTTCTTCTTCCGTTTCCCCTAGTCCCACCATAATCCCTGATTTTGTTAGTATATTGTCATCCAAGGCCTTCACACTCTCTAATAATTGAAGGGAGCGATCGTACACTGCCTGGGGCCTTACTTGATCGTATAATCTCGGTACTGTCTCTATATTGTGATTGATCACCGCTGGTTTTGCTTTTACGACCGCTTCTAATGCCTCTGTCGTTCCTTGCAGATCAGGAATGAGCACTTCAATTATCATATTTTCATCACGGGCTTTGATGGCTTCCACTACTTTGGCAAAGTGGTTTGCACCTCCATCGGGCAAATCATCCCTGGTTACCGAGGTAATCACCACATGCTTTAAACCAAGCTGGACGGCTGCCTTTGCAACATTGTCAGGTTCATCCCCATTTACCATTTGAGGTTTTTCATGGGAGACATTACAAAATCTACAGCTTCTTGTGCACTGATTTCCTAAAATCATAAAGGTTGCCGTTTTTTTGCTAAAGCACTCCATTCGATTGGGGCAATTGGCCTCCTCACAAACTGTGTTTAAAGAAAACTCCTTTAGCACTTTCTTTACATAGTCCACACTTCGCCCTTTATTTAAATCGATTCTCAGCCATTTTGGCTTTCTGCTTATCTCCATCATCATTACCTCTTTCCATCTGGACTCATAGATACATCATTTTTGAATGGCATTATAATCAAAACTCTTGCTGAAGTGTTTAATTATCTGCTTGTTTACCTGCGCTAACTCAGCAGGATGACCCGTAATATGTTCGATAGAGGTAACGCCTTTATTGGATATGCCACAAGGTACGATCAGATTAAAATGATCTAACTTTGTTTTTACGTTAAATGCAAACCCATGCATGGTGACACCACGCTTCACCGCCAACCCAATGGCAAGAATCTTATTGTTGTCTATCCACACCCCTGTATGTTCGGAATTTCTACCCGCTATAATGCTATAATTTTCTCCAAGCAATTGAATAAATGTTTCTTCAATTCCCTCCACAAAATCTCTAATTCCCATCTTCCTATCCTTAAGTTTAACAATGGGATACCCAACGATTTGTCCTGGCCCATGGTAGGTTACATCGCCGCCTCTTTCGACCTGATGGACCTCAACCCCTTGCTCTTTCAAATATTTCTCTGGAACGATAATATTAGATGGAAATCCATTTCTTCCTATGGTAATCACAGGGGGATGCTCTACCAAAATCAAGGTGTCCTCAATATTATCATCCTGTCTTTTCTTTAAAATATCATATTGAATTTCTAGAGCTTCTTGATACCCGCATCTTCCTAAATCTAAAATATTTAAATCCATTGCTTTCCGCTCCTTATTCCCTTGTTTTGTGCCATAGTGATGATACTGAATACCCCCCGCTCAGTCGAGTGGAGGGTATCTGTTTTTTATTGAAAGCATTCTAGCCCTAGCTTACCAATTGGTATCTATAGATGAGAAATACATCATTTTTTTCCTTAAGGTCAGCTTTTAAAATATTCACTCTTTGACCTGACTTCAATTGAACTTCGGAGCCTACCACACTTTCTAGGTATTGTTTCACATTTTCAACCTGTGTGGGTTCTACAGTTTCTTTCACGCCCCAGGCATGTGCAAGCGCACTTGCAGCATCTCAGGTCTCACATAGTTTTGCTGTTCTCTCTTCCAAAGATCCAGCGATGCTATTTTTTAAAGCTTTTTCCACGTTCCCATCATGGGCAAATAGCATGATCATCCCTCCTCTTCTGCCTTCCAAAAATGGTTATTTACTTTTATCCCACTTTACAATAAGATTTCTTGCCGCCTTCACCTCATCGATTCTTCTTACAGGTGTATCATGGGGCGCAGTTTTTAATATTTCAGGGTTCGTTCCTGCTTCCTTTGCGATTTGAATCATTGCATCTATGAAACTGTCGATGGTCTCTAGGCTTTCCGTTTCTGTTGGCTCTACCATGATTGCTTCATTTACAATCAATGGGAAATAAATCGTCGGCGGATGATAACCATAGTCCAAAAGACGTTTTGCAATATCAAGGGTAGAAACACCTAATTTCTCCTCTAAAAGGCCTCCTAAAACAAATTCATGCTTACATACTTGATCAATCGGTAAGTGGTAATATGGCTTTAGCTTGTGCATCATGTAATTTGCATTCAGCACAGCCTTTTCACTTACCTCTTTCAATCCTGCTGCTCCCAATGTAAGAATATAGGTATAGGCACGAACCATGATGCCGAAATGCCCATAGAAGCTTTTTACTTTACCGATAGATAGAGGACGATTATCATCCAGTACAAATCTCTCACCTGTTTTTTCTATAACAGGTACAGGCAGGAATTGCACCAAATCACTTCTTACGCCCACAGGCCCACTGCCTGGTCCACCGCCTCCATGGGGGGTAGAGAAAGTTTTGTGCAGATTAAAGTGAATCACATCAAATCCCATGTCTCCGGGTCTTGTGATGCCCATGATGGCATTCATATTGGCACCATCATAATAAAGCAAGCCCCCTGCTTCATGGACTAGGTCTGCGATTTCCTTAATATTGGTTTCAAACAATCCAAGGGTACTTGGATTTGTCAGCATTAAGCCTGCAATCTCATCATTCAAAACAGCCTTTAGGCTTTCTATATCCACTGCTCCGTTTTTATCAGATTTTATCTCAACGATGTCAAACCCAGCAACAGCTGCACTGGCAGGATTGGTTCCATGGGCAGAGTCTGGAACGATGATCTTTGTCCTTTTATGATCTCCCCTGTTCTCATGGTAAGCCTTCATGATCATTAGCCCTGTCATTTCTCCATGGGCCCCTGCAGCAGGCTGAAGGCTTACTCTTTCCATACCGGATATTTCTGAGAGCATTCCATCCAGTTCATACATCAGCTCAAGAGCACCCTGCACAGTTTCTTCTGGTTGATAGGGATGAACCCTTGCAAATTTATCAAGGGATGCCATATCCTCATTGATCTTAGGGTTATACTTCATGGTACAAGAACCTAGGGGATAAAAACCCGTGTCTACACCATAATTTTTATTGGATAATCTGGTATAGTGCCGAATCACATCCACTTCACTAACTTCTGGCAGATCCACTTCATTTTCTCTTAAAAATGTGCTTGGAATGATGTTTTCCAGCTCTTTTTCAGCCACATCACAATCTGGAAGATGATAAGCCTTTCTCCCCCCATTGGTGATTTCAAAAATTAGCTTGTTGTAGTCCCTCATTATATCACCTCCAGTACTTGAACAAGCCGATCGATTTCCGCTTTTGTTCTTTTCTCAGTGACGCAGAACAGCAATCCATTCTCGAACTGAGGATAATCTTTTCCTAGTTCATATCCTCCCAGAATATTATGCTTCATTAATGCTTCATTGACCTTACTTGCTTTTAGATCACTGGTCACAGCAAATTCTTTAAAAAACGGTTGATTGAACAATGGCTTGAATTTCCCACTCTTTGTAATCTGCTCAAAGGCATAATGGGCCTTTTGAGCGCTTTGGACTGCTACTTCTTTAATCCCCTGTTTACCCATAGTTGTTAAGTAGATCGCAGCCATAAGTGCATTTAGACCTTGATTCGAACAAATATTAGAAGTAGCTTTAAATCTTCGGATGTGCTGCTCCCTAGCCTGCAGGGTTAGTACAAATGCTCTCTTTCCATCAACATCCTCTGACTGACCAACGATTCTTCCAGGCATCTTTCTTACCAATTTAGCATTTGCCGCAAGAAATCCAAGATACGGACCGCCAAAATTTAATTGGTTCCCCAAGGACTGTCCTTCGCCCGCAACAATATCTGCACCAAGCTCTCCCGGTGCTTTCAAAATTCCCAAAGAAATTGGGTCCACATAGTTAATAAGCATAGATTTATTTTCATGGGTGATTTTTTCAATAGCTGCCATATCCTCCAACGCACCAAAGAAATTTGGATTCTGTATAATTACACCGGCGGTTTCCTTGCCCATGGTAGTCTTTAATTGTTCTAGATCTGTAACACCATCTGCCATATCTATTTCAACCACTTGGAAATCTCTAAACTTTACATAGGTATCAAGGACTTTTCTAACCTCCGGATGAACTGTTTTTGACACAATGATGGCTTTCCGTTTTGTATTTTCCACAGCCATCATGGCACCCTCTACACAGGCCGTTGCACCATCATACATGGAAGCATTGGTTACATCCATCCCCGTAAGATGACAAATCATTGACTGATATTCAAATATTGCCTGAAGTGTACCTTGGCTGATTTCTGGCTGGTAAGGGGTATATGCTGTATAAAACTCAGATCTCATGGCCAAATGCTTTACAATGGCAGGAATATAGTGATCATAAGCTCCCGCCCCTAAAAAGCATACCAAGTCCTCCACGCTCTTATTCTGATTGCTTAATCCCTTCATATGACTTATAAGCTCCATCTCAGAAAGGGATTCACCCAGATTAAGTCCCCTATTCAATCGAAGGTCTTTCGGTATATCTTTGAATAAATCTTCTATAGATGCTCCGCCAATACTATCCAGCATCTGTTTTGCATCTGCTTCAGTATTTGGTATATACCTATGCATATTATTCCTCCTTACCACAGAATTCCTGATATTGACGTTCATTCATCAACTGCTCAAGCTCCGTTTCATCGCTTAGCTCTATCAATACCATCCAGCTTCCATAAGGGTCTTCATTGATCAGCTGTGGAGAGTCTGACAGTTCTTCATTGACTTCTAGCACCTTACCTGAAACTGGCAAATAGGAATCAGACGCTGCTTTTACTGACTCAGTAACACCAAAAACATCCCCTGCTTTGAATTCACTGTCTACATCTGGCAATTCAACATAAACGATTTCCCCTAAAGCATGCTGTGCGTAATCGGTAATACCAATGTACGCCTTTCCATCCTCAACTTTGATCCACTCGTGGTCATTTGAATATAAAAGGCCTGCTATTGTTTTCATTTTTTCTTCCTCCTTATTTTTTATAGTTTTTACTATAGAATTTTTTGCTCACTACTTTGGCTTTTAAAGCTTTTTTTCTGATTTGAATTTCTAGAGGTGTTCCCAACTCTGCATAGGCAATATCCACCATTGCCAACCCAATATTTATCTTTAAGGTTGGAGAAAAATATCCCGTCGTCACAAAACCAATCATCGTACCATTGGACAATACGTCATACCCATGTCTTGGGATGCCATTCTCCTCCATCTCAAACCCTACAATCTTTCTTTTTAGCCCTTCTTCTTTCTGCTTTTGCAGTGCTTCTTTTCCAATAAAGTTCGCCTTGTTCAATTTCACGAACATGCCAAAGCCTGCTTCCAATGGGGTGATATCTTCTCCCAACTCATTTCCATAAAGGGGTAAGGTAGCCTCAAATCTTAAAGTATCCCTGGCACCAAGGCCTGCTGCCTTGATTCCCTTTTCTTGACCAGCCTCCATGATTTTATCCCATACTGCTTCTGCATCCTTATGATCCAGGTAGATTTCAAATCCGTCTTCCCCTGTATAACCAGTCCTTGAAATTAAACAGTTTGCACCGGCTATATTTACATCTCTTTTACAGTAGAAGAAACCAATCTCTGACAAATCAGTATCTGTAAGCCCTTGCAATATTTCTTGTGCCTTTGGCCCCTGAAGTGCCAGTTCTGATACATCATCAGAAAGATTTCTCATCTCAATATCGTAAGTGCCTACATTGTCTTTCATCCATTTATAATCTTTTTCAACATTGCCTGCATTGATCACAAGAAAATAGTGATTGTTCGTAAATTTGTAAACCAAGAGATCATCCACGATACCACCGTGGGGGTAACACATAAATGTGTATAAAATCTGATTGTCATTTAATACAGATACATCATTGGTCACCAGATTTTGAACGTATTCCCCGGCTTGTGCTCCTTTGATTTCAACCTCCCCCATATGGGATACATCAAATAGTCCTGCAGCGTTTCTCACTGCTTCATGCTCAGCCACAATGCCCTCAAATTGCACTGGCAGTGCCCATCCAGCGTAGTCAACAACCTTTCCTTTGTATTTCTCATGGGCAGGGAAAAGGGCTGTCTTTCTGAGTTCAGCCATAGAATCATCCTCCTTTAGAAATTTATTTTTATATGCAAATTGATTTTTGTTTTCTAAATTTTCTGTTAATTTAGTAAATAAATAAAGAGATATAGTGGCATGACAATAAAGCTGCCATTATATCTCTCTGTATTTTTGCCTGAGAGTTTCAACATGGATCATGTATTTCTCCTACGGCGCCGCCATTGCGATCTCTTCAGAGTTCCATCTAACAACGATATTTTTGCCTGAAAGTTTCTATCAAATAGATGGCTCTTCTGATATTGCTTCTTCGGCTATCTTCAACAAGATATCTCTCGCTGCTATCATATGGTCCTTATCAAGTTGGATAAATATTCTAGTCTGGATATATTTATTATATAAACATATCCAGACTATTTCAACAATTGATAATTAATTAACTTCTGAATTTGACCTAACCAATCTTTTCCATATGGCTTTGGTAAAGAGGTGAAACTACTTTAACAATTTTTTTCTGATATTCATTCCATTGATCTAAAATCACCTTCGCCTTAACACTTTGGGTATAAAGATAATGCTTATGAATTAAGTCTTTTACCTGTTGTACCTCTTTTAGATTTACGAGTCCCTCTATGTTTACCATATCTAAATTACATTGATCTACAAATCCATTCTCTTCGTCCAGAACATAGGCAACACCGCCGCTCATGCCTGCACCAAAGTTTCTGCCTGTAGCACCAAGGATCACAACCGTTCCACCTGTCATATACTCACATCCATGATCCCCTACACCTTCAACCACTGCAACGGCACCGCTGTTTCTTACACAGAATCGCTGACCTACTCGTCCTGAAATATAAGCCTCACCTGAGGTAGCTCCATACAGCAGCGTGTTTCCAGCGATGATGTTTCTACTAGGATCAAATATAATGCCTGCTGGAGGCACGACGATGATTCTCCCCCCGGATAACCCTTTGCCTAAGTAGTCATTGGCATCCCCTTCCAGTATTAGGGTCATACCCTTTGCAGCAAAAGCACCAAAGCTCTGCCCTGCCGACCCTTTCACCTCAACTTTTACTGCATCTTCAGGTATGCCCTGTTCTCCATAACAGCGAGCAATCTCTCCGCTAAGCATGGTTCCAAAGGATCGATCTGTATTTTTAATCCTGAGCTGATGATATATACCCTTTCCTTCTTGTAAAGCTGTCATGGTATCCTCAAGGATTTTGCTATCGAGGAGGGCTTCCCCGTTAAATTTCTGAGGCACTCCGTATTTTCCTGCGATACGTGAAGGCAGCTCCGGCTTATATAATATGGCAGATAAGTCGCAATCCTTTAGCTTTCCTACATTGATCTTTTCAATCTCTAAAGCATCTACTCTGCCAATCATTTCATCCATGGTTTTAAATCCGAGCTGAGCCATATATTCACGTACTTCCTCTGCCACAAAGGTTAAATAATTCATCACATGTTCAGGCTTACCCTTAAATTTTTCCCTTAATTTATGATCCTGGGTTGCAATGCCCGATGGACATTTATTCAAATGACATTGTCTACAAATCACACAACCAGCGGCAATCAATGGGGCCGTAGCAAATCCATACTCTTCCGCACCTAGTAGTGCAGCGATGACCACATCTCTTCCCGTCAACATCTTTCCATCCACTTGAAGGATTACTTTTCCTCTCAGATTATTTAACAAAAGGGTCTGTTGTGCTTCTGCGAGACCTAGTTCCCATGGCAATCCAACGTATTTCATGGAGCTGATAGGGGAAGCTCCCGATCCTCCATCATGCCCTCCTATAAGTACGAAGTCTGCATGGGATTTTACAACACCTGCCGCTACAGTGCCAACACCCATTTGAGACACTAATTTCACCCCTACCCGCCCAGCAGGGTTTGCATTCTTCAAGTCGAAAATCAGCTGAGACAAATCTTCAATGGAATAGATATCATGATGGGGCGGCGGTGAAATCAAATCAATCTCAGGTGTTGAATGTCTCACCTTTGCAATTTCAGGTGTCACCTTATCCCCCGGCAGATGTCCTCCTTCGCCCGGCTTCGCTCCCTGGGCCACTTTGATTTCTAGTTCATCGCAGTTCACCAGATAGTTGATGGTAACCCCAAACCTCCCTGAGGCCACCTGCTTTACAGCACTCTTCATATTTTGTCCTGTTCCATTCAATGCATATCTCCGTGGGTCTTCTCCCCCCTCGCCACTATTACTTGTACCACCCAGCCTATTCATGGCGATGGCTAGGGTTTCATGACATTCCATACTCAATGACCCAAAAGACATGCCAGAAATACGGAATCGCTTCACAATTTTTTCTACTGGCTCCACAGATTCCATGGGAATGCTGTTTATCTTTTTAAAGTTCAACAAACTGCGAATTGTAGCCCGCTTTTCATTCTGTCCGTTCACTTCATGGGCAAACAATCGATATTTCTGCAAATCACCATCGATACTGGCTTTTCTCAACGCACGAACGGTATCTGGATGTAGGATATGATATTCTCCATCCTTCCTATAGGATAATTCCCCGCCGTCATCCAGCTTTCCAAACTCCCGATAAGCCCGTTGATGTCTATCCAATACTTCTTTAGCAATTTCATCTAATCCAATACCTGATAAAATGGCTGGGGTATCTGTAAAGTACTCCTTAATCACGTTTTGATGGATTCCTACGGCTTCAAATATCTGGGCTCCACAGTAGCTCTGCAAAGTGGAAATTCCCATTCTTGAGATAATCTTTAATAGTCCTCCAGAAATCCCATCTCGATAGTTGGTATAGGCTTCCTCCAAGTCGGTTGCTTTCTTATGCTCCTTCTTTTCAATCATATGACCGATGGACTCAAATGCCATATATGGATGGACTGCCTTGGCACCAAATCCAATCAATAAAGCCATATGCATCACATCCCGGGCATCTCCTGCCTCTACGATCAAATCAACGGCTGTTCGAAGCTTCTTTCTTACCAAATGGTGATGCACTGCCCCTAGAGCCAATAAGCTCGGAATCGGTGCATTGTACATATCTACATTGCGATCACTCAAAACGAGAATATTGTAGCCCATCTTGACACTTTCTTCCGCCCGCTTACATAGATAATCTAGCCCATGTCTTAAGCCATTGCCCTCATGGTCTGCTTGAAAAACACAAGGGATGGTGATAGAACAAAAATCTTCCGTATGAAGACTGCAAATACCTTCAAATTCATGATTTTGCAGCACAGGGTGTTCTATCAGAATATATTTGTTATCCTTTTCCGTTTCTATTTCATCCAATAGCCTTCCATGGGTGCCTATAAACTGGATCAAAGACATAATCAAAGACTCCCGTATTGGATCGATGGCTGGGTTGGTTACTTGGGCAAATTTCTGCTTAAAATAGCTGAATAATAACTGGGGGCGCTCGGATAGTATAGCCAATGGTGTATCTATACCCATAGATCCAATAGGTTCTTTCCCACTTTTAGCCATGTAGAAAATAATCTTTTCTAATTCTTCCTTTGTAAATCCGAAAACCAATTGATTCCTATGCAATACTTCAAAGCTCATTTTCTTTCCATCAAAGGGCTTCTCGATAGCCTTCAGTGTCACACGATTTTTTTCTACCCAATCGCCAAAAGGCTTACGGTGATATGCCACTGCCTTTAGTTCTTCATCGGAAACAATCCTTCTCTCTTCCGTATTCACCAGCAAAATCTTTCCAGGCTGTAGACATCCTTTTTCAACGATGTTTTCAGGGGCTATATCCAATACACCGATTTCAGATGCCATGATGACCAAATCATCCTTGGTTTTTAGATATCGAGCAGGCCTTAAACCATTTCGATCTACAGTTATCCCTACCTTCACCCCATCGGTGAAAGCGATGGTGGCAGGTCCATCCCAAGGTTCCATTACCCTGGCATGATATTCATAAAAACCTCTCTTTTCCCGATCCATCTTATGGTCATTTTGCCATGCTTCGGGAATCATCATCATCATGATATTCTCCAACGGATGGGCATTGGCGGCAAATAGCTCTACCGCATTATCAAAGGATGCAGAATCACTGCCGCCAGGCTCCATGATAGGCAAGGTTTTGGAGAACTCATCACCAAATCGTTTAGAGTGCATTACACCTTCCCTGGCCTGCATCCAGTTGATATTTCCACGGATGGTATTGATTTCTCCATTATGGGCAATATAGCGGAAGGGTTGTGCCAGCTGCCAAGAAGGAAAGGTATTGGTGCTGTATCTTTCATGAATCATTACAATGGCTGTCTTCATCATGGGGTTTGAAAGGTCTGTATAAAACTCCTGCAATCTGCATCCTGCAATCAAGCCCTTATAGATTATGATCTGTGTAGAAAGAGAACAGATATAAAAACTCTCTGTGTAAGGCTTTTGCGTGTCAGTGATTAATTTTTGTGCACGTTTTCTAACCATGAGAAGCTTTCGCTCGAAAGCATCCCTAGCTTGCCCATTTCTGTCGATGAAGATTTGTACAACCACAGGTCTCGTAGCTCTGGCAGCTTCACCGCAGGCCTCCTCATCAATGGGTACAGTTCGCCAGCCCAATAGTTTCTGTTCTTCCTCTTTTAAAATTCTTTCCACTACTCCCTCGCAAAATATACGACTATGGGGCTCTCTAGGTAAAAAAATCATTCCCACTGCATAGTCTCCATAGCTAGGAAGATCGATGGACAATGCTTTTGTCTCTTCTTTGAAAAATTCATGGGGAATCTGGGTCAGGACCCCGGAACCATCCCCGGTGTTGGTATCAGCATCCACTGCACCCCGATGCTGTAAATTCTTTAGTATTTGTAATCCCTGTTGGAGAATTTCATGACTTTTCTCCCCCTTGATGTGGGCGACAAATCCTACACCGCAGCTATCCTTCTCCATACTGGGGTTATACAACCCCTGCTTCTCTGGTAACCCATGTTGAACCATTTTATTTCCCACCCTTTCAAATAGCAGCATACGGCAAACCAAAACTGCTAGAATAATTGATTTTTTGTTTAATTTTTATAATTTTCAGAAAAATTATATAGGAGTTATTCTATCATATTTATTCACTGCATTCAACAATTTTTGAATAATTTTTTATTCTAACTTTCTTTAAAAATCAAGCATTTTCAATGTATTGCATGAAAACGTTATCCTGCAAAAACTGTATATTCTCCTTATTTAATGTATTTTTATTCGCGCTCTTATATAATCATACTTCTACAAAATTTACATTCCTGTTATTGGACTTTTTCAATGGTCTAGCCGCGCCCACGTCCTTGTATTCCTGTCATTCTTTGCATATAATATCAATGAGTACATATAAGGATGTGAAACCATGAGCCGCAAAAGTTATTTATTTATCCTGTTTTTAATTTGCATTTTCGTCTTGTCTATCCTATCTGGCTGTTCTAGGCCAGAAAAAAACCGAGATACTACCCCTATAACACCATCAGAAGCAACAGAAATTCCAATGCCGCCTAAAGAACTTGATCCTTCCCAAATCTTATTGGAAAAGATGAACTTAGAAGAAAAAATTGGTCAGATGCTGATCGTTGGCTTTGAAGAAGCTTTGCCTACACCTCAGACACAGCAGCTCATTCAAGATAATAAAATCGGCGGCTTTATTTTATTTCAGAGAAACTATATGGATTTTGACGGAGCTGTCCAACTTACAAATCAACTAAAGTCGTGGAATAAAGAAAATCCTCTCCCCCTTTTCATTTCCATAGACGAAGAGGGTGGTACCGTATCCCGGATTCCCGATGAAGGTACGAAATTTCCTGATGCCAGGCTTCTAGGACAAATAAATGATCCCAATTTAACCTATCAAATGGGACAAGTCATCGGCAGGGAATTAAAAGCCATGGGTGTTAATCTTAACTTCGCTCCTGTATTAGATATCGTTGCATCAAAGGAGAACAAGCTATTGATTCGTAGAGCTTTTGGAAGTACGCCAGAAACAGTTGCAGTCCATGGCCTGCAATTTATAAAAGGCCAACAGAAATCAGATGTTATCGCAGTCCCGAAGCATTTTCCAGGCCATGGTGATACCATCGTAGATTCCCATGGAGGACTTCCTAAAATCATGGCGGATAGAGATATGCTCAATCGTCGCGAACTCATTCCCTTTAGAGAAACCTTCAATGAGGGGGTTTATGCTCTTATGGTTGGTCATTTAGCCTTTCCACTTATAGATCCTTCTGGATTGCCTGCTACCAAATCAGCGGTAATAATGAAAGATCTGTTGAGAACTGAGCTAAGCTACGGAGGCTTAATCATCACCGACGATATAGAGATGTCTGCATATATGGGCCAGAAGGATGATTTAGAGGAGTCTATCCTATTATCTATCCATGGGGGTGTAGATATTTTCGTTGTGGGGCATACCTATGATGTTCAGGTTAAGATCCTAGATATTATAAAAAGAGCCGTTCAAGACGGCCGCATTTCTGAAGATCGAATAAACCAATCTGTTCTAAGGGTTATACGGACAAAAAATAAGTACCATCTGTCTGATGAAATGATCAATGTGGAGCAGGCAAGGCAAAATTTTGGTATAAATGAGCACAAAAATGTGTTGGAAGAAATTAAACGACGGTCAAAGAAGGTGCGCTAAAGCGCACAGACCAAGATCTAGATCGAGGAAAAAAAGGATAAGGGGACGAACACAAGTCGTCCCCTTATCCTTATCTCAGTCTTAATCTTGATCTTGATCTCAATCTACTTCTTCACCACATCATACAGAGTAGTTCTTCGGTGCTGTAGCAGCGGCAATTCCCTTCGTACTTTCTTTACCTTTTCTAAGTCTATCTCTCCGTAGAGGATTGTCTCTTTTTCGTCGGCTTGGGCAATCACATCTCCCCAAGGACTTACAATACTGGAATGACCATAGGCATGATAAGTTGCATCCATATTTCTCGCTGGCGACGCGGCCACAAAATATACTTGATTGTCTAAAGCCCGTGCTTTTATCGTGATATCCCAGTGTGCTGGTCCTGTAGTCATATTAAAGGCTGCAGGTACAATGATAACCTCCGCACCCTCTAATACCATTAACCGCATCAGTTCAGGAAACCGCATATCATAGCAAATAGCCACACCTATTTTCCCAAATTCCGTTTCTACGACGGTAATTTCCTCACCATACCCCAAGGTATCGGATTCTTTAAATCGTATTTTGCCTTCCACATCAATATCAAAAAGATGCATCTTTCGATGTCGGCCAATCAATTTGCCATCGGGCCCAAATATGAATGAGGTATTGTAAATATGATCTCCCTCCTGCTCTGGTATGGAGCCAGCAATTAAATAAATATTGGACTCTATTGCCATCAAGGATAGCCGCTCTGTGGTCTCCCCTGGATAGGCTTCCGCATAGAGAGGAAAATACTTATTCTCATAAGGACAATTAAACATTTCTGGTAAAACAACTACTCGAGCCCCGTTTCCTGCTGCCTCACGGATCATGGATTCTGCCTTCTCTATGTTCTCTACTTTATCTTCCATCACCATCATCTGACAAATCCCAATTTTAAATTGCATGCCATTCCCTCCATTCTTACTTGATCTCAATCTCACGGTTTTATCCTTATTATACCTTTCTTCTCTACCATTATAAATACCGTTTTATATAGCTATCTACCGAGTAATGTTGGACAAATGGTGGTATAATGATAATATCTACTTTTAAATATCACTGAAGGGAGTGCTCAGAATGAACTTAAGCGGATTACATACACTGCTCCAAGAAAAATTCTCCCGATTACAGGGTGAATTTGTTTTAGAAGAAGATCATATTCAATGGGTATATGAAACAGAGACTGCTGAGGATGGACAAGATGAAAGATGGGATACCTACTGTGAAGTGCGTAAAGCGATAGAAACCTTAGTCGTAGAATCAGGTTTTCGCATCACTGAGGTAGGGGATTATGATAACCTTATTTATCTCACAATCTATGAATCTATGCCTATGGATTAGTTTATATGTATAAAAGAAGCTATAGCACAGCTATAGCTTCTTTTATATTTAATATCTTGGCTTTATAAACATTTGCGTCCAGTAGGTACTGCCTTTGCTGTTGACAGCATAGCCTACACCAATTTCGGTATAACTCGGGCTTAAAATATTCTTACGATGGCCTTCAGAGTTCATCCAGCCTTTCATTACATCGGCAGGTGTTTTCTGCCCCATGGCGATATTTTCACCGGCAGTAGAATATGCGATGCCGAAGCTCTTCATCATATCGAATGGTGATCCATATGTTGGTGATGTATGGGAAAAATATCCCTTGTCTCTCATATCCATGGATTTATATCTTGCTACTCTGGATAGCTCCCAGTTTTCCTTTAATGGCTGTAATCCATTCTTTGCTCTTTCCACATTCACCAATCGTACCACTTCTTTTTCAAAAGCTTCTTCAGGACTGTCGGCAGGTACATTCACCTTCATGCCTGGATAAATCAAATTGATATTTGAAATTTGAGGATTTGCTTGAATAAGCTCCTTTACACCAACTTCATACTTTACTGCGATCTTCCACAAAGTATCTCCTGATACCACAGTATGGGTACTCGTTGCTGCTTCAGCGCTAATTGTATTTGCTGAAACAAATAGGAGACAAGCTAATGTTGAACCAATTAACAGTTTTTTCATGTCTTATTCCCCCTTTTGTTAAAGTATAAACTATATACCTCTCGGGGGTAACCCTCAAATAATGGCATGTGATGCATTGTTAACCAATTTATTTCATTTTATTAACAATTAAAAGCAAACATAGATAGCACCTTGGGCTGCATAGGTACCAATCACAGGCCCCATCGAACTAAGGAGTATCTCCTTTGGCTTGACCTCTGCCTTCAACATTTCTATGAATTCGTTTGCCCGTTCTATACAACCAGCATGGCTAATTCCTATTACCCGATCAGAGAAATCAATATCCTTATTTTTAATCGCATCAATGATATAGCGTAACGCCTTCTTTTCGCCTCGAATCTTTTCCCTTACCTTCACCGTTCCTTCTTCCTTATCTATATACACAATCGCCTTTACATTTAACATGCTGGCGGCAACATAGGAAAACTTGCTTACTCTGCCACCTTTCACTGCATTTTCCAATGTTTCTAAGTATACCAGGGTATCTAAGCTTTCTCTATACTCCGTTAGTCTTCTTATGATTTCAGATTTGGATAGTTCCTCTTTTACCAGTTCACAGGCCTTCAATGCTTGCATGCCTACCCCCAAGGAACCATTTTTGCTATCAAAAACTGTTAGCGCATCTCCTATAGATTCTTTCAGCATATTTACGGTCTGATAGGTTCCACTAAGAGCCGACGATAAGTTCACTGATAGTACATGGGTATACTCCTTCAAACTTTCTTGAATGATATGCAGTACATCTCCAGGTGCCGGTTGGGATGTCTTTGGTAAAGATTCAGCCGCTCGGCATTTTTCATAAAACTCTTCATGGGTAATATCTTTGCCATCGGTATAATCTTTTCCGTCTATGTATATATGCAGAGGTGCCACACCAATATCATATTGCTCAATCAAATGCTTTGGTAAATCACAAGAACTATCGGTTATTATTTTTATACGCATCTTGATCCTCCTCAAGGTATATACTTTAACTTTAAACGACAAGAATCGATATTGCAATTATTTTTTTAAAATTGTCTAAAAATACACACGCTGTCTATCGTCCATATACTACCCCTTTGAAACATAAGGGTTTCCTTTGATAAAAAAACGCCATTCAAACTCCTTCGCTTCCTCGGCATAGTCAATATTAATTCTTTTAGACACACCTATGTCAAATTCCTCTTTATCCTTCAAATCTTCTATAAAAATTTTATCTCCCATTAAAGACGCTCCATAAAGCTCCTTCGTAATTCCCATAGCCTTACACAGCTTTCCTGGTCCATTCGTCAGGTTGATGATTTGGCTCCGCTTCAAAGTTTCCAGGGGTTTCCCGTAGCGATGAATGCTCATCTGCTCTATCCCCTGGGTCGGCTCTAAACCTCTTAGGAGCACCGCTGAACCTTCTCCTTCCTTACCTGTAACTACATTCATGCAATGATACATCCCATAAATAAGATAAACATATACATACCCCCCAGACCAAAACATTACCTCTGTACGCTCTGTTCTGAGATTATTATATGTATGGGCAGCCTTATCTATGGCACCAATATAAGCCTCGACTTCAACGATTTTTCCTTTTATTTCTATCCCCTGATTCCGATGTACCAAAACCTTCCCCAATAATCCCTTGGCGACGTCCAAGGTATCTCTTTCATAAAAGACCTTCGGGAGCTTACCCATATGCTCATTCCTCCTTACCATGGCATTGTTGTTTCTTATGATATTGTTCATTGGCAAAAATCCTTCAATTTTATCTTGCCATTTATGTCTTGATCTATTCTAAAAATATAAAGGGATGAACCCCTTAAAAAATTCCCATCTAACACTATGCATGGGTATTATGGCAATACGTGAAACACGTTCTACAAGATTGAATTTTAACATAATCTTTACTTTTTTATCGAATAGATTCAAAAATACTGCTTTATGATTAAATTATGAATAGAAAGGGGGATACGTATGAATATTGCTATTGTTACTGCTTCAATAGGTCATGGTCATAATTCTGTGGCTTTGGCACTTCAGGAAACACTCCATGACGATGGCTATCATAATACACAAATATTCGATATATTAGATGACAGTAAAATATCTCAGTTGCTAAAAAGTATTTACTTAGAGATTGTAGACAAAACTCCATATTTGTACAGTAAAATTTATTCATGGACACAGCGTTATCAAAGCACTACTACTTTAATAAATTACTTGAGTTTTCTTTGTTTGAAGAGTCTAACCAACATCAAAAAAGTATTTAAGCCTGATATATTTATATTTACACATCCATTCCCTGTCATAGGCTATCATCAATCCTTAAGAGTTCCTGCATGGACAATTATTACAGATTATTCTTTTCATCCAATCTGGTTTAACCCTAAAATAAGAGGCTATTTTGTTGCAAATAACGAAATACAAGAGCAATTATATAAGACCAACTATCCCATGGATCGTGTATTTGATACAGGAATACCTTTAAAAAAGAGCTTTTCCAATACAAAAAACATAGATAGATCTCATATGAAATCAGATAACCATAAACCGCTAATACTTATTATGGGAGGTGGATTGGGCATTGGAGGACTTAAGGAGATAGTAGAGGAATTGGACAAGCTAGATTATTCTTTTCAATCAAATGAAGTCGCACTCCCCATGGAGAAGTCTCTATGAACAAACTATTACTTCAAAAAGAACCCGCTGAATGCCTTGTCCATTCTTTCTGTACATCCCAAGCAGTTGATATTCTTAAAAATGATCAACATACCATCTTAGGTGATAACCTTGGCAAATATTTAAGAATATTTAATAGAGGTAATTCGTGGAGCGATGAAGGCTTTAAGAACATCCATCATTTTTATCATCCTAAAACAGGTAGGGGAATCGTAGGCTTAGCAGGTGCTGACAGCCAGTTGTATATGAACATCGATAGAGCTCAGAAAGCTTTTAGGAATTCATCCTTTGAAGATTGTTTTTTTTACCTTGGGGCAACTTTACATCTAATTCAAGACGTATGCGTTCCCCATCATGCACTAGGACATCTATTAAAAGGTCATAGCGAATATGAAAACTGGGTATTAGAGAATTATACATCTTTTCAAGTTTCTGATGGTGGCATTTATAATTTCAGTAATCCCATGGACATCTTACAGCACAATGCATTTTCCGCTATTGAATATAGCGAATTAGTGCTGAATCCGAATTCTAAAAATAAGATTGAGGCTACTAAAGAGTTGCTTGGTCTAGCACAGAGAACCTCCGCAAGTTTTCTTTATCTAATTTTTAAAGAAATACTACCTTTTGATTCATTTTTTTTGCAAAAACCTTCTAGCGTGATTATATAAAACATTTTTATCTTCCGCTATATCCCATAATATATTTCCCCTCTTTATCTGCTCAATTCTTATGAAACCATATATTTTATAGGAGCTCTGTGGATTGAAAAGAGCAATAATGGAACCCCATAGATTTGCATAAGCAAAAGCTAAGGGGTTCTTTTAATAGATTTTACATGATTGAAGTTATTTAAACCTTAAGTTAACTCTTCATAGAAATACTCATGGTTATATGAATATCTGATTACACCATTCTCCTGTATTATCCTTTACTCATTGGCTTCTCCTATAATATAGTTACTTTCCCAGCACGCCTTGCATTTTTTCTTAATTTTACTGGCATACTCTGCCAACTTAGATGCATTTTCAAAGTTATTAAATCTATTTGTAACAACTGCAATAGATAAACTCATCAATGGAAACTTCTCAATGATACCATGTCGATTTTCAGCTGTAATATATCCATTTCTTCGATCTATTTCTGAATAAAAATCTAGAATTCGTTTATTAAATTTGTCAATGATTGCTTCACACAGCTTATGAATTTGATGGCTTTCCACTATGACTACGAAATCATCACCCCCTATATGACCTAAAAACCCCTCGTGAAAATCAAGGGCTTTCATTCTCTGCTCTATAAGTCCTGCTGTCATCTCAATGATCTTATCTCCATTGTCAAACCCATAGACATCATTGTAGGGTTTAAAATTAGATTGTATCTTTTGGTCCTCTACATAGAGCCTCATACCCCAATATACTACCATCCTTTAGAGAAATGATCGACTGAAAAACATTTTCTATCGCTTCGTTGGCTATGATTTTCTCCAATTTCTTATCATTTAAAAAGTCAATTCCGTTATGGCTCATTTTATTCACTCCATACAATTCATTGTATAATTAGGAATTCAGTCCTAGTTACTTTCATTATATAGATACAAATTGTAATACAAAAACAGAAGTTCAAGGTTTTATTCCCCATCCCTTCTGTTTTACTCAATCGACACTAATAATTATTCCAATGGTTGTTGAAAATCTTCTATTCGATCGTTTAATACAGTTAACAATTTCCTTACAGATACAATACCATAGTATTTATTATTTCGGGTTACGATAAGATAATCATAAATATTGCTATCACTTCGCGCAGTGGCTTTTCTACATGCCTCTTGCACAGAAGTAGAATAGTCAAGAATAAGAGGATTCTTTTCCATAATCTTTACAATACTTTCTTTTAGAAATTCATCGCTCTTTGATCTCAATGAAATTTCCAGATCTAACTTTGATTTCATAATAAGTCCAACAGGCTGTGTTTGATCACACACTACTAAGCCCTGTAAATTGTGAATGTTCTGCAAAGCTTCGTTGACCTGTCCAATGGAACTAGTAATTTCTATTACTTTGTCAATTCTTGCAATTTCTCCAATCTTCATTTCATATAAAAGCGTGTCAGTCTTAACCTTTAACTGATTTCTAGAGACGATCTTCTCTTTTATTTGCTGGCCAATTGAAGTAAATTCAGCAGCTGGTCTCTGAAAAAAATATCCCTGTCCATATTGTACGCCTATATCAATTAAGGTGTTTAACTCATTGACTGTCTCAATTCCTTCAGCGATCAGCTGCATATTGGTAATCTTCGCAAAAGAGTAGAAAGTTTTCATAAGTTCCTGTTTAATGCTTTCCTTATCAATATCTCTTACCAGAGCCATGTCAATCTTTATGTATTGAGGGCGGGTTTCTGTCAAGAGTCTTAAACCAGAATAACCTGCACCTGTATCATCTATTGCAATTTTATATCCTTGACTAATATAGTTTTCGATTGTCTTTCTAAAACTCTTGTAATCACTGACAGCTGTTTTCTCTGTAATCTCAAATATAATATTACTAGGATTCATTCCAAACTTAGATATATAATCTTTTGTGGACCCTTTCTTAAATTTTCTATCCTTTATGATTTCTGGATTTACATTTATAAAAAGTAATTTACCCGTTGGTAACTCTCTTGCGTTTTCCAATGCCTTTGTTCGGCAGAGCAGCTCTAATTCCCAAAGACGGTTGAAGTGTTCAGCTGCATCAAATAAATTTCCTGGGGACTCAAAAAAAGAATCGCGGGGTCCTCTGCTTAATGCCTCATATCCTAAAATATGACCGTCATCCAAGCTTACAATGGGTTGATAGACTGTTCTGATGGATTTATTCCTTAAAATCTGTATCAATTCATTATAATCACATATATTTTTTGCTGGCGTACTCACAGTTTCATCCCCTATAGTTCATTATTTTCATATTCATTATATATCACTTTTACTTATGTCCATGTTAGAAATTTGTTAAATTATGGTGAAATTTGTCGTTGATTTTTTTCTTTTCTTGTACACATTCTGCTTTCAACTTTATTTTTTATAGGAAAAGTATTACATGAAAAAAAGGCTTTCTAGAAGCCTTTCGCTCATCTTTATTTAAGCAATTTTTGTTGACTTTTCATTTGAACCTGCAATATATTCCTCAATAACCTTGTGGATCTCTTTCCAATCATAAACCCTTGTTATTCCTGGAATTAGCGGTAGTCGATTATAGTTACAGTCCATTAATAGTACTTCAAAACCTGCTAATGCCAGTTGAATTGCATTTTCATATCTGTCCTCTATAAAAATGTCACAGCCCAGTTCCTTTGCCTGATTTACTTTATAATGACTTCCTAGCAAATGCAATTCTCCTTGGGGTAGTTCATTTCTATGGAACCATCCTTTGGTTACCTCTTCTAGTGTCTTTTCCCTGGCAGTAATATAGTAAATATTATGCTTTTGATTTAATTTCCAAAGGATTTCTTTTGCGTTCTGCCGTAAATCTGCCTGGGCATGGATTTCCTCACCATACATTTCATAAAATTTCAAGTAGGCTTCTCTCGGTATTTTTAATACTTCGTGAATATCATAGACTTTCACTTCAGAAGGCTTTATATTCGTTTTAAAGTATCTGTTCGCAATATCCAACCAATAATATGCTCCCGTAATGGTGCCATCAATGTCAATACATAGATTTAATTTCATTAGATCTACACCTCTCCTTCCGAGTTTATACTCCTATTGTATAACTTCATCTTTAACTACAAATTAAAACCATATTAATTTATAGTTAAGAATGTCAGTGTGATTTTGACTCATTTCCCATGATTGTTTAGTATCTATCAATTCATTTATAACAATCTATTGATGAATTTCCTATAGGAAAATTTAACGAAAGTTTTACAAACATTGATAGTTTTTTAAAATTCAAAGAGGTATGTTAAATATATGATAAACATATGAGAATAAGAGAATAACAGGATGAATGGCTAGATTCAGCGACTAGTATCGCATCTAACGAGGAGTGGTTTTATGAGTAGAAAAAAGGCTCTTGTTGTAGATGATGAGCATCATATTACGGAATTAATTCAGTTTAATTTAGAGAATAGTAATTTTGATGTTTTGATCAGTGACAATGGTGAAGATGCCATCAGAATTGTAGGAGAGCAGACACCCGATGTAATTATACTTGACTTAATGTTACCCGGAATAGATGGGTTTGAAGTATGTAAAAGAATTAGAAGTAGTGAGAGATCGAGGAAAATACCTATCATTATGTTAACCGCAAAAGGAGAAGAGTTAGACAAGGTATTAGGCTTGGAACTAGGAGCAGATGACTATCTCACCAAACCTTTTAGCGTAAGAGAGCTGTTAGCTCGGATTAAAGCTGTTTTGCGAAGATCAGATGATATCCCTAGTAGAAAGGCACAAACTTTAAAGATCCATGATATTTTCATTGATACAGCAAATCATGAAGTATATAAAAACGAAAAACTGGTTGAACTAACATTAAAGGAATTTGACCTATTACGTATTTTGGCAGAAAACAGAGGTAAAGTATTATCTAGAAATCAATTATTAACTGAAGTATGGGGATATGATTATTCTGGAGAGACAAGAACGGTAGACGTTCATGTCAGATATCTAAGAATGAAGATTGAAGATAATGATAAATATCCTATTTATATCGAAACAATCCGCGGTGTAGGATATAAAATGAAATAGAGGAAGAATATGCAGAAAAGAGTATTTCATATGTGACATTCTTATTTGATACATGCTGTCCTTTCATCATTCTATTGCATAAATTAATATTGGAAATGACTTTTAAAACTACTGGGTTTGGAGGTGTAAATTGTGTTTGGCGGTTTAGTTCCTTTTGGTAAAACCGTTGGTGATTTTGAACAAATGGTGGAAAGAATGTTCCACAATGACTTTGGACTAGGTCTTTTTACAACAGCCATGAAAGTAGATACCTAAAGCCAAGGGCCCCAAGGTAAAAAAGGGTATTAACATTGAATAAAAAGTAATATCCCATGTTGTTTGGACAACATGGGATATTACTTTTTATTCCCGTATACGCATATCTATACAAGTTAGTAGAGAAAATACCCTACTGCGTAGTTTTACTTCCTCTCCTATACAAGTCATTGTAGCGGTATGGATTTTTGGAAGTGTTGATAGTCCTTCAGGCTTTTCCATTCACCGCCCCAGGTCCACCCACGGTCTGTGAAAGCCTTATAGCATACGTCGCCCTTGACGATCATCCCTTTTTGAACAACTGTGCGATCTATATAGTTTTTTCCAGCTGCAGGCGATATCTTGCCCCCTGTTACATAAGGATTTTGTATGGGGTTAATATCAATGGCAATGCCGTAGCTGTGCTTCGATAACACACCTTTACTGTCGGCCACCTCTCTAAAGTTAAATGCCGAGGTGTTGTTATCCTCCATGGAAAGGTCGTCATTCCCACCATATTCATCTACCAATCGGATTTTCTCTATAGGGAATTTCGATTCATAAAGGATTTGAAAAATCTCTAGAATTTCCTCCGCAACCGCCCCATGAACCACCAATTCTCCTTCATGGGTCTCACCATCAAATCCCCAGTATAGCACCTTCACATAGGCTAGCTGTTCCAATGCCACAGGGCTTCCAATCTTCCAAGATACACCATCTATTTTCTCAATAATTTCATAGGGCAGGACTGAAACTGTAAAGCTTAACTGTTCTTCTATTTTAGCAGCTTCCATGGTACTATTTTGCTGCACCCTGGTTTCTGGCGGTTTTACAGCTTCTGCATCTTGGATCTTCGTACACCCAACACTCAAAAGTAAAGTGGCTGCAACGAGGAGTATATATCGTTTATGTTTCACAACCTGACCCTCCTTGTAGATATCTAATTATTGCGTTAATAACTTGCGGAACGGTTACTAACCGTTCCCTACGAATTCTGCTATTACTTTACCTAATAGGGAATGGTCATTGACCATTTCGGTTTATTATGTTTTTCCCTCCCATGTCTGTAGATTAAACAAAAAAGGAGCTACCAGTAATAGCAACTCCTCTAAGCATACCATATTTGACCTATAGAATAAACAACGCCACAATCAAAGTTGCTAGAAAACCTATACAAACAGGAATGATATTCTTTCTTGCCAAATCCAGGGGATTTACGTTACAGATGGCTGCCACTGGTATAATTCCCCAAGGAATAATCGTTCCTCCCCCTACCCATATGGCTGTCATTTGTCCTAAAACAGCAAGGACTGCTTTGTTTACCTCGATCGCTGATCCAAAGGTTTGTGCCAAGCCACCTACCAGCGGAAGTCCCGAGAACCCAGAGCCATCTAAGCCAGTAATACCTCCAATCACCATCTGGATGACTGCCACGGGGAATTTTGACAGTTGAATGCGATCTGCTAAATATAATCCCATATCCGATAATAGGCCCGTAGCATTTTCGCCAAGTATAGCTTTCGCTGTGCCTTCACTTCCTAAGAAGAAGAAGGCCCCAATGATAATAACCGGCGCAAAAACTTTGATTCCAAATCCAAATCCATCTCGAATATAATCCGTAATCTTTTCAAAGGAGCTAACAAAATTATGCTGCACAATTGCCGTAAAGCTCATAATCAGAATTGCCGTACCACCAACCAGCGCTGTTGCATCGCCGCCTCTCAGCTGATACTTATACATAAGAAATACATCTATTAGGAACGCTACAGGTGTAATCACAGCAACTACCCAAACACCCATGGATAGTTTCAAAGGCCGCTCCAACTCCGCTGTTACAGCCACGGTCTCGAAGGATTTCATTTCCTTACGCATCATGAAATAAGAGCAGGCTACAGTCACAATACTCATGGTTAACCACAAAGGTACACTGGCTTGAATCAATTCCATAGGGTTTTCTATGGCAGCTGCCTTTGCCGTAATAGCTGGAGCTCCCTGGATGAAATAGTCGCTGGACAGCGCCACCCCATGGCCAAATATATTCATGGCTACTGCTGCCCATATGGCAGGTAATCCAGCACGGATAGCTCCTGGGAGCATAATGGCACCTACTAAAGCTACAGCTGGAGATGGCCAAACAAACCAAGAGAAAAGTAACATCACAATACCCAGTCCAAAAAACGCCACCGTTGGATTCGTCATCCATTTCTTAATAGGACGCATCATCAGTTCATCGGCCCCAATATCTCTTAGGGCTTGGGACATGGCAACCACCAAAGAAATTACAACGATAATCCCCCAAAACTCTGTTCCTGCTGCAATCAGGGCATTGTAGATTACCTGTACACCCTTTACAAAACTTCCCGAAGATGCATACCCCATAACAAAAAGTCCTATTATACAGGGCAATACCGTATCTTTTCGGAATGCCATGGTTACCATTACGACTAAGACCATAAAAATGTAAATATAATGCAGCGACGTTAGTTGAACCATATCTTTTCCCCCTTATGAATATTTCTGCTTGATTTATACCTTTTTGATGAAATTTAAGAACAAAGCGATGTTTCTATCGTCTCGATCTCTAATTCCTTAACCAATTTCTTACTAAAAATATCTGTCAATTCTAGTGCCTTTACCTTATCTTTCAGCAACTGAACATCTGTAGTGTAAAGCTCTTTTTCTTTCATTCTTTCAAAATAAATAGAGCCTGAGAAGGTATATTTTTTTCCCATCCCTTCTTCTGTCGCCATCATTTCCTTTACAAAAGCGATGGCATCTCCAATGGCTAATTCTGTCGGCAGCTCCAGTAGTTCTATCTCAACGGCATGTCGAACACTATTGTGACCTGCCAAAATTCCTGTAACAATGGCTTCTGTATGACCAACGAGGAGTCCTGCCTTTTCTCCAGCACAGAAAAGATTGTCCACGTCATCTACCTTCAGGTTATTATTTCGAGGTGCCATACTGAAGTAACGCATAGAGTTTCCTTTGCCCCCGGCATAAGGATCTTCGTATCTTGCATATTCAAAACCTGGCACTTGCCTTAGCTTATCTAAAGGGAAAAATGGCCCCATCAATTTTGCATGGCCTGTATCCAGCAGGATTATATTGTCTTTAAACTCTGGAAGTGCATATTGTTGACAGGCCTTTGCATCCAAATGGTCCTCAATTAACGTCTGAGGCAGTGGAATAATGGCAACACCCTCTCGCTTTAACTCTTCTTGTATTCCCTGGGAAAGAGATTCCTTATAAAGTTTGCATGCACCACTCATGGCACCGATGGTACCATCCGCCTTTCTTCCAACCATCTCTTCCACGCCAGCCAGTTTTGCAATGCTTACACGGCCTCCAAAGCTCGGACATCTTAAGATACACATTGCACAGCCGTTGCCATATTTAGCGCAATTTCCCATGGGTCCTGCAGTTCCAGTTGTATCAATAAAGGCATCCCCTTGGAAGCTCCGTCCTGATTGGTCAGCTACAGCTATGATCTTCGTTCCTTCCATGGTCACTTTATCTACCCGTGCCTCAAATACGATTTCAACACCTAATTCCTTTAAATGTGCCATGACCGCTCCATGGGTATCAGCAATATCGTACAAATTCACATGATGATGCCCTGGAAATTGAATATTTTTATGTCTTGCATGCTGGTCACAGATTTGAAAAAGATCTCCCCCACCCATGGCGATCATTTCCTCCGTGGCAGCAAATCTACCATTATTTCTCATGATTCCGCCTACGAGGCCGGTACCCAATAACATATCTGTCCTCTCTAACAATACTACTTTTGCACCTGCCTTTGCAGCACCAACAGCTGCTGCACATCCTGCCCAGCCCCCACCTATTACCACAACTCTTGCCATGAATAATCCACTCCTTTTGAATAATTTTCAAAAAAATAAAAGCAATTGGCATTGAACACCAATTGCTTGTCTCACAAAAACAGCACAAAAAAAGCTTATGAACACAAACAAGATAGCGCTCCACCAGCATCTCTGGTGACAGTCGCAGGACTCTTAATCCTGAAACCAGATGTAAATTCTAGAGTGAATTTCATCTTCGGTGCCATCCCCTTCCCCCTAGGATCAACGACTACTCTATTGCCTTCCCTAAGGTACTCTTGTCAAGCACACCTCTATCTGCATAATTATAAAGTTATTTAATATAATAATACACATTATATTTTATGTCAATACAAATTATTATACCTAGGCACAAAGCCTAGGTCAATATATTAGAATCTTACCTTGTTATGGATGATTTGGTAAATCTGCTCAGGTGTTAGTCCAGCTGCTTCAACGATAGAAGCCTTTGCTTTCAAGCCCTGGGAGAGATTCATATTATTTAAATCTGATACAATAATGGCTTCATAGTTATCACTGGTAATATCTTGAAGGGTGTCATTTCGGTACATAGTTCTCACATCATAGCCTTTTTCGCCTAGATATGCTCTTACTTCCTCTAAATTGTTCTCAACAACTACTTTCTTGGCCATACAACTTATACCTCCTTTTTCATGTATTCACCTATTAGTATGTACAGCCTATTTCAAATTATATATGGCAAACCTTTTGATTTTATAGTAGGATATAATTAAAAAATTATCTTTGGAAGAGGGTAGTATATGGATCTTCATTATCTCAAGTTGTTTCATATCGTGGCAACAAATCTAAGCTTTTCCAAAACTGCCACCCAATTACATATCAGTCAGCCTGCCATCTCCATGCAGATAAAAAAGCTTGAAGATGATTTGGGCATGCCTCTGTTTGATCGCCTTGGCAGAAATATCTATCTCAATGGTCATGGCAAGCTTCTATATGAATATACCAGTAAGATTTTTCACCTCGTGGAAGAAGCTGAAAATAAAATACAAGAGATGGAAGATAAAATTTGGGGCAGTTTGTTTATTGGATGCACTAACGCACCCTCTATCTATGTGATGCCAGAAATCATCAGTCAGTACAGATCACTTTATCCCCTGGTAAGGGTCCATCTTCATCTAGGAAATACCTATGATATCCATAATCTCATGAAACTCAATCAAATTGATTTTGCCATTATCGGCGGTACCATTCCAGATCACCCGAACATCCGCTCTCATAAGCTTTGGGAGGACCAGGTGGTGTTGGTGGCTTCACCGGAAAATCCCTTGGTGGACTCAGATGCACTAACCCGCGACCAACTATTGGATCAGAATATCATTGCCCACGATTATCAATCTAAGCTCTATGAATTGGCAGAACTGATATATAAGGATCTCTCTTTACCATTCCAACCCGCTATGCTCATTGGCAGCGTGGAAACGATGAAATATTTGGTGGCAGAAAATCATGGTATTGCTATTCTACCCTATATTGCAGTAAAGAGAGAATTAAAAGATGGCCGCCTGAAAGAAATCAAATTTTCAAACCGAAATTGGCAATATGATTATCATATGGTTTATCATAAAAACAAAGAAACTGTTCCTTCCATGACAAGGCTCATCTATCTGGTAGAACAGTATTTTAAAGCAAATAGAGAGCGGCTGATGTATACAGAGTAATATGCGACATAAATGTCGCATAGGCTAAGATTGAGGTTAAGGTTAAAACCGTAGCGGCGAACAGTGTTCGCCTAATTATTTTGAGAGTACCAAACTTTCAGGATAATGCTATAAACCCTGTCATGCAGAGCGCAGCGAAGCATCTCAAAGACCCAACCCTAGATCCTTCACTACGTTCTGGATGACATTAGGGTTGAAAATCTGTGATTTGCGGGCTACGCGAGATTAAGATTGAGGATTTACTTCTGTATGACGTTCAGGGTCTTTTTCTTAACCTTAGCCTTAACCTTAACCTGGGCACCTCCGTGCGCTTTATCCTACAACGGTGCCATTAATCTCGATCTTCTATCTCATATAAATCTTTCGACTCCTTTAGCACCGAAGCTGGCTCCTCCGTACAGTACATATGCACCCTATGCAGCGCTCTGGTGACAGCGATATACAATAACTTCACATCCATTTCCGTATCTTCATAAATGGATTGATCTACCCTATGGATCAGCACGCCGTCAAATTCTAACCCCTTGGATAAATAAGACGGAATCACAACAACGCCTCCATGAAAATCAGTCACATGATCACTGATTAAGTGAATATCCTCAAATTGATCCTTCAAACTTTGAAACACCATTTCTGTGCTTTGAAGGTCTTTACAGATCACTGCGATTGACCCAAAATCCTCCTGCTGTAATGACTTGATCTGTAGAACCATCTGTTGGAGAACTTCTCCCTCATCTTTACATCGATGAAGAACAGGCTTCTCTCCGTGCCTGAAAATGGGCTCAGCCAATACTGCCTCCAAGCCCTTGCACTGCTTAATCACTTCATTGGCTAGGGCCACGATCTCTATGGTTGATCGATAGCTGGTGGTTAAGAGATGATAATTATACTCCTTGTCTTTAAACACCTTCTTCATGGTCTTTTCCCAGTTATTAATTCCCCTGTAGGCGTAGATTCCTTGAGATAAATCCCCCACAAAGGTAAAAGAATCGTTCATGGATATTTCTCGCAGTACACTCATCTTAAACTCATCCAGATCCTGGGCCTCGTCCACCACGATATGGGCATATCGACTTCTGTCCTCTATGCCAAAGAGTTTGATATGGATATACGCCATTGGTCCCAAGTCTTCATTCTCATAAATATCTTTCTTGAGTTTCCCTAAAGTGTACTGACAAATTGCTCCGAACAAATCCTCGCCAATTTTATTCTCAAAGGCCTTTGTCAGCTCTTCGTCTTTATCAAAAAGGCTTGTATAAAATTGAAAGCTATCTGGTTTTGCAATTTGTCCGATATATTCCCCTATGACACCAGGCAGGTTCATCTTGATTTTTTCTATCTTGTTATCTCTTTCGTCATAGAGGGCTATAATATCCTTTCGAATGGCCTCCACATCTTCTGCTTGATTTTTAAGCAGTTGGATCTTTCCCTTATAGACCTCTTCTATTTTTTCATAAATTTCCTGTATATCATTTTTCAATCTTCCTGTTAAATAATCCTTTAGTTTTTCTATCCTCTGTACCAACGGTAAATGTACATTACTGGTTAGAAATACTTCCTTGAGTTTTTCATAGGTAACCAAATCAATTCCTTCCATCGTTAGATTGACCCCAGGGAGCAAGCTCCGCTCCAACTGCTTTAGACGGTTGTCGATAACCTTCTTAAATAACAATGATCCTTTAAGCCGTGATGCGACGGTGACCATCTCCACTTCCTCTGTATTCCCATTCATCAGAAGATTCAACTTATCAGAGCCTTGGGTAATTTCTATCTTTTTATTCAGCAGTCCCAAAGCCCAGTCCTCAAAAGTAGTTTGAAAAACATTTTCTACCCCTAAATCAGGTAGTATATCAGAGATATAATTTAGAAACAATTTATTGGGGGCAATCACCATATAGTTTGCATCGCTATTTCTTCGGTTGTTATAAATAAGATAGGCCATTCTATGAAGGGCTATGGTCGTCTTTCCGCTTCCCGCTACTCCCTGCACCACCAAGGGTCGAATCATTTCACTTCGAATAATTTTGTTTTGTTGATCCTGTATTGTCGCCACAATCTCTTTGAGTCTTCCTTGGGTCGTCTTGTTCAGAGCCTCTGCCAAAAATCCCCCTTTCCCCTTTAAACTATCTTCAATCCGATCCTCAGAAGTCTTGTCATCAAATATCTCTTGAAGTTCTCCCCCATTGATTTCATATCGGCGTTTTAGAAACATAGTTCCTTTGATTTCCCCTGAGGGAGATTTATAGGAAACCTCCTGGCTGTGACCGCTGTAATAGATATCTGCAACGGGGGCTCTCCAGTCTACCACTACTGGAACTTCTCTATCTCGATCATGGAGTCCGTATTTTCCAATATAGATCGTTTCCTTTTCTTCACTTCGATTCTCTTGAAAGTCAATACGTCCAAAATAAGGGTTTTCTTTACTCTTATCTAAGCTCTCAATATCTTTGGTCGCAATACTGTAAAGCTGTTGATTGGCAATCAATCTTTCATCGGTTAAAGTATTTACAGATTTACGTATCTCTTTCAGCCGCTCTTTTAAGATCATCTCATACTCCTCAAGGAATCCTTTTTCCCCTTCAATCCATTCGATGGTTTCCTCAAGATGATCTTTTTCCAACTGATAATCTGGATGATTTGTCATCGGCATATCCCGAGCCTCCTCTTTTTCTATGTAAATCAATTCTAAGAGAAAAGCAGTATATTTTCAAACCTCCCCTTGCCCTTTGTCATAGCTTTCCAACCTTCGAAATGAAGCATCATATTTTTTCCTCTGTTTTTCACATTTTTTCTTGCCAATTTGTCACTTTTTTGGTAAGATAGTGGTGTTTGGAGTATCTTTTTTTGATGACATGAAAGGACAGTTCGCTGGAGCGAACTGTCCTAATTTATTTGCAAGCTTAGGCTTGCATATGGTTTATTTTGATGCCATCCAATCCTTCTAATTGATCGGCCATATTCCGAATTCTTCCCATATCTGCACGGATATTGAGGGTGATCAATCCATGATTTATTTCTCCGGGATCATGGATCCCAAATCTTCCGATGATAATATCTCCGTTTTTCGTTAATATTTCTTGTACCTTTGGTGCAGAATCCGTTCGATGATCTACACGTATGCTCATAATGCTTAAATGATCCATATCTCTACCTCCTATCTCATTTCATTTGGTATTTTAAACAAAACCTATGAAATATATGCATAGATTTCATCCTATCTTAGAATATAGAAAATAGAAAATATGATACATCCAAATACTGAGGACAGAAAGTTTACCCCATTGTTTTGGAGCCAAGGAATCGTCTGATTATGTGTATATACACCTTCAAAATCCTTCTCATTTTCAAATATGCCCAGGAACGAATCAAAAAAACCACCCAAAATTCCACCAATGGCCATCAATCCATAGATTTGCCATGCTGCAGGCGGTAACCATCCCAACCAACCTAGGAGATAGACCATAACAAAGTATCCTCCTAGTCCAATACATCCTCCCAGGGTCCCCATAAGGGTAATCCCTCCAGAGGCCCCTTGGGGTACTTCCCTTAGTTTATAAAGAGAATAGGTTTTTGCTGGAAAAAGGGTTCCTATCTCGGCGCACCATGTATCAAAAAGGTTTACGCCAATGGCGGTGAGATATAAATAATAATATACAGGCTCATGTTGTAAAAAATATAGTAGGGCGCAGCCAGCCCCTAATAATCCATTGGCAAACAACTGTTTCCAGTTTCTCGCTGTTTTTTCCTTGGATTTGATGCTTCTTTTATAATCCGTTTGAAGCTTTGTCAGCATACTTCCTGATACCAAGAAGTATCCCAAGGGAAAAAGCCAAAAAAATCCATTGATGCCTGCTGCTGATCCAATCAACCACAAAGCTGCCAATGCATCAAAGGTGATCCATTTCATTCTATATATGATAAATCCTACCGTCACAATGAGGATGGATATACTTAGTAAATAATATGTATTGGCCATGATTGTCTCCTTTGTATAACAAATTAAATGTTTTCTAAAGAATAGAGGTATTATATACTTATATTATAATTAAACAATAACATTAACTTCAACATTTAAGGCAGGTGCATCCATGGAAATTAAAAAAATTAACGATATTATCCAGCAAAGAATCCCAGGCCCTGAAGGTGTCTTCCATCGTTTCTCCATCTTGGTTCCTATTGTTAAAGTTCAAGGTGAACTTCATCTTTTGTTTGAGGTTCGTGCAGCCCATTTAAGAAATCAACCAGGAGAAATTTGTTTTCCTGGAGGTAAAATTGAAAAGAATGAAACACCCGCGGAAGCTGCCATCCGTGAAACCGCTGAGGAATTAAATCTGACTCTAGGGGAAATCGAGCTGCTTGGCCCATTGGATTATGTAGTTACACCTTTTAATACGATTCTTTACCCATTTTTAGGTACAATTCCTCAGAAAGGGATTGATGAAATTCAGTTTAATCCTTCGGAGGTTGGCAGTATCTTTACAGTTCCCTTAGATTATTTCTTTAATACCGAACCCGAGCATCACTTTATCCATATCAAGGCTTCCACCCATGACGATTTCCCCTTCCATATGATTCAGAACGGCAAAAACTACAAGTGGAAGGTTGGTAAATTGCCTGAGCTTTTCTATGAATACAATGGGCACATCATTTGGGGTATGACAGCCCGGATTGTAAAAAACCTAGTAAATATTCTTAAGGAAGAAAAGTGATTTTCTTCCTTTTTATTTTATAGATCTAACTGCTTCATTGATTGCTTGAATATGGGCTGGGGTTGTACCGCAGCATCCTCCAATAATATGAACACCAAGTTCCGCAAATTTTCTGCCGTAATAGGCTATGTCTTCTGGCATAAGAGGATATACCATTTGATTCCCTATTTTTTTTGGCAATCCTGCATTTGGTTTAACAGACCAATACTTTGGGACTGCTTGAACCATTTTTCTCATCACCGTCATCATATCCTCCATGTCGCTGCCGCAGTTGCTCCCAATAATGTCAGCTCCCGCCTCCTTAAGATGCAGTGCAGCCATTTCTGGCGTACTTCCATCCAGGGTCTTTAAATCCTTCCCAAAGGTCATGGTGCAAACAATAGGGATATCCTTTATCTCCTTTACAGCTTTCACAGCCAACACCGCTTCTCTTACATCCATCATTGTTTCTATATTGATCAACGCTACACCTTCAGAAGATAAAATTTTTCCCTGTTCATAAAAAGTTTGATATACCTCGTCTTTTCTTGCATCATCCCATGGTTTCCCAACTGGCCCTATATTCCCTGCCACAAGACAGTTTCCGCCGGCAGCTTTTAAGGCAATGTCCACAGCTCTTTGGTTGATTTCTACGAATTGGCTTTCCATATGAAAATCTTTAAGTCTCATGGAATTTCCACCAAAGCTATTGGTCTGAATGATATCTGCCCCCGCTTTTACATATTCCCTATGGATTTGGAGTACAGTGTCGGGATACTCTAGGTTAAAGCACTCAGGACATTGTCCCATTTTCAACCCTCTATCCATTAGCATGGTCCCCATAGCTCCATCAAAAATTAAGATCTGTTCTTCTAGACGGTAATATAATTTCTCTTTTTTCATAGATTCCTCTCCGTTCATCCCTTATCACTTTATAGTTTTCCCTACACTTAGTATTTTCAGTGTTTTTCTAATAATCCCTTCTCTTTTTTATAGCCAATAGATAAGCTCTGGAATTAATTCCAGAGCTTATCTATTGGCACAAACAAAATGGGCCTATCCCTTTAAGACCTAGTGTTTGCATTGAAACTGGGAGGCGAGATAAAAATCCATGTAAATGATTACTTTATTCTTTTCATCATGGCTTTTACCACATCATCAAAGGGTAGATGTCCGATTTGCGCCAAAATATTGTCCACTTCATTTTTTTCCTCTTTCTTTAGAGATCCCTGCAACACGATGCTTACCACTTGGTCTGCATCGACCAATACAGAAAATACACTTAAAGACCCAGACAAAATGCCCAAGATTACTAACGCCTGGGCAGTGGTCAACCGTCCATTCACGCCCACAAGGTTACTCTTCCTGCCTATTTTGCCTTGATTTTTCAAATCATGCTTTCCCAACTCCGCCATGGCTTCCTTCATCAGCATATCCAACTGATCAGGTGAAAACACAAAAACGCCTCCTTAATCATTCTTGAAGTATTTATCCTGGTATGATGATGGGAGCCCCTGATCCTGGTGTTCCCCGACCAGTTCCAAAAATAAAAACCAAAGCAAGTAGAATAATCCATAAAATATCGATTTTAAAACCCTCTGAATTAGACAATATACTCCCTCCCTCTTATTAGTATTATATTAATTTTCTACACTCCTGTGACAAATAAAAATGCGTAGCAACGCTACGCAAGGTTGAGGCTAAGGTTAAGGTTGAATGCTTTCTTCAGTACGGCTCTGAGAGTCTTTTTCTTAACCTCAGCCTTAACCTTAACCTGTGCACATTAGTGCACAATTTCTCACCCATTATTCAATCTCCTGTTCCGCTGCCAGCTTTCTTTCTTCTTGAATCAATTCCAAAAACGTCTTCAGCGAATACATACGGGGAACACCTTCTACCTCTTGGTTATAGGGTTGATCCCGCAGGTATACATTTACTTCCCCTTCCATTAGCTCCTTTACAAAAACTGGTGAATCATCGATGGCATAGTCAATATCCAAGCCCTTGCAGGCTTTCACCTTATCCCTTCTTGGAATAACGCTGATCCCTTTCCCTATATATTGCTCAAGCCAATGATAGCATTGCAGCATCACCGATCTCCCGGGTGTTTGGGGTCTCGCTGTAACTGCATAGAACTCATATGCGGGATCTTGAATCATGTCTTGTAATATTTCTCTTTCCTCATGGGTAATGATCGGCTCCAAGCTTTCCCACATATTTTCTATACCCAAAATGGTTTTCCATACCTCCATGGACATTTCATGGGAAAGACCAATACCCGCTTCTGAATAGTTCCAATGGGTAACCACTGGCACCAGAGGTGTTCCATATTTTTTATGGGCAGCAGTTAGATAGAACTTTGTAAAATCTGATAATACACCATCCATATCCAGCATGATACGGATTGGCCTATGGGCCTTTAACATAGATGTCCTCCTGATTTCAAATAGATATAGTTAACATTCTCATAGTTTCTTAGCAAATCAAGTTCTCGTTTTTGGCATGTGAATAAAATCACTTGATGGGTTTTGGCATACTCATATAGATAGTTCAAAACCGCTTCCAGTCTCCCCTCATCATACTGCACAAAGGCATCATCCATGATAACAGGTATGGATGAACCATCAAAAATCAACTGTGTAATCCCCATCCTCATGGCAAAATAAATCTGATCCCAGGTGCCATTGCTAAAATAATCAATCTCTTTGATCTTATCCTCCACAGGATCTATCACTTTTACATGATATCCTTCCGAAATCATAAGATCTTCATATTTTCCCCGGGTGATTTTTCCCAGAATTTCACCTACTGATTTGTTTAGCCTTGGTCCAAAGCTTCGTTGAATCTCATGAAAAGAGTCTTCCAGCACCTCCATGCTGCAGTCGATGGCTGCAGCCGCCTCTTCTAGCTCCAATATTTGTGTCTCTACAATACCTATTTCCTCTTCGATCACTGACACACTACGGCTTTGAGCAAATCGCTGCTGTATGCGATATCCAATATCTTTTATCTGCTTTTCCAGTTCAATCAGCTGTTGATGCTGTTCTTTTAACTTTTTTTCCAGCAATTCTTGGCTTTCCAGCTCCTCTGCTGCAGAAATTTCTTCAAAAGTCCTCACTTCATCCTGGATGGTCTCAAAAACTCTTCCTTTTAACAGGCTATTGAAAGTATTTTCCAAGGAATCTTTGTCTCTTTCTATATCACTGATTTCTTTTAACCCTTCTGCCAATCTGGCGATGCTGTTTTCCACCGCCGTTTCATCCAACGTCATGAGATTTAATTGTTGCCTTAATCCCTTCCCAAGCTCTTCTCTCTGGACATCTAGCTGACCAATTTTTTCACCAAGATCCTTGAGCTCTTTTTCCACCCTATCCTTTTCAGAAAGAATTTGTTTATAATTTTTAAAACTATCCTGAAAAGTTTCTAGGCTATCACAATCCCATTGGGCAAAAATTCTTTGAATACTGGCCTTCAAAATCTTTAATTTTTCTCTTAGCTCCTGGGCCTTCTCCCCATTCATGTTTTCCTGCCGGTCTTCAATACGAATTCGAAGTCCTTCCATTTGATTCTTCTTTTCATTGTATCTCGACATATAGGTACGGAATTCCTGTAAACCCATAACCCCCAGCTGATAGTAGATTTCACCCAGTTCTTTGCGTATATCCTCCATTGCCTTCTCTATACTCTGACTATCCCCTATGGCAGAGATTTCTTCCTCTATCGCCGAAAGTTCTTTTTCACTCTTCTTTTTAGAAGATACCCCATAAATGCTTAATAACACACCGATCACGCCAGCCACATAAAATGAAGGCGTCAATCCTACTCCCCCTGCAATACCTATGACCAAAGCAAGAATACCGACTGCCAGTAGAAGTATGCTGTTCTTTCTTTGACTGCTTAATATTTCTCTTTTTAATTGGAGGTGATCTCTCCGTTGATCTCCTGATAATTTTTCTTTCAATTCCTTCAGCTGCTCTTCCTTATGATATATGCTTAACTCTATATCAGGTGTTACATCCTCGAATTTCCTTAAAATACCAAGATTATTCCGCTCATTCTCCAATTGATTTTCTAAGTCATGAATCTCGTCTATCGTCCTATTCCATGTCCTTAAACGGTCTTCTAAATGTTCCTGTTCTTGCATCATCCTTGTCAGTTTTAATTCTATATCTTCTATATGATCATGGTTTTTGAAATGCTGTAAATAAGCCATTTTTTCTTCATACTCAGCCTTTATCAGCCTTGTTAGTTCTGTAGACTCTACGCGTTGCCGCTTCAATTCCTTCCATTGTCTAAGCTGATCTCGTAGATCAAGGATATGAGATTCATCCATTTCCCGATCTCCTATTTTCATGGCTCTTTGTTTTTCCTCCCAAGCAAGGGTCAAAGCTTTTATACGGTCTGCATAGTTACATAGTTCTAGATACTCTTGTTTCTGCTCTAACTGTCGAATTTCTTTTTTCTTCTTTTCTAAGTTCATGATCTCATGATGGAGGATTATCTTTTGTTCTTGTATCTGATTCATAGTCATCTGATCGCAAATGTTCTCTTCTTGAAGATCCTTGGCGACCTTCAAGTCGTCCTTCAATCTCTCCTGGGCTGCCTTCAGCTCATCCAGCTTACCCATTTTCCGCTGGCCGATTAAACCCTTACGTGCTAGCTGTAAAGCACCCATTGCCTTATGATAGGAGGTATCCTCATCTCCCGTCTGATGAAGGTTGGTCAGCCGCTTCATGATCTCGTCCTCTCGATCCCGTTCTACCTGACTATGGAGCTGCTTAATAAACACTGTCTTTTCAAAGGCCTCTTCTCCCATGCCAAAAAAGGACTGACCTGGTTGATTTCTATCAACAAAGCCGATTTCAGCTCCTGAAACTGGGTCTAAAATAAGGGTATCGTCCTTTTTTCTCTTTTCTCCAAAGCTTCTTTTAATAAGAAACTCCTTTCCAGAATCATCTTGGAAAAGTAATTCACCGGCTGCATCATCTCCACTCCAAGGTAAGAACCGTTTTCGCTCATTGTCCCTAATCTCCTTCTTCATTGAACCTAACCCGTAAAACATCGCCTTCATAAAGGTTTGAAGTGTCGTTTTTCCTGCCTCATTCTCCCCATAGATAATATTTAATCCGTCAGCCAGTTGTATCTCTAGATCCTTCAGTTTACCGAAACGCCCAATTCGCATACCCTTTATCTTCATTCTATGATCACCTCACCTGTGCCTAATGCTTGGATACCTAGCTTTAAAGCACGCCTTATTTGTTTCTTCCCTTCTTCATCAGGCGTCGCTTCCAACTTCTCTAGCATATTTCGAATAAAAATGCCCCGTAGGGAGAATTCATTGGCTAATCCTTCATAGTCTAACCAAGGACTTGTTTCATCCACAAGCTTCACACTGTAAAATGTGGATGACAACTTTTCTCTCAAGACCTCCGTATGGATGGTAAAATCCTCTTTGATCTCCCCAGTCAGTATAATTTTATATAGATTCTGAGCCCGCTCTGGATCAATAACCTGTTCTTTTATCTTCTCTGCGATTTCCTCGTAGGTAGCTAATCCTTCTATATCTACCTTGACAGTCATATACCTACGCTTGCAGATCTCTTGAAAATGCAGGTCACAACGCCCCTTTTCCAATGTTCCCAAGAGTACACCCTTACTGCCTGTCTCGTCAAATCCACGACCTTCTGGATTGCCGCTATAGGCCCAGAAGGTTCCCCCAGCCTTCATGATTCCAGAAAAACTATGCTTATGGCCTAAAGCCAAATAATCTAATCCACTTTCACTGATGCTCTTTTGCGTTATGGGATTATAATCACTTCCCTGACCTTCAGAGACTACTTCTCCATGGAGTACCATGATATTCATCATGGTTCTGTCCTCTACCTGAAATCCTTGGAGCAAGGCCTGTTTTTCATGGGATTTAGAGAAACCCGCCCCATAGACCCATAGGTTTAAATCTGGAATGGCAATACCTGTCGCGTGTGAATCAAAGATATGAACATTTTCCGGCCACTGTACAAGATGATAGTAGGATTTTGGGGTATAAGGATCATGATTACCGGGCGAAATAAATATCCGGATGTTAGAAATTTCTTCAAACTTTTTTATGATATGATCTAAGGTAGTTTTCATGACTCGCTCGTTATCAAAAAAATCTCCACTGATCAGCATCACATCTACTGCTTCTTCCTTCGCTATCTGAATAACCCTGCCAAAGGTTTCCCTTAGATCTTCCTTACGTTTCTCAGCCCCTGCACCTGCCAGTTCACGAAAAGGCGTATCAAAATGAAAATCTGCACAATGCAGTATCTTAATCTTCCCCATGCCTATGCCTCCAAATATTATAATGAATACTCTCATTCTAACACAAAGTAATAAAACATTGAAATAGGGTGCCCTGTGGGCACCCTATTTCAATCGCAATCCATCTTCTGTTTGCTCTACCTTACCTTGCTTTAACAAAGCACCTATCGCTCGCTTAAAGGCTGCTTTGCTCATGTTTAAATGATACTTGATCTGTTCGGGGCTGCTGTTGTCATTTAAAGGAATAAAACCATTCTTTTTTTCCAGCGTTTCCAACAAAGTATCTGCATCTGTCTTCATTTGCTTATAGGCTGCTTTTCGTGGTGAAAGGGTCAATTTGCCATCTTCCCTTGCTTCCACTACCCTAGCCTCAACCACATCACCGTTTCTAATGTCATGGAAATATTCGTTCTTGGGTATTAGTCCCACATACTGATTATCCACCGCTACAAAAGCTCCCATGTCCTTTTTCACCTGATAAACTGTTCCTGTGACCTGATCTCCATTCTTGTAGGGACTATCTGTGGTTAAATATTTTTCAACATCTGTGGTAGAGCTAATGCGCCCGCTTTTATCAATATATAATCGTACAAGATAACTCCTGCCCTCTTGCACCTTATACTTTTGTTCTCCAAAGGGTAAAAACAAATCCTTTTCCAAGCCCCAATCTAAAAATGCGCCAATTTCAGAGGTTTCCACCACCTTTAAATATGCCAAGTCTCCCACTTGAGCCAAGGGCTTCTTTCTCGTAGCAATCAATCTGTCCTTGGAATCCCTATAGATAAATACCTCTAATTCATCACCTTCTCTAACCTCTTCCTCGGGAAGTTGATTGTTCGGTAACAAAATATTATCCTTCGGGTCATCTGTTCCAGCATCTAAATATACGCCAATTGCTGTGGCATTGGCCACTTTTAATGTATTAAATCTACCGATTTCCACCATATATCGTTCCACCTTTTCTTTTTTCAGCTTTTGTAATAGGTTTTCCTGAACCTAAGACTTTTAATCAAATTCTACCACATATTACCCATATTGCAAATAAATTCATGGGAAGGAAGAATTGATATCCTATTCCATGATTTGATATAATGATACATAATTCATGAATGATCGAAGGAGAGAGAGGATGAATCCAGTGATTTGTATTGATGGTGTTGTAGGCTGTGGCAAAACGACTTTGGCTGAAATTCTTGAACAAGAACTAAATATTCCAACCTTCCATGAACTGTGTAATCCAGATACGGAAATCCTTTTGGATAAGTTTTATCGAGATAAAACCCGCTGGGCCTTTACCATGCAAATTCATTTTCTTAACGAAAGATTCCGGATGATTAAGGCAGTCCATAAAAACAACGGCGGTATTTTGGATCGTTCCATCTTTGGGGATCGGATTTTCGCCAGTATGCTTTACGAAGATGGTTTTATGAGCAAGGAAGAGTTCACCACCTATGTTACATTGTTAGACAACATGCTGGAACACGCCCGTCCACCAAGATTGATGATTTATTTAAAGTGTTCTGTGAATCAGGCCATCAAGAATATCGAGACCCGAGGCCGTGAATATGAACTCATTGTACCCCGTAGATACTGGGAAAGACTGAATGAAAAATATACCCAGTGGCACCAAAAATATGATTTGTCACCCTTGATTGAAATAGATGTGGATGCAGTGGATATTGTACGGGAAAAGGATAAGATTGTAGAAATTATTAAGAAGCATTTAACTTCCTCCTGAACCACAGTGAAGGATCTCAGGTTTTAGTTGCCTTCAAGGGTTTAAAAAAATAGCCAAAGGGGAAATTACCCTTTGGCTATTACTATTTAAAATTTTCTTGCGATACTTCCTGTCACTGGATAAGAATAATCTACCCCATCACAGGACTTCACCACAGCAATGATTGGGAATATCAATGCACCTACAAGGAGTACCAACAAAAGAGGAATCCCAATCAGCAGGATGGATAAGACAGCAAATGCAAAGGACAAGACTGCAACACCTATCTGGAAAATTAAAGCTTCCTTTGCTTGATTCTTTACAAAGCTATCATTGGTTAGTACCAAAATCACCAATGGCGCCAATATAGGTAAAGCCACCATCCACCCTAAGTGAGCGATAGCGCACAATAGTTTTTGTTCTGTGGTCATCATCATTTTCCTCACCTTTCTTATTTAATCTTTATCTTCTATATATTATTACGGATGTTTTCTCTAATTGTCTAATACTATTCTATGAATTTTTTATAAATGGAATGTCTCATCTCTATTTTTCATTCTATCGCTATACCCTTTAAAGGTTTCCATAATCTCAAAATATCCATTCTTGATCTGATCCTTTTCTACTCGGCTGATGCTCACTCTTAATCCTGGGTCATGGGCAAAGCTGGGAAGATAATGTTTCTTTACGTCTGATAGGCAAATTCCCTTTGCTGCAAGCTGTTGAAGTACAGTTTCAGTATTGATCTGTTTGTGGACCTCCAAGTAAGCAAAAAAACCTGTATTTGGCACATGCCACCGAATATAGGGTATATTCCATTCCTGAGTAAGCCCTCTTAAATATTCCATCCTATCATGATAGATTTGCTTTATTTTTCTCCTATGGCTATAGAACATTCCGCTTTTTAAATAAATCTCCAGGGCTCCCTGGGACAGAATAGATGTATTGAGATCTGTCCATTTTTTATATTCCTCAAAGACTTTTGTCAATTGTTTTGGAAGAACGACTGCCGAAAGCCTCAATCCAGGCAGTAGAACCTTTGAAAAGCTTTTAAGATAAATGACTCTTGATGTTACATCAAAGGCATATATAGGGTCCGCTTTCCCGTCTAGCTCCAAATCACTAAGATAATCATCCTCTATAATATAGACATCATATTTTGCGGCCAGCTTTGCCAGCTGTTTTTTCTCCCCATTACTATAGGAAATACCCAGTGGATTATGGAATCTAGGTATAGTGTAAAAGAACTTCACCTGTCCATTTTGGAAGATGCGCTCCAGTTCATCAAAATCAAGGCCTTTGACAGTTCTGTGTATTCCCATTACAGTAAGTCCATGCTGTAAAAAGGATTCTAAGGCGCCTTGATAGGTTGGCTGCTCTACCAAAATATTTCTTTTCCCATTGGGAAAGGGCATTCTTCCCAATATGTTAATTGCCTGCTGGGCACCGGAAGTAATAAAGATGTTTTCATATTCTGCAAAAATTTGTTCTTCTTGGAGATGCTTCTTCAGTATTTCAACCAATGGGCTCAAACCTTGGGGATGATTATATGAAAATAATGTTTCCTTATGTAAATCGATGGCTTGATTCAGACAATGTTGAAATTCCCGATAGGGTAATGCCCTGGTGTCTGGGGAGGCCGATATAAAATCAATTTCATGATATCTTTGGGACACTTCTTCTTTTCCCTTACTTTCAAGCAAATAATAACCGCTTTGTGGTATGGAATAAACCAGATGGTTTCTCTCCATCTCATGATAGGCACGTATAACAGTCCCTTTGCTGCACTGAAACATTTTACAAACATCACGAATTGAAGGAAGCTTGTTTCCTGGCTTTAGCTTCCCCTTTTCAATTTCTTTATGGATAAATGCATTAATCTCTTGGTATTTTGCCATTTTTCCACCCCATTTTGTACCAGTACAGTTGTGAAATTGTTCACTTTTTTTAGGAGATTTTCCATTATACACTATAACTGTATCATAGTTTTACCATTCATTATATAAAAATTTGGAGGTAAAGGGGACTTACTTTTATGAAGCAAATCCAATATGTTTCAGGTGGCATTGATTTGTTAGATCGGATCTCTCCCCTTTGGGAGCAGTTAAACAGCTATCATAAAACCCATTCTATTCATTTCAAAGGGAAATACGGGAATCTGAGCTTTCAGTCTAGAAAAGAAAATTTATTGAAAAAATCTCTGCAAGGTGATCTGCATATTATTTTAGCCATGAATGCCGCTTCGAATGAAGACATTGGCTATTGTGTAGTCTCTTTATCAGTAGATCGGATTGGTGAAATAGACTCCCTCTTTGTTATTGAATCTTTCAGAAGTCACGGCATTGGTAAGCAACTTATGGAGCAATCCTTAAATTGGCTTACAACCCATAGTCCGAAAAAGATCATCATAGGCGTTTCAACTGACAATCATGCAGCATTATCGTTCTATACTCACTTTGGATTCTTTCCATGTATCACCCTGCTGGAACAACCTCCGGATCATGCCAAAACCAATACACTACTTTAATAAAACCAAAAAGGAGATGTATATATGAGCCCTCACCTTAATCAATTTACCTTTACCAGTGATTCAAAACAACTAGATCTTGATAGCATCTGCACCATGCTGAATAATTCTTACTGGGCTTCTACCCGTACCAAGGAGACCATAGAACGCTCCATGAAGAATTCCTTATGCTTTGCTGTGTTTTCCCACTCAAAACAGATTGGCTTTGCACGGGTTGTAACAGATCAAGCCACCTTTGCCTATTTATGCGATGTATATATCGATGAGAATTATCGAGGATATGGTCTAGGCAAATCATTCATCCAATATATTTTAGACCACCCTGATTTGTGCACCTTACGGAAGTGGCTGCTGCGCACGAAGGATGCCCATGGCCTATATGCACAATTTGACTTTCAATCCTTGAAAAATCCTGAAATCTTCATGGAAAGGACGGTATGATTCTAGACACATCTATCCAGAAATTTCTATCTGCTTTGTAGTAAAGCATCTTGGAGTATGATATGATATTTAGAGAGTCTAAATGTTTATAATCCATCATATACTCACTATAATTCTTATTTGAAAAGGGATGTTCTTTATGTACAAAATGCTAGAAAAGAAAGAACGATTATTTGCGCTGCTGTTTTCAAATGCTGTGCGTAAGGATGTTATTACCATCGCATGGCCTGTTTTGACTGAGCTGTTATTGGGCTCCTTGTTTGGAATGATCGATATGATGATGCTGGGTAGAATGAATGATCCTGCTGTAGCAGCTGCATCTGTGGCTGCTGTTGGAATCACCAATCAGCCTGTTTTCATCGGATTATCCCTCATTCAAGCCCTCAATGTAGGGGGAACAGCCATGGTGGCCCGTTATCTTGGCGCCAAGCAGCATGAAAGGGTCGAGAATACCGTAAAGCATATTATTCTACTAAATCAACTTTTGTTGGCTTTACCCCTTTCCATATTCGCAATTATTTTTACAGACTCTATCATGGCTTTCGTAGGTGCTAAGGCCGATACCCTGGCCATCGGTAGAAGTTACTTTAGAATTATCATGATCGGATTCATTTTTCAAGGTTTTACCTTCGCTCTGTCAGCTGCTCTTCGTGGCGCGGGAGATACAAAACTTCCGATGAAAGTGAATATTCGGGTAAATCTTTTAAATGTTTTTGGAAATGCCCTGCTTATCTACGGGTTATTTGGCTTTCCCCAGTTAGGTGTAACGGGTGCAGCCATCTCTACTGCCATTTCCCATGTACTGGCAAGCATTATCCTCCTCCGATATATTCTGAAAGGCAAGAGTATCATTAAGATTAATCTCTCAAACCCCTTCCGGTTGAATCGGGATATCATATACAATCTGATAAAAATTGGGGTACCTGCATCCATTGAACAATTGGCCTTAAGAATAGGTATTTTTCTTTTTGTAAAAGTGGTCGCTGCCCTGGGAACCGTTACTTTCGCAGCCCATCAAATATGCCTGAGTATTTTGGGTCTTTCTTTCCAACCAGGCCAAGCTTTTGGTATAGCAGCTTCCTCCCTTGTGGGTAGAAGCTTAGGCGCCAAAGAGCCAGATAAGGCCCAGGAATATGCACGGGAAACAAGAAAACTGGGTTCTATTATCTCTTCATTTATGGCCTTTATTTTCTTTGTATTTGGTCCTCAAATCGTTGGTTTGTATACAAAAAATCCAGAAATTATTCGAAGTGCCTCTATGGCTTTGAAGGTTATCGCTTTGGTTCAACCCTTTCAATCCTCTCAGTTTATACTGGCAGGCGGCCTACGTGGTGCTGGTGATACGGTATTCCCCTTGTTTTCTACCTTTATTGGTGTCTTGGGTGTCCGGGTAGTATTGTCTTACATATTGGTCAGCATCATGGGCTATGGCCTCGTTGGTGCCTGGATGGCTGTATTTGCCGATCAATTGGTCCGATGGGCTCTTGTATATTTTCGTTTCCAATCAGGAAAGTGGAAATATGTCACCATCCGCTAATAGATTAAATTCTCTAAAGATAGACTTAAATATGGCTAACCGCTAACTGCTAACGACTAACAGGATCGAGTTCTAGCTTTGAATCAACATTTAAGGTTGATTCAGCATTAAATAATTGCGTCACATATGCATAGGTCTTTTATAGGCACAATATCCTATTTTATTTTTCTGACCTGCTCCCTTATTGAAAAAAAACCATAGTCATATACAATAATAGTAAACCTACTCTCTAAATTTCATTGTACAGTTCTAAGGAAGGTTATGGTAATGGATAAAATCAGTGTATTAAAAATGATCTATGAAAAAGAGTCTGACCATGATAAAACAGATGGTTCAAACATATCTTTGGACGAACTCATACGAGGTGACCGCAAGCTGCGAAAGCTGATTGGTGACTTACAGAGTGAACAATTGGTACAATATACAAACTCAAAGCTTTCCCTTACCAACATGGGTAAGTATTTAGCAAAAATTTTATGATTTGTATACCCTTACGAACCCATACCACTCAAACATAGACAAGGCTTCCTATATTTTATATAGAAAGCCTTGTCAACTGTTATGGGAATAAGAATGCACACAGATCCGTATCTGTGTGCATTCCTATAATGATCTATATCAACCTCCGCCATGGAGGTGGATCGACTTTATTCGAATTCGCCCACTTCCTCAGGCATTGTCATCTCTGTAATTTCTACTCTGCCTAAAGCCGTGGATACCTCAACTTCTTCCCTTGTTCCATCAATCTCATAGACAATTTTCAACCTTCTGCTGTCAATCATAGATAACTCAAAATGATCAATTTGTTCTTGGTTTATAAAATCCTCACGAATTCTGTCCCGTAGGCTTTTTACCATGAACACATCAAATCCCGATAATTCTCCTACACATCCAGATATATACTCCTTGAGCCGTTCGTTGACTGTTAGGATATGCCTTAGTGTCATATCTCTACGGAAGTTTTCCACGGTAACAAATATTATCATTGTAATAAATCCTGCAACAATGATTGAACTCAACATATCCCATCCCACCCTCTCTAAATTTTCTTATTAAGATTTTACCCCAAAAAAACATACAAAAGCAATAAACAGCAAAAAAATTTAGAATATTTTGTTTTTGTCTTTTGTTGTTTTAAAAACAACACATTTTTTATTCACTTCGTTGGCAATCTAGAATATGATAGAATATACTATAAATACCAATTTTTCTTAGGAGGTGTCTATGGGTACAGTCGCTGCTTTTTTTGATATTGATGGAACCCTTTATCGTGATTCTCTCATGGTTGAACATTTCAAGAAGCTCCTTAAATATGAAGTCATTGATGCATCCCTATGGCATCATCATGCAAAACATACCTACGAAGACTGGGATAGACGACAGGGTAACTATGATGATTATCTTTTAGAATTGGCCCAAATCTACATTGATTCTATGAAGGGCTTAAATAGACACAACATAGATTTCATTTCTGATCAGGTAATCAATTTGAAGGGCGATAGAGTCTATCGCTATAGCCGTGCTCGAATTGCCTGGCACAAATGCCATGGACATAAGACAATCTTCATCTCTGGGAGTCCCTCATTCCTTGTAGAAAAAATGGCAAAAAAATATGAAATTACGGATTTTAGAGGTACAGAATACCTCTTGGATGATCAAGATAATTACACTGGAGAAATCGTCCAGATGTGGGATTCTGAGAACAAACATAAAGCAATCATGGAGTTTGTTAACAAATATGCAATTGATTTATCCAAAAGCTATTCTTATGGTGATACCAATGGGGATCTTGCCATGTTAAAGCTGGTCGGGCATCCTGTTACCATCAACCCTACCAAAGAATTGATCCATAACATTCAGTTAGATGAGGAGCTGAGAAAAAAGATTACCCTCATCGTCGAACGGAAGGATGTAATCTATAAACTGAATGCCGATGTTGAAGTCCTATAAAAGTTCTATACGGGAAACAAGGTGCTGTTTTTGCCGCAGCACCTTGTTCTTTTATTTAATAGGAAAGCTCTCCTTTCCTATTAAATAAAAGACAGGGGTGCAGGGGAAGTATTCCCATGCCGTAGTCAGAGGGGTGCTCAGGCTGCATAGCAGCCGTCGAAGGGGAACTAGGTTCCCCTAGCGAAGGCATCGTTAGATGCTTTTTTATGCAAAATGGAGGATATACTATAGAAGATATCGAATATTTCCTGCAAAGAATGCTAGGAGGTCACCCTATGAAATCAAATATCTACAACACCCTGCTTCAGCTTGTTCAGTGTCCAAGTATCACCGAATCACTGGATGAAAAAAATATGGCCCATGTCCTTTATGGTATATTACACGAGATTTCATACTTCCATAATAACCCCAATCAACTCATGCTCCACCCTATCCCTGACCATGATCTGTATTCTATCATTGCCCTATGGAAAAACCCTCTCCCTACGAAAAAAACCGTTATCTTACTCAGCCACTTTGATGTGGTTGCCGTCGATGAATACGGATATCTTAAGGATCATGCTTTCGATCCGGAATTCCTAGCCAAAGAATTCCACCAACTGAGCCTCCCCTTCGATGTCCAGGATGATTTAACCTCTGGTGATTGGCTCTTCGGCAGGGGAACCATGGATATGAAATGCGGGCTAGCCATAGAAATTGAGGTTCTCCGCTACTATGCTGCCCATCCCGAAAAATTAGACTGCAATCTACTATTGTTGGCGGTACCTGATGAAGAAGGGAACTCCCGGGGTATGCTGGGTTCGGCCTCAATGCTCTTGGCTTTAAGGGATACTCACGATTTAGACTATCATTTGGTGATTAACACAGAGCCTTTTTTTCCTTTGTACGCTGGAGATACAAAAAAATATCTCTATACAGGCTCCATTGGCAAGCTTCTGCCTATGATTTACTGTGCAGGCAAGGAAACCCATGTGGGCGAACCCTATTCAGGTCTAAATCCCAATCTGATTCTTTCAGAGATTAACCGTCGTATCGAAGCAAACCCACAATTTTGTGAATCTTGGGGTCGCTTTGTTACCCCTCCCCCATCGTGCCTTAAGCAAAAAGATTTAAAGGATTCGTATTCCGTTCAAATTCCAAGGGCTGCGGTTGCTTATTATAATTGGATGATTTTACGGGACACCCCCCAAGTTATTCTCAATAAACTCAAAAAGGTTTCCGAAGAAGCCATAGTTTCTGTACTTGAGGAGCGGACAAAGCAAGTAACAGCTTATCTCCGTAAATCCGATTATCCCCTTCAAGTGCCTACATGGGATGTGGAGGTAAAAACCTATGATGAGGTCTATCGGAAAGCCCTTGAAACCCATGGCGATGGTTTGATTCAATATCTAAATCAGCAAATTCCCCAATGGATAGAAAACGGGATCAAAGATGATCGAGAGTTAACCATCAAGATCGTAGATACAGTTTATGCCTATTATCCAGAGAAAAAACCTTTGGTAATACTGCTTTTTGCGCCACCCTATTACCCCAGCTGTTTTAATGAGGGCACAACCAATCATGAGGCAGCAGCTTTATCCATGGTGGATGAGCTCATTGCCTACGCCCAGTCTGCCTTTGATACAATCCTTGAGCCCTGTGCCTTTTTCCCAGGTCTCTCCGATAACAGCTACTTTGGCGTTAAAAATGGCCAATCAATTGTCCACGAATTCAAACCAAATATGCCCCTGTGGGGAATCTCCTATGACATGCCTATAGATACATTGGAACAGATCCATGTTCCCGTTTTGAACATCGGCACATTGGGTAAAGATCCCCATAAATACACGGAACGCCTAAATCTTCCGTACTCTCTGACGGTTACACCGGCAATAATCATGAAGTGTTTAGAGCATATATAATAATGCCAAGGGGCTATACCCCTTGGCATTATTGCGTTGCCGATTCTACGATCCGAATTTGTCTATCTAAAGCATTTAACTCTCCTTTAACCCCCAAGGGAATGGTCAGCTTATGCTTTCCATGACCACATTTCCAACCCATCACAGTGGGTTTATTTAAGGGTACAATCAAATCATGGATGACATTCTCCAGGGTCAAACTGTCTTCTGGATTTTCTGGTTCGTAGTCGATAAATTCTCCGATAATGATACCTGATGCCTCCTGAAGTTTGCCCGCCAATAACAGCTGGTTCAGCATCCGATCAATACGGTAAACACCTTCATGGATATCCTCGATAAAAAGTAATTTTCCCCTTGTATCCAGCTCAAAGGCGGTTCCCATGGTGGAAGAAATCAAAGCTAGATTTCCGCCAACGATTTCTCCATAAGCACGGCCTTCCACCATGGTTTTCATCTCTTCCCTATCAGGATTTTTCAATTCACCCAAAGGTTTTTCCCAAGAAACAGCTTTTATAAAAGCTTCTTTGCTATATCCATCGAAGCTTTCTTCTATCATATCCGAGGTCACCATGGGCCCATGGAAGGTTATCAGCTTTGCTTCTTGTAAAAAGGCAATATGCAGTGCCGTAATATCACTATAACCCACAAACACCTTTGGATTTTTTGCAATCGTATCATAGTCAATGCGATCCAAGAGCCTTCCCGCTCCATCCCCACCCCGCATACAAACGATTCCTTGAACGTTTTTGTCTCGAAACATTTGGTGGATATCCTTCAATCGAATATGATCTTCTCCAGCCAAGTATCCTCTTTTATGAAATACCGACTCTCCTAAAACAACCCGAAAGCCCATGTTAACAAGAATTTGAACGCCTTTATCCAATTTTTCTCTCGTTGATGGTCCACTAGGGGCAATGATACCAATGGTATCCCCTGGCTTTAGCGGCTTTGGCTTTAATTTCATCCCTTCTCCTCCTGTTGTACAAGCTCTATTTCAATAGGCTTTGACATCACCCTAAATAGTACGAGGGTTACACCCGCTGCCAATATCAGATTTACCAATACAGGTAAGCCCATAGCCACGCCTACGTATCCCATAGCAGCGCCTGCAGCCCCCATTAAAGCATAGGGGATTTGGGTGTTTACATGGTCCATATGATCTGACCCCGTAAACATGGAGGACATGATGGTTGTATCTGAAATAGGACTGCAATGGTCTCCAAAAACAGAGCCTCCGAATACAGCACCAATCGTAGCAAAAAGGAAAGTCATGGGATCAATGGCTGCTGCCATGGATGATTCGTGAATCATGGGTAATACGATAGGCATCATCACAGCAATGGTTCCATAGGTAGTCCCCGTGGAGAAAGAAATCATACTGGCCACGATAAATGTAATCAGAGGTATGACCCCTGGAGAAATGACCCCTTGGGTAATACTAACGATAAATTTGGCTGTGCCTACTTCTTTAATGGCTGACCCGATACTCCATGCAAAAATCAAAATCAGTGTTCCATAGACAATGGCGCGCATTCCCTCCATGCAGCCTTTAAATATCTTGCTGGTAGATGCAAGGTTCTGGATTCGATAGAGTACGATGGTAATAAACAATGCACCAAAAGATCCCCAGCATAAAGCAACAGACGTTCCTGCATCGGCTATGGCTGCCGTAATCGATACCTCAGGCCAGCCGCCTGTCTTTAACATGAGGAAAAGAATCAAGCAAACCAAAGAACCAATAGGAATGAAGAAATTTACCAACCTTCTTGGGCATTGATCTGAGGGTGTCAATTCTTCATCCATCTTTGTGGCACTTAGGGGTTGAGCGCCATCTCGAAGGATTTTCCCTGTAGAGATCGCTCTTCTTTCAGCTGCCAGCATCGGTCCATAGTCTCGCCCTGACCAAATCACATAGGTAAGCAGGATAAGGGAAACAATGTTATAAAAAATATAGGGAATCGATTTTACATAGGCGCCATAGGTGGAATAGGTGATTCCTAATGCATCAAATTGCGCCCCTATTTGGCCCGTCATATAAGCAATCCAGGAAGATACCAAAGCAATACACGCAATTGGAGCCGCTGTGGCGTCTACAATATAGGAAAGCTTTTCTTTGGAAATTCTGTAATCGGCTGTAATAGGACTCATGGCAGTTCCCACCACCAAAGTATTCACATAATCCTCATAAAAAACGATAAATCCTGCAAGCTCCGTGGCCAGTAATGCACCCTTTCTGCTTTTAATCTTAGAGGTAATCCATTGCACCACTGCATCGATACCTCCGCCAACCCACATAATACCTACTAATCCTCCCATGGCCAAGCCTGTCAGTACAATACGGGCTCCCCAAGGGTCCCCTAGATTGGTCCATAGCATTTCTACCGTCTTTCCGAAACCAGATACTGGATTTCCTCCTGTCAGCATGGTAGCGGCCACCCAAATTCCGATAAATAACGATGGCAATACTTCCTTTGTAACGAGACATAATATAATTGCAATCAATGGAGGCAGTAAAGAAAATATGCCAAAGCTTGGTGCAGGAGCACTCTCACCACCATCTGCAAAGATCATACCTCCCATAGCCATCACAAAAACAGCCATGACCATCACAAGTACTAAGCCCATTCTCCTGATTTTCACATTTTTCATAAATACCCTCCTTCTCCTTACTATATTTTGCTGAATGAACCTATCACCACCTTTCTTCTATCTTCCTTAAGCCTTCATCCAAAATCTTACCCTCTGCTACAAAGGCAGTGTGCCCCTTTAAATAAATGTGCTGTACCCTTGGAACGAATTGCCCAATGGTTATCTCAAGTACCCCTCCCAGCGTTAATATTTTTATCTTGGGCCCTTTCATGATCCCTTCCAAGACCAAAGCGATAGCCACGGAGGCTGCCCCAGTGCCGCAAGCCATTGTGATATCTTCCACACCCCTTTCGTAGGTTCTTACCAACACATGATCATCTTCTAATTTCTCATAAAAATTAACATTGGTGCCTTTAGGAAATCCTTGATGATACCGAAGCTGTCTTCCCAAAACCAGTAATTCTGTCAATGGCGTATCCGTAAGACCATTGAATGGTACAACCACATGGGGCACCCCAGGATCCCCTAACTCTATATATATACAAGTTAAGGCTTTATCGATAAAAATGTTTTTCTTCTTTTCTACAATAGAAGGATCATTTAACTTGATTGCTACTTCACTTCCTTTTACCGCGGCTTCTACTTTTCCCGCCAAGGTGTCAAAAACCATGTGTTCCTTTGCAATCCCCTTTTCATAAGCATATCTAGCGATGCATCGGGCACCATTGCCACACATCTCACCTTCACTGCCATCGGCATTGAAAATCCGCATAGTAAAATCCGTATCTGTTTTAGGAAGTTCAATCAAAAGAAGTCCATCTGCGCCCAAACCAAATCTTCTTCTACATACTGATATTGCTATGTCCTTCAACGATCCTTCTGCAAATTTCTCGTGTCGATGATCAAGCACGATAAAATCATTTCCTGCGCCATTCATTTTTGTAAATGGAATCAACGGCTTCCCCCCTTAAAGAAACATTATTATTAGTATATGTGTCCCTATGTAGGGATTTGACCTGTATTTTTAAGCTTTGTCTCCTCCTTCCCATTGAACACTTTTCGTTCCCTGGGAATATGATAGTAAAAGGTATACTTATTCCTATTGTTTTGGATCACAGGTTCAATGGAAAGGGGACGACTTGCAATGTATTTTATCCGTAATAAAATAGCCGACCGCCTAGGCGGTAAGGATTTCGATACATCTAAAAAGAGCTATAAATTTATGAAAATAAAAAAAGCCAAGGCTGAAGCCATGGCCGATCACCCAGAAATTCCCATTATAGACCTTGGTGTAGGAGAACCTGATCTACCTGCAGATCCTATGGTGGTAAACACCTTGGCTGCTGAGGCTGGTCATCGGGAAAACAGATGGTATGCGGACAATGGCATTCCAGTATTTCAAGAAGCTGCCGCCAAGTATTTACAGAATACCTATGGACTGCAAAACATAAATCCCGACTCAGAACTGCTTCATGGGATCGGAGCAAAATCTATTTTGGCCTTGCTCCCACTGTGCTTTATCAATCCTGGAGACATCACCCTTGCCACAGTCCCTGGATATCCAGTCATTGCCACCAATACCAAACACTTAGGGGGCGAAGTATATAACTTGCCCTTGTACAAAGAAAACAACTTCTACCCCGATTTCTCAAGGATCCCCGATCATGTTTTGGGAAGGGCAAAACTTTTATATATTAACTATCCTAATAATCCCACCGGCCAAGTAGCGACTGCAGAGTTTTATAAGCATGTGGTGGATTTCGCCTATAGAAATGATATCGTCGTCATCTCCGATGCCTCCTATGGTGCCATCACCTTCGATGGCTACCAGCCCCTAAGCTTTCTATCGGTGGATGGCGCCAAAGAAGTTGGTGCTGAGATTCACTCCCTATCCAAAGCCTTCAATATGACGGGCTGGCGCCTTGCCTTTATCGCGGGGAATGCCAAGATTATCGAGGCCTATGGTAATGTAAAGAACAACGCAGATTCAGGACAATTTATGGCTATCCAAAAAGCTGGGATCACTGCCCTAGCGCATCCAGAGATCACCCAGGCTAACTGTGAACGCTATTCCAGAAGATTCGATTTGTTAATAGAAACTTTGCAAGAAATAGGGTTTGACGCGAGAAAACCTAAAGGTACCTTCTACTGCTATGTGGCAATTCCCAAGGGAACCAAATCAGGGCTTATATTTGAAAATGCCGAACAGGTCTCAAACTACTTGATCAAAGAAGCCCACATCTCCACCGTGCCATGGGACGATGCAGGTGCATTCCTAAGATTATCTGTTACCTTTGAAGCAAAGGATTATGAAGAAGAAAAGCTGATTATGGAGGAGTTGAAGGATAGACTATCAAGGCTTGAGTTAGTATTTTAAGATAATTTAAATTATTTATCCCATAGACAACAAAGGATCTTGCATTCCTCAGTTGAGGAATGCAAGATCCTTGTGTTTTGTGTATATAAGTTTCACAGTTCTATAGTTAAATGGTAATATAAATACAAGTAATTTCATAGTTGTAGTAAGATGCGGCACAAATCCCGCAGATTAAGATCGAGATCCAGATTGAAACCCGTAGGGGCAGGGTCATCCTGCCCTTCTTCTGCTGATCTCTTGGGTCTTCGGGCGGGGAAACCCGCGCCCCTACCGTCTTTACTCGATCTCAATCTTGATCTCGATCTTACGTCGCAATATTTATTAAATGTGTCTTAATCACTATCATTGCTTCCATGAATATCTTAAATTATCCAGTCCCTAAAATCATCTCCTATTTTCTTCTGCTCATCGCAGGGATACACTTTTTCTTTCTATTTAGCGGAAAATACAGATAAACATAACGCCCTATAACACACCAGCTTCTGTGATGGTGAGTGTACCCTCTTCACAATTGATCTCTGCCATGGCGCCGTAGGGTAATGTGATCATCGGTGCTGTATGCCCAAAATTCATATTATATAGAATGGGCAAATCATGGAGCTTAAGTTCATCTCTCACAACGGTGAAAAGTGCTTTTTTATACTCCTCATAATACATATTGCCATAGGGTTTTGCGAAAAGGATTCCACTTATTTTCTGTAATATTCCTTGAGAACCATAGTTTCTTAGCCAGTACTCCACATATTCTGGGCTGGGTCTATCTTCTGAGGTTTCTAAGAACAGTATTTTGTTCTGCCACGCATCAGCGGAAGGCCATATTTCTGTCCCTTTCAGCATTTCTAGGACATCCATGCAGCCGCCGATTAATCTCCCGCCAGAGATTCCTTGGCCTTGGAGTACCTCGTATCCATTGTTAGGCTGCACTTCCCTCTTTGTATGCTTATTTTGCTCTTCCCATGGTAAGTATTCACTGGTCCAAATAGGGGATGGATCGATTTTTCCAATTGTATTGTTATCAAATAGCGTCTTTTCAATCCAATGCTGGGTATATGAAAACATTTCTACGTTCTCAGCAAACTCTGCGAGGATAGACGGTCCATAAAAACTAGAGATGCCTGCCTTATGGCAAATCATGTGGGCCACGGTCGTATCAGAATACCCCATAAGGATTTTGGGATTATTCTTGATTACATCAAAATCAATATATGGCAGCATTCTGACACTTTCATATCCGCCGATACACGAAAAGATAGCCTTTATCGATGGATCTGCAAAAGCTTTCATCAAATCTGCCGCACGTTCCTCAGGGTGGTCGTATACGTATTGTGAACCCTTTAAGGTAGTAGGCATTTCCACAACCTCAAGACCAAACACTTCCTGCAGCCGTTGTTTACCAATATGATAGCGCCATAGAATGTCGCTGTCCCCTGCACCACCCCATGACAAGCTCACCGTTGCAACTTTATCTCCACGATTTAGTTTTTTTGGTTTTATTAAGTTCATCGTTCTTCCCTCCTGTCTATAGCTGTATCTTCAATAACCTAGTCTGGCTGAATAAGCCTGCCTTTTCTAAGGTTTTCTTAGAATGATGATTATAGTACCAGCAGCCTGCAATTGGTGTGATTCCTTCTTCATAGCATAATTCCTTTAATGCAATAATCATATTGGTACCGATACCCTGCTGTCTACCTTCCGCTATTGTAAACATACCTATGCTGGCGACTTGATCATAGAGCTTACTTTTTTCAATGATACCAAAGGCTGCTACTTTTCCTTCTATTTCTCCAATATACAACTCTCTATTCTTTATATGTCGGTCCACATCATCGAAGAAATCTCCTGACTTTTCTCTGATAAATTCTATGTCCCTTTCTGTTGCTTGTTTACAGACGAAATTAGGTATCTTTATATGCTTAACGTCCCTTTTTGAATCTTTAAAAAAGTATGCTTGTATGTCGATTTTCCTTGCATACTCTAACCCATGGGATAAAAAGAATTCGTCACTGGTTGGAACATATGCATGCTGGATTTCCTCACTTTTTCTGATCTTGTGGAAAACCTCTTGCCCATGCTGTCGGTAATCTTTGTCTAGATAAAACTGTGTCAGTAAACCTTTATTAAATATTGAGAAATAGCCAATACCCTCTGTATCCTTCATGACTCGATAGTGTTGGGCATTCACAATGTGGCTTTCTAAATATGAATCAAAACAACTTACAAATCCCATAATGTTTTCTAGTAACATAGGCTGAATTTCTGATAATTCAACTGCCTTTATCTTGATATCCATGGTTCTCTTCTCCCCCTTTTCCAATCTTTAATACGTATATGCCCTATCGAATTCTCTCAATAATTTATTCTTTACCAGCAAATCACCTTGCTGATACATAGCCTGTTTTCTCAATAAGGTTCTGCCCCTCATCGGACAAGACCCATTCCAAAAACTTGCTCACATTTTCATTGGTATTTGATTTCAGCGTTACAGCATATACTGGAACGGTAAATGGATATTCCTTATTTCGAACGGTTTCAGGCGTTGGCTTCACCCCATTAACAGAAATATATTTGATCTGGTTGTTTTTGATCATGGAGGAAGAATAGTACATAAAGGAATATCCAATGGCGTTTTTGGCATTTTTATAGTTGGATACTTGGCTAATGATCTCTCCCATCCCTCCAGCATAGGTTTCCTTGGTGGGCTCCAACATTGTTCTATCCTTCATTACTTTATTCTCCATAACAGTCTGACTGCCTGAATTCTCAGGCCGCTGATAAGGTAATATCTTCTTATTTGCTCCCCCAACATCTCTCCAGTTGGTGATCTTTCCAGCATAAATATCCTGTATTTCCTGGATGCTGAGATTCTCTACGGGATTTTTTATATTTGTGAAGAATACAAAAGCTTCATATCCGATGGGTGTCAATACAAATTCATCACCCTTTTCTTTGCTCATCTCAACCTGGGCCTTTGATGGCTCTGCAACAAAGATTATATCGGTTTGCCCGTTAATCAATCGCTCATAGGCACCATTGGTCTTTGAGCACTGGACAATGTTGAAGGGATACTGCTTACTTTCCACGAAAGCCATATACACATCCTTCTCATGGCTGTCTTTATTTGCTTCATAGTATTCACCTAGCCCCTTATATACGGATTCCACAAATGCTCCATACACGGGATAGGCTGCGGTCGCCCCGTCGAGCCGGGGCATTTCTTCGAGTTCTTCAAATTGAAGGGACGCTTCACCATCTAACCTAGCCAATCCATTGTTCTCCTTAAAGGGAGCAATCTTAATTAGGTCAAATTCCGTCAAATCATTTCCCACCGTTACCTCTCCATAACGTAATTCAAGGAAGCCATTTCCGATAATCTCTCTGTTACTGGCACCTAGGAAGATCACCACAAGAATGCTTACACCAGCAAGGATAATTTTTAATTTTTTCCCCATTTCGTTTTTTATGGATGCTTTTGTTGCCCTTTCATTGAGAAGGAGTCCCCCAACAAAACCTAGATATCCAGATAGCTCTGCCACTGGCATAACAAAGTGCAGGCCCATAAAGGCAATGATAAAATCAAAGATAATAAAAAATGGATTTTTGAATGCATAGATGCCCCACCACTGGGAGTTATAGTTTCCTTTGGAAAGGGTCACCGCCAGTACTGCAAAGATCAATGCGTACAGGATAGGAAATAAGGGTGTTAAATACCTGACCTTTGGAGATTCGGGTTTCTCTTTAGATCTTTTTGAGAAAACATACCCGACTGTGCCACCGACGACAAAAGGACCAAAAAAAGCCGCTAAAATGGCAATAAGCCTGAAAGTACTTTTGCCGAGCTGTGCTAGACCCGGAAATTGACCCGCGATACTTAGCATGGCAATAAACAGGGGTGTGAGTATGACAGGAATCATAATCATCTGGGCAGCCAAAGAAGAAACGATATAGCTTCTATTTGATTTCATCATAATCTTTCCTTTCTTATCTTATAATTCTTACATATTAGACAAATCAATAGAAAATACCTTCATAATTTCTAAAAAAAGGAAATAAAAGCAAACCCTTGAAAGTTTTTTATAGATATGATATCATTCTTAATAATTTAAGGAGTGAAGGCAATGAATCAGTCAAAACTAATCAATCTGTTTATCCATCATCATCACAGCTAAGGCTTGTTTTATGGAAAAGAGCTTTCCATAGATACAGGCCTATAGGTATTTGTAGGTATTGTATCTGTGGTGATGGGACTCGATGATTTCGTATATATACACCCATGCAGATACAATGACTGTATGGGTTTTTTATTTGAAAAAAGGAGTGATATGTTATGAAGTTTAGTGCAAAACCAGTAAAAGGAACCTTTGATGTTTTACCCGGGGATATGGAGCTTCGCAATTGGGTTCGAAACGTAATTAGCAATGCTTACCTTTCCAGGGGATATACCCAGATTGAAACCCCTTGTATTGAAAACTTAGATCTATTGACCAACAGTGAAGGGGGAGAAAACCTCAGTCTTTTGTTTAAGATTCTTAAACGGGGCGAAAAGTTAGACTTCCAGGAGCTATCCGAAAATTCCCTATGCGATTTAGGCCTAAGATTTGATCTCACTTTGCCTTTAAGCAGATTCTATGCCAATAATCGAAATGAACTGCCTATGCCCTTTAAAGCTTTTCAAACCGGCTATGTTTGGAGGGCTGAAAGACCACAAAAAGGCAGGTTCCGTCAGTTTACCCAATGTGACATAGACATCATCGGTGACAAGACCATCTATGCAGAAATTGACTTAATGCTGACTGTACCAAAAGCATTGTATGATCTAGGATTTAAAAACTTTACCATAAAGATCAATGATAGACGTCTGTTGAAGCAGTTGGTATTGGCTGCTGGATTTGAAGAGAGCCAATTTGATACCGTTTGCATCACCTTAGATAAAACAGACAAAATAGGCACCGAAGGCGTCATCAACGATTTACAATCCAAAGGCTTTGAAAATGATAAGATTCAACAATTGCTCACCAGCTTAGAAACTGATTTGGGAAGCTTTGATAGCTCTTATGCCCAAGATTTGAAAAAGATTATAGATACTACCGGAAAGTATTATTCCATTATATTTGACCCTACCTTGGTAAGGGGCATGGGCTATTACACAGGGCCTATCTTCGAAATTGTCAGTGATGAATTTAAAGGCTCCATCGCTGGGGGGGGAAGGTATGACAATTTGCTGAGTAAGTTTCAAAACGAATCCATCCCTGCCGTTGGCTTCTCCATAGGATTTGAACGAATCATTGGGATATTAAAGGAAAGGGGCTTTACGATACCTAACCAAAAAAGAAAGATTGCCCTTGTCGTTCTGGATGAAATGTTTGCCGAAAAGGCCATTGACCTTTCAGAAAGCTTAATTTGCCAAGGAAATATTGTTGTGATTCATTATTTGAATAAGAAAAAATTAGGGAAGAAGATGGATGTTTTAGAGAAGGATGGCTACGAAATCATTCAAATCGTCGATGCGGAAACTACAGAAGATAGCTTTAGAAAACAATAAAGTTAAAAGGATTATATGTCGTTTATACTGGACATATAATCCTTTTTCAATGGCATTAAGTATTACGATTATTACCAAAACTTTTCTTCGGCTGTCATTCTGAGCGGTAGCGAAGAATCTTGGTTTAGCAGGTCTACCTTTAGGGTCTTAGATCCTTCGGCTCCGTTTCACTTCGCTCAGGATGACAAATTATGTTTTTAGTTAACGCTTATGCGTCTGCTCCTACGAAAATTTCTTATATTTTTCTTTCTTCGCACCGCTCCTTCAATACCATTCCAAAGTCTTCTCGAATTTTTCCTCCATTATTCTTCGCACATTTTCCGCAGTATATGGGCCGCTGTATTCTTCGGGTGCTCTTATAGATGCTTCCACATTGCTTACACCCATAGGTATATTGATACATATCCTCGTTAAATTTTGCCATCATACAGTAGCTGTTAAAAACATGCTCCAGGGTTTTTCTAAAAATCTCCCCATGTCCATGTTTCATTTTCCCCCGTTTGTAGAGATAATAATGGGTCAGCTCATGCTTTAAAATTTCGATCAATTCCTGTCTTCCAAATTTATCTACATAGGCTTTGTTCACATGGATCATGGCCAAATCGAACTTCGGTTGATACCGAATATTTGCGCCGGACGTTTTCAATCGATTCGACCAGGTTACTTCTCCAATATATTCTCCCTGTGCATAATAGCTATAGATTTTTTTTGTTATCCACAGCAAATCTCGCTCATGGATCTCTTCGATTTCTAAAACCTCTTGCAGCAATGCCTCTGTAAAAAGATCCCTTTGCTCCAATGTTGCTCTCTCCTTATGTTGTGAATGTTTCTGTTTCCCTTGTGCATAATAATAGTATCACATTCTGAAAAGAATTGTTGAATACTTTTTAAGGAGGATGGCTATGACAAGAAAAACGAAAAAAGGGATTGTCGGCAAAAAAATACCAACCCTTCATAATCGTGAAGACGTCGGCGTGGGCATGAGCTTTACCCATGAGCATGTATCCGATGGGGATGCCATTGAAAACCGTGTAGAGAAAAAGAAAAAAGAACAAGGCTTAGAATAAAAAATACAAAAAAAAATTTGGGCACGATATCGTGCCCATTTCCATAGCAGTTTTCCGAACTTGAAAGAAAGGAGTAATTTCTTTCATACTCTATTAATTCTATTCATTTTTAAAAATTCCTTCTGACTTTTCTAAAAATTAAAATAAATCATTCTACTTCATTCGCCATCCTCTTCCTGTTGATATGAAATCATGTCATAATTTCCAGGTTCTTTGTGACATATGCCATGATATTCACAGTATTTACAGACTTTCCTATCGGTTTGCTCTTTGTCAAAGGCATCAAAGTCAAATCCCTTTATCTCTCCAATCAGGTTCTCTAGAAATCTTTTGTCCTGCTCATATAATGCATCTGAGTATCTAATCTTAATGGCTTCCCCGGGATGATTGGGCTGCCAATAGATCATGCTCACATGTTGGGGTTGAATGGCTCCTCCAATTACTGCAGCCCCGGCTTCCACCATCAAAAACCGATACAAAATAGTTTGAAAGCTCCCCTGCACCTTGGAAGGAGAAAGAAGCTTCTCTTCGGTCTTCCAATCATAAATCGTAATGTTTCTCTCCTGATCTACTCGAATGAGGTCATACTTTCCTTGAAGCTTCAATTCCCCTTTGTTTAGTCTCAGCTCAAATTCAGGAAAATATTGATTGTCTGGGATCACTGGTGCAAACTGCTTTAGTGCCGCGATCCATTGATGCAGCATCTTCTCCTGAGGTATATTCTCAATGCCCGTAGGAATACCTAAAAAATAGCGTTCTGCCAAGAGATGAAAGCGCCTGCCCTGCTCCTGCCCCCGGAGCACATCGGGATTCGCCAACCGATTTAATTTCCAAGTAAGCCCCTCAAAATATCTTCTTTGAAATCGCAGTGGACAGCTTTGGAACAGCTGGAGTCCATATTGACTAAAATAAAGGTGTTCAAATCTAGTTTCCTTCATTGCTTCGTTTCTCCTCAATATAATTTTTCAGCACATGAAAATAGTGGGAAGGTGTCACATTTTTTCGCCCAAAGTCTGAATCATAGGCTTCATGACAGGAAAACAGCAGATTTTCCTTGGCCCTGGTAATCCCCACATAAAGGAGCCGCAGCCTTTCCTGAATGGTATCAACCCGTGCCTTCTCGATGGGAGATAAAGCATGGGCCTCGCCCATACGCATGTCCAGCTCCGCCTTAGCCACAGCCGTAGGATTCTTGTAATCATGTTTGAGAAACCAATAATCACTTCTGAATTTATCCTCTAGCTTTGCTGGAAATTCCTCAGAGGTCATACAGGTAAGGTATACTGTATCAAACTCTAACCCTTTACTCTTGTGATAGGTAATGAGGTTAATGGTGCCAGGTTCAGCCGTAAATCCGTTTCGTTCATAGACCAAATTGGCGAAATAATTATAGGTATTTCTTATGTACTTTAACTGGGCAGCCAACTCGGCCATTCTCCAATTCGGGTTAAGCTGCATCATGTATTGAATATCTAAAGCCACCTTTTGGGCAATGGCCATCTGTTCTTCATCAAAGTGCAGCGATTCAGCAATATGCAACACTAAGGCTTCTGGTTCCACGGTACTGGCTTCCATAAACCTCTTCAACACTTCAATATTTTCTAATAACTGCTTCCCGTTAGGACTGCTCAAAATCTCCCGGGGTACTTCTCTTTCTAGGGTATCTTGGTCTGCTGGGTAGAAAATATTCTCTAGGTAGCAGCTTCCTAAAAATCCTAAAAGCTCCTCATCTTCCTTTGTTTCTTCCTGTAGGTATTGGGTTAACAAGTGGATAAATTTCTCCTGATCATCGGGGTGGGCGATGAAATCAAGGATACAGCCCAAAGCCTCCGTGGCTCTCGCCCGCTCTTTTGGGAAGCTGCTGACCTCCCTGTAGGGAATATCCTGCTGATCCATGATCTCCTTTATCTCATCCATGATGTAACCATTTGGAATCAACACGGCGATAGTTTTGTCTTTATCCCGTTGTTTCTCAGCATTCTTTGCAATCTTTAACAGCTCTTCCCGCCTCGTTTTGGCTAGGATTTTTCCTATGGTATAGACCTGGGGTTTAGGATTTGGGAATGGGTCATCACCTCCTACGGGTGAAATCAGTTGGGGTTCAAGACTATCCCGGCATAATTCCGTAGGATGAAGTTCTTGAGACCATTCCACCAAGTAGTTGGCCGTGTCAATAATATCCTTTGAGTTTCTACTGGAAACCAGAATTTTACTGACCTGGGTTCCTTTCTGTTCACAATATCGTTTAAATAGTTTTGGGTCCGATACAGTAAAAGTAGACATGATGCTCTGATTGCTGTCTCCTACCCGGGCTAAGTTTCCGCTTTTTTCTGAAAGTATGCGCAATAGCTCCTCTTGGAGTATGCTTGAATCTTGGGCTTCATCTTCAAAAATATACGTATATTTCTCTTGAAACCTTTCTCTGAGACCATCATCGATCTTTAGCAAATCAATAGATTTCACAATCAGGTCATCAAAATCGATCATGCCCATGTGCCGCAAGTAACGTTCATATTTTTCATATACATCAAGGGTCATTCTTAAGAGGGAGTGTTGGGGAAGTCCTTTCAACAGATCCGGAACACGATGAATATCGATGCCTTTACATTTAAAGTAGGAGATCATTTCCTTACACACATTGTTGATTTTTTTTGTCCATTGATCGATCTTTGATTTTACCTGGAAGCTTTTATCCTTCTCATTAAACGCAATGAAGCTCTTGAAAACAGCGTCATTTTCTTCGATCCATTGACTCGTTTCCCGCTGTAGAATTCGGTTTTGCTCAATTTCATCCAAGGGGATAAATTCATCGGTTAGAAGCAAAACCTCTGGCTTTTCTTTGATAATCTTCATGGCCAAGCTGTGAAGGGTCATCACTTCAAAGCCCTTATTCCTGGGGAGACCCTTCTCTTCCAGTAGATCCCCTATCCGCATTTTAAAGTTTGTCACCGCTGAATTCATATAAGTAACAATCAGAATCTTTCCCGGCAAATGTCGCTCCTCTTTGATGAGATTTGCCGTCAAGACAGCCAAAGTAAAGGTCTTTCCAGCCCCTGGCACGGACGGTACTCCTAGAAAGCCCCCTCGGTAATCACAAACCTCTTTTTGACCTGGTCTTAATCGAATATCCGCCATCGTAAAAATCCTTTCTTCATGGTTGTTTCTTTAACCCATGATGACAATTATTTCTTGCTGCAAGTTCCCTGTAATTCAATACCTAACAGCCCCTCTTGCTCATAGCCGTGTTTGCTATAAAGGCTCTGGGCAGCAATAATTCTCTCACCACATCGGTTTATCAATCTATTCACTGTAATACCTAGTTTTCTCTTTCTAAAATACGCTCCTGTATCATCATTCCATGGCTGACTAGGATTCCACTTGGGAGAAAATACATAGGGATTGGTCAACGCTTTCACATCGCTGCTGGCCCACTCTTCTGACAGAACGTCGCTCCAAATCTGAACCTTTCTTTGATATCCAAAGGATAAATAGGTATAGGGCGTCACCAGAATCACATCTTCACAGTATCGTTTATGATGAATCTCTTCCTGGCTTTCTCCAGTCTTCATCCCCTTCTTGATGGCATCAATGAACCGTCGATTGATATCTATGCCCTCATTGCCAAGGGAAGCCATGACCATACGAAAGTTTCCCGCCGAATCGATCAACTGTTTACAGACAATCCCTTGTTTCTCCCCATGGGGCAGAAAAATAAGGACTTCTCCAAAGAATTTTTGAAAAAAATATTCAATATCATAGATTCCACCTGTCATGTAATCGTTGAGCCAACGCCTTAGGCTTTCATATTTCTTCAAAGGCCCTTGACCAATTCTTCTTTTCACAACCTCATCGATGTGTTGTTCTGGGGGAAGTTGGTAAGGCCTTTGCTTCATGATTTCCTTTGTCAGCAGATGACATCGAATAGGATCTATATCCAGAATTACCGATATGGTTACAGCCAAATCTTCGGGATTCGTATAGCAATCCCACTGGGGGTGGGCAATGGATGCCATGGTAACCAACGCTTTGACATATACCTGGTCGATGGCCCGTTTATTTCTTGCAATGCTTTCAACCCCATATCCTCCTTTTTCTAACTGACGCCGCAAGGTGTATTCTGTTACGCTGTCAGCCACGGGACATATGACTGCAATTTCTCTGGGTTTTACACCATCCTGTAATAAGGTTAAAACCTTTTCTCCTAGCCGATTGAGCATCTCGCTTCTCAGCTCAGCTTCCAATAATTCGATACAGCCAATGGCTGTTTCAACAGGTTGTTTATCAAATACTATGATATTTTTTATTTGTCCACCCATCCCTTTAAAGTGCTTGCCACGGGTGTAACATTCTTTTAACTCCACTTGGGTACATAACGGGAAAATAGTTTCCTCTATCAACTCAGGACATGCCCCTAAGGCCCTTGTCATTTCCCCATCTGTATTATAGGTCAATGCGCTCCCCTTGGCCCCTTCCAAAAGGTCAAGGATCAATGCTGCTTCTGCAGGCACCGCCTCTTCTAAATCATCTACAATCATAAAAGCATTTTGCTTCCGTAACAGGGCGCTATAGTCCTTATTATTCCTTAAATATCGGTCATAGAGATAGACCGTCATTCCATAATCAAGCACACCTTTTTCCAAGGTTTCTTCCATATATTGATCACAAATTTCCTGGATCTCCCGATAGACAAGGGGAGGTATTTTTCCCTGCTCCCCTTGGGTGCCGTAGAGGATTTCCCCAATCTGATCAAGGGCTACGCTGCCCATGGCTGCTTTCGATAAATTATGAATCAATTCCATGGCAATACGGTCCTGGGCAGCACCCACATCTAACAGCTTTCCCCTTCTCCGATGCTCATCTACAATCTGTTCCATGATACTTTGAGAGGTTTCTATAGTCATAAACACAGGCTCTAATCGCTGGTATTCCTGCCATGGTATTTCCTGCTGAACCAAGGGCCAATACTTTCTCAGTTCTTCCTGAACAAAGCCAAAATATGAGAACAGCTTAAGCTTTGCAGAATAACTGGGTTGGATGGACTCCTTCCACAGCTGAGACTGCCGCCGATTTCGCAGCAGTACCAATATTTGATGGGAGGCAACCCCCTGGTCCATCCAGCGCTGGTATTGGTTCATCAGCAGAGTGGTTTTGCCGCTGCCAGTTATGCCCTTGTATAAAGTAATCTTTCCTGCATGCATTCGATATCCCTACTTTTCCAATGGTTTTCTAGCTTCTATTTTACCATAACTTCACATCTTTGGTATCAGTATTCCTGTCATGGGCAATAATACTGACAAGCTCATATATGGGTACGCATCATCAAGCTTTTAACTTTCAACTCAAATATCTTTTAACCCTCTGGTTAGCAGTTAGCCGTTAGCAGGTCCATCATTTTTTATACCGCTAACCGCTAACTGCTAACCATATAAAGTAGTGATTCAGTTGGTGAAATCCATATAAAGATAAACACAAACTTAGCAACTATCATCAAATACGGAGAGGATTTTTTCATGGAACAGCCAATCATACACAGCTATAAAATGTATTTTATTCATCCATTCATCTACGAGGATAGTAATTATGCCAATATTATCAAGTGTCTGCTCCAAGAAGAAAGCCAATGGCAGCTAACGGTGTATAAGAGCGAAAAAGATGAAGATCATATCCGTACTGAGTACTTCCTTCCCCATATTATCAAGTTTTTATATCCCACCATGTATTTAAATGAAAAGGAAAAAAAAGAAGTGGACTCCATAGCCCCCCATATACTTAAAGAGTTGAGCAGTCTGGATTTTGTCCTTAAGCCAAATCTATTGGAAACTTATCAATCCTTTGATATCCTATGCGACGAAGCATCTTACACCTTAAATTTTGAAAATATACATTTAAAAATATTCCACGGTGGTGTAGGTTTTCTATACTTCTCCGTCATCAGTAAAGAAAACGAGTTGACATTGAATGATATGATCAGAATCAATCAGCTGATACGCCCCATTCGTCCCTTATACAAGGACTATCCCATGGCCCACCTTCGATTTCACAAGGATATACCCCTGTATACGCTAAAAGATCTTTTGGATACCCTTCTGGGTGAGATCAATGCCTTTGATCACAAGGAAAAGATCTATAACATCTACATTGATCGATTGATTTTCTACAGCTACGCATGTTTAAAAAAAGAATCCCTGGCTGCGGATCAATGGGTATATGAACGGAAAGACCTTGTAGAAGCCCTAAGAAGCTGCAGTCTTTATGAACCAGATAAGGAGAATATGATTCTATTAAGTTCAACGGACCAGGAACAGGTCTATTTTTCCCGTCACAAATCCTCCATTTACGGCTTTAGTAAAGAAGGCGGTGTTTTACTGACCATAGATAAGGATTTGAAAGGAGAGGAAATACTGCCCAATATCTGTGAAGCCTATATTCCCAGCTATTTTTCTACCTATTATTTGGATATCTTAATTCTCGCCCTATATCAACGCATCTCACTGATAAACTATTGTAGAAAACTAAGCATGCTTAAATCCCTCATTCATTATAAGCAGAAGATTGAGCACATTCGCTTTGAAATTCTTAAGTTTACAAATACTGCTTGGTTTACCCAAATTACCAATTCAGAACTGGGCATGGCTATCTGGAAGCATTGGTTTACATTGTTTGAGAATGAAGCCCTATACTGTGAGGTAAAGCAGGGCCTTGAAGAACTGGATGATTTCCTGGAGAGCAAAAGACAACATCGATTCAGCCTTAAGTTAGGCTTGATTACTGCCATAACCATACCCCCTACCTTAATATTCAGCTATGTGGGAAATGATTTTGATCGATTGTCCTTTTGGGACCTGCTTCATCCAAGGTTCTTAAGCAGCTCTTTCTTTCTATTCTTAGGTATGTTGGGTTTACTCTTTGCCATTGATAGATTTCATAAAACGTAATGAAGGAATGTCCCATGGGACATTCCTTCATTTATATTCCATATTTCCAGATCTTCTCATATAGGCTGGACCGACTGATATTTAATATTCGAGCCGTTTCTGTCCGGTTACCGCCCGTATTTTTTAAGCATTCGATAATCGCGTCTTTTTCAGCTTCCTCTAAAATATCCTTTAGTTCCCTTTTCCCACTGCTATGAACACTGATTTCTGACTTTTTTAGGTATCTTGGTAAGTGATTCATCTGGATTTCTTTTCCATAGTCGGCCAAGTTCACAGCTCGTTCCAAAACATTTTCCAGTTCTCGGACATTTCCCGGCCATCCATGACTTCTCATCTGCTTCATGGCTTGGGATGATATGCCTGTCACATAGTTACCAACCTGCTCACAGATTTTAATCATCAGATGCTGAATCAATACCTCTATATCTTCGGGTCTTTCTCGAAGGGGCGGAATCGTTATGGTCATTACATTCAAACGATAGTATAAATCCTCACGAAACTCTCCCTTTTCCACCATTTCTTCCAGATTTCTATTGGTGGCAGCAATGATTCTTACATTTAAAGGAATGTTCTCTACACCGCCTACCCGCTCAATTTCTTTTTCTTGAAGAACCCGCAGCAATTTCGCCTGCATATTATGGGGCATGTCCCCAATTTCGTCTAAGAAAATACTCCCTCCGTTGGCCAACTCAAACTTTCCCTTTTTTCCCCCTCTTTTTGCCCCTGTAAAAGCCCCTTCCTCATAGCCAAAGAGTTCAGATTCCAAAAGTTCAGCTGGTATGGCAGCACAGTTTACCTTGATAAAGGCGCCCATGGCACGGTTGCTTCGACTATGGATTGCGTGGGCAAAAAGTTCTTTACCTGTACCGCTTTCGCCTCGAATCAACACATTAGAATTGGTATGGGCTGCTTTTTCCCCTAGATATTTCGCTTCCTGCATCTTGTCGCTGGTCCCTACAATGCTGTCAAAATTATATTTAACACCACTTACCTGTTGCAATGCATCCTTATAGTACTTTAATTCCTTTTGGATCGTATTGATTTTGTTTGCCAAAATCCCCACTTCTTTAACATCTTTAAACATAATTTTTCCGACAACTGCTACCACTTTTCCTTCTTTTATGATGGGTATACGCATAACAACAATATTTTTACCCTTAATGTTTTGGATTTCCCCAATTTCTTCTCTGCCTGTCTTGGCTACAATATGAAGCCGACTGCTCTCAATTACCTCCGTGACGTGCCTTCCAACCACTTCATCCTTCTTTACACCAAGATAATCGGCATAGGCATTGTTCATCATGGTGACGATCCCATGCTCATCTACTACCACAATACCATCATATGCATTTTCTAATATGGTCTTTAGGATTTCTGAAATATGCTTTTCCATTTCTAGTTCTTGGGTAACTCGCTTTAAATCTGTAATATCCTGAAACACCGCCACTGCCCCAATAATTTCTTCACCTTTTTTAATGGGCGTTCGGTGAATTATCAATTGTCTATCATTGAAAATTTCTACTTTTTCCAGTTCCTTTTGTCCGCTTTTTATTACCTCAGGCAGCTTAGAGTTCGGCAGCACTTGATATATGCCTCGACCTAGACTTTCTTCAACCTTTGCGCCTAGTATTTTTTCAGCAAAATTATTATAAACAACAATTTCATTTTTTTTATTGATCGCAATAATGGCATTGTCTGCAGCGTCAAGAATGGCATTTAATATATCGTCATATTCATTTAAAAATATCTTCCTATCATCCAAATGGTCTTTCACTAGCATACAACATGCCTCCCTAAATGTACCAAGCTTATAACCTCATTATATCATAATTATAAAATTTTTCCCTTTTCTATAATTTTTGGTGCTATAGTCAACCATTGCTTTCATAGAACTTAAATATTGAGTGAATACTAAAATATATCTATAAATTTTATAGGTATAATCCCATTGACCTTTGTCTTCCAAGACAATTGATTCATCCAAAAGGAGGGATAACGGATGAAAAAAGTGCATCAATCATGGATCACATTGGCATTGGCTTTCATGATCGTCGGCGGCGGTGTAACCAATGCCTTCACCCCCACCGAAACCAAAGAACTAGTATATGATTGTGAAACCATATCACAAGATGAAGGTTCATTGCATTCCAGGCAATGTTAGTCGTTCTTCCTTTCGCTATTCCTGTACAGAAGAAGAATATCATCTTCTCGCAGCCTTGATCCATGCAGAGGCAAGAGGAGAAAATTTTATGGGAAAAGTTGCTGTAGGTAGCGTTGTCTTAAATCGATTAAAAAGTGAAGAGTTTCCTCGAACAATAAAGGATGTCATTTTTCAACCTAACCAGTTTACAGCGATTTCTGATGGACAAATTCATTTGATTCCTGAAAATGAATCTTATTTGGCGGCAGAGCTTGCCCTAAAGGGACATGACCCTACCGAGGGATGTTTATACTATTATAATCCTAAAATTTCTACTTCCAGATGGATATTTAACCGTAAAATCATCAAAGTTATTGGCAACCATCGATTTGCCATATAGCCATATATAGAATATAATACGCATATTACTGTCCTAGCTATTAAGTATTTCCAATCGTCTATTGGCAGTGAATATGTTAAAACAAAAATATCTTGTGACGAAAATCACAGGGTATTTTTGTTTTACAATATTGACAGTCATTCTCACTAAGTGTATGATTATTTTGTAACATCAATGAAAAATTATGCTATTTTGATGATAATGATTTTCATTATAGAATTGTATTAATTATTAATTTTATTTATAGGGGGTACATAGTATGACATTAGATTTAGCCATGAGAGGACAAATGATTGAGGTTGTTACCATTCCTGACGCGACGATCAGAGCCCAAGCTATTCGATTGGGTATTTATGAAGGTGCCAAACTTATTTGTTCAGAAAAACTCCCTGCAGGCCCTGTGATTTTACAAAATAGAATGCAGGAAATTGCCATAGGAAGGAATTTAGCAAAGAAAATAGCAATAAAGGCTTTATAATAACAAGGAGGTACTCGAATCATGCACTGTCATAATCCTGTTTGCACCATGGAAATTCCAGAAGGGGCTCGGAAAATTGTTCTCGCTGGAAATCCAAACGTAGGAAAATCCGTATTCTTTAATGCTTTAACTGGCATGTATGTAGATGTTTCAAACTTCCCTGGTACAACCGTCGATATAAGCATTGGTAAATATAAAGATGATGTGGTCATGGACACACCTGGTGTTTACGGTGTTTCCTCATTTAATGATGAAGAACGGGTAGCCCGTGATGTGATCCTTTTCGCCGATGTCATCCTCAATGTGGTGGATGCAGTTCATCTTGAGCGGGATTTATTTTTAACCCAACAGATTATCGATATGGGCATCCCTATGGTGATTGCCTTAAATATGATGGATGAAGTAAAACGAAATGGATTAAACATTGATATAGACCTTCTTTCCAAGGAGCTGGGCGTAGAAATTATTCCTACAACAGCCATTAAGAAGGAAGGTATGGAAGAAATGAAAGCTGCCCTGGCTAGGGCAAAGGTAGGGAACCGAATTCCTAAAGTAAAAACCCTCATGGAAAAAGTCGTTGATCAGGTAGATGTGGATGCAGAAGCCCTCCTTGTGGTGGAAGAAGATGAAAACGTTCTTGAACGACATGATTTGAAAAATCAATATGGAAACCGTGAAGAAATCTATAAGCTTAGAAGAAATCGAATCGATGAAGTTATCAATGCTGTTGTCACAACCACAAATCAAGGTGCTTCTTTCCGTACCAAACTCGGTCGGTGGATGTTAAAGCCAATCACGGGTATTCCAATTCTTTTTGTCGCATTGTATCTAACTTACCAAGCCATCGGCGTATTCGTTGCCCAGACAGTGGTAGGTATCACAGAAGAAGTTATCATGGGACAGTACTATTATGATTTCATCATGGGTATTATGACGAGGCTTGTCAGCGAGACCTCCTTCATAGGTCAATTGCTCATTGGTGAATTTGGTATTCTTACCATGGCGCCTATTTATCTTTTAGGTTTGTTGTTGCCCTTGGTAGTTGGTTTCTATTTCATTTTATCGATCATGGAGGATTCAGGTTATTTGCCTAGGATCGCAGCCTTGGTAGACCGTTTACTTACAGGATTAGGCCTCAATGGCCGCGCCATCATTCCCATGATTCTTGGTTTTGGCTGTGTCACCATGGCTACGATTACGACGAGATTATTAGGTTCCAAAAGGGAACGATTTATCGCAACCATGCTTTTGGGCTTAGCAATTCCTTGTTCTGCCCAGCTGGGTGTTATAGTAGGGTTAATTGCACCTCTAGGCGGAAAAATCGTTCTGCTATATGCTTCAACCATCTTTGTTGTATTTGTATTAACGGGAACTGCCTTAAACAAAATTATGCCTGGAGAGTCCACGGATTTATTGATTGACCTTCCACCGTTAAGAATACCTGTTGCAACAAATGTCTTGAGAAAAACCTATATTAAGTCTAAGATGTTCATCATGGAAGCTGGACCACTCTTTGTCTTGGGTGCAGTGGTGGTGACTATGCTACAATACAGCGGCACATTGGAAAGCATCATGGATACTTTTGCCCCAGTCACAGAAGGCTTCTTAAAGCTGCCAAAGGAAACAGCCCAAACCTTTATTATGGGTATCATCCGTCGTGACTTCGGCGCTGCTGGATTAAACGATTTGGTTTCCCAAGGATTATTAAATCCCTTACAAACGGTGATTGCCCTTGTTGTGATTACATTGTTCGTGCCTTGTATCGCAGCGATCATGGTCATTTTCAAAGAAAGAAGCTGGCAGGAATCAGCCCTGATTTGGATTGGAAGCTTTGTGATTTCCTTCCTGGCCGGCGGTGTATTGGCCCAATTGGTGTTATAAAAACAAATTTACTAGATATTAAAATCAGCCTAACCATCAAAGATGGTTAGGCTTTTATCATATAAATTCCATCTAGCTGTCTATAGCTTCACGGACTTCCCTGTCTTTGCTGACTCATAGATGGCCAAAATCAATGACAGGGCTTTCTTCCCTTCTTCACCAGTTACAAAAGGTTCTCGTCCCTCTTCTATGGCGTCTATCATATCCTGTATCTGCAGCTTATGGGCCTTAAAGTCAATCGCCATGGGGTCTGAGGCGCCAGTCTCTACCGAGGCTGTATCCTTTCCTTTCCCAGTTTCTTCTTTCCCTACCTCATAGCGCACTAACTGATCCCTTCGTGCCATGGATCTCCAACCGAGCTGGCAAACCTGGATGTACACAGGTTGAACCGATAATGGTGCCTAGTGCTCCATTTTTAAATCTCAATGCGGCAGTTGCCATATCCTCCACTTCAATTCTTTCATGGCCTAGAGTACTGCAGTATCCAAAGACTGATTCTACATCCCCCATGACATGAAGCAATAAATCAATGGTGTGGATGCCTTGATTGATCAAGACGCCTCCACCATCCATTCCCCACGTGCCCCTCCATGCCCCGCTGTCATAGTAATCCTGAGATCTGTACCACTTAATATGGGCATCTCCCAGTATCAATTTTCCTAGATTTCCCTGATCTACAGCATCCTTAAGGAACTGGGTCGATTCATCAAAGCGATGCTGGAAAATAATTCCAAGCTTTACATGACTGTCTTTGCAGGCATTTATTAATGCATCTGCTTTATCCAGGGAAATATCAATGGGTTTTTCAATAATGACATGTTTACCTGCTTGGGCAGCCGCAATACCGATCTCAGCATGGGTGCCATTGGGTGTTAAGATGCAAACAATGTCTAGGTCATCTCGCTGCAGCATTTCATGGTAATCGGTGTAAATATAGTCTACCCCAAAGTCTATCGCCAGAGCCCTTGCTTTATCTGTATTTGTGCTACAAACCGCCAGTAATCGCGCCTTTCCTATTTCTGCTATTGCCTTTGCATGGATTTTTGAAACATTTCCAGCACCAATGATGCCAAAATTATAAATTTTATCTGTCTTGATGTTCATCATCCCTTTCATTCTCCAGGTATTATAGTCTTTTAAAGCCTTAACCCCTATTTCCCCAATAGTGCAATATGCTTTCCAATATGCGTTATTAAAGCTTTATCGTATTCTTCTTCATAGATTTCCAATGTCTTAAAAAATTCGTCTTTAAATAAGTACTCCCCGTTCTTATTCACAGCTTGCAGCAAAATACCATAGGTGATGTGGATCAGTTGTCTTGCATTGTTCTCATCCATATAAGTAGGTAAGTCCTCATCGGTCACGTTTTCTAATGGCGTAATCCTTTGGATATCTGTGGTGACATGGTAATAGGCCTTTGCTTCTTGGAAATGATCCAATGCATATTGGTGCATTCTTCTATATAGACTAGGATTTACCTTTGCCATCACCCTCATGGCTTCCAGCCAATTGGTTCCAGCTGTTTTCACGTGAAACCGTCCCTTGGTATATTGTTCTATAATAGGGTATACACTGAACTTGTCACTTCCAGAATGGATACTCACCTTGTACCCAAAGGTATCCGCAATCTCCTTGTGAACTTTAAACTCCCTTTCAAACTGTGCCAGATCCCCAATATAATCAATGGCCTTTTGGAATTCACCGCAGAATCTCGGGGCCATGCTGGTAATGCTCACGTCCTTTGAATAGATTTCCCGGGCTACAAAATAGTGGGCTTCCGGCGTAGTGGGGGTTTCTGTCTCATCAATGGAGATTTCAAAGTCTATTTGTCTTCCTGCCTTCATGATATATGTGTTATAAATGGATATCATAAAATCTATGGCTTTTTCATATATCAATACATTCTTCATGAGGGTTTCCCGATCAAAATATAAAGTGTCTCCCATCAGTTGAAATTCTTTATTCAAATAATACGCCTCATACTGTTTTCTCAATGCACTAGGGAGAAGTTCGTATTTTTGTTGAATTTCCCTTATGGACAGCTGTGATATGGTATTGTCAATTTTTTCAGAGCAGTCCAGGGTAATCATGGTAAATCCAAGATCTAAGGCCATCTTTATATCTTCTGGGGTCTTTAGATGGTCCCCATCTGCGCCAAAGCCGTCTTGGTATCCTTCTTGAAATACTGCAAAGCTTGCAGCATCTAATACGTCCTGGTAGGTTCTACCCGTTAAATTCAACTCCCGTATACTCTGCTGTGCCAGAACAGGCCGTATCTCTTTTCCTTTAATTGTCTTGATATGGCCCGGGGATGCAAGTCCCAGCCGATCTCCAAAACCCATGGTTGCCATCTCTTGTCCAAAAGCTCTGGGGACCGTGAAATCGAAATATTTGTTCAATGTCCGCCTATTTTCATGGATTAGGGGGCAAATCTTATACCCATTCTCTTCCTGTCCTTGCAGGTCATTGCATAGCTGTCCCTCTCCAACTGCCAAGAGTACCTTCTCTCCTTGCAGCTTGGCCATCATTACCTTGACGCCGTCCTTACATTGAAAAGAATTCTTATACAACTTGATCCCTTCTATCCTTACATCCATATTACCGTTTCTCATTCCTTCTATAATCACATGGATATCCTTCACAATATTCCTCCTTCATCCTTTCGTTTAATGCACACGTGAACAACTTGCTTTTCAAGCTTTCCCCTTGAAACATCGAAACCAATGATAAAACGCTTGGGGGTGACCTTTCGCTAAACGATGGATCACCTCCAAGCGTTTTATCATCATTCAATATAGTTATTATATCCTTTATTTCCCTAAAACATCTATATATGCCTTCATGTACTCTGGCAAATCCGGTGGCCGACGGCTGGATACGATGTGGCCGTCCACGATCACAGGTACATCAAACCAGATAGCCCCTGCATTTTCCATATCATCCCGAATACCAGGCGTACTAGTGACCTTTTTGCCATTGAGAATCTTGGCAGATATAAGCACCCATCCCCCATGACAAATCTGTCCGATGGGTTTCTGTGCTTCATCCATTTTTTTGATCATCTCTAACACTTCAGGAAATCTTCTCAACTTGTCGGGTGCCCATCCCCCAGGTACAAGGATACCATCGTACTGGTCTGAGTCTACTTCCCCAAAGCTATAATCTGAATAGGCTGGCACACCATATTTGCCAATATACTGCTCCTTTGCCTTTTCCCCTACGACATCAACCTGAACGCCCTCTTCCCTCAATCTTAATATGGGATACCAGAGCTCTAAATCTTCAAAATCATGATGTATTAATGCGATTACCTTCTTTTTTTCTCCACTCATCTTCTACACCCCCGAAATATTTAGCCTTTAGTCCTCTCTTTTTCTTCTTATTTCTTCATAGATATCTCTTTTCCTTCATCCCTATGGCATTTCATATGACTTTATTCCTTTTGTTTTATACACCTTGATTTTCCAATACTCCTAATTGCTTCTTTTCCTCTTTCTGCTCTAGTATAAACATCAAAATCGTAAAAATCATTCCTATTCCTCCCATAAGGAGCCATGCTGGTTCAATACCGGTATAGGTCAAAATTTGACCCATGCCTATGGGTCCCAAGGTTTGCCCCATGCCGAAAATCATGGGAATCACAGCACTCATTCTTCCCCTATGGGATGCGGGCGTATGATTGGCAATAAAAGGCGCAGTGCTGATGGCTAGTAAAATCTCGCCCAGGGTAAAAATGAAAGCTGATATAAAGAAGTGGACTAATCCATTAAACAGCCCTAGCATACCGAATCCTATAGCATAAAGAAATCCTCCATAAACCATTCGTCGTATGCTTTTCGATTTTTGAAAATAATAGGTAATCAGTGGTGTAAACAGAATGACGATTAGTCCGTTAAAGCTAGCGAGGCTACCATAATACTCAGCCTTATGGGCAGGAAACTTCTCTAGCATATGAATGGGAATCAAAAAAGACCATTGGGAATACACAAAGTTAAAGCCAAATATAATCAACGCAAAATAAATCAAAACAGGCCTTTTTATAAGAACAGAAAAGATAGACCCCTGTTCACGTTTCTCCAATACACGGCTTTCATCGGTAATCTCCTCCTCTGTCTTATGGATGGTTTCCTTAATGAATAGGACCACCAAACTAAGGGATAACAGCGCAGTAACCGCATCCCCGAGAAAGACCAATGGAAGATATTTCTCATACAACATTCCACCGACAAATGGTCCAATGGCAAAACCTAGATTCCATCCCATGTAGGAAAGGGCATAGGCACTTTCTCGGTTTTGTGGGGTCGTGATATCCGCCATGAGAGAATCATGGGCAGGCCCTGCTGTCACCAAGCAGGCAGCGGCTGCCATAATCACATAAATCATTTTCATGGAAGGTATCATAAAACTACAGGAAATGTAGAGCACTGCCGCCATAGAGTCGAAAAGTATGATAACCTTTTTTCTTCCAATGGTATCCGCTAGTTTACCTCCAATCATAGACGCTGGTAAGAATAGCAGCCCTGCTGCACTGATATACACGCCTGTCAGTTGATCTGACAAGCCTATGCTGTCCTTTAGTATAATGGTCATCAAAGGCATGACAAAACAGCCCAATGCATTAATGATTCTCGCCACAAAGATTACATAGACCTCTTTGGGCAATCCTTTGTATGGTGTAAACAATTGTTTTAAATATTTCATTTTTCCAGCTCCCTCCTTGTAGGGTTAAAAGTTAGAGGTTAGAGGTTTTTGGTTTTGACTTCTAACCTCTATCCACTAACCAAAAACAAAAAGCCATAGTTCACCCCATGCTCTAGAAACACTGGGATATACCATGACTTTTTATTACTTAATTAAGAAATATAAAAAGCCATAGGATCAAAACGACCCTATGACTTAAAATATCAAAAGCAAAACAATACTTTAATCCCTTTGATGAAGGTCGTTTCTATTATTCAAAAAAGTAAATACCCTTGCGCTCCATACACTACTGTTTCTCATGAATCACGACCTCCTTCTCACAAAAATTTATTTTCATATAGAATATACCATAATTTGGTATTATCAGTCAATCTTTTTATTTCATCAACTTCTTCAGCAGAGGATATGTTATTGTAGATTCCTACGATATATGGGTACATAGGTTAAAACGCCTTGAATACGGGTGCTCTCCATCAATGTAATCCCTTTTACTTCGATGTTTTTTTCCTCCACTGCTATTTCTTCCTTTAGTTCATCAAAAGGCTTCTTTAGAATAACTTCTCTGCCTAAGGTAATATGGGGCTTTAATCCTTTTTCCTCTCGAGAGTAGCCCTTCTCTTCAAGACATTTCTCTAACGCTTGAAAGAGCTGCTGCAGGGCTGGCTGTCCTTGATGTATACCCATCCATAATATTTTCTTGTTTCCCCTGGGGAACTCCCCTAATGTTCCCAATGTCATTGGAAAGGCGTTTATCTCCTCTGCTGTGGCTGCCATGGCCTCCTTTATTTTCTCTATCCCTTGGTTTGGCACCTCTCCCATAAACCGCAGGGTAAGATGAAGATTTTCTAATCGTGTAAAATTTCCCTTTTCACTATGGGTTCTTACCTCCTGCTGTTTCTCTCCTATGTATGCTTTCAATCCATCTTCAAGCTCTATTGCAATAAAAACACGCATCTTCTCACACTCCAATCAACTAAGACTCGTTCAGATGGAGTTTGCACCCGCGGGCACAGGTAACTCCACCTGAACGTCAAGTCGTGTTATCCAGGGGCTGTACAACTCTTGTCTCCCGCTTGTATAAGCAGAGATCATAAATCTTTGATTTATTGATCATCGCTTACACAGCGTGCAAGCGGGAGTCTTAGAGTTGTTAGCCATCGGATGAAATTCTTTTTATTTTCATTATTTCCATTTTCTAATCAAATTCTAATCTTTCTTTAAAGATCCTTTAATCCCTCTATTTTATACTAATTATATCAAACAATACATGGAGGGATAAAGATGTCAATCTCATTAGAAAGAATCGATTTATTAAGGGAAAGAGCCAATGTAAGCTATCAGGATGCTAAAGATGCATTAGAGAAGTGTAACGATGATATTGTGGAAGCATTGGTGTATTTAGAAAAGGAAAGCAAGCTTCGACCTGAAAGAAAGTCTAAGTGTGAAGGAAAGTTTATGGCCACTGTAAAGGATATCCTTCGAAAAGGAAATGAAACAAAGTTTATCATCAAAAAAGATGATGAAAACATCATTAATCTACCAGTTACAGCCGCTGTCCTCATCGGTATCGTAGCTACCCCAGTTTTGGTGATTGGCTTACCCGTAGCCCTGCTGACAAAGCATAAGATCAAGATTGAAAAGGAAGATGGAGGAGACCTACAGATCAATAAAGTACTAGATAAGGTGTCCAACGCCGTAGATGATATGACGGATAAGCTTCGCACGGAGACTGCTCCTGAACAAGGAACAGAGAAATAAAGAATCTTACTACCTTACCCCTAATAACCTACATGGACATGTAGGTTATTTATGTTTAATTATAATGAAATGAGATATAATGGAAAAAAGAGTTTCGTTGAATAGGAGTGAACGGTATTGGATGCACCTAGGATTTTGATCGTGGAAGATGAAGTAAAGATTGCCCGTTTTTTAGAACTGGAACTGAAATATGAAGGTTATCATGTGACCTTAGCCTATGATGGTCGATCGGGCTTACAAGAAAGTCTCCAAGGCACCTTCGACCTTATTATACTAGATGTGATGCTGCCAAGTCTCAATGGCATGGAGGTTTGCCGCCGTATTCGTCAGACCATGGAAACACCGATCATCATGCTAACTGCCAAGGATGATACCATGGATAAGGTGATGGGATTGGACTTGGGTGCTGATGATTATGTCACGAAACCATTTGCCATCGAAGAATTATTGGCTAGAATTCGGGTAGCCCTAAAGCGTAAAAAAAATCTGACGCATTCTTCAAAACCTCTTTCTATTAATGGTTTGAAGCTGGATTTAGAGCAGCATTTGGTAACATATCAAGATGAGACCGTTGACTTGACCAAAAGGGAATTCGATTTATTGAGATACCTTATGGAAAACCAGAATATCGTTTTGACCCGGGACAAAATCCTTGAAGCTGTATGGGGATACGACTATCTTGGAGATACCAATGTGGTGGATGTATATATCCGATATCTGAGAAGCAAAATTGATGAAAAATACAACCAGAAGTTCATCCATACCATTCGAGGGGTGGGATACCTTTTCAAAGATGAATAGTCTAAAAAAAATCTTTCGACTGCTGTATCAGCTTATTTTATTTCTGTTTTACGGCATAAAGATATTGATCAAAGGCCTTCCCTATCTCTTTGAAGGTATTGGTTGGATATTTCAATCCTTTGGGAAGATTTTCAAGGGTGCTAGACAACGGATTCGAAGGCTTTTCCGCTTTTCTATCACCTTTAAAATCACCGTGGTTTACGCCTTGATTATATCTATTCTGTTGCTCCTCTCCAACGCCAGTATCCTCCTGGGCTTTCGTTTCTTTCTCTTGGAGCAGGTTCGCAAGGATGTAGAACGAAATACCCAATTTATCTTAGCCTATTATACAGATGAAAACGGCCAAATCGCCCAAGAAAACATTGTTGATCTTGCAAAGCAGGAAGATCTAGAGATTCATATTTTTGACAGGGAAAATATCATTGTATATAGTACGGAGGAGGATCACGCCAATATCCAATTGTTCTTACAACTGGATTCTCCCACAGTCCTGGATCAAAATTATGGTCAATACATGGTACTAACAAAGTCTATCCCCACAAGCACTAAAAATCACTTTATTCAAGTGGAAAAAAATATGAAAACTGACAACGCATATATTCAGATTCTTGGCCTTGTACTATTGGCTGTAAACGGTATTGGTATTGTCATGATTCTAATCATCGGCTCCAGTATCAGCAGGAGAATGCTAAAGCCCATTGAAACCATGACTGAAACCGTTAAGAATATTAATATTTATGATTTAAATCGCCGATTAGATGTGAGGGGCTCTCAGGATGAATTGAAAGAGCTGGCAGAAACCTTTAATGAGATGTTCGATGGTATTCAAGCCTCCTATGATCGACAAAATCAATTTGTATCAGACGCTTCCCATGAACTGAGAACACCTATTGCTGTGATTCAAGGCTATGCCAATCTATTGGATCGTTGGGGAAAGGATGACCGCGCAGTGTTGGAAGAGTCCATTTATGCCATCAAGGGAGAGGCAGAAAACATGCAGTCCCTTATGGAGAAACTTCTGTTTTTAGCTAGAAGCGACAAGGGTTTACAAAAGCTGGACATCGAAGAATTTGTGCTCAACGATTTGCTGGACGAGGTGACCAAAGAAACGCGACTAATTGATGATAACCACGACATTCAATACACCTCAAAAGAAAAGATCAGCATTCAGGCTGATCGCAAAAATCTAAAACAGGCATTACGGGTTTTTATAGACAATAGTGTAAAGTTTACACCATCTGGCGGCGTCATTCATCTTGAGACCTTTCTTCAGAAAAAGCATGCTGTTATCGTCATTGAGGATACGGGTGCAGGCATACCGAAAGAAGACATACCCCATATTTTTGATCGTTTCTATCGCTCAGATAAATCCAGAACGAAGGCCAGTGGTGGTCACGGTCTTGGTCTATCTATTGCTAAGCTGATCATTGATCGTCACAAGGGGCATATTGAAGTAGAAAGCACTGTCCAAGTAGGTACCAAGATAAGGATTTATTTGCCTTTACCAAAGGTGAAAAAAATGTAGGGGCGAACAGTGTTCGCCCGCTATTTATTCGATACAGCCTGTAGGTGTTGCATAGTATCTGTGGTCTGCGGGCGATTCGTGAATCGCCCCTACTCTTTTAACCTCAACCTTAGCCTTAACCTCGATCTTCCCCTACGATACCACCCAATATACCCGATTGTTTTCTATCTGGGATCGGATTTTCTTTTGATCGGATAAGGCACTGATATGGGCCATGATGGCTGTATGAAACAGATAATATTGCCCTAGGTTGGTACAGTGAATTTCATAGGCATCACAGACATGCTGCACCAGCTCTTCCGTAGTCTGGGGCTCTGCCAAAAGGGTGCCAATACACTGATCAATCTCATCCAACACCTGAAAATTTATGTCCACCACTTCTTTCACATCCTGGATCGGCCCACTATGGGATGGGATGTACCATTCATAGTTCGTCCCTTTCAACCAATGCAAAGTATCCCGGTGTTTTTGAATATCCATATTAAAAGGAATCTTATGCTTCTTCAATATCTCCTCCGCAACGAAGACATCGCCGCAGAATATGACGTTATCCATTTCAATGCCGATTTGATTCATGGAATGCCCTGGTAAAGAACGAACCCTAAGGGACAGTCCCAGAATCTCCAAGGTCTCTTCTTCACTGCCAATGACATAATCCACAGGGGAAGGCTTTCCCATCAGGAATTTGTTGTGTAGTTCTTTCACAGGGTTTGCCCCTGAGAAGAGGTACATGGGTTCAAAATACGGGTATTTTATGGCTGCCTCTTCAATGGCAGGGGCGTAGATCATAGCCCCTGTTTTTTCCTTTATGTAGGCATTCCCGCCAAAATGGTCTGCATGGGAATGGGTGTTGATCACCGCTTTTACATCAAGCCCTTCTTTTTCCAATAAATTTATGATCTTCTTCCCTACAGCGTCCTCTAGTCCTGTGTCGATAAGAATAACATCATTCCCCTGAACAATGCAGCCTATATTCACCACATTGGGTATGTAATAAATCTGACCTTTGATTTTCTTTAACTCCATCTATTTTCCTCCATTTCCAAATACCCTTAAAAATTATTCCCCTGTCTATATCATTGCCATATCTTTCTCCATCACTACATGAACAATAGAGAAACTCCAACCACGGTAATCAACGCGCCAATAATCTCCTTCATCGATACCTTCTCCTTAAATATAAGAATTGCGGCAGGAATAATCAATATTCGATTGATGGACATTATGGTAGACGCAACCCCAGTTGTTGTATGCTGCACCGCCAAAAGGGAAAAAGATACACCCACAAAGGGACCAAAGAATGCGCCTATGGTTGTATTTTTCATGGCATTCAGATCTTTCAATGATTCATAGATTTTACCCCAGCTTTTTGCAAAGGTAACGACTACAGCAAAGCCAATGATACCAGCGATAATTCTAATCTGAGTAGCAGCGAAGGCATCATAAGCCCCCATACCATATTTACTTAGAATCAATCCAAAGGCTTGACCCAAGGCACCAATGAAGGCATAGACTAATCCCTTTAAGGGATGGGAAAGTTCTACTTTCTTTTCTTCTGTAGATCCCCTTACCAGAACCACTAAGGCGATCCCGCCTATGGTGATAAACATACCTAATAAGTCTACCAAGGTCAAGGTTTCTCCCATAAGAATGAATCCTGCCAATGCCGTGATTGGCGGCACTGTAGCCATAATCAGCATAGAAATTCTAGAACCTATTTCTACATAGGCCTGAAACAAAAATAGGTCTCCTATGACAAAGCCCACCATCCCAGACAATGTCAGCCAAATCCATGCCTCTCTGGTGGCATCCAAGGGTAGAAACATTCCTCTTGAAAAGGTGGTATATAAACCAATCAAAACAAAAGCCATCACAAGACGAATAATATTTACTGATAGAGAACCTATTCTGCGTCCCGCCTTTTCAAAAGCTACTGCCGTAATGGTCCAGCATACTGCGGTAATAAAGGATGCAATTTCCCCAAAATGTCCTTGAATCATATATTTCCCCCATTTCTCAAATGACCTAATCTCCTTTGTGCTAGATCACTATTTCGATATACGAATGATTACAGTAAAAAAATTTTATGTACGCAAAGACCCATCTACATCATCTTCATAAAATCATATAATAGCTTTAAGCCATAATAAATGATGATACTTCCACAAATCCAATTGATCCACCGTAACACTTTGCTATTGATTAAGTTTCTAAAAATAGAAACGATGGTTGCAAGGCCCATGAACCATGTAAAAGATGCAGCACAGACACCATAAATGAATATCCTAGACGCCTCTATGGGCAAAGATGCACGGAAACCACCTAAAAGAAGGGACCCATCTATCAATGCCTGGGGATTGAGCCAGGTTACAGCAAAGCAAATTCCTGCTGTTTCTAAAAGTGTCTTATTTACATTCACCCCTTGTTGAATCTCTGGCACTGATTTTACCAAGTTAACCCCAATATAAACTACGGCTGCCCCACCCACCAAGAGGATTCCCTTTTTTAAAAGGACAAATTGGTCCATCAATAATCCCATTCCAAAAAAGCAAGCAATTGCAAGGGAAATATCAAAAAAAATCGTAATGAATGCAACTTGATATGCTCTAATTCTTTTCATACTTACTGCTGTGTTGATTACATATAGGTTCTGCATTCCTATGGGTGCCACATAAGCAAGTCCTAGCATAAAACCCTGTAATAGATATGAAACCATGTTTCTCCCCCTTCTCTTCCAATAATCTGATCTGGCACTACATAATCATACCAAAACCTGACGATAAAATCATCCAGGTAGCGATGATAGACCCTAATACGGGAATAATAATCCCTCCCCTAAACCATCCATATAATCCAGCGAAGAGTATTCCTACCATGGCTGCAGATGGCATGTCAGGCGTGGCTGAAAAAGCACCAGGGATAATGAGCGCACCTAGGGCTGCATAGGGAATAAACTGCAGGAATCTTTGGATTCTTTTGGACAGCTTCGTTTGAGAAACAATAAAGAATGGAATCACCCTGGGTAGATAGGTAACTGCCATCATTCCCACAATCAATACAAGCATATCATTCATCCCTCTCCACTTCCTCTCCGTCAAATATCCATGCCCCAGCAGCTGCCACCAAAAGAATTGTAAGAATTAGACTCCATCCTGAAGTTACAATCCTGGAATAACTCAGCACTGTATTCAATATTCCTGCTCCAAGAGCTAGGATTGTGACCACCTTCGATTTACGAACGGCTGGTACCAAAATTGCTGTAAACATGGCATACAGGGCAACCCCCATACTAGCTTTTACTAATTCCGGTAATGCGCTGCCTAAAAGGTAGCCAAGGGCAGTTCCTCCTAGCCAAGACCCATAGGCAGCATACTCCATGGGCAATAGATAGTTTAACGTTAGCGTCCCTTGCCTTAAAGCCGCCACGGAAAAGGTCTCGTCGGTGACAGCGAAAGCTGCCAGCGGGATCCATCGCTTCCTTCGATCCTCCAATTTGGCTGCGAGAGAAGCACTCATCAGAAAATGACGGAAATTCATAAGCAGTGTTGCCAGGATAATTTCCCCCGCGCCTACACCTACAGCCAGTAAATTTAAGGCCATAAATTGACTCGCTCCAGCAAAGACCAATACTGAAAACAGCATGGTATCCAAGAGAGAGACACCTTCTGTTTTCGCTAGAATACCAAAGGCCATGGCAATGGGTATATAGCCAATCACTATGGGCACCCCGCTCTTTAGGCCCTCCTTGATATCTAACAGTTTCTGTTCTCCAAGCTCCAAAGAAATCCCTCCCATCCCAGTTGATCAACAATACATATTGTAGTAATTATAGTAGTGCCTCGGCGGGATGTCAATAACATTCAAAAGACGCCTATAAAAGGCGTCTTCCTATGGATATTTACTCGGAGCGAATGGCTTCTAAGGCACTCAGATTCATGGCCCTCCTTGCTGGTGAGAATCCAGAAACAAGTCCTACTATCGTTGAGAAAGCCAGCGCTGCCATGGCTAACTGAAAGGGAATCACCGAAATTCCAGTGTTCCCACCCATACCACCAAGGAATCCTCCACCAATCTTATTTAATCCAAGGGAAATCAAATAGCTTAGTACAAGACCCAGCAAACCGCCACCAAAGCCAATCATACCTGCTTCCAGTAGAAATAGCTTTCGAATATCTGTCAAATCTGCACCTAACACCTTCATGACTCCAATTTCTCGCGTTCTTTCATAAATACTCATTACCATGGTATTAGTAATGCCAATGGCTGCAACAAATAAACTCACAGCGCCGATACCACCTAAAATAGCCTGCATCTTTCTTGAGGTTTCTTTCATAGATTTAAGCATATCTGTCAAACTGAAAGGCTGAAAACCCATGGTTTTAATTTGTTCCTGTACAGCTTCCACTTGGTTAATATCTTCTACCTTTACACTGACTCGCTCATACTGATCATTCTGTTGGCTTCCCCTTCGTCTCTGCCCTTCCCCCTGCTCAGTTCTTTGGCTTTCCTCAAGAATTTTCTGAAGCGTATCCATATGCATATAGGCGTTATAGTCTTTCTCACTTTGACTTTCTTGAAGAATACCTACCCCCTTCACCTTATAAAGTTTCGGCGGTTTCTGGTTAGGATCCCTTTCTACACCTGCCATTCGCCTTTCCCCGTATTCCATACTCGTGGTTAAAATCAGCTTATTGTTCATCAGATCAATCTTAGGAGGCTCTGGTCCCATGGGTCCAAACTGTGGATTACGAAGACGTGGATTATAAAAATTCATGGTTATTTGTTTACCAAAAACAATTGCATCCTTATCAGAAGCCATAAGCAAGCGCCCTGTCTCCACTTTAAAGTCAAAGACCTCCATAAGTTCGGGTTGAATGCCGATAACAGGAAGATTACCCATCATTTTTCCTGCCACAATTCGAACATAAGCAGTCTTGATAGGCATAACGCCTTGAACCCCTTGAATTTGGCGGATACTGTTCACCGCATGGTCATCAAGCTTTAAGTCTTTTCCACCACCAGGTGCTATACCCTCTCCATAAAATCCATAGTTGTTCACGTCGATCAAATTTAAACTACCCATTCTAGAAAGCTGCTCTTTAAAGCTATAATCCATGGCAATACCTAATGACAGCATAACAACAATGGAACTGGTGCCAATCACCACACCTAAAATCGTGAGCAATGTTCTAGTTTTCCTCCGCAGCAAGTTGCCTAAGGCCATCTTGATTAAGTCCAGATTATTCATCGGCTGTCACTTCCTCCAGCTTTTTCTTCCGCTTTTTACGCCAAACTACCCCGACTCCACCAATACCCAATAAGAAAATACTCATAAGGATCCAAGCTTTCATTGACAATCCCTGCTGTGGTTTGGGCATCTCCATGGATGGATCTGGCATTGGAGGTGCAGGCATTTCCATGGCTTGAATTTGAAATTCCTTTTCAATGGCATAATGTTCACCAATTTCATTATCATATTCAAATATTACTTTCCCAGCCAAATTTCCAGTCTTGCCAGGAATGACAGTTACATCATAATAATTGTCCTTACCAGCTTCTAGATTTCCTATGTATAAGCTTCCATCTCTTATTTCAAAGTCTCCTTCGGTTCGAATCATCAAATTCCGGATGAGTGCCCGACCTACATTGTAAAAGTCCATTGTAACACCCACAGCGCTGCCCACTAAATTTTCAGTGGGTACTTCTGCATCGGAGATTAATAGCTTCGTTTCTTGAATGACTGGAATACTGATGACCTCCTTAGCCGCAAGCTTTTCTCCTTTATGATCCTCATATTCTATGTCTGCAGCGATGTTATAGGTCTTATAACTTGCATCGATCTTTGGCTTTAGGATGAGGCTCTTTTCCACTCTTCCCCCAGCAGAAATCTCTCCGATATAAAAGGAGCTGCTGCTGCCCACTGGAGAAAATACACCCTCGTCAGCACTAAGACTTACCTTCACATTTCGCACAGCGCTTCCCTTGTTGGTATTGAAAAAAGAGATGTTTAAAGGGAAATTCTCTCCCGCTTTTACAAATTCTCCATTATAGTCATAATTATCAATAATGATTTTCGGTACGCCGCTTTTGTCTCCTTGATCATTGACCAATATGCCCACATATTGGCTGATACTTTGGGTAGTCTTGGATCTTCCATTCATTACATCATAGGCTACGTTGATTTTCACTGGATAGTTTTTGGACTCAATGCCGTCCTTGGCAAATAAAACAAACTCGAAACTTCTACTTTCACCTGGGGGTAATCCTTTTATATTTCTCACCGGGGATGATTTGGGCAATATTTCATTTCCTCCATCAATGCTTACCTGAAGGCCTTCTGTCTCTGCATTACCAACATTCTTCAAATCAAAAGAAATCTTAAAGTCATTATTTGTCCCAACGATTCCACCAGGATATGTTAGATTTTCAAAAGAAAAGTTCGTTTCTTTTAAACCTGCCCCATCCACAGGAAGATATATCTTCGTTTCATTTTTGTAGACTTTGTTGTACTCATCCTTATAATCCATGGTAAGGTCTAAGCTATAGGTTCCGTCTTCCATGGTGGAAGCCGCAGAAATTTTAAAAATAACACTTTGCTGTTTGCCGCCCTCTAATGTCTTTATTTTTTGAGTATCTACGGTAGAACCTAAGATGAGACCGTCGTTTGAAAATCCACCTAAGCGCACGTCCACATCTTTAACAGTCAAATCTCCTGTGTTTTCTATATGCAGTGTTACAGATTTTGTTCTGCCACTGGTTAAAGCATCTCCTTCTATACTTACCTTATTAACTTGTAAAGAGGGTATCTTAAGATTGTTTTCTATTTTTACATTTACCGTGTCAGCTTGATTAAATGAACCCCCGCTTAGACTAGTACACTCGATATTAAATTTGAGTGGATATATCTTTCCTTCCACATTTGATTTTACTTTAAAGTAGAAAACAGCCTCCTCCTTACCGTGACCGTTTATCTCATGGATTCTCCTTTTTGTCGCCATTTCATCAATATCAAAGGGATAACTATTTGGATCGTCAATGACCGGCGTAACGATTACATTCCTTGCAGTGCCCACATTGGTATTCTCAATGGGAATTGCAAGTCTTGCTTCTTCTCCTGCTTTAAATATAGGCATTTTTGTGTTTCTTCCAATCACAAGGTTTGGACTTCCCATGTAAGGATCTACATCTGTTTCCGTTTCTGTGACAGCATAGCTTGTAGGATAAACGCCCATTAAGATAATGATAAACACAAGTATGTAAAGAAATGAATTTTTCATTCTATTCCCGCCCCTTTCATCAAACCTTTTTCTTCTACTTTTTCAATGTTTCCATCTAAAATATACACGATTCGATCTGCAAATTCAGCAATACTCTTATCATGGGTAACAAGAATCAATGTCTGCTTATATTCTCGGGCCATATTCAGCATGAGGGACATGACTTCTTCTGTTGTTTTTGAATCAAGATTTCCCGTGGGCTCATCTGCAAAGACAATAGGGGGTTTGCTCACAAAAGCTCTGGCAATTCCTACTCTCTGCTGCTGCCCTCCACTCATTTGAGATGGCTTGTGGGCAATATGTTTTTTGAGGCCTACTGACTCTAACATTTCCATGGCTATTCGATCACGCATATTTTTCGGCACTCCCCGGAATGTCAAGGGAAGACTTACATTTTCCAATGCGGTCAGAGATGGAAGAAGGTTATAGGACTGAAAGACGAACCCAATATTTTTTTGTCTAAATTTAGTGACTTCCTTTTCGCTCATTTTTTCTATTTTCTTCCCCTGAATTGTGATGGTTCCCTTTGTAGGCTTCTCTAAACCAGCCATAATATTTAAAAGAGTTGATTTCCCTGAACCAGAGGTGCCTAGAAAACAACATATCTCCTCTGGATGAATCTTCAAGGAAATATCATTTAATGCTACAACCCGTTCTTCTCCTATTTTGTATACTTTCCGCACATTCTGGATATTCACCATACCAATAATAACCCTCTCCCTCCTTAAACCGCAGCCTGTATGCTATATCATCAAATCTGCTGGTCTGGGTGCTATGTAATACATTCCTTTTTAAAGACGTAAAATCTAATGATTTTGTTTCACTTTTACAAGAAATAATTGGAAATTTTAATTATAAATAAAACCCTTGAATCCTTCAAGGGCGATCTTCTAAGTAGATTTAGATACTCTGTGGGCTTATTCCCTTCCATTTATTCCTTTGGATTACCCGCTACGATGCCAAACCATATGACTTTCCCACATTCAACAAAACCACACTTCTTTGCCAAACCAGGTGACATATTATTTCCTTCCACGATCTGTAAGTATGGAACCTTTCCCTTTTTCATCATCTTTGATGCCAGATCAATGGTCACATCCACTGCATATCCCTTTTTCCTATGATTCTCCTTGGTATACATGATACCCATGGAATCATCATCATGGACGAGAACCCAACAGGCGATTTCTCCATCCACATAGATCGCTGAAGAAGGACGTTCTTCTATATCCTTTCGGATGGCTTCTAAACTGTACTCGTTCCGATAGGTATAAAAATGATCTATAATATCAGCGTCCTCCAGTGCGATCGACTGGACAGAATGCTTCATCAGTTTCATATTTAAGTTTTCCGTTGGCATATAATAAAGGGTGCACGGACTGGTCCAGTCCACATGATATTTTTCCATAATCTTTTTCCCAATGGATAATTCCACCCCCGAAAATCCATAGAATCCTTCCTGCAAGAACTGATTCATCACAGCCTCTATGAATTGGTCTTCTTTGGTATACAGATAATGAAAATAGCCTTTCTTTATAAATACACCCCTGGGTTTCTCCACATGGTCTACATAGATTTCTATGTGGGGAACATTATCTATGATTCCTAGCAGGTTCAGATTCACTGGCAAATCTGCCCTTAAGAAGTCCAAAATCGATTGCGTTATCTCCGTTTTGACTAACATTGGTCTACTCCCCCTGTTTCCCTTCCTCCACATTTATCACAGTATCCTCTTCCAAACCTAAAACCTCTGGTACGGTTACAAATACATATCCCTTTTCCTTGGCCAGTTGGATAATCTGGGGCAGTGATGCCAGCATGTTTTCCATGGCCTGCTTCCTGCCGCTGCTGTGCATGAGGATAATTCCCCCAGGCTTTAACTGCATTTTAACATAATACAAAATCTTTGATACCGGCGTACCACTCCAGTCCTTTGTGTCTACAGACCAATTGACCACGTTATAACCTGCAGCGTTTACCAGCTCTAGGGTTTTTTTATTCATTGTACCAAAGGGCGGCCTAAAAATATTGAAATGATAGCCAGTAATGGAATCAATCAAATCCCCTGTCTTCTCCAATTCACTTTGAATATCCGTTGGTGAAAGCCATGTAAACTTTTTATGCCCCCAGCTGTGGTTTCCGATCCCATGACCTTCTTCCGCAATACGGGCTGCTACGTCAGGATATTTTTCTATATGGGTGCCTATCAGAAAAAAGGTTGCTTTGACCTCATGCTCCTTTAAAATATCCAGAACCTTCCCTGTATAATAGGGGTCAGGTCCATCATCAAAGGTAAGCGCAATCTTTGACGCTTGCCCGCCGCCTTTATAAAATACATGATTCTTGATGCTGTAAGATATCCTGTTCTCGCTATTGGTTTGGATTTGATCAATCTCTTCCCCGTTAGTAGGTGCCCCATCCAATTCTTCTAACGCTGGACTATTGTCCTGCCCTTCTGCAGAAGAAATAATCGCCGAGGCTATAGGCGTTTCAATCTGAACATCGGCAGCCTGCACCTTTTCCTCCACCATTTTAAACTGAATAAACCACACAAAACCCATGATCATCATATACAAAACAATGTATTTATTTATCCTTTTCATCAAACACTCACCATTTTTTATAGATTTTAAGGAAACGTTACAAACAATCCTTAATCATTAACTATATATCCAAATTCCCTATATTCTACCATTATTTTATCTCTTTCTTATATTCCAAAAAATTACAAATACGAATATGACGATTCCCATATTGAACACGATAAATCCTTTATAGGAAAAGGCCTCTTGCTTCTTGGATGGGGTCTTTGACTGTTCTTTTATAGATTCTTGGGACTCTGTAATCTTCAGTTCACTATCCGTGATACCATATTTCACTTTTATACCTTGGGGCAATCCCTGCTGTTCTTGATAGGCCCAAATTCTTAACACATTTCCGTATACATTTCCTTTGATCATTCGATTTAACATTTGTATATATTGATCGTGATTGCCGGTGGTCTTATAGAGCTGACTTAAAAGATATACATTCCTATCCTGTAATAACCCATTGAGTTTTAGGTAATAAATAGCCCCCTTGGTATCCCCTTGTTTCATATGGATAAGCCCCCGATAATAGTCAAGATAATTGGCTGCTTCTAAGGCATAGCTGGCTACTTCCTTATCCCCGTGTTCCTTATAGCTATTGACTTTTTTGATTGCCTCCAAAGCCTCTTCATCATCACCAGCCATGTAGGCTTTGTATGCTGTTAAGCCATGGTTCTTCACCATATTCTTTTCCTTGCTCGCTCCATCCTCTACCCCATCAAAAATCAAATGGTATTGTCTTTCCATAGGCTCTTGATAATACAATCCGATATTAAAGTCAGGCTCTACATCAAAAAACTCCCAAAGGATTTGGTTGTTTTCAGGATATACCTTTACCTTTACATTGGGATGATTTTCATAGCCTTGGTAATCTATAATGCTCCAATTCTGTGGATCCATCTTTTGATCAAAGTGAACGTTCACCTTTCCATATCCAATTTTATTTTTCCATGTAGCGCCCGTATCCAATATATATTTTATTGTTTTTCCTCCAATAGAGTCATAGGCATTTTTTATACGATACGTATTGATTACCCTTCTTTCCTGCCCTTTATCAAATGTCATCTCCCACACATGCCAATTGGCATAATACATACTTCCTTGATTGTTTCCTTCTTCCTTTAAGCCTTCCTTTATAACTGTCTTCACTTCTTGTCCATCCACATAGGTTTGAAAGTCATAAAGCTTTTCATCATCTTCAAAGGCAGCTCGATGCTCCAAGGGCGGTAATGTGCCATAGGCTGGAAATCCTACCGTAATCGTTTCCTTCTCCCCGGTATTTCTAAAAAGAAACTCGCACCGTACAAGGGAATAGTCTCCCTGTACTTCAATATCTATTTTCTCAGACAGCATTTCTACCTGGGTATCATATATGGGATAAACAGTATTCCCACTGCCGCCCAATACAGCATCATCTCCATAAACAGCTGATCCCATAGATAACAGCAGTAAACATACGATCATGATTCTTCTCATTTTCGATTCTCCCTCAATTTTTTCTGTTTCCTGACCTTAAACAATTCTACACACTCAAGTCTTCTTCCTCTTTTTCCGTAAGAGATGAAAACCATAATTCCTGTATGTATGAAAAAAGCCTGAGGTCTACTCAAGCTCTATTGTATGATCTGGGTAATAAAACGCCATTGATCATTTTCCTTCTTTAATTTTAGCTGATAGGATGCTGTGGTCTTCGTATAGGTCTCTGTGACGTTTACCAAAGTCATTCCATTCTTTTCATGAATAGCCTCGGAAAACTGTATCCCTTGCAGCACATTTTCTTGATCCTTTCTGTGCTTGATAACACTTCTTAACCAATAGGGTGAAAATGTTTCTGGCAGGTTTCTTTTATAAACCTCCCCAGATATTGAATACAGTAATTTCCCAGCCATTTCCTGAGATAACTCTCCTTTAGCTACTTGAAACATGATTTCCTTCCAAATATCTAAGGCTTGGTGCAATTCCCCCATCTGCTCGGTTTGAATTGTTTTCAGCGGCTGTACCGGTTCCCCAGGACTATCTATTTTTACTTCTTCATTCTCAGTATTCACTCGTTTCTCATTGCTTTGTTCAAACTCCTGTTCAAGGGTCTTAAATTGCTTCGCCTCTGCCTCTACGCTGGCTGCACTGTTCATCAAATAGTAGCTGGTTGCCATGCCCACAGTACCACCCATTAGTACCATGGTCAGGATTACGATCATCCCGGCAATTGCCTTGTCCCCCTTCATACCTTCACCCTTTCGTCTATATGTATTGCATATATGGATTTTTTATTTTCAACCTACACAAGACATATTTTACCACAATTCAGCAATTTGCGCATTCTTTTATATTAAAATAAAAAACGCTTAGATCTAAGCGTTTTTTAAAACACTCCCTTTCCAGGGATGATCATGTTGACGATACCAATGGCTAATGCTCCCAATATAGCACCCATAAAACCTACAGTTACACCAGCAACCAAATATCCTGTCAGATAAATGATAATTGCTGCAACAATAAATCCTGTGATGCCTCTGCCAAAAGGCGTCGCGTCAAATCCTGTAAATCTTTCAATCAGATAGTCCAACGCACCAATTATTACTGCGGCCAAAAGTAATGGTACAAATCCTGTAATTGAAAAATAAGGGGTAAAAAATGCCACAACTGCAAGTACAATCATGGAAACCAGAATTCGTACAAACATTTGGCCTATATTTAGCTGACCCTGCTCTCTTCTTTTTTCAACCATTGATTACACCTCCATATTTGTATATAAACATTATTCTCCCCTTGATACCTTTTTATGTATACATTTCAGTTCAACTACACTTCTACAACAATATCACCTTGAACCAAAGCTTGCCATGCTCATCGCAGATTTTTCCCAAGAAATAGGAAACCATATTTTCCAACCTATTCACATATAATACAAGTGAAATATTTTCTCTGATTAGAGTGATGTCTTTGTAGGTATATGTAAAGCATGTGAAAAAATCCACAGAGGAGTGATCATTTTGATAAAACAACTAACCCTCATGCTTGGCGGTATCCAAGGTGAGGGAATCGTTAGCGTTGGAGATACCCTGATCCGTGCTCTTTCTCAAGCAGGATATTATGCCTTTGGCTATAGAACCTTTTCTTCTAGAATAAAGGGTGGACATACAAATTATGTCATCGATATTTCAACCCACAAAACCTTAAGCTGTGATGATTCTTTGGACATCTTGATTGCCTTTGACCAAGATTCTATCGAAATAAATCTTCCTAAGCTTAAAAAAGGCGGTTTGCTCGTCTATGATGACATCGTCTCTGTGAAAGAACTGCTAGCATCCATTGCGCCCTCATCCTATATCATTCTTCCGATCCCTTTTACGAGCATTGCAAAGCAGTATGGGAATACCCTCATGAAAAATACTGGCGTAGTAGGGTTCTTAGGACAATTGTTTCATATGCCTATCGAATCCGTAAGCCGTGTGATTTCAAAGAATTTCAACGGTAAAGGAGAAGAAATTGTTGCAAACAATATGAAGGTCCTGACAGCATGTTATGAACTGCCTTTGGAAAACAATTCCCTCTCCCATCAGTACAGATTATCACCCGTACAAAACAATCAAAAAAAAGCATCCATGCTTGGGAATGAAGCGATAGCCTTTGGTGCTCTCATGGCAGGATGCCGATTTATGGCAGCATATCCCATCACTCCATCCTCTGAGGTTATGGAATACTTAACAAAAAAGTTTCCAGGTTTTAATGGTGTCATGATCCAAACAGAAGATGAAATCTCTGCCATTACCATGACAGTAGGTGCAGCCTACGGTGGCGTCAGAAGCATGACTGCCACATCTGGTCCTGGATTATCCTTAATGATGGAGGGTATTGGCCTTGCAGCCATGACTGAGATCCCTGTGGTCATCGCAGATATACAGCGGGGAGGTCCAAGCACTGGCTTGCCTACAAAGCACGAGCAAAGTGATATAGACTTTCTATATTATGGTGCCCATGGTGAAATACCTATCATCATCCTTTCTCCATATACTGTGGAAGGATGCTTTTATCAAACCATAGATGCCTTTAATTTGGCAGAACAGTATCAATGTCCTGTAATGATTTTGAGCGACCTCCACTTGGGCCTGTCTAGACAGACCATTGATCCATTAGATTCTTCAAAAATTCAGATAGATCGGGGAAAACTTCTGAATTCCAATGAGTTTACAGAATCAGATATGCCCTTTAAGCGCTTTGCTTTTACAGATGATGGGGTATCTTCTAGGATTATTCCAGGGCAGCCCTTCGGTATGCACCACATCACAGGTATAGAGCACATGGAAACCGGTAAACCCTTTGAAGGCAATGATAACAGAAAAAAGATGATGGACAAGAGATTGAAAAAACTCCAAGGATTAAAAGAGTTAGACCATATCGATCTTTATGGTCAGTTGGAAAGTGATTTGCTCATTCTTTCCGTTGGTTCCAATTTCGGTATGATTCAACGGGTAGTAGAAGGAGAACAACTTCCTGCGACTTATGGCATGTTTAAGATGATTAAGCCTATGCCCATTAAACAACTGGAAGAATTATGTGCAAAGTATAACAAGATATTGGTGATCGAAGGAAATGCCACTGGTCAATTGGCAGCTATCATCAAATCAGAAGTTGGCTTTCATAGGAAAATAGAAAGTCTCCTTAAGTATGATGGTACACCCTTTAAATATGAAGAAATCCATAACAAGATCAAGGAGCTGATATAATGGGAAATGCAAAGAATTATAGTAACCAAACGACACCGACCTGGTGCCCCGGCTGTGGTGATTTTTCCGTCCTTCGCTCCCTACAAGCTGCAGCAGCCCACCTTGATATTGAACCCCACAACCTAGCTGTTGTTTCTGGCATTGGCTGCTCTGGGCGAATCTCAGGCTACCTAAATGCCTATGGCTTTCACAGCATCCATGGAAGGGCCTTACCTGTAGCCCAAGGCATTAAGCTGGTAAATCCGGAACTTACCGTGGTGGCCTCAGGAGGCGATGGTGATGGCTTTGCCATCGGAACAGCCCATACCATCCATGCTTTCCGCAGGAATATTGATATGACATACATTGTTATGAACAATCAAATTTATGGTCTTACAAAGGGTCATACTTCTCCATTAAGCCAGACGGGCTTTGTTACGAAAAGTACGCCCCATGGTTCCATCGAAGCACCGATAAAACCAGGGCTCTTAGCCCTATCTGCTGGTGCAACCTTTGTGGCCCAAGGGTTTTCTGCCTACCAGGACCAACTGGTGGATATCATCACAAAAGCCATTCAGCATAAGGGTTTCTCCTTTGTTAATGTATTCAGCCCATGTGTAACCTTTAATAAAACCAATACCTATCAATGGTTTAGGGATCACCTGGTCAATCTGGATGATGAAGGGAACCATAACACTGCAGATTTTCAAAAAGCCATGAATAAATACATCGAAACAGATGGGCTCTTCACGGGCATTCTCTATCAAAATACAGATCCAGATTATTACAGCAAACTCCCCGGAGAGCGAGGAACCCCTGTGGTTCAGCAGGATCTAGACATACGTCATAAGTTTGATGAACTCATGGAGGAGTTTATGTAAGGAGATTAATGCGTAGCAAAGCTACGCAAGGTTGAGGCTAAGGTTAAGGTTGATAGGGACGTCAATTAGGGCCCTAAAAACCGACAATAAAAATGGGCGAACATTATTCGCCCATTGGTTTTTCTTAACCTTAACCTTAACCTCAACCTGTGCACTCCGTGCACTTATTTTATTTCTCCATGCTTTTCAATTTCTGCCAACTCTAGAATTCTATTGTCTTCATCCACAAATACGATACTTGGCTTTAATGTTTTTGCTTCTTCAGGGCTTACCCAGCAGTAGGCAATGATGATTACATTGTCTCCCGGCTGAACCAATCTGGCGGCTGCGCCGTTTAAGCAGATCACACCGCTGTTGGCCTCTCCCTCAATCACATAGGTCTCTAAGCGGGCACCATTGTAATTATTTACAATCTGAACCTTCTCACCAGGGAGAATATTGGCTGCATCAAGAAGGGTTTTATCTATGGTAATACTTCCCACATAATTTAGGTTTGCCTCTGTGACTGTAGCCCGGTGAATCTTTGATTTAAACATATTCAACAACATGGTTTTATACCTCCAAGCGTATATTATCGATTAGCCTTGTCTTTCCAATTCTCACTGCCAAAGCAATGAGAACATCTCCCTTGATTTCTTCAATCTCCTCCAAGGTCACAGCATCCACAATTTCTACATAATCTATCTTTGCCAAAGGCTCAGTCTGAATGTTTTCCTTGATCCACAGTCCTAGCTTTCCTGCATCATGCTCCCCATGATCAATCCTGCCCTGGGCTTCAAAAAGGGATTTTGAGAGTATGAGGGCAGCTTGTCTTTCTGATGGATTCAAATAGGTGTTTCTTGAACTCATGGCCAATCCATCTGCTTCTCTCACAATGGGGCAGGGTACGATCTCAATATCCATATTCAGATCCCTTACCATCTGCTGAATAACAGCAACCTGCTGGGCATCCTTTTGACCGAAATAGGCACGATCTGCCTTTACCATATGGAAAAGCTTGCTGACAATGGTTGTTACACCTCTGAAGTGTCCTGGTCGAGATGCGCCACACAGCTTACTGGTGATACCTTCTACATCCACATATGTTCTATATCCTAAAGGATACATTTCACCCACAGTAGGGTGAAAAATGATATTTGCCCCTGCCTGTTCTGCAATCTCACTATCCCGCTCCAAATCCCTAGGATAGGTTTCAAAATCCTCACCCACGCCAAACTGGGTAGGATTCACAAAAATACTTACCACCACAAACTCATTTTCTGCCTTTGCCCTTTGAATCAGAGAAGCATGCCCCTCATGAAGATATCCCATGGTAGGCACAAATCCTACCTTTTTTCCTTCTTGTCTAGCCCTTGCTACTTCTTCTCTTATCTGTTTAACCGTTTCAACAATCTTCATTGCCTAGCCTCCTGCCATTAATACAATTTTGACAACACGTCCTCATCCATGGCAAAGGTGTGCTCCTTGCTTGGAAACTCCATGTCCCTCATTTCTTCGATATACTGCTTACATGCTATTTTCATATCCTCCCCTAATTGAGCATACTGCTTCACAAATTTAGGCTTAAAATCAGAAAACATGCCCAGCATATCCTGGGTTACCAATACCTGTCCATCACAATACTTCCCTGCACCTATGCCTATGGTAGGGATGTCTAACTTCTCTGTAATCAATTTAGCCAAGGGCTCTGGCACACACTCCAACACAATAGCAAATACACCTGCTTCTTGAAGCAATAAAGCATCCTGAATCATTTTTTTTGCCTGTTCTTCACTTTTTCCCTGTACCTTAAAACCGCCGAAAAGATTTACGGACTGGGGTGTCAAGCCTAGGTGACCAATCACAGGAATTTGTGCTTTAACGATGGCCCTCACCTTGTCTATTACTTCTTCTCCTCCCTCCAGCTTCACTGCATGGGCATTTCCTTCTTGAATCATCCGTCCAGCATTACGTACGCTTTCCTCTACACTAACATGATAGGATAGAAAAGGCATGTCGGCAATCACTAAGGCTCTTTTCACACCCCTTGCCACTGCCCTACAATGATGAACAATATCCTCTACAGTTACCTGAAGGGTATTTTCATATCCCAGTACAACCATCCCCAATGAATCTCCTACCAACAGACTGTCTACCCCTGCCTCGTCCAAAAGCTTCGCTGTCGAATAGTCATAGGCAGTGAGCATTGAAATTTTCTCATTTTTCTTTTTAGCTTCTATAAACGACGAAGTTGTAAATTTTTTTCCTGACATCATTACACCTCTTTCAATATATTTTCTAAAGCTGAAATCTTTTTTATATCCTTTAATTTTTCACCAGAAGCAATATCCAAGGTCATCTGACCCATTCGCTTATAAAACATCACAGACTCCGGCAATTCCTTTTCAAGAATCTCAATATGTTTTTCTACAGTCAACTGATCCCCTCTCACAATGGGTCCTGTCAGCGCCTTGGTTGTCCCCATGGCGTCAATATTATGCAGCGTTCCAAGCATCAGAGGCAGCACAGCCTTAAATCCCTCTTCTCGATTAATACCAATGGCATCTAAATACGTCAAACCCTCATCTATCAATGACACCAAATAATTGGAAAATACACATGCCGCTGCATGATAGAGTCCCTTATGCTCTGTTGAAAGTTTAAAGATGGGGTTTCCAAGCTTTTCAAATAAGTCCTCAATGATTGAGATTTTTTCTATATCTCCCTCAAGACCAAAATAAGTATTCTCTAAATCCTTTACTGCTTTCTCGATCTCAGCAAAAGATTGAAGTGGATGAATAGAATAAATGTAACAGCCTTCTTTGTGAGCTTCTTCTAAATGTGTTGATGGTGCTGCTCCGCTCATGTGGGCAACAATCTGTCCTTTTCGAAAAAGTTTTCTTTTTGCCAAAGAATTGCATACTTCTTTGATTTCATCATCGGGCGTTGTAATCCATAAAAAATCTATTTCACGAAGCAGCTGTTCTTCTTCCTTATAGGCATGGCTATTTGTTTTTGCCGCTGCAATCTGCGCAGACATGAAATTTCTACTAAAATATCCCTGTATATGAAAGCCTTTTTTTCTTAAATACATGCCAAAGGCTATTCCGACCTTACCTGCACCAATAAACCCAAATTTCATTTACTCACTTCCTTATAGCAGAAATCACACTCCACTGCCAGCATCGCAAAACAGTGAAGTGTGATTTTAGTTTTCCCAAAAAGGCAACAAAAAAGCCTTTCTGAGCATCACACAAAAAGGCATTATCATCCAAATTTACCTTTCCTGTCTCGGTCCTATTGGCTCAGAGCAGAATCCATTAATTTTCATCATTGATCTCGTTGGTATAGTTCTTTCGATACTATCCGCCCTTATTTTAACACATTCAGATTTCCTTAACAAGAAAAAAAACATTTCATAGATTTTCCATGATTTTTTAAAATACTGTAGAATTTCTTTGCTCATACTAATAGTAGTCTTTCTAACTTAAAAGAAAAGAGGTGATATACATGACAAAACGACCAATGGTACCTGAAGCTAGAGCCGCGCTCAATGAATTCAAAGCAGAAATCGCAGGAGAACTCCATATGGATATGACCAACAAAACCTTTGGCGGTGAAATCACATCTCGACAAGCAGGCCAAATGGGTGGACAGCTTGGTGGTGAAATGACCAAGAGACTGGTTGAAAACGCATCAAATGGCATGGTTTATACAAACGATCAACTCCCTCAAGACCTAGATTAATATTTTTTTACGATAAAACGGACATATACGGTATGTCCGTTTTATCGTAAAAAAATATTTTTATAACAATATGAAACTTTTTCCTATTTTTTACGTCTATATATATAGGGGAACCAATCGGGGGGTAAAATCATGAAGAAGATACTGCTATTTTTTGTGCTAAGCGCCGTTTGTGTGTTTGGGCTCATAGGCTGCGATGAAGATGAATTGACCAGCAGCATGAAGGATTTTAAAATTATCTATGATGTGGATCAGCTCGACCCTGATGTGCAGGAATGGATTGAAGCTACCCAAGAAAGTACAGGTATTTATAAGAATCAATTTAGCTGTGGTAATTTCATCCTTATTAGTTTAGGAGATCATCATGATCACTTGATAAAAAATATTGAAGTTAAGAAAGATAATTATGGCTACATCTTTAATATCACTTTGAAAGAATCTAGCAGCGATCGACAGTTATTGGATCGTATGCTGATTTCTCCTATCGTCTTAGAAGCTGATGCTGATGATGGTAGCACCAGATATGATGTAAAAGTAATTTATCAATAAACATGCCTCCTTTACTACATATATATGATATAACAGAAGCATGTCAGCGTATCTAAGCTGACATGCTTTTGTTATATCAATTCGCTGATTTTCTTTGTTGTCTTTAGCTTCCATTTCCCCTTTTCCCATATAAATAATAAATCTTCCACCTCTTTCCCATGAAGGGTTTCCTCGTTATCCTTTTCCAAAGAGTACACCTTTAATGCACGAACCCATATGCCATCTGATGTGGGATAATAAATATCTACCTTATAATTCAAATGTTGGTATCTGTATTCATTCCATTCATACTGCAAGGAATCTTTTAGCAGATCATAGTCTCTCGTTTTATCGTCCCTATATACTGATGCAATATTCTTCATATATCCATTTAAATTCTTCTTCAGTATGTTGTCTTTCTGCTCTTCAAGTACGTTCCATATGTCTTTCTTAATCTTCATAAAATAAGCTTCATCTTGGTTGGCCTTAAGATACATATCAGCCAACTGATCCTGGTCAGGATAAAGGCTTTGAATATCCATGTTCATAGCAAGAGCGATTAAGAGAATAATGGTGGTTATTAATAAGTAGAATTTTTTCATAAAGTTTTCCTTTCTATTTAACAATAAAAGCTATAGAAGATCATTCTTCTATAGCTTTCCTCAAAAGGCAAATATTTAGTCTCCTACAACCGTAATCAATCGATTCCCTACATCTCTTAGCTTTAGCTCTCCAAGGGATTCAAAGGAAATGACCAAAATTGTCTTGATTACTCCTTCATCCTCATCATACTCAAAAGCATAATAATAGGCCAATAAATCTTCTGGCAATACTTCTTCAATCTCTACTGCATATTCATCGGCTTTGTTCATCAGCTCTGAAATAAAGGCTTCCTCATCTTCATCGATGTCCAATTCCAATTCTTCTTCCTCTAAATCCTTTTTTAATGCTTCTGCATCACATTGTAAAATAAAAGCCAATACATCCTCCCGCTTTGTTCGGGAAGAAATGTCCATGGTTACATCAAACTCTGTATTATCCTTAATCAGCTTAGATAATTCATCAAATGTATATTGCTTTTTTCCCTCTCGAATATCACTCATATAACATCCCTCATCTTTCGTATATTTTAAGAAACTGAAATTCTTCCATCTCCAGCGATTTAATAAATTGTACCATATTCTCAGATCCATAACAATTATAACCAAAATAATTTTGCTATATGCCTCTCCCCACTGCCTTTTCTATGTAAAATAATGAATGTGGCCATTTGGGAAGTGCTTCACAATCAGGTCCGAAATAAATGACTTCATTTCCCGGGCATCATCCTTTGGATAAACATACTTGGTACGCCCATATTTTCCAAACTTTAACACTCTCTTTTTTTCGTCCATGTCGAGCTTAGTATTTGGGTATCTTTCTAGGATAATCTGTTTCGCATTATTGGTATATCGATGTTGAATCAACTCAAAGGTGATATGGCTTTTCTTCTTGAAAGCAAGGTTCTGTCCCATGGTTTCTATAAGTTCTGTATACCCTTCTCTCCAGTTTTCATGCAGAATAATTGGCGCGATAATAAACCCTAGGGGATAACCTGCTTCTGCCACCTTCCCAGCTCCCTCCAATCGCTCTGAAAGAGAATGGGTATTGTGTTCAAATTGATGTATAACATAGGGAGAATTCACTGAAAAACGAAATCTCGTATTGCCATTATGCTTTGCATCAAGCAAAGAGTCTACATTTGAAAATTTAGTAACCACCCGGAGCTTGCCTTTCTTTAATTGCCCAAAATGCTCAATGGTTTCCTTCAAAGCCCCTGAAATGTGCTCTATGCCTAATGGGTCTCCAGTGCTGGCTGCCTCAAATACTGTAGTCTCTGGAAGTCTTTCTTCAATATATCGGTCAATGGTCTGAAAAGTCTCTTCAAGATTCACATACACCCTTACGTATGGCTTCTTTCCTTGGGTTGTATATAGATAGCAATACTCGCAGCTGCCAGGACAATTGGTCATCAAAGAAAACTGAAAGTGCGCTGAGGGTTTGCATACATCCAGTTTTAAACTCTTCTTCGTCCCTACCACCAAGGTTTTTTTTGCATTCGCGAATCTAGCCTTTTCTGTTTCCCCAGGGATGTCCCTTACTTGATTATGAGACGTTGTTTTCAAAATTGGAATCTGATGTTCCCTGCAAAACTTTAGAATTCGTTCCCCCATAGGATATTCCATAGCCGCTGGTTCAAAATAAACCCGGTCAGGTATCCATAGCTTCATCTTGATCACCTCTCTACATATCTTTCATATCTAGGCTTATCCGTTCTCGTCCTATTTATACAAAGAAAAAGACAGCTCGATAAGCTGCCTCTTCCTTTGATGAGTTGTGGGTGGGAATAAGGTGTATTTAAAAGTCATTTGACTTTTAAATCGAATGTACTTTTCTAATGTCATTATTTCCAACCCTATACATTTTATACATAGTTTTTTGAATTTTATGTAATATCTTTTTTATGTCGATTATTGTCTGATTAGATATATATTATAATGGGTATACACCAATCGTGCATAAACGACTCTCATTCCTTAAGGAGGACAACATATGAAGGGTACAGTGGTATCTACATGGATCAAAAGCTTGGAAAAACTCTACGGTAAACCAACCGTTGAAAAGGCTGGACGAAGCATTGGCTGGGAAGTAGACCGGGTTATTACGCCTTTAGAGGATATTCCTGATCATGAATCTAAAGCCCTTATAGATGCAGTAGCGAAAATTGTCAGCAAATCACCTGGTGAAGTTTGGAGAGAAATCGGCCGAAGCAATATTGAGACCTTTCGTACCTGGTTTCCCTCTTATTTTGAAAGATTTAGTTTAAAAGGCTTTCTTATGATGATGGATGATGTGCACGCTCAGCTGACCAAGATGATTAAGGGAGCAAAACCACCTAGGTTGATTGCTACGGAAATTGCAGAAAAAGAAATTGAAATTCTCTATGAATCAAAGCGGGGAATGTTCGATTACTTCCTAGGATTACTCGAGGGCAGCGCTCGATTCTTCCAAGAGAAGATTGAAACAGAAATTCTTGAAAAAGGTACATACCCTGATGGAAGGGCTTATTTAAGGATAAAAATCAAATTAGAGAAGGATACCCGTCATGTCACCAACTATCCTGTCAATCGTATACTCTCTTTTGGTTTTGTCAGGAGCATACCTTTTAAAATTGCTGCTGCTGTTACTTTGATCTCTACAGTCATTCCTTTCATCAAAATCGGCACCAATCCCATGGTAAACATCGTTTTGATCCTAGGATTTGTGTTTGCTGCAACCTTGGCCGTCAGTACCCTATTGCTCTCACCTATTCGTTCCATCAAAGGCGAATTGGATATGTTATCTGACTTAGATTTTGCAAACAGCTCACAAATCAAAACAGGAGATCATTTCGAAGATTACCTGAATCAAATCAATGATATGAAAACAAAGGTAAAGAAAGACTTCCTATTCCTTAAAGGCGGTACCGATGATATGTATAATTTCACCATGAAGTTTTCAGAGATCGCCCAGGAGATGAAAGGGGTATCCGATGGTATTTCCGATTTGGTACAGGAGGTTGCCGGCGGTGCCATGCATCAAGCAGAAGAAACAGAACGCTCTGTTTATATATTAAATGATAATATTGATAACTTGAATAAGCTGGCGGAACAAGAGGCTGGCAGCAAGAAACAGCTTGAAGAGGCTGTAGACGATATTCGCACCTCCTTCCAAGAAATCCAAGGTGTAGCAGCAATGCTCCTCCACATGAAGGATGATTTTGCAAAGGTAAATGCCCAAGGTGATGATTTATCCAAACGGGCTCAAGATATCATAGATATTGTCACAACCGTAGAACAAATATCGGATCAGACCAATTTGCTTGCTTTAAACGCTGCCATCGAAGCTGCCCGTGCTGGTGAAATGGGCAAAGGGTTCACCGTGGTAGCTGAGGAAATCAGAAAATTGGCTGAGAACTCTAAGGATGCTGTAAAAACCATCAATCAAAGCCTTCAAATTTTCACATCTGATGTTAAGGGAATGGTTGAGCAGGTAACAAATCAATTCCATCGTCTGGAAGATAGCAATAAAACCTTGGCTGCTGTCGCTTCCGATAATGAAAAGGCAACCAATGAAATCACCCTTGTGTCCAATCAAATTGTGCATCTGGTGGAGACTTTGTCCCTTGAAACCAAAAAGATTTCTGATGTCTTCCAAAACATCCACTCCCTGGCTGCCATTGCCCAACAAAACTCCGCTGCAACCCAGGAAATGAGCGCCAATGTGATCCAGTACTCCAATCGAATCAAGGACTTGACAGATTACATCCAGCAACTGGAAAGCTTAACCAGCAATTTAAAAATTGAACTCAAAAAATACAAAATATAAGTGCAGAAATTCTGCACTTTTTTCTTTTCCTCTCTTTCCATTATGTGTTATGGAACCATGATCTGCACAATTCATGTTTCATTGGAAGTCGGAAATAATACTATTGAGGTGATAAAACATGAAAAAATTATTTAGTATCTTGATTGTATGCGTTCTGATTTTCACTGCTTGTGCACCAGCACAGCAGAAACCAATGATTACACCAAAAGCCTCCTCCATCTTTCGAAAAGGAAATGTGGAAAAAATTCGGATTATTGCCAATCAGGCACCCTTGAGAACTGGACATTCAGCGGAATACCCAATTATCAGGCAGCTGCCAAAAGACAACACCTACAACGTTCTTCGAGATGCTGAGGATTGGTATGTGGTAGAAACCGATGATGGCCAAGTAGGCGCTGTGGAAGCCAAACAAGCAAAACCTCAAATTGATCCTCCATCCATGGAGGGACAACAGCAAAGTATTGCAAAGCTTACACCAAACGAAGAAGAAATGCTGCGTCTGTTAAATGGAGAAAGGGTGAAGAAGGGATTAAATCCATTAAAAGTAGATATGGAAATCACACGGGTAGCAAGGCTTAAATCTCAAGATATGATCGACAATAGTTATTTTAGCCATAATTCGCCTACCTACGGAAGCCCCTTTGATATGATGAAGCAATATGGGATCAAATACATTTATGCAGGGGAAAACCTTGCTGGAAATCCATCCATCGCCAATGCCCATACATCCCTTATGAATTCCCAGGGCCATCGGGAGAATATCCTAAATCCTAACTTTACCCACATTGGCATCGGCGTTAAGGAAGGGGGCCAATATGGCAAGATGTGCACCCAAATGTTTGTAGGCAGATAATGAGAAAGGAGTTATACCATGCAGCATGAAATCGATAGTCACAAGCATCATAACAATCTGCTAAAAACTGTAGAAGGAACCGCTTGGATTTTATGCGATGCCCTGAAAACCATGGCCCATCACAATATCATTCCTGATGAAGATGCTTCTACGAAACCCGCAACCAAACTGGCCCAGCACATAGCTGAAATATTCGAAGTCATCTCTGAGTGTGAGGAGCCCAATGTAATCGACTATACGGCCGATAAAATGCTACAGTTTGCAGGGAACGAACAGGATCAGCTGGTTCAATATATTGAGAAGTACATGGGAGATAATCCTTTGGCTGAACGAATCTTACAAAACAAACAGAACAATTAACAGAAAAAGCCCGATTACTGGGCTTTTTCTGTTAATTCTTTCTTTTTAATTTTCGCGCCTTCCGTCAATGTCTCATCGGGTGATAGGATTACCTGTTCACCTTCCTTCAGACCATCAACAACTTCTACTCTGTCTTCACTGTCAATGCCCTTTTCAATTTTTCGCAGAGATGCTGCTCCATTGTTGTTTATAAATACATGATCCGCTCCTTGATATTCAAAAACGGCGTTCTCTGGAATCCAAAGAACATTGGGCTTTGTCAAAGTGACGATGCGGATATCCATATCATAATCTGGCCTTAATTTCAGTTTTGTCTGGGGTAAATTGATTTCTACTTTCACTCGTTTTTGCTCAATTCCTAAATCTGAAACCTTGCTAAAGGCTTTTGGATGAATTTTTTTCACTGTTCCCTTTACTTCTTCAATATTTAAATCCTCATTCCAAATAACGACAGAACCGCCTTCCTTTACATCGCCGATTTCACTTACTAACACATCACTCTCAATATATACATCGGTACTGTTTCCAATCTCGAAGACTGGCATTCCAGTCTGTATATAAGTACCCGTCTGAATCTCCTTTGACATGATCATACCATCCTGAGGTGCCTTGATGATAAAGTTCATTTTCCTTTGATCTAACAGGTCTATTTGGGCTTGCACTTGGCTGATTCTTGCTTCAAACTCCTTTTTTTGCTGGGCAGAGATGCCCTTCTTCGCTATTTCTAAATCACTTTTAGCACTTTCCAAGGCTGCTTCTTCAAGTTCCAGTTTTGCTGAATCGCCCTTATACGACTCATAGCTTATCGCCCCTGCTTCATAAAGTTTTTTGCTGTTGTCGGCAGTCCGTTTTGCTTCTTCAAAATTGATTTCAGCAGTTTTTACTGCCAACTGAGCTTTTTTTATGGCTTCTCCGTCACTGGGTTTTAGGGCTTCTTGATATTGTGCTGCCGCAGCCTCTTTTTCCGCTTGTAGTCCTGCCAGCTGAATAGCCATTTCTTTTTCATCCAACTTAGCTAACACGTCTCCTGCCTTTACCAAATCCCCTACGTTTACAAAAAGCTCTACGACCTTTCCTGTTTCTAAAGCATAAATAGTGGTTTGTTGTTCCATTTTTACAGTGCCCACTTCTTCAATATACTTTTCAAGGGTCCCTGTTTCCACTTTGAAAGTTTCTACTTCTACCGCTTGATTCCTACCCACTGCAAAAAATACAATCCCTACGATGACTATAACCGCTAAGGCAATCCATTTGATTTTCTTCTTCATCTTCATTCCCCCTAAGAGACACGATTTTTTAAAGCTTCTATGAAATTAAGCCCATAAATTTTCTTCCATGTAGCCAGCTGTGCAATAAAGACAAAACCAATTGTAGCAATGGCGGCCGTAATAAATACGTCTGGCGTTAAGAAAACTGGGATAGAAAAAATATCTGTATTAAATGCCTGGGCAATGCCGTTACACATTCCATATCCAATAGGTATGCCTAGGATAATGGCCACCACGGTCATCAGCATATTTTCTTTCGTAATCATTTGATATATATTTTTCTTTTCAAACCCCAGCACCCGGAGAGAAGAAAACTCCATACTTCTCTCAGCAATACTAATAATGGTGGAATTGTACACAATAGCAAATCCTAAGATTCCCCCAAAGATCATCATCACACCCGTAGAATATTTGGCAGCATCTAGAAACTGTAAGAAGCTGTTTTTCATATCGTCCACCGACTGGACAACAGCAACATGCTTTATATCCTTCACTTTTTCCTGTACACGGTCTTTGGATCGGATATTGACACCAGTAATCATCCCCTTTTCTGTCAAGGTATTTTCCATTTCCACAATATTCATGTAAGCATTGACACCTATATATTGCTCCACGATTCCTTTCACTTCTACCTTGACATCATCTTTACCTGGAATGAAATTTTTAATGGTGATGAGATCACCTTCTTGAACATTCAATACTTTTGCCAATCCTGCCGTAAGGAATATCCCCTTTTCAGGCAACCTTATAGACCCTTGGTTTTTATTTGTAAAATCATAGAACTGGGTATCCCTTGGAACACCTACAATACTTACCACCTTTTTTCTCCATCCCGTTCTGAGCTCAAATGGATATTCTAGTTTTGGTTCAATATAACGAATATCAGCCAACTGCTTAACTTCAATCATTGCCTTGCGATTCATCGGTTTATTAAAGTCAATGCTGTAGTCCATCTTCTGGAACTCTCCATAGTGGAGCGTGAACATGTTGACCATGGCACCTCCCTGAAAAATTGGAACAACGGTTATGCCATAGGTCAATGCAATGCCCAGTACCAAAAACACAAATCTTTTCTTGCTCCTGGCTATGTTTCGAATGACCATTTTCCAGCTAAAACTCACATGCTTCCAAAACCATGGAATTCTCTCCAATAAGATCCTTCCTCCTGTTTTGGGTGCCTCTGGGCGCATGGAATCCGCTGGCATAATACCCAGCACGGGCCTTGCACCCATAAGGCCTGCAAATATACAAAAGATACAGGTCAGTAATATAGCATTCACCATATATCCATAATAGATTTGCGACCTTAACAACGGTAGATTATAATACATCACATAGACTTGTGCCAATAGACCTGAAAGCATGATCCCAACCCCATTGCCGATCATTGCCCCCGTTATTCCTATCACCAAGGAAAACTTCACATAGTGAGACAGTATTTCATAATTTCCATACCCTATTGCCTTCAGCACACCGATATAAATACGATCGTTTTTCACAATTCTCGTCAGCATGATATAAATAATAATTGCAGCCACCGACAGGAATAGCAAGGGTATAGTCTTGGACATATTATCCAATTGCTTAACTTCTTCTGTCAGCATCCGATTGCTTAATTGATCTTTTCCTTCGATGATTCTCTTTACACCATATCGGTCTAATCGTTCTTCAAGCTTCTTTACAACCTCATCCATCTTTTCTTGATCTTTTATCTGAATCAACAGTTCATTGTAACTATCTTGATAACCAAAAGTCATCTGAGCAAACTCTTCACTGACGAAAACCACACCAAATTTTTCAGGTGCTGGAAGCAGTGCTTGTTCATTTTCCATGAGATATACATATTCAGAACTAGCCACGATCCCTGATACATCTAGCTGAACTACTCTTCCATTTATATAGGCCGCAATTTTATCTCCTACGGTAATGTTTCTGGCCTTTGCAAACTGTTCCAGAACGACTACCTTTTTAGGCTGGCCCTCAAGGATCTTACCTTCAAGCATATACAAATCATTGATACGTTTTTCCTGATCTGGGAGAGATACGATTCTTACACGAACCTTTTCTTTGTCATCTTCTACCTTTAACGGAACATCAAAGCTGACGCGTCCCTGTACGACTTCAATGCCATCAATTTCTTTTACTTTATCCAGCGCACTTTCAGGTATTTTAACAACCTGGGCAAAGATATCTCCAAAGTTTGTCAACTCATAGTAATAATCCACTGTATTTTTTAAGTTCATGGCAGTCATGCTAAAAGAAACATACATACATAACCCGAGGGTAACTACCATGGCAATGGAAATAAACTGTCCCTTTGAATTCCGCAATAGTCTTAATAGACGTATATCCAGCTTCCTCATTACCACTCAATCCTTTCTGGTGGCATTGGATTGACATTTTCTTTCATCTCAACAATCTTTCCACTGCGCATTTTAATCACTCGATCAGCCATTTCTCCAATGGGCGTATTGTGGGTAATAATCACAACCGTCTTATTGAACTGCCGATTAATTTTATGCAGTAAAGATAAAATCATAATACCTGTTTGAAAATCCAAGGCCCCTGTAGGCTCATCACACAATAAGAGCACTGGATTTTTAGCAACTGCCCTGGCGATGGCAACTCGCTGCTGTTCACCCCCGCTCATCTGGGATGGAAAATGATCCTTTCGATCACCCAGCCCAACATCGTCCATAATCTCATCAATGTTCAAGGCATTCTTACAAATTTCTGTTGCCAGCTCCACATTTTCTTTCGCAGTTAGATTGGCCATCAGGTTATAAAACTGAAACACAAAGCCCACATGATCCCTTCTGTATACTGTCAATTGCTTATCATTATAATCGGTAATCTCTTCTTCATGAATAAATACCCTTCCTTCCGAAGGTGAATCCATTCCACCCAAGATATTTAGGAGCGTACTCTTTCCTGAACCACTAGGGCCTAAAATCACCACGAACTCTCCTTCATACAACTCAAAGCTTGCATCTTTCAACGCATGGACTTTGACCTCGCCCATCTGATACGTCTTGCTGACATTTTGGACACCCATGAGTATTTTCTTCTCCATATCTGTCCCCCCTTTGCAATGGCATAGATACTTTATGCTTTATCATTTTTCTTACCCAATAATCCATATTTGAAAAAATCATAAATATTTTCAATCAACCATCCGATTCCTTTTTCTTCATTTAAATAGAAAGAGTTTGAGAGCAATTTTGTCCAGTCCAGATGGACAGCCATATCCGATAGGAAATGAGACATAAATTCAATGTCAAAGGGCCTAATCTCTCCCTGATCAATCCCCTCCTGTAGAATCTTATTCCAGATTGAAAACATATGATTTTTTTTGTAGTCCTGCAGCTTTTCTACCACACGAGGGGTTTCCAGTATATCTCTATAGAGAACGACAGGAATCGTCCGCGCAGCATTTGTACCCAGAGAAAATATATATTCAATCTTTTCCGCAGGACTCACGATTTCATCTACTTTTTCCATGATGGGCTGCAATGCCCTTTCACTGATCTGAATTAACACCTCTATCAGTAAATCTTCCTTAGAAGGAAAATACTTGTAGATAGTCATTTTACTTATTCCAGCAGCAGCGGCAATTTCATCAATGGTCACCCGCTTATATCCCATGGTAAAGAATAACTCTTCTGCCTTTTCCATGAGGCGATTGTATTTCTTCATGCTTTGGGTAGACATGTAAATCCTTCCTTTCAATAGTGAACAATACATATACTTTGTACTTTTATACTTATTTAGTACAATCTTATTTTATATCTATTCTAGTTTATGCGCAATAGGGATTCTTTAGAGAAGTAATTTGGGAAAAAAAATGCCATCCTATTGGATGGCGAGTTAAGGAAAAAAATGTTTGAAAATAGACCAGTTACCTTCTATACAGGAAGAAATAAAAAATCCTATCAGAAGATAGGATGAGCGTTCAACGACAACACTTCCTAGCCTTCCCTCCGAAGGTAGTGATATCAGCAATAGGCAGGTCTCCTGGCTCATGAATCAATCTACTTCCCCTCACCTTCCCGATGAATCAGTGGCTTTTTTGGGGTTTCGTCATCACTTACAGTAGCGGGGGCTGCGACGGTTTTTCACCGTACTTCCCTATTCTTCCTAAACGGAACCTAATGCAAATCATATTCACTTATGTTAAATTATAGAGCTTTTTTTGAAAAAGTCAAGCTAACAGCCTCATTTTTATATGATTATTATTCTTCTTTACCTGATATCTATAAAAGAGTAACTTACTAACCAAACTATGCTATTAAAAAATTTTAGCAACTCAAAGAATGATTATTATCTCTTTAAATTTCAAAAATATTTTTGGATATAAATACCCTAATTTTTTCCATTGTTGGCTTTATTTTTAATAGTTTTTTTACTTTTTTGTCATAATTTTATCATTTTATTAACATATACATAAGATACATATATTACTTTTCCTGCTTTTCAACTTGAACAATTGTATATTTATTACTTTATTTGTATGTTTTATTATTCAAATGACAATACTTTGACAAAAAATCTACAATTATTCCCTAATTATAAACATTCAGAAAAGTAAAAATAATCATTGCTAATTATTTTGAAACTATTTATAATGGAAGTTGAAATAGAAATCATACATTTTAAAGGAGGGAGCACTCTTATGAGCAATTCAAGAGAGAACTGGGGATCCAAATTAGGATTGATCCTTGCTATGGCAGGTAATGCCGTTGGCTTGGGTAACTTCTGGAGATTCCCGTATCAAGCAGCTAGCAATGGCGGCGGCGCATTTATGATTCCTTATTTTGCAGCACTACTTCTTATCGGTATTCCTGTTATGTTGGTAGAGTGGAACCTTGGACGTTACGGCGGTAAGTACGGTCATGGTACATTAGGTCCAATGGTTTATCTACAGGCTAGAGAAGGCACAAAACCAAAAACTGCTCTTATCATTGGTTCATTGGCGGGTATGATTGCTTTCGCAGTAACCTTGCTAGTTAACTCCTACTACAACCACATCATCGGTTGGACATTGGGATACAGCTTCCTTTCTGTAACAGGTGGTTACTCAGACACAGCAGTATCTACAGGGGAAGTATTTGTAAACTACATCCAATCTCCAGGTATGGTATTTACTTTCTGGATTTTGGCTCTTGCAGGTCTTGGATTTGCAGTTATGAGAGGTATCCAAAAAGGTATCGAGGCTTGGGCAAAATTAATGATGCCAGTTCTTTATATATTCGGTATCATCCTAGCAATCCGTGCTTTAACCCTTGGCAGCCCAGTAAATCCTGACTGGTCTTCCATGAAAGGACTAAATTACATTTGGAACCCTGACTTTACAGCCCTTAGCTGGAAATCAGCGGTTGCTGCTGCTGGACAAATTTTCTTCACATTGTCTATCGGTATGGGTATCATTTGTAACTATGCTTCTTATTTGAAAGCTGATGATGACGTAGTTTTATCATCCTATGCTACAATTTCGTTAAATGAATTTGCAGAAATTATCCTTGGTGGTACTGCGGTTATTCCAATCGCGTATGCATTCCTTGGTCCAGATGGCGTAGGTGCTGGTGTAGGTCTATCCTTCATCGCTTTACCTAACGTATTTAGAACAATGGCTGGTGGTGAAATCTTCGGAGCATTATGGTTCCTACTGTTATTCTTCGCTGGATTTACATCTGCAATCGCAATGTACAACTATCTAGTGGCCCTTTTGGAAGAAGATATGGGTATTGCTAGAGGTAAAGCAGCCTGGTTAGTATTCCTTGGCTATATCATTGTAGGTTTACCAGTTGGTCTAGAACCAATTTTAACAAAAACAGCAGATTTAGCTTACTTTACAGAGGTTGATAACTGGGTAGGTTCCAACTTGTTGATCGTACTTGGTTTGATCGAAATCATCGCAGCTTGCTGGTTGATGGGTGATCGGGCATTTGAAGAAATGAATCGTGGTGGAATTTGGAAGGTACCAAAGTGGTTCTTCAATACATTCCACAAAGTAGTAACACCGTTGGTCATCATGATTTTAATCTTCTTCTCCTATAGAGATTTCTATAGAGCTGGATACTTCAAGGCAATTCCAGATTTCGTGGCAGGTACTCCACAGTTAATTCCTTGGGTAAATGCTGCAAGAGTTGTGGTATTCTCTGTAATGATTATTGGTTTCATCCAATCCTATAGATCTATTAAGAGAAAGTATGCTGATGAAATTGAAACCAATAAGGTAACTGTTCGTATATAACATTGAAGGAGGTATTCATATGACAGGTGCAGCTTTGGGATTTATGGTTGTTACATGGAGTATCATCATTGTTGCCATAGTGGTTACAATGAAGCCCCTTTTAAAGGGAGACAAATAATTTAGGGATAGGACCCCACCTTTGGTGGGGTTTTATTATCGGCAGGGTTTTATATCAACCCATATACAACAGGGATTAGAATATGATACACTAATATCAATCATACTATAGTTATGAAATGATCAGCAGATAAGGAGTGATTCCATGCATACATCACATTTAATGGATATCATGAAAGAATTAAATACCTTGACAGCAAACCCCAAGGTGATTGCTCCAGGCAAGGGGGATAAACTTCGAAAAGACCTCGTTTCCTTGGAAACAGGCTATAGGGGAATGGAAATTCCTGATTCCTATGAACATGTATATGAAGCCCTCTGCAAGAAAGGTAAAGACACTGTTAAAAAATTAAAGGAAAGCAAAGATCAGAAAGAGAACCTAAGCAAACTTGAAAGCTATGTGCGATATTTACATGCGGCCAAGGGCGACTTTGAAGGCAAAACTCAGGAGGTAAATAGGTATCATATCAACTTCCTCTTTACTTCGGCTCTATTTTTGGCCCTTTCTCCTCAATACTTTGGCTTCATCCTCCCAGCAGTATTTTTTGTACCTATGTTCCTAGGTATGCGTGGCATAAAAAGTCGTTCAATCAATGGACTATATATGAGCCTTTCTGTGGTACCTGTAGCCTTAATGACATCCTTCATTTGGATACGATACGGCATCTATGCTTTATCGAACTATCAGGAGGCTGTTGGTCAAGTGGTTGCTGATACAGGTCGTTCCCTTGGTGTAGCAAAGGCACTGGTAACTGGACCTCCAGTTCTAGCATTGATTTTGTTGGTATTGGCAGCACTCCAGGCCTATCGAGGCTTCAAGAATAAGAACTTATTTGTTTAATCATCTAATAAAAGCACACTTTGCTTCGACAAAGTGTGCTTTTATAATTAGGTTTTGGATACCCTAATGTTAGTCTAAATCCTCACATATTCCCACTAATCATTTAATAAAGTTTATATATATTAAAACATCGAGATATTTATTACATAATTGACACATTTTATCTTCCGTGTTACTATCTCTTTAAGACTTTTTAGTATTTTTTTGATAGTTCAGAATTATCTTTAACTTTAAGGAGGATGAATGAATGGACAAACCATCTCTTCAAAGAGATTCCTTTGGTAGTAGATTTGGTGTGATTGCTGCAGCAGCTGGCTCTGCCATTGGTTTAGGGAATATATGGAAGTTTCCATATATCACAGGTGTATATGGGGGCGCTGCCTTTATTGTTGTTTATTTAATTTGTATTGCACTCATTGGTTTTCCCCTAATGCTTTCTGAATTCTTGGTTGGCCGTAAGTCACAAAAGAATGCCATTGGCGCTTTCAAAAAATTAGCCCCGGGCACACCTTGGTATTTAACAGGCTGGATCGGGATGGCTGCAGCTTTCGTTGTTCTTTCTTTCTATGGTGTAGTTGCAGGTTGGTGTATGGAGTATATTGTGAAAGCCGCTGCCAACGCCTTTGCTGGCCAATCTCCAGGCCAGATTGGGGGAATGTTTGGTGCATTTATAAGCTCAGCTGCAAAACCAGTTTTATGGCAGATCGCATTTATGGGATTAACAGCCTGGATTGTTGTGGCTGGTATTAAGGATGGCATTGAAAAATACTCTAAGGTATTGATGCCTTTACTCCTTGTTCTCATCATTATCCTAGATATTCGCGCTATTACCCTTCCAGGTGCAGAAAAGGGTCTAGCCTTCCTGTTCAAGCCTGACTGGTCAAAAATAACCGGCGAAGCAATTCTAGCAGCATTAGGTCACGCTTTTTTCTCTCTCAGCTTAGGAATGGGTACCATGATTACTTATGGCTCCTATATTCATAAAAAAGAAAATCTTGGTGAAACAGCTGTACAGGTTACCCTTGCTGATACATTTATTGCTTTATTAGCTGGTGTAGCCATATTTCCAGCCGTATTCGCCTTTGGCATTGAACCCGGTGCAGGTCCTAGTTTAGTTTTTATAACACTCCCTAATGTATTTCAACATATGCCCTATGGACATATCTTTGGCGTACTATTCTTCATACTGCTTGCTGTGGCAGCCTTAACTTCATCGATCTCGATTCTTGAGGTTGTTGTTGCCTACTTTGTGGAAGATTTAAAAATGTCTAGAAAGAAGGCTACCCTTATTGCTGCCCTCATCATCACAGTGATTGGTGTGTTCTGTTCATTATCTAACGGTCCTTTGGCCGAAGCTAAGATATTGGGATTGACATTTATGGATCTATTGATGTGGCTTTCAGACAATCTATTGCTGCCATTGGGCGGATTATTCATCACACTCTTTGTGGGCTGGTATATGAAGAAATCCTCTGTAGCGGAAGAGTTACGGTCTGAGGGTGTGAAAGCTGGTTATTTTGAGCCATTCATCTTCTTAACAAAGTTCGTAGCTCCGATTCTTATTGCCCTTGTATTCTTAAAAGGAATTGGTCTTCTATAATTTAAACTTCAATGTAAATAGAGAGGGTGTAGTACACCCTCTCTATTTGCTATTTACTATCTTATCCTTTTCCTGATTATCTGAAGCATTATTAAAATCAAAGCACCCTCCCCAATAACCCGTCAATAACTATTCTGTAATACGATTAACATTCTTCAGCTCTAGTGCACCAGTTTTGCTCTCTTTGAATTCTAAGGATGCTGTACAATTTTCTTTTGTTTGTGGTAATACAATATTCACTTTATCTATTTTTCCTTTTTCAAGCAGTTCTTTTACCATTTCCATATTGACTTCTTGTTTATAAAGATCCAGACTATTTTTCCAAACGGTAAATTTGCATTTTTGTTTCCAATTGCTACAATAGAAGGCTTTACTATTTTCTAAAATTTCTCCTGTTTCACATGCGATGCACTTTCCAATAGCGAGTCTTCTTTCTCTCCTTTTTTTAGCATCTATGTTTCTTTCTCCAACATTATTAGAACTAATTGAAAACGAACTCGCAAGATTTGAATTGTTACTGAGTTCTAACACTTTCTGTGTATTTTTCCTTATATATGTCTCTAACTTTACCATATAGTCTTCTGATCTTATTTCACCATTAGCAATCATACTAAGTCCCTTTTCCCAACTAGCTGTTAATTCTGGTTTTAATAATGACGGGATCGACCCATTCACTACGTCATAAATCCCTTCCCCCAATGATGTAGGGGTTAATATTTGTGTCTTCTTATTTAAGTCAATGTAATGGATTTTCTGCAACTTATTCAATATCTCAGCTCTTGTAGCACTAGTACCTATTCCACTACCTTTAATTTGTTCCCTCAATTCCTCATCTTCAATTAGCTTTCCTGCACTCTCCATAGCTAAAATCATAGAACCTGAGTTATATCTTTTAGGGGGTGTAGTCTCTGATTCCTTGATTTCAAGTTTATCAATTTTCACTTTCTGGCCTTTTTTTAATTTCTTTAGTGATTCTTCTTTATCCAGTTTTGAAGATACATCCTTACTATCATCATTCAATACTACAAGATAGCCTTCTTGTATACATACTTTTGAAGTGGAAAAAAAGCTCTCTGTTTTAATTTTAGTCGTGATTGATAACTGACTGAAGATTGCAGGTGGATAAAAGATTGCTAAAAACCGTTTTATGATAAACAGAAACGTTTCTTTTTCATGATCTGACAACTTATTAAAACTACCTAACCCTTGTCCAGTAGGTATAATTGCATAGTGATCCGTAATTGCTTTATCATTTACATACTTGGTTTTCTGTAAGCCCTTATACAAACTCTCATCCAATATTTTCTGAAGAAAACTTCCTATTGCTTGATCTTTACTATCTAATCTACAGGATTCTTTGATATGCAAAAGTCCTTTTAGGTTTGATTCTATTTCCTTCGCTACAGCTGTTGATAAAACTCTTGCATCTGTTCTTGGATAAGTGATCATCTTCTTTTCATATAGCTTTTGTGCAATTTTGAGTGTTTCATCTGGACTTAACTTTAATTTCTTAGAGAGCTCATTTTGTAATTCTGCCAAGTTATAAAGTAAAGGAGGATTTTTTGTTTCCTTCTTCCTTTTAATTTCCTCCACTACAGCAATTAAATCTATATTGTCCTCTTTTAAATCATGAATAAATTTCTCAGCAGATTTTTTATCCTTAAATCCGATATCCTTAAATAACAAGTTAGACATATAATAATCCGAACTCTCAACAGCCTTCCACTCTCCATCATAATCAATCGATTGATCGAATTGAAAATTAGAGACAATCTTATAATATGGAGTTTTCACAAATTCCCTAATCTCTCTTTCTCTTTGAACAATCATTCCAAGTACACATGTCATAACCCTCCCAACAGCGATAACAACATATTTCTTTGCAAGTTGTCTACTCAGTGTGTTTCCATAACACAGAGTCAATAATCTAGAAAAATTTATTCCCATAAGATAGTCTTCTTTTGCTCTTAGATAAGCAGCATTTGCTAAATTATCATATTCATTTAATGATTTTGCATTTTTGACACCTTTTTTTATTTCATCTTCTGTCTGTGAATCAATCCATACTCTTTTTTTGGTCTTACCTTTAACATTAATCATCTCATCTACAAGCCTATAGATATATTCACCTTCGCGCCCTGAGTCTGTGCATACGTATATGGTAGATATGTCTTGTCTTTTCATCTGTGCCTTTAGTACATCAAACTGTTTCTTTACATTCTTTATTACTTCATATTTATATTTCTCAGGTAAGAATGGAAGGTCTTTAAGTGACCATTTTTTATACCTCTCATCATATTTTTCAGGATAACTCATGGTTACTAGGTGCCCAATGCACCATGTCACAACAGCTTCATTTGATTCGATAAACCCATCTTTTTTATTACCCTTAATATTTAATGCTTTTGCAAATTCTAGTGCAACGCTTGGTTTTTCTGCAATATATAAGGCTTTACTCATCTAAACACATCACTTTCAACACAATGTTTTTATCAACTAAGACATCATGATTAGAGCATATTTTAAAAAACAACTCAAACATAGAAAACTCTTTTGATATTTATATTATAAACGATTACTCATATTTAGTAAAATTATGTCGATTTTATGTTTTATCGAAAAAATTTATCTATAAACAAAAAGAAAGCCAGCACCATTGTTCGACTCACTTTTCAAAATTAGTTTCTATCAGTTTTTCTTTTTCGCTTCTTTTCAGTTTCTTTATATTGTTCTCACGCATCTGAGCTTCACTACGGGTCGAACTTTCCTCCCAATAAACTAACTCAACAGGTAGCCTTGCCCTCGTGTATTTGGCTCCCTTTCCCTCATTATGAGCTATTAGCCTTTTATGAACATCTGTTGTCCAACCAGTATATAGGGTTCCGTCTGAACACTTTAAAATATATGTATACGGCATATTTTATCTCCCCAAGATTTTACTATAGAATTTTGCCTGTTCTCACTTTTAATCATAGATAATCTAGGATTCTCACCCGACGCTTCACCGTTGCAGCTCTTTCCTCGAATTTGTGTTCCTTTGGTATTATATTATAAAAAGGAATCAGAAAATGCAAGAAGAAAAGTGTGGATATATCCACACTCCTTAATCGAGTCTCTTTTTAAACCTAAAGATTGCAATGCTAATCAACAAAATGGTAAACAGAATCAACAGTATTACCTGCTGATAGATATATTCAATACCCACGCCCTTCAGCACAATGCCTCGAATGATTTGTAGATAGTAGGTCAATGGGATTCCGTACCCCATCATGTAGATGGGCTTTGGCATAGCCTCCCTGGGGAATACGAAGCCGGATAGCAATACGCTGGGCAATAATGCCAATAAAGATAATTGCATGGCCTGGAGTTGGGTTTTTGCCACCGTGGAAATAATAAGTCCCATAGACAAAGCACAAATCACAAAGCAGGCAGACAATACCAATAAAAGGGGCACATTGCCTTGGATGTCCATATGAAATACAACAATGGCTAAGATCATGACCATACCAAAGTTCATAAATCCGATGAGTACATAGGGCGTCAGCTTGCCTAAAATCAACTCTATAGGGCGAATAGGTGTGATAATGAGCTGCTCTAGGGTTCCACGTTCCCGCTCTCTGACCAAGGCAAATGCTGTCAGTATAATGGTGATGTTCTGAATCACCAATCCAACTAAGCCAGGGATGGTAAACTTAATGCTATCCATTTCCTGATTATATAAAACCCTCGCCTTTGCCGCCACACCAGCCTTCCCTCCCATTGCCATGGCTCCTTTTTTCTCCATGGCTTCTGTCTTTAACTGTACGGAATATTGGTTTGCTGTCATTACAGCACTGGGCAAGGCTGTTCTTGAGACCGTTGAGTCGCTGCCATCAATAAGGAATTGTACCTCTGCCTCCTTCCCTTTGTGGATGTCTTTTTCAAATCCCGGAGGAAAGATCACAGCCACCTTTACCAATCCACGATCAATAAGGTCAATGGCATCCTGGTCCCTTGATACGTAATATTTATCAATAAAATAATCTGTATTCTTAAGCTTCTGGACGAACTCCCTGCTGGCCGTACTTTGATCCCAGTCTACTACAGCCATTTCCACATTCTCAATATCTATTTTTACTGCAAATCCAAATAGGAACAACATCATAATCGGTGCAATAAATGCAATAACCATACTGGCTTTATCCCTTCTAATATGGATAAATTCCTTTCTAACAATAGACATAAATCGCTGAAAATTCATGGAGCCACCTCTATTCTATATGATCCTTCATATCTCTGAAGGATCCTCTTACTTTAATATCACTGATTTTCTCCACATAGGAAATGAATATATCTTCAATGTTTTTATTGTTATTTTCCTCCATGATTTCCCCCACCGATCCCAATGCAATAATCTTTCCTCGGTAAATAAAGCCAAGTATGTCACAGCTTTCTGCTTCATCCATATAGTGGGTTGTAACGAGAATCGTAATGCCTTCTCGAGACAGTGTATGAATCACTTCCCAAAACACCCTTCTTGATACAGGATCTACCCCTGCCGTCGGTTCATCAAGTATAAGCAGTGCAGGTTTGTGAAGTAAGGAACATCCAAGGGCAACCCGTTGTTTCCATCCCCCTGAGAGGATACCGACAATGGCATTTTCTCTTCCCCGTAAAGCACACAAATCTAGGATTTCATCGATGCGACATCCTAACTCCTTTTTAGGTATTCCGTAAATAGATGCAAAGAACTGCAGATTTTCAAGAATCGTCAAATCTTCATAAAGCCCAAACTTTTGAGACATGTAACCGATGTTTTGTTTAATTTTTTCTGCATCTTGAAGGATATCTAAGCCCAAGACCGTTCCTTTCCCTGATGTGGGTCTTAGAACACCACACAACATACGAATCGTCGTTGATTTTCCCGAACCATTAGGTCCTAGGAAACCAAATATCTTTCCTTTTGGAATAGAAAAGCTGATGCCATCCACGGCTATAAAGTCTCCAAATTGTTTTTTTAAGTCTTGAATTTCTATGGCAAATTCCATCTTCTCACCTTCTTAATTTGTGTTCTCTTGATCGAGATCTGCATCTAGTACCATACCTGGATTTAACTGGTCCATTCCCTCAATCACCTTGATCTTAACCTGGTGGACCCTATTATGGCGATCTTCCTTTGTGGTTACATTGGATGGAGTAAATTCAGCCTGGGGCGAAATAAATATAACCTTTCCTTTCAGTTTCTGGTCTTGCACTGTATCGGAAAGTAAATTCACTTTCCCGCCAATTTTTACTTGATGGATCTCTTTTTCAGGTACATATATTTTCATCCACAAATCCTCCCTATTCATCAAGGTAATGATCGGTGCCCCTGCTGGTAGAAATTCGCCTTCATGATAATATTTATATAAAACAACCCCCTGATGGACTGTCTTCACGTTCACCTTCTCCTTTTGGGTCAAAGCCTGCTCATAGGCATACTTTGACTGGGCTACACTATACTCACTGCTTTTCACTGTCTCCCGGGTTGCACCCTTTTTCACCAAAGCCACCTTTGAACGCATTTTTTCAATGGCTTTTTCCGCATTTTGTACGCTTGCCTCTGCTTGATCCAGTTGAAGCTTACGATCTTTCACTTGCTGCTCATTTACGGCACCTTCATTGAACAGTGTCTTTGTGCTATTATAAAGGTCTAACTGGTGGCTATATTGTTCTTTCGCCGTTGTCAAAGCAATTTCCGCTGCCTCGAGTTCCTGCTCTGCAATGACGATTTCCTCTTCCCTTGAGCCATTCTTGATGTCATTCAGCTGCTCCTGCTTTGCATTATAGCCTGCCTCCTGCTGCAAAGCATTATATTTCAGCGTGGCATCGTCCAACTGGGCCACCACTTTACCTGTTTCCACAACATCCCCTTCTTCTACAAAAAGTTCTTTGATCATCCCCCCGATATCCGTTGTCACATCATACTGGGTAGCTTCTATTGTGCCTGTGTACCTCAATTGATCTCTATCCTTTTGCCCACATCCCGTTAAAATCAATAGGAATATGATCGCCATCCATCCGATTTTTTTCATAAATCATTCCCCCAAATACTATTTTGATATTCCCTTCAAAAATATTTCTATAGTTTCCTCCAACAATTGGTCTGCGTTTATATCCTTTGAAAAAGTCAGTATATTGTTTCCCAGCAGGTTGCTTACAGTAAACCCTATGAGGGTTAATGTCATGGTCGTGGGGCAAATATTTTTAAATCGTCCTGCTTCCATGCCCCTTCGAAAGAACTCATCAATCACGCCCTTAATCGGCAGTATTACTTTTTCAAAATAGGCACTCTGTAATTCCGGGTGATACTGGGCTTCATTTAATACCACTCTTATAAGGGGTAAATGGGATTTAATCAGTTTGATTCTATTCTGTATGAAATCCATGAAGATTTCTCGATCACTTTTCTTTTCATTGCTTTCGAATATTTCTTTTAATCCGCTTCCAACAATTTTAGGTCCAACTGCTTCGATCATCTTCAGCAAAATCCCATGCAGTATATCCTTTTTTTTAGGAAAATAACGGAATATGGTTCCTTCCGCGATGCCTGCCTTTTGGGCGATTTCCTTCGTCGTTGTACCATTAAATCCTTTTTGTGAAAAAATCTCCACTGCTGTTTCCAATATCTTCTGTTCTGTTGTCAAGATTTCCTTATCCATATCAGCACCTCCAAAATGAGTGATTACTCACTATTATATTACTCCTTTGAGTATTCCTTTGCAAGTTTATTACGTCGAATTTAAAAAATATTTTTGTCCTTTTCCCGGGAAATATGTAGAAAGAGAATGATTGACGGGCGATTCGTGAATCGCCCCTACGCTCTCAACCTCAACCTCAACCTCAACCTCAACCTCAACCTCAACCTCAACCTCAACCTCAACCTCAACCTCAACCTCAACCTCAACCTCAACCTCAACCTTAGCCTTGCATGGCTAAATAAAAAACTAGGGAGTTCATCCCTAGTTATTCTCAAAACTCAGCTCGTGATATTCTCTTCCTCTTTTGATTATCTCGTCCAACACCATCCAGACGTCTTGGTCTTCAAATCCCCGCCTCCAGGAGGCGGTCCCAGCCAAATCATACTTCTCCACCAAGGTTGTTTTTAAGGCAATGGATCTTGCATCCTCTAGCCAAATCTTGAAGGTTGCGCCATCTTCTTCATACTGGGCATAATACTGTCCTAGATCCTCGTTCCAAAGTACCGCTGCATCTTTTTCTTCTATGATTTCCTTGGCCCTTACCATGGATACAGCCTTAGATTCTACCTTTATTTTTCCAGTTTCATCCCTATACTCTTTCCAAACCCGAGTATAAAACGGCAGTCCTAAAAGCAGCTTTTCAGGTGGTATATTCTCCATGCTTCGAATAATCCCACGCTCGACCCAAGGCATAGATGCAACAGAACCGCTGACAGGGCTGGTAGCCCAGTGTTCATCGTATGTCATTACCGCCATATAGTCCACGTGCTTCGCTAATTCTTTTCTATCGTAAACCTTTGACCACTGCTCGCTGCTGGAAGGTACGGTTACATCCATGGATAGGCTGATATTCTGCTTATTCGTATAGTAACTTAGTTCCCTTACAAAGGCTGTCAAAACGTCTTTATCTTTATAGTAGATATTTTCGAAATCCACATTGATTCCATCTAAGTTATATATGCTTGCATACATCAACAGTTGACCGATCACTTGTTTTCTTTTCTGAGGATCCTGTAGTATTTGAGAAGTTAATGCAGGGTCAAACCCATTATCTACCAGCCCCCACACTTTATATCCCTTTTTATGGGCTTCATTCACATAATGCCGATTCCCTTTGTTCATCACAATCCCTGATTCATCTGCAATGCTGAACCATGTGGGTACAACCACGTCTAGCGATTGGATTCTGCTTTCTGCTCCTATATTAGGAGATTTGTCATGGACATACTCCCAAGCGATATTTATTTTTTTATCACCTAAATCCTCTTGTGCCCGTTTTTCATTGATCTGCATGCTAGGGGACTCTACTGGATTTAAAATTTGAACATGCTTTTTCTCTACATATCCCAATTCTCCTGTATTGCTGCGAATATGATACCAATCGCCCACTTCTTCAAATACCACAATACGGTCACCGAGCTTTAGCTCTGCCTTTGAGAATTCTAGACGAGAAGCTTTTTCTTTCATTCCCACTTTATTTCCGACAATCTCGCCTTGGCTTATTTCTGTGGCAGCTGCATCAATGATCACAGTGGCTCCATCCTCAATATAATCAATCTTTATTCCAAGTATTTCTTTTAAAAGGGTAACAGGTATAAATATGGTTCCTTCTTCTATACGGGTTGGTATATTTACTTGAACACCAGCGTTTTTTACATATTCTGTAAGCTCCTTGTTTTCTAGCTCCATCGTTGTATCTTGCAGTGGCATATATACCCTCTTCTGATCTTCGCTAAGGATGATATCTTGGTTGATATAATTCTTTATGACTTCATAAGGCATGTACAAAATATCATCATTATAAAGAATCAAAGGCTCCTCTTCCACCAGCCGTGCTCCGATGACGATCTTTGCCCTCCCCTCATAGCTCACAGGGGAAACCTCTTGGGATTGAAATACCATAAATATGAATCCCGCTGCTACACCTAGTATCAATGATAATCCTATAAACCAATAGATCCTTTTCATCCGTATCCCCCTTTCTTGACTGCCCACCTTACCTTTCTTCCCTTACTGTTATACTCCTTACTATTATAAAGACATTTCATGAAAGTTCAATGGTTTTCCCATGGTAGTTTTCGCCAAAGGCATTTTAGCAGGTTAAGGTTGAGGCTAAGGTTAAAAGAAAAGCATAGGAGTGATCTTTGATCACTCCTATGCTTTCTGCCTCCTGGCTGAGGACAAAGGGCGATTCGTGAATCGCCCCTACAACCTTAACCTCAACCTTAACCTCATCCCTTAAAACAAAATCGCTCCCATGACTCCGGCTAGGATAATCCCTAGAATAGGATTGACTTTAAATCTCCATATACCTAGGAACACAACCACTGCTATACCTATGCTTTTTATATCTACAAAGGCTGTTTTACCAATGGAAATCCCTGCACTAAGAATCAACCCTAAAACAGCAGGGCGAATTCCTTTAAACACTGCTTGGGTCGCCTGTGCATCTTTGACTCGCATAAAAAACTTTGCCAATAATGTGACCAACATAAAGGAAACAATGGCTACCCCAATGCTTCCAGCAATGGCTCCTGGTACACCTGCTACCTTGTGCCCCACAAAGGTAGCAGCATTGACCGCAATAGGTCCAGGTGTCATCTCAGAGATCGCCACCACATCAATAAACTCTTGGACTGTAAGCCAATGGTGGGTGTGTACAATTTCTTCTTCGATCATGGGCAGCATTGCCAATCCACCGCCAAAGCTAAACGCACCTATTTTGGCAAAGGTTAGAAATATCTCAATGAGTATCTTCATCCGTCTTTTCTCCTTCTCTAAATAGCATATATCCTGCAATTCCTGACATTACAATAACCATGATAGGATGTACGTTTAGTAAAGTAATCGCCAATGCTACACCAATCACCCACACCAAGTTGACAGCATTTTTTGGCAGGGGTTTTCCCAACTTCATAACTGCAAGCAAAATCAAGGCAACCACGGCAGGCCGGATTCCGCGGAATATGGACTCAATCAATGGCAGACTTCTAAATTGAATAAAAAACGTTGCTACCAGGAGGATGATAATTACTGAGGGCATAATGGTACCTAAGCACCCCACTACAGCCCCTGGAAAACCGAACAGTCGATAGCCAATATAGGTGGAAGAATTGATGGCTAGGGCTCCTGGTATTGTCTGGGATAGTGCGATAATATCAATAAACTCTTCAGGATCAATCCATTTATTTTTTTCAACGATTTCCTCCTCAATTAAGGGAATCATGGCATAGCCGCCCCCCAAAGTAAAGGCTCCAATCTTAAAAAAAATCATAAACATTTTAAACATATTTTTCATAAGCCCTATCCCCTTCTATCAACTAAGACTCAGTTCAGATGGAGTTTGCACCCGCGGGCACAGGTAACTCCACCTGAACGCCAAGTCGTGTTATCCAGGGGCTGTACAACTCTTGCCTCCCCCTTGTATAAGCAGGGATCATAAATCTTTGATTTATTGATCATCGCTTACACAGCGTGCAAGCGGGAGGCTTAGAGTTGTTAGCCATCGGATAAACTACATGCGATTATTGTCTATTAATATTCTTACTCTCTAAAAATTTTATATAATTTCCATCCAAATGTCAAATTTACATACATATGGTATTGAACCTAACATATAAATAAATATGAACAAATATTAAAAAGGATTTATATTTTTTGTTTAGAATACTATTATGGTGGGTAAAATCAAACTAGATTGTTGATTCATGCTTTATAATGAAAGGAGAATGTCAAATGCAAAAATACAGATGTATTCCATGTGGTTATATTTATGATCCTGAGGTAGGCGATCCAGACGGCGGCATCGCACCAGGTACTGCTTTCGAAGATATTCCTGAAGATTGGGTATGCCCAGTTTGCGGCGTAAGCAAGGATATGTTTGAGCCAGAAGAATAAAAAAACATACATACGAGGCGCACTGGGGTGTGCCTCTTTCATTTTTTGATTCCCAAATTTCTGTTTCTTCTCTATAATACTTCTTACTTCTGTGCTTACTTCTATGATAAAATATTTACATAATATATTTAGATACTAGAAATATCTTTAAAGGAGTGAACACAATGAAGAAGCAGCACCAGGCTGACCTGGCCTTACTTGGTGTAACCTTAGCATGGGGTATCTCTTTTATTTTAACGAAGAATTCCCTCGAATCCCTAGAGACCTTTAATTTTCTGGGCATTCGTTTTTTAATTTCCGCTGTTACCTCGGCATTATTCTTTTATAAACGATTGATGAAGCTTGATCGCACCACATTGAAATATGGTCTTCTCATCGGTGTCATCATGTTTTCTGGCTATGCCACCCAAACCATTGGACTGAATTATACCACGGCGTCAAAGTCTGGCTTTATTACTGGCTTTTCCGTCGTAATCGTTCCCATCTTTTCTGCAGTGGTTTTAAGAAAACTGCCAAAGTTTTCTTCAATCATTGGCGTTGTATCGGCAATCATCGGTTTAGGTATGCTCACCCTGGATGCCAACTTACAATTAAACATAGGTGATTTCTACACCCTAATCGGCGCCGTTTGTTTTGCTATGCACATTATCACCGTGGGCAAATACGCTGTACAGGTGGATTCCATCAATTTGGCCATTCTTCAGATTGGTGTAGTCGGCATCCTCAGTACCATCGTTAGCTTTTTATTTGAAACCCCTGTCATGCCCGCAGCAGGAAGTGACTGGTTCTCCATTTTATTTTTAGCATTTGTATGTACCTCAGGTGCTTTTATTGTACAAAATGCAGTACAAAAATATACCTCTACCACCCACACTGCTCTTATTTTCACAGGAGAGCCTGTATTCTCTGCCATATTTGCCTATATTCTTATCGGGGAAGTAATGAACAATAGAGGAATCATTGGCAGTATTTTGATTGTTGCAGGTATGATCGTGGCTGAAATAGATTTTGACCTATCTTTCTTCAAGGCAAAGAAGGGAAAAGTTATAGAGGAATAAAATAAAAAATGGGCAAAATGCCCATTTTTTATTTTATTCCTCTATAACTTCATCGTCTTCTTCAATGCCTTCTTCGAAATCTTCTCCATCTTCATCAGGAAGCACATCCATGTCATACAACTGATGACCATTTACCCTAAAAATCTCATGAATTACAGACCAAAGCTCCTCTTTTCCTTCTCTGGTTTCAGCAGAAATTGGAATCAGTATATCTTCCTTTTTCATCTGTAATGTCTCTCGAATAATCTTTAAGTGTTTCTGTCTTTGGCCCCGGCCAATCTTATCTGCCTTGGTAACCACCACAATGCCATTAAAACCGAAGTGCTTGATCCAGCTGTACATTTGCTGATCCTGCTCCGTGGGTTTATGACGGATATCCACCAGTTGAAATACTTCTAATAGGTTTTTCCGACTGGTCAGATATGTTTCAATCATCTTTCCCCATGTCTCCTTGTTGCTCTTGGATACCTTGGCGTAGCCATAGCCAGGTAGATCCACCAGGCTAAATTCATCGTTAATACGATAAAAGTTAATCGTTTGTGTTTTCCCTGGACTTGAGCTGGTTCTAGCCAGCTTTCTACGGTTTGTCAGCATATTAATACTCGAAGATTTCCCCACATTGGATCTTCCAGCAAAGGCGATCTCAGGTATATTTTCTTCTGGATACTGAGATGGCTTTACAGCACTAATGACAATCTCTGCACTCTTAATCTTCATTGATTTCTTCCTTCCTAACAAGGGCATGGGCTAGTACTTGATCCATATGCTCAACGAATACTAGCTCAAGCTTTTTCCTTACATTCTCGGGGATTTCTTCCACATCTTTTTGGTTTTGAACAGGAAGAAGAATTTTCTTTATCCCTGCCCGATTGGCAGCTAAAACCTTCTCCTTGATGCCACCTACAGGCAACACACGACCCCTTAGGGTAATTTCTCCCGTCATGGCAACCTCTCGATGGATTGGCATATTGGTCAGCGCTGAAATAACAGCCGTGGCCATGGTAATTCCCGCCGATGGTCCATCCTTTGGAATGGCCCCTTCAGGAATATGAATATGAATATCTAGGGTTTGATAAAAATCCTCCTGCAGCTTCAGTTCTTCCATCTTGGAACGAATATAACTGATACCAGCCCTCGCTGATTCCTTCATTACATCCCCTAATTGTCCTGTGAGTACCAGCTTGCCATTTCCTTTCATGGTGGTAACCTCTATGGATAAGGTATCTCCACCCACAGCTGTCCACGCCAATCCAGTGGCAATGCCTACTTCATCCTTCTCTTGGGCTTTGTCATATCTAAATCGTGGAATCCCCAAATAATTTTTGAGATTTCCTGGCTGAATTCGCACCACTTTTGTCTTTTCCTCCAGCATTCTTCTGACAGCCTTTCTGCAGATGGTAGCCAATTGCCGCTCCAGGTTTCTTACGCCAGACTCCCGTGTATAATAATTAATCACATCTCGGATAACCTGCTCAGAAATCTGTAGATTTTCTGGCTTCATGGCATGCTCTTTGATCTGTTTTGGCAGTAGGTATTTCTGGGCAATCATCAATTTTTCTTCTTCTGTATAGCCTGAAACATCAATAACTTCCATTCGATCCAATAAAGGTCTTGGAATTGTCCCTAGGCTGTTGGCGGTGGTGATAAACATTACCTTTGATAAATCAAAGGGCACTTCCAAATAGTGATCAGTAAAATCTTTATTTTGCTCAGGATCAAGAGTCTCCAATAGGGCTGCCGCAGGATCTCCTCTGAAATCACTGGTTAACTTATCGATTTCATCGAATAGGAATACTGGGTTTTTTGAACCTGCTTCTTTGATGGCAGATATGATTCTCCCTGGGATCGCACCGATATAGGTTCTCCTATGTCCACGAATTTCTGCTTCATCCCGTACACCGCCCAAAGACATGCGTACAAAATTTCTATTTAATGATCGGGCAATAGATTTTGCAATAGATGTTTTTCCAACACCTGGAGGCCCTACAAGGCAAATAATCGGCCCCTTCATTTCCTTGGCCAGCTGTCGAATGGCTAAATACTCAATAATTCTTTCCTTAACCTTCTTTAAACCATAATGGTCTTCATCTAATATTTCTTTGGCATTGTTGATATCCAATCGGTCCTTCGTCTGTTTATTCCATGGTAAGTCCAATATCCAATCTACATAAGTACGAATAACACCACTTTCTGCTGAACCCGGTGACAATCTTGAGAGCCTGTCTACTTCCTTTACAACCTTTTCCTCCACTTTCTTGGGGAGCTTTGCTTTCTTGATTCGATCACGATAATTTTCCATCTCATCATCGATGTTGCCATGATCTCCAAGCTCTTCTTGAATCACCTTCAGTTGTTCTTTTAAGTAGTATTCTTTTTGCACCTTGTTGATTTGTTTTTTTACCTTGGCATTGATTTCTTTCTCTATTTCTAAAATTTCAATTTCCCGTAGAAGTAAGCGGTATAGTACCTCTAGTCGATCCTTAGGCTGAAAAGCCTCCAGTATTTCTTGCTTCTGCTCTATTTTTAAGAGCATATGGGATGAAATGACATCAGCCAATCTACCTGGCTCTTCAATGGCTGTAACAGACATAAGAATCTCAGGTGAAATACGATTGCTAATACCTACATAATTTTCGAACGCATCCAGCACTGTTCGCATCAAGGCTTCCAGTTCCTTATCAATCTCCAGCTCTTCGTCCACCACTTCTTCCTCAATTTCTGCTTTAAAGAAGGGCTCTTCTTGGACGAGCTCAATAATTCTTGCCCTGCTAATCCCCTCAACCAATACACGAATGGCATCTCCCGGCAGTTTTAACATCTGTTTAATCTTTGCGATGGTACCAACTTCATAAAAATCTTCAGCTGAAGGCAAATCTGTTTCTGCTTCTTTTTGGGTGGTCAGAAAAATCAATTGATCATTCACCATGGCCTCTTCCAAGGCATTGATTGACTTTTCTCTCCCTACATCAAAATGCAGTACCATATATGGAAAAACAGATAGTCCCCTCAGTGGTATTAAAGGCAATATTTCTTTTTTCGTCTTTTGATCCTCCATATTCATCAACTCCTCGTTTATTAAGGATTACAATTATATTTTTCTCATTGTTTCTCTTTATATTCCTAGGAAAGGCTGTTTATATAAACAGTCTGACCACACCATCTCAGACAGTCTGTGTATTTAGATGTTATGACCCTTCATTTGTATATCGTTACACCTTATATATACACATCTGACCGTATATTAAAACCCACTGTTAGGCAATTCCTAATTATATATAAAATCACCAATTTTTTCAATACTTCTTTCACCGAAATACCTTGATCGATTATGCCACTAGAAACAATACCATGGTTATACCTACAACACCTATAACAGCAAATATGGAAATACCTAATCCGAAAGCCCTTAGGCCCCGGCTGCCTATTTCTTTGAAGTTCACCTCTAGTCCTATTCCTAACATGGCCATTAGTATAAAATAACTGCTGGCTTGGGTCATTATGTCAAGTGTAATATTTTATGATTCATTCTAAGCCCCCTTGTCATTCCATACCCAGTCGATTGCCTATGCTATTTTACCACAAAAATTTACAAAAAGCCAAGAATAGCACACCTAAGAAAGGGTGCTATTCTGACGATCTAATCCTTGGGCCATGGCAATCATCACATGATTGTTAGGGATAGATGCTATTTCTACGTGCTCTTTCACCACAGCATGATGAATCACCTCTTGTATATCTTCTACGGGTATTACTTCTACACCCATATCCTTAAAGCGATCCTGCCAATTTTCACTGGGGATCAATACTTTGGTACATCCAGCTAACCGTGCAGCTTCTACCTTGGCTACAACACCACCCACAGGCCTTATTTTTCCTCTAATCGATATTTCACCCGTCATCGCAATACGATGATCTATTTCTTTATTGGTGATGGCGGAGTAAATTGCACTTGCCACCGTAATACCTGCCGATGGACCGTCCACCATCATGCCTCCTGGAAAGTTCAAGTGAATATCATAATCCCTTGGATCGATTTGAAAGTTTTTTCTGATGACAGTCATTACATTTTCCACAGACCCTTGGGCTGTACTTTTTCTCTTTAATTTTCTTCCTGTTGAGGATACTTCCTCTTCACTAGCCATTCCTGTAATAATGATCTTTCCTGTTCCCTTTTCGGTAGGTATGGCAGTGGCTTCTGTTTCCGATACAACCCCTATATTGGGCCCTACCACAGCCAAGCCATTGACAACCCCTATTTGCGGCGCTTTAGCAATCTTGGATTGAGGTCTTGGATGGTATTGCCCACTTTCTACCACCCACTCCAAATCCTTCTTCACCAAAAGCTTTCTCCCTTCATTCAATGCCACACCACTGGCGATCTGAATCATATTGATGGCGTCTCTTCCACTGTGGGCGTACTTTTTGACAATCTCCACTGCTTCATCCTCAATGGCAAATTTCACTTTTTCTGCTGCATTCCTGCTAATTAGCCCTATTTCCTCAGGTAGCAAAGGTCTAAAGTAGATTTCCACACATCTAGATCGGATAGCCGGTGGTATTTCATTGGAAGTTCGGGTCGTTGCACCTACAAGTCTAAAGTCGGCAGGCAATCCATTTTGGAAAATCTCATGGATATACTTTGGTGTATTTGGATCTTCTGAATTATAATAGGCACTATCTAGAAATACCTTGCGATCCTCTAATACCTTTAACAGCTTATTCATCTGTACGGGATGAAGCTCTCCAATTTCATCTAGGAATAAAATTCCTCCATGAGCCTTCGTCACCGCTCCGGGTTTTGGTTGTGGAATTCCCGATTGTCCTAAAGGACCAGCTCCTTGGTAAATGGGATCATGGACTGTGCCCATCAGTGGATCAGCTATACTTCGCTCATCAAATCGGAGGGTTGTGGCATCCATCTCGATGAATTTCGACTGATAATTGAAGGGTGAGTGCTGTACTTTCTTCGCCTCCTCCAGTACAAGCCTTGCAGCCGCTGTCTTTCCAACCCCTGGTGGTCCATAGATCAGCACATGCTGGGGGTTTACACTGCACAGCGCAGCCTTCAAGGCTTTGACGCCATCCTCTTGTCCAATGATTTCTTTAAATGATCGCGGTCTTGTCTTCTCTGAAAGGGGTATGGTCAATGAAATGTTCTTTAATTCGTTGAGTCTTTCCAATTCCTTTCTAGACTCCTTCTCAATAGCAGATTTATTTCCACTCTGGCTTCTTAACAGATTTAAAAAATATAGCCCAATAATCACTGCAAAAAAGAATTGAACTAAAAAAAAGGCACTTGGCAATGTCGCTTCCTCCTTTCTCTTCGGGCGATTCGTGAATCGCCCCTACAATCTCAATCTAATTCTCTACGGGCGAACACTGTTCGCCCCTACAACTTCAACCTTAGCCTCTATCTTAGCCTTAACCTTAACCTTAACCTTAACCTTAACCTTAACCTTAACCTTAGCCTTAACCTTAACCTTGACTTTATGTAACTAAATTTAGTATGTCTCCTCAAAATCTTTATATAATGTACAAAATTTGGAGATACAATAAAAAGAAGGCGAATCCGTAGATTCGCCTTCTTACTAAGAAGCAGTTTCTTCTTTTTTCTTTTTGCTCTTTCTTTTCTTGGCATCAGATAAAACCAATGTAGGCTCCGTATTGTTCTCAACGGTTTCTCTCGTCACGATGCACTTTTCGATATCATCTCTAGATGGAATATCATACATTACATCCAGCATAATATTTTCTACAATGCTTCGTAAACCTCTCGCACCAGTCTTTCTCTCAATAGCCTTTTTAGCAATAGCCTTTAATGCTTCTTCATCCATCTCAAGCTCTACATTGTCCATCTCAAAGAGCTTTTTGTACTGCTTGATTAAAGCATTTTTAGGCTCAACCAATATCTTCACAAGCGCTTCTTCATCTAGCTCATGAAGGGTTACTACCACAGGTACTCTTCCTACAAATTCGGGAATTAGACCATATCGCAATAAATCTTCAGGCTGAATTCGATTTAGCAGCTCACCAACATCCTTCTTTACGTTGCTTTGAATATCTGCACCAAAGCCCATGGACTTTTGTCCAATACGTCTTTCGATGATTTTATCAATACCATCGAAAGCACCACCACAGATAAACAGGATATTGGTTGTATCAATTTGAATAAACTCCTGATGGGGATGTTTTCTGCCTCCTTGAGGCGGTACGCTGGCCACAGTTCCTTCCAGAATCTTCAGGAGTGCCTGCTGTACCCCTTCCCCGCTTACATCTCGGGTAATAGAAGGATTATCTGATTTTCTAGCAATTTTATCAATCTCATCGATATAAATGATCCCTTTTTCAGCTCTCTCTATATCGTAGTCTGCTGCTTGAATCAGCTTTAATAAAATATTTTCAACATCCTCGCCCACATAACCTGCTTCTGTCAGAGAAGTAGCATCTGCAATAGCAAAAGGAACATTCAAAATTCTTGCTAGGGTTTGTGCAAGTAGTGTTTTTCCTGATCCTGTCGGTCCCAGCATAGCAATATTGCTCTTCTGAAGCTCTACGTCGTCAGGCTTGCCTTCCCGGTTAATTCTTTTGTAGTGATTGTATACAGCTACAGCCAAAGCTCGTTTTGCCCGATCTTGGCCCACAACGTACTGGTCTAATACATTTCTAATCTCCTGTGGTTTCGGCAAATCAGTCATTTCTAAATCGATATGCTCATCGAATTCCTCTTGAATAATTTCCTGACATAGTTCAATACATTCATCACATATATACACACTAGGCCCGGCAATCAATCTTCTGACCTGATCTTGGGACTTACCACAAAAAGAGCACTTTAGCTGCTTCTTCTCATCAAATCTGGACATTTTTCCACCTCTCTTGTCTTATTTCCTAGAAGTGATCACCTTATCAATCAAGCCATATTCTACAGCATCAGCAGCTTCCATAAAGAAATCTCTATCTGTATCATTCGTTCTGCGTGAATGCGGATATCTTCTGCCTGACCTCTTGTGCCCCCTAATGGTTGGTGAATCATAATTTCCGCATTTGGAAGGGCAAAACGCTTACCCTTTGCGCCAGCAGCCAGTAAGAATGCACCCATGCTTGCTGCCATTCCTATACAAATTGTTGATACATCTGGTTTGATAAACTGCATTGTATCAAATATCGCCATTCCAGCAGTGATAGATCCTCCAGGACTGTTTATGTAGATACTGATATCCTTATCTGGATCTTCAGATTCCAGAAACAGTAACTGTGCTACTACTAAGCTGGCAGTATGATCATTAATTTCATCACCTATGAATATAATTCTCTCCTTTAATAATCTTGAATAGATATCATAGGATCTTTCTCCCCTGTTTGTTTGCTCTACGACCATTGGAACTAAAGGCATAGGCTCTGACCTCCATTCATTCTCATTATTCTACAATTGATGCGCTTTCTACAAGGAAATCAATTGTCTTTCTAACTTTGATACCCTCTTTGATGTTCTTGTAATCGGAATCTCTTAGAGAAGATTTGAACTTCTCCATTTCTGTATTGTATTGCTTTGCATATTTTTCGATTTCTGTATCAAGCTCTTCAGAAGTAACTTCAATATTTTCGACATCACCAATGGTTTCAAGGGTTAACTGAGTTTTTACTCTATTGTATGCATCATCTCTCATTTGGTTTCTAATATCTTCTGGTTTCTGATTCATATATTGAAGATAAGTTTCCAAATTTAAACCTTGGAATCTCAGCTGATAATCTAATTCATTTAACATATCATCCAACTGATGTTCAACCATGATTTCTGGAATATCCACTTGAACGTTGTCTGTTACTTTTTTTACAACTTCATCTCTTGTTTCTCTTTCCGCTCTGTTTTTCGCAGTTTCTTCTAACTTCTTACGTAAGTCTGCTTTTAGTTCATCTAATGTATCATGTTCGCTGACATCTTTCGCAAACTCATCATCTAATACAGGTAGTTCCTTTTCTTTAATTTCATGGATTGTAACCTTGAAGATAGCTTCTTTGCCAGCTAAATCTGGTGCGTGATATTCTGTTGGGAATGTCACATTTACTTCTACTTCCTGACCAATTGTTTTACCAACCAACTGCTCTTCAAAACCAGGTATAAACTGTCCTGAGCCGATAACCAACGTTTGGTTCTCAGCTGTGCCGCCTTCAAACTGCTCTTCACCCACGAAGCCTGAATAGTCGATAATCAAAGTATCTCCGTCTTGAACAGGTCTTTCTACAGCAATCAATCTTGCATTTCTTTCCTGAAGCTTTTCAATTTCCTGACCTACCTCAGCTTCTTCTACATTATACTCTTTTTTAGTTACTTCTATACCTTTATAGTCGCCAAGGGTAACTTCTGGAACTACAGTAACCACCGCTGTAATTACAAGGTTTTCTCCCTTTCCTACTTGCTCGATGTCAATGGATGGTCTATCGATTGGCTCTAAATTATGCTCCTTCACTGCCTCATCATATAATTCAGGGAAGATCTCATTGATCGCTTCCTCATAGAATACACCTTCACCATACTGAACCTCGATCAGCTTTCTAGGTGCTTTCCCTTTTCTAAATCCAGGAATATTGAATCTTCCTTTCATTTTCGTATAGGCCTTTTGTACCGCTTTTTCGAAATCTCCAGCACTTGCTTCAATTCTTAAGGTTACTTCATTATTTTCCTTTTTTACTACAGTTGAACTCATTGAATTTGTTCCTCCTCTATATTTAAAATGAGCTTAAAATTTACAAGGGAATCAGAATCGTTTGTTTATACCAGCTATGTATAATCCTTACTATTATAACATAAAAATGCCATGTAAACTAATTTTTTGCAACATATTCAATTTATGTTGACGCTCTTACCCTAGTAATTTTTTCCTATCATAAGGAAAAGTATACAATAGAACAAAAGCATTTCATGCTCTGGAATGTAAGGAAAGGAAATGCTTTTATTCTTCGCTAGGAAGTCACTTTCCTGTATACTCACAAAGACCAATGGATTTTCCCATTGGTCTTTTATTCATTCATAAGTCTTTTCCATATACATTATACCATTAAAGTTTTATTTGTAAACGATCAAATCAAAATATGATCTTTTTTATTATGGTTTGGGTTTCTAGTCTTTTGTAACCTTTTTATGCTTATATCATATTATAAAACTAGGTGTAAAACACATTCATCATAATTTAAGGAGGTCAGATTTATGAGTGACGCAAAAAAAGGATTTTTAGCTGGCTTTGGGGATAATTCATCCTTGTTGTTCTTCTTCCTATTGTTGGTTGTTCTTTTCTTCAGTGGCAGCGGCTGTGGTATTGGTGGTATCGGCGGCATTAACTTTGGTGACAATGATTCATTGTTGTTCTTCTTCCTATTACTAGTCGTTTTATTTGGTTGTGGCGGCTTCGGTTGTTAAGAATAACATAAAAAAATAGGGACACAGCTGATGCTGTGTCTCTATTTTTTTACCCAATGATGAGATTTACATATAAGATAAAAGATGCGACACAAGATCGAGATCATGATTGTGAAAAGAATATTCGTAGGGAGCGGCCCCTGTGCCGTTCCGTTAGGTTGTTTCCCCGAGATAAACGGAAGGCCACAGGGGGCCTTCCCTACAAATGAAGAACCAGCTATCCCGCAGACTCTAAATCACCCATATTACTTAAACTGATTACCATCCATTCCTTTCTTTCTAGACAAATACTTCCAATTTGCTAAATTATTTAACCTCTAACCTCTAACCTCTAACCTCTAACCTCTAACCTCTAACCTCTAACCTCTAACCTCTAACCTCTAACCTCTAACCTCTAACTTCTAACTTCTAACTTCTAACTTCTAACTTCTAACTTCTAACTTCTAACTTCTAACACCAATGTGCACTGCCAACAACTTGAAGAAAATTAAACCTAACAAGTGATCCTTAACTTACACTACCGTGAATTAGAATCTGCTAGAAGAACTTCTTCTTGTATTTATTATATCACTAAACTGTAAGATTATGCAATAGTTTTCTGAATATTTTTTATTTTCCATTTTGTTCATGCTTAGGATATTTTTATCTTCTACTTCCTAGATATGGAGCCTGCAGAGAAGATTATGATCCTTTTGTTTGATTTTTCCTTTTCTACTATATATGATGTAAATAAAATGATCAAATGAACAGAGGGGGTTAAAAAATGGACATGATTTTACATAATGGAAGGGTCGTTACGATGGATTCTTCACAGCCTGAAGCCGAAGCAGTGGCTATACAAGGTAACAAAATTATGAAAGTAGGCAGTAGGGATGAAATCCTTCAGCTTAAGAAAGACCATACAGAGATGATAGATCTCGGTGGTAAGCTGCTTGTACCAGGCTTTCATGACAGCCACATGCATCTTTTGAACTACAGCCTTAGTCTGCACCAGGTTGATCTACGGGGTGTAACATCAATGGGTGAATTCATTCAGAAAGGAATAGATTTTCTATCCTCCAGAGAAGAGACAGGTGGTTTTTGGCTGCAAGGCAGGGGCTGGAATCAAGACTTCTTCTCTGAGAAAACCTTCCCCACTCGGCATGACCTAGATAAAATAACAACAGAGTATCCTATTGTTTTTGCCCGGGCCTGCGGTCATGTGATTGTAGTGAATAGTAAAGCCCTTGCCATAGCAGGAGTTACCAAAGCTACATCCCAATTAGAAGGAGGTCATTTTGATCTAGATTCTGAAGGAGAGCCCCTTGGTATCTTCCGTGAGAATGCACTCCAGCTCATTTGCCGACATATTCCTGACCCAAGCCTTGAAGAGATAAAGTCCATGATCATAGAGGGCGGCCGTCTTGCCCTTGCCCAAGGAATCACATCTGTTCAGTCCGATGATTTCGAAGCCTTGCCTGAAAAGGATTTTATGAAGATTATCAAAGCCTATGAATCATTGAGGGACAATGGCATGCTGCCCATAAGGGTATATGAGCAGTGTCTGCTTCCTACCATTGAAAAACTGCAGCTTTTTATGTCCTCAGGCTATCAAACAGGACACGGTGATGATTTTTTTAAACTAGGTCCTCTAAAACTGCTTTGTGATGGTTCCCTTGGTGCCAGAACTGCTTATCTGAGAGATCCCTATACTGACGATCCTACTACTTGCGGCATTCCAGTTTATACGCAACAGGCGTTAGATCAGCTGGTTCTCACTGCCCACCAAGGAGGTATGCAGCTTGCCATTCACTGTATAGGTGACGGTATCATGTATATGGCTTTTGAGAGCATCGAAAAGGCATTAAATATCCAACCGAAGGATAACCACCGCCATGGTATCATCCACTGTCAAATTACAGATGAAACATTGCTGGATAAATTTGCTGAATTCGATGTCATCGCCCATATTCAGCCTATTTTTATTGACTATGACCTTCACATCGTCGAGCAGCGTATCGGAAAAGATAGGGCTCAGACTTCCTATAACTGGCGTACCATGGTAAATCTCGGGGTTACTGTAGCTTGCGGTTCTGATTGTCCAGTAGAACCCTTCGATGTATTACCTGGTATATATGCCGCCGTTACGAGAAAAGATCTACAAGGGTATCCACCTCAAGGCTGGCTTCCTGAGGAAAGACTTTCTGTTTCTCAAGCTCTTTATGGTTTTACCATGGGTGCTGCCTACGCCTCCTTCTCTGAGGACATCAAAGGTTCTATCAGCCCTGGAAAACTGGCTGACATGGTGGTTTTATCCCAAGATATCTTTACCATAGATCCCAACGCTATCAAAACTACCGAAGTAGTGATGACAATACTAGATGGGAAAATTGTTTATTCTGCCTAGAATTCTCCTTCAAAAGTCATTTTTAGAATTTCCGTCATATACTATTAGTGGAAGGGGGCGGATATATGAAGCATCATGGCCACATCTGGTTAAAAGACGGTTTTTTAGGATCAGAAGTTCTTCATTCCAATACAAAGTGTAAAACAGGATATTATCGAATCATTTTTGGGGGTGCCGAAAGATCGGGGTGTGACAATCCATGGAGGATTAATTTCATCCTCAGCTTCACTTGCGCCTCGGGTGAAAGCCCTCCCACCAATTGTCAAGGGGCATCCAGTGCCAACATGTATGTACTTGCTTATCCTGGAGACGTCATCCGATTTGACCGTTATCTTGGCATCTTAGGAAAAGAGACCATAGAATATGGACCCAATGACTTCGGGCTATGTGATCGTTTCTATACGGTTCAACATATTAAGCTTCTGCAAATCGAAACAGATTATATCCAATACGAAATCCATTGCAGCTAAACGTATTTGTAAAGTAATCAAAAACGACTTAATGGGTGAACAAATTAAGTCGTTTTTGATTACATCTATTCTCCCAAAGGTAAGAATAATATAATAGAAGAAGGAAGGTGAGGAAAGTATGATCAAGTTTTTTAGTTGGCTCATCGTTTTTGCAGGTATCATCTATTTTGCTGGAATTTTTATACTTCCCTTTGTCACAGCAATGTTTGTTCCTGTCTTCTTTCTTATAGCCATAGGCCTTGGAATTTTTGGTGCTGTAGGCCTTTTGGTTTCAGTCATCCGGGAAAGAATAAAAGATCAAAAGGAGGAAGATAAAAATGATTTTAGTAAATACTAATGAAATTGCAGGAAAAGAAATTACCGAAACCCTAGGTTTGGTAAAGGGAAGTACGATTCGGGCAAAACATATTGGGAAAGATATTGTTGCCAGTTTTCGGCATCTTGTAGGTGGCGAATTGAAGGAATACAGCGAGATGATTGAAGAGGCTAGAAAAATTGCCATGGGCAAAATGGTCCAAGAGGCCCAAGAATTAAATGCCGATGCAATTGTCTGTATTCGATATTCTACCACAGCGGTAATGCAGGGTGCAGCCGAGATTATGGTCTATGGTACAGCTGTCAAATTAAGAAGCAAATAACAATAGCCAAGGGATACATACCCTTGGCTATTATGCCATACTACCACTTTCTTCTTTTAAGCATTGCTTGGCGAATTTCATCAAGCTTTTTTTCTGTACTTCCCCAAGCTTTTCATAGATCATCAACAACTCTCTTGCATCATATTCTCCATTTAAACCCATTGCCCCTATTGGCAAATACCTTAGGTCTGCATCGGTGAGTTCTGATGAATTCATCAAAATTCTGTAAATGCGATCCATGGAATAATTTTTATCGTTCATGGTTCCACCTCCTCATGAAAGCTTTCCTAATTTCATTTTAATATGAGGCAGCCAATCCTGATTATATTTTCCATTAATTACACAAAATCCTGCATAACAAGCAGTGATGTCAACATATTTTACGTTCATACATCATGGTCATTGTCCTAGTGCAACTTAGGGGGTAGGCTTTCTTTTATGAAATTTTTCCACCTTTCTACGTAATTTCCTGTAGCCCACTCAGCCATAACAACATCTTCCCCTTCAAGAAGCTTGATTTTTTCCAGGGGTTTTTCTCCGAGCTCTCCTTTGATAAGCCCGTAGATATGGATGAAGTTTTCCGTAACAATCACCGCCATATCCTTATTGGGAGAAACAAAAGCATCTATTGCTTCCGGCACCTTTTCCTTAATCTTATTCCAGGACACATGAAGTTCATCATAATTTACGATCTTATCAGGGGGAATCATATTGATACTGTAGTCCACGTAAGGCCGTTCTTCATGATCGGTATAATACAATCTCCCCTTCATGAGCCAGTGGCCGTTCCTACGCTCCAGTGTGAAATAATCCTCTCGGACTTGTTCTTCCATTCTGTCAAGCTCTTTTCCGTTTCTATTAGATAGATAGCCTTGGGCAGAATTTAATAATATCTCTCGTCCCTCTGCTCCTGCTATGTCAGAGATATTTATACCTTGTCCATTGTTCATATTATCTATGGGCATAAGCTGGAAATAGTTTTTTGTATTTCCGTTATTCTCCTGTGATTGATGATATTCTATGGCAGCATAATCATTGCCAATAAATCGAATTCGTTTGAACAGATTTGCGGAAAATATCCTTGTCTCCTCTCTTGATTCCGTTTCCCGCTGTTCTTTCTTCTGTTGATGTAACAACATGCTTGTCTTTTTAGTCCTTTCCGTGCCAGTTTCCAAAGGACTCACTATAAAATAATCTTGTGAATAATCGTTCCTGTTGTTACGATTGCTTTCAACAATCCAAAATCCACTTTTTCTAGGAACAAGCAGATTTTTAATTTCTTCTATGGAAAAAATCTGCCTATTTTTAGCAGCAATCCATACTGTTCTATAGTTCATTTCTTCTCCTTCCCACTCCTGCTCGTGGAAACTAGAGGCATTCCCATGGCTAGGGAATCTCAATCCCAGTAACACGCCTGACCGAAGTAAGTTAGATTCAATCGCAGGAATTTGAGGATCATTACCCGCAACCTTCTTGTTAAACCTATCTGCTGCTCTTTCATCCACATCTGGACGTACATACTTTAGATAAAAAAAAGCGTCGTCCTTATGCACAATTAGTTGCTGATCATCTATTACAATGAAATCATAAAAATGTTGCCCCTTGGCTGTTACAGAAACAATTTCTATGATTGATTCCATTGATCCCAACATCTTATGAGAAATGTGATAGGTATATAAGAAATAGTCCTTGCTCCGGACACTTCGAATCTTATATTCTGGATTTTCACAGAGTTCACTTCCCAATAGCGCAATATTTTCATCAAAGGCTGCTTGCTTTCCCACCAAAGAATTTCTAAACACTTGTTTATCCTTTGTTGGCATCATCCCACCCTCGACTCTCCACGTCCCTTTGATGGGAATGAACTTATTTCTAGGGGGCACTATAGCTTCCTCTGTATCTACCTTAACCTCTGTACATCCTTGAAATATAAAGATATTCAGACCTAATACTATTAACAATATTATTATCCGCTTTGTCATGTTCCTTCTCCTACCTCTAGAAAGCAGTGTCTATGGGAAAACGAACGTGTACCGTAGTTCCCATTCCTAATTCACTGTGAATCTCAAGATCACCCTGGTGCAAATTCATGATCTCATCACATACAGATAAACCAATACCATTCTGAGATTTGCTGCTTTTTCCCTTAAAAAACTTGTCTTTTACTTTGGGTAAATCTTCCCTGCTGATGCCGCATCCCTGATCTTTGACAGTCATACATACATACTGATCTTCTCGTTTTACGAAAAGGTATACTTGTCCTCCGGGATCAGTGAATTTAAAAGCATTGTCCAACACATTAATCAGTACCTGTTTGGTTCTATTGCCATCTATCCACACCAATGGCAGATTTTTTTCACATTCCACAATAAATTCGATTTCATCCCGATCTGCCCTTGGGGCCATATAGTTGACAATATATTGTATCAGCTCTTCTATATGGGTTTCTTCTTTGTTTAAGGTAATCTTTCCCGATGCAAATTTTGAGAAATCTAATAACTCCTCCACCATAACAGTAAGTCTTTCACTTTCTTTTTCAATGATTCCTAATCCTTCTTGGATAGTCTCTGAATCCTTGATTTCACCTTTGTTTAACACAATAGCCCAGCCTTTGATCGCTGTCAATGGTGTTCTAATTTCGTGGGAAACAGAAGAAATAAAATCATTCTTCAGCTCATCCTTTTTTAAGATTTCTCCTGCCATATAGTTTAACGTATCGGAAAGTTTTCCAATCTCGTCATCGAATCGTTTCCTGCTCCTCACCCGAAAATTACCTGTCGCCATCTTTTCCGCTGCCTGAGTTACCTCTTTTATTGGTCCAATGATGCTATTTGCCAATACAATACTCACAGCCCCTGAAATCAAGATAACCAACAGTCCAATACCCACAAAGATTTGGGATATCCTATGGATTCTATCGTCTGCCTCTCTTAAAGATGTGATAAAACGAATGACACCAATAACCTTCTGCTCAGATTTTAAAGGATAGGATACGATCATCACTGGTGCATCATCATAATCCACCGCGCCTATCCAAGTTCCCTTTTTCCCGTCTATAGCCATCTTAAAATCATTGGACTCTATCGGTTCTTTTATTGATAAACCAATGGAGTCCATCAAAACCGTTCCGTCGGAATCGATGATTTGAACTTGGGCCGATGTTTGTTTCCAAAACACATCTATGTTATCTAAAATATTTTCCTCCAATGTTGTATTGGCAAAGTACCGAGAATAAAACTGTGAAGACATCGTAATTTGATTGGTGAGTACATCTTCTACGCTGGCATAATAATAATGCTTTACAAAGCCAATCAATATCAACTCCAATATAATGACCGTAATTAAAATAACCAGCATGAAATCAAATACCAATCGTTTTTTTATACTTTTCATATTTTCCATCTGTATCCAGTACCCCACACTGTCTCAATGTAGGTAGGGCTAGATGAATCATCTTCGATTTTCGTTCGGAGGCGCCGAATGTTTACATCCACGATTTTTGTATCTCCAATATAGCTCCATCCCCATATCACATTCAACAGTTCATCTCTCGTAAAAGCTTTTCCAGGGTTCTCTAAAAATAATTTCATTAAAAGGTATTCTTTCGGTGTCATCTCAAGTACTTTGCCTTCCTTAAATATCTTATGTGCCTCGGTATCCAGCAGAAAAGGCGGTCTTTCAATATGTTGAACGCCCATTGCCGTTGCTCCGCTTTCCATACGTCGCAGTAAAGCATTCACCCGTAATGCAAGCTCTGTAGGATTGAAGGGTTTTATTACATAATCATCCGCGCCAAATTTCAAACCGCAAATCTTGTCTGTATCTTGACCTCGAGCAGTCAACATAATAATTCCAATGTTATGAAATTCTTTTCGGAGGGCTTCACAGACCATAAACCCGTCTATCCCTGGCAGCATCACGTCTAGAATCACCACATGGGGGTTTTCATCTCTAGCCTTTGTTAGGCCCTCTTCTCCTGATGCAGCTTCAATAATCGCATAATTACCATGAACCAAACTTACTTTTAATAAGCTTCTGATACTATGTTCGTCCTCTACGATCAAGACTTTATGCTTCATAGTACAACTCCTTTGTTTCTAGCGTATATTTGTAATTATATCATTACAAGCCCATTTATCTCTACATGGCAGACGAAACTGTGAATTCTTGCTTCAACTCTTTTTCCTCAAGAAGGTGATAAAGCTTACTCTTTGCACGATGAATCCTCGTTTTTACAGTACCGCAGCTTAGATTTAGCCTTTTTGCAATATCATTATAGGGCAAATCATGGTAATACCTGAGAATGATTACCTTGCGATAATGGCTGTCCAACCCATCGATTGCTGCTTTTATCTGGTTAAATTCAAATTTTGCCACTACCTCATCTTCTATTGTCCAGCAAGGCTGGGTCCATTGCTCAATGGAAGCTACGGGTGATACTCTATGATTCTTTCTTATATGATCTCTTGCTAAATTTAGAGCAATACGACAAATCCAACCTTTAAATCTGTCCATGTCCTTTAGCATTGATATCTTTTGAAAAGCTACTAAATATGCTTCATTGGTTAGCTCCTTTGCCAATTCATAGTCTCTGCAAAAACGGTAGACAGTATAATATACGTTTTTATAATAGAGGGTATAAACCATTTCCTGTTCCTCTAGACCCAATCCTTGCTTTTCCATGTTCTCTGATAAAACTTCCATCCTTGTTCCACTCCTTGTGCTTGTATCCTATCTTGATAGTTCCATTGTATTATCTCTGTTCTTTTAAGTCGTTACAAAAAAGTTACGAAAAATGATCAATTTGAACAAAAACATTTCATACTCTGAAATCTAAGGAAATGCTTTTGTTCTTCATAGGGAACTAATAGTTCCCTATGACGCTTCGCTGTGACCCTCCAAATATTAGACATAAAGGGATGAACCCCTTTAAAAATCCCCCATATCTAGAAAATTTAAGATCGTAATTTTCTAGATATAAATAAAAACTCCTGGATTTACCCAGGAGTTTTGTAATGTGTCCATTCTTATGTAATTAATTACTATTCAATCTAATCAAGGCCTTTTTCTTGATCTGCAAGCAATTTTTCCAATGCATCGGGGGATACTGGCTTACTAAATAAATATCCTTGGGCTTTATCACAGTTTTGTTCTTGAAGAAATTTATGTTGGGTCTCTGTTTCGATTCCTTCTGCTGTCACAGTAAGATTCATGCTGTGGGCCAAAGTAATCAATGATTTGGCAATAGCCTCTTCATTGGAACCCATAGTAATATCCTTTACAAAGCTTTTATCTATCTTCAATGTATCTATTGGCAGCTGTTTCAAATAATTCAAAGAGGAATATCCGGTTCCAAAATCATCCAAAGCGATCTTAATGCCTAAGCTTCTGAGCTTTTTAAGTATCTCCACAGTATGTGCTAAATCTTTCATGGCCAAACTCTCCGTGATTTCCAACTCTATGTACTCAGGCTCTAAATCATTTTCTAAGATGATGCGATGAATCATCTCCACCAAATTCTGTTGTTGAAACTGTCTCGCCGAAAGATTGATGCCAATTCCTAATGGTGGATAGCCTGCATCCTTCCATTTCCTGCACTGGCTACAAGCTTCACTTAATATCCATTCTCCTATATCCATAATCATTCCCGTCTCTTCTGCTATGGGAATAAACTTTACAGGAGGCACCATTCCCCAGACGGGATGATTCCATCGAATAAGGGCTTCAACACCTACTATTTTTCCATTTTCCAGATCTACTTGGGGCTGATAATGAAGTAATAATTCTTTACGTTCTAAAGCACGCCTTAAGCTATTGCTCATTTCAAGCTTCTCTACAATCTTTTTATTCATATCCATGGTATAGAATCGAAAATTGTTCTTTCCGAAGTCCTTTGCACTATACATGGCTGTGTCTGCATTTCTAAGGAGGGCATGCCGATCTTCTCCATCCAATGGATATACGGCGATACCAATACTAGTCGTAATATAAAACTCTCGGTCATCTAGAAGCCAAGGGTTTTGGAAAGCTGCAAGCACCCTATTGACAACCGGTATAACATCCTCTTTTTTCGTAATACCGGGCAAAAGAATGGCAAACTCATCTCCCCCTAATCGGGTAACAATTCCCTGTTCACCAAGACATCGTCTCAAAAGCTCCCCCACATTCTTCAGCAGCAGATCTCCAAAAATATGGCCCAAGGTATCATTAACCATTTTAAAATTATCTAGATCTAGATAAAGCAAAGCGGTCATTTCTCCTTTTTTCTTCGAATCCTCTAAGGAAGTAGAAAGACTTTCTTCAAATACCACACGGTTTGGTAACTCAGTTAAATTATCATAATAAGCCAGCCGATGTATCTTCTCTTCTGCCCGCTTCTGATTGGTTATATCCTTATGGGAGCCTACCATTCTGATGGGATTTCCATGATCATCCCATACAGCCTTTCCCCGACTGGCAATCCAACGATAATCGCCTTCCTTCGTCCGTAATCGATACTCATGCTCATAGGAAGGTATTTTTCTACTTAGATATTTTCCCCTTACTTCCAAGGTACTGGCAATATCTTCAGCATGGATGATACTCTGCCACCCTTCTATTGTGTTGGGAATCTCATCTTCCTCATACCCTAAGATTTCCTTGGTTCGGTTGAAGAAAAAATTGTCTTGTTTGGTTATATCGTGAACCCAAATTCCATCACTGGTTCCTTCAAGGGCTAATCGATATCGTTCTTCGCTCTCTTTTAAAGCTACTTCACTTTTCAAAAGCGCATCATATTTTTCTTTTAAGGCTTCCTCGGTAGCGATAAGCTGCCCATGGACAGCTTCTAGTTCTTCATAGCTCTGAATCAGTTTCTGATTCCAATACTCGCCTTTTTTCAAGCTGCTTCCGACCATAAAGTAAATCATGATCCCTGTGACAAAGATAAACATCCAGCCCTTGATGGTTTGTACCATGGTTAAAGTTTCAATATTATTAAAAAGCTCGGCAAGGGCTTCATCAGATAATATGACCCATGCACAACCTATGGTTAAGTAAAGCAGTGCTACCTTTATCGGTACAAGGGATAACTCCGGTTTTTTATGTAATGCCAATAACCCTTTTATTCCATCGACTTCCTGGCTAGTATCCCTTTGTTGAATCGACTGCTTCCATCCATTATCTTTGTTTGTCTTGTTCATAGTAGAACACCTTTCATATAGAAATTTATATTTTTCTCATTAGCGGATGCATGTTACAGCCTGTCGGCAATTTGATATCTTTTATCTGTCCGTTATCATATAAATACTTATCAGTATTATATAGTATTCATTTGCAAGTTTCTACATCGTTCTCCATATTTTGCGTTTATTTTTTCTTTTTCTAAATCCCTGTTTATCCCTTTCACCCATGCCAAATTATTTGTGGTATAATATACACAAGAGGTGATCATAAATGAAAAAGAAAAAAGCAATACAGAAAGAAAGCATCCATCTCGATGGAAAAAAGGCTTTTATCCACAGTGCCAACAAACTTAATCGCAGCATGTCTGAAGTATCACGGGGTTGTGGTGTTATGGGAGATGTAAAATACAATCGAAAGAAAGTAAAAAGATCCGTCCAAAAGGAACTGAAAGATAATTGGACGGATCTTTTAATATTTAATTAGCCTCATTGAATGAGTATTTCCACAATCTCATTCATGCTCGTTCCCCTTTTGATGCTCTTCTTACCGGGAACCACGTTTTCTTTTTCTTTTAATGCACCTAAGATATACGTTAAGCTGGCCTCATCATCAATCAATTTGGCCTCATATATCTTTTGTGAAGTCACATGATGCTTTCTTGATACTACGCCCAGCAGCTGGGTTACTTTCCATCCTTGGCTGATAATGCCGTGATCGGTTAACACCTGTCCAGCTTTCACAGTATCTAGTGTTCTTAGGTTTAAAAGGATTTTAAAGTCCTCTTTACTTGCTATTAATTGCTTCCGATACAGCATTTCTGCTATTTCTTCCGATGATAGCCCTTCCTTGATCACAATCTGAACAATTTCTGGCTCATTTGCTGATTCCTCTTTGCTTTCTTCATTATCTACAATTTCTTTGTCGGTTGGAGTTTCTTCCTGAACGACCTGGTTGGCAGCATCAAGCCTCCCCATGACCTCTTTTTGATAATTCGTCATCTTGGTTCCTACCATGCCTAACATTGAAGCGATAATCAATCCCATTCCAATCCCTAATATAAATACAAATCGTATATGTCTTTTCAATTTTGCCTCCTTATGCCCTTCGTGGTCCAATAAATAGTTTCTATCTTATTATATCGTCATCATATATTAAAACAAAAGACCTATTTATTGTTTATAAGGTACCATTTCGTGGAACTGAAAGGAAAAACCCTTGAAAATTTACATTTCCAAGGGTTTGCCACTGGTTTATCCTATCACTTTGTGACAGCCATCTAATATAACTAAGCTTCAGAAATCTCTTGTTCCTGCTCTTTTTTATTTTCATATGCTTTCTTTACTCCGATTAGGAAATGAAGAACAATCCCTGCAGCTAATCCCCAAGCAGCACTTTGGAAGGCAAGGAATATAGCCATAATTCCTGCTACGCCAGCCTCTTCCTTGCTCTTTAGCATATCTACCGCAATATAAGTACATGCAAAGCCTTGTACAAGGAGCGTAAGAGAAAGTCCTGCAGGAAGTACTGGTTTAACCAATGAAATAACCGGCATAAAGAAGGCAGCTATGGCCATGGCAAAGACAAAGGAGCTTATACCTGAAAAAATACTATCCATAGCTTTTCGACCATGCTTATATCTTTCTGCGTTTGCAATGGTTCCCCCTGCCCACAATGGGCCGCATAATGGTGCATATGGTGCAAAAATTCCCATGATCAGGTTTCTAATTCCTGAGATAATATTTGATCTCGTTGGATTGAATTCAATGACTTCATCTTGTCGGACTTGATCAGCATCTTTCGTCACAACCTCTGCCAATACAAAATCTCCAAAAGCAATAATATACGCTGCAAACACCATTGGTATCGCCTTTATAAAGTATGCCAAAGGAGGAAACCCAGGTGTACCTAAGACTGTATATCCACTGATTAGCTCTCCAAATCTTAAGCTGACTACCCCACCTTCGATGACAGGAGCAGGTATCTCTCCAACAATAGGACCAATAATTGCTGCAACTATAAATCCAGGTAACATTCCGTATTTGGATACCTGACCCAAGAACGCGCTTTTATTTTTTGCCACTGCAAAACGCCATGAGAATAATACTAGAAAGCAAAGGGCTGCTCCCACCAATATCGTAATCTCTTTTCCTTCCATTCTTCCACCAGGTTTGATTACCCCATGAACTGCAGCTATACCAGCTCCTAGAATGATTCCAGCTCTTAAGGAAACGGGCACATAGGAGACTAATTTTTTAGCCAAGCCTGTTACTCCCATAAAAGTGAATAATACTGCCATTGATAACTGCAATGCGATAATTGCATGAATTCGATCAGGTCCTTCTGGGAATCCACCTGCAAAAGCAAGTACCAAAGGAATAGCAGGTGTAATCCATCCAGGAAACACGGGATCACCAAATGTAGGGTGTAAAATATAAAGCAATCCATTTAATATCATCATGGTCAGTGCAACCTCAAAGGAACACCCTAAGGTTTCTTGAACCACTGGTATCGCCCCCATGGGTACCGCAACCAGTAATATCCCCTGTATTATTTCTGGTAATTCCCAGCGGTAGTGAATAAATGGCAGCCGCAGTTTAAAAAGTCCTAAACTTATATAGGGTTGTTCTTTTCCATACTCTCTAACAATGGCCATAATAACCCTCCTTATTCATTAAAAATTCAGAAATATGTTCTTATGAAAGCATCCTTACATTCAATTCATCGATATATTTACCTATCAGAACGGTGGTATAGATGGCTGTCATCCTTAACACCAATTATTTGTAGGGTCCTCTCCCCTATTTCAAGGGTGAGAGGCCCCATACTCATACTTTCATTAGCAACTAGTATGCTGTGAGGTCCACCCTCACTGAAAGCAGGAGTCCAACAAATGTAATGATTCGTATAACATCCCTGTCGATGTCCTCGGTCACATCCCCTATAGGGTGAAATGCCTTATGTGTTCGTCAAATTTACTATATTCTTGTTGCTTACTTTTTTGGAGGTTCTGCAAGATCAGCTGTGATACCAGCAATTCTCTTGGCATCAGATGCATGGTCTTCCCATTTTGTAAGTGCTTTAACTACTAGCTTGGCACCATCAGGAGATCCACCACCGTGCATACAACCTGGGATGCCGCCGCCAACTGTCAGCCATTCAACAAGACGAGCTGCACGGGCACGAGACTCGCCATCTGTACCAGCTGTAAGCGTTTCGATCAACTTCTTACCGTATTCTGGATGCTGGAAATCAGCGTAGGGAGGCATACAACCTGTCTCTGCTATACCACCACTGATATCCTGGGCCATAACCTTTACATCATAGGGCAGTTTTGCAACTTGCGTCTTGTTGGTATGGGCTAATAGAGGGCTAGGAATAAAGGTTCCTGAGGCAGTCTTCTTACCTTTTACCATGGCACCAAGTCCCAATCCATAAGTAATTTCATTTTTTATTGCCATTTCATTGAGGGTAGTTTGGAATGTCTTTTGGGAAAGCCCGTTGGCGCGAGCCATGTTGATAGCAGCTCCAATCATGATGTCACCCTGGCCAGCAACGCAAGCACCGATGGCTGCACGGTATATAGCCGCAAAATCACCGATAATCTTGCCAGAGTATTTGAATTCACCACAGAGGAATAAACGCTCATTAGGTACAAACACATCTTCAAAAAGGATGTAAGCCTGAGTAATGTTACCAACCTTTGGGGCATCCCAACCTTCTTCCAAATCCCGCTCATCACTTGGACGACGAGTTTCTATGATGGTGATCCCTGGAGCATCCTTGGGGATTGCACCGGCTACACAGAAATCAGCATCATCTGCACCATAACCGCTGGTGGGAATAAACACAAGTTCATGGGCAGCTGCAGTACCGCAGATCTGGATTTTATAACCGCTGATAACAACACCATCTGCCCGTCTTTCTTTAATATGTAGGTAGGAGTCTGGATTGGATTGCTGTGATGGCTTCAGAGAACGATTCCCTTTCGCATCAGTTATTGCGCCTACCAATGCAAGGGCATTGTCCTCCACATGCATCATATAGTTTTTAAGCCGCTCATGATAATTGGTACCGTTTTCTTTATCACATTGGAATGTTGCATCCCAAAGAGCAGAAAGGACGGTCCAGCCCGCACAAGTAGCCCCGGTACAGGTACCAGACCAGCGATATTGGTCACGTTTCATATCAGCATTGCCAACAATGTCTTCCATTGAGGTCATGAGCGTATTCCAACGATGGGCTTTTTCACCAGAAAGGAAAGATATTGTGGTATAAAGTGGAGATTTTTTCTCGTCAAAAGCCATATCATAAGCGTGGGCAACTGATTCAACGTGCAGCCTCGTTGCAGCATGTGTTGTAACATCCTCGATTAGTTCACCAAACTTGTAAATATTTGGACGCATTTTCTTTAAGCTCTCTTTGTACTGATTTCCATTCATTAATGTCATATTCAATCACTCCTTAATCATATTTTGTCATGCTTTCCTACCGGACCTTAATGCTTTCAATGGCTTTTCTCTATATCCCCTTTTAGCACGCGCTTTAAGGAATCAAATGCATTTTTTTAGCTTCATGAGTCAATTCTTCTCTAAAGTTCGGGTGTGCGATATTAATTAGTGCAGTCGCCCTCTGCGAAGCAGTCTTCCCCTTTAGTCTTGCAACACCATACTCAGTAACAATATAATCAACATCGTTTTTCGCACAGGTTACATGGGAACCTTCTGCCAATGTTGGCTTGATTTTTGTAATGCTGTCATTTTTTGCTGTGGAATAGGTAGTAATGAATGATTTTCCTCCTTTAGAAACGCCTGCACCTCTTACAAAATCAACCTGCCCACCGGTACCGCTAAATTGTTTAGAACCAATAGATTCAGAACATACTTGCCCCAGTAAATCTACTTCAAGGGTAGCATTGATAGAAATAAAGTTATCATGAGAAGCAATGACGTTGACATCGTTAACGTAGTCTATGGGATGAAATTCGACACCAGGATTATCATGTAAGAAATCATACATTCTACGGGTTCCCGCTGCGAAACCAGCAATTGTTTTATATGGGTTTACATTCTTTTTTCGATTGGTTACGATTCCTGATTCTATTAGATCTACCATTCCCTCGGTGAACATTTCGCTGTGGATACCAAGGTCTCGTTTGTTTCTAAGTGCCTTTGCTACTGCATTAGGGATTCCACCAATTCCTAATTGAATAGTTGCCTCATTGGGAATTAATTCAGCTATATAATTCCCTACGATTTCATCTTTTTCCGTAATAGGCGCCTCCATCATTTCTATCAAAGGTACATCATTTTCATAAATAGCATCAACCTCTGAAATGTGAACAAACCCTCTCCCATGCGTTCTAGGCATGTATTTATTCACTTCCAAATATACTTTTTTAGCCCGAAGCATTTGTGCTCTAGCATTGCTTACAGATACACCAAAGCTGAACCATCCTTGCTTATCCATCGGTGAAACAGTAGCATAGAATACATCTGCTTCTACAAACTCCCGCCATAGCTTCGGCGCTTCATAGTAATAGCAAGGCATGAAATCGGCATATCCTTCTTGTACTGCTTTTCGTGCATATCCACTGGTAAACCATGCTACATGCTTTAACCGACTTGATACCTCAGGGGATAAGTATTGATTATTTCTAAGTGTCAGTAAGAGGTGATGGGTGATTCCTTCTAACTTTTCCCTCTTTGCTCTCTCTGCCAAAGCGTCCACTAAACCAATCGGTTCCCCTAATGCACAGGTACTGGCGCAAATCTCACCGGCGTTAATGTTTTTTACAATCTCTTCTGCAGATGCCAGTTTGGCTTTATACATTTCGTTCCATTTATTCACACGATCTCTCCTTTCTCTAATTTTCTATATGTTCTCTCTGCCCTTGAGAAGAGCAAGTTGTGTGCCAACAATACAGCATAGAATCACTTTTAATTTCTTTCGCCTTAATCCTTGATAATTACACGATCGGAATACTCATAAAAAAAAGAATCTCACCCTTTCAATGGATAAGATTCTTTTTGTATTTTTAACTTTTAAGTTTTTTGATTGAATATTGCATCAAGGTACAACAGTTTATCGCAAATATTGAGCTAGTCTTAGATTTTAATTAGATGCCCATACGCATCAAGGTCATGCTCTTCTGCATCATCTCTGTTAATTTGATACTGATGTAGTTTTCGAACGATGGTCGACTGATTAACACCCAGAGATTTTGCAACCTGCCTTGTGGTCTTATATTTTTTTAGTGCTTCCTTAAGCAGTTGGCTTTCTAGCTCCTCCACAGCCTCCTTCAACGGAATGATTCCTTTTATAGTAATATTGTCAGTGACAACTCCAGATTCAATTAAGAAACCAGGTAAATGTTTCAACTGAATGAGTTGATCGTCAGAAAGTATAACCAATCTTTCTAGCATATTTTCAAGTTCCCTGATATTTCCTGGCCAATCATATTGAAGTAGTCTCTCAATCACAGGCTGGGAAAGATATTTATTCGACTGATATCTTTTATTTAAGTTGTTTAGCACAAAACCCAGCAAATGCTCCATGTCTTCTTTCCGATTCCTTAATGGAGGTATTTTTATATTCACTACATTTAAGCGGTAAAATAAATCCTTGCGAAAGGTGCCTTCCTTAACCATTTCTTCCAAGTCTCTATTGGTGGCAGTAATGATCCTCGCGTCGACTTTAATCGTTTTTGTCCCACCCACCCGTATCATTTCCTTTTCTTGCAGCACCTTCAACAGCTTTACCTGTAAGCCTAATGGCATATCTCCTATTTCATCTAAAAACAGCGTACCTCCCGAGGCCAATTCAAACATTCCTGGCTTACCTTCTTTTTTTGCTCCTGTAAAAGCCCCTCCCTCATAGCCAAACAATTCAGACTCCAGCAGATTCTCGGGAATAGCTCCACAGTTTATTTTTATTAAACTATTATCTCTTCGATTGCTAAGCATATGGATTTTTTTAGCAATCACATCTTTCCCTACCCCTGATTCCCCAGTGATCATTACCGTAGAGTCCACCTTTGAGACTCTAACAGCCAATTCCATTACACTTTGCATTGCTGGACTTCTAACAACGATATCATCACTTTTTTTGTGAAGTTGAAGCCTAATCTCTTCTAACTCACTTTCATAGCGTTTGCTTAATTCCATCGTTTCTAAAAGCCGTACTTTAAGATTTTCTAGATCCGTTATATCTCGAACATTGACCACCACCTGAATTAACTCACCATTTTCGTCGAAAATTGGCGTACCTGTAGCCATGATGATCTGACCTTTTTTAGGCCCAGACTTAATTTCTAACATGGTGGAAAAAACCTTTTTGGTCTTGATCGTCATGAGGGCAGCAGATTTGTCGTACCATCCCTCATCCACTAATTCTTTTGCAGTTTTGCTCAATGCAAATTCCCGTTTAATCCCGCATATTTTTTCCCATGCAGTATTTACCCTTATAACCCGGCCATTTTGATCACAAATATACAGTCCATCATAAGAGCTTTCCAGTATTGTATTAAGCTCTTGGGATAGACTTTTATATATATTTAGCTCATGACTGGCCTTTTCTAGATCTGAAACATCTTGAAAAACGCCAACTGCTCCCACGTATTCTCCTTTATAAATTAAAGGGGTTCTATTTGTCAAAATGGTAAAACCATTAAGTGTAGTTTTGGTTCCAACAGAGGTTTTCCTTGATTTTAACGTTTCTAAAAGTCCATTAGCAGGGTCTAAGCAGGACACGTGCTTTCCAAGCATCTCTTCTTTTTTATAGCCAAGTATTCTTTCCGCAGCTGGGTTATATACAAAAATAATCCCCTCTGCATTGATTGCTACGATACCATTATATGAAGAATCTATTACCTGACTGTATTCATTTGATTTTTCCATAAAGTGCAAATAGGCAAAATGATAGATATCTTCTTTTGAAAGAAATCCCTGATAAAGATTATTTTTTACTACTGGTACAATATCATAATGATATTTTTTTATTGTTGCTGCTGCCTTTTTCAACATATCATCTTTAAGTCTGATGGGCTTATATCGCTTAATATACGTAAGTATGGATTGATTTTGATCAATACACCTGTTATAAATTAGACTTTTTAGCGTAACAACACCTATGTATTTTTTTTCTTCACTAATTACTGGGAGAGCATTTACATGTGTATTATCCAATAATTCAATGGCCTGTTGAATCGTTTGATTCTCCAAAACATACAAATGACTAACAAGTTCTAAGAACTGTTTATCCATACCTTCACTCTCCTTTTTAAATTTACCATAAGTAATGTGTGTCACTTGTCAAACTTACGGTATTCCTGCTTACCGTGACTTACTTTATTTATTCAGGATTCTCTTAAACTCATCTGTCAAAGCAGGAACCACTTGATATAAGTCTCCGATTATTCCATAATGGGCAGTCTTAAAAATTGTAGCACGTTGATCCTTATTTATTGCAATAATGTGTTGGGCAGTGGATATTCCTGCCACAAATTGAATTGCCCCGGATATGCCACAGGTAATAATGATTTTGGGTGAAACAGTTTTTCCTGTTTGACCAATCTGCAATGAACGAGGCTTGAATCCAGCATCTATCACTGCCCTTGTATAACCCAGCGAAGCCCCCAATACTCCAGCCAATTCTTCTAATAGAAAAAAATCCTCTGACCGCTTAATACCGCGGCCTCCGCAAACAATTATTTCTGCTTCATATAACGGTTTACGGCTTTGATTTTTCTTAACAACTTCCTTGAGAATGTAGTTTATTGGAGGGTTTACTTGACTTTTTATTACTTTAATTGATGGTATCACTGCCATATTGTTTCTTATGCCAATAGCATTCGGTCGTATGGTTGCAAATACTCTTTGTTTTTTGTACCCATTCATTTCTATGATTTTTCCCCCAAAAATTGTTTTGATGAACTGTAATGAATCATGGATCGTATTGATTTGTATAACATCACTAACCATTTCTGATGAAAATATTTGTGCCATCGGAGGTAGAAGGTCTTTTCCAATAGGTGTATTTCCAGTGAATACGAACTGAGGTCTACATTCAGTAATAACTTCAGCTAGAAATGGAAGTAAAATTTCAACATTTGGCATCAAAAAAAGATGGTTTTCTCCATAATATATCTCACCCACCCCACACTTCCCAATCTCCTCAAACACTTCATGGTTAATAGCACTTCCATAAACTGCAGCAAATACTTTCATTCCAGTTTTTACGGCTATTTCACTAGAAAAGCTAAGAATTTCTTTACTTGAAATTTTTAATCTACCATCATCATGCTCTACAATGACCAAAATACTCTTATCCATTCCAATCCCACCTAACCTATATATCTTCACAATATCTTATCCTGGATTAAAGCCTTTATTAGTTCTCTCACCGCATTATCTGGTTCCTGACCATCAAACAGTTTAACTGGTGGTCTTGTCTTTGGATATGCATATTTGATATTCGCTTTTTCATGGGTTATTGATAATTGGTTTGATAAATATATAATTTTTGATTCGTTATTCTTTATCAACGAATTCGCTGTGGGATAGCGTAATTTATTTATTCCTCTCTGCACTGTGATTACAGCTGGGAGTCTAACTTCGATCATCTCTAATTGAGTTTCAGCTTCTCTATAACAAATCATTCTGTCCTTTACTAAATCGATTTTTTCTACCATGGTCACCAGTGGAATGTCCAAAATTATGCTCAATCTTCCAGGAATCTGTCCATTGTTTCTATCAATTCCCATGACCCCTGCCAATATTAAGTCAAAATCACCGCTTTCATTGTAGACGGCATTTCCTATCATCTGACTCATCAAAACTGGATTACTTTCATTGCTCGGAATAATAAATACACGATCTGCTCCTTTTGCTAATAAATATTTAAACGATGGTGTAGATGCTTGTCTCGCGATCGCATAAATAATGACTTCTCCGCCTACGGTTTCTTTTATTCTGAGCGCTTCTTCAAGGGCATGTTCATCACTTGGGTTAAAAATATACTTTATGTCCTCTTCATCGATGTTATGATTACTATCTAATCGAATACGGCATTCCGTGTCTATTATTTCCTTCATTAACACAAGGATTTTCAAAATTTCTCCCTCCTTTCCCTTGATTCTCTGCTAGCTAGAGGCCTATAATACTCCATATTTCTTCACCATTTGTTTGTCATTTTCAGTGAATGTAAGTTTTCAAGCATATCATTCAGTCGCCGCCCAATCTACTTCTAATCCAATTATATGTGCAGATGTACAAGCATATGCCCAGAGAAATATATGTATTCATATGCATACAATAAAAAAATGATATAAAAAAGGCCCTTGACTGTTACGCAAAGGCCTAGATACGTTATCTTCCTATGAAAGTCGGTTTTCTTTTTTCAACAAATGCAGTCATACCTTCTTTTTTATCCTCCGTAGAGCATGTGATACCAAATAGCGTTCCCTCATAGGATGTGCCAGTATCTTGATCTACTTCCATCCCGACGTTTACAGCCTCTTTGCACAAACGAACAGCATAAGGAGCCTGTTTCAAAATCTTTTCGGCCATAGCCATGGCAGCGTTTAATAATTCTTCAGGTGCAACTACCTTGTTCACCAGTCCAATTCGATATGCTTCTTGTGCATCGATTAAATCACATGTAAACAAAAGTTCTTTTGCTCTGCCTTTTCCTATAAGCCTTGGTAATCTTTGCGTCCCTGCAAACCCAGGAATGATACCAAGACCAACTTCTGGCTGCCCAAACTTTGCTTTTTCAGATGCAATGCGAATATCACATGCCATTGCGAACTCGCAGCCTCCTCCAAGAGCAAAGCCATTTATAGCAGCAATGACTGGTTTTGGTAGAGACTCTATTTGGTTAAAAACTTTATGCCCCACTTCACCCCATGCTTTACCTTCTGCACTTGACATTGGCAGCATTTCAGTGATGTCTGCCCCTGCAATGAAGCTTCTCTCACTTCCAGTAATGATAAGAACCTTTAATTCCTCATCCTTCGCTGCTCTTTCGAAGAAGTCAGAAAGCTCTTCCATTGTTTCTGCATTTAAGGCATTTAGAGCCTTAGGTCTATTCATGGTCAATATTCCTATGCCATTTTCATTTTGATAAAGCAAATTCTTGTATCGTGACATAACGCTCCCCCTTATTCAAATAAATTATTTTTGATAATCGTTGTAGAAACCACGCCCTGATTTTTTTCCTAAATAATTCGCTTCTACCATTTTTCTTAATAATGGACAAGGTCGATATTTAGGATCACCCAATTCTTTATAAAGAACTTCCATTACTGCAAGAATCGTATCATTACCGATTGCATCACATAATCTTAAGGGTCCGATTGGATGATTGAAGCCAAGTACAGCTACATCATCTATTGTTTTTGCATCTGCAACACCTTCATATAATGTATAAATTGCCTCATTCATCATTGGTACCATAATCCTATTACCAACAAAACCTGGATAGTCCTTTACTTCCACAGGACGCTTACCAATTTCTACACCCAACTTCATGATGGTCTCAACAGTTTCTTCATTCGTAGCCAAACCTTTAACAACTTCAACCAATTTCATCAAATGCACCGGGCTGAAAAAATGCATTCCTACTACTTTCTCAGGACGACTTGTAATCGCTCCAATTGCAGTAACAGGTAAAGAAGAAGTATTGGTAGCAAGAATTGTGTGAGGCGGACAAAGCTTATCTAATTTTTTGAAGATCTCTATCTTTAATTCCATTTGTTCTGGTACTGCTTCAATGGCTAGATCGACATCGCAATCTTTCTCGTCAAAGCCTTCTCCAATATTGATACGACCTAAAATAACAGCCTTTTCTTCAACTGACATTTTACCCTTTTCCACCAATTTGCTTAAATTCTTATCAATAGATGCTAATCCTTTTTGTGCAAAGACTAACTCATGGGCCCTCAGTGATACTTCGATTCCTGCTTGAGCCATTACGTGGCCAATCCCACTTCCCATTTGTCCAGGCCCTACAATTAATACTTTCTTTATCTTCATAAATACTCTCCCCTTTATCCATAATAAATTCTTAGAAAAACGAACATAATACCGGCTAAAATATTTACGCTGGAGACTCTTGTCTCAAAAATTCCTCAAGGGTTTTCATATCTTCGATATTATAGCACTTAATCTTAATTCCTTGCTTTTCTGCTGTACGTTTGTTGAAAGCTGTTAGTACACTCTTAGGCCCAATCTCGATAAAGGTATCTACACCTGCCTTTAGCATTGCATTTACTGAATCTTCCCACATCACAGCCTTATACACATGCTCCTTGAGTAGTTCCTTTAAATCGTCTTTCTCAGTGAAAAAATCTCCGGTCACATTATCTACATATTGTTTAATAGGATTCTTTACATCGATCTTATCCAGTTCTTCTCTTAGCTTTATTCCCGCCTCTACTAACAGTTCCGTATGGAAGGGGCCGCTCACCCTCAAGTAGTCCGCACTTTTTGCCCCCTTCTCAATGGCCAATCTTGATGCATTCTCTACAGCAGCATTTAAACCTGCCACAATAACCTGACCCGGACAATTATAATTGGATGGTTCTATATGCCCTAAATGCTTAGATTCTTCAACAATACTAAACACTTCTTCTCTTTCGAGTCCCACGATCGCACACATCTTTCCCCTTCCCATAGGTACTGCTTCTTGCATGAGAACGCCCCTTTTTTTCACAAGCTTAACAGTGTCTTCAAACCTCAGAGCCCCCCCATAGACTAAGGAAGAGTATTGTCCTAAGCTAAATCCTGCGGTTACATCTGCCTCAAACCCATATTTTTGTAATACCTTTAATATTGCAATACTCGTGGTATGAATTGTAGGCTGTGAATTTTCTGTCTTCAAAAGCTCTTCCTCCGGCCCCATAAAGCAAAGCTTTCTTATATCAATGCCCATGATATCATTGGCCATTTGGTATATTTCATCTGCTTCTCTAAAATTCTTTGCCAAATCCATCCCCATTCCAGCATAATGGGTTCCTTGACCAGGAAAGACAAATGCTCTATTCTTCATCCCATCACCCCTCGTAAAAATCTAAATATTGAATAAAAAAATAAATATCTTATTCAACTGCAATTTTTTTCAAATCCTCTGATACCCTAAAGTCTGCTTCAGTCGTTTTTCGAAGCTCATCAACGGTAGTTTCATCTGCAATTTCAATGAGCATCAGTCCTTGATCTGTCACGTCAAAAACAGCCTTTTCTGTAATAATCCTGCTTACTACCTTCTCCGCAGTTAATGGAATCGTGCATCTTTTTAGTATCTTAGGGCTGCCCTTCGCAGTATGCTCCATCGCCACAATAACTCTTTTGGCACCTACCACAAGATCCATTCCTCCACCCATGCCAGGCGTTTTCCCTCCAGGCATTTTCCAATTCGCTAGATTTCCTTCCTGGTCCACCTGTAAGGCGCCAAGGACAGTCGCATCTAAATGGCCGCCTCTCATAATTCCAAAGGATAATGCGCTATCAAAGCAAGCTGCTCCTGGCAATAAGGTAACCACAGCACCACTGGCATTTATCAACTCACTATCTGTTTCAGTCTCATTTTTAGGAGAAGGTCCGAAACCATAATGTCCGTTCTCAGAGTGCATCACTACCTTTACACCTTCAGGAATGTAATTGCCAGATAAAGTAGGAATGCCAATCCCTAAGTTTACAAAATCACCATTTTTAAATTCTTGAGCAACTCTTTTTGCAATAAACGTCTTTATATCCATGCTTTCCCCCTCCTTAGCCCTGAACCAAATAATCAACAAAAATACCCGGCATCATTACTTCATCAGGGTCAAGCATACCTATCTCTACTATTTCATCTGCCTGAACAATCGTAATGTCTGCAGCTGGCCCCATAATTGGATTAATATTTCTTGCAGCACGATGGAACACCAAATTACCAGCCTTATCTGCCTTTTTCGCCTTCAGGAAAGCAACATCTGCCCTGAGTCTTTTTTCTAGCAAATATGTACGTCCATCAATTTCAATTTTTTCCTTATGTGCTTCTACTTCTGTGCCTACCCCTGTAGGTGTTAGAACCCCGCCTAAACCCATACCTCCGCATCGTATTCTCTCCACCAATGTACCTTGGGGAACAAACTCTACTTCTAGTTCACCTGCTGCAAATTGTCGCCCTGACTCAGGATTCGCTCCAATATATGAAACAATCGCTTTCTTCACCTGTTTGTTTACTACAAGCTTTCCACTGCCCTTACCCTCATATGCTGTGGAAATGGCAATTAAAGTGAGATTTCCCGTATTCGCAGCTACCAAAGCATCCACCAGCTTTTCAGCTGTTCCTACTGCTAAAAATCCAGGCACCATAATGCGCATTCCTTCTTTAACCATGGCCGCTGCTGCTTCTATAGAAATTATTTGAACCATCCATACCCCTCCCTGATCTATTCATAAGCATTTTACGGTATAATCAAAATGGTTTGAAGACCCCTCTAAAGAGGGGTCATGTTCTGATATATGTAAACTACTATCTTAGAATATGACCGCTAATTACAACCTTTTGAATTTCATTGGTTCCTTCATAAATTTGTGTTATTTTTGCATCCCGCATCATTCTTTCAACAGGATGGTCTCTGAGGAACCCATGGCCGCCAAGAATCTGCACTGCCTCTGATGCATTTTGTGCAGCCGAATCGGTGGCGAACATTTTTGCCATTGCAGCATGCATCCCATATTTTTGTCCTGAATCCTTTAGATAAGCAGCCTCTAATGATAGTAGGAGAGATGCCTCAGCTTTTGTAATCATGTCTGCGAGTTTAAAAGCAATTGCTTGCTGTGCCGCAATGGGCTTTCCGAACTGAACTCTTTGCATAGCATACTTTCTTGCATACTCATAGGCTCCAAATGCAATACCAGCTCCTTGGGCAGCGATACCGATTCTTCCTCCATCTAAGGTAGTCATCGCTATCTTAAAGCCATCGCCTTCTTTTCCGAGTAGGTTTTCCTTAGGTACTTTAACATTTTCCATGACGATTTCTCTTTGAACAGTTGCTCTTATTCCCATCTTTCTTTCTTGCTTCATGAAATTAAAGCCAGGCGTATCTTTTTCAACGATAAAAGCACTGATCCCTTTGACGCCTTTTGATGGATCTGTCATAGCAAATACTACATAGATATCCGCAAAACCAGCATTCGTACAGAATATTTTTGTACCATTAAGTATATAATGATCTCCTTCTAGCACAGCTGTACATTCACTTGCCCCTGAATCACTGCCTGCATTCGGCTCTGTCAAAGCAAAGGCGCCTAATTTTTCTCCTTTAAACATAGGTACAGAGTATTTTTGTCTTTGTGCTTCATTGCCATAATGGAATATTGGCCATGCAGATAAGGAAATTGCTACGGAGTAAGAACATCCTAATGAGGCATCTACTTTATTAATTTCTAATCCTGCCAAAACGTAAGCGATTTGATCTCCACCTGCACCACCATATTCCTTAGGATAAGGTAATCCTAGCAAACCAAGCTTACCCATTTTCATCAGCAATTCATAGGTAGGTGCAAAATCTTCTTTTTCATCTCTTTCTGCTACCCCAGGAGCAACTTCTTTTTCAACGAATTCCCGTACAAGTTTTTGCACAGCTTCTTGCTCTTGCGTTAATTTAAAGATCATGAAAATACCCCCTTATATTTTTTGGATTGTACATATATTGTTGCAACAAGTATGCCAATCATTTATTGCTTAAAAACCTGCTTTAGATACCTCTTACGAATTCTATTTAAGGGGAACTCGATGCGTATTTGCATCCTATTTATAAACAAAGCATTCATTCTCAAGCTATCATTGATTCTCATAGGACTGATTTATAGTACATGTCTTTGTTCCCTATAAAAATCCGTCTAGAATCTAATGATGCAATTTATCATAGGAGAGATGCTTTACTGCATCACCCTATAAAATTTTTAAATTAACACCTTTCTATATTTCATTATATTTTCGATTCATTGGACCATCGATATACTACAGCGCCATATAACATATTTATCATAACTTCTATGTATAAGTTTCCTTGGTCAAAAGGCCTAGCTGTGCCAGCTTTTCTCTCATTGGCACTCCTGTATCAACATGCCAGCCCCTAGCTCTATAGTATTCACTTAGGGTTTTCTCCACGGCTTCTCTTTCAAGGCCTCTCACCTTACCTGACTGATCTATTAATTTTTCACAGTAAAATCTTTCTGGAAACTTACTTTCTTGATGGATTTCTCCCTCTCTAACATTAAAGAGTTTTTGTAGATTCCAAGTTCTTTCTCCTACCTTTAGCAGTTCTTCTGGAAGGATATTTTGACCAGTTAATGAATTAATCATAGCTGCCAATTTAGTAGGCCCAACGGTCTGTAAAACTGGTGGTCTGATACACATCCCCAAGATGTTGTAAACAGAAATTAGGTCCTCAGCCCACTTTGACATGAAGGGTATATTTACATCTTTCGTATCCTGGTCAAATATTGTATTTCTCATTTCCTCCGTCATATCTAATTGTTCATATATTTCGTCCGAAAAACCAAATTTTTCTGTCATATACGGTGTGGGGTTTTCATTATACTTTAAGTTTTCCACTGGATTACGACATCTTAGATGATCGCCTCCACGAATATTCGTAAGATTTCCAAATGTCCAGGTAGACCAGCGGCCTCTAGGGTCTATCATTGGTATCTCCATGCCCTTCACATGGATGGAATACTGCTCTGAATTTGGTATTTTCTTTGATGCCCTATAGGTTCCTTCTGCTAATACATCGCCGATGCCTTCCCTATGGGCAATTCGTTCCAATAATTTAAGTGTAGCCTTTTCATCCCCCCATGCTAATTGAAAGCCAAGGATTTCTTCGGTTAAAATATTTCTTTGAAAAAGCTCCATGGCATATGCGATTACAGCAGCAGCTGAAACAAGGTCCATTCCATACCGCTGGCACATTTCCGTGAGTTTGATGACAGAATCCACTTTTTCGATATCACAACCAGCAGCAAACCCCACAAAAGGAGTTACCTCCAAATCCTTCATCCTCAAGCCTTCATAAGGACCATGGGGTATTTCAACCCAATGAGCACAAGCAATAGGACATGACATACAAGATACCCCCCTCGTACTATAGTTATCCACTTGTTTCCTGCTTCTAGTCTCTATCCAATTAGAAGCATAGCCTTTTTGAAAGTTTCTCACTGGCAGCGCCCCAAATTCATGATAAGGCACCGTGGCAAGCATCGTACCATATTTACGAAAGGGACCATAAAAGGGAGAGGAATATATGGCATTTCTAGTTTCTTGGGAAATTTTTGTAAATTCCTTTTTATTGAATACAGAGATGCTTTTGTTTCCTTTTACAGCTATAGCCTTTAACTTTTTTGACCCCATGACTGCACCTAATCCGCTTCGTCCCCATGCATCAAAAGGTCCATTTTGAATACTTGCAAAACGGCATAAGTTTTCGCCCGCTTGCCCTATGGTGGCAACTTGAATTTCTTGATCCCTATGGGTTAATCGTATTTGATGGATGGTCTCCCATGCATCTAATCCCCTCAAATGCTCTGCCGATAATATTTTCACATGATAATCGCTAATATAAAGATATACTAATGATTCAGCTGCTCCTTTTATGATAATTCCATCATATCCTGCGTACTTTAATTCACTTCCCCAATAGTTTCCAGAGTTTGATGTTCCTAGACGACCTGTTAAGGGTGATTTTGCGGAGGCTTCAACGCGACAGGCTGTAGGAATATTCGTTCCTACCAATAATCCAGCCGCAAAACAAAGTATATTGTCAGGGCCTAAAGGATCCGCTCCTTTAGGTAATTCATCCCAAAGTATTTTTGTAGTCAATCCAGCACCACTGATATATTGTTTTTTTATTTCTTTGGTTATCTTCCGTAACTCTATGGTATTACTTGATAGATCAATCTCTAGTAATCCATTGGCATATCCGTTCATATTGCGCCATCTCCTTTATAAGTTACTCACCCTTAGGCAATCTGTTGGACACACTTCACCACACTTACAACATTTTAGACAAGTAGATTTAAAACAGATTTGAAATATGCCTTCAAAATCATTTTTTTGGATAGATATGTGCGATTTGCTTTTACTAAACTCGTTATGGTAGGTAATTGAACACGTTAATACACAACTGCTGCAGCCAATACATTTTGAAGGATGAATGATCAGCTCTTTTGCCATTTTTACGCCTCCTTACACTTACCTTTGTATAATAGAACTGCTCAATGACTTCATCCTCAATATCCCAAAGCATTCAACAGTACCATTAGAAACTTTTTCGTTGCAAAGAATATGCCAGATTATACTTGGACAAAAACATGATTACGTAAATACAAAAAGAAATAAAAAAACCATCAAAGCAATGCTTTGATGGTTTTTTTATTTCTTTTTACTGGTGCGCCCTGAAGGACTCGAACCCCCGACCAACTGGTTCGAAGTTCGTTGGCAAACAAGTCGCCGAACTTCTTTATCGTTCATAAATGTTTATATTCCAACACTTATAATGTTAGTTGGTTCATATAAGAACATTAAGATTAATAGTTTTTCATTGCTGTAGTAGTAAAATAGTAGTACAAGTTTTACAGTTAATCTCCTTTAAGTTATAGTCCCTACTATATATTTACTACTTTCATTTCCGTAATCACTTACTTTTTTCTATTTCTCCGATTTCTTCTGATGACAAACCATATAATTTATATACTAATGAATCTATCTCCTTCCTTAAATTACTCGCTTTTTCTTCCATCTTAAATATATTTTTTTTCTCCTGCTCAAATATGTGCATTAATTCAAATTTTACTTGTTCAGTCAATTTGATCTTTCGTTTATCTAACTCATCAAGGAAAGTATGGAAGTCTAGCTTGTAGAAGTTTTTAAGCGGTCCAATATTTTTATCTATATTGTGTGCTTTATTCATATAGCTTGTAAAATTGTTTGTCTGAGAATATATTTTTCTTTTAGTTTCAAGTTTCTCATTAACTACTTTTCCGAATTCTTCTAGAAAACTTTTTCTATATTGCGGAATAGGTATAGTTGTAAATACATCACTCGTTATATTCGTATTTGCTTCTCCAAAAATATCTTTATATAGATGATTAAATAATGTTGAATTTAATGTTCCTAATAAAAACAGTAACAGAGTCTTTTTGTCATACATACCGCCACTATCTATAACATTGATTATATTCACACTCGGCATAGTTATATGGTTATTTTCGTCATAGCTAAATACAATTCTTTCTTTTGCCTGCCCTGTAATTCTTTGCCCAACTAATTTTTCTTGATTCATTAATTGCATAGTTCTGTGATTAATTTCTTTTATCGTGGAACTCTCTTGCCACGCTTTGTTTGTGTATTTTTCTTCACCATGAATGTGATACTTTGCAATGTTATCACCCTCAATACACGGAACACAAATTTCTTTAAGTTCTGGATCCAATTCTAATTCGTCTTTGGTAAAAATGCATTTGTTATATTTTTTGCTAGAAGTTCTTGGATATCTATTGGCTCTATCAAGGCTAGAAGGGTTGCTAACCTTAAATATCTTATCAAAGTTGATACTTTTAGTTCTATCTAAAATATTCAGACTCAGGTCACTTATGTTTATAAAAAACCTATTATCATTTCTCATCATTGGAAGCCTTATATCTCTAGGGTTATGAAGCCTTATAGGTAAATTCATAATTTCATTTTTAATGATTTTATTTACTTTGGACCAGTGAGATTTAGTCTCAGCTTTTTTAATAATAGTAATAGCAGTTTCAGTATTTACGTCCTCAAAAGGAAAATATCTATATGGAAAATCAACTATATTTACAATCGTAGTGTTGCTTAGAATTTTATCCCTTAGAAGTTCAAACGACATATTTACAAAATATGAATTAGGAGTTATATAACCTAAATATCCGTCTTGCTTTAACAACTTGTCGAAACCTAAATACATAAAAATTTGGTATAGGTCTAAATCATTCTTTAGTATCTCTTTATAATTGTCCCAATAATACTGTCGTTCTTCCTGACTAATTAATTTTGAATTTACGTAGGGTGGATTACCTACTACTACATCAAATCCACCAGCTTCAAAAACCTCTGGAAACTCTTTTTCCCAATCAAACGCTTTATTTCCTAAATACCTTTTATCACTAATTAGGCTATTCCCACATTTGATTTGGTTATCTAAATATGTTAAAGGTTTGTCCTTTTCTGCTGTTTTCAGCCAAAGTGATAACTTTGTTATTTCAACGCTTTCTTCATTTAAATCTACCCCGTATATATTGTTATTTAAAATTTGCTTATTTAAATCAAAAATGCTTATCTGATTTGCTCTCTTGCTCAGTTCCTCAATTCTTTTCTGTGTTTCTGTATATACATCAATTAGATAATCAAATACTTCAACCAAAAATGCACCCGAGCCACAAGCAGGATCCAAAATTTTGATCTTATAAAGCTTATCTCTATAAATCTCTAAAGTTTTAAGTTCTATTTTATTTTTGGGCAGTTTTCTCTTGTTGTTGCTTTTTTCCATGATTTTTTCGGCTTCTGCTCTAGCCTCAGTAAGCTTTTCTTCTAAATATTTTCCTAAACTATTTTCTACAATATACTTGGTTATAAACTTTGGAGTATAGTAAATCCCATTTCGCTTTTTCTTTGCAGGCTTTTTTCCGACCATTCTATCGCCTAGACCTGCTTTCAATTCTTCTAAATCTGTTATTGATTGCTCAAAAATGTGACCAAGTATATTTACATTAATATCAGAAGAAAAATCATATTCGGATATAAAGTAAAATAAAGAGTGAAACAATGATTCGGGAATATTTAAATTATCTAATTCCTTGTCGAACTTAAATAGCCCTCCATTAAATTTGTTAATATTTTTCTCATTACATCCCTCATCTAACAATCTAAAGAGGTTTTTGAGCACATCCCAAACATTTTGATAGGATTCCTTTGCTGCTTGTACTATTTCTCCTAATCTAAATTCTTCTGGTAGAAGCCTCATATCTTCACAAAATCGGATGAAAATTATTCTATCAAGTAGCTTTTGAGCCAATCTAACCAAATCTTCAATATTTAATCCTACATTGTTTTCCTTTAATCCTTGAATTAATTGAATTCTTATTTGTTTATATTGATGATAAAATTTATTTGTGATGTCTTTTTCATTTATTTCACTTTTTTCGCTTAATACTTCTGTAAACGATTTATTGCTTTCCTTTATCAAATTTTCACTAGTCAAAAGCAGATAGAATTTTTTGAACTCCTGCTCATCTTATAAGTCTTCTAAAAAAAATCTTTCACAATAGTTTTGACTTCTACCATTTTTATACAATCTTAATTCATAAAAATTAGTTACAATAACCCACCTACATTTATCATATTTATGTAGATACCTAAATGCTTGTTCAACAGGCGTTCTATCTTTCTGCTTTGCATCTAAATCTATTTTCCAGCCTTTTACTTCAATAACGGCTTGGGTAGTTTCTGTTTTTCCTTTTTTATCATAAAATCCTAGGATACCATCTGGTTTAGTTCTATCAGTTTCAGTCTTTTTTTCAATTCTAAGTGTGAATTTATCCTCTTGAGTCGTTATTCCAGTGTATCCTAGAATTGTTTTAAAAAAATCTATGAAATAATCAGGTTTTATTTCCTCCTCATTTGATTTTTGTAATATATCCTTATTTATAATCCATCTTCTTATTACATCATGCTTCTCTCTAAAGTTAGGAATCTTTATACCTTTAATTTCATTCAGTACAATTTTATTGCTGAATAGGGGTTGAAATTTATTTAATCTGTAATTCAATTATTTTCTTCCTCTCTAATTAGTAATAAAAATAAAATCCATTTTATTCCTTTAAATTAGAGATATCTTTTGTTAATTTATCTTTTTTATACATGAGTGTAAATGCTAACGAATTTCTTTACCAAATACAGCATAAATGCTAATGAATTATTTTACCACTTTAGAGACGTGGTCACTCTTTACATTGAGCCTCTGGAGCCATGTTTCTGAGTGGAAAGTGGGATGGCTCATATCTGCCTACCCCTTGCCATATAAGGCTAACATGGCTCCTACTCAAAATAAAGAGTCTCCGCTACGCTCCGATGAATGACCACTAAGTGGTAAACAATTGGTGATCGGAAGTGGTAAAAAAATTCATTAGCAAGTGGTACAATTTTTCATGATCATTCACACATGAGCCCTCTCAGCGATTATCAAAAATAGTAATAATATTACCCAGACCAAGTTTAATATAAAAAGACGGGATAAAACTCCCGTCTAAAGTTGATAAGATATTAGATTGATATCTACATTTCTTTATCTTCTACTGATGATTCATCTTTTACATGCAAGCTATTAATGAAAATTTCATCCTCAAACTCAATAGACATAATACTCTCAGGTAATTCTACATACATTCTTTTCATTTGTACATCCTCCTAAAATTTTATTTGATTTAATTCCAAAGAGGATTTATAATGAAGTTGCTATCCTCTGTGGATGGCAGTCAAAAGAGAGTGTGTTCACCAATGAGAAGGGTTAAGAACTTTGATCCTAGCAGTACTACAAAAACCCATATTATCTTTCAAGAACCAAGAACTAAGTCTGGACGTAGATCCATTCCCTACCCCAGAACGCTGTTGCAGAATTGAAGGAACACAGGAAAAGACAGCTACAAGAAAAGCTAATCGCTGGTAAAATATACGAGGATAATAATTTATTATTTTCCACTGAAATCGGTAAGATAGTTGACACTAATAATTTTCTCCAAAAATGCCGCTCTATAAGTAAGCGGGCCAACCTTCAAAATGTAAACTTCCATGCCCTTAGACACACTTATGCAACAAGGCTATTAGAATTAAACGAACATCCCAAAGTAGTTCAAGAAATATTAGGACACAGCGATATCAGCATGACACTAGACATTTATAGCCATGTCATGCCAGAAATAAAGCAAGCTGCTGCTGCAAAAACAAACTTTCTTTTCCAAAATAAAAAAGCCTCGCCAAGCAATGAAAATTAAATCACCCAACAACCATTAAATATAACAAACTAATGGTTGTTGGGTGATTTAATTTGTATATGTAATTCTACTTATTAACTGCAAGCCTAAATTCACAACTCTCACAATTGTGTTCACATTCTCTGCATCTTGCAATTTTTTTCACAGCGAAGCACTTTGCAAACTTTTCCATTAAAACAGTCATTAACGGGTCATCCAAAACAATCTGTTTTTTAGGCTCAAATAACATATTTTTATTTAAACGCACAGGATCATTTACTGTCACATACGCATCTCTTCCTGTTTTCGTCCCTATATAGTGCAACCCATCTAAATCATTACTTGTCATCATTCTTTTTATAAGTGGATTCTTCTTATCTTCTTCATATATTGATGCAATTGGCACGACAACCACAGAATAATAATCTTCATTGTTATTCCAATAATCATCTGAAATAACTATTGCAGGTCGTAATTTAAATTCAGTGACCACCTTTACAACAGGAGCAATTTTTTTTCCTGTCTTAGGGTCCTTTTCACCTTCAAATCCATCATCTTTAGTTATTATTTTATATGTCCCTTTTTGTCCTGGATCTTCAATGACAAAATTAAGTGGTCTCCCTGATGTATGCGGCACCGCTACATTAAATATTTTTCCTCTAATAATATCTTTGTGTGAAACTAATCTTGGCAAGTCCCCCATTAGTAATTCTCCCTTTCATCCCTTTACTCATCCCATAGTTCACTAAACTCATCACATCCACTACGACGAGTTTCTAGTGCATAAATGTTTTGAACTTCTTCCTTAGTAAAGACAGAAACATTACCTTTAGCACTACATTTACTATTACAATTCACGATTATTTTTCTTGCTTTCTTGGGGATGCGCTCTTCTGCATATTCCTTCATCACTAGAACGGAATTCACTTTGACATCCTCCTCCCTATTATTATTAAACGTTTTCATTATAACACTCCCAGTTTTCGATTTCAATTATTATATTTAAATGTTTATCCATCATTTGTGTATTCTATTCCTAAAATCTCTATCTTCTTAAAAATTTAACAGTCTAGATTGATGGTATCAATATTTAATAATCATCTTTATTTCGGGGAGTTTGTCTATTATTGTATATATACTACATTTTTTTCCATTCTCCTGCTAGATATAATATGAACTTTATTAAATAAGTTGCACATTGTGAGTAGCAAAAAACAAAATCATCATAATTGTTGGATTTAAAAAAGTGGTAGTAGTAAAATAGTAGTAAAAAGGCTTGTAGTAGTAAATTAATTACTGCCACAAGCCTTCTTTTTACTGGTGCGCCCTGAGGGACTCGAACCCCCGACCAACTGGTTCGAAGCCAGCGACTCTATCCGACTGAGCTAAGGACGCATGATCTATATATATCATATCATATAGGCGGGGTTAGCACAATATGCTAACCGCCATATAAATGGTGAGCGCACAGGGATTCGAACCCCGGACACACGGCTTAGAAGGCCGTTGCTCTATCCAACTGAGCTATGCACCCATAGAGTGAAACTTAATTCAGACTCTGTCTGAATTATAGTTGAACCTATCCAGGGGCTGTACAATTCTTATTTCCCACTTAAAAAGTGGAAATCTTAGAGTTGTTAGCCGTCGGATAATTTGGAGCGGACGAAGGGAATCGAACCCTCACGATCAGCTTGGAAGGCTGAAGTTCTACCACTAAACTACATCCGCATGTTAATGTGACCATAGATTTGATACCTGTACGGTTAATAGATTTACTCGTAACTAAGCGATTCACTCGAAATCAGAG
>NZ_JARBTM010000019.1 GCF_029240175.1 Anaerosolibacter sp.
GTAATACAAAAAAATGAAAAAGGCAGTGAATAAAATGCATTCACAACCTTTTTCTGGAGCCGTACTTGCAATCATCAAGCTAAACTTAATGACATTGCCTTTATCAGTCCGCTATCTTTATATATTATTTTTTGGAATGAAACGCTCTATTTAGAAGGTATAAAAACCCACCTCCATAAAAACCTAAGGTAATTGTCATCATAATAATCGAAGTTGTAGACATTTCCTTACCTCCTTTATTCCATGTCTTCTTCAGAAGCCATGATGTCTCGCCCTTGACCAATTTTATTTGCAAGCCAGTTGTTTGTCAGGAATGCAACGGCGAGGAGAATCGCAAATTGTAATGCGATGGTTCCTACACTGAATACTTCCATTGGATTCCACCAATTGTCTGGATACCATGTGATGGCTTGCCATAACCACCATCCGATAATGGTAATCACGAACACAGGGAACAAGGATATACTGATCGTCCACCATTTATTAATTCTAAAATCTGACCATGGCGTGTTAATATCATTATTTCTAATCTTTTCCAAGCCATTTTTCATAAGGGCAATAGATACAAATAATCCACTAAAGAGCAAGCCTACCCCCCAGACCCAGTCTTGATTATCATTAAAGTTCAAACTATATGCCGATGGTATTCCTAGGAGGAATCCCGCAATAATCACAATCAGCGTTGCTTTTTTTCGATCTATTCCTGCATCCATAAGGTTTCTTACACCAACTTCTACCATTGGGAGTAAAGATGTTAAGGCTGCAATAGACATGGCTAGGAAGAATATTGAAGCCAATATTGAGCCAAATGGCATCGTTGTAAACAATTGAGCCAAATAGATAAAGGTAATACCCGTATTTCCCGCAGATAGCGCCTGTTGTGCTGCTTCTGTACTACCAGAAAGAGCAAAAATCGCTGGCAAAACTGTCATTCCACAGATGAGAGCCCCTACATTGTCACTAAAGCCCATGATCATACAGTTCCCTGCCACATCTTCCCTTTTCTTAGTATAGACCGCATAAGTGATAATAAATCCCCACCCCGCCCCAGTAGACCATGCAGCTTGGGTAAAGGCTTCAAGCCAAATTTTAGGATTCGCTAACATATGGAACTTAGGACTAAATAGATACTCCAATCCTTTTTCTGCCCCCGGCAAGGTTAAAGTTCTTGCTGCCATTAAAAGAATAAGTGCAAACAGCGTCGGTATCATAATTTTAGATGCCTTCTCTATACCTGAAGTTACACCTCTATAGATAATAAATCCTGCAATCGACATGGATACAAAGTGAAAGAATATGGTTTGAGATGGTGCAGTAGTAAACGTCTTCCAAATATTTTCTGTGACTTCAGTGGTTACAGGACTACTGAATGCACCAGTAAGCGATAAAGTAAAGTATTTTACACACCAGCCCATAATTACTGAATAATAGAACATGATTAATAGACATACGGCAGCAATCCAGGTACCCATCCAAGTATACTTCTTCCCTACATAGTCCCGAAATGCTCCAATCGTACCAAGACCTGTTCTTCTTCCCATAACCATCTCTCCCATGAGAAGCGGTATGGACCATACAAACAAAGCAATTGTCCAAGCGATAATAAATGGGCCTCCGCCATTGGCTGCTGCAACCCTTGGAAATCTCCAAACGTTACCTGTTCCTATGGCCATACCAATGGATGCTGCGATAAATCCCCACCGGCTTCCCCACTGTTCATTTTTTCCTGACATCTGAGTTCCTCCTTTACATTGTGTAATATTTTCATCTAGATTATAATCTTTCCCTTTACAAATACAAAAAAACCCTCATCCCTGAAAGGGACGAGAGTTACCCGCGGTACCACCCTAATTAAATCAACTGTGCACATTTGATTCATCTTGTCTCTTCGTAACGGGATGAGTTCCGTGTGGCTTATTCACCACCTGCTCCAGAGCGGGTTTCAAAAAGCTGGTTTGCAAGTCTCTCACCAATGACTTACTCTCTGTAAAACATGACTTTTCTACTTTTCTCTTTCTCTGCAATTCCATATATTTATGTTTATACAATATCATATATAAAAATTACATTTCGGTCAATTCTAAAGTTTATTTTTTATGTAAAAAAATAATATTTTGCACCTGATCGCTTTGATTGGACGTTAATATTCATTGATCGTATCCTTACTTTGGCATTTTTTTCTGCATGCCAGTATGATCAATATAGTATTCCTCTTTTATAATCAGCTGGGAAATAGGTACAATCTCATACCCTTGCTTCTGTAGCCTTTCAATTACAAGGGGAAGATATTCCAGAACATATTTTGCATTGTTATGGAATAATACGATAGAACCTTTCTTGACATTTCTCGTAACCCGATCTACAACCGGCTGAGCTCCTAATTCCTTCCAATCTAAAGAATCCACATCCCACTGAATTGTATAATAACCATTTGCTTTTCCTGTCTCTATGAGTCTATTGTTGTAATCTCCAAAAGGAGGTCTGAACAATGTCGGTTTTTTCCCTGTTATTTTTTCAATCTTATCCCCGGTAGTATTTAATTCCGTCGCGATTTGTTCTTCTGTAAGCTTCGACATATGGGGATGGGTCGTCGAATGATTTTCTACCTCGTGGCCCCTCTCACTGATTTTTTTCACTGCATCGGGATATTTATCAACCCAGAAACCAACCAAGAAAAAGGTAGTTTTTACATTATACTTGTCGAGAATATCTAAAATTCCATCTGTATATTGATCGCCCCATGCTGCATCGAAGCTAATTGCAACCTTTTTCTCCTCCGTATCCACACAATAAATAGGCAAAACTTTATCTCGATTAAAGACGGCCAACAGCTTATTGCCAAACTCTCCTGAATGTATCAATGCTGCTCCTGTAAATAAGATGATTGCGATAAAAACCAAGGCTATCTTTTTATTTACTACAAATATTCTCATTCCTACTCCCCCTTTGTTGGCAACTATGGTTTCTATACTAAATTTATTCCAGCTTTTATGTTATATGCATGAAATTATTTTCTACTTTTAGCATAGGATTTTCGCTCTAGCGATACATATAGTATGAAAGATAAATTTAGGGGGATATCTTATGCTGATTTCAATGTTATTGGGTCTTATCGCAGGTTTGACCATCTTTTTTATTGCAATTATTGTCATGTCCAAAGCTGTCAGTAGAGCGGCCGATTATCAATTTAAAAAGTGGATTTCCATGCTTACCACCAACCCTATTATGGGTATTTTGGTAGGCAGCATCGTTACTGCGATCACCCATAGCAGCAGTGGTACCACGGTGATGGTCGTAAGTTTAGTAAACAGTGGCGTGATGAACCTATATCAAGCCACTGCTGTGATCATGGGTGCTAATATTGGTTCTACCTTTACCGCCCAGCTCATAAGCTTTAACTTTTATGCGTTCGTTCCTCATTTGCTTTTTATTGGTGTTTTGCTTTATTATTTAAATTTTCATCCTGCCATGAAGCAGTTAGGAAAATTCACCATAGGGTTTTGCTTATTGTTTATTGGTATTGAAATCATGAGCAATTCCATGGATCCATTAAAGCATGTACCCAGCTTTCAGCAGCTGATGCTCTCCATCGAAGATCACAGCTTTAAAGGGGTGCTGGTAGGGTTATTCACAACAGCCATTATTCAGAGCAGCAGTACTGGTGTTGCCATCCTTCAAAGCATGGGTTTCCAAGGCCTGATCAATCTTACCCAAGCCCTGCCCATCCTACTGGGACAAAATATAGGTACCTGTATCACTACAATCATAGCATCTTTTGCTGTGGATAAAAATGGAAAAAGAGCTGCCATTATCCACTTGTTCTTCAATATCCTTGGTGTGGTCCTTTTATATCCATTTTTAGATCCATTTGCCCAGTTCATTTCCCAGCTGACACCCTTGAATCCTGTACGGCAGATTGCCAATGCCCATACAGTTTTCAATATCCTAAACACCTTAATATTAATTCCATTTATTCGCCATATGGTATGGATTTCCCAAAAAATAATAAGATAGCCAGAATGGCTATCTTATTATTTTTCTAATATATATGTTTTTACTTCACGATCTCCTACCTTTGATGCCTCTAAGGCTTCCTTAAAATTCTCTGGCACTGTTACAACGTCAGGGTCTCCATCGGATATGAATCGCGTTCGACTTCCCTTTTCAAACTGTTCCAGCCAGTTGTACATCCCCACGTTCTGTACGTATTTCTCCAGCTCACTTCCACGAATCCTATGGATTGCCAGCGGATTAAAATCTTTGTGGTACGGAGATTTATCTGGATCCCATCCTACATTCAGAATAGCAATATTCTTATAGTTTATGCCTTCATGGACACCTTGCTCTAAATAAGTATATAGACTCTTATCCTTTGGTCTAGAACCAAAGGGAAGGGCTAAAGTATTCACCTCATAGTCAGGCAGATGTGTACCCAGCATTTTTACAATACCCGCCAGCTCCTTTTGCATTCTATCAGGATCAGCTTTGGTAAAATCCACATGGGTAGCCGTATGATTTCCAACATCCATTCCCTTCTCTACAATATATTTTAACTTATAGGTTAGATGTTCTTTTTGACCAAATGGAACGTTGTCATTCACAAAGAAGGTTGCTTCCAGTGGGAAATCCGGGTGCTCATTATGGAATTTTTCTAGTATTCCTACGGCACTGTTAGGGTCAACGACCCACTCACCCTTACTGTCTTGAATCAAGCTAAAATTATTTTGCCATCCATCATCAAATGTTAAGACAACCGGTGTATATCCTGCCTCTATTGTGATATTTCCTGCAACATAATCCTTTAAGCTAATGGGTCTATATCCTTTATCATACAGCACCTGTAAATCTTTTCGAAAATTATCCGGCGTCCTTGTCCACTCAGCCTCAGGCTCTGAAATATTGTGGTACATCAATACCATAATCTGTCCGGCTTCATTGGGCTTAACTGCTTGTAAATCAATTTCCTTTTTTTCGACTACCGGTGCTTCTTTCATCTCTTCTTGGCTTGTTTCAGACTTAGCTCCTGGTTTTTCAGTCGTAGGTGCTGGATTCTGAGATGCTGAACTGTTACATCCAGCTGTAAGTATCATAGATGCAATCGCTAGTGCAATGATTTTTTTATTTCTAGCCAAAATAATGTCCCCCTCTTATTCTATCTATATGTCAATTATATATCAGCCTTGTCCCATTTTCCAGTCGACGAATTTTACCAATAGTTTCCTTCTCTAAAACTCTCTGTATTTACATATTTTGAATCGTGAAACTGTGGAAATCTCAACATATTTTTGCCTCAGCAGGCTACAATAATAATGAGTATTGTGATAACAATATTCTTGAACAAAAGCATTTCATGCTCTAAAATCTAAGGAAATGCTTTTGTTCTTCACAGGGAACTAATAGTTCCCTATGACGCTTCGCTGTAACCCTCCAAATATTAGACATAAAGGGGTGAACCCCTTTAAATAGAAGTCAATTCACCACTGTAAAAGGCGAACGAACAGAGTTTGGCAGAAGAACTTTCAAGGTTGAAGAAAGACATTATCATAGGGAAGCAAAATCCCAACATGCTCAATTGGAAAGTGTCCATCAACATGGAACAAGAAAAGATGTCAAAATCAAAATGAATCGCAAGCTAACATAGGGTAGAAATTTCTACCCTATCTTTTTAGCACTTGTTGTCCTTTAGGACATGTTTTGATGCAAATTCCACACACAGAACCTCTGCCGATATGCTGGTAATGCTGATGCATATGGGCACTGCAAGCTCTAGGATCTACAATCTCAGCCCGCGCTATTCCAGGCTCCCAAAGTTTCCCACGCAAAGCTAGGGCAGGGCAGGCTTGTACACATTTTTTACATGCACCGCATCTTGATGCTGTGATAGGCATGGCATAGGGTACATTCATATTTGTTAATACAGTGCCCAGTCTAACTCTGGGACCAAATTCCTCTGTAACCAAGCATCCATTTTTCCCGATCCATCCCAGTCCTGCTCTGGTAGCTGCCGTTCTATGCTGGAAAATGCCCTGATAATAATTACCCTCTTTATTTACTGATTGGGATGCGGCAATGGCCATAGCCAAGTAACCCCATTCTTGCAGCTGCATCGTGATCCTTAAACAAATATGGTCGATCAATGCATTTACACTCCTATAGTGATGAAAATAAGTGTGGGTAGGCGTTGAATCAATTTGGCTGATAACTTCATCCGATAATCGTATCCCTATAGATATCCCAGTTTTCAAATGCTTGTATTCAACGGGCAATAGATCTTCTAGGTCTCCATAACCGACCTTAGAAGCACCCCATTCTACAATCTTATTTTTTAGAATAATATCTTTATCCATTTATACCCCATACTTTCTTCATTATATTTCACTATCTATTTTACCTCGTGTTTCTTGTTTTTAATAGCTAATAATAAGGAAAATTATAGTTATATGTATTTTTTCCAATAATTATACGCTCTAACACAAAGTGCTAACATATTTAATTTCTTTCCTGGTTAAATTAATAGTACAACATCGAAAGGTGTTGTGCAAACCAACACAATATAAGACAACTTAGGAGGGATAATTCATGGCAAACAGTAACAGAAATAGAGTAGTTGTTCCGGAAGCAAGAGCTGCGTTAGATCAAATGAAATTAGAGATTGCTGGAGAACTAGGACTTTCTAATTATGCTACAACTGACAAAGGAAGCTTAACTTCAAGACAAAATGGTTATGTTGGTGGATATATGGTTAAAAGATTAATTGAAACTGCTGAAAGAAGTATGGCAGGTAAACAATTCTAATCATACAAAACGAAAAGGAGAAAGAAATCATTCTTTCTCCTTTTCGTTTTTTGTACACTTTTCTAGGTCATTCTATGCTATAATTTATTATATTAAGCAAATATATTTGATACATGCAAAAGTAGGTGAAATGATGTTCTCCAACAACACACAACAGCAAGCCGAGCAAAAGCTGATTCTGTTGCATATTCTCCATGAGTTTAGTATTCCTCTTACCAATACCCAGATCACTGAATTCGTCATGGAAAAAGACTATATAAATTATTTTTCCCTTCAGCAGTACTTAGGCGAGCTCGTTTCCTCCCATATGCTAGAATATAGTGCAAGCAATAATCAGTATTTTTATCTTCTAACTGAAAAAGGAAAGAATACCCTTCATTATTTTAAAGATCGTCTGTCTTCAGATATGGTTGTATCCATTCAAAAGTCTGTAGACTTGAAGAAACAAATGCTTTTAAAAGAAATGCAAATAACTGCAGAGTATACAAAAAGAAAAGAAAATGAATATATTGTTGATCTGAAAGTGGTAGAGAGTGATATTACCCTGATTGACTTAAAATTAAGCGTCGTTACAAACAAACATGCAAAACAGCTTTGTGAGAAATGGAAAAATGAAGCGCCTAGCCTATATGGTGAGATTATCAACCTTTTGATCCAATGAAAACCCTTTATTTCGAAAAGAAATAAAGGGTTTTATATGCAAAGAATACCACCGGGCTCTATGCCTGTTGTAATTGTTTCTATTACCTTCCATTGCCTCATATCTATTACTGTCAGGGTATTATCTTGAATATTTGAAACAAGGATATACTGATTATGCCGATCCTTCATAATGCTGTTGGGCATTCGACCAACATTAATCCTGCCCACTAATTTCCGATCTTCAATTCTCAATATGTGTACCGCATTGAGATCTGCATCTGTAATAAATAAATGCTTTTCTCCCTCATCCAATACCCCCTCCATGGGCATCCTGCCCAATCGAATCCGCTCCACAATCCTCATATAATGGGTATCAAAAATGGTGACACTTCCACCTTCTATGGCTGAAAAGCTCGTATTTACGATAAATAGGAGATTTCCCTTATCATTAAGAATAAGATGATACGGATTTAGATTTACACGAATAGATTTTTCAATATCATTAGATTCCGTATCAATCACAGTCAAAGCATTGCTATCTAGATTGGTAACATAGATTCTCTGTCCGTCACGACTCAGCTTTACATCATGGGGCATGCCGCCCACGGGAATCTGTGCCTGCAACACTCTGCTTTCCAAGTCAATGACCGATATAGAATTGGAATCCGCATTTGATACATACATGCTTTTATTTTTTTTACAAATCTCCATATGGGTTGGACAACTGCCTACATAAATCTCGTCAACCACTCTGTTAAGAATCAAATCAATGATACTAATGGCTCCCGCATGGGTATTTGTTGTGTACAAATACTTATTATTATAATCAATGGTAATGTGGTGGGGCCCTAGTATCGGTTTTTTGATTGTTCTGAAATAACGTCCATGATTGAGGTAAATCTTATTTTGCTCCTTCATATCATTCAAATCTACAATCGATATGGTGTCTTCTCCCATATTGCTTACAAAAACGATATTTTCAAAACCCATTACCATCCCATCACCCCATAGCAAAGTTGCGCCTTCCTGTTTTTGTCACTTTATATCATAGTATGCTTAAGGCTTGTTGTTGTGAATTGTTTTTATTGACCTTTATGTCCTGTTGTATTAATATATTGAATGAACTACATAAGGGAAAACAGGAGGATTATCATGTATATCTATAAGACAACGGGTGTTTGTTCAAAAGAAATTGAGTTCCACGTAGAAGCGTCTGTTTTGAAAGAAGTGAAATTTTACGCAGGATGTCCTGGCAGCCTTCAAGGAATCAGCAAGCTGATTTCTGGTATGGATGTTGATACAGCTATCGAAAAATTACAAGGGATTACCTGCGGTGGAAAAAACACATCCTGCCCAGACCAGCTGGCAAAGGCATTGATGCTCATGAAAAAAGAGATTGCATAGAAGAAAAGGATTCATATAAATAAGGTACCGATCTGGATCGGTACCTTATTTATATAATATTCTATGATATAGATTTTCTTTGGAACAGCTTATACCTCTAAATTTAGCTTCACGGATTAATTGACTACACCGTTGCAGCGTTTCATCACTATATGCATCCTGAGCACGCATAAAATCAAAAGTATTGTGAATTTCAATAAGCAAATCATAATCCCTCAGTTTTTTATAGGGCCTAAAAGCCAGTATCTTCATGATTTCTCCCCCGCTTCCTATTTCTATTATATTCTGCAAGGGATAAATTATGATTACTATTGTTTATTTCAAGTCCAAGATACCTACGCTATTTCTTCTCTTTTAAAATACTGCGTACATCACCAATCATATACAGAGACCCGCAAAAAACAATCAAATCATCTGGTGTTGAGCAATCTAAAGCTTCTTGTATTGCATGGAAAATACTTATGGACTTCTTGGCTGTCTTTCCATAAACCCCAATCATTTCTGCCAATTTATCTAACGCCATCGCCCTAGGATTATTTGGCTTTGTTAGAATGATGCGGTTTGCTAAAGGGACAATTTCTCCCAGCATTCCTTCCACATCCTTATCCCCCAAAATACCGATCACCAAGGTCATTGATTTTTCAGTATATAGTTTTTTAATAGTCTTTGTTAAGGCTTGCATGCCGTGGACATTGTGGGCACCATCAATAATCGTCGTAGGATTCCTTGTAATGATTTCAAGTCTTCCCGGCCATTTCGCATTCATAAATCCATCATATAAAGCTTTTTTAGAAATGGGAATTTGATGAACCGATGCTAAAATATTTAATGCAGTTAAAGCAACCGCAGCATTTTCAATTTGATGTTCACCTAACATAGAAATTTTTAAATTCTCTATTTTTTCATTTCCATAAAATCCATGAAAACACTGACCTGAATCATCATAGGAAACCAGTTCAATCTGCTTAATTGGTGCTATGTTTAAGGGAGCATTAACTGCCCTGGACACCTCTTCAATAACCTCCATGGCCTCATCTTTTTGAAGATAGGTAACTACAGGGCAATTGGCCTTGATAATGCCTGCTTTTTCAAATGCGATTTTCCCTAGGGTATCCCCTAAGTAATCCATGTGGTCATAGGCGATCGGCGTAATGACAGACACCAAAGGAGCATCGATAACATTGGTAGAATCACCCCTGCCGCCAAGCCCAACTTCTAATACCAGATAATCGATTTTTTGTCGTTTAAAATATTCAAAGCCGATGGCCGTCACCACCTCAAACTCTGTGGGGTGGTTTTTTCCATGGGACAGCATCAGCTCAACCTTTTCTTTTACAAAGGTGGTTATTTCTGCCAGATTTTCCTTGGGAATATTTACACCATTGATTTGTATTCGCTCTGTGAACTCCTCAAGATATGGAGATGTATACAAGCCCACTCTAAATCCTTGTTCCGCCAGTACACTACGGATGTAAGCGCATGTGGAGCCTTTTCCATTGGTACCCGCAACATGGATTACCTTTAATCCTTGCTGGGGATTCCCCATGAGTTGAAGAAGATAGTTTATATTGTCTAACCCAAGCTTGCTCCCAAATTTATAGATGCTGTGGATGTAATCCAATGCCTGTTCATAGTTCATCCTCTTTTTCCTCCGCTTTTCCCTATTTAGAACAGCCGGGTCTTAGACCCGGCTATTTTTACTATATTTTCTTTTTCAGTTGTTCTAATCTCTCCACTACCTTTTCCATCATGTTCTGATAGTTCCTTTGCTTTTCTGTTTCCTCTTGGATTACCTCTTGGGGTGCTTTTGCCAAGAACCCTTGGTTAGAGAGTTTTCCACTTACCCGCTTCAGCTCTCCTTCAAGCTTTGTCTTCTCTTTTTCCAGTCTTTCAATTTCCTTTTCAAAGTCTACAAGGTCATCTAACGGTAAAAAGATTTCTGCACCCTTTGTTACTGCTGATATGGCATCTTCTGGGATATCCTTCTTCTCATTCAAAATCACAACATCAGATGCACTGGCCAAGGTAATAAAATACTCTTTCCCTTTAGATAAGGCCTCAAAAGCTTCACCAGATGCCACTGCAATTACCCTTGCTTTTCTAGAAGGAATAACATTCATCTCTGAACGAATATTACGAATGCTTCGAATCGCCTCCATAATAATTTCCATGTTTTGTACTTCTCCAGGGAAGTTTAACTCTCCTGTATATTGAGGCCATGCCGCAATCATGACACTCTCTTCCTTTGTAGTCGGAAGATGCTGCCATATTTCCTCCGTGATAAATGGCATAAAAGGATGCAACAGCTTTAATATATTCTCTAATACATAAGTTAAGGTATATAAGGCTGCTCTTCTTGTATTTATCTCTTGCCCATAAAGCCTTGGCTTTACTAGCTCAATATACCAGTCACAGTATTCACTCCAAATAAAGTCATAGACTTTCTGAACAGCCATTCCCAACTCAAATTTATCAAGATTCTCCGTTATTTCCCTGGTTACGGTATTCATTCTGGATAAAATCCACTGATCTGCCAAGGTAAAATGGGGCTTGCTTTCCTCCATGCTGAGTCCTTCTTCATTTAAGTTCATCAATACAAATCGTGTTGCATTCCATAGCTTGTTGGCAAAATTTCTGCTGGCCTCTACTCTTTCCATGTAAAAACGCATATCATTTCCCGGGGAATTTCCTGTAGCTAAGGTAAACCGTAACGCATCTGCCCCATATTGATCAATAATGTCTAATGGATCGATTCCATTACCCAAGGATTTACTCATTTTTCTCCCCTGTCCATCTCGAACAAGCCCATGAACAAAGACATATTTAAACGGAATATCTTCCATTTGCTCTAATCCTGAGAATACCATCCTTACAACCCAGAAGAAAATGATATCATATCCAGTTACCAATACATCGGTAGGATAGAAATACTTGAGATCCTGCGTTTCATCCGGCCATCCTAGGGTTGAGAAAGGCCATAGGGCTGAACTAAACCAAGTGTCCAATACATCTTCATCCTGCTTGAATGTCTTACCTTGACATTTATGGCAGTTTTCAGGCATTTCCCTCGATACCATAAGTTCCCCACAATCTTGACAGTAATATGCAGGAATTCTGTGTCCCCACCACAGCTGTCGAGAAATACACCAATCCTTGATATTTTCTAACCAATGAAGGTATATTTTACTGAAACGGTCTGGGACAAACTTTAATCGACCATTATGAATCACTTCGATGGCTGGTTTCGCCAGTTCTTCCATCTTAACAAACCACTGATCAGACAGCCTTGGCTCAACAACAGTATCACAACGGTAACAAATTCCTACATTGTGCTGATGCTCTTTCACTTGCATTAGGAATCCTTGGTCTTCTAAATCCTGTACCAATGCCTTTCTACATGCATAACGATCCATGCCCTCATATTTTCCGGCATGCTCATTCATGGTAGCATTTCCATGCATCACAGTGATCTGCGGTAGGTTATGTCTTAATCCTACTTCGAAGTCATTTGGGTCATGGGCTGGTGTGATCTTTACAGCCCCCGTACCAAATTCCTTGTCTACATATTCATCAGCAATAACAGGTATTTCACGATTTACAATCGGTAATATCAAAGTTCTTCCAATAAGGTGACCATATCTTTCATCCTCTGGGTGAACGGCAACCGCTGTATCTCCCAACATTGTTTCCGGTCTTGTTGTTGCAATTTCAATATATTCATCTGAATCCTTTACTGGGTATTTAATATGCCAAAAATGCCCTTGCTTCTCTTCATGTTCTACCTCTGCATCAGAGAGGGAAGTCATGCAATCTGGACACCAGTTAATTAAGCGATTTCCTCTGTAGATATATCCTTTCTCATAAAGCTTAATGAATACTTCCATAACTGCTTTACTGCAGCCTTCGTCCATGGTGAATCTTTCCCTGGACCAATCACAGGAATTTCCAAGTTTCTTCATCTGATCTACGATTCTGCCGCCGTATTCTTCTTTCCATGCCCATGCACGCTTTAAGAATTCTTCTCTGCCTAAATCTTGCTTACTCAAGCCTTCCTCTTCCTGGATCTTTTCTACTACCTTTACCTCCGTGGCAATACTGGCATGATCTGTACCAGGCAGCCATAGTGCCTCATAACCCTGCATTCTCTTCCAACGAATGAGAATATCCTGTAAACTGTGGTCTAGGGCATGACCCATATGGAGCTGACCCGTGATATTCGGTGGCGGCAACACGATGGTAAATGGCTTCTTATTCTCATTTGCCTCTGCTTTAAAATAGCCTCTTTCCATCCATTCTTCATAAATTCTTTTTTCAAAATCTTGGGGACTATAGGTTTTGTCCAAGTTTCTGATTTCCATAAAAACACTCCCTTTGTCAAATTTTAAAAATTATTCTTGTCCACGTAAATAGATTGGAATATCATTTCTAAAAAGAATTATCGCACCTATCACTGCACAAGTAAGGCCAATCAGTTTAATTTTTATTTCCTGATTCTGTCCCCTGCCAGGGACAAGTCTTGTGATCAGTTTGCTGCCATATACCAAACACGCGCCCACCAATAGCAATATCAATCCCACAATAAACATATCCTTCACCTCAATGGAACAAAATAAAAAAACCCTTCAATCCTCAATTTAAGGACGAAGGGTTACTCGCGGTACCACCTTAATTCCAGAATAAACTCTGGCGCTTTGATGATCTATAACGGGATTACCCGGCTGAACCTAATCAAACGTTTCTCAGTTCAGCAACTCAGAAGCTACCTTCGACTACACTTACCTAAGGAACCTTTCAGCCCATGAATTCCTCTCTCTAAAGGTAGTATATAATCTACTCCTCTTCATCAACGTCATTGATAAAATCCTTATTTCCCACTATTATATATGATGTACTTCAAAAGTCAAGATGGTTAGTGATATTTCATGTATTGATATGTGATAATATCGTTTTCTTTTGATTTAAGATATTAAACTATAAGGGTTTGATTCCTATTTGGTTAGAAGTTAGACGTTAGATGTATCAAGGTCAGTCTAATAGGTCTAAAACTTCTAAAAGCTCAACAGATAGACATGAAAACCTCTAACTTCTAACTCCTAATCCTATGCATCTGCCTAAAGCTTGATAAATAATTATAGAAGGCCAATAGGGTAAAACAAACTGCCAAAACCATGATATAAATAGCAAAGGGAAGATGGAATACCACAGCCAATATTGCTACATACATCATTACCGTTGCCATTTTGCCGTAATGATTGGCTGGTATAACCACTTTGTCTCCATAATAATAGAGTATCAATGCACCAAGGATCATAAACAATTCTTTCATCCCAATCACAACAATGACCCACAGGGGAAGAATTCCTTTATCCGTAAAGGCAAACAGTACCGTTAACTGCATCAGTTTGTCTGCCAAAGGATCCATCGCCTGACCCCATTTAGTAATCATATTATATCTTCGAGCGATATATCCATCTAATACATCTGTAAACCCTGCAAACAAAAAAATTCCGGTGGCTGCCATTATATTTCCTTGTCCATTTCCATACAAAACATATATAAAAGCAGGAATCAATAGAAAACGAATAAAGGTCAATAAATTTGCTATATTCATCTGCCACCCCTTTCTTGCCTATCTTACATATTTTACCTATATTATTATTATACACCAGAATTTACGATTGTGCCTAAAATTCCTCTATTCTATCATGCCTTGTTATGAAAAATTTAATACAAAGCCAAGAAAAAAACTATCCCTGAGAGGATAGTTTTTTTGATTATTGCACGCTTATTGTTAACTCCATAAATTTTCCTGCCTCTTCAGCAGCGTTTATTACTTCTTCGGTAACAATCTGGCCTTCGTAAGCGATGAGCACCTCACCATCAAGGATCGTCTTCACCACTTCTCGACCTAACAAATACTCTTTCTGTTTTCTTTCAATGGCCTCTGCTGTATCTTCTGAATTTTGTTCCCATGCTGATTCCTCTGCTTTACTGCCTTTTAAAACCTCCTCTATGGAGGCCATCAGTTTATCATGGATATCATGTTCCGCGATGGTCACTTCTTTTCCAAAGGTAATAATGGATTCGGAGGATATAAACTTCTTATCCCCATCTTTGCTAATTTCACAACCCAATATTCTTCCATCTTCATCATCGATGAAGATTTCAGTAATCAATCCAAGGTTCTTCCCCTTTTTGGTGAAAATTTTAGAATTGACGACAGCAACGTTTTTGCCTAAAAGCTCCACCACTTTTTGATCCTTTTGGGCATCAACAACCAAATCAGATGTTTCAATCATCAGCGCTTCATCGCCAACACCCATTATTTTGCTCATAGGTACAACCTTTACATTAAACATTGACTGGTCATCCACAAGAAAATATTCTAATCTGCCATTCTTCGGTTCAATGACAACATCCTTAATTTTACCAACCTCTTTGCCCTCAAATACACTGATAATTGGCAAATGAATGATTTCTTTTAAGCTCTTCACTTCCTTTTCCCCCTTATATCCTAGCTTTTCAAAATGTTTGCAATTTCTTCTATTTGCTGACTCTGCATCACTTCTCTATGCTGCTGTACAAAGCAATACAACACATTTTCCGCCTGCTTAGATTGGCCGATTTCTTTGTAAATAGCTGCAATATTTATACAGCTGATATATTCTTGATCAAATGTAGCAGCGCCCTTTAGCAATGTCATAAATCCTTCCAATGCCTTTATGTAATTCCCTTCTTTTTTGAATATAATGGCTTGTTCATAAGGATCTACAACAGCTACAGATACTACTTGTTCTATGCTTGAAACATCCTCAACCTGTTCCTGATTGATTTCTTCCATATAGAGGGAATCGAAATATTCTCCGAACAGCGCCATATCCTCATCTTGAATCTGAGGAATTTCTAAAACTTCTTCCACCAACGATGGTGATTCAATGATAGATGCATACTGAAGTTCAGTCAATAATTCTATAGGGGGCGGCAACATTACACGTTCTTGGAACAAGGACGGCTTCGATGCTAAATTGCCCATTCCTTCGGGCACCAATATAGAATGCCTACTGTTTAGCATAAATACAGCAGTAACGATTACTATAGTATATAGAATTGTAACATTTTTGAAATTGTAATAGATTGCAAGAAAGGGAAATGTAAATCCGGTAGTCGTACCTAATAATGTGCTATTCATAAACAATTTTTTGCTGATTCCCATTCTGAAAAAGATTTTGTCATATGAAAAATAAAGCAATACATTTACTACAGCAATAAACAACACTATCCCATTTATTAACCCTCCTTTTTAGACAGATTTCTCACATTATCACTGTTCATTTCTACATAATACAACAAATTCCTTTGATTATCTGCCAATTCATGAAATATGAGTCCTTGTGCCCATAAAAAAACAAGCCATAGGTCCTATGACTTGTTTTAATAATCTGTGGTTCCCATTTTATCCGACATGATCAAAGGCTTTTTAGCATCATCATAATCAGCGGCCAGCACCTCCGCTATAAAAAGGGTATGATCCCCTGCTGTAAGGCTATCCTTTACACGGCATTCGAGGTTAGCGACAGCACCTTTAATATGAAAACCCTTCACCAACTGAGCTTCCTTCGTCATGATATCCATATCATCGAACTTGTCTATTGTATAAGCTGTCTTTGTGCCGCAAGAAAGGGCCAAACCATCTTGATCTTCAGAAAGCAGTGCTAGGACAAACTCCCCTGTTTCCTGAATCAATGGGTGAATATACCTTTCTGGAGCAATACTAACCATAATCAAGGGCGGCTGATTAGAAACCTTTGATATCCATGCAACTGTAGTTGCATCTCTTTTCTCATCAGTTTTTGCAACAACCAACCCCACAGGATTTACAATTTTCCGAAGTCCTTTTTTAATCTGATCGTCATTCATCTTTTGAACCTCCTCTTACTAAACGAAGTGAATATCTTCTCTCCAAGTAATCTACCAATTGTTTCACCATGCCCACATAATTACTATTCAATACATCCCACTCTCTTTTGTAGTTGGCATAGATGTAACGCTTCACACTGGTAGGCGGTAGATATCGATTTGGCTTTTCCTCTCCAAATTCCTTATATACACATAGCCTCGAAATTCTCCCATTGCCGGTCTGCAGATTCATGGGATTGATCCCATGCTCAATCTCACTTCTGTGGACCAATGCATACCAATAAAAATCTCCTACACTGCCTCTTACATAACCATACTTATATTTACCATCATCAACTTTAATATTATAATTATCCACTTGATGCTCTACCTCCTGCTTTAGACGATATTTCTCTTAGTGTGCTATAGTTATATTCATTATTCTTGCCATTTAGGCATATTTTTTACCATAGCAGCTAAATTTTATCCATCGTCATCAGTGAGGAGTGAATAATATGATGAATCTCTATGCTATCGGACGCAGCTTATTGCTCTACCCCCTAGGAGTTTGTTGTATCTATTATAGTCATATTCTCCTTTCATTGGATTACTTGGTTTGGTTTGATGTTGTAACCGAAAAAAAGAATACCTTCTTTATCTATCTCTTAGCAAACCATGCCATTGGCGGTATAGTAATGGCTATTACAGGCTTCGTTCTCCTATTCTACCTCATCTTTAAGGCAGTATCCACGCTCCTGACTCACCAACATATGCTCCCATGGCTTCAAATGATGATTTTATTATGGATTTCCCTATTATCCATATCATTGATCTATCACTCCATATTTCTTTACGAAATTTCTATTTCCCTGCTTTTTTTCTGCATCAGCATTTTTTTCTTTTTTCTTATTTCTCATTACTTTATGTTTTCATCAAAATAAAGGCAAAAGAGCGTATTTAAAAAGTAAATCCACTGTCATTTTTACAGTGGATTAAAAAGATTATGCGATAGATTTTAAGAATTCCTTTTTCCTACTAGTCATTTCAGTATACTCGGCTTCAGAGATTCTTCCGTTTATCAGCAGATCATCACATAAGCTGATAAATCTCTCAATGATATCCGCAAGTTGTTTTTCTTCCATTTTTTTCCCCCTCACTGTATTTCTAACGTTAATCAACATTAGTAGATTATACGCCAGTGAAAGAGAAAATATACCTTATTCATTGATGATTTTTGATTTTTTTACATTTTTCGCATTTTTAAATGCAGTTTTTATAGCGCTTATTGTATATGCACATCTAAACTTCCTGCACCCATATCCATATCTATATTTATTTTCTTTTCCGCATCTTCATAGTTGGGTGAAAGATAGACCCCCTCTTGGTTGTTCCATCCTAGTTCCTTTAAGTTGCTGTCCTTTAGTGCCCCATCCAGTTTTACCTTCACCCCTACCGTGTCTGGAATCGTCATGTTAATGTTTGCAGCCCCTGCATCTATTTTCACATTTGCCATTTCAATTATATTACCAAAAACCAATTCCAAATCCACCGCTCCTGCATCGATGTCAATATCCTTAACATTTAGCTGACTAAAATCAACTGTCCCATTGGCTGCACCCATGTCCATATCTATATCCCATAACATATCTTCATTTAGGCGAAAGTGGTAATCCCTATCTTTTCTTTGGATTATAAATCTATGTTTTTTTTCTTTGAACTGCACATCCACAGTCTTTCCTCCATCACGGTGGCTCACCTTATTCTGTATATACGCATTGGGAACGTTGGCATCCACTAGAAATTCCTTTGTATTTCCGATAAATACATTACCAGCACCAAAATCCAAATCTAATACACCTCTACTGGCGCCAGTTTCTTTGGTTATCTGAACATTCCCACCATTTATGGGTGACAATTGCCCTAATCTTTGCCCTTGGAAGAATCCATAGCCTATCAATATGAGAAAAAATAATATCCATGTAATCATAGGCACAAAAGCATTCTTTTTAAATATTATATTCACGCCGATGATTACAAAAACTAAGGGCCATAAATCATTGATTCCATCCCATAAAGACCAAGTGATAAACCCTAGATTTTCAAGCATCCAGAATATACCTAATAGGATCAGTATAATCCCTGCGCCTATATTCTTATTTTTCACCTTATTTCTCTCCCTTCCCTCTATAGATGACATAGATACCGCCTCCAATTAATAAAAGCGGCCATAGTCTGCCTATATCTAACCAGTGAAAAAATTGCTTTGAAAAAAAGAACAATCCTAAAACGATCAGTATAGTTCCAGCCAACATTCTATTTTTATGGCTTATTTCCTCCGGTGTACGATTCTCTCCGTGGACAATAAATGTTTTTTCTTGTGTATGACTCGATACGCCTATTTGCTGTGGATTTTCAGGAATGATAATGATACTGACAATATATGCAATAAAGCCAATACCTCCTGGAATTGTGATAAGAACCCACAATAATCTGATAAGGGTTGGATCTAAATCTAAATATTCAGCAATACCACCGCATACGCCGCTAATGACACGATTATGTTTTGAGCGATATAATTGTTTTGACATTTTACTTCCCCTTTCTTCCTTTCACAAGCCCGGGTGGGCGTATTCGTATAAGTTTCTTTCATAATATAGTACGGAGAAAAATCATAAAAGTATGCTGATAATTAATTGTTTAGAAGATAATTTAAATAACGGGCAGGATTACCCTGCCCGTAAGAATCTGTGTTCATCAATAGGGGCGGGGTTTCCCCGCCCGATTTGTATGTGTTACTCGTTTATTTCTGATTGTTTGACCCCTACATTAACAATTTTGGGTGAACTCATATATCTGTCAATATTCATTGTCTTCACTTCCACTACCTTACCACTCTCATATACCTCTTTTATAAGCTTTGACTGATATCCCACATGACCTGGATCTATTACTTTTTTTTCGCCGATAAACATTGTTTCGTCGACAATTTCTTTGATAGGCGCTGGAACTGTGGAAATTGTTTGAGAGATTAGCTTTACTTCTTTATTATCATCTGTACTGAATAATTCAAAAACGACTTGATTTCCTCTCACTTCACCATGAATAAAAATGTTGTAGGGCGTGTTATTTACAAATTTGAAATCCTTCGTTCCCCAAGATACAGCAGCATCACGGCTTAAAGGTACGTAGGGAACTGTAAGACTATGGTTATGTCTTTCTTGAATCTCTAGATCTAATAACAATACCGCATTGTATAATGTAGTTGATACTTGGCATATTCCTCCGCCTAATCCAGTTGAGACTTGACCATTCACATAAATTCCAGCCTCTTGGTAGCCATTTTCGATTGTTCTTTTGCCTACAATCTGATTAAAAGAAAAGACTTGTCCTGGCAGCAATACGGTTCCATCAATCGTACTTACAGCTTGTTTTAAATTGTTTGTTCTTGTCCGATTCTTTGGGTCAAAGGTGGTACTGAAAACAGACACACGTTGTTTTACACCGCCCAGTTCTAACTGACTCTTTGGTATCGCTGGTAGGATTTCTTTTAATGGCATCTCCAGGGTAATATCTTTTTCGATGGAAGAAGGATCTATTATGGGAAATAGCTTCTCTTTATCGAATTTATATCCAGACTCTCCTCCTTTGATAACAACCGTTCCGTTTTCGTATGCATAGTAAGCATTTCGTGGCTCACTCAACGCTATTTGATCAAAGTAACTTAGTGATTCCACAAATTGTTCTTCGTTTTTTGTATACTCTATGCTATAGGCTTTCCCTTGTTTATTGATTTCGTTATATAAAGTAACCTTTTCAAGCCATGTCCCCTTATTCTCAAGGATCTCTCTGATTTCATTCAGTATGTCTAATTTATTGGTTCCATATCCCAACATACTTAATTCATATTCATGTGTATACGTTGTATTGCCATTTTCAAATATAAAAACAATTTTTTTATCCATCATTTCTCTTTCAATTTCATCCAAAACCTCTTGAACTTCATCAATGTCTTTTTTTCCAATGGATATATCATTCACCATCACATTTTGCGGGAGAACCCTATATATCTTTCCAACACTGTTCATACCAAATGTTACAACGGGCATTGCCAATATAATGACGATACTTAAAGTAATAAAAAGCTTTAGCTTTAATATCTTTTTCATAGGTTTCACCTCCAGGAGAATTCAATCTGTGTTTGCTTTTACTCAATAAATAAGTCCATATACCGATTATTAAAGGGGTTGTATCCTGTTCCTTATGTATTAGACTGATTAATTTATGAAAAGTTTCAGAGATATCTGCTCCTCTTATTTGAATATAAACCAATAATACCCATGATCTGATAATTAAAGAAGATCCTTGGCAAACCCAAGGATCTTCTTTAATTATCAGATTTTCTCTATCCTAATGCCACATCCAGTGTCATCATTACAGCAAAACCAAGCATGGCGCCCATGGTAGCGATATCTGTATTTTTCTCCATCTGAGACTCAGGTATCAATTCTTCTACAACCACAAAGATCATAGCCCCGGCTGCAAAGGATAATGCATAGGGTAAAATTGGCTTCATTATTATGACTGCAGCTGCTCCAATAACACCCGCTATGGGTTCTACCATCCCCGACATTTGGCCATACCAAAAGCTTTTCCATCGTGAAAAGCCCTCCCTTCTTAGAGGAACAGATACGGAAGTTCCTTCTGGAAAGTTTTGTAGTCCAATCCCTACAGCCAGCGCAATAGCACCTGCTAAGGATGCAGAAGGAAGTCCTGCTTTCAAAGCACCAAATGCTACGCCTACAGCCAATCCCTCAGGTATGTTATGAAGAGTTATGGCCAAAACCAATAAAATACTTCGATGCCAGCTAGTCTGGATTCCTTCGCTTTCTTCCTTTGGAAATCCAGGATGCAGGTGGGGTAGAAATTTATCTACAATGCGAAGGAATATTCCTCCCAATAAAAAGCCAGTAACAGCAGGAATCCACGGCGCCCCACCAGACTCTTCTGCCATTTCAATGGCAGGAGCCAGTAACGACCAAAAGCTTGCTGCGATCATTACCCCTGCAGCAAACCCTAACATCGCATCTAATACCTTACGATTTACAGTCTTAAATACAAAAACAACTGCAGCTCCTAATGCGGTAACGAACCAAGTGAAGCAAGTTGCTAAGAAAGCTTGGTATATAGGGTCCAGTTGAACAAACCATTCTACAATCAAATAATCGCCTCCCCTGAAGTTAGCCTTAGCTAACGAATCATTCCTCAATCCCATCATATGCCGTACCAAAAAATATGGTCACCTGAAATTACTGTGGTACAATGGTTTTTTGGCATGGGGGGATTCCCGTGGGATTAAGTAACCATTATTTTTTTCCTGAATATAATGGCACTATATACCCAAATTCTAAATCTATGTTATTGGAGGGATTTTTTGTGAAAAACTTTAAAGCAATTGCTTTACTGTTAACCTTGGTGATGCTTCTGTCTGTTGCACTCACAGGCTGTGGCGAGAAGGAATTGATCAAGGTTAGACTATCAGAGGTAACCCACTCTGTATTCTATGCGCCTCAATATGTGGCGATCTCAGAAGGGTTCTTTGGGGAAGAGGGCCTTGAGGTTGAGCTAATTAACGGGCAAGGTGCTGACAAAGTAATGACTGCACTATTATCTGATCAAGTAGAAATCGGTTTTATGGGCCCTGAAGCTTCTGTTTATGTGTACAATCAAGGCAAAGATGACTATGCAGTGAATTTCGCCCAACTTACCCAAAGAGATGGTTCTTTCCTCGTAGCAAGGGAGCCTATGCCTAACTTTAGTTTTGAAGACTTAAGAGGCAAAAATATTATTGGCGGTAGAAAAGGCGGCATGCCTGAAATGACCTTTGAATATGTTCTCAGGCAACATGGCATAGATCCTGTAAAAGATGCAAATGTTCGAACAGACATACAATTTGCAGTGATGGCTGGAGCCTTCACAGGTGGTGAAGGAGATTTCGTTACATTGTTTGAGCCGGTAGCTGCCTCTCTTGAGAAAGAAGGTAAAGGTTATATCGTGGCATCCATCGGTGCAGAAGCTGGGTATATCCCATACACCTGCTACTCAGCAAAGAAAAGCTATATTGAGAAGAACCCAGAAGTGATTCAGAAGTTTACAAATGCTATTTATAATACTATGTAGTACTATTCGTAAAATACATTTTTAAGACATGGCATAAAAATAATGTTGTATTTTCTTATTTCATGGTACTATTACTAGATTTTCTCGATTTATTATTGAAATTTGATATATAATACAATTAATGGTAATATATTCCTAATAATAATAAAGGAGCGTGATTATCACATGGGTGTATTTATCCCTACATTAGTGCTTTTCACTCTATTTTGGTGCTATATATTGTACATGAGAAAAAACAAGTAATGTAGACCCTTTTTTCGGTTAATGCCTTGGTGTTGTATGAAGCATTCATGCTGTGTCAGACTCAATTTCTACTTTTTATTTGGAATATCTTTGCTCTTTAGCATATTATAAAAATAAATGAACTTTGGAGGGCCAATATGGATCATGTAATATCTGGTATAATGCTTACTTTAATCGGTTTTTTCCTTGGATTTATAACATATAAAAGATATAGCTTTTTCTGGGACTTCTTAAATACAAAATTACTACGCAAGCTTTTAGGAGATACTGCCACGGTCATAGCATTATATGTGGTTAGTATCATGTTTATAGCTACAGGTATTCTCGTATCTTCAAGCATTCTTAAATAATATTTCTTAAAGCATAGCAAAATCTTATATTAGCCACACACCCTAGCTTCATTACGTCACAACTTCAATAAAATTCTATTTCATCAATTCTTTCAATTGGACTTTGCTGCTTTTTAGCGGCAGAAAGGCAGCATCATCCACGATAAATACTCAGCTACACCCACTTCCTTGGTCCATTGGTTTTTTGTATCACTACTTGGTCTATTGTTATGAGAAATGTAACTAAATACTCATTGAATCCACAAATTCTATAATTAAAGAGTGCCTAAGCACTCTTATTTTCATTGGCTTGACCCTTTTTCTAAATGATTTATCAAATGTTGATACATCTCCACCTGCTCTGCGTCAGAGAGGTTGTTGTCTCTTGCATATTCGCTTATTCTATTCCTCAGCATGTAAAAAATCTGTTCAGAAAAAAGCTGCGCTACGTACTCCGAATTTTCCATATGAACAATTACTTTCACGAATATGCCCCCCTTCTATTTCTATATCCTATGAAAGTACCGGGATGTACTATTAATAAGTTGATTAAAATAATCAATGCTTCATTACGTTTGATGCATGAAAATTTTGCATTATCTCATACTCGCATATTAGAAATATTTGCAGTATGAGATAATGCAGACACTATAAATAAAGCTGTGGGTCTAGTAAATACTAGACCCACAGCTTTATTTATACTAGCTCATTTTTCTTAAGGAATTTTTTAATATCCTCGCTGCTAGCTGGTTTGCTAAATAAATATCCCTGTACAAAGCTGCAGCAGTTGTCTTTAAGGAATTCACATTGCTCTTCTTTTTCAACGCCCTCTGCCACAATGTCCAGGTTGAGGCTCTTCGCCATGGATATGATCGCTGAAACCAATTTCGTATTATTTGTATCCGTATATATGTCTTGAATGAATGATTTATCAATTTTCAGTTTGCTGATATCTAACCGCTTTAATTGACCTAAAGAAGAATAACCTGTTCCAAAATCATCTATGGAAATCTTTATACCCATCTGATTAATATCTTCCAAGACCTTTAAAATGTTCCCTAAGTTCTCCATATAAACGGTTTCAGTAATTTCTAACTCTAGATATTTTGGTTCTAAACCCGTTTCTTCAAGTATGGTCTTAACAACCTCGGAGAATCCAGGGGATTCTAATTGATGAACAGATATATTAACAGATGTAAAAATTGGACTATAGCCATCTAGCTGCCATTTCTTATTTTGCTTACAAGCTTCCCTTAGTATCCATTCACCGATTGGTATGATCATTCCGTTTTTTTCAGCGATGGGTATGAACTTCAAGGGGGAAATTATTCCTAGTTGGGGGTGTTGCCATCGAACCAGCGTCTCTACACCTACTATCTTCTGCGTAACAGTATCAACGATGGGCTGATAAATAAGAAACAGTTCACTATGCTCCATCGCATGTCTCAAATAGTTTTCCAAGGTAAAATCTTCTTCCAACTGTTTATTTAAGGCTGGTGAATATACTTTTATCCTGCTTCCTTTACTATTTTTTGCTTCATACATCGCTATGTCCGCATGTTTAATAAGCGTCATAGCATCGAGGGCATCATCCGGATACACTGATATTCCAATACTTGCACCTAAATATAATCGTTTGCTTTCATAATCAAATGGTTCCTTAAAACTATCTATAATTCGTTCTCCAATATTCATTACCTTATGTATATCTGTGCCTTTAGAAAACATGATAACGAACTCATCTCCACCGATCCTTGCAATGACATCTGATTCCGTTACACACTTTCTCAGTCTCTGGGAAAAAGACCTTAATATTTCATCCCCCGCAAGATGACCTAGATTATCATTTATTCTTTTAAAGCCATCTAGATCAAGAAACATCAATAGCAAACCTTCACTTTTGGCGCTGCTTTGAGCAATCTCATATTCTAACTTCTGTATAAAATAACTTCTGTTGTATAGTTCCGTCAAGTTGTCTTTAAACGCAAGAAACTCAATCATTTCTTCTTTCTTCTTCTGTTCTGTAATGTCACTGGTAATTGCAACATAGTGTGTCGGTTTACTATTTTGATCATCGATTGTAAAGATATTTAACCATTCAAGATAGAAAGTACCATTTTTCCGTCGGTTCCATATCTCACCTTGCCATTTCCCTGTGTTGTTTAGGGCATACCACATTTCTTCATAGAAAGCTCTATCATGTTTTCCTGATTTTAATATTCTTGGATTATTGCCTTTTAACTCATTCTCCTTAAACCCTGTCATTTTTGTGAAGGCTTTATTTACCCATTCGATACTCCCATCCATATCTGTAATGATGATTCCTTCGGTATTATGATTATATACACCTGCAAAAACCTTTAGCTGCTCTTCATATTGTTTTCTCTCAGTAATATCACTATAGGTTGCATATATCCCTACTGGATTACCATTGCTAGAGATAGGATATGCCAATAATTCTACATGCGTAAGCTTTCCTAGTTTGTTTTTTCGCAACACTTCTTTTTTTACTATTTCATTTTTATTGACTATTTTTAATATATCCAGGAGTTCCTGGTCATCATCCGTAGGGTAAAGAACCTCATTAATCTTTCTGGCTACAATTTCACTTAATTGATACAAAAATAACTCTTCAAAAGACTTATTAATGCCAATGATTCGGGCATGGGTATCTAAGATGGCAATAGCTTCTGGAGAATTTTCAAACAGCTGCTTAAAGTATGTTTTTTGAAGCTTCAGTTCATTCTCGACTGCGATTCGTTGGGATACATCATGTACAACCAAATATAATAATCGGTTTCCATTGATTTCAATTGGGCCGCTATAAACTTCAATATCATGCACTTCCTTGTTGGCCAATCTATGCTTCACATTGAATAAGTTTTCTTCTTTCAAACTCGCTTTCATGATTTTTCTTTCTACGTCTTCTGCTGTGGATATCGTTAAATCTGTTAACTGTAAATTTAATAATTCTTCCCTGCTATAGCCGTAGTATCTAGTAGCCATTTCATTTACATCTAGAATATCTTTCGTTCTTGGATCAATAATTAACATTACTGCATGGTTATTTTCAAACAATATTTTGTATTTTGCTTGGCTTTCCCTTAGTTTAGCATTCATTTCATTTAGTTTTGTTGTATTATGTATAATTGCACATAAACGGGCAGTTGATACTTTATCAATGGTTATTAGGGTAACTTCTACTGGGAATTCCTTGCCAAGACTATTTTTGTGCAGCCATTCAAATCTAACGATTCCATCTATGATAGATGTCTGTAAAATTTCTTTAGATTTTAACTCAGAGTCTACTCCATCCGGTTGTTTCAATGGCGATATATCCAGAGGTGTCATCCCACTCATATCGCTTATTTTTTCGTAATTAAACAATTTAAGTGCCGCTGTATTACAGTTTACAATTTTGAATCCTTCAAATATCAGAACGGCATCGGGTAGTTTAAGAAATACATCCTCACATGCATATTGATATTCGGACATCTTTTCCAAAATTTTATTCCTTTCTTTGTCTGATATTGCTTCTGAACAATATTTTTTCATTCATTCCATCCTTTGTTTTTCTTTTAAGTAAGTTAGCATTAACCACGTTCTAAATAAGTGATATTATAAAAGACACCTTGAATAAAAGTGTCCGCTCAAAATTGCCCTTATGTATGGAAGTATTATGTCGGTTGGCACCTGGCAACATGAAGAATTATTTCATTTAAAGCTATATCTTTTTGACATCATCAATCGATGAGTTGATCTAATTACGATAAGAATTGTTCGTATCAAAATAGATATTTGATTTTTTTCGACATATTTCTACTATATTTTACATTTTTCTTCCTTTTATTGCAAGTGAAATACAATTTTTTTGGTTGGATTTAGATAAATACATTAAAATAATGCAATAGCAATATAGTAGATAGTTTGACGGAAAAAGATAAGTTTGTTAGGTGGAAGATTCCATGGGAAACATATAATATTTTTTAAATCATGATGAATATTTTTTAGGTCCTACAACCTTGTATTTAAGCAGTATCCAGACATTTAATTCGTAAAGTTACTATCTTTAAGAATAACATCATAAACGACAGGTTTCTAGAAAATAATCGGTTCTAATCATAAATTATGGGCCAAATTTCACATTGAGTATCTTTGTTAGTTTTGCTAAAATCTACTTTAGATAGAAAAAATGAGTACATAATATTTCACCCTATGAAGCGCATGAGGGTATTTTTTATTGCTTTTTAATCTATATATAGTACATAATCCACATCAATACACAATATATAGAAGGAAGGAAGTTGAAAATGTTAGATAAGATAAAAAAAAGAGACGGACGAATTATTAACTTTGTTCCTCAGAAAATTACAGCAGCAATTTTTAAAGCAGCTCAGGTTGCAGCGAAGCAAGAAGGCCGAGAAGCAGACTATGAGGTTGCTGAAAAACTAACGGAAGATGTCATGGCCTTGCTAAATAAAAAGTACATAGGTGAAATTCCCACTGTTGAGCAGGTACAGGACGCAGTTGTTAAGATTTTGATCGAAGCAGGACATGCAAAAACCAGTGAAAATTACATCCTTTATCGGGCAGATCGTACAAGAAGCAGAGAGTCAAGGTCTCGTTTGATGAGAACCATAGAAGCCATCACCTTGCAGGATGCCACAGAAAGCAATACGAAAAGGGAAAATGCAAATATCGATGGAAATACTGCTATGGGTACAATGCTTCAGTATGGAAGTGCGGTTTCAAAGGAATTTTGTAAGACCCATATGTTAAAGCCTGCCCATGCCTTTGCCCATGACAATGGAGATATCCATATTCATGATCTTGATTTCTTCAACATGGGCACATTAACCTGTGCACAAATAGATATTCTTAAATTGTTTGAAGGCGGATTCTCTACGGGACATGGGTTTTTAAGGGAACCTCAAGATATCATGAGCTATGCTGCTTTAGCTGCCATAGCCATTCAGTCCAATCAAAATGATCAACACGGCGGGCAAAGCATCCCCTTCTTCGACTACGGCCTCGCACTAGGTGTAAAAAAAACCTATACAAAGCTTTATAAGACCAATATGGCCAAAGCCATTTCTTTATATTGTAGTCTTGAAGATGAAGCACCAGAACAATTCGCTGAAGAGATTATTCATGAATCTCAGCAAATTGCTAATCTTCCATTGATCATGGAAGATACGCCTGCCTATATGGATGTAGAAATTGATCTATTAGTGAAAAAATTGAATATCGATAGGGCTCAAGCTCTAAAAATACATAAATTTGCAAAAAAATATGCTTTCCAAGAGACGGATAGAAGAACCTATCAGGCAATGGAAGCTTTCATACATAATCTTAATACAATGCATTCAAGAGCAGGTGCCCAGGTACCTTTTAGCAGCATCAATTTTGGAACAGATACTTCCACAGAGGGCAGAATGATTTCTAGAAATCTTCTTCTGGCTACAGAATCAGGTCTAGGAAATGGCGAAACAGCCATATTCCCAATACTGATTTTTAAGGTTAAGGAAGGTGTGAACTATACCACTGAAGATCCCAACTATGATTTGTTTAAATTATCCTGTCGGGTATCTGCCAAAAGATTGTTTCCTAACTTTAGCTTCTTAGATGCACCTTTCAATGCTCAATACTATGTTCCAGGCCGTCCTGAAACAGAAGCTACTTATATGGGTTGTCGAACCAGGGTAATCGGGAATGTCTATGACAAGGAAAGAGAAATCGTTACAGGTAGGGGTAATATTTCCTTTACTTCGATTAACCTGCCAAGAATAGCAATCAAACATGGCATTACAACAAAAGCAAGTCCAGATTTTGAAGGTTTTTTCACCGAATTAGATGAAAAAATTGATTTGGTCATTGATCAATTAATGGAGAGAATGAAGGTTCAACAGAATAAGAGAGTAAAGAACTTTCCTTTCTTGATGGGTCAGAGCATTTGGCTGGATTCTGATAAATTAGACTGGAATGACCACTTGAGTGAAGTCATAAAACATGGTACCCTAACCGTTGGATTTATCGGATTGGCAGAAACATTAAAAGCTTTGATTGGAAAGCATCATGGTGAAAGCCAGGAAGCTCAAGAACTTGGACTAAAAATAGTAAAGTTCATGCGAGATAAGTTAGATGCTACGGCAGAGAAGTATAAGCTTAATTTTTCACTGATTGCTACGCCAGCTGAGGGATTATCAGGAAGGTTTACCCGAATCGACCGCAAAGTGTTTGGAGAAATTCCAGGAGTCACTGACAAGGATTATTATACGAACTCATTCCATGTGCCAGTCTATCACAAGGTGAGCGCTTATGAAAAAATACAGTTAGAGGCTCCTTATCATACCATGACAAATGCAGGTCATATCACATACATAGAGTTGGATGGAAAACCCTCTGATAATTTAGAAGCCTTTGAGACAATCGTGCGAGCAATGAAGGAAGCAGGGGTTGGATATGGCAGTATTAATCACCCTGTCGATCGTGATCCTGTTTGTGGCTTTAATGGTGTGATCGATGATATTTGTCCAGGCTGTGGCCGTTCGGAAGAGGACGGAGTAAAATTTGAAAGAATTCGGAGAATAACAGGCTACTTGGTAGGAACAATTGATCGTTTCAATGATGCAAAGCTTGCTGAAGTGAAACAAAGGGTAAAGCATAACTTTAAAGGTATGTAAAGGATGTGGTAGAATGCTCGTCCGTTTGGCGCATAAAATGACGAGGGATAGTATAGTTGATGGACCCGGTCTTCGGGCCGTAATATGGACCCAGGGCTGTAGACATAATTGTAAAGGCTGTCACAATCCTGCCACCCATGATTTCAATGGTGGATTTTTCATGGATATAGATGATATTTCATTAGAATTGGAAACTTTAAAGTTGAATCGCGGTATTACCTTCAGTGGTGGTGAACCCTTTGAACAACCTCTAGAATGTCTTGAAATTGCAAAGAAGGCAAAAGAACTAGGTCTGAATGTCTGGTGCTATACGGGTTATACCTTTGAGGAATTGATCAATACGAAAGGCTTCAGATATAAAGAAGGATGGATCGAATTTCTAAAATCCATCGATGTACTCATTGATGGCCCCTTTATCCTTGAAAAGAAAAATCTATTGCTTCGATTCCGAGGATCAGAAAATCAAAGAATTTTGGATGTACCTAAATCTTTGAAATTGAAGATGCCTGCTTTACATGAGGATTATCATGAAATCCATATAGAAGAAGCAGCTATAGCGAGCCAACCGAATTTTTCTAAGTGCATATAAAAAACATAAACCCATGGAAAGACATATTCCATGGGTTTTGTATTCCCAAATTTACACAAGTATTTACATACATCCCAAGTAAGACTAAAAAACATCCTTTGTTAAATTGCTCATTTTTCATCATTTATTCTGAGAAATTGATCAAATATATAGAAACTCATTTCTTTTATAAATATATGTCTGAGAACTCAATATTTATCTTCTCTACCTTATCTATGGTCATCGGTTTTTCTTGAATGCCAGCACCAAGATTTAAATCTTGGGATTTGTCTGGTAGATATATAATAAATTCACTGCCTTTTTCTTGTATACTCTTAACTTTTATGTTTCCATGATGCATCTCTACTAAAGATTTTACCAGTGATAATCCAATGCCACTACCTTCATGGTTTCTCGTTAGTGATTTGTCCACCTGTCTAAATCGATCAAATATAATTTTCAATTTGTCTTTTGGTATTCCAATTCCAGTATCTTTGACAGATATTTGTATACCTCTCTTCTTTTCATAAATAGAAACAGTAATCTGATCCCCACAGTTGGTAAATTTGATTGCATTAGATAAAAGATTTAATATGATTCTCTCTATGGCATCAGGATCAACGGGGATGACCTTTTCTTCTATCTCTGTATCAAAAACCAATTTTACATCTCGATTTGCTACATAATCAGCTACAGAGAGGGTTATATTTTCAACAACTTGAACAATATCACACTTGCATAGATTTAGATGATAATAATTCGAGTCCATCTTTGTAATATCAATTAAGTTATTGATTAACCGCAGCATTCTATACGCATTTTGTCGTAGTATTTTTGTAAAACGGTGTGTATGAATATTTTCCTGGCTATATAGTTCAATCATCTGGGTGGAGCTAAAAATCAAATTTAATGGTGTTTTCATTTCGTGGGATAGATTAGCAAAAAACTCAACCCGTAAACTCTCGTATTCTTCAGTTTCCTTTCTCTGTCTTTCTTGCTCCTCAATGATGATCTTCAATTTCTCATTTTGCTTTCTAACGGTTATGTCTCTGATAATACTCAGCATCAATTTATTATCTCGTTCCTTATATATTGTAGATGTTACTTCAGCATTTATGACCACGCCATCTCTTCGTACAAATAAAACTTCACGGGTTGGAATCATACTTCCTGTTTCCAATGCATTTACAATCTTTTGATGAAAATTTTCTTGGGATGACTCAGGTATGACTTTGTAGATACACATATCTGTCATATCTTCTGGATTTTCGTAACCAAATATTTTTGCAGCTGCAGCATTAACGTAAGTAAAAGATTGTTCATCATGAACTACAACACCATAGGGTGCAATTTTTATTAGATGACCAAACCGTCTTTCTGCTTCAAGTAGTGTCTTTTCTGCAGCTTTTCTTTGCCTTATGTCTCGGACGGTATTGACAATATACTTCTCCTCATTGATAAAGAATATCTTGCTAGTACCTTCCACAGGAATATCTGTTTGGTCTTTTGTTCTGTAGTTAATTTCAAAAGTGATCTCGTCTTCTCTTAAAAACTGATCTACAATATACCCCTTATCCTTGATTTCAGGATATAACTCAGATGGCTTAAGTTTTAGTATCTCCTCTTTCGTATACCCAAGTATCTTACATGCAGTATTATTTACCTCAATATATTGTATATTGCCATCAGCCATATATTTTTTAACAAATATCATATCCACGGAATTATCAAATATTTGAGTGAATTTTATTTCTCGTTCCTTAAGCTTTTCTTCGTCTTCTTTTCGTTTTGTAATATCATAGCAAGTACCGATATATCCTTCAAAATCACCATTTTGCTCATATAAAGGAGTACCATAATCAATAATCCAGCGGTATACCCCACTGTTGTGAAGAAGCCGATACTCCATCTCAAAAGGTTCTCGTCTATTAAAATGCTCAACAAATATTTGCATACACTGCTCAGCATCATCTGGGTGTACTCCTTTAACCCATCCATATCCTATTTGATCCTCAAAGGTCTTCCCCACAAAATCCAGCCACTGTTCGTTAAAATAGTTACATTCTCCTGCAGTATCAGACCTCCAAATCATACTTCTTAGAGCATCTAACGAAGCTACATTTAACTGCTTCTTCTTAATTTGTATATTTTTCTGATCATTCGATTCTTTTTTTCGCTCTATTGACTCTGTTTTTAAATCGTCAATGTTATCAGCATTGTTTACTTTTCTTAACCCTCTCATTTTTCTCATGATGACCTCCATAATAAGGCATATGAGAAATTTCAATAATTTTCTTGAAATTCCTTCTGGAAATTTATATATTATTATTTTTTTATAGGCATTTAAACCAAAGGGCAGCACAAATTCTGCCTATTCCTGTTCCATTATTAGTAAATTTATTGCAGCTCTTTTAATATAATTAATCTGAGGTGATATCATGAAAGCTGCTATTTATTCGAGAAAATCAAAGTTTACTGGTACTGGAGAGTCCACTCAGAACCAAATCGATTTATGTAAAGAATATGCAACCAATTATTTCAACATAAGTGATTTTATTATCTATGAAGATGAAGGTTTCTCTGGTGGTAATACGGATAGGCCTCAATATCAAAAAATGATTGCTGATGCTATAAAAAAGAAATTTGATGTGCTACTCTGCTATCGCTTAGATAGGATCAGTAGAAATGTATTAGATTTTTCAAAAACCATAGAAATGCTGCAGACTAACCATATTTCTTTTGTCAGCATCAGAGAACAGTTTGATACCTCCACGCCTATGGGTAGAGCGATGATGTATATTTCTTCCGTATTCGCCCAGCTTGAACGTGAGACCATTGCAGAAAGAATCAAAGATAATATGGAGAGACTGGCCCTAACTGGTAGGTGGCTTGGCGGGAAAAGACCTTATGGATATAGAAGTAAACAGATACAAAGTATAGATATTGAAGGAGAAAAAAGAAAGCTCTATCAGCTCTTCCCTATTCAAGAAGAAATAGATGTTGTTAGACTGATTTTTGATAGATATCTGGAGTTAGGTACATTTTCAAAAGTTGAATCCTATCTTATACAGAATAATATCAAACGTACCGGATCATTTTTTAATAAATCTACCCTAAGTTATATTCTCAGAAATCCGGTCTACTGTATAGCAGATAAGCTGTCATATGAATATTTTAAGAGCCGTGGTGCCTCTATTCCTAGCGAAAATGAATTTAATGGCATCAATGGTCTAATGGCATATTCAAAACGCTGTGAGAACACCTGGACTGTTAGAGAGGAAAAGGATTGGATCCTAGGGGTGGGTAAACACGTTGGAGTGATTTCCTCTAAAGATTGGATTCAGGTACAAAATATTGCTGAAGAAAATCATAGCAAAGCAATTAAGACCGGTACCAGTTCCATAAGCCTCATCACTCCTTTGTTAAAGTGCAAGTGTGGAGAAACCATGAAATCTTCTAGTATACAAAAAAATACTGATGGCAGCGTTAAGTACTTCTATTACGTTTGCAGAAGGAAAGAACGAACGAATTCTGGTTTATGTGACAACATAAACTTAAATGGATTTGAATCAGATCAGGAAGTTGTTAAGTCTTTACAAGAACTTGCGCTCAATGCAGAGAGTCTTAAAGGTCTTTTATCCGCTCAAATGAAATCCTTTGATATTCAGAAAGCAGATACTGAGGATAAGAAAAAAAGTATTGCAGGCGAGATGAACAAGAAAAAAGCAATGATTGAAAAGCTCGTTCAATCCATCGCTGATTCTAGCAATACTGCAGCATCAAAATATATACTAGAAAAAATCAATATAGTTGATGCCGAAGTAAAAGAACTAGAAAAGGATCTGGCATCCGTAGAAGATAGAGTTGAGATAAATTTATTACAAAAGCTAAATTTTGAGATTACATTAGATTTATTTGCACGAGTCGTTGATATTGGCAATCTCCCTTTTAAAGATCAACAAACTCTAATACACAGGCTAGTTGATAAAGTTGTTTGGGATGGCGTGAATATCCACGTATATCCTAAAGACGTTCGTTTCACGAATAGCACTACATAGCTAAAGGCATGAAGTGGGTTGAAAGCCATAGTCCAGAAGAAATTGCTCAATCCATCGCTCCACAATTCCCTGATTCTGATATGGAAATTCTCGTAAAGGTAGCTGAGCGATATAAGAGCCAAGATACTTGGAAACCAGACCTTGTATTGACAGAAGATGGTTTGAACCATATGATGGATATCATGGAACAAGCTGGTGAATTAGATAAGAGAGCACCTTATAACGAGATCGTAACCACAAAATTTGCTGAAGAAGCAATGAAAACAATCAAATAATACTAAAAACCAAATATCACGAAGATTTTAAAAGGGTGGTTTTCAGAACCGCCTTTTTTCTCTTTTATATGTGTAAATATTACGCTAAACTGTTTAACACAATGGCATATTTTGATATACTGTTATCATACTAGAGAAAAGAGGATCCCCTCATGCGATTTAACAAGGAATATATTCAAAAATCCAGACTAATTGTATTTATTGTCCTTGGTCTGCTTCTAATTTTAGAAAATATTGATTCAGTCACTTTACCCTGGGTTTTCAAACCACTGATCGTAATGCTCATGGGTATTATGGTAATATTGATTCAGCTAGAGAAGAAAGCAAATTAACTTATGATAAACAGAACAAAGCAGGGTCTATCTTCTGAACAGAAAATAGACCCTGCTTTGTCCATTTGTAAGAATAAGTAGTCCTATAAAAAGTTGATTGTATCTTAATTTTTTCATAAATAATATGATATGCTATAGTTAGAATTTGTTTAGGTGAGGTTATGACAGATGAAAATAGGTGAATTTGCAAAAAAACATCATGTATCCATTGATATGATCCGCCATTATATGGATTTGGAACTCCTGCTGCCACAGAAACTTGGAAGCCATTATTCCTTTAAAAAAGAAGATAGTACGGATCTCTTGGAAATTTTAGAATTCAAGAAAATGAATTTCTCACTAGCAGAGATACAGAAGATATTTGCATACAAGCGGCTTACAGCGATGAAAACCAGTGAAGATCAACTGCATTACAAGAACTTTCTAGAAACAAAGAAGGATGGGCTCCTTCAACAGCAGAAGGAACTAGCACGAGTACTAGGGTATTTGGAAGAGAAAATCAAAGAAATACATTTAGAAGATTCAATTCCCCATCGTTTCCTTGGCATGCCTCTTTCCTTTGTTACATCTATCTATTGTCCTCTATGTGGTAATAGTCTCCCGCTCTTAGGAGGTCACATCGAAAACAACATGCTGATAGAAGGTCTCTTCCAGTGTAACTGTGGTTATTCTGCCGAGGTTTCTAAGGGCATTTTCATATCTCTAGATGATAAAGATCGGGATCGTATTATCCCTATCGATACGACCCACACTACCCTGGATTACGTAATGAATACCTCTACAAAATTTATAAATTTCATGTACAGAGCCATCAATATGGTGAAAGAAACGCTTAAAAATGAAATATTATCAAATGCTGTTATTTTAGAGCTTGGTACAGGGTCCGGTCTCTTAATTCGTCAGCTATTGAGGCAGCTTCCGCTGGATGCTTTCTATATCATCACAGATCATGATCTCAACAGAATACACCATGTGAAAGACTATCTAGAGCGGGAATCTCTCCATAAGAATTTCGTGTTTCTATGTACAGATTTTGAGAAACTTCCACTTGGCAATGCTTCAGTAGATTATATCCTTGATTATTGGGGATCCGTCAACTACAATCTCAAAGCAACGAAGTTTTTACCACAGGTATTATCCTCTAAGATGAAGGAAAATGGAAAGTATCTAGGTGTATTCGTGTATTTTAATAAGTTATCCAAACGGTTAAAACATCTATCAGAGCAAAATCGTCGTTTCTACCATGCTGAATATTTAGAAAAACTATTTGCCAACGATAGCTATAGCACTTTAGAATACAAGGAATTGGGCACGATCGATGAGGCTGGGATGTATGAACCGCTCATCGAAGGCGGCTCTGTTTCTGAAGTTTACTGGCATGGAGAGAAGCGATCTTAGAAACATGGGGCTAACCCCATGTTTCTTTCATATTTATTCTTAATTTCTCCTTCTCGCCTATTGACCTTGTGGAAACACCATCCTTTAGAATGAAAGAAACAACACGTGTTCGTGTAAAAAATCGTAAAGGATGGTTGTAACAATGATATCTATATTGAAAAACAGAAACTTTTTTCTTCTATTATCCGGCAAGCTTGTGTCTCTTTTAGGAAATTCCATTTATCATATCAGCCTCATTTGGTATGTGCTCTCTCTTCCTGGAGAAGAAAACGGGAAAATCCTCACATGGGTTATGGTGGCAGGCCTTGTCCCGGCTGTGGTTCTTGGAGGCTTTATTGGTGGATTTGTTGATCGATACAATAAGAAAAAAATCATTGTTTATTCCGATATTTTATCTGGGATTACGGCATTAGTCCTGGCTTTCCTTCTAAACCAGCAGCTGTTAACACCCATCCATCTCCTCCTAGGCACATGCATTCTATCTATATCGACTTCGGCCCTGTCCATTGCCGTAAGAAGTGTTCTTCCAGAGATATTGGAGGAAGCCGAGCTTCAAGCTGCCAATGCCTCCAATCAGTTTATCGAGCGGCTTACCAGTCTATTGGGCCTTTTGTTTGGTGGTATTCTTGTATCATTTTTAAGCATACAGACGATCTTCCTCTTTAACGGAATATCTTTTTTGGTTTCATCTCTTTGTGAGATGTTCATTCAATATATCCCTACCGCTAAGTCACACCCACTAACTGATCGCAGTTCCCATTTTAGGGATGATTTTCAGCAAATTTTTAAATTCTTATTCCAAAACAAAGATATTCTTACCTTGATGTTCATATTTACCTTTGTAAATCTTTTATGGGATCCCCTTTTTATGATTGTGGTTCCCTATACATTAAAAACTGAGTTTGCGGTAACACCCTTGCAATTTGGTGCCATTGAAGCAGCCTTGGGTTTAGGCTTCTGCCTAGCTGCTATTTATTTTTCAAGACACCCTGCATTTCTTCATCATCATAGTGTATTGTTTTATTCTATCCTGGGTGTAAATTCCCTCATCATTCTTTTTGCTATTCCGATCATGTTTTATCCATTCTTTACTGGGTTGAAGCATACGCCCATATACTTTGTCATTGCACTGATTTTGGCAGGTGTTTTTTCGGCTGCCCTCAACATCGCCGTTGCTACCCATCTGCAAAAGATTATCCCAGCAAACCTACGAGGTAAGTTTTATGGTGTATCAACCAGCATTGCCCAAGGACTGATTCCCCTTTCAGGTGTAGTCATGGGAAGTTTTATCGGCAAGATCCACTCTTATGTATTTTTCGTTATTTCTTGCGGCCTGGTTTATATGGTACTGCTATTTGTTCCTGCAGTCACCAGAATTACCAAGGATTTATACAAAATAAAACAGCAGGACTACGCTTAATTTCTATCATCCATTTATTCATGTGATATTCCATGGACCTGTTTTGAAGCCCACACCTAAATAGGTTCATAAAATTTGAAAAAGGGTGACACTATGTCACCCTTCCTAACTCCACTTCGGTGCTCTGAATTCCCCTTCCTTGATCCGATTACTTTCTTCCTCGGAAACAATGTAGGCAGAAACACCCTGCTGATCATATTCTTTTACCTTCTTAATCGCTTCCTCCCGTGTCATTGGCTGAGAGATTGAAGCATCTGTTCGTATAACATACTTTTTATCCATGAATTACCCTCCTTCAATGATTAAAATACTAAAGAAATTCGCTGGCCTTTCTTTAGTATTCCTCAATCACAGGAAGAAAGATTCATGTTTCCTATTGACCTTTTGCACAAAGTTCTGCAATTTTCACCACTACTTCCACAGCCTTTTCCATGGAGAAAGTAGGAATATATTCGTATCTTCCATGATAATTATGGCCGCCTGTGAAGATATTGGGTGTGGGTAATCCCATGTAGGATAAGCGGGCTCCATCGGTGCCGCCACGGATCGGTACAATGACAGGCTTTACATCAACTTCTTCCATGGCCTGATGGGCAATTTCAACCACGTGTTTTACCTCATCGATCTTTTCCTTCATATTGTAATACTGGTCTTTCATCTCTAAAACTACTGTTCCGTCACCATATTTTTCATTCAATGCGTCAACAACACTTTGTACGGCTGCTTTTCTTTCCTGAAACTTGTTTTTATCAAATTCTCTGATGATATAATTCATTTTTGTTTCTTCTACATTTCCTTCAATGCTATTCAAATGATAAAAGCCTTCATAGCCCTCTGTATGGCCAGGCGTTTCATTTGAAGGCAGCATACCTGCCAGCTCTGCCCCAATAAGGGTTGAATTCTTCATTTTATTTTTTGCAGAACCTGGATGTACATTTCTTCCATGGATAATGATTTTGGCACCCGCTGCATTAAAGTTTTCGTATTCCAACTCACCTATAGGACCTCCATCCACAGTATACGCAAAGGCTGCACCAAATTTTTCTACATCAAATCTATCTGCGCCTCTTCCGATTTCTTCATCGGGTGTAAACCCAACCTTTATGGTCCCATGGGGAATCTCTGGATGTTGTATAAGATATTCCATGGCAGTAATAATCTCTGCAATCCCTGCTTTGTTGTCAGCACCAAGCAGCGTAGTCCCATCGGTTGTAATGAGGGTTCTGCCTACATATTCCTCTAACTCAGGAAAATCCCTAGGGGAAAGAATGATATTCTCCTTTTTATTTAAAACAATGTCTCCACCTTCATACTTTACAAGCTGAGGCTTGACATCGGCACCAGCCATATCAGGACTCGTATCCATATGGGCAATAAACCCTACCACTGGTACATCTTGGTCTATATTAGATGGCAGTGTGGCCATGATGTACCCATTCTCGTCCAATGATACCTCCTTTAACCCGATTTCCTCCATCTCCTTAGCTAAGTCCTTCGCCAATATCATTTGACTGGCAGAGCTCGGGCAAGTAGCCGATGCCTCATCAGCCTTTGTATCATATTTCACATATCTTAAAAACCTTTCAACAACTTTTTCCATATTTATGACTCCCTTCCTTATATTCCCTCTATATTGTAGCACTTTTGCGCTAATTTTAGAAGATTCTACTTTTTAAATTCCCTTTCAATAGAATTCCCTATACATTGAATTTCTATATCTAGGCAATAATAGTTCTAGAACATTGAAAGTCATCAATTTCAATATATTAAATGAAGAAGGAGGCATATTATGCAACAACAATACTTAGATTCATTAAAGGTACTAAACTTTGCTGACTTGTCAGAAGACCAAGAGAAAAACCTAAGAGATTTGGAGCGCAAATTTAATAACGAGTTTGGGAAAGAAGTCTATTTCATGGTTATGGAGAAGTAAGTTTCATGGATACAAATAAAAAGCACCCAGGGTGCTTTTTATTTTAACAAGCTTAAAAACTCCATATTTTTTTTTCGTACATAGGCCATGGTTGCGTGATCTGCATGACCGGGATAGATCACCATATCATCAGGCCATTTAGAGACTTTGTTTACGATAGAACGCTTCATTTCACCCTCTGAACCATCCTCTAAATCGGTTCTGCCCAGGTCATCATCAAAGATCGTGTCCCCTGTGAAAATAATGTTTTCATTAACTACTCTTAGACACATACTGCCATGGGTGTGTCCCGGGGTATGAATAACCTCTAGGATTACCTCTCCTGCCCGTATTTGATCTCCATCGGATACTAGCTTATCAGCGGTAATAGCTACAGGTCTTCGATAACCGCCGATAGAATGATTGATCTCAGGTGTTTTTAAACCAATGGCATCTTTTTTATGTATATAGACAGGACAAACGTATTTTTTTTTGATTTCCTCTACAGCTCCTATATGATCGTAGTGATAATGGGTCAAAACAATGCCCTGTACTTTCAAGGAATTTTTTTGAATATACTTTAGTAATGTTTGACTTTCGTCTCCTGGGTCTATGACCAATGCTTCTAAGGAATGTTCGTCATATATGATATAGCTATTGCTTTCTAACATGCCTACCACAAATCTTTCAAATTTCATAGGATACCACCTTTCTATTCCGCCAAAACTAAAGAAAAGCTCTATTAACAGAGCTATCAAATGGAGCGGGCAACGGGAATCGAACCCGCACAACCGGCTTGGGAAGCCGGGACTCTGCCATTAAGCTATGCCCGCAATTATAATGATAGCTCCATTATAATTTTTTTTCCTAATATTGTCAATATTATAAATATCTTATTATTAGTCTATTGTTCTTTTGCAACCAGTATATTATGATAAGACTAGAACAATAATTGCACATGGGTGAAAGGGGCAGATGTAGCTTGAGCAAGCAATTTCTGGATTTAGAGAAAGATATTCATGAACTCAAACTCAGACAGATGGGTGCTGAGGTTGAGGATATCAGGGGAATTATGCACTATGTATGCTTTAAACTTGATGGTACATCCGTAAAATATGTTTATCACATCAATAAAAAAGGAAAATATTTTCTACAGAGACGTTCCCCATACCCATTAAATGTGGGTACATACGAATCCAAAGAAGATATAATAAATATCATTCAACATGATCTGGCACAAATGAAGAATGCAAAAAAAAGCAAAAAGTTTGACAAATTTATTGAGATTAATCAATCCTTAAGCATCACTATGAGAAACTTTGAAGACTTATTTTTATATTACAATGTTTCCCGTACACAAACAGAGAAACTCGAAGAAGCTTTACAGCAATTTAAAAGTTTAATCCTTGAGACGCGAGATATGAGTGAAAGAGTATATTTTGAAAAGGACCCAGATACCCTATAATGGGTTCTTTTTTTTATAAAAACTTTGTTATTTTTTCGAATATTGATGAAAATAATAGTATAGCTTGCTATTATCCACCTATTCTCCAATAATCATTTTTAAAGCCATTAATCATATGAATATTATTCTATACAAAGTTTTTATATTTCGTCAAAAAGATGTAAAATGAATACATTGTTCTATTTATCTTTGTTAGATAAATGAGGGAGGGATATGTTTGCCAGGTTCTTTACACTTCATTGCTGCAATCATCATTTTTATTTCTATTTATGCCATCATCATCTCAGAAAAAATAAATCGTACCACGATCGCTTTTTTTGGTGCAGTATTAATGATTTTGCTCAAAATCATTGGTCTAGATCAAGCGTTCGAGACCATTGATTTCCATACCATTGGTCTACTCATAGGTATGATGATCATGGTAAATATATTGAAAAGAACAGGCGCTTTTCAATATATTGCCATTAAATCTGCTAAACTTACGAAGGGGGATCCTTGGTATATCTTGGTCATGTTAAGTACCATAACAGCCATATCCTCAGCCCTCTTGGATAACGTAACCACCGTTTTATTGATTGCTCCTGTTACCTTGGTGATTACAGAAGCCTTAGAAATAAACCCAATACCTTTTATGGTAGCCGAAATTCTTTCAGCCAACATTGGCGGTACAGCCACTTTAATTGGTGATCCTCCCAATATTATGATCGGAAGTGAAACAGGCTTAGGTTTTATGGATTTTCTTATAAACTTAGCCCCGGCAGCCTTTGTAATCTATCTAGTAACTCTCTTTATATTGAAATTCATCTATAAGTCTCAACTTAAGGTTCAGGAGGAACTCAAGGCTAAAATCATGCAGTTCAATGAAAATCTAGCCATTACGGATAAAGTTTTGTTGAAAAAATCTCTGATTGTCTTAGCCTTCACCATTTTAGGTTTCGGACTTCACCAATTTGTTGGCCTTGAAACTGCCACGGTTGCCCTTACGGGTGCTTCAGTATTGCTGTTAATCAGCAAAACAGATCCAGAAGAAATTTTCCATGAGATTGAATGGCTTACAATTTTCTTCTTTATCTTTTTATTTGTTTTGGTGGGGACCTTGGAGGAAGTTGGCGCTATCGAAATGATTGCAAAAGGTGTAGTTGATATTACCCAAGGCAATCTATTAATGACGGCTTTGCTTGTTCTATGGATTTCTGGAATTGCCTCTGCATTCTTAGACAATATACCTTTTGTAGCTACCATGATTCCATTGATTCAAAGTATCGGTGCGCTTACTTCTATTAATATTACACCATTATGGTGGGCTTTAGCCCTTGGAGCGTGTTTGGGAGGAAATGGTACATTGGTTGGTGCATCCGCCAACGTGGTCGTCGCAGGTATTCTAGAAAAACATAAACACCGAATTTCTTTCGTTGAGTATATGAAAATCGGTTTTCCACTGATGATTGTATCCATTATCATTTCTACAGTATATTTATATGTCTTTTATTTGATGTAATCTGAGAATGATTAAGGCCTGAGGGTATATCCCTCAGGCCTTTCAAAATTACGATAAGCTGTTATAGCCCATGCTTTGGTTGCCGCTATTCTGTACTTTTTGTTTTACTTTTTGCACTTCCTGCTGTCCTATGGCTGTTGAATTCATTAAACCTGCTGCTCCGCCAACTGTAACATTGGATGTCATTCCCTGTACCATCATGTTCGAGTTATTCATTTTCTGCTTTACTTTCTGAATCTCGCCTTGATTTACAGCACTGGAATTGTTCAAGCTAGGTCTGTTTCCCATAAGATCGCTCATATTTGGCATACCTCCACAAGTAATTTTGGCAAGCTCATTGGCTTACAAAGTTATTTTGTGCAAAAACTATCTTTGCATACTATGAAGATAAATCATTCTCTGGTACAAATTTGAACAGCGATACAATATTATCCTTTTGTATCAAATCGTTGAGTTCATACGTATTTTTCTAAATAACCTTGGAATAATAATAAGTGAATTCAATTAAAAAAGGAGATGAAATCATGGATAGATTAGCACTTTTATTGGTAGTGATAGGTGCGCTAAACTGGGGACTTATTGGTTTATTTCAATTCGATTTAGTAGCATCACTCCTCGGCGGACAAGGGTCTATACTTAGCAGAATTGTATATTCACTGGTTGGTCTTGCAGGCGCCTACTCTATTAGCTTTTTATTTAGAGAAAGAGAACGTACTAGACAATAAAAATAGAGGGTAGTTACCCTCTATTTTTATTATTCTATCGTTACGATAGCCTCTGATCTCTTGATTCTTAATAGCAATGTTTCAAACACCCTTAAACGGTGATTCATCTGTTCTGGTCCTAAGTATGCTGTAACAAGATCTTGGCCGATAACTAAATCCATATTTTCTGCACCCCTAGCTAGAAGTACAGCTTTATTTTCACCTAAAACAGGTGTTTTATAAATCTTTCCTCCAACTAACTCTTTTACCCGATCTAATTCTAAAATGCCAGTTCCTTGTTGTAATCGCTGCATCTGCACATATAGATCGGGGCTTACAACCAACACATAAGGTCCATAAAAGCCTTTTCTGACCAGCTTCTCTATTCCTTCTGCCACATCCCTGAAGGCATTTTCACCCTCACGCCAGTCTCCTTTGCTGAGTGTCTGTCGACCCTCCACATTGGTCAAGCCTGGATACTCGTAAGCTGGGTTTCCGTTGAAAATAATATTATCCTCTTTCTGACAACAAGCGGTAGCTGCAATGGCAAAAGGAGATAATTCTATAGGAAGTCCTGTTTGTTTGCTTCTCTCAACATCTCTCCAAGCAATAGACAGGTCTTTATATAACATAGGAATTGCAACATACTTCCTATTGCTGATTTTGATTGGTGCATCCTCTTCTTCTCCGTTAAAATCCACTTTTGTATCCATATCTACGTCCAATGCATCCACATGAATACTATCTATCCCTGCGCCTAGAGGACCGAATATTGGTATAAATCTTCTTCCAATCAATTGTTGGGTAGCTACATTTACTACCACACCATCCACGCGCTCCCATAATTCTCCACTGAATGGTGCATCATCTCTAAATAAATGATCCATTTCCATCCCTCCTATTCTTCCAATAAGCTTCCAACGGTTTTCGCTGGAACAGCCTTAACATCCAGGGTTTTTTCTTGAATGCCTAAATCCTCAAGCATTTCTCTTACCTCTTCTTCTCCCTCTGCAAACAATTCACCTTCACGAGGATCTAGGACTCTTAAAAGCGCCATGAGTTCACCCACATGGGCTTTTTCTTCGTCTCGAATATCTGCAAGCACTTTCTTAGCAATAGGGTTATCTGTCGCTTGAACATGTGCATCATAAACATAGATAGCTTCCAACTCTCCAGCAATATCTAGCCTTATTGCTTGAACTAATTCTTCATTGCTTATTTTTCTGTTCACATTCCCTGCAAAGGGATTTGCAAAGCTTGGCATATGTATAACCTCCTTGTAATGTTTTTCCATTAAATTATACCCCTTATCATTATATACAATCAACAATTATTTAAATATTCAGTTTTGTGCGTAAATAAATAAGTAGAGGAAGGGGGTCCTCTACTTATTTTATTATCTGGATAATAATTCTATGAATTTATCTACCTTTTTTCTTTGCTCAGCGTCAAGCAATCCAGACATCTGTCTTAACATATGAAGCTTTTGTATCATATCCTTCTTCTCTTTTTCTGAAAAACCTTGAATCAGTTTATTCATTTCCTTTTCCACTTGTTCAGGATTCATTCCACCATACTGATTTGCTAGTTTTGCAAACTGCTTCATTTGGTCGTCTGTCGGCTGAATATTCCCCGCAGCCTGTGCCAGCTTTTTATTCATTTGATTTAAATTTTTTCTCATTACTTGGACACCCTCCTTCCCATTTATGGTCAATGCTAAAAAACATACTATAATATGCATCATATGCAGCTCCTTATAAAAAGGAACCCATTGAATATAAAGGCTCTGCAAAACACCTGTCCTTTTACACTACTATAATATGAAGTAAGCTCAAAATGGTTACTGGTTGTCTTTTTTTAGAAAAGAAAAAATACAACCCCTCAAGGCTGTATTCCGATACCCGTAAATCTTTATTCGCTTTGGTGAGATAATTCTCTGTTCAACAAAATCAAGAAAAGCAATACCATTATTAAGAATAAGATAATCATGCTGAAACCCACAGCTTCGTTGAATACATCATTTACCCTTCCAATCACCCAATTTGCCATCATATTGATGCCGCTTGAGGCTGTCATTACTACACCCAAAATACTATTTAAACCTTTCTTAAAGGATTTTATCAATACCACCATCATCGTTGGATAGACAATCGAAAAGAAAAATCCCCCGATAGAAATAACAATCGTTAAATTCTGATCGCCGAATACACCAATGATGAGGCAGACCAATGCTAGAGATACGAATAAGAATACACTTCGCATATACCCTAGTTTCTCCGCGATGAAGCCGCCCACCAGCCTACCCACAGTAAATATCATAAAGAAAATAGATAGATAAGATGCGCTGCTTAATTCCGTCATGCCCTTTGCATGTTGTAGATATGTGGCGAACCAGTTGGCCAATCCTACCTCTGAAGCAACATAGAATCCCAATAAAAGTGAGAACAAAATGACTCTTCTATTCTTAAGTATTTCCAGCAAAGAAATTTTTTCTTCCTTCTCGCTTTCTTCGATCTTTGGAAACTTACATAGAAGAAAATAAATCAAGACCGCACCCACAGGAATAAGTCCATAACGATAAATGTTTTGCCATGTAACACCTGTATTCAGTAATCCCCCGGCAAATCGCGGTCCTATGGTAGCACCGATTCCATAAAAGAAATGCATAAGATTCATCATAACACCCTGATTTTTTACAAAAATGATAGGGGCCAAGGTACTGGCCCCTATGGTAAGCAGGCCTATGCCATATCCAAGTACAAACATAGCCAATACAAACAAATAATACACGCCAGCCGTTGATATACCGAATATTGCTGCCAGTACAAAAGCAAATCCTATAAGTATTACCTTCTTCTGCCCAACTCGGTCTGTCATCATTCCGCCAGTGAAAGTTGCCATGATATATCCAAAGGTTGATACCAATATCATGGTAGCTATGCTGGTATAGCTTACCATGAATGCTTCTTTAATAGAAGGTATCAATACCCCTCTTATATTATCTATACACCCCTGTACCAACATCAATCCAAAGGTTAGTACAATTAGCATTTTTCGTGTTCTACTCTCCATTGTGATCCCCCCGTTGCTATAATCCAGTATTTAATTATACGCCTCCTCCCAGCTATTGTAAATGTTTTTTAATTAAACAAAAGCTGATCCTTTGATCAGCTTTTATAGCATTAATACGCCTTCATCCTTGACAATCATTTGAAGAATTTTCTGTTCATCTCCATTGTTGGCATTGATATAGATCAAAAAGGTATCTTGTTTATATTTGGCTCTAAATTCATAACAAAGCACTTCACTACCGCCTTCAGTTGGAATCATCGCCAACCTAGGCTCTGACACCTCTGCTGTCATACTGATTTTTTCTCTGGCTTCCTCCACTGTAATCTTAGGTGGATCAATATTTCTTTGGTAGTTGTTTGACAAGAATCCCTCAGCTTCAAAACCAACAACCTTTCCCACATCCAAAGCAACCTTCACCTTGATCAAATCTGGGTATATGATGATATCATTCTGCTGATAGGCAAAGTTGATGACCATTTGTCCATCATATTTTATGGAATATGTAGGGATCATTCCTTGATAACCCTGTTTTTTCAAAAATTTTTGAGCAGTTTGGATACCTTGTTCCTCCGTGAGTTTAGGTTCGCCTATATTACCAGAATCAAGCATCCATACTACTTTACCTCCAGTCTTTGTCACAGCCATAGAAAGCTCGTGGCTTGCTTCTCCCGACGTCGGTGTTAAACTCACAACGTAGGCGGGCATCATGGTATCATTCAAATCCCCTAAAACATCTGCCTTATATTTTGTCCCATCATTTACAAAGTCCTCAGCAATTCGTTCAATCTCGTTCTGGCTTATTTGTTTGCCCTGTAATCTTGGTTTCTTGCGCTTTAAATGCTCTGAGAAGGGTCCATCATAGATCAGCTCTGGATATTCCCTTATTTTCTCCTCCATGTTTACAAAGCTGGTGGTGAGCATATGTTCATTTACCTCTTCTAATTCCCTGTTTGCCTTTCTCGCCAACTCGCCTATTTTCGTACCCCCATCGGCAATCTGAGCTTGAAGCTCGATCAGCTGTTGAGACAAATGGTTTGAATAGTTGTGCAGCTGTTCGAGGGTATCCATTTCGCTTTGTTCTAAAGGTTTCCCATCAAGATTTTTCCTTGCCAGAGACATACTAAGATCGCCTACCTGAGTAAGGAATTTTTGTGTTTTACTCACGTTGCCATGATCTATAGGCAGCTGACTTAGCTTTTCTTGCGCATCATAGCTAAGATGGGCGATGTCAGCAAATAGTATGACATTCTGTTTAGGTGTCCCTGTTATCATAATCTTTGCTAAGGATACCTGGATGTTTTCTACATCCACGATCATATCATAAAACATACGTTGAAATTGATTTTCTAAATAGATATTATGCTCCATATTTTGCTGATACTGCTGATAGCCCCATACACTGGATCCGATCAATGCTGCTGCTAAAGCAACGATTATTCCTTTACGCATCCCATCACCTCTTTTCTATTTATGAGCAAACCAATGTTTTCCAATCTTTACAGTCGGTGTTCTTGTCCAAATCCATTTACTGGTGGCCGTAGCTGGATTCCAATAATAAATGGCACCGCCTGTTGGATCCCAACCATTTAATGCATCCCTTGCTGCCTTAAATGATGTATCATTTGGTGAAAGATAGATTTGTCCATCATCGACAGCTGTAAAAGCAAGGGGTTGATAAACAACACCAGCAATAGAATTGGGGAAGGATGGATGTCGTACACGATTTAGGATGACAGCGCCTACTGCTACCTGACCTGTGTAAGGCTCTCCTCTTGCTTCTCCATGAATGGCCATGGCCAATAGTCTCACATCATCATTTCTTGATACCCCTCTGCTGGTTGGCGCATAGGCAGTAGTAGATCCTCCTGTCGGTAGTCCTAGTGCCTTTTTCGTTTGGGCACCTATAATACCATCTGCGGTCAGCCCATTTTTACGCTGAAATCTTTTTATGGCATCTCCAGTCTTTGATCCATAGATTCCATCGACAAAACCATCATAGTAACCCCACTGTTTCAGTTTTTGCTGGGCTGCACGAACGGTTTGGTCAGCCTTCACAGATGTAGCTGCTGCAGAAATTCCCAGGGCGCGTCTGGTAGCAGGACCCACCTTACCATCAGCTGTCAGTCCGTTTTTTCTCTGAAACTGTACCACAGCACGATAAGTTCCTGCCCCAAAAACCCCATCTACTACCCCTGTATAATAACCCCATTGTTTGAGCTTCGTCTGCACTTGTCGCACTTCAGTTCCCCTTGAACCCCAAGAAAGGCTTCCTGCAAAAATTGTTTCAATAAATATCACGCCAAACACCAATGTAATCATTAAAGCAATGCAAACAATCTTTGCTATTTTTTTCATCTTCTGTCCTCCTTCCATCAACTTATTTTATTTTTCCTTATTCAACTGTCATTTATTCTTACCTTATTTCAGCATAAAAAGAGAGCGAGCCATTCTTATATGGCTCACTCTCTTTTATATAAGCTTTCCAATTTCCTTGCCATAGTCATAACACATCTTTAAGTCTTCTTCAGTAGGCACATATTTGATTTGCAGCCCTTCCTTCACCAACTGAATCCCCGTTTCCTTTAACTTCTTCTCAATATTGGCCACAGCACCTTTTCCCCATCCATAGGATCCAAAGGATGCACCAAGCTTATTTTTAGGTTTTAGACCCATGAGTTCCTCTAGGAAGTACGCCATATTGGGAATCATTGTATTGTTAATGGTAGAGGATGCAACTAACACCGCCTTGGCGTCCAATACATCTGTAATGATGTCATTCACATCAGAAATAGATACCCTATAGAGTCTTGTGGCAACCCCTTCACTGACAAGCCCATCCAATATGGCCCTAGCCATTTTCTCCGTACTGTTCCACATGGTATCATAGACAATAACTGCTTTCCTTTCACCTTCAGCCCTTGCCCACTCCATATACTTTTCAATGATTTTCTCTGGATGGCTTCTCCAGATCATCCCATGACTAGGCGCAATCATATCAATCTTTAAGCCCATATTTACGATTTCCTCAATTTTCTTTATGATCAACGGACTAAAAGGCATAAGAATATTGGCAAAATATTTTTTGCCTTCCATCATGATCTCCCACAAATCATTCTCATCATCAAAAATTTTGGAAGAAGCTAAATGCTGACCAAAGGCATCATTTGGCAGAAGCAGTGACTCTTCTTCTATATAGGAGAACATGCTATCCGGCCAGTGGAGCATAGGCGCCTCAATAAATCTAATGGTATTTTTGCCAAGGGAAATCACGTCTCCAGTTTTTACAACCTCATAACTATAGTCACCAAAATAATGATGGCCCATGGCATCTTTCCCATTTTTCGAGCAAAACACCTTTGCATTTGGTGCATACTCCATTAGTTTTGGAAAACCGCCAGAATGGTCAGGTTCCACATGGTTTACGATGACATACTCAATCTTTGATGGATCAATAATCTCCTTGATATTTTCCAACATAACACCGACAAAGTCCGCATCTACAATATCAACCAAAGTCACTTTTTCATCTATAATCAAATAAGCATTATATGTAGTTCCCTTTGGCGTATGGTAGGAAGGTCCGTGAAAATGCCTTATATCCCAGTCTATAGCTCCAACCCAATATACACCTTTCTTTATTTCTACTGCGCCCAAAACAATCACCTCTCATAACCAATATTTTCTCATTTTCATTATTCCAATATCCGCCGCAATTTAAACAAATATTCCATGGAAAAAATCTGGGTTTTTCTCAATAAAAAAATAATGGCTCGCGCCATTATTTTTTTATTGTACTAGTAATTTGCTTATGTTGGTGATTCCAGCTGTAAAGCCAGAAATTAATACGAAAAACATAAAACCAACAATCAATGTTTTAACTTTATTCATCTCCATTGCCTTTCTCCTTCTTACCAAAATAATGTATCATGACTTTTGTATTATTTACAGAAAAACATCCCGTTATTCTTTTAGAACAAAATCTTCCGTCTGAAGATTATTTTCATCCTATTCAATCTGTACAAATAGACCCTTCAATTTCCTTACCCCTATGATATATATACCATATTAGACAACCTTTAATCAATTACAATTGTATTACAAATTCTATGATAAAACGTCATAAAGCTAGTCAACGGCTTTATTTTATGCGACTTATAGGTAATTTTACCCAAAAATAATCAGCATGATCGAAAATATATCTAGTGTTTATATCAAGCAAAAAAGACCCGATTGCTCGAGTCTAATGATTGTTTGGTACTATAAACCTGCTGCTTTTTTGATAGCCTGCTGGTGCTGAGGATCAGCTTTATCGTCCTTGTGCCTTAAGCTATTTTTAAAATGTAAATCAATATGCCCATCCATGGCATTACCTTTTACAAAGTCAAAGTTATAGCCTCTGCCATATCCACCGCTTCTACCAGAGACCGTCGTACCTCCAGGTGCCGATTCTACACCTGCATGGGGCATTGAAGTCATGGAACCAGCAATAACCTGATCACCGGTATAAACAAGTACAGGTCGTCTTTCCCAGCTGAACCCACCCCAAATTTCTTTGATGACAGCTGTATCTTCCTTCGTAAGTGCTTCCACATCGGCATGGTTCGTTCCTGCAGTTACCTGAACCTTGAAGGTTTTTCCTGTATCCAAATCTTCAATGGTCAGTACATCATTCTTATCAATCATTTTTGATACTTGGCTCCACCAATCTAAAGCAGCAACACCGCTTCTACTGGAACCTCTACTCACAGCCTGCGTAGTTTTCACTTCTCCCAGCAGTCCTAAAGATTGCATCTTAGAGATGGTACCTTTTCCTACAATTCCGTCTGCTGTCAAGCCATATTTTTTTTGAAAATCCTCTACAGCTTTTTTTGTTATTGACCCAAAATATGTAGTCGTCTTACTGTGGTTAAATACACCATCCTTTTTTAGTGCTGTTTGTATAAGCTGTACATCTCCATGGGTCATACCTAGCTTGTATACATTCTGAGAAAGGCTTGTCCCCTCCGCAGCCCACACATTTGCGCTAAACCCAACAAACATCACCATTAAAACAAAAACCCTTAAAACCATTTTCATTAGTCTTTCCTCCTTACTCCCGTGTAGCTGAACCCACATGCTACGCGAAAAATAATTTGTTAGTACCTAACACCTAAAACCTACTATATCATTTTTGGTTAACATAAATCAAGTATTTTTCTCTTTTGGCTACATTTTCCTGAAACTTTTCCCGCCCTTTTACGTCTTTTATGTTAACCACTGCCTATAGTATACGAAGTATGAAATATATTTGGGGCCTACTATTAAAAAAGTTTTTTGAAAACAGTTATTGCGTAATAGATAAATGATGCGACATAAATGTCGCATAGGCTAAGGTTGAGGTTAAGGTTAAACCCGTAGCGGCGAACAGTGTTCGCCTAATATTTGTAGGAATACCG
>NZ_JARBTM010000020.1 GCF_029240175.1 Anaerosolibacter sp.
ATTCATTTCTATGGTTAGCGTTTATAACCCATAATTTTATTGCAAATGCAAAACAACTAATATTTGCTGAAACAACGCTAGTCGATACTGGAATGAAGGAATTGGTAAAACATGTTGGTAATATTAGAGCATTGGTAGGAATAATCAGTATACCAATTATGAGATATTCTAACCTTAACAAATTTGAGATAACAGGTAAATTACTTTCAGATTTAAAAAAATCGGAATCTTTTAATGCAAAAGACGAACCCTATAAAAACTTAGTTATTATCTTTATACACCCGTATGTTATGGATGCAGTTCATAGCTATTACAATAAATATTTAAAGGAATCTCCAGTTGTCAATCCAAATGATATTAAAATTATAAATATCGAAAAAGATAAGGCAGCCTATTACACCTATTTGTTGACAGTTGAAGCAACTCCATATATTGGTCCTCACAATACAATAGGAGTTGATCATATCACTTTGAAAGTGAAACCATATAACGAGGTCAGTATTGAAAAATTTCAGCATATAGAGAGCTTTCCAATAGCACCAGGTTGGCAAGAAATTATTAAGAAATGGCCTCCAAAATAATTCGATAGAAATTTGCATAATGGCTGTTTTTTACATGAATCGTTGCCATTATTGATTACCCCTTAGAGTGGGTAAAAATTGAGTTTTTTACCCATTTATTGTCTTAGGGTGGGATTTGTGGGAAATGTTGGCGAGACCCCTGTATTAAAAAATCACCTGTTTTTCTATAAAAAGAGCGTCTCCGACGCTTTCGCTAGGGGAACCTAGTTCCCCTTCGACGGCTGCTAGGCAGCCTGAGCACCCCTCTGACTACGGCATGGGAATACTTCCCCTGCACCCCTGATTCTTTGCTTTTTAAGGTTCTTCCCATCTTATTAAACATTAAATCGCTTAATACATCCATTTAACTCTTGGGATAGCTGCTTCAGCTGCTCCATGGAAGAGGCAATGGTCTCAATCGATGCCAATCCTTCCTGGGCTGTGGCAGCTGCCGTCTGACAAGCAGCTGTAGTTTCCTCAGAGATTGCTGATACTTCATTGGATTGTTCTACAATCTGCTGATGACTACGCGCTTGGGTATCAATGGTTTGAGCTACTTCTTGAATGACTTCCTGGGTACTCTTAATTTTTTCCAAAAGATGCTCAAAGGTTTTTCCTGTGGTACCAGCCATTTGCAGGCCATCTTCCACAATTTCCTTCACATTCGTCATATGAACTACAGAATCTTGGGCACCTTGGGTCACAGAATCAATCATGCCCGTAATTTCCCCGGCGTTGTGCTTCGTTTGCTCTGCCAATTTCCTTACCTCTTCTGCCACCACTGCAAATCCCCTACCGGCTTCCCCTGCCCTAGCCGCTTCAATATTGGCATTTAAAGCCAGCAGATTTGTTTGTTCTGATATTTGGTTGATGACTTGAACAATCATACCAATACTTCTTGTTTGCTCATTTAAATTTTGTATGGTATGGGCAGTATCTTCCACCGAATTGGCTATGGCTTGAATTTTGTCAATAATTTCATCGACTGATCTGCCTCCATGTTTGGCAGCATCGTTCATCTCATGGGCAACTTTTTCCCCATAGCCAATACGCTCGACTGCATATTGCATGGACTTGGCTAAATTTGAAAGAATTTGATTTAAAGCTACAACACTGCTGGAAGTACTTTCAGAGCCCGCAGCAATTTCGCTTACGTTTTCCGCAATCAACTTCACTGCCCCTGTGGTCTGATGGGTAACCTCATTCATTTCATAGCTATTATGGGCCAACGTATTGGATACATGGGTAACATGGCTGACAATATCTTGGAGATTATCCGCCATCACCTCGAAGGCATGAGCCAATAACCCAATTTCATCCTTATTTGTAATCTGAAGCTTTTCTACTTTCAAGTCATAGCTTGCAATTTTCCTAGCCTGAATAGCCATACCCTCAATGGGCTTTGAAATCTTTCTGGATATTCCATAACCCAATAGCATTGTTAAAATCCCTAGTCCTACCGCTGTTGTGAAAACAAAAATTTTAGATTTGTTAAACGCTCTATATTCCGCTTCCACATCATAATCTACACCAACAAATCCAACAATCGATCCAGTTTTATCTTTTATTGGATAGTAGGCAGATATCAATGTACCCCAATCAGAAATCTCAATTTCATTGGAAATATAGGTATTTCCATGAATTGCCTCATCAAAACCATCTAACATTTCCTCTTCCACGTCTCCAATATGAGAGATATTCTCAAGATCCAAGCCATCAACTACATAAATGAATTGTCCTTGGTCATTCTGACGCATCGTATATAAGTATTTGGCGCCAGAGATTTGTCTGATATAATTCAGTTCATTATTCATATGTATATATGCTGTAGTCTTTTCATCTCCAACAGTTTTCATTGCTTTAAAATCTTCAACATCGATTTTATTAGCAGCTGTTTCTGCGATCTTCAAAGCTCTAGTACCCAAATTGTCCAATAGCATCTGATAGCTCTGAACATACATCACGCTGGATAGAATGATGACCACCGCCAATACAATCACGAGAAACATTAATGTTAGTTTGGTGCCTACTCTGTTAAAAATATTTAACTCCACTTTCCCTACTTGCTGTCTTTCCAACGAAAATCCCCCTCAAGTTGTACCACTTTTCTAGTTTATTCTTCAAATTTCAATAAATTCCAACAATATTCATTGTTAACATTATAACGGATTTTCATAGGAATAGAAAGGACTTATTTATTGCTGCTTTTTTTCGATCAATCCCAAGGTATAATTGAACATAAAATCATATTCCTTACCCAAGGTACTTTCAAAATGATATAACCCTACACCCTTTTTATAGGTTCTGATTTCTTTATACGTATCGTTTGGCATACCTGCCATAGGTACAGTATAGACAACGGTATAGGTGTCTCGCTTATCTTGGGGATCTATATCTACAGATTCAATCTCTGCTTTCAATGTTTCCTCGGTTCCATTGATCAGCATTTTCTGTTCCCACTGGTTGCCTTCTTCCAAAGGCAGTCTAAGTACTTCCAGCTCTGGGATCTTATGGGGCAATTTTTGCCCTTGAAGAATTTTTTCTGTGATTTTTTCACCATCTACAACATATTGCATTTCCAAGGTAAAATCTCCAGTAGCTTCTCCACCCGAGGGATCGTCTACCATCCCTACCACATGATATATTCTTTTGCCTTCTTCCTCGTCTATACGATCAATTTGTTGTATATGCCCATATTCTGCAAAACCATTATAGAAATATTGATCCCCTGTTTCTGTAGGCAACATCTCCAGCAGCGCTTCAGCCGGCACCTTTATCTCCCCATCGGGTTTTTCTGGCACTGTGGGCGGTTCAACCCTTCGCACACATCCAATCAATAGCAGCAACAGCATTATAACCGTAAACCCTATGTAAATTCGACGTTTCATTATTCTTCCTCCCTTCCATTTATAGATTTATTATACCCCAAACGAGTTTTACCGACTCAGCTTGTTTTCCATTATTGGATATGAACAATAAAAGTGAGGGAAGATCTCCCTCACTAAAATTACCTTCTTTCATCCATATGCTCTACGAGATCGATAGCGCCTAGCACTACATGGGCTAGCCCAAAGCCTACAATACCTGCTGCAATCATTGGTGCCATATCTCTTCTTTTCATCATCGCGCCTGTTGCAGCCACAGCAGTACCTAAAACAGTAGGAATCAATCCTTCACGTACGTCCATGAAAAAATCCCTCCTTATTTTTTTTACTACATTATTAGGATGCAAACATTCATCTCTTTCTATCCCTGTCAAAAGCTTTCATAAATACCAAGAAAATTTGACATTCATCACATGCTGTTTGATTGGAAACAAAAAGCGCATAATATATATATAGCTATCTTGAATTTGTTGATTTTATCAAATAAATATCAAACTTAAGGTGTCATTTCTATCTGGTTAGCAGTTAGCTGTTAGCAGGTAAAAAACAAAAACCGCTAACTGCTATCGGCTAACAGAAGTACGCAGTATTAAGACACTAGTATATTTCTATATTTACATTACTTATCATGAGTATAATTTGACAAGGAGGTACAACAATGAACGCTATTGAAATGATGATTGAAGAGCATAAGCATATCAAGCGAGTTTTAAAGATCACCAGGGATTTTTGTATTCAGATTGTGAATGGCGCCCCTGTGGATGATGAAGCCTTTCGCAAGATTATTGATTTTGTTCGAAACTATGCGGATAAGCACCATCACAGCAAAGAAGAGGATATCCTATTTAAAACCATGTCTATGGAATTGGGCGAAGCTGTAGAAAAAGGGCCTATCATGGGCATGTTTGCTGAACATGATTTAGGCAGACTGTTTATTAGTAACCTTGAACAGGCCTTAAATGCGGTAAGCCAAGGAAATAAAGATGCCCGGGTTGATGTGATTGCCAATGCCATTGCTTATACAGATCTCCTACACCGCCATATAGATAAGGAAGATCATGCCATTTATACCTTTGCCCAAAAGAGGTTGAGCAAAAAGGCCATGGATGCAATTGAACGCCAATGCAAGGAAGTAGAAACCTCAGCCCAAGAAAAAAAGACACAAGATTACTACTTAGCATTAATCCATGAGTTGGAAAATAGGAACCTTTCATAAAATCTTTCATTGATTTTTTTTGTGAAAACTGTTACGCTAAATATGGAAATTGAATAATGAAAAGGGGGAGCTGGATGAGTCTGGCTGAGAGGGAGGTCCTATTGATACTTCGACCCATGTACCTGATCTGGATAATGCCAGCGTAGGAAGTTTTAATTTAATTAGAATGAAATGCTGCATCCATCAGGTGCAGCATTTTTATTGTATAAAATTGAGGAGGATGGATGATGAAAAATTTTACAACAAAAATGCTTGTGGAAGCAGGCATCATGATTGCTTTAGCACAAATTTTAAGCTATGTAAAAATCTTTGAAGCCCCCTACGGCGGCTCTGTTACTGCGGGCAGTATGGTACCCATTTTGTTTTATGCAATTCGATGGGGTGTGGGTCCAGGCATTTTAGCCGGATCTGTTTACGGCATACTTCAATTCGTATTAGGCCCTAAGTATTCCTTCCACATTTTATCAATTCTCTTAGATTATGTGGTAGCCTTTGGTCTTTTAGGCCTTGCAGGCTTATTTAGACAAGATTTCAAAAACATCTTTGTGGGCGTCTTTTTTGGAATTTTAGGCAGATTTGTATCTACAGTTCTCTCAGGGGTAATTATCTGGGCTTCCTATGCGCCTGAAAATATGAACCCTTGGATTTATTCCATCGTTTACAATGGTGCTTATCTGGTTCCTGAACTTATCATCTCATTTATTTTGGTGGGTATTTTATATCGAGCTTTCAAAAGTATTCCAGCGTAATGTAATATACCTCTACAATGACAAACGGGCAGGATGACCCTGCCCCTACGGATTACACATCGGTAGGGGCGGGGTTATCCCGCCCGTTTGTGTTTCATATCTCTATGCAATTAGCAAATCGCCGATTACCTTGCCCACTTCTACACATTGTTCTGCGCCTTCACCTGCTGGTGTAAACTTCACCCGCAGTGGCAGCTGTACATGGGTCATCCCTGTGGATTTAATCAATAGGGATGAATCCACCACCTTCATGCCTGATGCGCTTAGATAATCTTGGATTACCTGAATGGCTTCACCGCTCCAACCATAAGAGCCAAAGGCAATGGCTAGCTTTTCACTTAAATCCATATCTTTTAATTCCTTTAATACATCCTCTAGTCTACCCACCATGTCTGCATACCTAGTTGAACTACCGAAAAATAGGGCGTCTGCTTCTAAAATTGCTTCTTTTATCGTTTCATTATCTGCATTATCTACGTTAATGCTTCTAAATTCAATGCCTTTCTCTTCCAACCCTTCAGCGATGAACTTTGCCACCTTTGTGGTGTTGCCCGTCATGGTGCTGAATAAAATAGCTGCCTTTTTGTTGCCCTTTGGCTTGCTCATTTCATCATAGGCTTCGATATATTGCTTCGCATCACTCCTTAAAATATATCCATGGGATGGAGCGATTATTTGAATGTCCAGGTTGTTGATCTTCTGGAGCATATCTTGTACATAAGGTCTATGGGGATGCATAATCAATTGATAGTATACATTGAAATCAGGCATAATATCTTCCTTTGCAAGATCGTTAAACAGATCATACGTGGCCACATGGGAGCTGAACTGGTCACAAGGATATAAAATCTTGTCCTCGATACAATATGTTATCATGGTTTCTTCTGTATGAAGATATGGTGTTTCAAAGAATTGCAGGTTTTTTCCGCCAATGTCTAATGTGTCTCCGTCTTTAATAATGATAAACTCCCTGTTATGCAGTCTGAACATATGCTTAAGCTCTTCTGCCCCCAATGCAGTTGTCACGATTTTTGCATTTTTCGCTTTTCCTACCAATGCAGGCAAGGCCCCAGCATGATCTGGCTCCACATGATTGATAACAATGTATGCTAATTTCATAGGATCAATGATCTGGCTTAAATTCTCCACAAATATCTTGCCGAATTCAATATCTACTGTATCAATTAATGTGGGCTTTTCTGTATCTAAAAAGTAGCTGTTATAGGTTGTTCCTTTTTCTAAAATCAAACGGTGGAATGGTACCTTTCTGTCGTCCACATAACCAACCCAGTATGCATTTTTCGCAATCTCTAATTTCTTTAACATAGCAAATCCTCCTCTTTCTTAGATCTCTTGGAGATCTCTTTCTTATACTCTCATTATAGGGAAGATTCTTCATAAAGAATGTGATTCCAATCAAATGGAAAAAGATAATGTTTTTTAATTTGAATAAACTTTATACCTAGGGAAAACGCTAATAAAAGAATGTGAAGGATTTCTATCAAAATTAGGAGTGATATCCATGAAAGCTTGTGTTTATGAAGGTATTAAAAATGTACAAGTTGCCAATGTAAAAGACCCCACCATTATGCAGCCTGATGACATCATTGTCAAGGTTACTTCCACAGCCATTTGCGGCTCTGATCTGCATTTAGTCCATGGCAGGGTTCCAAACATGCCGAAAGGATTCATTATGGGTCATGAAACCATGGGCATTGTTGTAGAAGCAGGCCCAGAGGTAACCAAAGTCAAGAAAGGGGATCGTGTGATTGTTCCTTTCCCCATCTCCTGTGGTCACTGCTGGTACTGTGAGCATGATCTGTCGAGCCAGTGTGATAATTCCAATCCCCATGGAGAAATTGGCGCTATTTTTGGCTACAGCGACACCTATGGCGGCTATGATGGAGGTCAGGCAGAATATTTAAGGGTTCCCTATGCCAATGTGGGCCCTACAGTAGTACCTGAAGAACTCACCGATGAACAAGTTCTCTTTTTGACTGATATTCTTCCCACATCCTACTGGGGTACGGATATTGGCAATGTAAAGCCTGGGGATACCGTAGCTGTCTTAGGGTGCGGCCCTGTAGGATTATTAACGCAAAAATGGGCAGCCTATCGAGGTGCCAATCGTATCATTGCCGTGGACTATGTGGATTATCGTCTTGAACATGCCAAAAAATATAATGGTGTTGAAGCAGTAAACTTTAGGGATCATCATGATACAGGAGAATACATCAAAGACACCACCAACGGCGGAGCAGATGTGGTCATTGACTGTGTAGGCCTGGATGGGGTCATGACAGCCTTTGAAAAGCTGGAAACCATGCTCAAACTCCAAGGCGGCTCCAAGTCAGCCATTGAAATTGCTTCCCGCTCCGTCAGAAAGGGCGGCACCGTGGCTTTGGTGGGCGTATACGGCATGCGCTACAATTTATTTCCTTTGGGTGATTTCTTTTCAAGAAATATTACATTAAAAATGGGTCAATGCCCTGCCCATTCCTATGTAGAGCCTATTCTAAAACTAATCAAAGAGGGTAAATTTGATGCCACAGATATTATTACCCATCGACTTCCTTTGGATGAAGGCTCTTATGCCTATGGCATATTCGATGAGAAAAAAGATGGCTGTATCAAAGTGGTATTAAAACCATAAAAAATGCACACTTTGTGTGCATTTTTTATGGCTTTAACATATTCTTATTGATTTCCAATTTCGTCCGCATAGATTTTTAATGATGGCCTTGGTGTGATTACTACGAAACAAGACATATTTTCGCTGGTATCATTTTTCAAACTAAAGGTTTCTTGCCCTACGCAGTATACCACGTCTCCCGTAGTGATGTGCTCAACCTTTCCATCCACCGTTAGTTCTCCGCCTCCTGTAAGCACATGGAGTACCAAATCACAGTCTTCATGCTGGTGGGGTGGAATCACTTGGCCTGGCTTCATGTTTAGTACAAAGTTTAGTATCTTGTCTTCACTGAACAATACCCTCTTCGTGAAGGTTGCATCTGAATAAACAATCTTTTCTGCAATTTTCTCAATTTTCATGTTTATATCCTCCTTAAAATCCTGCTGTTATAATAAAATCTGCGCCCCACCAATCCTCTTCATAATCAATTTCCAAGTGGGAAACAAATTTTGCTTCTTCTTTGTCCATCATAAAGTGCAAATTGTCTACTTGATATAAAAAGTCACTGTCCTTAGGTTCATCCTGAACCATTTGGTAGGTAATACCTGCTCAGGTCTTTATCTTTGGAAAGATTCGCAGCCTTTGCCCTTCAAATTTCTCCATGAGCTGTTTCTTTGCAATATCTGTAATCATAAACTCCATGGAATCACCTTCTTTCACCATCCTAAAAATAATATTTCCTTTTCTCTGCTGTTTTATTGAAAAATCTACTTTATTTCTACTGATATTATTCTATCGAAGTTTAATGCTGCACGATGTGATTCAAATCAAAGAAATGGAAAAAAATATATAAGATTTTTTAAATAAACAAGCCAGTCCTTACGGACTGACTTGCAGCATTTAATAATTATTCGGCACTTTCTCTAATATCACGTTTATGGACTTATTCTCTCCATTTCGCATAACCTTTAAGTCTACCTTATCTCCAGCACGATACTGGTACAATTGTCTAACGAGCTGCCCCATGGTCCCAATCTCCTGATCATCTATTCCGACAATAACGTCACCAACGCTGAGTCCTGCCTTAGACGCTGGAGAGTCCTTAGTGATCTCCACTACATATACCCCTTTGTCTGCCGCTAGCTCTGTACCCGTAGCATTTTCAAAGGTATCCACATTGACTCCCTTGATACCCACATATACCTTGCTGAATTCACCCTTTTCAATAAACTGGTCTACGATAGGTTTGGCTAAATTGATGGGAATAGCAAACCCCAAACCTTCTCCCGACTGAATTTTAGCGGTGTTTATACCGATGACTTCGCCTTTCCCATTGAGCAGAGGACCGCCGCTATTACCTGGGTTAATGGATGCATCGGTTTGAATCAGGTTCTCTATGGTTTCATTGGCACTGATATCAATATTCCGTTCCAACCCACTAATAATTCCTGATGTAACTGTCCTTTCAAATTGCATGCCTAATGGATTCCCAATAGCAATAGCCGTCTCTCCCACCTCAATGTTATCAGAATTTCCTAGTTCTGCCGGTGTTACATTTACGCCATCTACTTTGATGACAGCTAAATCCAATGAAGGATCATTCCATAGAATCTTGGCTTCCTTGTTGGTACCATCATTAAATACCACATTGACCCGTTCTACACTGCCATTGTTCACCACATGGGCATTGGTCAATATATAGCCTCTATGGTCCACTACTACCCCTGTGCCTACGCCCTGGGATTTTCTAGCACCAAAGAAAAGATCTCGCTGCGTAGTTTCCGTCGTAATCCCCACCACCGAAGGCATGGCTTTCTTCGCCACAGCAGAAATTAAAGATGTTGTACTTTGAGGTTCTACATTAATCACCTGCTGTACGTCCCTGCCAAAATAATTATCAGGATAGGGCAGCAGCTTTCCAAAAATATATACTGGGAAAATGTAGCTGGATAACATACCTCCAATCAATGCCGAAATCAAAGCCGTGGTGCCCAGCTTCCAATTGAATCCTCTTTTCTTTCTATGATTTTTCTCTGGCTCCAACAGCGTACATGCTTTTTCATCGATTTTATCAGTTTCTATGGGTTCAATCATCTCTAGCTCTTCCACCATCTCAACTGTCTCTTCTATATTTTCTGCATGCAATGGATTGTGTTCTTCCTCAAATCTCATTTTCGTTACCTCCTCCAATAATATAGTTTTATTATAGAAGCAGGTTATGACGGGAATATGAATAAACTATGAACAAAATCATTTTGTCTTTAAAATAAAAAAATTATTATGGGAAAATCTTCCCATCTGGTCTTGTCAAAAAAAGAAGGAATTAAGGGAATTTTGTCAAATTTCTATAGTCACTATACTTTTTGCTTTCATTAAATTTAAATATATTTTTAGGAGAACGATTATGCATCGATTAAATTCAAAGAACATTACCATGAAAATATTTATTTTTTCCTTGTCTATCAGTATTTTACTCACTACAGCCCTCGTGACCATTTCCTATTATTTGACCGAAGACCTTACCTTTGATCTGGTTCATGATAACAGTTCAAAAAACATTCAAGCCCATGGAGAGTCTGTCAGTCATTGGATCGATAAACAAATCACCATTATGAAAACCTATGCCAGCGGCCCTACCCTTCGCAGTATGGACTGGAATAAGATTGAGCCCTATCTAAGGAATGAGGCTTTGGAAAGCCAAGGATTATATAACCAGTTTTTTTTGGCTGATCCTTCCGGAAATTATCATACCACAGGAAAACGAGATGCGGGCTCTCTTAATGACCGTGACTATTTCCATCAGGTGATGGATGGAAAATCCGTGTTTACCTCTCCATTGGTTTCAAAAACCTTGGGTCATTTTACATACATTGTGGCAGTCCCCATATGGAATGAAGGACAAGAAATCATTGGTCTTTTGGGCGCCAGCATTGATTTCTCTACCTTGAATTCTTATATAAATACATTCCGGGTAAACCATAAATCTTCTTATTCTTATATTATTGATAAAGAAGGTACCGTGATTGCCCATCCTGACACAGAGTATATTACAAAATTAAACATTACAATTCCCTCTGAAGTCATACCTCTGGAGTTTTCTAAAAATGCGTGGCAAATTATACAAAATTCTGAAGGCTACATCGATTATACATTTAAAGATGTAAAAACCTATGCCTATTATAAGAAAATCCCCTATACCGATGGTTGGACCTTGGTGACAAGGATACCCTTTGACTACTTATATGGGCCTATTAAAGAAAAAAATATGCGCCTCTTTATTTGGGGTACTCTGGCAACAATGATCATAGGATTTCTCTCCCTCTTTATAGGAATGCTGGTTTCCAAGCCCTTGGTTCACTTGAAAAGAACTGCTGAGGAAAATGAAGCACTATTAGAAAAAACCCTTCGCCACGATCAGTATAAAACAGAGTTTTTTTCTAACATATCCCATGAACTGAAAACACCTTTGAATATCATCTTTGGAAATATTCAGCTGATGGAGTTGATGAACACCCAGAAAAATCATGATCAAGAGAACTTTAAGTGTACCAAGTACTTGGGTGTGATGAAGCAGAATTGTTACCGTCTCATGCGATTAATCGACAACCTGATTGATATCACACGGATTGATGCTGGGTACATCAAGGTAAATCTTGAGAATAATAATATTGTAGAGATCGTGGAAGAGATTACACTCTCCACCGTTGGATATATTGAGAACAAAGGAAAAGTGTTGGAATTTGATACAGATACGGAAGAAAAAATCATGGCCTGTGATCCAGATAAAATTGAACGAATCATGCTGAATCTTATTTCCAATGCTGTGAAGTTTACAAACCCCGGTGATCTCATCCAGGTTAGGGTTGCTGATGAAAATGATCATGTGTTCATTCGTGTCAGGGATACAGGGGTCGGTATTCCAATGGAAAAACAACAGCAGATTTTTGAAAGATTTGCCCAGGTGGAGAGTTCCTTGAATAAAGGTCATGAGGGCAGCGGTATCGGTCTTTCCTTGGTAAAATCTCTTGTGGAAATGCACGGTGGTACGATTCATGTGGAAAGCCAGGTTGGGCAAGGAACTGAATTTATTGTCAAGCTGCCTGTTGAACAGGTTCCTTCTGATGGTAATACCTCAGGTAATGTTGTCATTGCTACCCAAAGCAAGGTAGAACGTATCCATATCGAATTTTCCGATATCTATTCGTAATAATCAGTGTCAACATAAAACCTCTAGGGTGATCATACCCTAGAGGTTTTATTGCTTCTCACTCAAGGTTAAGCTAAATCGAAAAATTGTACCTTTTCCTAACTCGCTTTCCACTTGAATCTGCTCCCCATGCCTTTCTATGATTTGCTTAGCGATATGTAAGCCTAATCCTGTACCTTCCTTGTTTCTGTTTCTTGCTTTGTCTACCTTGTAAAATTTATTCCAAATCACTTGTTGTTCTTCTTTAGATATCCCTATGCCATTATCCTTTATATCAATCCAGGCTTTGTCACTCTTTTCTTGCACTCTTATACCAATGCTGCCGCCTTCATCCACAAACTTCATAGCATTTTCAATGAGATTAGATAGCACCTGCTCTATTCCATCCCGGTCAGCCAAAACAATGAGGGTATCCTGCCTAAAGTCCAGATTCATTTCAATTTTTCTCCGCTCAATTTCCTCTTCATACTTTAACAGTGTTCTTCGTATGAGTTCATTGATATCAAAATGCTCAGGATGAATAGGATAGGCATTTGATTCCATTCTCTGGACATCCAATAGATTCGATATTAATTTCCCCAATCGTGTGGTTTCTTTCAAGATAATCTGAAGATATTTTGGCTGATCATCCGCCTCCACCGTTCCATCCACAATCCCTTGGACAAATCCTTTCATCAGGGTAAGGGGGGATCTCAGCTCATGGGCAACGGCTGAGATAAAGTTCCTCCGATTCTCTTCCATTTTTTCCAGCTGTTCAGCCATATTATTGAAGGTGTGGGTTACTCTTCCAATTTCATCCTCTGTATAGACATCTACTCTTTGAGAAAAGTCTCCCAAGGCCAGCTTTTTGGCAGCTTGATCCATGGATTGCAACGGCTGGGAGAGCTTCTTTGAAAGAAAATATATCACAATAGCAGAAATTATAAAGGATATGCCCATGGTAGCCCATATAATCTTATGCACCTCTTGAATGGTGTTGGTGATTTCATAGAGGGGTGAATGCATAATAATTGCATTTTCTACCTGACCATTCACCAAGATGGGCATCCCTACGGTTAACATAGGGGTTTGCCAAGTTCCTTGAAATGTACCCTTTTTTACAATAATCCTTCCCTTTAAAACATCCACCATTTCTTTTGCCGTGATCTGCTTCCCAATCCATTCCTTTTCATTACTGGATACTCCATAGATATAACCTCTCTTATCAAGGATCCAGATTCTCGTATTTAGAAATCGCTCCACGGACTGGAGCTCCAAGTCCAAACGTTCCTTTGTAATATAATGATTCATGTAGTCAATCACCAAATCATTGATCTTTGCGCCTTCTTCCAAAAGAAGTTTCTCATGTCGGTCAAAAAAATAATTTCCCAAGAGCTGGGAAAATAGCAATCCTAATAATAGGAAGCTTCCGATGATGATTCCAAAGTATGTGGCCATTAGTTTCTTAAAAACTGTGTTAAGCACCCTCTATCACCTCGAACTTGTAACCTACACCCCAAACCGTCTTGATCTGATACTGTTCTTCCACAGGCACCAGTTTTTCTCTGAGTCGTTTAATATGTACGTCTATGGTACGGTTATCCCCTTCATAATCAAAACCCCATATTTCCTCAATCAGTTGTTCCCGGGTAAATACTCTGTTTTGATTTTTCACTAAAAAATATAGTAGTTCCATCTCTTTCGGCGGAAGTTCATGGACCTGGTTTTGTATCCGAATCTTATATCCTTCTCGATCTACCATGAAGCTGGGAAATATGATTTGCTGCGCCCCCTGACTTTTTCGGTAATATCGTCTTAGAACAGCATCTACCCTTGCCATCAGTTCCCTTGGCTCAAAGGGTTTTACGATATAATCGTCAGCCCCAATTTTTAATCCCAATACCTTATCGAAGGTATCATCCTTCGCTGTCAGCATGATAATGGGAATATCACTCATCTTTTTCAATTCCCGACAAACATCCCATCCATCCATTTTGGGGAGCATAATATCCAAAATCACCATATGGGGGGCCTCTTCCTTCACAGTCTCTACAGCCCTCAGTCCATCATGGACCATCACAACATCATAGCCTTCTTTTTTTAAATAAAGGGCAATCAAATCACAGATATGCACATCATCATCGACCACCAAAATTTTCTTTTCCAGCATATGAATTCTACCCCTTTGCACTCGGGACGACACATAGGTCTTCCCCCACCGATTAAATGAAATATGTAATTCTATATCCTACCTATTTCCCCTAATAGACACTCCCTAACCCCGTGTACCGCCCACCGCGCACCGATGATAGGGATATCGCCAAAAATTAATCGCCTATCCTTGCAATTATAAATTTAAATCACGCTCTAGCGATTCCAGTTCCTCATATTTTTTCATCTTTTCCATCACTTTCTTAGAATATGTAGTCATATAATGCCCTTTTTCTTTATAATAATTTGCAGCTTTATAATATCCTCTGTTATACTCTGTAAAAATCCGATGGTAATCCTCAGGATATGCTTTATACAAGTGCCACAGGTATATGGTTCCTAATGCAATATTATAATCCTCGTCGAAAATCCGTTTGGGATCATAGCTGATGCCAAATTGTTCTCCGTACTTCTTACAAAGCCAAGCTTCTGTCTCTGGAATAATCTGCATGAGACCCCGATCCTCACTGGTTCCCACTGCATCCTTATTAAAACTGCTCTCCTGATCCATAACTGCCAAAACGATTTTTATGGGCATCCCTGTCCGCTGTTCATATTGGAGTATTTGAGCAATGGCATTATCGGATAATTTTGTCCTATTTTTGATTTCATCCGCTAAGTACTCTCTCTGTTTCTGGGCATCTGCTAAGACCCGATGCTCTCTCGATGGAAAGATACTTTTCAGTTTTTCACGGATACCCTTGAATACTTCTCTAAATGAAATGACTGTTTCCTCTCTTTTTTCATTTATTGCAGGTTGTGTGTCTATGGTTTTTCTCTCATTCCTTTTTTTCTCCTCTCGATTCATTACCTTTAGAGGCTCCCTTTTTTCTTGGCTAGTTTCCTTTACCTCGGTTACAACCGTACGCTGTTGTTTCTTTAAATATAGACGAATATCCTCTCCAAAATTCCCCATCATCCAAAAAGCAAAAACGATATCCATTACCGCCAGTAGTACGGCAAAAACGATGTAAGGTTTCCATTTTGTCATATCTTCTCCTCTTTATATCAACTAAGACTCAGTTCAGATGGAGTTTGCACCCGCCGCGGGCACAGGTAACTCCACCTGAACGCCAAATCGTGTTATCCAGGGGCTGTACAACTCTTGTCTCCCGCTTGTATAAGCAGGGATCATAAATCTTTGATTTATTGATCATCGCTTACACAGCGTGCAAGCCTTAGAGTTGTTAGCCATCGGATAAAGGAATCTATGTCTTTCACGGGCTTAAACCTTTAATATCTGTATTATAATCACTGCTCCCTTAAAAATCAATGTGATTATTCCGTGAAAAAAAAATCTCGGTAATTATTCCCTTATTTACTTTCATAAAAATTTCTATGTTATAATATATATCGAAACAATTTCTTACTTTATACAATAAAAGCGATATCCACTAGATCAATAAATATACGAGGAGTAATGCTAAATGCGTCTTATACCAATTAATTGCATAAAAGAAGGCAGTACTTTAGCTCAGGCTCTTTATGATAAAGATGGTCGCATCCTTCTTCATAAGGGTGTGGAATTGAACGAGGGCCTATTAAAAAAAGTAGAAGAAAATGGAATAAACATGATTTATATAAATGATGGATACAGCGATAATGAGATCGAGGATATTATTGAACCAAAAATCCGAATCGCTGCCGTCAATGCCTTGCGTGAAACCTTTACATCCTTTGAAAAGAGCAACCAGGAGTCAAAAGGAAAAGTAAACTCCTTGAAAGAAAGACAAATGCTGAAACAACGGGATGATTACTTCCAAAACCTGAACAAGCTTGCCAAAAACATTGTGGATGAAATATCTTCGGCAAAAAATGTGTTGGTAAGCTTGGTAGATATCAAGAGCATGGATAACTACACCTATGAGCATTCTGTCAATGTGACGGTACTATCCTTGGTTTTGGGTGCTGAACTGAGATTGAGCAAGAATGATTTGTATGACCTAGGTATTGGTGCCATGCTCCACGATATTGGCAAAGCTTTTCTACCCAAAGAAATCCTGCTCAAAAAAGGAAAGCTTACTGACGAAGAATATGCGGTTGCTAAGGAACATACGACGAGAGGCTATAACTATTTAAAAGAGTTATACAGCATTCCAGGGCCCGCTCGAATTATTGCCCTTCAACATCATGAAAAAGTGGATGGCACAGGATATCCCAGCGGCCTGACGGGGAATAAACTAAGCAAATTGGCCAAGATTATTGCCATTACGGATACCTATGATGCCATGACCTCAGACAAGCCCTATAAGAAGGCTGTATCCCCTCAGGAAGCCATCGAATACATCATGGGCAGCGCTGGAACCCATTTTGATTTTGAAATTGCCCAGACCTTTGTCCGCAAGGTTGTGCCCTATCCTGTAGGAACATTGGTCCGTTTAAGCAATGGGGATTACGGCGTTGTTGAGGAAGTTGTTCCAAACTTTCCCCTACGGCCCAAAGTAAAGGTGATTCGCCAAACGGCTGTTAGTGTTGAAATGCTGCAAATAGATCTGTTAAAGGAAACCAATCTCGTCATCGAAGGCATTCAGTATGAAACACCTGATTTGTCCGTACAAACATATCTTAAGAAATAGACCCATATGTCTATAATATAAATAAAACTTCCATGGTTTCCCATGGAAGTTTTATTTATATTATAACAACACACTTAGGGTTTTGCTAATGTTGCTGAGCTTCTCTTTCGTTGTTTCCTTGTTATATTCATTCAATAGCTTATCCAGCTTTTGACTGATATCAATTACCTGCGGAGAAAGGAGGTCGCCCTGTCTTTGGATTCGCCTATGCATTACTTTCCTTAGCCGTTCTATAGACACTGCCAATTCCTCGAGCTTTGTCATTTGAATACCTCCCTTTTTTGCCATAAAGCCTTCGCCCTATGGATTTGTATAAAATATCTCCCTTTCCTTATAAAAATTCCTTTGAACCTATTTTACCTATTTTCCTACTATTTTCCTATAGGCCTCTATGATTATCCTCTCTAGGTAAAACGTATGAAAAGCCATTGCCCAAAACCCATGGACAATAGCTTTTCATAGGACTTTTTTCCTATTTGCTATTGAGGTACAGTTTATTAGTTCATGGACGCCATTCTCTACCAATTGCGGGGTCATAGCGGGCTTTATTTTGTAAAATAAATATTTCTTTCGTATTTATATCCACCAAAGTCAATATGATTCGCCACTTGTGCTTTTGGTCCAAGAACAACATCTTTTAGGGCGTATTCCTTAAACACATGATAGCCTGCCCGGTCTACGATATATCCGATATGTTCTTTTCCTAAAGGTGCCTCCTTATCGATATATTCCTCGATGAAGGTATAGGTATTGGTGATGATCTTTATGATCGTTTCCTCATCTACCCATTCTAAAAATGTTTCTGCTAATCTTGGATTTTTCTTTCCTGTCCTTCCCATAATCACAACGCGATAATATTTTTCTGGGTTTCTTCTCCATGCTCCCGTGGGGCACTTTAAAATACACTCGCCACATCCTAAACAGCGGTCTTCCTCTCTCTTCACCTTATAGTTTTCCATTCTTAAAGCCCCTGTTACCCGCTTCTTGCAGTTCTTTACACAGGCCTCACAGCCTACACAGCGAGAAGCTTCATATATCGGCTCCACTTGACCAATGATGCCAAAATCCTGCATATGGGCCTTAATACAATCATTGGGACATCCCGTACAAGCAATTTTCACATGACGATCATTGGGAAAAATTGCTTTTTCAATTTTAATGGCCAAATCTGTGGTATTGTAATTGGCAAAAGGGCACACATTATTTCCGATACAAGCAGATACATTTCTGGTTCCTGCTGCAGGATAACCGCCTTCTATATCATCGATGCTGACACCATAGTCTAACTCCAAGCCTTGGATAATCGGTGCAATCATTCTATTAATCTCTGGAATTTTATCAAAATCAATGCCCGGCAGCTCAAAGCCTTGACGAATCGTCATATGAACACTGCCATCTCCGTACTTCTCAGCAACTTCCTTGATGATGTCAAAATATTTTACGTCCAGGTGCCCACCAGGTACACGAATCCGCAACGCCGTCTTTCCCCTGACCTTGGTGACACGATAAGCATTTTTCTTTATTTTCTTCGTATTGATATCCATGGTGATCCCCCCTTAATCTATCAGCTTTTTTGCTTTTGTGTAATTGAACACGGGACCTTCTAAACAAACATAGGTTTCATCAATCTTACAATGGCCGCATTTTCCGATGCCGCAGCTCATTTTTCGCTCAAAGGACACCCAAATCTGATTTTCTAAGATTTCTTTTTTCAGAAACTCCAATGCAGTAAACTTCATCATCATCGGCGGTCCCACAATGATAACTTCTAGATTTTCATCTTTACCTATTGATTCTTGAGAAATATATTGGGTAATCAATCCAACGTTTCCTGTCCAGCATTCATCACCCTTATCCACAGTCAAAACAACGTTGAACCGCTCATTTTTCATCCAGTTCTCGATTTCATCCATAAACAAAATATCCTTTGGTGATTTGAAACCAATAAACAAATCTAACCCTTGAATCTCTTGGGAATGTTGGTGAAAGTAATTGATGATACTTTTCACTGGGGCCAACCCTGTTCCCCCAGCAGCAATTACCAATCGCTTGCCTTTATAATGATCTAGTGGAAATCCATTGCCATAGGGCCCTCTTAGATACATATGGTCCCCTGGTCGTAAATTATGAAGATAGTCCGTCACCTTTCCCACCCTTCGTATGGTCATGTCGATATAGCCATCACCAAAATCACTAATAGAAATGGGCGCTTCACCAATCTTAGGGATGGAAAGCTCAACAAACTGTCCGTTCTTTGGTGCTATGTCGCAGGCCACACGGAAGGTATAATCGATATCTGTTTGATGCTGCACGTCAAGAATCATATACTTATTCGGCAAATACGGGTTTTTCATTATTTTCTCTCCTCCCCCACAAGTTTTGTAACCTTGTTGATACAGCTGGAAAAAGATATATATTCAGGACAGACATCATCACAGCGGCCGCAGCCCACACACATGTGATATCCATTTCTTTTCTTAAAATCATTGATTTTATGCATGGTCTTAAAGCGCATGCGATCTCCATAATTTTTTCTAAATCCGTGACCACCTGCCATATCTGTAAATCCATCCACATGGCAGCCCGCCCAGGCTCTTCTTCGCTCTCCACTGCTGTTGTTTTCATCATAGGCAATATCCTGCATGGTCCAACAGCTGCAGGTCATACAGACAAAGTTGCATCTGCCGCATGCAATACATCTTTGAGCATATTCCTTCCACATATCATCCTCAAAAGTCTCTGTTGTAATTTGCTCAATATCAGGAAGCTTAACATTCACTAGATTTTCCTGGATAAACGTAGGCTCAAAATTTACAAACTCTCCCTTTTCTTGAAAGGCATTTATCAAGGCTTCATCCTTGATCTCTACAAGCATATCATCACCAAAGCGAATGGCCGCTGCATACTTTTCTGTTTTATTGGCATCCATGGAAACACAGAAACAGTTATCAAATCCTTCGATGCACTCTATCATGAAAAATTTAACCTTTTCTCTAAGACGCTCATAATAGATGTCCTTATCCTCTCCATTTTCCAGAAAAACCTGGTCTAACCTTGTCACGCCATTGATATCACAAGGCCGCAAGAAGACAATGATCTTTTTCTCGTCATACTTCGGTTCTTGATACTCCCCCTCTGTAAAATAGAATAGGGTCTGGGTAATTGGAAATAGTATCTCCTTTGGTGAAAAATGAGCTTTTTCATGGATTTCAATCTCATCTAGCCCAGAAACTTCTCCATAACGTACCACATCCGTATCCGAAAATCGTCCCTCTCCCTTGATGCGGATCGGTGCGTAGATCTTATATTCTTTTCCTAAATCCTTTAACACATCATCAAAGGCCTCTCTGCTTAGTTTCAATGACATTTGCTTCTCCCCCTTTAAAAAATTCGGTTCGCGGTGACCGGTGTACGGTGTCCGATTTTCCCTTCGATAGGCTCGCTTTCCGTGAAACCGTGTACCGTGTTTTTTAGCTACTCCTTAGACACATACCAATACATTGCTCCGATAAATAGGGCGCCGCCCACTATGTTTCCAGCAGTAGATGCCAATAGGTTTTTTGCATAGCCTGCTATAGATATCATCGATGGGTCATGGGGTATAAATAAAGCCATTCCCAACAAGGACATATTGGCGATGCTGTGTTCAAACCCAGCACCGATGAAGGCAAACAGACACCACCAAATGAGGATCAACTTTGCCATATCTTCCTTGGCTCGGGTAGCTGTCCAAATGGCGAGACATACCAACATATTACACAAAATACCTCGAATGAAAAGCTGTAGGAAAGGGGCATTCATTTTGCCGTCTGCCACTTTTAGAATGAATTCCGATTGCGGCCCGTTGCTGATCAACCCTGACTTTGCTACTAAGTAGGCCAAAAACAGTGCACCCAATAGGTTCCCTATATAACTGAAAGCCCATACCTTTGCCGTATCCCCTAAGGTCACACGCTTGGTTAAGTTTCCTATGGTCATCACCATATTATTGCCAGTAAAGAGCTCTGCCCCTGCGAAGATCACTAGGGTCAACGCTACGCCAAAGGATGCGCCCATGATGGCTTTTGTGGCTGGAGAGCCTGCCGCTGCAAAAGGTGCACCAATTGAAAAAATAAGCATAATACCAAAGCCTACGTAGATTCCTGCCATGATAGAAAGGATCACATATTTTATAATGCTTTTCTTTAAATACTTTGCCTTGTTTACTGCACTGTCTCCCATTTTGTTTACGGTTTCTAAAAACATTTCCTCCACCCTTTCTTCTTTTACTGCGATCGCTGCAAACCTTTTCTTTGTTATAAATATATCAACTATCATGAGGGGATACTGTGAGGAATATCACAAATCTCTTGAAATATTATCCATAATCAACACAATGCTTTAAACAGTCAATAAAAAAACGAACATATCCATGTTCGCTTCTTACGCTTCGCTTATATCAATAATATATTCTTCCAGTACCTCCATGATTTTATCCATCCACTCGTTCTCTTCTTCACAATCGAAGGGATGTGTCCAGTCTTCTGCTTCTGGGCTTGCGAGGATTGTTGCCCGGGTAGTGCCGTGGACATTTTCCACATGGATCATGAGCATCATCGGTCGGTTCTCCCGCTTATGAATATGCTCATAGACCATATAGCCAAAGCCCCTTCCTTGGTCTATGTCGCAATAGTCGCTGTGAATCAAATCCCCGTCAATCTCCCCCATGGACAACTCCAATACTTCCCTTGGGTCGATGGATAATGATACGATTCTGGCACTCATGATAGGCCCCCCTCACCGGATTAGCCGGTACAATCTTTTATTTTTATCTATATTCACAACCTATAAAATTGTTGCAATGAAATTTCACATTTTTGTTATAATAGGAGTTGAAGGGCATGGCTATTCGCTACTCGCCGTTCGCTTCTCGCAAGAGATCTTTGTTTTAAGGTTTGGCCATTAGCGAGTAGCCAGAAGCGAGCAGCCAAATAAATAATTCAAAGTGAGGTAACGCCAATGAAAACAATCAATATATATACCGATGGAGCTTGCTCGGGGAATCAGCATGATGAAAATATAGGGGGATGGGGTGCCATTCTTGCTTATGGCGAACATACCAAGGAACTCTACGGCGGAGAGATAAATACCACCAACAATCGGATGGAAATGACAGCCCTGTTGGAGGCTTTGAAGGCGTTATCTAAAGAACGGCTTTCTATCAATGTTTTTTCTGATAGTTCCTATCTTATCGAGTGCTTTACAAAGAAATGGTATATCAAATGGCAGGTGAATGGTTGGATGACTGCCAGCAAAACACCTGTAGAAAACCGGGAATTATGGGAAGCTCTTCTTGCCCAGATTGATCGTCAAAAAGAAATCAACTTTTATCGCGTCAAAGGTCACTTAAATCTAAACAAAGAGGCAGAGCTAAAAAAGTGGTACGCCAAATTTAAGGTGTGGAATGGTTCTCACTTTTCCATGGATGATTTCCTATTGGCCACGAAAATGAACATCCTAGCCGATGCCCTAGCAAATAAGGGTATGGATACCATAAGGAAAACCCCTTAAACAGACAGCGCTGTAAAAGGGGCCCTTCATAATTTTCTAGGTTCTATAGGTTACTGTAATCCCCCCGGATTACGGGTGTAATTCTTATCAATAATGGCATTGGTCAGTTGATAAAGCTGCCCATGATGGGTAGCGCCAAAGGATAATGTCAACACAAATTGAACATTGTCCATACCCCGACTGCCTTGGTAAACATCATAGGCACTACCTATATTTTCAAGATGGTATCTTTCCTCAATGCGATCCTTTACTTCATCTACAGCAGCATCAATGAAGTACTCTGCCTGTTCTAAGAGGGCGGAAGTATATTCTTCCTCATCGTCGCTCATGTACCCTTCTTCTTCTAAGTCATGTTCAATCTCTGTCTCCAGAATAGATTGATCTAATCTTACCTCATAGGCAAACACATCATCATCATATACAGAATCGCTGATGTCTCGTACTTCTTCAAAATAATTACTATTGCTAACCATCTCTTCAATTTCTCTGCTGCTTATATTGACAGTACCGTTCACAATATTTGCTTTAACCTGCTTCATGTGCATTCCCTCCTCTTCCATATATATTTCTATAATTGGCAGGAGGTCCATGATTTATACCTTGGGTTTTCTAAAATAGTGGGTTACTACTTCATTTGAATCATAACATCTACATTGAAATTGGGCATCAGAAATCCATCGTTGTTATCTATGGAAATCTCCACTGGAATGATTGTCTCTCCATTCTTCTGTATAGCCCGTTGCGCAATGCGGCTAACCTTCCCCTTATAGCTCCTATCCCTGTTTGCAATTGGGATAATCTCTACAGCTACGCCCATGTTCACATCTTTGATAAATTCCTCGGATACCTCAGCTTCTACCACCATGGTGTTCAAATCCAAAATACTTAGTACCTTTTTCTCTGGACTCACCAAATCGCCGCCTTGGTATCCAATATCATATACCACACCACTTTCCACATTGGCAATGATCGTATTTCCTTCCAGGTAGCTCCGTTTGACCTTTTCTTCCATCATTTGCAACTCATAGGAGGCTGAGGCTAACTCTTCATTTTTTATTTTCAAATCATCCCGTTCATTTTTCTTATTCTTTTGAACGTTTTCTAAATCATATCGTGCATCTTCCATTTCCTTATATAGGGTATCTACAGTGGCTTTGAATTTATCATACTCACCCTGGGCAATGGCTCCGGCTTTTAACAATGCCTCTTGGGAAGCCAAATCCTTTTTCCCCTGGTTATACAGCTCCTCTGCCAGTTTCAGTCCGTTGGTTGCCTTCATGATCGCTGGGTCACTTTTCCCATCATCTATCAAGGTATTTTCAATTTTGTTCTTTTCCAGCTGTAAGATATTTACTTTATGGGCCTTGCTTTTTACTTCTCCTAAATGATCCTTTATGTCCAGGCTCACAAGGATATCTCCCTGTTGTATGTGTTGCCCCTCCTGAACATGGACCTTCTCCACACTGGAAGGAAAATCTATGACAATGTTTTGGATATCCTTTGCTTTAATGATGCCAAAGGCCTCTATGACCTCTCTTTCCTTCGGTGCCTCTACCTGATCTATAGTGGCAGCCTCCTCTTTCTTTGCACAACCTACCCCTAGAAATAGGATTCCTATCAGCACCAGCAGCAATACTTCTTTTATCCTCTGCTTCATTTCTCCCACACCTTTCCATCCTTAACATAAACAATGCGCTGTCCATAATCCGCGGCTTCCCTGGAATGGGTTACCTGTACGATATTTTTCCCTTTTTCCCGATTAATCCTCTGCAGCAGCTCCATCACTTCTGTTCCCGTCTTGCTATCCAGGTTTCCAATGGGTTCATCAGCCAATATGATATCTGGATCATTGATCAGTGCCCGGGCAATAGCTACCCTCTGCTGTTGTCCTCCTGACAACTCCCTAGGCGTATGATGTCGTCGATCCGATAGTCCTACAATTTCCAATATCTCATCCAATCGCTCCCCATAATCCTTCATCTTCTTCCCATCCAATAGAATGGGCAGCATGGTATTTTCCTCTACAGACAGATTGGGAATTAGGTTATAAAACTGGAACACAAACCCCACATCTCGTCTACGCATGATGCTTTGCTCTTGATCCTCCATCTCTGCCAGCTCTTTTCCATTAATCCTAATACTCCCCGAGGTTGGCTTATCCAGCCCTCCTAAGAGATATAGCAAAGTACTTTTCCCCGAGCCTGAAGGTCCCATGATGGAAACAAATTCTCCTTTATAGATGGCCAGATCAATATTTTTAAGGACTTCCACATCTAGTAATCCTAGTCTAAAAGTCTTACATAGATTTACTGCTTGGATAATGGCTTCCATTCTCTCACCTCTATTCATATTTGATGGCTTCAATAATGTTTAATCGTGAAGATTTTAATGCAGGACTGATGGATGCCACCACGGTAATGATAATTCCTGAAATCATAGAATATGAAAATAGTTTCAATGAATAATGAATCGGAATAGGCGAATCCATAGCCTTTAATACGTGGGGCACGATGGAAATCATCAGCAGACCTGTGAGAGCACCTGCAATCCCTCCTATAAGCCCCCCTGTAAATGCCTCTATAAAAATCATTTTGATAATTTGTTTTTTGCTCATTCCTACCGAACGGAAAACTGCCAGGGATCTCTTTCTCTCAATAAAGCTAATGATCAGATTATTGAGTACACCAAAGATACCAATCACTAGGGTCATGATAGAGAAGCCTTTTAAAATCACAAATAGTTGGGCATTTGAAAGCTTATCATTCAGTTCCATCTGCGTTAGCGTCTCAACCCAGGGACTTCTTCTGGCAAACTTTTTCTGCAGTGCTATTTTTATTTCATCATTATTTTTTGATGTTTTAACAAAAATGTCATCATAATAGACTTTATTCATATCTTGTTTAAGATATTTTGCAGAAATCAAGGCATAATTGCCATTCCACATAAGGGAATTAAAAAAGCCAATGACCTTATAGTCTTTTTTCCCTTTCTCCATTTCCAAGGATAGAATATCTCCTGCTTCTACCCCGAACTTATCCTTTAAGGAATAGGTCAATATAATATTTCTACCCTCCTCAAGATTTTCCATATCTTCCGGCCCAATATCGTTTCTCCAATAATTCAAATGCTTGGTCGTATCTACGCCATGGACTAGATTGATTTCACTGTTTGAACCTGCAACATCAACACCATTTGCCGCGTAAACACCATAGGTATCCTCTACCCCTTCTACTGTTCGTATCAATCCGTCTACCCTGCGATCTCCCTCAGCTACCCACATCCAAACCCCAAAATCAGCATCCTTATAAAAACTCATCAACTCCGTCATAACGCTGTCACTGATGGTATTGATTAATAAAAGACTTGATATGCCAATAGATAGTAGAGAAATATTGTTCAGAATACTCTTATTTTCTCTTAGATTTTTGGCAGCAAGAATTCCTTCATTTCCAAATAGATAGACATAAAGCTTTTCAAATCCCTTTACAAACCCATTGGTCATATAGGGGACCAGCATGGTAACAGCCACCCCTGATGACACCATACACAAGGTGCCTACTGCCATCATCATCGTTTTGGGCACTATCCAAGGGGCAACCAATGCAAAGACCAATAAAGCGATCCCTAGGGGCAATCGGAAAGACTTGCCCTTTTTATATGTGTCAACTTTATTTAAAACGATATCCTTCACAGATATCTTGGATACCTTAATAATAGGTATCAAAGCACTTACACAAGATAACACGACTGCCAGCAAAAACGCGGTGATTAATTGCCCTGTTGTAAATTGAATACTGGTCTTCATTCGTCCCCCTGACCATGGATTATCTGCCATGGTATAGGTCATCGCATACAAAACCCCTACGCCCAATCCACAGCCAAGGAATCCCCCGATAATCCCATAGGCCATACTCTCTATGAACAATACGAAATCTGTTACCTTCTTTGTGGCACCAATACTCCGAAAAGTTCCTATGACAGGCAATCGTTCCATGGTGATTACCTTAAAAGAGGTGTAAATGATAAATATACTCATAAACAACACGATGGTGGTCATGAGCATAAAGGGTGTTGTCATCCGGCTGGCATACCGTTGGATTTCTTCCATGGACAAGGGCTCCCGAACCGTATAACGATTGTACGCCTTTTCAAGGGCTGGGATCAAGTTCTCCCGCTCTACTGGGTTTTTTAGCTTCAGATAGATAACAGAAGCCTTTCCTCGCTCTCCATATATCCTGCTCAGGGTTTCCCTAGGCATGACGATGGTCACAGTTCTTCCATCTTCTTGGAATGGACCTGAGGGTTCAGAGACGGCAGCGATTTGAAACCTGTGTTTATATCCATTGATTTCAATATCTATGCTATCCCCTTGGTCTAGGTGATACTTATCCGAAGTAATCCGACTCAAGATCATCTTTCTTCCAGCGAAGTCAGCTCCAGTTATAGGTATCTCCATGGAAAAAGGATTCATTTTTTGCAATTCCTCCAAATGAAATCCTTGAAGATCCAATTGCACCGTTTCATCTTTGGTTGGCTTATAAAAGCCGCTGCCTTGAACTGCTCCCACAATGTATTCCATGTGCTTCTTATATTGTTCTGCTTTATTTGTATAAAAAAATCTCGATGGGGAGTTTTCTTCCGCATGGATCATCCATTCAGCACTGCCAAAATACTTTTTCATACGATCTACATACATCTTTTCCATCGTATCTCCTATGGCGCTGGAAGCAAAAAACAACGCTGCTGAAAGCATTACCGAGCATAGAATTAAAGATGTTCTAAATTTTTTCTCCTGTATATTTTTCCATATAAACTTAAAGATAATTTTCATCACTTCACCACCATTATTTTGCAATGTACATTCATATTTACGTGATATTTTTGTCAATGTCTGGCATTTCACAGATTTATTTCCCAAACTTTATAAAACAAAAGGAAGAAGATATCTAGGACCTTCTTCCTTAATCTATTACATTCTTCCTTTGTAAATGACTTCTGCTTCTCTCTCGATATAATCGTTCCTTCTCCCAATGAGCTTCTCAAAGTAATTTTCCATTTCCTCATCCTCTAAGCCGACGATCTCTCGCATGTTGTCAAAGTTCTCCATCATTTCCAAGCCCATTTCTAAATACGCTCTAGAGATATCCAGCTGGCACCAGCTATAAAGAGAATCATCTTCCGCCTCATATTCATTGATGATTTTTTGGTAAATGTCAATGGCTTGGAAGTAATCCCTTAATCCCATATAACCTACCACATCTGCCAAATGCTTCAGGGCCCAATAATATATTTTCTGCTCTTCACCGGCCTGCTCCATAATTCCTTTATAATGCTCAATGGCTTCTGCCAGCTTACGCTCACTTACTAGCTGCTCACCTTCACGGAATAATTTATTCCAATCCATCCCAATTCCTCCCTAACATCTATTTTACTATTTAATTCTCCCTCGCTACCTAAAATCCTTCCATGTGTCTTTAATCCTATCTAAAGATTCTATCGACTATACATTACGTAAACTCCTCTGACTCGTTTTCTGAAAAGGAGAACTGATTTAATAAATTATATATTTTATTCTATGCCATATCCTTTATCCAATCCTAAAGCTTACGGGTGTTAGGAAATTGGAATTTCAACGGGGTTACAGCCTCTTTTAGGACGAAGCCTCTGCATCCCCTACTCCAGTAGTAGGTACATCTATTCAAGGCTCTACATTTATTTTAATCAGAATTGCCTATGGAATTAGTCCTGCTGTTGGATTGTTATGTAAACAGAACCCCATTATAATAATCTTAGAATCGGATGAACATATCTTTGAAACAGTCTCGACAATGGCAAACCTGATGAAAATCAGCGACGCAAAGCTACAGGGGCTAAGGTGTATCATGGATGCACTAAGCCAGCCAGTTACCGAAGGATTTGGGTATTTGTTGCTAAGTAACCCTGCCCCTCGGTAAAGGCAGGGTTACTTTATTTATAGGAGGTGATGGTATTGAAGCTCATCAATCTAGATACGGGTCAGGTCATTGCATGGCAAATCCATGAAGCCAATTCCTTTTTCACTCGGCTGAAGGGATTGATGTTCACCAAAGACCTCCCGTTAGATTGTGGACTACGTATTCGACCCTGTCAACAAATTCACACCTATTTTATGCAGTACGATATTGACGTGTTGCATCTAGATTCCGACCAGCAGGTAGTAGCCATAGAAGAAAACCTTACCCCAGGTAGGCTGGGCATGAAGCATCATGCTGCCGTAGAAGTCGTTGAACTACCAGCTGGACTCATTGATAAAACCAACACCAGAGTAGGTCATAAGTTGAAATTCACTGAAAATATTCTATAACTTACAAAAGGAGAGGATTATATGTTAAATAAAATGAAGGCATTATTTGTAGAGGAGCAAGGACAAGGGATGACAGAGTACGGTTTGGTATTGGGAATCATCGCAATCGCTGTTGTGACAATTCTAGTAACGATGCGGGGCCAAATCACTTCATTGTTCCAACAAGCCAGTGAAAAACTTACTGAAGGCGGCGCTGTTACACCAGCTGAATAATCCCAGAGTTCAAATTCTGATGAAGGGCAAGGGCTCTACATGTATGTGTAGAGTCCTTTTCATACACTTTCCTTAAAGGAGGGATTTTTATGTGGTTTAACCTACTCCTGATCATGATCTTGACAGTCTGTGTGATTACCGATATTCGATCGAGAAAAATCTATAATAAAATAATCTACCCTAGCCTCTTGATTGCGTTTCTATCCCACCTATTCCAAGGGGGATGGTCTCAGTTCCAATGGGCTATCCTTGGCTTTTTCCTTGGCTTTTCCTTGCTGTTGATTCCTTATCTGATGGGGGGCATGGGTGCTGGAGATGTAAAGCTATTGGCCCTCATAGGTGCATTAAAGGGTAGTTCCTTTGTTCTCTATACAGGGATTTATATGGCTTTGATTGGCGGTGTTATTGCTTTAATTTTGCTGATTCATCACAAAAAACTGTTACAATTTTTAAAGCAGCTGCCCTATTTGCTTACCAGCATCCGCCTTTTAGGCACTGATGCTACCATGACTGAAGAATCCAGTATTTGTACCACTACTTACCCCTATGGAATCGCCATCGCCGGGGGTGCAGTATTTACTTTACTCCTACAAGGGAGGCTGCTCCTATGGTAAAAAATGAACACGGTCAATCTCTTATTGAATTTGCGTTGATTGTTCCTATTTTGATCCTAATGGTTTCAGGGATTTTTGATTTTGGTAGAGTGCTCTACACCTACATGAACCTAAATCATCTGACCCAGGAAACAGTTCGACTGGGTGGACTGGGTAAAACCGACACAGAAATCACCCAATTTGCTAAAGAGCGTTTCCACATAGGTGATCCAGCATCCCTTAACATTGTCATATCTCCCAATCAAGCTTCACGTAAATCAGGAGATTATGTCACTGTAACCCTAAGCTATCCAGTGGAATATGTAACGCCTATGGCTTCCTTGGTCCTTCCTTCTCCTTATCAGGTAGTCACTGACTCTACCATCCGAATGGAATAGGAGGTTGAATTTATGGGAAACTTTATGAAAAAATTTCTGCCTGCACAAACCGGAAGTGCCTTAGTCCTTGTATCTCTGTCTATCGCCTTATTGATGGGAGTCACAGGCTTGGTCATTGATGGTGGTGTTCTTTATACAACCAAAAGTCACCTGCAAAAAACAGCTCGAGCTGCTGTATTGTCAGGGGCCCAGGAATTATCCAATGACGTTCCTTCTGTGGAAAATGTTGTTCAAGATATACTCCTTGCCCATCAAGCCAAGGATCATCTTTCCAATTTGACCATCGACCCTGGTCAGCAGGTCAGTGTAACCCTGAGAAAAGAAGTATCCATGTCCTTTATGAAAATATTAGGCTTCCATCATGTACCTGTGGAAGCATCGGCCACAGCCAAGATTCAGCAAATGGGCCGAGCCCAAGGGGCAGCCCCTTTAGGTATAGATGAAGCTATCCCTCTGGAGTTTAACAAGGAGTATAAGTTGAAAGTAGATCAAACGGAGGTCAGCTATGGAAATTTTGGCGTCCTTGCCCTCAGTGGTCCTGGCGCCCAAACCTATGAAGAAAATTTGCGATTCGGTTATCGCGGTGAAATTAAGATTGGTGATATTATCGATACCCAGACAGGAAATATTGCTGGAAAGACCCGTACTGCCATCGACGAACGCATCACCAATTGTTCCCTTCCTGACGACTTGGATCATCGAGATTGCTCCCGTATTCTTCTGGTCCCTGTTTATCGTACCCATAACCATGAGAATAACCAACTGAAACAGATCAAGGTAACAGGCTTTGCGTACTTCTATATCAAAGAACCTATGTCTCCCCAAGACACATCTATCACAGGTATGTTCATCAAGCGGGTGGGTACTGGTTATACCGATTTCAATGCCCTTGATAAGGGCGCATACAGCATAAAACTAACGGAGTAGGTGAAAAAATGAAATCAAAATTTATTCTTGTATTGGCAATTATCATGGGCTTGATCACAACTTTTCTCTTTTACAACTATATGAAATCTGTTGATGCTACCAAGGATATGAACAATCACCTGGTGGATGTTATCCTAGCAAAGCAAGTCATCAAGAAAGATCAAAAGATCACCAGTGAAATGATTGTTGTTTCCCAAGTTCCTGAGCTAGGTTTGGCCCCTGGAACAATAAAAACTACATCTGAAGCCGTTGGGAAGTTTGCCACGGCAGACATTACATCCGGTGAACCTCTCTTATCCCATCGCCTGGGAAGTGAAAGAGATGAAAAGATTTTTGTCTCCAGGAAGGTAAAGGATGGATATCGTGCTGTATCTGTTGGGACAGATTTCGTACAATCTGTTTCCAATCTGGTTGAGCCCGAAGATTGGGTCGATGTGCTGTTCAGTGAAACCCAGCCTAGAACTGGGGACTATACTCCGATTAAAACAGAATTACTATTAGAGAAGGTCCGGGTCCTTGCTGTAGGCCGGCGTATGGTGGAAACCACACCAGAGGATGCCTATGTGGAATATACCTCTGTTACTTTAGAATTAAATCAGGTAGATGCCTTGAAGCTGGTCAACGCTAAGGAACGAGGCCGTATCCAGCTCATTCTCCACAGCAAAATCATCCCACCGAAGTAAGGAGGCGATAACCAATGCCAGATCACGAGATTCAAGAAACAAAAGGAACTACCAAGAAAAAAGGAAAAATCATAGGGATTTGTAGTGCAAAAGGCGGCATTGGAAGAACAGTCATTACAGCAAATTTGGGGATCGCTCTTTCTTCAAAACGACTAAATACTTGCATCTTAGATGGATGCTTTCAATTCGGTGATATTAATATTGCCATGGACCTTCAACCGATGTTTACGATCAAGGATGTTATAGAACAACTGGATACCATTGATGAGCATAATATTCTAAACTATCTTTTTCGCCATGAGAGCGGTGTAAAGGTACTATCCGCTCCCCATCGGCCTGAATATGCAGATTTGGTAACAACGGAATCTCTAGAAAAAATATGCAATCTTTTACAATCTCATTTCGATTACATCTTGGTAGATGTTATGGCAGGACTCCCTGACAAAAGCTTATATTTTGTTGAAAAGGCTGATCAAATCCTTCTGCTGACCGATTTAGAGATGACCACCTTGAAAAATACAAAGCTAATGCTTGAGATATTGGATACCTTAGAGCTAAGACATAAAGTGCAGGTAGTCGTCAATCGTTCTACTATGCAAAGTGTCATTCAGTCCTCTGATGTGCACCAAATCCTTGGAGAACCTTCTTTGCTCTATGTTCCCAATGATTTTGATATCGTCTCGAAATCATTGAATATTGGTATTCCTTTTGTCATAAACCATCGTCGCATCGATATGGCAAAGGCGATCTTTGGTATCACTGATTTCCTGACAGCGGGGCAAGAGATCGCCCTTTACAAGCCCAAGCCTGCGTCCTTTACTCAAATGCTCTTCGATAAATTTAGACGTCCAAAGGAGAGATCCCAATGAGTCTTCTTGAAAAGATACAAAGTAAAACTGAACAGCAGGTGGATTCCCTATCCTTAGAAAATCAATCTGAAAAAAATCATGGGAAAATGATCACCAAAAAGGACTTGTTAGCCAATGTACGTCCATCTAGCCTCACTCCTCAATCTCAAAAGGAAAAGGCTGTACCCGTAAACAAAAATCAAGAACTAAAAGAAAAGCTCCACAAACAGATTCTTAGAGATATGACCGACGAAAATGTAGATGCCATTATCCCTAAAATTGAAGATATGGCTGTGGAAATCATCAAAGAGGATAGCAGTTTTGTAGGGAAGGTAGATCGCAAAAAAGTTGTAGATGAGCTGGTGAACAACCTAACGGGTTATGGTCCCATCAACCCACTGCTGCTAGATCCAGAGATTTCTGAGGTGATGGTGAATGGCCCCCATCATATCTATGTAGAACGTAATGGAAAAATTGAACTATCTAATATTTCTTTTCGCGATAATGATCATGTGATGCATGTGATAGAGAAAATTGTAGCGCCTTTGGGAAGACGGATTGATGAAAGCAGCCCCATGGTTGATGCCCGACTTCCTGACGGTTCCCGTGTGAATGCCATCATCCCTCCTCTAGCTTTAAACGGCCCTACAATTACCATACGAAAATTTTCCAAAGATCCTTTTCAAATTGAGGATCTCGTTCAGTTTGGTACCCTGACCAAGGAAATGGCTGCATTTTTGGATGCCTGTGTCAAAGCCCGGCTCAATGTCTTTATCAGTGGTGGTACTGGCTCTGGTAAAACAACAACCCTGAATGTTTTATCTTCCTTCATCCCCAATGATGAACGGATTATTACCATCGAGGATGCTGCTGAACTTCAGCTTTGGCAGGATCATGTAGTTTCTCTGGAGTCCAGGCCTGCCAATATCGAAGGCAAAGGTGCCATAACGATTCGAGACTTGGTTCGTAACTCCCTGCGTATGCGGCCTGAACGGATTGTCATCGGAGAAGTACGAGGCGGTGAAGCCCTAGATATGCTTCAAGCCATGAATACAGGTCATGACGGATCCCTTGCTACAGGTCATGCTAACAGTCCTCGAGATATGATTGCCCGTTTAGAAACCATGGTCCTTATGGCTGGTATGGATCTTCCCGTGAAGGCCATCCGAGAGCAGATTGCCGGTGCCATTGATGTGATTATACAACAAACCAGACTCAAGGACGGCAGCAGAAAAATTGTGAATATCACTGAGGTTCAAGGATTGGAAGGAGATGTAATTGTCCTTCAGGACATCTTTGTTTTCAAACAGCAGGGAGTAGATGATCGTGGAAAAATTATCGGAAAGTTGGTACCTACAGGCATACGACCTAGATTCTATGACCAACTGGTGACTTCAGGTATTCATGTTCCTGCTACGGTATTTATGGAAGAGGAGGATTGGAACCTATGATGTTGTGGATTATTGTCATTCTTTTTCAGCTTACTTCTCTTTTGTTTTTTATCGGCCTGTTTAATACATTTTTTGTTTCCAGCAACCGCCTTGATAAGCGCATGCAGCTGTATCTCTCGAGCCAAGATGAGAATCCCTTGGACCGTAAGCGTTTTAACCTTCTTGTACAAATACAAATTTATAATCAACGTCTCAGAAAAGGTCTTTCCCTAGGCAAAAATAACACTCGGCTGTCCCAGCGCCTCCATCAAGCTGGTGTACCATTAAAATCTGAAGAATTCACATTGTTTCAACTGATGTCTACATTTTTGTTAGGAGGCTTACTTTTTATCTTCTCAGGCAAAGTATTTTTCTTTATTGTGGGCGGTATTCTAGGCTATCTCTACCCTCACTTGTGGCTCAACCAAAAACAGCGTAAACGCATTATGAAATTCAATGACGGTCTTCCTGATATGATCACCATCATTGTAGGCTCCCTTCGGGCAGGCTTTAGCTTTCCTCAGTCCCTTAAATCCGTGGTTGAAGAGTCCGACGCCCCTGTTCGAGAGGAAATTGATATGGTTTTAAGGGAAATGCAGTATGGTGCCAGTATTGAAGATGCTCTCCATCATCTTCATGAACGAATGCCCAGCGGCGATTTGGACTTAATGATCCAGGCGATTCTCATCCAGCGACAGGTTGGAGGCAATCTAGCAACCGTATTGGATACCATTGTTCAAACCATACGGGATCGCAATGCAATTCAGCGTCAGGTAATGACCCTTACAGCCCAGGGCCGCCTATCTGGCACGGTTATCGGTCTTCTTCCAATTGTACTGGGGCTTGTGCTCTATTTTATCAATCCTGAGTATATTGGAACCCTGTTTAAGCATCCTGTAGGCATGGGCATGATGGGGGCTGGTATTGTTTCAGGAACCATAGGGTTTATTCTCATTCGAAAACTAACGTCAATCGAGGTGTAACGATATGATTTATTATACTTTTTTCTGTACCACAACCCTCCTGATCATGTTTTTCTTTTCCCTAACAGGCGAAAAAAAAGACAGAGTTCAGCGTAGATTATCTCGTTTTCTGAATGCTGAAGGCCTTCACCATATTAAATCAAAATCTGAAATGGAATCCACACCACTGCTTCGGAGGACTCTGTATCCCCTTATTCACGAGCTTCGCCGCAGCTTCAGCAGAAAGATATCTGAAGAAAAAGAAGCCCAGATTGAAACAAAGCTCTTACAAGCCGGCAGTCCTTTGGGAATGACCCCTGTAGATTATCGCCTTTTACAGATTTCCTGCATCACTGTGCTGCCTCTCATTTTTGGCACGATTGCATTTTTTTCTATCGGTGAGCTTATCCTAATCCTACTCATGATTTTTTTGGGATTCATTATGGGCCTTCTTCTTCCCGCTTACTATCTACAAATAAAAACCAAGGAGAGGAGTAGGCAAGCCCTACGGGAGCTACCAGATGTGGTAGACCTGCTTACAGTAAGCTTGGAGGCGGGGTTAGGCTTTGATTCAGCTTTAAGTAAGCTCATCTCTAATAAAGATGGCATACTCTCTCGAGAATTCCACCGATGCCTAGAAGAAATTCGCTTGGGTAAAACAAGACGAGAAGCCTTGAAAGGGATTCGCCACCGCCTGCTGGTGGATGAAATTAGTATTTTGATCAGCAGCATTCTTCAAGCAGAAAAGCTGGGAATTAGTATGGTACAGATCCTAAGGATTCAATCCCACGAAGTACGCCAGCAGCGAAAGCAGCGGGCAGAAGAAGCTGCCATGAAAGCACCAATCAAGATGCTCTTCCCATTGGTACTCTTTATCTTCCCCAGCTTATTCATCGTATTGCTGGGCCCAGCAGTCATTCAGTTTATCACCACCTTTGCAAAGCAATAATAGGAATATTGAGATCAAGATCGCCGTTGTAGGGGTGATTCACGAATCACCCATAGACCTGAGATTTTTATGTAGGGGTCGCATAGTATGCGACCCGAGACCCAGAGAAATAGCTAAATCTCAGGCGGGTTGCATACTATGCAACCCCTACAGTGAACGGTCGTAATCTATGATACTTGCATCGCTTCCCTTATCCACCGCAAACACAAAAAAAGAAATGATCTTTTACTCAAAGATCACTTCTTCATAACCAACACCTTTTAACAGCTGTCCGATGGACAGCTTTGCATTTTCAGCTGCTTTTTCTAAAATTCCCATCTCTATAGCCTGCTGCTCTAAATCCTTTTGCAACGTCTCTAGGGCAGCAAAGGTATCTTCATTTTTGATTCCATTAAATACACTATCTTTCTCATCATAGGACGTATATTCTAATATCTCCTTGGAGGTAATCACAGCTGTGGGCAACTTAATTTTTACCGTGGTTTTATCCACAATCTCTATATCTTCTGTGGTTAACTGATGAAGATTAATACCCGCCTTTACTCTGGCCTTCACTGTAAAGATAAACTTCTTTCTCGTAAATGGGAGCTCCACCTCACGGAAATACTTTGCATCCTCATAATCCACAATATCATGGAAATACATTTCCACCGTATTCAACTCAGAAATAGGCTTAATTTGCTCCAGCACACTGGATACATTCATGGATGCTTGATTCTTAAAACCCAGACTTGTATATACCCAGCTAATCTGCAGCAATATAATCACCAGAAGGGCCGCTATGATACCCGTTCTTCGCGTTTTCATGTTGCTTTTCCCCCTTGTCACCATGGCTTTCCTCTATTATACCAATAAATGCCCTATTATGCTATATTATGTCTACCACCCGCGGGTGGTGAAAAAAAAAGAGAAAAAGATAGTATCCATGAGTGTATAGAGTCGAAGACCCCTGAAAAGCCTAGTTTTATGTCATTCTGAATGTAACGAAGTGAAATGAAGAATCTCTAATTCCTTTAACGTAGTGAGATTCTTCGCTGCACTCAGAATGACAATCTCAGATACTAACCGCTGTTTCAGAGTTTTTCAGTAACCTATAAAACTGTCCACTTCTACGAGTTATCTATCCATAATAGACTCCAAAAAATACAAAAACTGCTGAGTTTTTCAGCAGTTTTGTTCCAAAACATTGATTTCCCTTGTTCCCTCTACCATTGCATTGGTACAGAATGGACAGGTGGGATTTGCTGATACAGTGAACTCCTTTTGCATCCAACCAATGCAGTCGGGACACTGCCATACATCTACTGTTTGTTGTACATATACTGGTTTAACTACCTCTTGCTGATGAAAAAACATATTCTCTCCTCCTCGATGTCTGACTCAAAAAGATGTTTATAGTATATCCTGGGAGAAGAGAATGTTATACTAGGAAAAATTGGTATTTATATGCTCTTTACACTATTGGTCCACTTGGCACATTTATCGCCCCACATGGCTGCTGTTTCCCCATTGATCTCTACCTTGATTACTTCGCATAGATTGCTGCAGCCGCTGCACTCAAAGCTGGATGGTGTGAACTCAATATCGGCGGCTTCAAAGCCCCTAAATTTTGTGGTGTGTCCCGTGTGCTCCACATATTCCTTGGAAAGAATCGCTGATCCTAGGGCACCCATCACATCAAAATACTCTGGGACTGTAACCTGCTCTCCTAGTTCCTTTTCAAAGGCTGCTCGAATGCCTGCATTGGCAGCCACTCCGCCTTGGAATACATAGGGTGGTCTGATTTTTTTCCCCCGACCCAAATTGTTGATATAGTTCCTTACCAAGGCTTCGCATAGACCGTTAATAATTTCCTCTTTTGAGAAACCGAATTGCTGCTTAGAAATCATATCAGACTCAGCAAACACAGTACATCGTCCTGCAATTCGCACCTTCCGCTGGGCGCGAAGGGCATAGTCCCCAAACTGCTGAATAGGAATACCCAACCGCTCTGCTTGATGATCTAAGAAGGACCCCGTTCCCGCAGCACAGACTGTATTCATGGCAAAGTCTGTAATCAAACCCTTATCCAAAAATATAATTTTAGAATCCTGTCCGCCAATTTCAAAAATGGTATTGGCACTTGGTACATAATTGATGGTTGCAGTAGCATGGGCTGTGATTTCATTTTTGATCACATCAGCACCTATCATAATACCTACCAGCTGTCTGCCGCTGCCTGTGGTTCCTACACCAGCAACTTTATACTTTCCATCAATGTCATTTTTCAGTTTTTTAATACCTGTTTTTACAGATTCCAAGGGCTGTCCATTGGTTCGAATATATTGCTTTGATAATACCCTGTTGTTTTCGTCGATGGCAACCACATTGGTACTTACTGACCCAACATCTATACCTAAATAAACTTTGTCCATGATCTGTCCCCCACATCTCTAGGATACTTTGCTCAGTCTGTTTCTTTTCTTATTGCGAATGAGATCCAAAAATGCTTCAATCCGTGTTAAGTTATTAGAAGTTCCTGTCTGTTCATCCAAGGCAATGGTTAACACTGGAATATCTAGGTCATCCATCAGCTTGGGCATGATGCTTTGGGATACCAATTCTGGTAAGCAGCCAAAGGGCATCAAATGGATGATTCCATCAAACCCTTGTTCATGGAAATCTACGATATTCCCCATGGTTTCCTTGGCATGGCCTCCTATTTTAATTTCAATATATTTTTCACCTTTTTTAAGGATTTCTTCTTCATGGGACTTGGAGAATGCCTTTGGAATCATATTGTGTTCAATCCACTCTGATATATAATGACTTCTTCGCACTTCACAACCAAGACTTCCCAGGGTCTCTTCCATCTTCATATTGGCAGCAGACTCCATCACCACATAGATCTCTCCCACAATGCCAATTCGAATCTTCTGATCCTCTGGGATTATCATAACGGGAATCTCGTCGATGAGATTCTGACATTGCTGTCTTGCTTCTTTTAAACCTTTTTCATCTTGAACACTATTATAAATATGCTGAATCTTATCCCAGGCCCGTGTACAGTCGCCTTTTTTTGTTTCATAGGCCCTCTTGGTCTGCAGCTGCATCTCAAAGCCATCCACATCCTTTGTCACCTGATACAAAAGCTTTAAAATGGTCCATAGCCTCAACCAAGAGTTATCACCCTTTAACTTTTTTACGATATTCATAAAGTTCTTGTAATCTCTTTTAATCGAGTCAAACACCCACACATCCACTTCATACCCAAGATTATTCAATATCCGTTTGTGCATTTCTCCGTAAAAGCCTGCTCTACAGGGGCCGTGACCTCCAGAAGTTAAAATGACCTCTGCTCCCTTCTCCAGTGCCTCCACATAACTGCCCATAATGACCTTCATGGGAAAACATGCAAATTCTGGGCTATACTTTACGCCTAAATCTATGGTTCTCTGACTGGGCTTTGGCGGCGTTATGGCTTCGTGTCCCAGCATTTCCACTAGTTTCCTATATACTAGTGTTGAGCCCATATGGGGAAAGGTTACTTTCACGGGACACACCTCCTGCCATCTTCTTTCTGCGAATCATATCTATGAAGGCTTCTACCCTAGTTTGTAGATGGCTCTCCCCTGTATGCTCATCAATACGAACTGTCATAAAGGGCTTTTCAAAATGATTAGACTCTAGCTCCAGCATCTTTCCAATCATGGAATCCGGACCACAGTTAAAGGCTGTCACTTGAATGATGCCATCTACCTTAGGATTCTGGTAAAAATGATACCCTGCACCTAAAAGCTTGTTGCTGAAGGTCCAAAACAGCTTTTTATGCATAAACTTGATACTGTCCTTAATTGCTTGATCCTCCAGCATCTCAAAGGTAAGAACATTCACATTTAGTTCTTTCAGCTTATCTGTAATATCCATACTAATAAATGGATCATATATATCATACACATATCCTAATATTCCGATGGTAACTTCCCCATCCTTGAAAGTCGGTTCTTTAGATGGTACTTTTTTTCCTTCAAATATATCTAAAGCATCGGTTAAGATATATCCTTTTTTGCTTAAAGCTCTAAAGTTATTCCAAGCCTTGTCTGCTTTCTTCAGTGCCCTGTGTAAATCCCAGGTACTAATGCCTAACCGGCTTTTTAACTCCCCATAAAACTTAGGGTTTGCAATACTATCGCTATCCGATTTGATCTTGGGACTTAATATTTTATTTAGTGCGCCTGGTACTGTATACTTAATCATATCTGGTAATCCCATAAATTTCGGACAAAAATATTCTTTGTCTGAAATAGATACCATCCTTGGTATAAACACATAGTCTACTTTATCAATAATCTGCTCCACATGACCTGTATAAACCTTCATAGGCACACAAATTTCAGGCACAGAGAATTCGATTCCTTTGTTCACGATCTCCTTTGTAGTAGGACTAGACACAATGATTTCTACTTTCAATTCTTCAAAAAAAGTTTTCCAAAAAGGATAATAGTATTGATACAAAAGTCCTCTAGGAATGCCCACCCTCATTTTTTCCATCTCCTCATCCGATAGGGTTACTGGTTCATTGCTCTAACAAATACTTATGACTTTTAAAATTCTTTTATTCACTGGGGTACGTACAAATTATATTATTTTTCATGTGGATAATCCAAGCTCATTTTTACCGTTTTTTGCCTTGTTCTGTGTTATTTGTTTCACCTATAGAAATCATGCCCTTCCTGTATTCATTCTCTTGCCCTAGACCCTTTAATCGTACGTTTACACCATTTATTCAACTTCACATACCTATTATTTTATAATTTTTTCTTTTAAATTTCCTATATATAAAATCAATATATCTCTATAAGTTTTATTGATAAATCAGACAAGCACAAAAAGACCTTTAAAAGGTCTGATAGATTTCCTTATGTTGTTGAATTCCCTGTCTGCTTTTTTATCAAGATAGGCCCGCCAATTGCCAATACAAGAAAAATAATCATTACGACAATTACACTTATGGGCATATACGTAAACCTCCTTACTGTGGAATGATGGGTTTTAAATCCACAGTAAAGAAGCTTTATATTTACTTCCATTGTCTTTAGCATTAAGCAACATTCTTAATTTTTTAAATAAAACAAAATAAATATCCTGTTTAGGTGTATTACGCTTATTCATTTTGTGTAAATGGAAGATATAAGCAAAAAAAGCCCAGAACAAGAAAGCGTTGTAGAGAAGATGTAAGCTTCTTATATTTCTATTTCTCTCTATAGGTCTTAACACCTGTAAAAAGATATAGGAATCATATGATGTTAGATAGGTCTCAGAGAAGTTGTTTTCATCACTAATAGATTGTACAGGAACAATAAGAGACTGGCCTAGACAAAAAAAAGCAAGCAAAATAACCATTTGAAAGACCAGCAATCCATTTGTAATTTTTCTATTCAAGAAAATCATGGCCATATATTCCTTTCTACTAGAATGAAAAAGTGCTTTTCTATTAAACAGGCAGTAACATCTATTCGTTTTTTCCTTATAACCACTTCATACTGCCATGGGATAAACTACTGGTTAATGTCAATTATACCACACTGCAACACCCTAAAGAAAACAAAAAAAGCCGTCCATAAAAGGAATCTGACAAAGCACGCCGCCATTAAAAATTTAAATACTGCCTGCGTGATGAATTATCAATTCTCCATTTCCTTCAGTTCCTCGACGCTCTTCCTTCTTCTGCTGATGGCTAGACCAGTAAAAATAAATACGCCACCTAGCCCTTGGATGATTTTTAATTGTTCTCCTAATAATAGTCCTCCGCATATTACCGATACAACAGGGGTCACATTGTTATACAAAGAGGTCCGTGTGCTCCCCACTTTGCCCACACCCATATTCCAAAAAACTGTACCCATGGCGATGGAAAGACCTCCCGAATATAGTATAGCCCATACACTTGTCTGATTAAGATGCTGCCAATCCTGGGCAAAAATATCAGGCATCCATAGGAAAAACATAAATAAAAAGCCAATGGTAATGCCATAGGTTGTAAGCTTTAAGGCAGAATACTTGAATAAATACTTCCTATTTAAAATCGTATAGACAGCCCAAGAGGTCGTTCCAAAGAATGCCATGATGTTGCCATAAAAATACTGGTCGGTCAGACTTATCTTCTGTCCTGTACCCATGACAATCAATAGAATGCCAGCAAAGGACGTGACAATGCCAACGATTGTTCTTTTATCAATTTTCTCTAATCTAAAAAAAATGCTTATACAAGCTACTATCATTGGCAGGCCCGCCATGATCAACGAACTATTCCCTGCAGTCGTATTATTGACACCCATGATAAAAAATGCCTGATTTACAAAGTTTCCAATAAAGCCTACCCAAAGAATTCCTAGCAGATCCTGTCCTTCAACCCTCCAGTCTCTTTCCTTGACCAGCAAAATGACCCAGCAGACAATGGTTGCTACAAAACAACGGGCAGCGTTAAAGGCAAAGGGAGACACGGTTCTGAGTCCTAGTTTCACCACTGTGGGGTTACTTCCCCAAATCATCACTGTTATGAGGAGCAATACATCTATCATAGTAACCGCTCTTTTTTTAGGCAGCACTTCTTCTATCATTTTCTTTCCCTCTCCCCCAATGCAAAATTTTCACACTCGAAATAATTATATACCTTAGATTAAAAAAAGAACACCCTTAGGCATCCTCTTATTGTCTTTTAGTATTCTTCTTGGACTTCTTCTAGCTTCCATCCCCTCAAATTAAGCTTCCACTTATACACCTGCTCCTGCCAACGGGAACGGAAGTGCATCTCCTTGATGTAGTAGAGACATCCTCGTCTTAACTTATACCGCTTGATCATCTATGTCCTCCAAATCTAATATAGCAGTCTATGAACCTTTGGATAACAGAGGAAGAATCATATTGTCTATGAGTCAGCTGTGATCCTAGTTTCATCCTTGCTACATACAGAATAAACAACCATTATTTTTTCACCAATGTATATAAGTATACAATGTCCATCTTCATTATTCAAATCCCGGAAAATCACCATTTTCTATCAAATTACCTTATTACGTTGTCCTACAACCCTATAGATTCTTCCTGCGTTTCCGCAAACGATTTGTCGTCAATTTTCAAATACTGTTTTTCCACTTCAAGCAACAGCCTCCATATCGTACGATATGGAGGCTGTTATTATCTTCTACCATTTATTCCTAACACCCTAATGTAGTCTACATATGGATCTTCTGTTCCCTGAAGCAAGCTTTCTTCTTCTTTCAGAACCTTAATATACTCAATGATCTCCTTGCTGATTCTCTCTCCCGGTGTCACCACTGGAATGCCCGGAGGATATGCCATGATAGACTCCCCACTGATTTCTCCCACAGCGTCCTCTAACTTGACACTGCGTTTCTCACTATAGTAAGCATCTCTCGGAGAAACAATGATATCAGGATTTTCCAAAGCACCCTTCGTCAGCTTCACTTCTTCGTCCCTACGATACTTAACTGCAATATCCTTTAATGCATCTACAAGGGCACTTAAAGCTTTCTGGGTATCGCCAAGACTGATAATCGCTAGAATATTATACATGTCCCCAAGCTCAGTCTGAATGTTGTACTCATCCCTTAAGATATCATAGACTTCAAAGCCTGTGAGGCCTATATTTCTAACGTTTACGCCTAGCTTTGTTTCATCAAAATGATGAACCCCTGGTGTACCAATCAATTCTTTTCCGAATGCATAGAGTCCGTCAATCTTATTAATCTCATCCCTTGCCCAGCGGCTTAATCTTAAAACCTCTGTAAGCATCTCTTCACCCTTGGTAGCCAACTGCTTTCTAGCCAGGTCTACACTGGCCATCAGCAGATAGGAAGCACTGGTTGTCTGGGTCAGGTTCAATGTAGTCTTGACTGTCTTCGCATCTACGATACCCTCTCGAAGCAGCAGCAAAGAACTTTGAGTTAAAGATCCCCCCGTCTTATGGGTACTCACCGCACACATGTCTGCTCCCAACTCGATAGCATCTGGAGGTAATTCCGGATGAAAATTCATATGGGCACCGTGGGCCTCATCTACCAAAACAGCCATACCATTTCGATGGGCTATTTTTACGATGGATTTAATATCAGAGATTGCCCCGTAATAGGTTGGATTCACAATAAATATTGCCTTAGCATCGGGATGTCTTCCCATGGCCTGTTCTACACTCTCCACACTTATACCCATGGCGATCCCTAGGTCCTCATTCACTTCTGGCTGAATATATATGGGAATTGCACCACTTAAAATCAATGATGTTACCGCTGATTTATGAGCATTTCGAGGAAGGATTATCTTGTCTCCCGGTTCACAAACACTCATAATCATGGCCTGTACCCCTGCTGTCGTACCATTTACAAGAAAAAAGGAGTGATCTGCATAATAGGCATCTGCTGCCAATTCCTCTGCATCTTTAATCACACCAATAGGATTACAGATATTGTCCAAACACTTCATGGCATTTACATCCAACTCCAGCATCGTAGAGCCAAAATATTTTGCCATCTCTGGTATTCCAACACCATGCTTGTGCCCAGGCACATCAAAGGGGACTACATCTTTTTTGTGATAATCCACCATTGCCTCAAAAAGAGGAGCCCTGTTTTGATCAAGCTTTTTCAAATCTATCACGCCCTTCCTACACAAATACTGCTTGTATAATTATCCAATATGTCTGTATGCTCAGATGCCAATAGATATATTAAAATATATTTTCGTAAAAAATGCAATAGTTTTTTTAAATATAATGCCTCTATATACAAGGCATTTACATGTATTCTACCCATTTCCCACCAAAAAGAAACACCCCGATTTTTCTACATATTTTTCGCCTAACGAAAGAAATCTTTTCTCCATGGAAGGAATATGGAATGTTATGTAGAAATTGGTAAAATTGGTGTGTAAATCTACGATATAAATATATCTGGGGGAATTTCACTGTGTCAAAAAATGTTGCCAAAGAAAATAATGAAAGAAAAATTAGATTTTTAAACTTTAATGATCTTGTCTTTCCAGCTGAGAAGATCATCGCCCTTAAAATTACCTTTGCCTATATATTCTTCGGACTACTTTGGGTTTTTCTAAAAGGTATGTTCTTCTGGGGAACTGACCTTGAAATCCAACAAATACAATATCTTCATACCTTAGCCAGTGTATTGTCCGTTTTAGGTACAGGAATGATTCTCTTTTTTCTGCTGCGTAGAGAGCTTCATCTCCTCAGTAAGCTAAAGAATATGGTCACCCTCCGTACCCAGCAAGGTGAGATCATCATTGAGAATTTGACCGATGGATTATGGCAGTATGATCTAAATACCCATGAGGCCTATATCTCTTCCAAATGTAAGGAATCCATTGGATATAATAATCAAGAATTCCTTTGTACATCGGAAATAGCAAGAAGCTTATTTCATCCCGATGATTATAGGTGGTTTCAAAAAGAATTGTCTGATTGCCTTCAAAAAAACCTTCCTTCTTATGAAACGGAGCTCCGTATAAAAACAGGAGCAGATAATTATCAGTGGTTTATGGTACGCGTCCAAGCATTGTATGACCAACAAGGTCTGCCTGCCAAATTAATTGGCACAATTATCAATATTAATATTCGAAAATTAGCAGAGGAAGCTATCACAAAAAATGAAAAAAAATTTCGTAAGTTGTTTCATAATGCCAACGATCTAATATTCCTGTATCAATTTCCTGAGGATGGAACCCCTGGCAAATATATTGAAGTCAATGACATTGCCTGCCAGCGATTAGGCTATCATCGAAATGAGCTCTTAGCCATGACGCCCTGTGATATAACCTCCCCAAACCAAGTACCAGAGGGTCAGGAAACCCTAAAGAAATTACTGCATCATGATCATATCACCTTTGAAACTGTTCTGGTCACAAAACATGGTCAGCAGATTCCCTATGAGAGCAGCGCCCACTTTTTTACCCTGAATGGTGAACGGGTAGTGCTTTCCATCTCCAGGGATATTACGGAACGAAAAAGGGCGGAGGCTCAACTGAAAAATATCATGAATCAAAATCAAAAGCTGCTAAAAGAAACCTTAGAATATGATGCCCTAAAAACTGAATTTTTTTCTAATATTTCCCATGAATTCAAGACCCCGTTAAATGTAATCCTTGGCGCCCTTCAGCTTATCTATACCAAGCAAGGAAACGGTCCTGACCAAAACTGTATGGGTATAAGCAGAGACCTTAATATAATAAAACAAAATTGTTTTCGTCTTCTTCGGCTTATCAACAATCTAATCGATATCACCCGGGTAGATACGGGCTTTATGAAAGTTCAATTCGAAAACCAAAATATTGTTGCAATCGTCGAGGATATCACCCTTTCCGTTGCCGGATTCATAGAAAGCAAAGGAATTACTTTAGAGTTTGATACCGATATGGAAGAAAAAATTATCGCCTGTGATGCAGATAAGATTGAACGAATTATGCTAAACCTTTTATCCAATGCTGTGAAGCATACACAGCCTGGGGGCAGAATCATGGTAAACATCTTAGCCCAAGAAAGGGATGTGCAAATAACCGTCGCAGATACTGGCAGGGGAATTCCTATAGATAAACAAAAGATTATTTTTGAAAGGTTCCGTCAAGCCAACCCTCTCTTAAATAGGACCCATGAAGGCAGCGGCATCGGTTTATCTTTGGTGAAATCCTTTGTAGAGATGCATAAGGGAAAAATTCTTGTGGACAGTAAAGAGGGCATAGGCAGCCAATTTATAGTGACTCTCCCTGGAGATCGTATCCAAGGTGAAACAGCCAGTACGACTATGCATACAGACTTTGATTCTTCTAAAGTAGAAAAAATTCGTATAGAGTTTTCTGATATTTATTCGTAATGCCGGTACACGGTTCGCGGTGTCCCGGGTTAGAGCAGATTCAGATGGATACTCTAATTCCCTAGAGATAGCATCTTGTAGGGAACGACGCCCCTGTCGTTCCGTTGCTCTAAGGATTAATTTATTCTATTGCTAATGTAGAAATCCCTCCAGGGCTAAATGATCCTGGAGGGATTTTATTATGCGACGGTTTTGATGATTTCTAATACCAATCTTGCTGTGTTTACTAAGTCTTCGATTTTTAAATGTTCTTCTAATGTATGAGGTTTCTTCTCTCCGATTCCTAGGTTTACTGAAGTGATCCCATTACCGTTAAGGATGTTTGTATCACTGCCGCCTCCTGTTGAATCGGTAAATGCTTTTAATCCTAAGCTGTCGCATGCTTTTCGCACCACATGGACAATTTCAGCATCCTCTTCGATAACAAAAGCACCATACATTCTTTCCGTTTCGATTTCTACCTTTGCTCCGAACTCCTCAGCTGCTTGTTTTAGGCATTCCACCATATGGGCCGTCTGCTTGTCAAGCTTCTCATTGCTTAAGCTTCTTGCTTCTGCCTTTATTTCCACTTCAGGACAAACGATATTAGTTACCTGTCCCCCTTGAATCACACCTATATTGGCTGTGGTTTCTTCATCGATTCTTAATAGGCTCATCTTTGTAATAGCAGCTGCAGCTACTTGAATGGCACTGATACCTTCCTCTGGTGCTACCCCGGCATGGGCAGATCTACCGATAATCTTTGCATTAATCTTGTCTTGGGCAGGACCCTTTACGACGATTTGTCCTGGATCTCCACCGCTGTCTAGCACAAAGCCCATCTTTGATGCGAGTTTGCTATAATCAAAGTTTTTAGCCCCAAACAAACCACCTTCTTCAAAGATGCTAAAAGCCACTTCAATAGGACCATGGTCTATATTGTTTTCTTTGATTACTTTCAATGCTTCCACCACTGCCGCAATCCCAGCCTTGTTGTCTCCACCAAGAATTGTGGTTCCATCACTGTAGATTACATCATCCTTGATGATAGGTTTAATCCCTACTCCAGGAGATACGGTATCCATATGACAGCTAAAAAGAATAGGCTCTGCTTCCTTGGTGCCTTTTAATTTACCAATAACATTTCCTGTATTGGAACCTACTTTCTCACCAGCGTCATCTATGTATACCTCTAGGCCTAGAGCTTTCAGTTCCTCGCTGATGAACTTTGCAAAATTGCCTTCCTGCTTTGTGGGGCTGTCAATCTGAACATACTTTAGAAACTCATTAACGATTCTCTCTCTGTTGATCATCTTTTTCCCTCCGTTTTTCTAGATATTTTTTCTATTCTCTAATCTTTCATATTTCCCTGCATTTCATACACAAATAATAGAAGAAAAGGCACCAAAAGGTGCCTTTCATGTTACTACATTGGTAAATACATTCCTGCGCCAGGTCCTAATGGTAAACCTAATACTGTCCAAATCACAAGTAGTATTGTCCATCCTAGTAAGAATACCATGGAGTAAGGTACCATTGTAGAAATCAATGTACCGATACCTGTCTCTTTATCATATTTCTGAGCGAAGGCAATGATTACTGCAAAGTAGGACATCAACGGTGAGATAATGTTTGTTGTAGAGTCACCAATTCTGTATGCTACCTGGGTAAACTCTGGTGAATATCCTAGACGCATTAACATTGGCACGAAGATTGGTGCCATGATCGCCCACTTCGCTGAAGCAGAACCGATAAATAGGTTAATGAACGCTGACACTAAGATAAATCCAATGATTAGTGGGAAGCCTGTCATACCCGTTGATCGTAAGAAGTCAGCTCCCTTAACTGCTAAAATCGTACCAAGGTTTGTGTATGAGAAGTATGCTACGAACTGTGCTGCTACGAATGCCAATACTAGGTATCCGCCCATGGAAGCCATAGCTTTACCCATGGAGCTTGCAACATCTTTATCATTTTTAATTGTTCCTGCAAAGATACCGTAAGCAATACCAGGAACTAGGAAGAATAACATAATGATTGGTACAAGACCATCCATAAATGGTGAATGTCCCATGATTGTACCATCTGCTGGATTTCTTAAGATTCCGTTAGCAGGTACTACCATCAATGCAATTGCTGCGATGAATAGCACGAAAGAAATCAATGCAGCACTTAACCCTTTCTTCTCTGCTGCCGTTAAATCATGAAGATCTACTTTTTCATCACCTTTGTATTCACCAAGTCTTGGCTCAACAATTTTTTCAGTGATCCAAGTACCTACGATCGTAATTAAGAAGGTAGATACCATCATGAAATACCAGTTTGCTGCAGGAGATACTAGATATCCAGGATCAAGCATTTTTGCTGCTTCAGTACTGATACCTCCCAATAATGGGTCTACTGTACCAATCAACAAGTTGGCACTGAATCCACCAGATACCCCTGCAAACGCCGCTGCAAGACCTGCCAATGGATGACGTCCAAAGCTTAAGAATACGATGGCACCAAGCGGAACCAATACAACATATCCTGCATCAGAAGCTACGTTAGACATAACTCCTGCAAATACAACCACCGCTGTGATTAATCTCTTCGGTGTACTTAATACTAACTTTCTTAATAATGCTTGGATTAGGCCTGTACCTTCAGCTACCCCAACCCCTAGCATTGCCACAAGCACTGTACCTAACGGTGCAAAACCTGTGAAGTTAGCAACTGCTTTTGAGAACATGTAACGAATACCATCGGCATTTAACAAGCTTACGGCTGTAACAGTTTTCTCAATAATACCTTCAGCTTTGTCATAGGTTGTAAACGTAACGCTTAGCCCCGCTTTTGCCGTAATTGCTGAAACGATGGCTACGATCACACTGAATAATACGAAGATTGTTACTGGGTGTGGTAGCTTGTTTCCTACTACTTCAACCATGTCAAGAAACTTCGCAAACAAGCCTTTTTTTCTTGATGGTGTTACTTGTTTTACATCTGCCATTTCTTCTTCCTCCTCTGTTTATTATTTGTTCATGATTACATCGCCGGACAAATTACGTCCATGTATGGCTATGGTAGACAAATATAGATAAGTGCTCTTGGGAAAACGTTTCCCATTAGTAATAATTATAACTCTCCATAAGCCTATGTTATAGATGATACCACACTCCCCCCTAGCTTGTGTTTTACATTTCCGTAATAGGCTCAAGCTAAATGTTAAAAAAATATAAATACTATTCCAGTATTTTTCCTATTATGTTATACACTGGATCTTCTCTGGTACCTTTAGGTTCCCAAAGGAATACTATGGGATAGAGGGAGGTGCATACAGTTATGGCTAGTTTAGGTTCAGCCAAAGTCTCTCGAGACAGCCTTTTGTTTTTCTTTCTACTGTTGATTCTATTACTTAAAGATACACCCTATTGCAGCCAGCATCCTACAAGCTTCTTGTTCTTCTTTCTTCTGATAGTGATTTTGTTTGGAAAGTATTATATTATCCTTTAAATAGAATAAAAGAATGGATGCTGCTGGCAGCATCCATTCTTTTATTCTATTTCCCTTCTGTCTTTATAGCCAGAGTCTGGTGTTCATCGCAAAGAACCAATTTATTAACTCCATTAAAGTTGGTTTTCAAAATCACCTTGTTCCCCCAGAGATTTACCAGGGCTTTTAACAGTTCAAATACATATTCCTGTTGCAGTTCCCTGCCATCAAAGACATGTTCTATGAAGAGGGTGCCATCCTGTGGTCGTACCTCTTTTATTTGTATTACAGGTATTCTCTCTTTTCCCATTAGGTTTAATAGGTGCTTTTTATGTTTCTCTAAATCATCCTTTGCAAAACCGCAGATCTTGCTCAATTCTTCATATACTGGTTGATCCAAGTATTTTTCAATAAAGGTTCTATCTGTCTCTCTTTGTCGCACATCAAAAATCTTGGTGTCTCCATATTCTTTTTGAATTCTCTTGAAAATCATGGTTCCCAATCGTTCTATACTGATGTAGCCTGCTCCATCATAAAAAACGAGTCCCTGAAGCCTTAAACATGCTTCTCGAATTTCTTTCGGCAGCTCTAAACGATCTAAGATTTTTTCATACCAAAAGCCTGCCCAGCCTTCATACATGACCATGGTTTCCAGATGAGGTATAAAATATGCTGTTTCAACTGTTACAATATTCATTAGCTCTCGCTGCCATTCTTCCATCTTTTCTCGGTTCATCATAAAGTCAAGAAGATGATCTTCCTGAAATCTAACCATATGAGCGCTTTCAAGAAATTTTTTTACTTCTTTGTTTTCTAATCTCTCCTTCCCCATGGCCTCTGCAATATATTCTTGATTTCTTTGAAAATGTTCAAGACCTTCTTGCTCTTGATAAATTTTGTGCAATATCCGATTGTGCTTTACAAAATCACTATAGATATGGAGATGGATCAAAGCAAATATCTTCTCCTCAAGACTGCTTTTATCCAATAGATATGCAATGTTTGGGTGCACGTTGATGGCCATCCTATAAAACAATCCTCTATGATCCAAAAGATTAAATGGCTGCTGCTTTTTACTGAACCTCCACCGCGGCAGCTGCAAAGGTAATCCATAATGCAGTCGATGTACGGCAAAATCCTCTTCATTTAGTACATATACTTCCTGAGAATCAGGTTCTAGCCCAAAACTTAAAGCAGCCGATGCAATGGGTTCCTTCCACTTCATAAAATAATCCATTTTGTCCTTTTCCATATTTCCCTCCTAAGCCCATTCAAGTGTTCCGCCTATTTGTATGTGCAATATTTGTACGATCATCCTTTCTATTGGATATTGCACCATGTTCTACCAATTTATTATTAATATAATATACATCTATATGCCCAATGGCTCATAATGATGTGCATTTTATTTCGAATAGGTATGTGGATGGCTTAAAAAGGTATACTTTTAGAAAGATAGTAAAAACTAATATCATTCATTTTTCAATAAACTCTATTGAGGTGGGTGATGTTTTTGTATGTGGTGTATCATGATCCCAGAGGAACCCATTCTTCTGTCATTGCGGCTGCAGTTCACTTAAACTTGCTGCCCCTAGATAAAATACCTTCCAAACAGGATATTTTAAATGTTCCTCTTTTTGATCATTTGGGGAAAAAAGATTTAGGCAGGCTGATCTTTCACGGAAAGGACGAATATGAAAACCAAATCTATACCATCGGTTGTCACCATGCTTCCCAGTTGATAACCCATGCCTTACCATCGGTTTTTCAAATGATTGATAAGGATGCAAACGAAATATTGTGCATTGATACCACTAGGACGATGAATCTATGGATACAGGCTGGCAGTTTGAGTTCAAGACAACTGGGTATCGTTGACATAGGGCGATTCCTGCTATCCCACGGTATTCTAAATGCTTATCCAAAAATTGTATCTATCGTAAAAAATACAAAATTAAAAGTAGCACCATAAGGCGCTACTTTATAAATTTTACAAGGGTATTTAATACCTTCTCAACTTTATCCTTTTGAATCATTTCTCCTTCGTCTACATTGATGAGACACTCTTTGGCATGCTCCTCCATAATCACAAGGCCCACCTTGTGGATGGATGCCTTTATTGCTGCAATCTGGAGCAATATATCATCACAAGACTTATCCTCTTCCACCATTTTCTCTATACCAGCTATGTGTCCCTTTATGGTTCTCAATCGATTGATTACATCACTCTTTGCCTTTTCCCTAGACATATGGCACTTCCTTCCTCATTGATCTATTATCTATATTGTGCCATAAAAATAATTATATAGAAAGGATTATCCAATATTTTCTCTTAGATAAATAGATTCACATTTGCCTCATCGGCTTCACCAAGATAACTGGCTACACCAGCTAGCTCTACACCATCAATGAGTTCCTCTTCTTTGATGCCCATTACATCCATGGTCATGGTACAGGCAATCATCTTAACCCCCATCATCTGAGCACTTTCAATAAGCTCTGGCAGGCTGTTTACATTCTTCTTTTTCATAATACTTTTCATCATTTGGGTACCCATGCCGCCAAAGTTCATTTTGGATAGACTTAATTTTTCTGCACCTCTAGGCATCATCCATCCAAACATGCTTTCCATGAAATCCTTTTTCACCTTGACTTTTTTAGCCTTTCTAAGGGTATTTAATCCCCAGAAAGTGAAGAACATGGTTACTTCACTACCCATGGCTGCAGCACCGTTGGCAATGATTAAACTGGCCATTACCTTATCTAGGTCACCACTGAATACAATAATTGTCTTCTTATCTCCCATAATTTCTCCCCTTACTTTCTAAGGATTTTCGCTTGTATTTCTGTATCTCCATCCACAAGCTCCAACAATTCATGACCTGTTTTCTTGCACCAAGCTTGAATATCTTTCGTGAATCCTCTATCTGTCACTTTTACATGAATTACATCTCCAACAACAGCTTCCTTCGCAGCCTTGAATACCTGCATAATAGGCCCGGGACACTGCAAGCCCTTACAATTTAAATGAATATCTGCCATTTATTTTTCCTCCTCATTCTTCATTTCTATTCTCGTTCGAAAGGATAGGCATTCATGCCGCCTTCAAGAATTCTAAGCTGCTCAAAGCCTAATTCCTTAAGTTTCAAGTATGCCAAATAGGCATTTTTACCGATTTTACATACCAAAACTGTCTCTTTGTTCTTATCTAGCTCTTCCGCCCTCATATATAATTCTCCAGAAGGGATATTTACTGCACCTGGAATTGTACCAATCATAAAGGAGCCTTCATCCCGTACATCGATTATTTGCAGCTCTTTCGCTCTGTTTCTCATCTCAATAGGACCAATTCCTTTTACTCTTCCTGTCAGCTTATTGCTTAGTACGTTGGCTGCCAAGATCGTAGATGACATGGCCATGGAAAACGGCGGCGCATAAGCTAGATCCAACTTTTCTAAGTCTTCTACCTTTGCCCCAAAGGTGATGGCCGTTGCAATGATATCAATAGGTTTATCCACAACCCCTTCTCCTACCACCTGAGCCCCTAGAATTTTATGACTTGCTTTATCCACAATGAGCTTTGTAATGATCTCTCTATAGCCAGGGTAATAATGGGCTCTGTCATTGGCAGGTACCAATGCTGTCTCCACCTCAAAACCAGCCTTAACCGCGTCTCTTTCTGACAATCCTGTTTTCCCAGCATTCAATTTAAAGAGCTTCACGATGGTTGTACCCAGCACACCTTTTAAACTGTCTTTTTCCCCTTTGGCCAAATTGATGCCTGCAATTCTACCCATCTTATTTGCTGTCGATCCCATAGGGTACCATGCGGGCTGTCCTGTGATGAGATTTACATTTTCTGCACAATCTCCCACGGCGTAAATGTTTTTTTCGCTTGTTTCCATGTACTCATTTACCCGTATGGCTCCCGTGGGCCCTAACGCCAAACCAATTTCCTTGGCCAACTGGTTGTTTGGTCTCACACCCACCGACATAATTACCAAGTCTGCTTCAATTTCTCGTTGATCTGTGATTACCTTTCTCACGTTATCTGCCTCACCTGTCAAGGAAAGTACTTTTTCACTGGTATAGATACGGACACCCTGATCTACCATATAGTTTTGGGCATAAAGGGCCATCTCTTCATCAAATGGGGGTAAGATATGGGGTACCAATTCTACGATAGCTACTTCAATCCCCTTTTCATGAAGGTTTTCAGCAACCTCTAATCCAATAAAACCACCGCCAATGACTACAGCTTTTTTTACAGCACCTTGATCCACGAGTTCACGGATGGCCTGGGCATCATTTACCGTTCTTACAGGAAAAACTCCCTTTAGATCCCTGCCCTCAATAGGGGGTACAAAGGGGGATGCGCCTGTGGCAATCACAAGGTCATCATAGGTATAGTGCTTCATCTCCCCCGTGGATAAGTCCTTCACATCTACACGCTTTAAGGCTTTATCGACACCAACCGCTTCATGCTTTGTAAAAACATCGATACCCGTCAACAGCTTGAAATCTTCAGGTGTCTTTACCACCAATTCCTTCTTTTCTTCAATAACACCACCAATATAATAAGGCAGCCCGCATCCTGCATAAGAGATGTACTCATCCTTGGTTACAACCACAACCTCTGCCTTAGGATTTTCCCTTTTCATTTTGGCTGCAGTCTTGGTACCCGCAGCTACAGCGCCAATTACCAGTACTTTTCGACCCATTTCCATTCCTCCTATTACTATTTTTCCAATTGATTCAATCGGTCTAATAATGCATCTACATCAACACGATAATTTTTGCAAGCATATCCTATGCTTTTATAAAGGGCTCCGCCTCAACCAAAACATCGAATGCCGAATTCCTTAAAGATTTTCTCTGCCTCGGAATGCTTTGCCAACACATCATAAATAATGGAATCTTGATCAAACAAACCCTCTCACCTCTTATTCATTCCCTACCCCCTGGGCGGGGGTATTTCTAGTTATATATTATTCCTTCCTTCGCAAAAAGTCAACAAAAAAACACACTCCGTGTGCTTCACTTTTCTATACAGCCAAAAAACTAGTTGTAGCGGGAACGAAAGTTCCCGCTACAAACTCTTTAATAATAGTATCCTGGATACCCTGGGTAATGGCCTGGATAGCCAGGTCTTCTTCTCCGGGGGTAACGTCTTCTATCAAGAAGTTCTCGGATCAATAAGGCTCCAACCAAGCCTCTCAAAAGATTTTGAGGGCCATATGGATAACCATCTGGCGATCTATACATTTCATCGCCTTTGATTTGCTCGTAGACTTCATCTACCATCTTATCTACCATTTCTTTTTTAGGAAATGGCTGCATCATATGATTATAGGGATGATCTTCTCTCTCACAGATGCGATTGATGTGAGGATATACCCTATGATAGATTTCTGGATACATTTTTTCTGCTTCTAACTCACAATAGGTTAGATAATCATAATATGGATACATGCTTATTCCCCCTTATTTTAGCTAGGTTTCTCACCTATTTTCATCATATGAAGGAAATTTCTATTGGTTCCAATGAAGAACAAAAGCATCTCATCAATTTGTTCATGAAATTTCAGTAATAAAACCGCCAAACCTCAAATATATTATTATTACGAGACAAGGTAGTGAGGTGATATCTACATGTTAAAAGTATTGATCTTTAAGAAACGAACTCTGTATGTGGCTCTAGGTATACTCCTGGCAGTAATCATTGGTATTGCAATTATGGTAACAATGTCAGGTTCAGACGAAACGTTTTCAGAAACCATAAAGTACGCCTACAAAAAGATTTCTCCCGAGCAGGCGAAAATACTCATAGAAAAAAATCAAGATGTGGTCATATTAGACGTTCGCAATGAAAAAGAGTATGACCAAGGCCATCTTCCTCAAGCCACCCTCATGACTTTTCGGGAACTAAAGAAGAGCCTGTCTGATTTTGATCGTGAGCAGATCTATATGCTCTACGGTGAAGATGACCGAGACAGTGCAAAGGTCGCTCAATACCTAGGAAACAATGGATTTGCGAGAATCTATATGCTAACGGGCGGCATAGAACAATGGCCCTATGAAATTGAGTAATAAAATGAGACTGGATTCCAGTCTCATTTTTTTCTTATCTCTCTCATCAAATAAGGCACTACTTCTTGATTTTCCTCAATAAAACGATAACCCTCATCTGCACCAATCTGATCATAGCGCTGATCTCCAATTTCTATGGTGTACCCTGGCTTCTCGAACACCTTTACAAACCAGTCCTTATATCCTGCTGCAATACCCTCGCTGTCTTCCTTCTCAACCAGCTTATACCTTGTAATCCTTCCAATCTTTTTACCAATCTTTAGATCTCTTTTATAAGCCTGATCCTTTTGGTTATAGTACCAAAAAATTACAGAACCGCTTAAATGATAGGCTACGGCCATCTCAGGTTTCTCCTTTAGGGTATAATTGGCCACTGCCTGGCTTTCAGGTTGATCCAAAGGGAAAGTCCCTTTATAATTTTCAAAGGAGGGCCCTTCCTTGCTCTCTGTTTCCTCCCAATCTGCTGGAAACTGTCGATTCAAATCTACACCTGCGATATTGGCCTTCCATCGAGAAAAATCCTCTTCTCCTTCGTTCATCGCTCCCAATAATTCGAGGTTTCTGTTCCCAATACCATTTAGCACCAGATCAATTCCATCGGGATTCATCATAGGTATAAAACTAACTGAGGCTTCTTCTAATAGCTGATAAATAGGATAGCCTTTTAGCTTTTTTCCTTCTTTGTCATGATTTAAATATACCTCTATCAGGCTCATCAGCAAATAGCTGGTCATCCATTCTCTGGCATGGACACCGCCTATAACCACCAGCTTCTTCTCCCCATTTCCTATGCGGGCTGCATAAATTTCTCTTCCTTCTACAGAGACACCTATCGTATCTACCTGAAGTTTCTCAGGATGGGCCTCTTTCAGTTTGAACAGATCCTCTTTCAGCTGCTCATAGTCATAATCTACTTCTGTGTGAACAATTTCATTTCTATATGCTTTCTTTTGGGAGATTTTATATGGTGTACACCCTTCTAAACACAGCAATGCAATAATAATAGCAGCTGCAACCCATCTTTTCAAACAAATCACCTCTACTGCCTATTATATGTAGCCATAACCTGTTTTTATTAAAAATAAATAGCACACCCAAGGGTGTGCCATCATCTTTAATAGTTTGGTGGTGGTGTTGGTTTTAAAGGCATGACGATACTTCCAGTCTTGGCATCAACGTGGAGAATCCAATAGCCGTAGTCACCTTTTTGAGGTTCTCTGTCTTCGATAGGATGCCAATAGACGAACCCAGTCATTCCCTCATAGGGTTGCTCTGAAGCCAAATATCTGCCGGGCATTCCATATAAATAAAATATCGGCTCCCCTTTTTCATCGCATTGCTTACCAAAAATATAGTGCTGATATTTATACATCAGATCAGGATATCCTGCCATGTAGTTCATGTGTGGATAGTAGCCATACATATTATTCACATAACCATAGAATGGCAGGAAGGATCTATATAATGTTTGCTGATCATAATCCACCTTCCACCATTGACATCTATCCATATTTTTCTCAAATGGTTCAACTTTCTTATGATATTTTAAAATATTATCTACGTAGTCACAAACCATTTTGAAATAATTGTTATAGTAGCTATGGGTTGTATTTTGAGGATAATGCTTCATAGGATCATAAACTACATCTTGATAATAAATCTCCTCTGGTTTTTTCGGTGCAGCTTCTTTCTTCATTGCTTCAGGCTGGGATGCTGCAGCTTCCTCAGGGACCTGGGCAGGAGCCTTCTCTTGCATCTCTTCCTCTACTTCTTCTTTTACTTCTTCTTTTATTTCTTCTTTTATTTCCTCTTTTATTTCCTCAACAGCTTCTTTTTTCACCTCTTCAACAATTTCTTCTTTTGCCTCTTTTACTTCTTCAACAGCTTCTTCTATTTCCTCAATAACTTTTCCTTCCACAGCCGGTGCAGGAACCTCTTCTTCTTCCAATTCAATATTGATTTCAATCTCCAGTTCTTCATGTTTATCTTCAGTCGTCTTATCACTTTCTACAATCTCTATGGTCTCTTCAGGTACTTCTTTTTGAACATCTTTTAAAATTTCTTTTATCTTCTCATACTTTTTCTCATATTTTACATCTAGTTCCTTTTCTTCCTCAGATTTTTCCTTTCTACTCCAACTGCTTGATAAGATATGCTTCCATGATGCCCGCTCTTTGTTGATAAATCCTACCAAAGGTGCTGCCACTTCTCCACGGTGATGTTTTTCTGCAGCCTCTGCCACAACCGCAATCACATTAAATACATCGATGTTATGGCCCTTTCCATCCACATTGGCAGGATCAAAGCGCCAGGTGACCTCACCCTTGCCACTTTCATCAATAACAAATGCGCCATTGTCCACGAACGCTTCTTGGCCTTCCTTGGTGCCAATCAAATATCCTCGGTAGATGTATTCTGCGTTTTTAAAGTATTTTAGATTTTGTATATAATGACTAAGTACCCCTTTGCCGTTTTTTATCTCTATTTTTGTATATCCTTTAGGATTTTTCCCTTGTTTATTATCAAAACCATTTTCTTCATTGTCTAAAATAATAAAATATCTTCGATAACGGTTATAATCCATAGCTCACTCCCCCCTTTTACTCATTTATACTAATATATGTGCAAACTGAGAAATAGTTCACTATTTCAAAAAAATAAGTCCCGCTTTCGCAGAACTTTATATATCTAGAAAATTATGATCTTCAATTTTTTAGATATGGGGAGTTGTTAAGAGGGTTTCCCTCTTAAGTTCAATAATTGGAGGGTCACAGCGAAGCATCATAGGGAACTATTAGTTCCCTGTGAAAAACAAAAGCAATTTCTTTCTCTTTAGAGCTTTAAATGCTTTTGTTTTTGTGTTTATATGGATACGCACAGTCGGCCAACTGGGCAAACTCCTCAATAGAAAGTGTTTCCCCACGCCGATTCTCATCGATATTACTCTTGCTTAGTATCTCCTTCACATCATCCTTTTCAAAGCCTAAGCCGCTGGAAGTCAATGCATTGAGCAAAGTTTTTCTCCGCTTACCAAAAGCAGCCCTCACCATATCAAACATCAAATCTTCGTCCTTCACCTTCACCCTAGGCTGCTTTAGTACACTCAACCGAATCACGGTAGATTCCACATTGGGCTGAGGAATAAATACAGACCTTGGCACTTTGGTGATAATCTTTGGATCACAATAATATTGGACTGCTACAGATAGTGAACCATAGTCTTTCGTCCCAGGTCTAGCCTGCATACGATCTGCTACCTCTTTTTGTATCATTACCACGATCGTGCTGACAGGTATTTTTTCCTCCAAAAATTTCATGATAATAGGTGTGGTTACATAATACGGCAGATTGGCTATCACTTTTACTTCCTGACCCGAAAATTTATCCTCTACAAGTTTATGTAAATCCATTTTGAGAACATCCTGGTGAATCACTTCTACATTGGATTCATCCTTTAGGGTCTCTCCCAATATGGGAATCAGATTTCTATCAATCTCTACGGCCACTACTTTTTCTGCTCGTTCAGCCAAGAACTGGGTTAAGGTGCCTATACCAGGACCAATTTCGATAACGCCATCTTCCTTGGATACCTCTGCCCCATCCACGATCTTACATAAAATATTTTCATCAATCAAGAAATTTTGTCCTAGGCTTTTTGAAAACTTAAATCCAAATTTTCCCACAATCTCTTTCGTCACCTTTGGTGAAACTAGTTTTTCCATGACATCCCCTACTTCACTATATTTTTTTCAAGGCTTCCTCAAACTCTACTCTAGAAATCCCATAATGATTTAATCTATTTAGAAATTGCTTGGCATTGGCATAGCCAATGCCCAGTTCTTTACCCAATCGATCTCTTCGCCCACTGGCATCTTCAGAGCCTACCAAATCATTCTGGATCAAATCTAAATTCGTAAAGAGCTTACCAGAAATATCACACTCTGTCCGTACCTTTTCTAAGGCAGCCAAAATGCTCTCTGGAGAAGCATTTTCGATTCCTATATCACCTTTTTTGGTTGCTTCCTCCCGAGGTAAAAATGCATGCTTGCACCCCTTTATACGACTAGATATCCTCTTACGAATCTTTTCTCCTGCATGATCTGGATCTGTAAAGATAATAACACCCTTTCGCTGTTGGGCTACTTCAATTCGTTTCAGTGTTTCCTCCGTAAGACCAAATCCATGGGTCGTAATAATTTCCGCATTTAATGCCCGCTTCACAGCGATGGCATCATCTCTTCCCTCTACTACGATTACTTCCTTAATCATATTTTTCCTCCAGGTAAATATTATATGCCTCTTCCTATTGTATAGTATTGTGACCCTCAAGTAAATTCTATGTATGTTTTCTTGCAGATAAATTAAGATTGATATTTAAAGAAAATGTAGGGGCGATTCACGAATCGCCCATGGACCCAAAAGATCGGGCGATTCGTGAATCGCCCCTACGATAGACTGTTCAATCCTAGTATTCTTCCTCAATCTTAATCTTAATCTCAATCTTCCCTAACAAAAAGAACAGGGAAATCCTCCCCTGCCCTTATTAGTTTAGAACATATACTTTTACTTTTCTTCGGCCGTATTTCTTTACAGTGCTGGCGCTCTCATAGAATAAATCGATTTTGTTGCCCTTGATTGCACCGCCTGTGTCCTCAGCTATAGCAAATCCATAATCTGGCCATCCATCAAGAGACTCTATGTATAGTTTTGTCCCTAGAGGGATTACCCTCGGATCCACTGCTACAACACCAGGTCTTACTTTTGTACCACTTCTCGTGATCCCATAGTATTTATCACCTGGATTTTTTCCTGTGCTTTCAAAGCCTGCATCATAGGCTGTTGAAGACATTGTAATCATGTTTTTAAATCGTACATTGCCCCTGGATGTTGCAACATACTGGGCTGTGCCCTTTTCAACAATCTCTTCTACTGCCGCTGTAATTACCTCTTCTTGCGCGACTTCCTTGGATATTTCTTTGCCGTCTTCCATCACGATGCGATATTTTACTTGTTTTTCCCCGTTTTGACCTTTTTGAATAAGGTTTACCTTGCTCTTATCCAAATCATCATTGTACTTGATCACACTCTCATAGGGAATGGCTACGGTTTCCGTAACAATTTTTTCATTTACCCTAACGACAGTGACCGACTCATTTTTGTCAACCTTGTCCTCTAGGCCAGGCTCTATCCTGTCCTGTTCGCCTAGTACGATGTCATATTCGGCAAGAATATCTTTTACTTTCTCATTGGCTGTTTTAACTTCAGTAACCTTACCATCAGCTATAATGGTTACTGGATGGGCTCTTTTGATGGAAATAATCATTCCATCCTCTACTTTGGCGTTTAAAGGTACCGATACTTTATCATGGTCTGCTAAAGTAATCTTTCCTTTTTTTAGTACGCCGCTTACATCTGCGAATGCTGTCTCTACTACGATTTTATTATCTTCATCTTTTATTACGATCTCTTTTGTCAACGCGCTGCTGATAGAAAAAAGCCCTATTATCAACACAATTCCAAGAATAATGAGGTTTCTCTGGGTAGCGAAAACCTTCATTTTCTTCCAATTTGTCTCCATAGGTTTTTATACCTCCCTTTCTTTTTCGGGGCAACTATAGTATTCTACACAAAAACTTTCTATAAGTCAAATTTTTGGTGTAATTAAATGGACCATTTTCTATTATTTACAAAATTTATACATATTATTCACATTTCAAAACAAAAGCATTTCATGCTCTAAAATCTAAGGAAATGCTTTTGTTCTTCACAGGGAACTAATAGTTCCCTATGACGCTTCGCTGTAACCCTCCAATTATTGGACATAGGGTGAACCCCTTTAAAAATCCCCTATATCTAGGAAATTTAAAACCATAATTTCCTAGATATAAACAAATAGGAAATGATAATTTTTCATTTCCCAACAACATAAATTTACCAAAATATAGATGTATTATATCACAGTTGTTTTTTTAGAAACAGTCCTATTTTATGTATACAATATCCTGTGTTTCTTCCTTGTCTTCGTTGCATTTTCGCCATATTTCCCGGGAAATTCTTAAAATATCTCAAGGTTTTTCTTTTTCTTCTATATTTCTACAGCGGGGATATTCTGTCTAATTTTTATTCCTATCTTGTTATATGCTTTTCCAGTCCATAAATATGCATCTAAGACTTATATGCTACTCCATATATAGACTTATATTAAAAGTAGGGAACGCCCCCCGTGGCGTTCCATTTGGAGGGCATCAAGATGGTTTCCAATATCGGAACGGCACAGGGGCCGCTCCCTACGGTAAAATGGTTCAATCGCATTCATGGTTTCAGCATATTCGCCATCAAAGATGATATAAAATGAGGATTGCCCAAGGACAATCCTCATTCTATATGCTTTTTAGATATTAAAAAATTTCTTTGCATTTGCGGTTGTCTGTTCAGCCACTTCTTCGAAGGAAATCTTCTTGATCTCTGCAATCTTTTCTGCAACAAATCGAACCAAGGCTGGTTCATTTCGTTTGCCTCGGTAAGGAACAGGGGTTAGGTACGGACTATCGGTTTCAATGAATAAATGCTCCAATGGAATTCGCTCTACTACCTCCACGGTTTTCCTCGCATTGTTATAGGTTACCGGTCCAGCGATGGAGATGTAGGCACCAAGCTTTACATATTGTCTGGCTAACTCCGCACTACCGGAATAGCAGTGCATCACAACACCCACATCAAAGGCCTTTTCCTCCTTTAATATCTGCATAACCTCGTCATTGGCATCACGATCATGGATGATGATCGGTAAGCTTACTTCTTTGGCAAGCTGAATTTGTCTTCGAAACCACTGGCGTTGAATATCCCTGGGAGAATTATCATAATAGAAGTCTAACCCAATCTCCCCGATAGCTTTTACCTTTGGCTTTCCTGCCAAGCCTCGATATAGCTCCAAGGTAATCTCATCCATATCCTTGGCATCATGGGGATGAGTCCCCACCGCTGCATAAATCATATCATATTTTTCAGCCAATGCGATGGCATCCATTGATGTCTGCAAATCAGCACCCGGATTCATGATCAGGCTTACACCATTTTCCTTGGCCTTGGCAATCACCTGATCCCGGTCCGCATCAAACCGCCCGCCATCCAAATGGGCATGGGAATCAAATAACATCTAATCACTCCTCAAAAGAGGCTAAGGTTAAGTTTAAGGTTAAGCATCTTTTCTCTCAACCTTAGCCTTAACCTCAACCTTAGTTTTTACTATCTTACTTCTGCACCGCTTTCTGCATCTGCTGTTACAAGGCTAAGCTTTTCACCACTCTCAGCAGATAAGATCATTCCTCTTGATTCCTCTCCCCGCAGTACCACAGGCTTTAGATTTACTACTACAATAACTTTCTTGCCTACCAGCTCTTCGGGTTTAAAATGCTTGGCAATGCCTGATACAATCTGTCTTGTCTCGCTGCCAATTTTCACCTGCAAAACTAAGAGTTTGTCGGCTTTCCCATGCTTCTTACATTCTAAGACTTCTCCCACTCTTAAATCCAACTTGGCAAAGTCATCATACAAAATTTCAGGCTTAATTTCTATTGGTTTTTCTTCTTTCGGTTGTTCCTCTTCCTTTACACCACTGGCTGCAGCCAAGGCTTCTAGCTCCTTCGCAATATCGATTCTAGGGAATAGGGGCTCCTGCTTATTTACTTTTATACCCGCTGGAAGCTTTCCAAAGTGGAAGGTATCATTCCATTCCGTTCCCTGACCGTGGTCTATCCCTAACTGTATCCATATCTTCCGGGTCGTTGAATGCATAAATGGCTGAATCAATACAGAAATCATACGGATGCAATCAGCTAAATTGTATAATACTGTATCTAAACGCCCTTTGTTTGCATCATCTTTTGCCAGCACCCATGGTGCTGTTTCATCGATATACTTGTTGGTTCTTCGAACCAGCTTCCAAATTTCCTCTAAAGCATTGCTAAAGTCTAGCTTATTCATCTTTTCTTCTAACTTGGTAGATACAGAGACCGCGATATGCTTCAAGTCCTCATCAAATTCTCCATCTACCTTTGGTTCAGGGATAATACCCCCGTTGTATTTATCGATCATGGCCACGGTTCTGCTCACAAGGTTTCCTAAGTCATTGGCCAAATCGGAGTTAATACGGTTCAATAATACTTCATTGGTAAAGACGCCATCCTGCCCAAAGGAATATTCCCTCAACAAGAAATATTTTAATGCATCTACACCATAGCGTTCTGACAGGACAACAGGATCTACTACGTTTCCTTTGGATTTTGACATCTTGCCACCCTCCAGTAGAATCCAGCCATGACCAAATACCTTCTTTGGCAGTGGAATCTCTAAAGCCATGAGCATAGCCGGCCAGATAATGGTGTGGAACCTTACGATTTCTTTACCTACCAAATGGACATCGGCTGGCCAATATTTTCTGTAATCTCCCTCTTGATCCTCAGGATAACCTAGGGCTGTAATATAATTGGATAGTGCATCCAGCCACACATAAATCACGTGTTTTTCATCAATTGGCACAGGAATACCCCAGTTAAAGCTTGTTCTAGAAATACACAAGTCTTCTAATCCTGGCTTCAAGAAATTGTTAATCATTTCATTCTTTCTAGATACAGGCTCTAAAAACTCAGGATTTTCTTCAAAATACTTCAACAACGGATCTTGATATTTTGATAATCTGAAGAAATAGGACTCTTCTTTTGTCAATTCCACAGGTCTTCCGCAATCAGGACATTTTCCTTCTGTTACCTGGGTCTCTGTCCAGAAGGCTTCACAGGGTGTGCAATACCATCCCTCATACTCTCCCTTATAGATATCTCCTTTTTCATAAAGCTTTTTAAAAATTTCCTGTACTCTACGTTTATGATAGTCATCGGTAGTACGGATAAAGATATCGTAGGATATTTCCATAGTTTCCCATAATTTCTTGATACCTTCTACGATGCCGTCTATATACTCCTTTGGCTGTAATCCCTTTTCCTCAGCTGCTCTTTGAAGCTTCTGTCCATGCTCATCCGTTCCCGTCAAAAACTTTACATCGTATCCTGTGGCTCGCTTAAATCTGGCCATGGCATCAGCCGCCACCGTGGTATAGGTATGACCGATATGAAGCTTACTGCTAGGATAATAAATAGGCGTTGTAATATAGTACGTTCCTTTGCTCATGTTACGTCCTCCTTCTTTTTTTCTTTCTTTGTTCTGTTTTTAATACAAGTAACTCATACAAACCAAATAACATCATCAATCCATGGCCCCATAGGGTAATTTTCAGCTGATTAAACTCCTCCGTCTTCATATAGCGAAGGATAAATAGAGAAAACTCCTTTGGATCCAATAGAATAACAGTTAGGGCTACCACAATATAAAGGATTGCCACCACAATAAAGCCCTTGAGATATCCATAAACAAACCGCAGGGATATCCCCAGCTGCTTTTCCCTACCCACAGCATCACCTCTCTTCAACCAAACAACTCCATCCTCTGCTATTGTTTCCAAAAAAATCAAAAAACCCTCGTCCCTATATATAGGGACGAGGGTTAACTCGCGCTACCACCCTAGTTTATTACTACCTCGCGGCAATAAACTCAGTAAGTGACATACATCACCTTGCAGGTATAACGGCTGCAATACCGGCATAACCTTAGCCTGTGCCTCAGCCATGCAGTTCAGGGGCCATCTTCAGCATTTTCCTTCGTACCAGCTTTCACCTTCCCTGGCTCTCTAAGACGAACTCCCATGCCTACTCTTCCCGTCATTACTTTTGATGTGTAATATAGTTAGTATATATTCAATGTATAGAAATATGCATAAATTGTCAAGGTCTTTTCAATAAAATAACTTTTTCCTGGGTTAATCTATTCATTACAGAAACAATATACTGCAGATCACCACAGAAGCAATGACCGCTGCCAAGTGGGAAATCAATGCAGCACCTAAGGTATGTCTCGTATTTCTAATCGCCACAGCCCCAAAGTATACGGCCATAGTATAAAAAATGGTCTCCGCTGAGCCCATCATGGTAGATGCCACCCTCCCAATAAAGGAGTCTGCCCCATAGGTATGGACGATATCTCGTACAATGCCTAATGCACCGCTGCCTGATATGGGCCGCATGATGACCAAGGGCACTACCTCTTGGGGAATACCCAACACCTTGGTAATGGGAGATAGCACCATTGTAAATAGACTCAAGGCTCCCGATTCCCTGAAAATGCCGATGGCAAGGAAAATAGCAATCATATAGGGCATAATTCGTACTGCTGTTTTAAACCCTTCTCCCGCCCCTTCCACAAAGGCCTCATAGATATTCACTTTCTTGATAAACCCATGAACCAAAATCATGGTGATCAAGATCGGTATGATCATGATTGATACGATATTCAGTATTGTAAGCATATCAGCACTTCCTCTCCATCAATTTGCAGGCCAAAATTCCCACCACTGTTGAGACCGTGGTGGCAACTAAAGTAGCCCCAATAATTTCCGTAGGATTTACTGATCCTGCATCAGCCCGAATCTTTAATACAGATAATGGAATTAACTGAATGGAGGACATGTTGATAACTAAGAACATGCACATACTATTGGTTGCTCGATCCTTTTGGGGATTGAGCTGTTGGAGCTCTTCCATGGCCTTTAGCCCCAAAGCGGTGGCTGAATTGCCTGCTCCAAACATATTGGCTACCATATTCATCATGATGGCACTGATAGCGGGATGATTTTTAGGGATCTCAGGAAATATCAGACGTATAAGAGGCCCCATGGCTTTGCTCATGCTTTGAATAAGGCCCGATTTTTCTGCGATATTCATAAGGCCTAACCAAACAGCCATGATCCCTGTCAATCCAATGGCAAAGGTCACCGCCTCCTGGCTATGTTGAATCACCACCTGATTCACAATATCTACCTTTCCGTTGACCAGGGCAATTGCTACACCCCCTACGATCATCACAAACCAAATCATACTCATCATACTCTCATCTCCCCATGGCGAGTTATATGACAGTATATGAAAAAGGCATACTCCGTATGCCTTTCCCCTTACTTCGCCAGCTCTGCAATGGCTTTCGTATACATTTTTAAGCTCTTTACCAAAGTATCTATTTCTATATACTCATCGGCTTGATGGGCTAATTTTTCTCCCCCTGGAAAAGTTGGTCCAAAAGCTACAAAATTTTCAAAGGCTCTGGCATAGGTTGCACCGCCTGAGGAAATAGGCGTACTATCTAAGCCGGTTTCCTCTTCATAGACCTTTCTTAACCGCTGCACTAATCTGTGCTCATTGGGTACATACAGGGGAGCAAGATAATCAACCTCCTGATAGACAAGATCGTATTTTTCTGCTGCAATTTTGATCAGCTGGATGATGTCTTCCTTCCTTTTGGTTACAGGGAAGCGGATATCTACACCGATCATCTGCTGCTCATCATTCAGGTCAATTTTTGCCACATTGAAGGTTAACTTTCCCGATGGCTCGTCTTCACAATTACCCACAATTTTCTGGGCATAACAGTCCTCGCCCACCATCTCAGCAATAAAGTTAATAGCTTCCGTTTCAATCCCTGCTTCCTTTAATGCCATGCACAACCTGGCAATGGCATTCTTCCCAAGGAATGATTTCGCTGAGTGGGCTCCTTTTCCTAAAACTGTAACGTTCTCCCCATCCCTTTCATAGTCAAAATGAAGCTCCTCTAAGACCTTGATAACCCTTGGGTTGTTTTGAAAGTTGTATGTACAATGGTCAGGAACACTGTTATATGCATTACCTCCAGAAACCAAGACCCTTCTGGCTTTATTACAAACCAACTGAAACTGCAGCAATCCCTTTTCTGCAAAAATCAATGGATAATCGCTATCAGGGGTAAAGCCGCAGGTTGGTGTCTCCTCTAGGTCTTTATATTTGTTGATGCACTCCCATCGGGTTTCTTCATTGGCGCCTACGATTAATCTTACCCTCTTATGAATCGGATATCCTAGGTCCTTTACTGCCTTCATGGCGTAAAGGGCAGCAATGGTAGGTCCCTTGTCGTCTACCGCTCCCCGGCCAAATATTTTTCCTTCGTGGATTTCTCCACCATATGGAGAATAGCGCCATGTCTTCGAATCTCCTTCAGGCACCACATCTACATGACCTAGAATTGCAATCATTTCATCTCCTTCACCCATCTCTGCGTAGCCATAATACCCATTTCCATATTTCACACGGAATCCCATATCCTCTGCTGTCTTTAGTGTATATCGTAAAGCCTGGTCTACACCTTGTCCGAAAGGCATACCCTCTATAGGGCTGTCCTCCACACTCTTTATCTGTACCAACTCCTGAATCTTCTCGATCATTTCATCCTTTAATTCATCTATTTTCTTATCTATTGCCTGCATGCAATTTCCTCCTTACATACTGTCATCAAGCCATTATTCTTCATAGTATTCCGCAGTATGCTGTTTTTAACAATACTATTAATAATACCCTAAAACAGAGGAAATTTAAACAATATGCAAAAAATTTTATTGAAAAAGAGAAGTATCCTCGGCTTACGTCGAGGACACTTCTCTTTTATTCCATTTCAATTTCAATTTCACTGTCTTCTTGGAGTTTTTCTATGACTCTTGCCTTACGAAGCAAATATACACCTAAGACAACCAGACCAATAGGGACAATATTTCTATTGATATCATGGATCCAATAGGTTGGAAACTCGTTGCCGTAAATCTGTCGCAGCGTATTTGCCACAAAATCCGTTACATTTTCAAACACGGAAAGCCCGCCTAAGACAACCAATCCAATACCCACATACTTACGGTTGATGCGGCCCAAATCGATATCGTAGATGATCTTGTCTTCCACCGCATCCCCTCGAACGATCTGCTTCCTTATATTGAGACTATCAAAGAAGCTATAGAACCACACAATAATACCTAGGGAAATGATTACCCCCTCCGTCATGACGCCCAGGGCAAACACCACCATAAACGCGGTTAGCAATTGCAATCCTCTGTTCATCAGACCCATGTACATCTGTCCGCAGCCAGGGATCAGAGAAAAAATAAAGCTCCAGAACCTGCTTAACTCACCTTGATGTCGCTTCCCATGAAATAAATTTTTCCCAATACAGTGGTGGCAGACCTTCTTACCTTGCACCTCTTCTATGCAATCACTGCACACAGGATGATTGCATACACTGCAAATGTATTCGGACCGTATACCCTTATGATATTTACAATTCATCGCTTAATCCCTCCATATCCTTATATCAATATTGTTAAAAACCCTTGAAATATTTCGATTGACCTCATCCATGGAAAACACGATATTCTCTTGGACGGCACTGGTCTTGTGGATGATCTGTCCATAGTCAATGTGTTTTGAAACACCCGCCACATTGATCACCAGCATCAATATCCCTGCGGCTACAAGACTCCGTCCCCATCCTTTATAGGATACCAGGGTCGGCCTCGGCTTTCTGTGGATTTTCTGAATCTCTGCCATGATCGCCAGGGTAAAATCAGGCGGTGCTTTGATCTCCAAAGGAGAATCCAACAGTTGATGCAGTGCTTCCTGGGCATCCAGTTCTCTACGACAAGCCCCACAAGCTGCCAGATGGGCCTCCACCTCCTGGACAGTGCTTTCATCTAACTCTTTTCGAATATATCGATCCAGTATTCTTACTATTTTTTTGCACTCCATAGAAGTTCACCTCCGCCATAGTGGATTTCCATTTGTTTTTTGATCATCATCCTTGCCCGATATAAACCAGTTTCTATGGTTTTCATGGGCATATCCAATACTTCACTGATTTCCTTATATCGCATATTTTGAAAATGATACATAATAACCAACAGCTTATAGTTTTCTGGAAGCCCATTGATTATATCCCTTACTGCCTCTCTTTGCTCATTTAAAATGAACAGCTGCTCAGGACCCCGCTCTTGATCTATAACAAGTTCCTCATTGACAAGATAAATGGTATCCTGCTTTGTTTTTCTCTTTCTATCCCAATCGATACAACTATTTGTGGCCACTCTATATATCCAGGTAGATACCTTTGACTGAAATCGGAAAGTGTGCATTTGCTTATAGATTTTAATAAAAATTTCTTGGGCTACATCCTGAGCCTCCCCATAATCATTGGTATAACGATAGACCAATGTAAATATCTTATCTTTATACCTTTCGATCAGCTGAGGAAACATATCCTGATTTCCTTGAATGATTTTTTTCACAATTTCTTCATCCGTCAATGTATCACCTCCTTGCTTATCCATTCATTTAGACGTACAATAGTAAAAAGACCCTACAATGATTTTAATATTTTTCCCTAAAAACCCATAGAAATTTTTTCGTTTCATATTTCAATAAGTGGGTAATAAATGGATAATCTATGAATGTCCAAATAAACTTTAAAGATAGAAAGGGGAATTTAGAATGAGATTGGTGAGGAATTTACAACGTAAAAGAAAGCTTGAGCAGCAGAAGAAATTGGCAAAAGGGGTGGCCATTGGTACATTGGTTGGTAGTGTTTTAGGTAGTGCTGCCGGTATTCTTTTGGCTCCTGATTCAGGTAAAAACACACGAAAGAAAATTCAAGATGGAGCAGTGGAACTAAAACATAACGTAGAAAAAAATGTTGAAGGGGCAAAATCAAATCTTGAAAATACTTTAAAAAACAGAAAAGAAGGTATCCGGGAAGTTGTAGGAAAAATTCGTAGCCTACGCAAAACTGCCTGTGAGGATGCAGCTGCATGTGCAGATACCATAGAGGAAGAGATCGCAATCGAATCAGAAGAAAAATCTGAATAGTTTTGGAGGATTACATATGTTAGATACAACCATTCGCTTGGGAGATCTAGGTGCTGCCTTATTGGGTACAGCCCTGCTGGTTCTCATCATCTATGCCATATTGGTACTGAAGAATCTATATGATACCATGAAAGTACTTCGTAAAATCCTGGAAGACAATGCTGAAAATATCAACGACGTGATGGATCGTGCTCCCGCCATTGCAGAGAACATCGAAAGCATTAGCGGAGATCTATCCCACGACGTTAAAGCTGTCCAAGGCACCATTGATAATTTGTTAGGTACTACGGAGGCGGCAGCTGGTGCACTGGCTGAAAATACAGATGTGATTTCCAGTATCATGGGTGTTATCCAAGTGATTATGTCCATCAAGGAGTCCTTTGGTTTTCGTCGAAAAAGAAGATGGTTCTAGGACAAAAGCATCGGGCGGGAAAACCCCGCCCCTACCGATATACATAATACTTGTAGGGGCAGGGTCCTCCTGCCCGCTTGTCGATAACCAATAAAAGGAGAATGGCAAAACCATTCTCCTTTCCTATTGAAACATTCCTTTTTCTATATAATGTATCGCCCGTTCTTTTTCTGGAGGAATCTTTCCAAAGAAAATAGCCTTTCGCACATCCTCAAGAATTTGTCCTACCACTTTCCCATCATCAATGTCAAAGTGCTCCATCACTTCATTTCCGTTCAGTACATGGGAGAGATCCATCAACTCTCGGAATCTGGTAAGATAGTTGTTGGCAAGGTATTCTATATGAACCTTATACATCCCCATTTCCTCATGGGGATGAAGGAGCTTTCGCGTAGCAATCATATCTGCCAAAGATACCAGCAGCACATCCAAGGTATCTTCACCAAAATTCTTAAATAAATCATAGATCGCTCTTCCGCTCACATCATTTTCCTTGTATAAAGTCAACGGCCACATGTGCTCCTTCACAATTTTACATAAAAACTGTTTTTCCTTGTTGCTGAGCTTTAAGCGATCTGAAATATCGGCTACAATCTCCATCCCTGTAATCTCATGGCCTTTGAATCGTATTCTTCCCGTCTCATCCGTCCATTTTGCCGAAGGTTTCCCTATATCGTGGAATAGGGCTGCAAGCTTAATCAGCTGAATCCGTGTATGTCCATTAGAAAAGATCCTCTGGGTATGCTCTTCATAGGCCTCCCTTAGATGATTTTCAAAATATCCATCGGCATAAATAATACTCTCTGCCACATTTAAGGTATAGAGAGAATGGGCCCATGAATCCACCACATGGTATTTGCACTGGCCTACTTGCTTCATAGGCTCAATCTCAGGAAATATCTTGTTCAGCAAGTCCAAATGCTTATCCATCATATTGAAATAATAATGGGTACCATTACATTTTAATATTTGAAACAACTCATGGGATATCCTTTCAGCCCCTGACGTCATCAAATACTTCGAATGCTTTTTGATGCTTTTAGCAGTAATATCTTCTATATCGAAGTCCAACTGGGCAGCAAAGCGTACGCCGCGAATCATTCGCAGGGGATCATCTTGAAATGCTTTTTCTGAAAGCATACGAATGCACTTGTTCTCCATATCTATTTTTCCATTGGTCGGATCTATGAGATTGTCCCAATCAACACCTCCATCTTGTCCAACCTTTAGGGCCATGGCATTGATCGTATAATCTCTCTCCATTAAGTCCTCAACAATATCTTTTCCTTTCATTCTAGAAAAATCAATCACCAGATTCTCATTTTTTAGAATCACTCTGGCAGCAGCATTTGCTTCATCTAAAATAATGAAGCTGCCTTCTCGATTATATGCGAATTCCTTCGCCACGGTCAAAGCATCTTCCGACAAAATTAAATCTATATCATTATAATCTCTCTTTAATAAGAAATCTCGTATAAAGCCTCCTACGATGTAAAAATCCGAATTGGTATGGATTCGAATTTGGGCAATGCTTTCATTTATTGCATTCATCCCTTTCACTCCTCCGATATAATGAACAGCCTCTAATCCATCTTAAACTTTTTTATCATATTCTGTCAATCATGTTAGACACCTACATACTAATCTTATACCCACTATTTTTTCTCTAAATTCAAGTTTTTAACTTCCAAAAAACTCCATAAGCCTCAGACGTGTGTTACTAAGAAGAATCCTTTTCAAGAGTAATAAACATACACACGTTTCATTTACTTTTGTCAAATATATTTTCTGCTTTTTCTCCGTGTGTTAAATAATTATCAGTGTCTTGAATCCTTCTTTAAATACCCTATGGCGTTATATTGGCATAATATTTATTCAATTATTTGTATGAATCTGGTAGAAAATAATTCATAAAAATTATTTTTTACAGTTGACTATTATTGGAAATTTTGGTACGATTTAAACATACAAGTTATGTCGAATTTTGTAAAATACGAGGAGGAAAAACATGAAGTCCACAGGTATAGTTAGAAAGGTCGATGAACTCGGAAGAGTTGTAATTCCAATAGAATTAAGACGCACCTTAAATATTGGCGAAAAAGATGCTTTGGAGATTTATGTCGACGGAGCACACATCATCCTAAAGAAATATGAACCTGCTTGTATCTTCTGCGGCCAAGCAAAAGATGTTAAGAATTTCAAAGGAAAAAACATCTGCCCTACATGTGTAACTGAAATTGCTGAGTAAATAAAATCCTCGTCCAACGGACGAGGATTTTTACTATAAATCAATGCTTTCTTCATAAACAACTCTTTTTCCAATACCTCTTTCCTTGGCCACCTTCTTTACCGCTTCTTTTTTGTCAATGCCTGCATCCATAAACATACGCAAATGATCTTTGATGGAAATTTTCTCCCACTTTTCTTCTTCCATGGCTTTCATGGTCTCCTGGGACATTCCTTCTACCAGCACAACAAATTCTCCTTTCGGTGGATGCGCTTCAAAATGGGCAATAAGTTCCACCACCGTTCCACGAACAAACTCTTCATGACGCTTTGTCAGCTCTCTTGCAGCCACAGCATTGCGATTTCCTAGAATTTCATGGATGTCCTTCAAAGCTGCCTCTAATCGATGAGGAGCTTCATAAAAGATCATGGTTCTGTCATCGTTCTTTAGAAATTCCAATCGCTTTTTACGATTCTTTTTTTCCCGGTCTAAAAAGCCTTCAAAGGCAAAATGATTTGTAGGTAAACCTGAAGCGACCAAGGCTGTTGTAAATGCGGTGGCACCTGGCAAAACTTCAAATTCGATATCGTGTTCAATACACAGCTTGATTAAATCTGCTCCAGGATCTGATATACCAGGCATACCCGCATCAGATACTAAAGCGATGATCTCACCTCTTTGGAGTTTCTCAATCAGATGGGTCCCCTTTGCTTCCTTGTTGTGTTCATGATAACTTGTAAGGGGCTTTTGGATATCATAGTGATTTAATAATTTAATGGAATGTCGGGTATCCTCTGCGGCAATCACATCGGCCTCCTGCATCACCCTCAGCACCCTCAAGGTAATATCCTCTAGATTGCCAATGGGTGTAGGACAAATATATAGCTTTCCTTTTCCTTCCCTCATCATCGCACTTCCTCATCTATCATCTGATCTCTACCATAAATCTCATGGATTTCATCGGTGTAGCTGCCATCTTCATTATATACATATAAAGGGTCCATAAATTTTAACTCTGGACGTCCATATTTTACACCCTCGATCAGCAAAATATTTGGCTTCTTATTCTTGTTGGGATGCACAAACCGAAGCCTTTTAGGCTCTAGCTTATACTTCCTACACAAATCTATAATATCTACCAAGCGATGGGGTCTATGGACCATATAGAAATGCCCCCGGTCCTTTAACAACTTCGCTGCTGTCCTGATAACATCCTCCAGGGTACATTTTACTTCATGTCTAGAAATCGCCTTCATGCTATGAGGATTTAAAAGACCACCGCCTTCATTCATATAGGGTGGATTAGAGGTCACAGCATCAAAGGAATAGGGCTCCAATTGATCCGTAATCTGATTTAAATCCTCATTGATAATATGTACCCTTCCTTCCAATCCATTAAGCTGGACGCTCCTAGAAGCCATCTCCGCCACTTCTTCTTGAATCTCCACCCCAAAAATTTCCTTGGCATCGGTCTTTCCTGCCAAAAGAATAGGGATAATGCCTGTCCCAGTCCCCAGGTCAATGACACGCCATCCCTTCCGGGCTTCACAAAAATTGCTTAAAAGTACGGCGTCTACGCCAAAACAAAAACCCTTTGGATTCTGGATCAATCGTAAACCTTTACACTGTAGGTCATCAACCCGTTCTCCGTCTTTTACCAGCTTTTCATCCATATCCATCTCTCCTATGCTTGCTCTTCCTATTATTATAACACTTCAACCCTCAATATATAAGAGGTACAGATTTCTGTACCTCTTTCACTATTGGTTCAAAGCATTTTCGATCTTTTCCATCATGGTATCTTTATCCATGGCTCCAGTTACAACCTCTACGATGGTACCCTCTTGGTCTACAATATAAGTAGTTGGGAAGGCTCTCACCCTATACTTCACAGAAACAGCACCATCTGTATCAAATAAGACTGGGAACGTAAATCCTTTTTCATCTACAAACTCATTTACGTTGGTCATTTCCGTACCGGGCTTCTCGGCGGCTAATACATTTACAGCTAGTACTGCAACATTTTTGTCTTTATAGGTTTCATATACCTCCTGCATGTGAGGCATTTCTGTTACACAATAGCCGCACCATGTGGTCCAGAAGTTGATAAATACCACCTTGCCCTTTAAGCTGGACAAGGTAATTTCATTACCTTCTCGGTCAACCAACGTAAATTCATAGGCTTTATCACCGGGAAATACTCCTGTACCACTATTTTCTTCTGTATTCGTATTGCCATTGTCTTCTGTCAGTTCCTCCCCAGGAGCAGGTGTTTCTCTTTCTCTAGGTGTAGGTTCCTCTATGGTAATCTTTCCTGGCTTCTCTGATTCCTTGTGAGGTTTCAGCCATCCAAAGTAAATTATACTTCCTATTATACCGATAAGTATGACACTGATCACAATGATGAGACCCTTTCGATTCATCGTCACGCCTCCTTTGGTTACGATAATATGGCCGATAGCTTATATAAATAATTGGTGTATATCAATATACCCATAATCACCAGCAACAAACCACTTACCCTCTTAATGACAGTAAAGTATCTGTATAAGGTCCGGATATGATGGATCATATAGTTTACTGCTAAAGCCGCTAAGATAAAAGGAATTCCCAAACCCAAGGAATATACCCCCAAGAGCTTTATTCCTGCCAATACTGTTTTTTCGCTGCTGGCCATCATAAGCACTGAAGCCAATACCGGCCCCACACATGGTGTCCACCCAAAGCTAAAGGTGGTCCCCAGCAGAAAAGAGTTTATAAACTTTGGTGAAGTATCTTGTAATTCCATCCGTTTTTCACGGTCCAAAATCCCAATATGGATAATTCCCGCATGGTGCAGCCCAAAAATAATCACAATAACCCCGCTGGCCTTTCGAATGATATCCGCATAGACATAGATAAATCGGCCAATGGCACTGGCTGTAGCGCCTAACACAATAAAAACAAGGGAAAGGCCTAAAACAAACCCCAGGGCGTTGAATACCGTATTTCTATGTAACCTTCTATTTTCTCCGATTTCTTCTACTGATGCACCCGCCAAATAACTCAAATATACTGGAAGCAGCGGTAGCACACAGGGTGTAAAAAACGAGGCCAAGCCTTGAAGGAATACAATCACAACCGAAAGCTGGCTTGAAGCCACCATAAGTCCCCCTTTCATCTATTTTTATTTTCATTATACTATATTTTCAACAAAAAAAGACCCCCAACATCTACAGGGTCTTCTTGTGTATCATGTAAAATTATTGTGGAATCGGTGCGTCTACAGGACATACATTGGCACAAGCACCACATTCAATACACCCATCTTCATCGATTACGTAAATTGTATCTCCTGCACTGATTACATCTACTGGACATTCTGGTTCACACGCACCACAGCTGATACATGCATCTGTAATAACATATGACATCTCTGTTCACCTCCATTTCAAGTCAGCTATTTTATCTACTAGAGTATTTCCCATTCTAGAATTCTTTATAACAGATTATGACAATTCTTAATCCTCCAAATGTTTAAACTCTGCTAATATGACTTCTTCTTTTTCTTCTTTCTTGCAGCAGCCTCCGCCACCACAGCCCATTCTGTTTACAGCCTGTTTATCATATACCAGCACTTCATCACTAAGCTTATCCGGCTTTCCTTCCTTACCCTCTTGAAGGATTGTCCGAACCTTCACACATTCCAAAAGAACGTTATTCTCAATCACAATACCCACGCCATCCGGTGTCGTTACTTTCTCCCCCACCTCAGGTAAATTATCTCTCAAGCCCTGATACATTTCATGCTCATACTTCAAGCAGCACATCAAACGGCCACAAATTCCTGAGATTTTGGTTGGATTCAAGGATAAGCTCTGCTCCTTGGCCATCTTGATGGACACAGGCTCAAAATCTCCCAGCCATGTGGCACAACACAAGGACCTTCCGCATGGTCCCATGCCTCCAATCATCTTGGCCTCATCCCGTACACCAATCTGTCTTAATTCAATCCTGGTTTTGAAAATAGCTGCTAGATCCTTTACCAACTCTCTAAAGTCTACCCTGCCATCAGCCGTAAAGTAGAAAATTACTTTATTGTTATCAAAGGTATATTCCACATCAATGAGCTTCATATCCAACTGATGCTGCTCAACCTTTTCTATGCAAACCTGGAAAGCTTCCTTTTCTTTTACTGAATTTTGGTGGTGTTGGATTTCATCCTCCTCAGTGGCAATCCGTAGAACCTTTTTTAAGGGATGAATGATATCTTCCTCTTGAATTTCCTTGGGCCCTACCACTACCTCTCCGAACTCAATTCCTCGAGAAGTCTCCACAATTACATTTTGTCCTTTTTGTATCTCAATGGTATCTGGATCAAAATAATATATTTTCCCTGCTTTTTTAAACCTTATACCTACAACTGGAATCATCTTATACCTCCTGTATATTCAAAAGCAGTATTTCAATTGCCAACTGGAAATTTACGTTTGCTTTTATATCCCTCTTTGTTTTTTCTATTATTCCAATAATATGACTTATTTTCTCATATCCTATACGATTCAGGTGCTTTTGTAAATCATTTTTTTTATCCAAATTTATTAAAAAGGTATCTGTTCTTGTTTCCTTTAATATCAGTATATCTCGAAACCATACCAATATAAAGTCTAGAACTTCCTCCACATTTTCTTTATGCTTATCAAAAAAATCTACCAATCCAAACACCCGAAGTGGTTCTTTTTCTAAAACTGTATCAATCACACCTATAGTTTCTTCTCGAAGGGCATTAAATGCTTCCGACTCCTTTAGCTTGATTGCCTTTCCGATGATCCCATCGGAAAAAGCCGAGTACACCCTGGCATCGATCTGGTCCATAGCATACTTCTTCATGAGAAATCCTTCAATGCATGCCTGTCCTACTCGGTTGAACTTAAAAATCTGACAGCGTGACCGAATCGTTGGCAGAAAACTGCTGGCACTGGTTGTGATAAAGATGATGACTGCATAGGTTGGAGGCTCTTCCAAGGTCTTTAGGAGTCGATTCTGGGCACTCACTGTCATGAGATGGGCGTCCTTTATAATATATACCTTTTTATTACTTTCATATGGCTTTATCAAGATATCCTGCTGAAAGTCTTCAATCTGTTTGTTCTTGATGCTGGCTCCCTCTGGCTCGATCATTTGGATATCAGGATGATTGTTATGTTGAAATTTTACACAAGAAGAGCAAAGCTCACAAGCCGTTCCCTTACCTGCCTTACACATAAGGGCCTTGGCAAATGCCAAGGCTGTTAATCCTTTTCCGATTCCTTCAGGTCCATCAAATATATATGCATGGGCAACACGTTGGTGCAGAATTGCCGATTGCAATTGCTGAATCATTTTCTCTTGCCCTATGATTTCATCGAATCCCATGTACTTCCTCCATTACTTCTCTTCTGAATTCCCATGCTATAATTTTACAAACTGATCCACATCCAACACAAATACCGTTGCACCGCCAACCTGTACTTCAATGGGATAGGTCATAAATACCCCTGTTCCCCCCATCATAGGTGTTGGTGCAGGAGCAATTTCCTTTCTCGTCTCACAGGTATCTTTAATGATGCCAATCACAGCATCTACCTTCTCCTTCTCCACGCCAACCAGCAGGGTCGTGTTTCCAGACTTTAGAAACCCCCCTGTGGAAGCTAATTTCGTCACCCTATAGTTATCATCCATCAATTTCTGTACCAAATCCTGGACATCCTCATCATGAATGATCGCAATGATTAGTTTCATAAAAGCACTCCTTTCTATTAACCTCTACCCTCTAACAATTCTTCAATATACCTAACAATCTCTTCATGAACCTCTTGAATCGTCTTGCTGGCATCGATGCCTCGGATTCTCTGAGGATATAGTGTCTCGAGCTGCATATATCCTTCATATACCTGTTGATGGAAATCAAGTTTCTCCCGCTCTAGGCGATCTTCATTTCCTTGTTTAAACTTTCTTTGAATACCAATCTGTGGTGAAAGCTTAAATAAAAATGTAATATCGGGCATAATACCTTGAATTGCCACCTGATTGATTCCTTCTACCAATGCTACGCCTAGGTTTCTCCCTACCCCTTGATAAACAAGACTAGAGTCCACAAACCTGTCGCAAATAACAATCTTTCCAGACTCTACTGCAGGTTTAATAACCTCTGCCACGTGCTGGGCTCTCGATGCTGCGTACAATAAAGCCTCAGTTATATTATCCATTTCCACATGGTTTTTATCCAAAATGATCTCGCGAACCTTCTCGCCAATCCGTGTTCCCCCTGGTTCCCGGGTAGTAATCACCTCATACCCCTTCACCGTAAAATACTCTTTAATTCTTTTTATCTGGGTTGTTTTTCCTGATCCATCTGGACCCTCTACCGTAATAAATAAACCTCTCATGCAACACCTCTTTTCTTTATGCTAAAGCTCGATTATGTTAATTTTTTGTAAGGTCGTATCCTCTAACCCAATGATCTGTATCCCGTTCTTCTTTAAGGCCTTCGTATATTCAATCACTTCTGTTGTTAATTCTTCGCCTGGACAAAGGATAGGAATCCCTGGTGGATAAGGGATTATATACTCTCCACTTATTTTACCAGAACTGTCTGTAAAGTCTACTGTAGTTTTTTTCATGTAGATGGACTGCCGTGGTGTCAGCTTCATCTTTGGAAGCTGATAAGAGTATAGCGGTGTCTCTATGCGTTTATGGGCAATTCCCTTACCATCCTTTATGTTCAATAGCCCATGGGCTAATCGATCAAAATCATTACGCTCATTGCCAATGGTCGCCACAGCTAATGCGATATTTATATTGGCTAACTCCATCTGTATATGATACTTTGTACGAAGCAGCTCTTCAAGCACCGTTCCCTGAATTCCTAGGTTTATCATATCAATTAAGATTTTCGTTGGATCTACTGACTTGGCGCCATGGGCTTCTGCTTCTGTCTTTCCTAGGATCTTAATCTTTCCTGATTGTTCAACCTGACTTTTGAAAGCATCAATATGGCCTAGAAGATGGTTCATCAAAAACTTACCTTCTGATTCTGCTATAAATCGTGCCATATCCAAAGAAGCCATTAAAAGGTAGGATGGACTTGTGCTTTGCTGCATAGCCAGCATTACCTTTAAACGATGAATATCTATTCTTTCTGATCTCACATGAAGCATAGATGCCTGGGTAAATGCAGGCAGTGTTTTATGGGTGCTTTGGACTGCAATATCCGCCCCTGCCTCCAATGCTGAGATAGGCAAAAGTTCACTAAGATTAAAATGGGCCCCATGGGCTTCATCTACTAATAATATTTTATCATACTTATGGATGATTGTGGCAATTGCCTCAATATCTGAACATACCCCATAGTAATTTGGATATGTAATCAACACAGCCTTAGCCTCGGGGCATTCCTTTAAGGCCTTTTCCACAGCCTCTGGCCTTACCCCCATGGATATGCCCTTTTCTGCCCATACCTCTGGCTGAATATATATAGGGGTAATGTTTCCTAGTATTAAGCCATGAATCACAGATTTATGACAATCCCTTGGTACTATTACTTTATCCCCAGGATTGGCTACGGCCATCAGCATGGCGATAATCCCGCAGGAAGTTCCATCCACTAGAAAAAAAGTCTGGTCTGCTTTATAAAATTTTGCAGCTCTTTCTTGGGCTTCTCGAATCATTTCTTCCGGTGCATGGAGATTATCTGCACCTGGTATTTCTGTTATATCCATGGACAGCAGCTGTCCTGTAAAGTTTTTATAATTAAAGCGCTCATAAATTTTTCCACTTTTATGGCCCGGCACATGAAAGGATACCATGCCTTTTTTGCTATGCTTTAACAATTGATCTAAAATAATCGGCTGATCCATACAATCCCTCCTGTTATGCATATCTTCTATATCTACAGGTCTTTTTCCTTTAAAATTCCCCTAGACATTGATAGATCCTATCAAAAATGCATCTAACGATGCCATCTGAGGGGAACCTAGTTCCCCTTCGACGGCTGCTAAGCAGCCTGAGCACCCCTCTGACTACGGCATGGGAATACTTCCCCTGCACCCCTGCTTTTTGATTTAATAGGAAAGTAGAACTTTCCTATTAAATCAAAAACAATACAAAGCCATCAACCATTGGCTGATAGCTTTGTGTTGTTACATTGCTGCTAAAAACTCTCTCCACATCTTTTTCATTAAGATGCTGTATATCCCATATTTTTTATCTTCCATATTTATATTGGCAATTTCTCTTTCACAGGCCTCACATATGTACCCGCCCAGTATTTCAATATATTGTGTAGTATGCTGAGAACACATAGAACATTCTGCGGCTTCATGTTTCACCCTACTCACCAGCCTTTATTATTTTCCAAGATTATTGCCTCTTCCCTACTATTTTATTCGCCTGCGGCATGTCACGTTATACTTTTTTTCATGCATGATTTTTCATTTTTTTGTCGTAGGCACAATATATAGATTCGTTATACGACAAATTGTACAAGATATTGGATTTGTGGTGGGCAAAAGAAAACCCATGTCATTTTATGACATGGGTTGTTATACACTATTGTTCCCCTCGGACAGACTGTATTGCTCTTAGAAGCTCTTCACTAGGCTCTATGATAAACCGATATTGATCGCCGCTGCGGGTGAATTCTCCTACATACCACTGGTGGTGATTGATTCCTGTAACAAATTTATAGATTTTTACACTTTCCTTTTTTCCTTTGCTGCTTATTTCACTATAGGGATAAAAAGCTTCAAGCTCCCATAACTTCAGATTAAGAAACAGGTGATTTGCCCTTCCAAAAACTCTCTCCATAATCAGGTCATCATCTATGAGCTTGTAATTATAATAGGCAATATGTCTGTATATGATAAGCACACACCCGCCGACTGCTATAAGAAGGGATATAATCCCTGCCACAGAGGCGATTGTAGGGCTAATCCTAGAGAATAGCTTTACGGTTATATCCATAATAAAGGCTGTAGCAAAGATCATAATTAGTACCTTCCAAAATGAAAGCTTCTTCTGCTGTATTGTCTGTCTAATCATAGGCCCCATTTATTAATCCATCCTTTTATTTCACTTAGTATTGTCATACAACTACTATCATATCATTTCAACTTTTCTTTATCAATCATAATATAAATGATCTACCTTTGAATTTGATGCCTACCCTTTGGTGTCATTCTGAGTGCAACGAAGAATCTGATGTAAAAACACTTGTCCTTTGAGATCCTTCGCTCCACTCAGGATGACAGCTACTCTCAGCTACCCCAATAAAAAATGCCTTCTTCATCGAAAGCACTTAATTGATAGCATTTATAAATTATATCATTGTAAATAATTACTATTTTGCGAGCCTTATGTACTCCCGCTCAAAATAGTCGTCATGTTGATAGGATGCAGTGGCAAGCCTAACAGCCTTCTTGCTTGGCTTTAGATCCTTCATTGCATCATTAAGCAAATAGGCTTGAAGATATCCTATTGGTATACAAAGGGTCACTAGAAACATTACCTTAATAAGCATATCACGATCAGTCTCCTCTTCTCGGGTTATACTTGTTTAATTCTATGTCCCTTTGGTTTTTCCTTCTTATTTTTTTTAGTTATTTTGTCCTATTTTATTGAAATTTAGAGGTTTGTGTCTAATTTTTATAAGCAATATACATCATATTGTGCATCATGATTTTTACATCACTATATATATACGACAAATTTCTATCCAAATGTAAAAAACTCAGAAGAAATTTCTTCTGAGTTTTTTCTTTTAACCAGCGACGACCTACTCTCCCAAGGGGCTACCCCCTAAGTACCATCAGCGCTGAAGGGCTTAACTTCTGTGTTCGGTATGGGAACAGGTGTGACCC
>NZ_JARBTM010000021.1 GCF_029240175.1 Anaerosolibacter sp.
GGGTCACACCTGTTCCCATACCGAACACAGAAGTTAAGCCCTTCAGCGCTGATGGTACTTAGGGGGTAGCCCCTTGGGAGAGTAGGTCGTCGCTGGTTACAGAAGTACATAAAGAACGCAAGACGAAGAAGAGTCGTCTTGCGTTCTTTCTTTTTTGATAAAGGATACGGCATAAATGTCGCAGATCAAGATCGAGATCGAGATTAAGATTAAGATAAGAACCGTACGGGCGGGGAAACCCGCGCCCCTACCGCCTTTACTCGATCTCAGTCTTGATCTCGATCTTGCTACGTAGTAATTATCTTTTTCGTAGTTTCCCAGGTATTTTGTACTTTTGATAAAAATAAGATATAATGTAGAAATAACAAGAATGCATAAAAGGAAGTATAATATGAGGAAAACGATACAAGGTAAAAAAGTATTGGAAGCACCCCTATTGTTTAATCGGTATGTGTGTCCAGGGTGTATGGAGGACACAGGGTTTCGGATCATTAAGAATGAATCTGTGAATGAAGATTATGAAGATATGGCTTGCCCCATTCGATTCTATGCCCTTTGCAGCAAATGTAAGGTGATTGTATCCTATGTAAAAGACTTGAGTGCAAAGAAAAAATAGTTGATGGACTAAAATTTGGTCCATCAACTATTTTTTGCATAATACACAAAAGAATATTCTGAAAAATACACATAAGTATGATAAACTAGATAAACATAAGGGGATATTTCCACAAAGGGGATGGTTTTTTTGGAACATAGAAAGAGAATCACGATTGCACATAACAGAGGTATTCATGCAAGGGTAGCAGCTGCATTGACTTATAAGGGAAGTGAAATCAATAGAAAATATGATGTATATATATGGATACAGAAGACAAATGAGGATATAAAAATCCCTATTACCAGTATGGTGGCATTAACAAGCTTAAGCATAAGGAAGGGTGATGAGATTGTCCTTATTTGTGAAGGAGAAAGGGGACAAGAGGCCCTAGAAGAAATATCAGAATATCTGATAGATCAAATCGACCTTAGCCATGTCAGTGCTGATGAAGTAGATAAGGTAATTGACAAGACCACACTGACCAGCGAAAAAATCTTTGAAAGTTTATCTAACGGTATTATGGTTGTGGATGAAAATAATGTAATTACCATATTTAATAAGGCAGCGGAAAGAATTACGGGGTTAAAGCGGGAAAGTATGATTGGCCATCAAGCCCATAAAGTATTGGAGGATTCAAAACTCCACAGGGTACTTCAAACAGGAGAGGAAATGAAAAGTGATCGACAAGTGATTGGAAAAACGATGATTATCACCAATCGATCTCCTATCATTGTGGAGGGTAAAATCATAGGTGCTGTTGCTGTATTTCAAGATATATCTGAAGTAGAAAGACTATCCCATGAACTGGAGTCCGTAAAGGAAATAAAGGAGAGATTCGGTACCATTTTAGCGCATACCCATGATGCTATTTCTATGATTGATGAGCACGGAAAGATTACCTATGTTAACCCGACATTTGAAAGAATATGGCATGTTGAGAAAGGCTGTATTTTGGGAAAGAATATGGTCGATGTATTGCCCGCGGATGTGACAGGAAGGGTACTAAAGAGCGGAAAAAAGGAATTAGGGGTACCTATTCAAACAGCACACCATACAAAAATTATTACCAATGCCACCCCTATATTTATTGATGGAAAAATGAAAGGGGTCATATCTACAGGGAAAGAAATCACTGAGCTTCAACAAATGATGAAAAAGCTTGAGGAAGCAGAGGAAAAAATAGAGTATTTTCAACAGGAGCTTTCACGAAATCAAAGAATTGAAGAGGCTTTTCATAGCATTATTGGGAGCAGCGGGACATTAAGGGAAGTTTTGACCATGGCTTCAAAGGCAGCCAAAACATCGTCTACCATCTTAATTCGCGGGGAGAGTGGTACAGGAAAAGAACTATTGGCCAGAGCAATACATCAGGCTAGTGAAAAAAAGAATAGGCCATTTATCCGGGTGAACTGTGCAGCTATCCCTGAAAATCTGCTGGAAAGTGAATTGTTTGGTCATGAAAAGGGCGCTTTTACCGGGGCGATAAAAACAAAACTAGGTAAGTTTGAATTGGCCAATCAAGGTACAATTTTCTTGGATGAAATTGGGGATATGAATCGGGATTTACAGGTAAAGCTGCTGCGTGTACTACAGGAACGGGAATTCGAAAGAGTAGGCGGTCTTGAGGTCATCAGAGTAAATGTAAGAGTCATTGCGGCAACCAATAAAAAGTTGGAGGAAATGTTAGCCAAGGGAACATTTCGAGAAGATTTATATTATCGATTGAACGTAATCCCGATCACATTACCGCCCCTGAGGGAAAGAAAAGGGGATATTCCTTTACTGGCAGAGCATTTTATTGAAAAGATTTGTAGTAGAGAAGATGCAGCATTAAAGGAAATTACAAGGGAAGCACTAAATGCTTTAGAGGTCTATGATTGGCCAGGGAATATTAGAGAATTAGAGAACATTATTGAGAGAGGCTTGGCTTTAGGTGAAGGGCCAAAGTTATGTGTGGATACTTTACCTAGCTATATTCGGGGAAAAGAAAGCATCCAATCTCAAGAATTGATTCACCTTATTCATGATGATGTCGTACCTCTGGAGGTGTATGAGAAACAAATCATTCAGCGGGCACTAGAAAAACATAAAACCTTTAATCGAGCAGCAAAGGCATTGGGTATTACCCATAGAACCGTTGCCTTAAAAGCGAGAAAATATCAGTTAATCAAGGAGAGTTGATAAAATTTATCAACTCTTTTCTAATTGTTGATAAAAAATGCTAGGGCGTTGTGAGGGGTCTTCAGCAGGCAAAAACAAATTTAAAAAGACAATGGGAGTATTGGGAATATATCCAAGCCAAAAGAACGCTTAATCTTTTATTTTGGCATAAAGATTGCTTATTTCTAGATTCAGGTATTAGGCTAGGGGGATAAGCATATATTTTTCCAGACAAAGAAATTGTCATACTAACTTACCATGAGGTAAGTAGAATAGAAAAGGGGGATTTTTCTATGAAAAAAATTATTAACCATCCAGAGGCAGTCGTAGAGGAAATGTTGGAAGGCGTTGTAAAAGCACATCCACAGTATGTAAGAAAATTAGAAGGCTTTAATGTCCTTGTCCGTGCCAATGGGCCTGTTAATGGTAAGGTTGCTTTGGTTAGCGGTGGTGGAAGCGGTCATGAACCATCCCATGGTGGTTTTGTAGGTAGAGGTATGCTGGACGGTGCTGTGGCAGGGGCTGTATTTACATCACCTACACCAGATCAGGTTTTTGAAGCTGTAAAGGCTGTGGATGGCGGTGCAGGTGTGCTATTGGTTATTAAGAACTATACTGGTGATATTATGAACTTTGAGATGGCAGCAGAAATGGCAGACATGGAAAGCATTAAGGTGGCTAGTGTCGTTGTAAATGATGACGTGGCTGTAGAGAACAGTACTTGGACCACGGGGCGCAGAGGAATTGCAGGAACAGTTTTTATTCATAAAATTGCAGGAGCTGCAGCTGAAAAGGGAATGGATTTAGATGAGGTAAAAAGAGTAGCAGAGAAAACCATCGCCAATGTTCGTTCCATGGGGATGTCATTAACACCTTGTACAGTACCAGCAGCAGGAAAGCCAAGCTTTGAACTGGCTGAAAATGAAATGGAAGTAGGTTTAGGGATCCATGGAGAACCAGGAACCCATAGAGATGAGATCAAAACTGCTGATGAAATAACAACGCATCTTGTAGAAAAAATCCTAGAAGATATAGACTATTCACAAAGTGAAGTGGCTCTATTAATCAATGGCTTGGGTGGCACACCATTAATGGAATTATATATCATGAATAGAAAAGTAAGTAGCATCTTAGCGGAAAAAGGTATCAAGGTTTATAAAACTTTGGTAGGAAACTTCATGACCTCCCTTGAGATGGCCGGCGCTTCTGTTTCAATACTAAAACTTGATGAAGAATTAAAAGAATTATTGGATGCTACAGCAGATACCCCTGCATTTACACAATTATAATATGTTCATGGATTTAGGAACAGGAGAAATCCCTGTTCCTAAATCCTATCTATTCTAGAATTCTGTAGGCAGGAAGGAGATATATGATGATGACAAGAGATCAATTGCTGAAAGTTATAGAGGAAATTACTATTGTTATTGAAGAAAATAAGGTTCATTTAACGGATTTAGACCAGGCCATAGGGGATGGAGATCACGGAATTAACTTAAACAGAGGCTTTAGAGCTGTAAAGGAAAAGTTAGAGTCTCTAAGAGACAAGGATTGTGGGACCATATTAAAGACTGCTGCCATGAGCTTAATCTCTACTGTAGGAGGTGCATCTGGTCCTCTCTATGGAACGGCATTTATGAAGGCAGGGGCAGTGGTTGCAGGAAAAGAGTACATCTCTGTAGAAGACAGTATCAAAATGTTTGATGAGGCAATTCAAGGAATTATTGCCAGGGGTAAGGCAAGCCGTGGAGATAAGACCATGCTGGATGTGCTGGTTCCGGCCTTTGAGGCATGGAAAGTAGCCTTTGAAGAAGGAGAAAGTACGGAAAAAGCAAGTGAAAAAATGTTAGGGGCAGCCTATCAAGGGCTGGAATATACCAAGACCATCATTGCAAAAAAAGGAAGAGCCAACTACTTAGGGGAAAGAAGTATTGGACATCAGGACCCCGGTGCTACCTCCAGCTGCATCATATTAAAGACGATTGTTGATGTGATGGCAAAGGGGGAATAGGGATGGTAGGAATCGTAATCGTTTCCCATAGCAATAAGGCAGCCCAGGGAATCAAAGAGCTTAGTATTCAGATGATCCAATCACCAGTACAGGTAATTGATGCGGGCGGCATGGTCGATGGAGATATCGGAACAGATGCAAATAGAATTAAAGATGCCATTGAAAAAGCCGATGATGGAGATGGTGTTGTGGTATTGGTAGATTTAGGCAGCGCCATCATGAGTACAGAAATGGCCATAGAGTTTTTAGATAGGGAGCAGAGAGAAAGGGTTGTTATTGCCGATGGACCTATTTTAGAAGGTGCCATTGCAGCTTCCCTTCAGGCGTCTATAGGCGGCACCTTAGTTCAAGTAAAAGGAGCTGCAGAGGAATGCAGAGAGGTTAGCAAGCTATAGAAAGGATGAAATTATGCTGGAGAGAACCATTGAGATACAGAACAGAGAAGGTTTCCATGCTAGACCAGCCACAGTATTAATCAAAGAGGCTAGTAAATATGGCAGCAATATTGAAATTGAGCACAATGGCAGGCTTGTAAGCTGTAAAAGCATTATTTCATTAATGACTTTAAAGGCCAAACAAGGGGATACGGTTAAAGTTTATGTCTATGGAGATGACGAGGGTGAAGCCATGGATAGTATCACCAGTCTATTTAATAATAGGTTTGGAGAAGAGTAGAAAGAAAATTAACAAATAATTATTATTGATACTTTTTACCAAGGGATATTAAACCGAAAAGAAGTAATGGAAAAAAGTATCAAAAGATAGAATGGTGAACATGAAAAATACTGAAAATTACTACAATTAAATATTGGCATGTAAATTGCATCATAAAAGATCAAAGGGGAGGATAGGCATGGGCAATAAATTTTATAGCAAGGTACAAGAAAGTCCTGTGATCGCAGCAGTAAATCATCCAGAGAAATTAGAACCAGCGATCCAATCACCCTGTGAAATCATATTTTTAATGGCAGGTAATATTTTTAATTTAAAAAATATTGTTGATAGGGTTAAACAAAAGAACATGTACATATATATACATATAGACTTAATGGAAGGCTTCTCAAAGGATGCCACAGCCCTAAAATATATCCATGACAATATTCAGCCTGATGGGATCATTACCACAAAGAGTAACCTCATAAAGATTGCCAAGGATATGAATATGTTTGCTATACAAAGGCTGTTCATTTTAGATTCTCTTTCTTTGGAGACGGGAATCAAATCTATTCACCATACAAAGCCTGATGCCATAGAGATTTTACCAGGTATTATGCCCAAGATTATCAAAACCATCCATCAAGAGACGCGAATACCCGTCATTGCAGGGGGCCTTATACAGGATAAGGATGACGTGATAGAAAGCTTAAAGGCTGGTGCCATGGGCATTTCTACAAGCAAAGAAGAAATATGGGCTTTATAGAAAAATTTTTTTAAAAAAGGTAAACGTTTACCTTTTAGATATTCCATTTTATTTTAAGGAGGTGAAAAAAATGAAAAACTTTAGAACTATGGTTGGCGGTGCCATCGCAGGTATGTTTGTCATGAGTGTATGGGGTGCATTTGCTGGGGCATATGGTATTGCTGGTGGTTGGTTTGCAGGTTTTGCCATCATCGGTACTATGTGGTTTATGAATCACTACGTGGGCGTGCTACACAACCCTGACGGAGGCGCATGGGTTGACATGGCATTAGCGATTGGTGTATGTGGTACATTAAGACCAGTATTTTCAGCAGGATCTATTACTCCTCTAGTGGAGTCAATCCCAACATTGGTGATTGTTATCCTAGGTGGTATGGCAGGAGGTATTGTTGCTGCAATGTTCCAAAAAGATTTAGCGAAGAAGGAAGTTGAAGCGAAGGAAGAAGCTTAACCATTTGAAAAAGTAGAAGTCATATAATTTGAAAGGGGGGTAAAAGATGACAGCAGGATTGATGATTTCAACATTTGTGGGAGCGTTCATATTTCCATTCCTAATCAGCATGTGTTGGGGCAAAATGGTAGAGACATGGGGCGCCATAGGCGGGTGGATGGCAGCTGGCTTTATAGTTGGAACAACATGGGCTCTTAACCACGGAGTAGGAATGATATTCCAAACTGGTGGTGCGTGGATTGATATGGCATGGGCAGCAGGATTTGGATTATTAGCAGGAGGTATTTATTCAGGAGCAAGTCTTTCAAAAGCAATGCCAACGATTATTTCTTCAATTGTTGGTGGTACTATAGGAGCTTTTGTATTGGCAACTTTCCTATAAGACAGTTTAATAACGTACAACTATATCTTTGATATTCTGATAAACATCAGTACAATGAATAAAGGGGGCAGAACAAATGGGTAAGTATGTTTTAGCTTTAGACCAAGGAACCACAAGTTCAAGAGCAATTATATTTGATAATAATGGTAAGAGTGTAGGTGTAGCACAAAAAGAATTTACACAGATTTATCCTAAGCCAGGCTGGGTTGAGCATGATCCAATGGAAATCTGGGGAACCCAAAGTGGTGTGGCTAGAGAAGTTTTAGAAACAACAGGAATCAGACCTCAAGATGTTGCTGCCATCGGTATTACCAATCAAAGAGAAACAACAGTTGTTTGGGATAAGAATACTGGAAAGCCTGTTTACAATGCTATCGTATGGCAATGTAGAAGAACCGCTGCCATTTGCGATGATTTAAAAGCAAGAGGCTTAGAGCCTTATATCCGTGAGAATACAGGACTCGTTGTAGATGCTTATTTCTCTGGAACAAAGGTAAAATGGATCCTTGATAATGTAGAGGGTGCAAGAGAAAAGGCTGAGAATGGCGAATTATTATTTGGTAACGTGGACACTTGGTTAATCTGGAACTTGACAAGGGGTAAAGTGCATGTAACAGATTACTCAAATGCTTCTAGAACCATGTTATTTAATATCAAAGAATTAAAGTGGGATGAGAAGATTTTAGCTGAGCTTGGTATTCCAGCAGCTATGTTGCCAGATGTGAAGCCATCTAGTTATCAATATGGCGTGACAGATCCACAAACCTTTGGCGGAGCTGAAATTCCAATCGCAGGAGATGCTGGAGACCAGCAGGCAGCTCTATTTGGTCAGGCGTGTTTTGAGCCAGGTATGGCGAAGAACACTTATGGTACTGGCTGCTTCATGTTGATGAATACAGGTGACAAACTTGTTCCATCTAACAACGGTCTATTGACAACGATTGCTTGGGGAATTGATAACAAGGTTGAATATGCCTTAGAGGGAAGTATCTTCGTTGCAGGAGCTTCTGTTCAATGGCTAAGAGATGAATTAAAACTAATTGATAGCGCAGCTGCCAGTGAAGAGGTAGCCACAGCTGTTGAAGATACAAATGGTGTTTATATGGTTCCAGGCTTTGTTGGAATGGGTGCACCATATTGGGATATGTATGCAAGAGGAACAATTGTAGGATTAACTCGTGGTGCTAACAGAAACCATATCGTTAGAGCTACATTGGAGTCTATTGCATATCAAACAAGAGACGTACTTCAAGCAATGCAAGAAGATTCTGGTATTAATCTTCAAGCATTAAAGGTAGACGGTGGTGCTGTTGCCAATAACTTCTTAATGCAGTTCCAATCTGACATTCTTGGCGTACCAGTAGATCGCCCAGAAGTAACAGAAACAACTGCCCTTGGTGCAGCATATCTTGCTGGATTGGCAGTAGGTTTCTGGAATGATAAGGAAGAGATCGCGAAAAAATGGAATGTGGATAGATCATTCAATCCTGGTATGGAAGAAGAGCTGAAGGAAGGCAAGTATAAAGGTTGGAAGAAGGCTGTTAATAGAGCGCTTAAGTGGGAATTAGAAGATTAATTTTCATCCATCTTGGTGGATGATGGATGCGGGGTTCAGGCCCGTTGTAAAATAGAGGCCTGAATTCCGCAATCCCTAAGATAAGGCTGAGGTTAAGGTTAAGGTTGAAGTGCTTAGGGTATCGTATAGGGAAAACATACGAGGATAACCCTAGCTCTATTAGCCTCAACCTCAACCTTAACCTCATTCCAAAATGCTATTTATATCTTTGTGTAAATATAGTATAATGTATATATAACTTCATATTTGAGGGCTTGAGATCTGGAGAGCCGCATAAATTAACCTATGGAAAGATAGGTCTTAATTTGTGCGGCCTTTTTTATTATATAAGAAAGAATATTAGATTATGATAACGTATTAAATTTTAATAAAGGGGGGCGTTTTGTGTACGATGTAGCGATTATTGGTGCTGGCGTCATCGGGTGTGCAGTGGCCAGGGAGTTATCTCGATATGACTTGAAGGTGGTTTTGATTGAAAAAGATACGGATATCGCAAATGGCACAACAAAAGCAAATAGTGCCATTGTCCATGGAGGTTATGACGCAAAGCCGGGAAGTTTAAAAGCAAGATTTAATGTGGAAGGCAATGCCATGTTTGATGAGATTTGTAAAGAATTAGATGTACCTTTTCAAAGAATAGGTTCTTTGGTATTGGCCTTTGATCATGAGGACGTTCAGGCGATACAGGAATTGTATGACAGAGGTGTAATAAACGGTGTACCTAACATGGAAATGTTAGACAGAGAGCAGATTTTGGCGTTAGAACCAAATCTAAATAAGGATATCATAGCTGCTCTCCATGCGCCAACGGCAGGGATCGTAGGGCCATGGGAGCTGGCTATAGCCATGGCAGAGAATGCTATAGAAAATGGGGTAGAGCTGAAGCTGGAACACAAGGTAACACAGATCGAAAAGCTGGAAAATGGTTATGGGATTTCTACGGACAAGGGAAAGCTGAAAGCTGCTTATGTCATTAACTGTGCAGGGTTATATGCCGATGAGGTGCACAACATGGTGGCTGACCCTAGTTTTCGTATCATACCAAGGAGAGGCCAGTACAATGTATTTGATAGAAGTGTAGGGGATTTTGTAAAGAAAGTGATTTTCCAATGTCCCACAAAAAAAGGAAAAGGCGTATTAATTGCACCAACGGTCCATGGGAATCTGATCGTTGGACCAGATGCAGAGGAGCTTGACTGCAAAGAGAGTATAGAAACCACCATGGAAGGCCTTGGGTTCATTCGAGAGCAGGGGAAGAAATCTACGGAAAAAGTACCTTCCCACGCTATCATCACAGCCTTTGCTGGCCTAAGGGCTACGCCTAGTACGGGGGATTTTATCATTGAAGAGTTGACTGAAGCCAAAGGGTTTATCGATGTTGCTGGTATTGAATCACCAGGCTTGACAGCTGCACCTGCCATAGGGATATATGTTTTAGAATTGCTAAAGAATTCCGGTGTCATACTCAAAGAGAAAGAGTCTTTTAATCCCATTCGAAGAAAGGCGATACGGTTTATGGAGCTTACTGATGAAGAAAAGACAGAGCTCATTAAAAGAGATCCAAGGTTTGGAAGAATCATATGCCGATGTGAGAGTATCACAGAAGGAGAAATTGTAGATATCATTGGAAGAAAAGCAGGGGCATTGACTGTGGACGGCGTAAAAAGAAGGGCAAGGCCTGGAACAGGCAGGTGTCAAGGCGGTTTCTGTGGGCCAAGGGTAATGGAGATTCTTGCTAGGGAGCTCGAAATGGATATTACAGAGGTGCTCAAGGATCGTAGAGGCTCCTATCTATTAACAGGGCCAACAAAGGTAGATACAGGAATTGAAGAGAGCTTCGATGCTGTGGCAGCAGCAAAAGAACTGTAAGGGGGGATGGGTATGTTAAATTATGATATCGTTGTTATTGGAGGAGGCCCTGCAGGCTTAGCAGCAGCCATTGAAGCGAAGAAGAACGGCGTAGACAGTATTCTTGTTATAGAAAGGGATCGGGAACTTGGTGGAATTCTTCAGCAGTGTATACACAATGGGTTTGGGCTTCATATCTTTAAAGAGGAGCTGACAGGACCGGAATATGCCCAACGATTTATCGAACAATTGGAGGACATGGGAATTTCTTATAAATTGGATACCATGGTATTAGATATTAGCGAAGACAAGTCGTTGATGGTGATGAATCGTACCGATGGACTGCTAAAAATACGGGGAAAAGCCATTATTTTAGCCATGGGCTGCAGGGAGAGAACAAGAGGTGCGATTAATATCCCGGGCACAAGACCTGCAGGGGTATTTACTGCAGGGACAGCCCAAAGATTCGTAAATATGGAAGGGTACATGGTAGGTAAGAAGGTGGTGATTCTTGGCTCAGGAGATATCGGCTTGATCATGGCCAGAAGACTTACCTTAGAGGGTGCAGAGGTTAAAGCTGTGGCAGAGTTGATGCCTTACTCTGGCGGCTTAACCAGAAATATTGTACAATGCTTAGATGATTTTGATATTCCTTTGTTTTTGAGTCATACATTGATAGATATAAAGGGGCGGGACAGAGTAGAAGGAATTACCATTGCCAAGGTAGATGAGAACAGAAAGCCTATACCTGGTACAGAACAGCACTATGAATGTGATACCCTTCTGTTATCAGTAGGCCTTATACCAGAGAATGAACTTTCTAAGAGTGCAGGCATTCAGTTGGATTCGATTACAGGGGGACCTGTGGTCAATGAGGCCATGGAGACATCGGTAAAAGGAATCTTTGCCTGTGGCAATGTGGTTCATGTTCACGACTTGGTAGACTGGGTAACAGAGGAAAGCAGAAGAGCTGGAAGAAATGCTGCGAAGTTTATCAAGGATGAATTATGGGATGGGGGCCCTTCCTTTAGAACGGCGGCAGAAAAAGGAATTCGCTATATTGTTCCCCACATGGTAAGGGTAGAAAATGTTGAACAAACAGTGGATTTATTTATGCGGGTAGATGATGTGTATACCAATGTGAATATGGTGGTTAAATTGGATGGTGTAAGGATACGGACCATTACGAAGAAGCATCTTGCCCCAGGTGAAATGGAAAGTATTAAAATTCCAACCAAGTTTCTAAAGGAAAAGAGTGGTGGGCTGCTTACAGTTTGTCTAGAGAAGGAGGGGGCTTAAATGAATAAAAAAGAAATGATTTGTATTGTCTGTCCTATGGGATGCCGCCTGACCTTACAAGAGGATGTAAATGAGGAAAAGGGTTATAAGGTCTCCGGGAACCAATGCCATAGGGGAATCGAATATGGAATTATGGAGCAGGTAAATCCAACGAGAGCCCTTACGTCTACAGTAAAGATCAAGGATTCATCCTTAAATCGATTGCCTGTCCGTACGGATCATCCGATTCCTAAGGCAATGCTTTTTGAATGTATGAAGCTTTTAAATCACATAGAGATTCAAGCACCTATAAAGATGGGAGATATCGTGGTGGAAAATGTTTTAAACACCGGTGCGAATATCATTGCATCAAGAAGTATGGCTTGAGGGGGGAATATGGGTGAAAATAGCAGCGATCACAAACATTGGAACAAAAAAGAAGATAGGACAGAGGGAATTGACAGAGTGGAGATATAATCAATTATTTGACGATATGCTAGACGGTATTTGTATTATCAACGAATTTGGTCATATTGAGTATGTGAATCGATCCTATGAAAGGCTTTTACGGGTAAATCATAGGGGGGAGATGGGTAAAAGCATATTTCATACCCAAAATGATGAAGTGATTCTGACTTCCTATAGGGAAAAGAGGCCGACAAAAGGGAATCTAAATAATTATATCGGTGCCAATCAAATTAGTGTTGCTGCATCCCCAATTTTTCATCATGAAATATTTCGAGGTGTTATTGCCATATATCGTGAATTATGGCCAATGGACAAACTGAAGAAAAAGGATACTTTGATTGAGTTCTCTGTATCCAATGAGGCTCCTGGTGCTGACCTCAATCCGAACTTTAGAGAGATTGTTGGAAAAAGTAAAGTAATGGAAAAGGCATTGCTCATGGCCCAGAAAGCTGCAAAGACATCTGCTACTGTATTGGTAAGAGGCGAAAGCGGTACGGGAAAAGAACTCGTTGCGAGAGCGATCCATTACTCTAGTGAAAGGGTGAGCAAGCCCTTTGTGAAGGTGAACTGTGGTGCCATTCCAGGAACCTTATTAGAATCTGAGCTTTTTGGCCATGAGCAGGGAGCTTTTACAGGTGCGATTCGTAGAAAAAAGGGAAAGTTTGAGCAGGCTGACGGGGGGACAATTTTTCTAGATGAGATTGGAGATATGCCCATGGAAATGCAGGTAAAACTGCTAAGGGTTCTCCAAGAGCGGGAGTTTGAAAGAGTTGGCGGGGAAGAAACCATAAAGTGTGATGTAAGAATTATTGCAGCTACCAATCGTCCTTTAGAGGATCTCATGGAGAAGGGTGAATTTCGAGAGGACTTATATTATCGATTGAATGTGGTGCCTATCCACCTACCGGCCCTAAAGGAAAGAAAGGATGATATTCCTTTACTGATTCAGCACTTCATCGAAAAAATATGCAGGCGGCTTGATAAAGAATCTGTAGGGCTCACAGAAGATACGGAGATTTGTCTATGTAACTATGATTGGCCGGGAAATATTCGTGAATTAGAGAATCTTATGGAACGGCTGATTGTTCTAACAGAAAGAGATGAAATTGACATGGGAGACTTGCCGTCCTATATATCCAATGTTTATCAAAGCAGTTATATTCCTGGGGGCATAAAACCATTGATTGATTTTGATCAAAATGGAGAGGTGGCAACCTTGGAAGAATATGAAAAAGAAATCATTCGTTATGCAATTAGAAAGTTTGGCAGTTTTAATGCAGCAGGGAAAGCCCTGGGTGTGACCCATAAAACAGTGGCCTTCAAGGCGAGAAAATATAATATTATCGAAGAATAAGCATAGAGAATATAAGCCTATCAAAGAATTGATGGGCTTATTTTATTGTCTAAGAAAGTATAGATTCTAATTAGGATCAACCTTAGTAAGAACGAGCAGTATAAGGATCTTGAAATATTCTACAATAAAAAATCAGGGGTGCAGGGGAAGTATTCCCATGCCGTAGTCAGAGGGGTACTCAGGCTGCTTAGCAGCCGTCGAAGGGGAACTAGGTTCCCCTAGCGAAGGCGTCGTTAGATGCATTTTTTATGGGAAAAAACACCAAAATATTATAAAAAAAACCAATGAATTGGGAAAAAATATCAAAACTGCTGGGAACAAAGGAACAAATACACAAAGAAACATAGGCATATACGCAGTAGAAAAAGAGGAAAGTGGCATCTTATGGGTCTAATAATCAGTTTTTGTCAAAAAATCGATAGACTATAAAAGAGATTGCGGGTATTTGGCATATACATTGCTATAGACAAAAGTAACCACAAGGAAGGAGGGAATATATGAATAAGAGAATAATTGTCTTAGTAGCTACGGTTGTTTTAAATATATTTTTATCTTGGGCAATAGAGGGGATAGGATTATCCTCAAAAATGCCCACAATTCTCCTGATTTTGTTGTTGGGACAAAGTATTTTTTATGGGTTATTTTCCTTTGTACAAAGACCTTTGAGACAAACAGAAGGACAAATAAATAATCTAAAGGCTTCCAGTATTGGGAAAGAAGAAAAAACGGATAACAACATCCTGGAGGTTTCTGAAAAAGTAGCAATGAATGCACAAAACCTGATTAATTTATCCCATAAGAATACAGAGGACGCATGTCACCTAGAAAACCTTGCCAAAAATATGCTGGGAAATATTCAACAAATGGTAAAGGTGACAAATGATGTGAATGCTAGTATTCAACAATGGGCAGCAGCATCTCAGATAGGTACAAATCAAGCACAAAATATGTTGATCTCCTCAAATGCCTCCATGAAATTAATTCAAAAAAGCAAGGATACCATCCAGCATTCAAATCATTTTCTTCTGGAGATGGCCAAGGAAATAAGATTATCTGCCATAAATATGGAGGTACTCCAGCCGATTACAAAACAAATGGGTATTTTCCTTGGAAATATAGAGAATATTGCGAAGCAGACGAATTTGTTGGCACTGAATGCTGCCATTGAAGCTGCCAGGGCTGGAGACACTGGAAAAGGATTCTCTGTGGTAGCAGATGAAATTAGGAAGTTATCCGATGAGAGTACGCAACTGACCAATGAAATGAAAGCAGGGGTAGGTTCTATCACAAATACCATTGAAAGTATCAATAAAAGCTTTGAGGGGAATCTAAATAAAATATCAGGTGTGGAAGAAGTTTCTAAAAGGGCAGCTGAAGCCATGGATGAGATTGAACATCAGCTTAAGGATATTTGCCATGCCCTAGAGGTGGTTTTTGAATCTACCGATGGACAGGGAAAGATGGGAGAGCAGATTGCTGTATCCATCAAAGAAGTCTCTGATGCCGCCAGTGACTCCATGGGTGTTAGTAATAAAACCATGGAATCTATCGTAAATCAACTAAAGAATAATAAGGAAATAGCGATCTTGGCACAAGAATTGGGCATCTGCTCCTATGATTTGCAGAAAACGGCTGTCCAATATAAGAGTGATAAGGAAGTTTTTTTTGGAATCAATCCCATTGCTTCTCCAGAGCTGCGTAAGCAATACTTTGATATTATTAACGAAGCTGCCAGGCAGGCAGGATTAAAGGCTAGAACTATTATTGTACAGGATTATAATGCACTGGCAGAGGCTATGGCTAACAATATTATTGATGTAGGCTGGTTTTCCCCTTTCGCCTATGTAAATGCCCGAGGAAAAACCAAAGCAGAGCCCATTGCTATGGCAGTCATCAATGGACAACCCTTCTATCATGGGTGTATTGTTACAAAGAAGAACAATGGTATTCTCAATCTAAAAGATTTAAGCAGTAAGATTTTTGGTTATGTGGATGAAAAATCCACATCAGGGTATGTTTACCCAAGATATATATTAAAAGAAAATCATTTGAATGCTGATAGGATGTTCAAGCAGGTGCAGTATTTAGGAAGTCATAATAAAGTCATTGAAGCGGTATTGCATGGAGATGTGGATGGAGGCGCCACCTACGATGTGGGAATCCAGGTTGCTAAAAATGCAGGTCTACCTACTCAGCAGCTACATATCCTGGCAAAAACAGAGCCTATACCAGCCGATGCAATTGCTGTGAATTCCAAAATGGATAGCCATAAGAAGCAGCAATTAAAAGAAGCATTTTTGAACCTTAAAAACACGGAGAAGGGAAAAACGTTATTTGTCAATTCTATCTTTACAGATTTTATTGAAAACAACGATGGGTATTATGATGTGATTCGAAAGGTGTCTGGCTAATATCATGAAATGAATGACCATGAAGTTAGAGATAGCAAAAAAGGGGCAAGGGTACAGAAACGTCTGTACCCTTGTTTTGGGGAAGAAACATTATATATCGGAAAGAAAATCCTCTGCTTGCTGAATCATGGTATCAATGCTTCCTTTGGCTGTAGAGCCGTAAGATACTTTGGAGGCAATGCAGTTTTCAATCTTTATGATTTCTAGAATATCTTCAGTAAATACAGGGGAAAAGCTAATGAATTCATCTAAGGATAAATCATCTATGGCTTTTCCGTGCTGAATACAGTGGAGCACCATTTTGCCCACAATTTCATGGGAGCTTCGGAAGGGAACGCCCTTCTTTACCAGGTAGTCAGCCACGTCGGTAGCATTCATAAAGCCTTCTTTTGTTGCCTTCTTCATCTGATCCTTTTGGATGGTCGTGGTTTTTAACATTTCATTGAAAATCACCAGACAATCTTTAAGATTTTCCACAGTATCAAACAAGGGAGGCTTATCTTCCTGCATATCCTTATTATAAGCCAATGGCAGTCCCTTCATGATGGTCAATATGTTCATGAGGTTCCCATAGATTCTACCAGTTTTCCCACGGATCAGCTCGGCCACATCAGGGTTTTTCTTTTGGGGCATGATACTGCTCCCCGTACTATAGGCATCATCCATCTCTATGAAGTGAAACTCCGCAGAGCTCCAAAGGATAAGCTCCTCACAAAATCTGCTGAGGTGCATCATCATGATGGAAGCGTCACTGATAAATTCAATGGCAAAATCTCGATCGCTGACGGCGTCCATGGAATTTTGGCATATATCACTGAATCCCAATTGCTGGGCTAGGAATTGTCGATCTGTTTCATAGGTAGTACCTGCCAAGGCACCAGCGCCAAGGGGCATGATATTTACCCGCTCATAACAGTCATGGAGTCTAGCCAAATCTCGCTTAAAAATTTGAAAATATGCCATCATATGGTATCCAAAAGTAACTGGCTGGGCTCTTTGAAGATGCGTATACCCAGGCATTACAGTATCTTTATGGATAGTACCAAGATCCTTTAAAGTTGTTAACAAGTTCTTGAGTAATCCACAGATTTCTTCAATTTCTTCTCGAAGATAGAGGCGGATATCCACAGCTACTTGGTCATTTCTGCTTCTAGCTGTATGGAGTTTCTTGCCAACATCTCCGATACGATCAATCAGAAGTTTTTCAATGTTCATATGAATATCTTCATATTCGATTTGAAAGGTAACCAACCCGCCCTCGATATCCCCAAGGATGGCTTGAAGACCATCGATAATGAGTTGAGATTCTTCAGTGGTGATAATGTTACATTTGCCCAGCATCTTTGCGTGGGCCATGCTGCCTAGGATATCATGTTTATACAACTTTTGGTCAAATTCGATGGAGGCATTGAAGCTGTCTACAAGGGAAGCGGTGCTTTTGGCAAATCTTCCGCCCCATAGCTTCATATGGCTTTTTTCTCTTTCTTTGCCTTCTTTTCATTTTCGAACTTCATAAGAGATCGAATGGTCAACGGAAGGGCAAATAGATTAATGAAACCCTCAGCATCTTTTTGATTGTAAACATGATCCTCACCGAATGTAACAAACTCTTCGTTGTATAGAGAATATGGCGAAGCTGTGGCTACAGCTTTACATGTACCTTTATATAATTTTAATTTTACTTTACCTGTAACATATTCTTGGGTGCTGTCTACAAACTGATCTAATGCATCTTTAAGGGGTGTGAACCATAGACCATCGTAAACCAATTGGGCATACTTTTCTGATACAGTCTTTTTGAAGCTCATGGTGGATCGGTCCAAAGTTAACTTTTCCAATGATTTGTGGGCTTCATATAGGATGGTACCACCAGGCGTTTCATAAACACCTCTGGACTTCATACCTACCAATCGATTTTCAACAATATCAATAATCCCCACACCATGGGCGCCGCCAATTTTGTTTAAAGCATGGATCATCTCTACAGGATCATAAGCAATGCCATTTACAGCTGTAGGGATGCCTTTTTCAAATTCAACTTCTACGTAAGCGGGTGTATCAGGTGCTTTTTCTGGGGCTACACCCATCATATAAATACTGCTGTCGTGCTCATTCCAAGGACTTTCTAAATTCCCGCCCTCGTGGCTCAAATGCCATATGTTTCGATCACGACTGTACGGATCTTTCTTGGTAACAGGGATCGGAATATTATGCTTCACAGCATAATCAATACAATCCTCTCTGGATTTCAGGTTCCAGATTCTCCAAGGTGCAATGACCTTTAAGAAAGGATTTAACGCCTTAATGGTTGCTTCAAAACGAACTTGATCATTTCCCTTACCTGTTGCGCCGTGGGCAATGGCTACAGCGCCTTCTTTCTCTGCAATTTCAACCAATTTCTTAGCGATCAATGGTCTTGCAAAGGATGTACCCAATAGATAATCATCTTCATAAACAGCGCCAGCCTTTAAGGTTGGGAAAACATAGTCTGTAATAAATTCTTTCGTCACGTCTACCACATAGGCTTTAGAAGCCCCTGTGGAAAGAGCTTTTTTCTCTACTGCTGCTAGATCCTCTTCTTGCCCAACATCCACGCATACCGCGATAACTTCATAGCCATAGTTTTCCTCTAACCATTTAAGTATAACGGAAGTGTCCAGTCCTCCGGAGTATGCCAATACTACTTTTTGTTTTTCCATAATCCTAACCTCCTAAATATGAAAATTTCTTAATTCCTATTATAGCAAAACTGTATGATTATGCAATATAAATATGCAAAATAATTTATAAAAATACAAAAATTTTTTCGGGATAATTTATTTAGTGAGACCTTAGGTTGGATAGATTATACGTACACATAGGATAAACATGGACAAGGATACTAAATGAAGGTAGAATCAAGAAAAATATAAGAAAGGGAAAATTTAAAGAATTATAATAAATATACATATATGCGTATATAAAAACAAAACCCTTAAGTATTTGATCTGTTCCACGTAGAATGACCATTCTTAAGGGTTATTGCAAATAAAATTATTTAATTTCTTTCAACACCGCCAATAGATAATCCCATGTACGTTCAGTAGAAGAGATACTAAGATGCTCATTGGGTGTATGCACATCATACATATTTGGGCCAAAGGAGATCATATCCAAATGCTCCATTTTTTCTTTAAAGAGACCGCACTCTACACCAGCGTGGATTGCGATGATTTTGGCTTCTTTGCCATACTTTTCTTCATATACTTTCTGAAATAGAGGACGAATCTTGGAATCAGGATTGTAGGACCATTCAGGATAATCTGAATCGGCTTTTAATTCACAATCCAGGATTTTGGCAACCATTTTGGCTTCATTTAATATCTTATATTTTAAGCTTTTGACGGAGCTTCGGATTGCGCTTTCAAATCGTATTACCTCTTGATCCGTTGTGACTACGCCTAAGTTGGTGGAGCTTTCCACAAGGCCTGGGATATCCATACTCATTGTTTGAACACCATTGGGAATCAGTACCAATGAGGCAATGGCTTTATAGGTTGTATCAGGAGAGAAAACTCTTTGTATAGCACGATTCAATTCATCTAGTTGTATAAAAACATCAGGATCTGAAGTCCTCAGTTCATTTTTTAGAAGGAGACCCCATTCTTCAACCTTAGCTTTTAATACCTCTTCAGTACCTGGAGCCACAGCGAAAAGTACGTCACATTCTCTAGGGATAGCATTCATTTTTGATCCGCCATTGATATCAATGATTTGAAAGCTGCAAACCGTGGATAAGTCATTTAAAATTCTACCCATAAGCTTGTTGGCATTGCCGCGGCCCTTATCGATCTCCATGCCAGAATGGCCGCCTTTCAAACCTCGGATACGAATGGCATAAATAACTGCATTTTCTTGGATATCTTCCCAGACAATCGGTAGAATATGCTTGGTTCTAACCCCTCCTGCACAGCTTACCAGTAGATGGCCCTCTTCTTCAGAATCAATATTGATGAGGATACTGCCTTTTAGATGGGATGGATCTATGGCCATGGCACCGCCCATGCCAGTTTCCTCTTCGGTAGTAATCAAAACTTCTAAGGCAGGATGAGGAATATCCGTGGCAGCTAAAATAGCCAATGCATAAGCGATGGCGATACCGTTATCCGCACCTAGTGTGGTATTGGTAGCGTAAAGCATATCATCGATGATTCTTAATTGAAGGGGATCATTTTCAAAATCATGGACAGTATCTTTGTTCTTTTCGCACACCATGTCCATATGCCCTTGGATAATTACTGTAGGGGCATTTTCATAGCCAGGGGAAGCTGCTTTTTTTATGATAATGTTCATGGCAGCATCTTGGATTACTTCAAGATGATGTTGTTTTGCAAAAGCCACCAAATAATCACTGATTGCTTTTTCATTGCCAGAGCCATGGGGGATTTTAGATATTTCTTCAAAGTAATAAAAAACAGACTGGGGTTTCAATTGATGAATAGATAGACTCACGAAAATCATCCTTTCCAATGGTATAGGTTTAGAAGCCATACAACGAATATTGTCTTTTAATATGTACAGTTAAATAAAATAATATATGTAAAGTAAATTATGTGCTTCCAACAATAGTCATTCTACAAAATTTTAGCGTTTCCTTCTGTGGAAAAAATATTTGATCGTTAAATTTGCAAGGAAAAGAAAAAAACGAGAGAAATCTGAAGTATACTAGATAAAATGTTTCAATTGTTTTTAGAAAACAACATCTTTAACTGTTACTTTTCTTATGGATAGAAACGTATAGCATTCGTATAAAATGGGAAATATGGATGGTGAGCTGGAGATGAGGGTATTGTGAGGAGATATGCCATAAGATGTCACCTGTGCAAGTGAATGCACTTTGTAATGCAGATTTGAGAATGTATTACAGCACTCTTGTATACATTGACATTACTATGTTTTTATAATAAAATGAGCTTATAAGGAATGCGTTTGCCTACCAGCCTGGATAACACTACTGGTAGGTAAAATATTATGATGTACATGGAGGGTATTATGGGAAGGGATCTGCTGAACGAGGATAATGTAGGGAGATTGTCCTTGACATCGAAGATATTTAACGTCATTAGAGATGATATATTACATGGAAAATATGCTGAGGGAGAAAAGCTGGTTGAAGCAAAATTAGCTGAGGAACTTGGCGTCAGCCGTACGCCGGTAAGAGAAGCATTAAAACAGCTGGAGTTAGACGGGATTGTAGAAAATATTCCAAATCGTGGTGTGATGGTGAAGGGAATTACAAAGCAGGATATACAAGATATTTTTACCATTCGTAGAGCCATTGAAGGAATTGCTGCTACTTGGGCTGTGGATCGAATTACGGATCAAGAGTTGGAGGATTTAAAGGAAATCTATGAATTGATGGAGTTCTATACCTTTAAAAAAGACTTGGATAAATTTGCAGAGCAGAATACGAGGTTTCACGAAACGATCTATAAGGCAACAAAGAGTAGATATCTAGAGCAGGTGCTAAAGGATTTTCAATATTACATGAAGCAGTCTAGGAAAAAGTCTCTTGAGATTGAAGGCAGGATGCAGCATGCATTGCAGGAGCATAAGGAAATTTTAGATGCATTTTTAAGCAGAGATAAGGAAAGAGCTGAAAAAGCCCTTACCATGCATGTAACCAACTCAAAAAGAAATGTAGAAAACATGGCTACATAATAAGATAAACATAAAAAGCGTGTATAGATAGCTTGACTATTTATATACGCTTTTGTTCTGTTTGTGATTGTGGCAAGAATACTGTAAAAATGGTACCTACATCCTCGTAGCTTTCTACCGTGATTTTGGCTTTATTTTTTTCAATGATTTGTTTAACAATGCTCAGGCCATAGCCATGACCATCACCAGCTTTGGTGGTGTATCTAGGTTGGAAAATTTTATCATACATGGATGATGACAAAATGGGATAGGAATTTCCAATGGCAATACAATACATTTGATCATGATCGGAAATATCGATGGTTAGGATTTTTTCCTCCTGCTTACTATGCTCCAGCTCATAGATGGCATTGTCCAAAAGATTGAATAGTATTTTACATAACTCGATGGGATCCATCTTTAGATTTTCTAAGGAGGTGGAGATATCCATCTCTACAATGATGCCTTTGCTTTCTGCAATGGCGCACTTTCTGCTTAAGGTAGCAGCAATCTCGATATTTTTAATTTTGGAAATCGAAAAAACTTCATCTACCCGCTGGGATACATCAAAGACATATTCTAAAGCTCTTTTCGTTTGTCCAACCTGCAGCATTCCTGCAATCAAGTTAAGATGATTATTAAAATCATGTTTTTGTCCATGGAGGGCATCAATAACTTCTTGGGAGTGGTTTAGCTTTATGATAGACTCCCTCTCGATATGAAGAAAACGCAAGATAAAATAAATGGAGAAAAAAGCACTAACTGCCAAAATATTCAAAATAATAGCCACGGGATAAGAGTATTTATCAAAGGCAAGCAGCCCTTCTACCATGTTGATAAACATTTGATTGGTTAGTAAAATTACAGCTAGGCTTTGTATAAGTATGAGAATGATTAAAATGTATGCCTTGGTATATAATTTCATGGTATATCCCTACAATCTATGTACATTTTTAAAGTGATTCATATTGATCACGGTAAACTTTAAAACATAGCAGAGGACAAAAGTAATGATGAGAGGAAGATACACAAAACAACCTAATATAAGGGTACCCCCTGTTTTAGCCATTAATGAAGCAAGGTCTGTATTGAGAAAATTTAATATGGGAAAAAGGAAAAAGCTTTCACCCAATAACATCAGAGATAAACCGATAATCTGTGAAAGGATACTATCCAAGAATTTTTGTTTTCCAAGGAAAACAATAAGAAGGGCAAAAATACCAAGGATGATAAAGGTATGGGTGCCAAATGGAATCTCATATAGCTTATAAAGGGACCGCGTACCATAGGTGACCAATGTGTATAGAAAAGATAATACGCCCATATGCCGTAGGTTAAGCCGAATGCCCAAAGCACCTAGACCCGCTCCTAGGATTAAAAATCCTTCTATGAAAAAGAGAACCAATGTTTCTATTATTGCCATAAAATTTTTCCCTCCAAAATAAAATGTATTAAAGTAATAAACAGAAAAATAGCAAAGTATTCAATAGCTTTGCTATTTTTCTATTTACTACATATCTTTTAGTTGTTCTGGTAGTTCAGGCTGATAGCCTAAAATAGTACATGCAGATGCTGCGCTGGTAAATGCGAAGAAAGTAAGAATGGCTACGGATAATTGTAATAATTTTCTCATCATAAGTAGTTTCCTCCTTTCAAAAATAATCTGCTAAATACTGCATCAAAAGCATTGTAGAGCCTATAGCCAAATTTGGTCAGGGATATACTCTGCCAAAGGATGCCAATGGATGAAGTAAAAATCAGATGGTGAATCGTACCAAAATATAAATACCAGCTTAAATTCATAGCAAACCCAAATATTAATACCCAATAAGAACGAGTTCTTAAACGCTTTCTTTTGGTAACAGAAGTAATAGGCTTAGCAGGTGTATCGGCAGGTGCATAGGTATAAACTGCCCACAAGGCAAAGATAAAGATTCCAAGGGTGATAAGCCCCATACCAATTGGATCAACGGCAAGAAGCTTTGAAAACAAGGCGAGGAAATTGGCTGTAACCGCACTAAAAACAATACAATTAACCATAGATGCACAATGGGCACCGCCAGAAAAATTTCTAAAGGTAGAAATCGCTATAAGAAGTACAAGAACAGACGAAAAAATACCTAGGATTTGAGCAAGAATGAGAGAAGCACAAAAACCCAAAACATAAGTATAGGCCAAATAAATACCATATTTTAAAATAGCTTCTTGGCCTTGGTCAATAGCCAAATTATTCTTATACATATTCAGCGTATGATGAATTATCTTCTCCATAGGTCCAAGTCTCCTTTTGTTTATGAAAGCTTTTACAGAAGGAACAACGGATATGAGAATGACTAAATTTAACATGATACAACTTGCACAATATAATGTTCGACATAGGATGTAAAAAACCTTCTAGGTATTCAGGACTAATTATATAAATAGGGATAAAACAGGACTGGACGAATGCAGGAAATTGACGAATGATGTAGAATTGTAAAGGGTGAATCTACAAACCACAAAAGGAGAAATGTAAATGAGGACACTACGAAGCAAACTCATCATTATTACACTCATCATGATTCTTTTACCATTTGTTGCATCCAATATTATCAGTCATTATTTTATTTCTAAGGATTTTCAGAATTATATTGAGGAAAATGGAAAGACTGTTGCCAATGCCATTGCGGGAAATGTAAACGCTTTCATAGATAAAGCATACAGTACAACCGAGGAAATTGCCCATCACGGCAGTGTAACAAGCTTTGTTGGAGAAGAGCAGGTAAAGGTTCTCACCGATGTGATTCAGAGACATCCCTACTTCGATCTCCTATATATCCAGGGTACCGATGGTATGCAGACTGCCCGCTCAACGGGTAATCTAGGGGACCGTTCAAACCGATGGTGGTTTATTCAGATCATGGAAGATAAAAAACCCTTTGTCAGTAAATCCTATTATTCTCTATCAGGGAATACGGCAGTGACCTCTGTCATTCTGCCCATTTATCAGAATGGTCAATTCATGGGGGTTATGGGTTCCGATATCAAGTTAGATGCCCTCCAAGGGATGGTTGAAAAATTTAGTACGGGGCAAGATCAATATGTGTATGTGATTGATGGGGAAGGAACCGTAATTGCCCACCCAGAGCAAGCCCAAGTAAAGGAACTCTATAATTATAAGACAATGAAAAAGACAGTACAAATGAAAGATAGCAGTGGAAGTGTATTAAAGGATGAGAAAGGGAACGAAAAGACAGAGGAACAGGATATTGAAGTACCGGAAAAATTAAAGGAAATAACGGAAAAAGCATTGGGCGGAGAAACTGGTGTAGAAGAATATGTGGATGGAGCCGGAGATACTGTCATCAGTGCATATCAAACCATTCAGCTTCCTGGGGAATCCGATCCTTGGGCTGTAATCACTGTGCAGAAGAAATCCAGTGCCATGGCATTTGTGAAGGATATCCAGAAAAGAAATATACTTGTTGCAACAGGCCTTATTTTCCTCGTTGTTATAGGGACCTACTTCACATCCGGTGCGATTACCAAGCCGATTCAGCAGTTAATGATATTAATGGATAGTGCTTCCCATGGGGATCTAACAGTACAAAGTCGATATAGCAGTAAAGATGAATTGGGAAAACTAAGCCACAGCTTTAATACCATGATACAAGGAATGACCAACTTGATTCAAAGCATAGGTGTAACCTCTCAACAGGTATCAGCAACCTCTGATATGGTAAGTGCTACAACCAAGGAGACTGCTAGATCTATTGAGGAGGTATCGAGAACCATTTCAGAAGTTGCCAGGGGTGCAAACGATCAGGCAAGGGATGCAGAGGCTGGTGCTATGGCAGCCCATACCCTGTCAAAAGAGCTGGAGATCATGGCGCAGCATATTGAGGAAAGTAAGGATTCTTCCAACCATGTTTATACTGTAAATCATAAGGGGCTAGAGGCTGTTAAAGTATTGGAAGGTAAGACGGAGGAAAGCAATAAAGTATCCAATAAGGTTTCGGATGTGGTTAGCAGTTTGAGCAATAAAGCAAATACGATCGGCAATATTGTAGAGACCATCACGGCAATATCCGAGCAGACCAATCTCTTAGCCCTTAACGCAGCCATAGAAGCCGCTAGGGCGGGAGAAGCAGGAAGAGGTTTTGCCGTCGTAGCAGAGGAAGTGAGAAAGCTGGCAGAAAGTACTGCACAATCCAGCAATAGTGTAAAGGATATCATCTTGACCATTCAGGAAGATGTAAAGCTTGCCCAAGAAACAATGAAGACTGCAGAAATTGTTGTTCACGCACAAAATGAGGCAGTACGCCACACAAAGGAGACCTTCGGTGATATTGACCAGGGAATTGAGCATGTGGTAGATCAGATTAACAAGATTACAGCGAGTCTAGAACGTGTGATGGAAAGCAGAAGCAACGTATTGGCAGTGATTGAAAATGTATCTGCTGTATCGGAAGAAACGGCAGCAGCATCTCAGGAGGTATCAGCAGCCACTGAGGAGCAAAACAATGCTACGGGCCAAATGAGCCTACTGGCTGAAGAAATGAACCAAATGTCTAAAAAATTAGATGATGCCATTAGAGCATTTAAACTAAGCTAAAGTGCAAACTAGCCCGGTGTGACCGGGCTAGTTTATATTTATATAGGAACGGTTAATGGATATAAAACCAAGGTATCCACATACAATATAGATTGTGGTAGAATAAATATAAAATGTTGTACTTCAAGGATAGAAAGGAAGAAGAAAAGACGATGGCAGAGACAAGGCGTCAGCAGATTATCGAAATGCTGAAGAAGCGTGGAGAACCTATAACAGGGTCAGAGCTTTCAAAAAATTTTCAGGTAAGCCGTCAGGTAATCGTCCAAGATATAGCTTTGATTCGAGCCCAAGGATATCAAGTTTTGGCAACTCCTAACGGTTATATGATTCCAGGAGAAAAAGAAAGTACAGGCTACCTAAAAAGTATTCTGTGTAAACATGGTGGGTATGATGAAATGGAACAAGAACTGACCATCATGGTGGATGCAGGTATCAAGATTATCGATGTAATTGTTCATCATCCCCTATATGGAAAGATTCGAAAATCTCTCAATATTGGTTCCCGCATGGATGTGGAGGATTTTATGAGAAACGTACGAAAAGACAAAGCAGAGCCTTTATCGGCATTAACAGGGGGAGAACATATGCATACCTTGGAGATCCCCAGTGACCGCGCTTTTCAACGGATGATAGAGGGATTAAAGGAAAAAGGGTTTTTTGTGAAAGAAATAGAAAAAGAGCTATAAATAAATGTACAAATCTTAATGGTTGCATAAAGCAAAAAGATTTGTTATATTTTTTTTATCAGGTGACAAGACAGATGTAATAACAGGTTAAATGTGTTAAATATCAAACAATATACGTCAAGAAAATACTTTCTTAGGGAAATGGAAAACCTATAAAAGATAAGACGAAATGACAGGAAAAAGGAGAAAGCCATGATGAATGAAAAAGAAATGATTCAAGAAATTGAAAGGCTAAAGAAAGAAAAAAATGCAATTATCCTTGCCCATAATTATCAAATCCCAGAAATCCAAGATATTGCGGATATCGTAGGAGATTCATTAAAACTTAGCCAGGAAGCAGCAAAAACAGATGCGGATATCATTGTTTTCAGTGGTGTTCATTTTATGGCGGAGAGTGCAAAGATACTTTCACCCGATAAGAAGGTACTTTTGCCTGTTTATGATGCTGGCTGTCCCATGGCCGATATGATTGACGCAGACCAGCTCCGGGCTTTTAAAAAAGAATACCCAGAAATCCCTGTTGTGTGCTATGTAAATTCATCGGCGGAAGTTAAGGCCGAGAGCGATATCTGCTGTACCTCAGCCAACGCTGTGAAGATAGTAAAAAATATGAAAGCAGATAAAGTATTGTTTGTGCCTGATCAGAACCTAGGTCACTATATAGGAAAGCAAGTACCGGAAAAAGAAGTGATTTCCTGGGAGGGCTTCTGTATTACCCATCACAGGGTTAGAACCTCTGAGGTAGAAAACGTAAGAAAGCAGCATCCTGAGGCAAAGCTGCTCATTCATCCAGAATGCTCTCCGAATGTGGTGGAGATGGCTGATTTTGTAGGCAGTACTTCAGAGATCATCAACTATGCCAAAACCTCAGAATGTAAAACTTTTGTTATTGGAACAGAGATGGGGGTAATGCACAAGCTGAGAAATGAAAACCCAGACAAGAAGTTTTATCTTCTTTCGCCAGGGCTTACCTGCTTCAATATGAAGAAGACATCCTTACCAGATATTTATAAAGCACTCCTCCATGAGCAGCATGAAATCACAGTGGATGAAGAAATTCGCCAAAGAGCCCTAGGATGTTTGGAAAGAATGTTGGAACTAAGCTAAGGAGAATAGGATCATGAAAGATAAGGTGCAGACAGAGAAACTGGGCAATGTAGTCCGAAGTGATGTGATTATCATAGGAACAGGCATTGCGGGACTATATACGGCTTTAAATATCAACGAAAGCTATAGGGTTACAGTGCTCACTAAGACAGCCCTTGAGATGAACAATAGCAACCTAGCCCAAGGTGGTATTGCTGCCTGTGTGAGTCCTGCCGACGACTTTGAAGCCCACTATGAGGATACTATGAAAGCAGGGGCCTATCATAATCATCGGGAGCATACCCGAATACTGATTGAGGAAGCACCTGTAAATATTGAAAGGCTCCTGCGGTATGGGGTGGATCTTGATCGGGATGAAGAGGGAAAGCTCCTAGTGACCAGGGAGGGCGGCCACAGCAAGCGGAGGGTACTCCATGCGAAAGATGCCACGGGCAGGGAGATCATTCGAGGACTTGGTAAAGAAATTCATCGACGAAGGAATATTCAGGTACAAGAGTATGTATGGGCTACTCGGCTAATGATGTCACCAAAAGGATTGATTGGTATTGCGGCTATAAACAAGGATGAAGAGCAAATAATTTATCAGGCCCATTGTATCGTTTTCGCCACTGGGGGAGTGGGTCAAATTTATAAAAACACTACCAACCCATCGGTGGCTACTGGTGATGGGATTGCCATGGCCTATGAAGCAGGGGCAGAAATCCAGGATATGGAATTTATACAGTTCCATCCCACGGCGATGTACACGGATACACCAGGACAGAAGTTTTTAATCTCTGAGGCTGTTCGAGGTGAAGGAGCAATTCTCAGGAATGTCCAAGGAGAAGCCTTTATGGAAAAGTACCATGAGCTTAAGGATTTGGCACCTCGGGATATTGTGGCCCGAAGTATTTTTGCGGAGATGATCCAAACACATCAATCCCATGTGTATTTAGATATCACCCATAAAGGAGAAGCATTTATCCGACACAGATTTCCAACGATTTATAGCCATTGCTTAAAAGCGGGGATCGATATGACCAAGGAATGGATTCCGGTGGCGCCGGCTGAACACTATATCATGGGTGGAATTCTCACGGATGAGTATGGGAGAACCAATATTGAGGGCTTATATGCCTGTGGTGAGTGTGCTTGTACCGGCGTCCATGGAGCCAATCGATTAGCCAGTAATTCGCTGCTGGAGGGTTTGGTTTTTGGAAAACGAGTGGCGGAGGATATCAATGAAAAGCTAAATCAAAACAGATCTAGAGAAGCTGTATCTATTGGGTGGATAGATACAGGTGTAGAGATAGCAAAGACAGAGGAAGAGCTTTCTGTGTTAAAAAATCGGTTAAAAGACACGATGGATCGACACGTGTCTATTATTCGAACGGAGAGGGGCTTAAAGCAGGCTCAAAATGAGGTAAACAAGATGAAAGAAGTTCTTGAGGAAAACAGGGAAAACTCCATTCCTTATTATGAACTTAAAAATATGATCACGGTTGCCTTATTGATTATCGAAGATGCACTGAAGAGAAAAGAAAGCCTGGGGGGACACTATCGCCAGGATGAGATGGAGGGATAGGTTTGTTGAATCAATTAATGGTTGAAGAAATCATTCGTCATGCATTAAAGGAAGATATGAATTATGGCGATGTGACTAGCGATACCTTGATTCCACTTGAAGCTATGGCAGCGGCAAGAATGACAGCCAAGGAGGATGGTGTAATTGCAGGGCTGGCTGTGGCAGAAATGACTTTTAAAACAGTAGATTCAACACTATCTTTTGTAGCGCTGAAAAAGGATGGAGATACTGTAAAAAAAGGTGACCATATTGCTGAAATCAAGGGATCTATCCGAGGAATTCTGAAGGCGGAGCGCCTCGCCTTAAATTTAATCCAAAGAATGTCAGGGATTGCTACCTTGTCGAAGGCATACGCCGACGAAGTAGAAGGATATACAACAAGGGTAGTGGATACCAGGAAGACGACACCAGGACTAAGGATATTGGAAAAATATGCAGTAAAAGTGGGTGGATGTCATAATCACCGCTTCAATCTATCCGATGCAGTAATGATCAAGGATAATCATATCAAAGCTGTAGGGAGTATTACAAAAGCCATTGAGATGGTTAGACAGAGCATTCCCCACACCATGAAAATTGAGGTAGAGGTAGAATCTTTAGCCCAGCTTCAAGAAGCCTTGGAGGCCAAAGCAGACATTATTATGCTGGACAATATGGATACGGACACGATGAGGGATGCTGTTAAAATCACTGGCGGCAGAGCAATTCTAGAAGCTTCAGGGAATATCACCAAGGAAAGACTTAGAGAAATCGCAGCGATTGGCATCGATGTTATATCTGTAGGCGCACTGACTCACTCTGTAAAGTCTTTAGATATCAGTTTAAACATTATTAAATAGGTCCATAGATATGTAATTCATCCTAAACGTATATGCAGTAGAGGAAATAATCATGTTACTGTTAGCGGTTAGCAGTTAGCGGGTTTTGAGGTTGTGGCGGCTAACAGCTAACTGCTAACCAAAAGGACATTTATTTTGATAAGAGTTATCTATAATAGAAAGAGGTGAGTGATATGAATAAGCATAATAATAGGTTTAGGGATTATATTATACAAGCATTGAATGGTATGGCTCTTGGATTATTTTCTTCTTTGATCATTGGACTGATTCTTAAACAGATTGGAGATTATACCCAGATAACAAGCCTATCTTCCTTCGGAAAAGCAGCACAGCTGTTGATGGGACCAGCCATTGGGGCTGGTGTAGCCTTTAGCGTAAAAGCGCCGCCGTTGGGAATCTTTGCTTCCATCGTAGCCGGGGCCATTGGTGCAGGAACGATTGCACCTACCCCGGAAGGGGCATTCCTTATAAAAACGGGAGAGCCTGTGGGGGCGTTCGTGGCAGCCTTGATAGGGGCTGAGTTTTCCAAACTGATTTCAGGAAAAACAAAGGTAGATATTGTCTTGGTACCTGCAGGAACCATCATTTTAGGTGGATTGGCTGGTGTCTTTGTGGGGCCAGTGATGACCTATGTGATGAAGGGATTGGGAGATGTGATCAATCGTGCCACGGAGCTCCAGCCTATACCCATGGGTATTATTGTAGCTGTATTGATGGGTATGATTCTGACTTTGCCCATCAGTAGTGCGGCGCTAGCTATCTCTTTAGGATTGAGTGGATTGGCAGCAGGTGCTTCCGTTGCAGGGTGTGCAGCTCAGATGGTGGGTTTTGCAGTGGCAAGCTATAGAGAAAATGGGTTAGGGGGACTGATTGCCCAAGGGTTAGGAACGTCTATGCTTCAGGTCCCAAACATCATTAGAAATCCTAAGATATGGATACCACCTACTTTAGCCAGTGCCATCCTGGGACCCATTGCAACCTATGTAATGAAGATGGAAAACAATAGTATTGGTGCAGGAATGGGTACCAGCGGATTGGTGGGTCAGTTTGGAACCGTAGCTGCCATGGCTGGAAAGCAGCCGATGCAGTTGATTATCGGGAAGATCGCACTATTACATTTTATTTTACCAGCAATTCTAACCCTTATCATTTCAGAATATATGCGAAAAAAAGGCTGGATTCAATTTGGAGATATGAAATTGGATCGATAGTTTGAACTATGATTCTCTCGGTAGTATAATAAAGCTAAGGCGGATACTACGGAGAGAATTTTTCTATGCAAAAAATAAGATTGGGGTGAAAGAATGCAAAAAACGAGACGTTGGATTGGAAGTACGCTGATTGCTGCAATAATTATTTTGTTGGCATCCTTCAGTACATTGGTTCATTTTATTACAGATTATCAATGGTTTAAGGAGCTAGGCTTTGATCAAGTGTTTTTGACAAAGCTTATGACCCAGTTAAAGATTGGGTTTCCCTTATTTGTATTGCTAACAATTTTTATTTTTCTATATCTACAAACTATTAAGAAGGATTATTATAAAAAGGTACAGACTGCATATCAAGGGATCGATGAGAAGGTGATCAATCGGATTGCTTTGGGAGGCGCTGCTTTTGTATCCTTTATTACCAGTACTACCTTTACGGGAAACCTGTGGTTTGAGTTGTTGACCTATTTAAATACCACATCCTTTGGGGTGGCAGACCCTATCTTTGGAAAAGATATTTCTTTTTATATGTTCCAATATCCATTGATCAGCCAAATTTATACGACAATTATCTCATTTGTTTTCTTACTGACAGTGATTACTTTGGTGTTTTATTTGGTTATGATGGGACTTAGAAGACCAACGATATTTGAGGTCAATGATTCTCCCGATGAGATCCATCTTCGCCGGGGGTTGAACCTAGAAAACGGAAAGAAGCTTCTTCATATTGCCCTGCGACAGCTATTGGTATTAGGTGTTATTTTCTTCTTGGTCTTGGGATTGGGTTATTATTTAAGAACATTTGAGTTACTGTATTCCCCTAGGGGAGTAGCCTATGGCGCCAGCTTTACAGATATTCATGTAACCCTATGGGTGTACCGTGTTCTAATGGGATTGGCATTTTTATCTGCTATACTTCTGGTTGTAGGTGCAAAAGGAAAAAAAATGAGGTTAGCATTGACAGGACCTGCATTGATGATTGCCTTTGGTATACTAGGTGGTTTTGTTGAGGCGGGTGTCCAGAATTTTATCGTGGCACCGGACGAGATTTCCAAGGAAAGACAGTATTTAGAGTATAATATTCAATATACAAAAATGGCCTATGGCTTAGAATCTATTGAAGAAAAGGAATTTCCTGCGGAACAGGATTTAACAGCCCAGGATTTAGAGGAAAATAGAGAAATCATTGATAATATCCGAATCAATGATTATAGACCTGCCAATCAGTTTTATAATCAGCGGCAAGGGATCCGACCTTACTATCAGTTTAATGATGTGGATATTGATCGTTATATGATTGATGATGAATACCGACAAGTGTTTTTAGCCGCTAGAGAAATAGATATCAACAAAGTGAATGAACAATGGATTAACCGTCATCTGAAATATACCCATGGATACGGTGCCGTATTGTCTCCGGTAAACCAGGTGACCGCAGAAGGTCAGCCTCAACTTTTGATTCAGAATATCCCGCCGGAATCAAAGATAGAAGGAATAGAGATTCAACGACCTGAAATTTACTATGGTGAGTTGACAAATCATTATATCCTTACCAATACCCAGGAAAAGGAGTTTGATTACCCCAAGGGGGATCAAAATGCCGAGACACTCTATGAAGGGACTGGAGGAATCCGTCTTAATGGACTAAACAAGCTGCTATATGCTATACGCAATGGAAGCTTAAAGATGTTGATATCAGGAAATGTAACTGGGGACAGCAAGATCCTGATGCACCGAAATATCAATGATAGAGTGCAAAAAATTGCACCCTTTATCCATTATGATGGGGACCCCTATTTGGTCATTAATGAAGGAAAATTGTTCTGGGTGATTGATGGCTTTACCTTGAGCAGTAATTATCCCTATGCCCAACCCTATATAGAAGAAAGGGCAAACTATATCCGTAATGCGGTAAAAGTAGTGATTGATGCCTATAATGGTACCACCACATACTATTTGGCTGATGAAAAAGATCCTGTAGTGCAAACCTTGAGTAAAATTTTCCCTCAATTGTTTACTCCCATGGCTAAAATGCCCGAGGGAATTAAGGCTCATATGAGATATCCCCAGGAAATATTTGATATTCAGTCTGATGTATATAAGCTGTATCATATGAACAATCCAGAGGTGTTCTATCAAAAGGAAGACGTATGGGAGATTGCCAATCAGCTCTATGAAAGAAAAGAAGAGGTGATGGAATCCAGCTATATGATCATGAAGCTTCCCAATGAGGATCAAGCTGAATTTATCCTATCTATTCCTTATACACCAAAAGGTAAACCCAATATGACGGCCCTTTTGGTTGCAAGAAATGATGGGGAGAATTATGGGAAGCTGGTGACCTACAAGCTACCGAAACAGAAAAATATTTATGGACCAATGCAGATAGAGACGAAGATCAACCAGGATCCCAATATATCTAAGGAGTTTTCGCTTTGGGGACAACAAGGTTCTACCTATCTCCATGGAGATTTGCTCACGATTCCTATCAAAAACTCTTTCATTTATGTGGAGCCGATTTATTTAAAGGCTGACAATGAGAACAGTTTACCAGAGGTAAAACGAGTCATTGTCGCCTATGGAGACAATGTGGCTTACGAGGAAACCTTGGAGCAAGCACTAAACAAGCTATTTGGAACAGTGAAGGAGGAACCGCAGGCTCCGACGGAACCGGTACCAATCATCGAGGGAGAACCTCAGAATATAAATGAATTGATTGTCAAAGCAAACCAGGTGTTTAATCAAGCCCAGGAAGCGCAAAGGGCAGGCAATTGGGCCGATTATGGAAAATATATTGACGAGCTGAAAACTATTTTAGGAAGATTAAATCAGCAGGAAACAGCAGAATAATTGTTTGCAGAAATGGTGACAGAAGAGACTTCCTCAGGAAAATAAATTCCAAAGGATAGGAAACTTTTGTCACCATTTTTTTGTCTATACGGTATGAGGATGCAAATATTTAAGATGGGAGATAGTGACATGAAAAAGATAGGAATCCTTTGTTTGATCATAGCCATTATATTGATAGGGTGCGGGGAAACGGTGGTAAAGAACGATTCGCCTCAGGAGGTGCTGCCAGAAAAAAAGAGGATTGAAAATAGAAGACTAATAGGTATAGAAAGCCTTGAAAATCTTCCTGAAGGGTATATTCCTATAGCGATACACCCAGAGGATAAAGAGATTATTTATTGTATGAGATACACGGATGAAGGAAAAAAAGGCAATGTGATTGTGGGCGATTACTATCGCAAGGTAGCTGTTTTGGAGGTAAATACAAAGGCAGGTACAGAAATAGAGCTGGTTCCTGAGATGGATTTTATTACTTTGGTAAAATGGTCTCCCGACCAACAGTATCTTGGTTTTGTTGGGGGCAATCAGATGTGGCTTTATCACCAAGAGACAGGGGCAGTAGAGAATATGAATAAGGCCATCAATACACCTTCCATCCTGCAATTTGGTTGGTCTCCTGACAGTACGCGCATCTATACGGAGCATGAAAATCTCCCAAATGATGGGGTTTATGATTTGACGACCAAGGAAGGTTTGGCGGCCTACGAAATTACGGATCGAAACCCCTACTTTAAAGATGTATATACAGAAAATCTATATATAGGTACAGCAGAAACTGCAGATGCCTATGGAAACCGTACACCCATTACAGTTCTATTGAACCGAGAAGGAAGTATCGAAAGAATGATTGGAGAAGGACGATATCGAGATCATTTTAAAGAGCAGCTGGTTCAGGTGGGCAAGGAACACTTTGGTCTTACCTATTTTCCAGACATGGAGAATGGGAAGCTGTTGATCGATGCATATATATATCAGACAGCCTTTACGCCCCAAGGGGAGCTGATTTTTACCACAAAGGGAGATATTAGCTGGGTACCCACCTATAAACTGCACATCTACAATGACGGAAAAGTAGTGGCTGTAGCCGATGTTTCAGGGCCCCATTTTGCCATATGGCCCGATGGCAGCTATTTGACCATTGGCGGCTATGACAATGACAAAATAGATTTAAAGGATGTCTCAAAAATTAATGGGAAGATAGAAGGCATCGCGCCTTTGATTGATGGCTGGGAAAGCGTCGATATTGCTGGTATTTTGGTTGCAGGGGCTGATGCCTATGCCGACCTGTATTACAACAAGCCCGCTGCGGAAGAGGAGATAAGAAAGCGGTTATCCCAATACTATATTAACACCGATGAGCCTGTTAAGCAGAGGGCCTTTGACGATTTGTTTGAAGCCTTGAGGCAGAAGGATGAAGGCATGGGGCCAAATAAGAAATACCATATGACAGGAGAAGTTGGGGAGATAAAGATAGACGGGAATCGTGCTTCTGCCACCGTTGGATTTAGTTTACGGGATGATGGGGGAAGTGGCTGGGGCTTTGGTTGCAGCTACGAGCTTGTGCGCAAAGAAGGCAGATGGTATATTACAGGCTTTAGTATTTTTCCGGATTCCAAGGAAAGAGTACAGGTGGAGAAGGTGGCTTTAGACTTTATGAAAAAAGCCATGGAAGGAAAAAAGCATGAATTTTTCAGTGAAAAGGATCAAGAAATTTATGAGGGTTTAAAAGGGAAGTCTTTGAGCTTAGGGCAGATTCAATTTTGGCAGATGAGTATGCCCCATTTGGCTTCATCTGTTGAATATGCCAATCGTGCCAAGGTCTATCTTGAGGGAGAAGATCAGAGCTATACCTTGATTCTTTCAAAAGAATCAGGAAACTGGAAGGTGGAAGTATTGTCGGAAAATCAGGTTTTTGTTCCCTTTGAGTAGAAAAATTCCAAGGATCAATGATCCTTGGAATTTTTACATAGTGCTATCTGCATCGGTCTAGAAGAATAACCCTGCCAATTGTCCGTAAATCATACCGATAGGCGGTCCAATGATATTGCCAGTGGTACGGCTGATAATCATCATCATAAGGATAATCCTGCCGGCAGAGTAAAGCTGATCGTAAATAGGGTGTTCCTTTAGGTTTAAAAGACCAAACAGGATATGGGAACCATCCAAAGGCGGTATGGGCAAGAGGTTAAACACAAACAGAACGATATTCATCCATACAGTGTTGTCGAAAACCTCCATGATTGTATTGAATAGGTTATCTGATATCAAAGACGGTGGTGCGAAGGTGAAAGCCTTCATGAGCAATAGGAAAAAGAAGGCCAGGAAGAGATTCATCATAGGCCCTGCTAGAGAAACCAGAATATCATCTCTGCGTCTATTTTTAAAATTATAAGGATTTACTTCCACAGGCTTTGCCCATCCAAAGCGAGCGATGACAATCATCAAAAAACCAATGGGATCAATATGCGCCATGGGGCTGAGGGTTAATCGACCCTGGTGCTTGGGCGTGTCGTCTCCCAACCAAACTGCTGCTTGAGCATGGGCATACTCATGAAAAGAAAAACCGATTAAAATACCAGGAATGGTGAGTAGTATATCACGAATGTCAAAATTCATTGTTCTCCCCCTTTCATTTGTACATATAAATCTATTATAGCTTAAGATGAGAAAGGAAGGAACCACCAGTTAAAGGGAAGGTTATCCCCAAAGAACAAAGTTGCCTATCGGCAACTTTGTTCTTTGGGGACATATTTATTCAATATATCAATGGAAAGGGGACGCAAATGAGGATTATCTTGCTCGCAAGATTTTCAATTCTTCTATGGTCATGGCATCCAATTGCTGCGCCTTTTGAGAGAATTCCCTACGGGTAATCAGGCCCTTTTCATGTAGGATTTCAATCAAGGTTGCAATGGCCAAGGTATTTCTATAGTCAACTTCCTTTAAATCACCTAATTGTGCATAAATATCAATGTCACACATATCTTTACCCCCTTATCATTCTACTGTCTAAAGGATTGCCTAAAGGGAATAGAAATATACACGCGAATGGAAAATTTTACGAGCCTAGGGGAGGCCAATCCCAGAAATGGCACATATTCTGCACATGGGACAAATATAATGCATAGTATAAAGATATATCTTTTGGTACTGGAGGAAAAGAAATGGAGCACAATTACGAGTTGACAACAGGAAGATACCTTTTCGAACTGACAAAAATATTTTTTCAGTCCGTGGCGGCCCATTATTTTCAAAAAGACCATTTGAAGCTGGAAAAGTTGTACTATGATACCATGGATCTTCATGAACGATATATCGAACAGTACTGTGACGAAGAGGAAAAGGAAGAAAGATATCGAGAAAAAATTTATGAGCTTCTGGATTTGATCTTGCTTAAGGAACAAAAAGATACATTGAAAATGAAAACAGCAGATATAACGTATAAGGGGATAAAAATCAGGGAGAACATCATCAATGATATGTACGTAGAGCTCTGGTTGGTAGATCAGGATCTCTGGTTATATATTTTTGAGGCACGAGGGCATAAGGAGGATTTTATTTACTTTGATATAGAGGACCCATATCTTTTAAGAATAGATCAAGTATATTATGGATTGAAAGGGAAGCGAAGTCCAGGATTGCTGAATCTCCTATATGAAAAAGAAAAAGGAATAAATCATAAAGATATTGCCAAACTATAGGTAATATGTTAGAATATTTTAAAATATAGGAAAGACAATGAAGGGAAGTAGTAAATTCTCAGGCTTTTTCAGAGAGTCGGTGGCTGGTGAGAACCGATAAGACCTGTGATTGAATCCGTCCCAGAGTTATAGGCTGAAAATTTAGTAGGCTTTATCGGGTGCGACCGTTATATCGCAGCTAAGAGGTTTGGAGCAATCCAATCAACTAGGGTGGCAACGCGGGAATACGTCTCTCGTCCCTATTTTCATATGGGGATGATGGGCGTTTTTTATATTTTTGACTTTGTTATCAATACAAAAGAAGCTTTAGAAGATGAACTTAATAAAGGAGGTCAATGGCATGTTAGACATTCGACGAATTAGAGATGATGTGGAAGCGGTAAAAAGACAGCTTATGAAGAGAGGCAAAGGGGACTATGGAATAGATAAGGTGGTGGTCCTTGACGAAAAGCGGAGAGAACTCCTACAAGAAGTGGAGCAGATGAAAAACAGACAAAATGTTGTATCAAAGGATATTCCAAGGCTCAAGAAGGCTGGGGAAGATGTGGCAGCCATCATGGAAGAAATGAAAGGTCTATCTGAGAAAATTAAGGCCATGGATGAAGAAGTGAAGGGAATTGAGCAGGAGATTCAAAACATGCTGCTGACCATCCCTAACACACCCCATGAAAGTGTACCAGAAGGGGCTAGTGATACAGACAATGTGGAGGTTAAGAAATGGGGAGAGCCGCGGGCTTTTGACTTTGAACACAGTGCCCATTGGGATATAGGAACAAACCTAGGGATTCTAGACTTTGAAACAGCGGGTAAAATTACAGGGGCAAGATTTACTGTGTACAGAGGCTTAGGTGCAAAGATGGAGCGGGCGCTTATCAATTTCATGTTAGACTTGCATACCCAGGAGCATAAATGTGTAGAAGTGCTTCCTCCTTTTATGGTAAATAAGGACAGTATGATAGGAACAGGTCAGCTTCCAAAATTTGAGGAAGATATGTTCCATATACCAAGCAAGGACTTCTATCTCATTCCTACTGCAGAGGTTCCTGTAACCAATCTATACATGAATGATATCCTAGAAGGAGATCAATTGCCGATTTATCATACGGCCTATACGCCATGTTTTAGAAAAGAAGCAGGGTCTGCAGGGAGAGATACCAGAGGATTGATCCGTCAGCATCAGTTTAATAAAGTAGAAATTGTAAAGTTCACAAAGCCTGAAGACTCTTATCAGGAGTTAGAAACCCTGCTTCTTGCAGCGGAAGAAGTGCTCAAAAGATTAGAAATCCCTTACCGTGTCATAAAGCTTTGTGCAGGGGATCTAGGTGCCAATTCTGCATGTACCTATGATATCGAGGTATGGATGCCAAGCTACGGAAGATATTTAGAGATTTCTTCTTGCAGTAACTTCCAGGATTTTCAGGCGAGAAGAGCGAATATTAGATTTAGACCGGAGCCAAAGGGCAAGGTAGAATATGTTCATACCCTAAATGGATCAGGTTTGGCTGTGGGAAGAACCTTCGCCGCTATTCTAGAGAATTATCAGCAGGCTGATGGATCTGTGGTAATCCCAGAAGCTCTAAGACCTTATATGGGCGGATTAGAAAGAATTACAAAATAGAAAAGAAACCAGCACTGCAAAGTGTTGGTTTCTTTTCTATTTTGAGATATTATTCTACTTTTCCGATTTTTGAAACAGGTAGAACTCTTACCAAAACCTTGCCTTGGACTTTTTCCATATCCACTAGGCCTAAGTTTCTACTGTCCAAACTGTGACTGCGATTATCTCCCATGACAAAGATTTTTCCTTGGGGAACTTCTTCAATATAGGTATCTCCTGTGGTGTAATCTTCGTTGATATAATCTTCCTGGAGTTCCTCTCCATTCACATATACTTCACCATTTTGAATCAGTATCTGGTCGCCTTCTACCGCGATTACCCGTTTGATTAAATTCTTGGTGCTTACACCCTTTAAACGCTGAATCCAGTTTAATTGACCCAGCTCATCGGGTGCCATGGGAATATCTGTTTCAAAGGAAACGATATCACCCTTTTCAATCTTATGGGTATTTTGCAGCAATAGATAGTCGTGCTCCACAAGGGTAGGATTCATGGATATACTATAAACCTCCAAGGGTGTAATGAAGGATGTAACAACCAAGGAAATCACCACGGCTAGAACGATGGACTTGATCCATTCCCAAACTTCTCTCTGCACCATAACAACTCCTTTGCTTTGAATTTCGACATATTACCTAACTATTATTGTATCATTTTCTCCATGAATTTCTCAAATAAAGTTTTAGAAATAACTTGTTGATATAGGAAATCATGGGTTTTCATGTCTTATATAGGCCTATGAACCATCTCGGTCAATGCTTGAAAGTTCCTTACAAATCTGTCTGACAGCTGTTGAATAAGTTTATTTATGGGGCAAACGTTTCCAAGTTTATCACAGTATTGTTAAGAAATAGGATTGTATGATATGGTAAAAGTATATGAATTTCGATAATTATAAATGGGAGGAGATCAGGATATGTACAAAGGGATAGGCGCTTCTCCTGGAATCGCCGTTGGAAAGGCATTGCTTTTGAAAAAAGAGGACATCATCATTGAACGAAAATCCATCCGTAATGAGATGGAAGAGAATGAGAGATTTCATAAAGCGTTAGATAAAACAAAGGAACAGATTGAGGAAATCAAAAAGAATACAGGCGCAGCGCAACAGGAAATCATGGATGCCCATTTGATGATCTTGGAAGATCCTGAATTGATTGGTGGCGTCGAGGGAGCTGTTAATGCTGAGAAAATCAATGCAGAGGCTGCACTACAGGGCGTTATAGATACCTTTGTGGCTATTTTTGAGAGCATGGACAATGAATATATGCGGGAAAGGGCAGCAGACATCAAGGATGTGGGTCAGCGGATTATGATGAATCTCTTAGGAAAAGAGCACCCAAACTTAGCCAAGCTAAAAGAGCCTGTGGTTATCGTAGCCCATGACCTAACACCGTCTGATACAGCCCAATTAGATCGAGAAAACGTTTTGGGCTTTGTTACAGAGATTGGCGGAAGAACATCCCATAGTGCGATTATGGCAAGAACCATGGAAATCCCTGCTGTGCTTGGTCTAAAGGCGATTACCCAACAGATTAAAAATGGAGATATTCTTGTTTTTGATGGAGAAGAAGGGATTGTATTGGTGAATCCAGAGGAGCCTGTCATCCAGCAATACACAGAAAAAAGAGTAAAATTGGCAGAGGAAAAACAAGCGTTACGAAAGCTCTTAAATAGTAACACCATATCCAAGGACGGCAAAAAGGTAGAGCTAGGCGGTAACATCGGTAATCCAAGGGATGCCCAGAAGGCCCATGAGAGTGGAGCCGAGGGAATTGGACTCTATCGGACAGAGTTTTTATATATGGATAGAACCTCCCTGCCATCGGAGGAGGAACAGTTTGAAGCCTATAAAGCTGTTTTAGAAATCATGGGAGAGCGCCCTGTGGTGATTAGAACCCTTGACATCGGTGGAGATAAGGAACTGCCTTACATGAACCTGCCAAAGGAAATGAATCCATTCCTTGGATATCGGGCCATTCGAATCTGCTTGGATCAAAAAGAAATCTTTAAAACCCAGCTTCGCGCACTGCTAAGGGCCAGTGTTTATGGAAACCTTAAGATTATGTACCCTATGATTTCTTCCCTTGAAGAGGTTAGAGCTGCCAATGGTATCATGGAGGAAGTAAAGCAGGAGTTAAACAATGAAAGAAAAGAGTGGTCATCAGATATTGAAGTGGGCATCATGATAGAAATCCCTGCTGCTGCAGTGATTTCGGATATCCTTGCCATGGAAGTAGACTTCTTCAGCATCGGTACCAATGACCTGATTCAGTATACTACAGCAGTAGACAGAATGAATGAAAAAATTGCCCATCTATATAATCCATTTAACCCAGCCGTATTGAGACTGATCAAGCAGGTAATAGACAATGGTCATAAGGCAGGAAAATGGGTAGGTATGTGTGGGGAAGTGGCTGGAGACAAACGATTGATCCCTGTTCTTCTAGGTATGGGTTTAGATGAATTCAGTATGAGTGCAGGGGCTATCCTGCCTGCCCGAAAGCAGATTCAGGCCCTATCCTATGAAGAAATGAAGGCATTAGCAGATCAAGTACTACAGCTGGGCACAGCGGAAGAGATCGAAAAGCTATTATGTGAATAGATGAATAAAACCCACAAGAGGTTGTAACTTTTTTAGATATAAAAGTAGCACTGAATGGGTAAAATAAACAAAGTCCCTGATAAATTTATCAGGGACTTTGTTTATTTTACAATATATATTGTCTTATTTGAAGGAAACCATAGTACATTTGCACCTAATTTTTCCGATACATACCGTATTGGTACAAGGGTACGATTGTTCACGATCGTCGCAGGTGTATCGAAATCTTCAAGGGGCGCATCGATTACCATGCTTAATATTTTCTCATCTAGATGAATGGAGACTGTCTTTAGCTCTGTATTCCAATCTACATCTGCTCCTATATTTTCTGCGATAAATCTTATAGGAACCATAGCTCTATTATTTATAATAATTGGCGCCACATCATTCGTTTTGACTTTGTTATTTACTTCTGATGTAAGTTGATCAAGTGTTAATCTAATGGTGGTTAGCTCATTTGCTTTCCCTATACCATATAAACTAAATTGATCTGTGTAGAACGTAAATATTTTGGCTGTTTTATCATATATACCACCGAGCTTTATAAGGTCAATATCTCCATTTTCATCTACTTTATACCTTATACCTGTCAAACTTTCTATATTCTCATCTGTTAATGCTAAATCTGATAAATCTAAGGTTATTGCTACTGGTTCAGCGAATGAATCTACTTTTTCTGTAGTGGTAGTGCCATCTGCATTTTTTCTTGTAATTTGTGCAGTTAAGTCAAATATTTTTCCACCTATTTCAAATATACCTGTACTTTCGCCTACGGCTACCTTTTCCAAAGCTATTTTCTTTTCTTTTTCGGTTAATACTTTTACTCCTAGGGATATGTATGAATTTTCTTCTTCGGTAGCCCCTAGTATTTGTGCAGTGTTTAATGAATTAGGGTGAAAAGTTAGTTTAATTCCCATATTTTCTAAGTATAAGGGTTCTTCTTGATCCCTTAGTGTTCGGAGCATATTAAGAGTGATATTTGCCTTAGAATCTTTTATATTCTTTAGTGAAAGTACTGCTTTGCCTGTTTTTGATAAACTTGATGCGATTAATGGATCATTCATTTCTGATATAGTTGAAATCGTATCTGCCTGTACTGTGTCATGGTCATTGTTATCATCATTGTGGTTACTACTACCGTCATCATAATCTGCTCTTGTTACAGTCACGATATATGTTTTTGTGGTGAATGTATCTTCAGCAGTTACCAATATACGAATTTGATTGGCTCCAAGGTGTAGGTTAATCGGCTCCGATGGCGTATTATTTATGACATTATGGCCATTGATCTGAATTGTCCCATTACCATCTTCTAAGGTAGGGGTAATGGTCATGCTGGATATGTCATATGCCACATTGACTTCGTAATCCGTTTTATTTGGTGCAAAGTCTGGTTTTAAGGTCCCGTTACTTAATCGAATATTACTTAAATCTGCATTATTACTTATGGTTGTAAAACGAAAGGTATATGGATTGGACGAGTTATATACAGCGTCTTGTACCGTTCCACTTGGAATTTTTACAGTGTATAGTGTGTTGTAATTCAGACCATTTTTAGGGGTAATGGTTAATAGATTATCTTCTATAGCATAAACACAATCGACTACAGTATCTCCTTCTAAGCTTAGTAGGTTGATATCCTTTGGTTGTATGTCTTCATTAAAGGTAACTTTTATATCTTTATTTACCAAAACACCTGTTTGATTGTTGCTAGGTTCTGTCGTCATAACATAAGGAGCAGAAAGATCTGGTGGATTTTGTGTTGTAAAACGAAAGGTATATGAATTGGAAGAGTTATATAGTGCATCTCTTACCGCTCCCCTTGGAATCGATATTGTATAGGCACTGCTATAATCTAAATTTTCATTAGGATCTATTGTAAGGGTTTTTCCATCTATTTGGTAGGTATAGCCCATCACTGTCTCATCTTTTTTTATGCTGATACTATCTATCCCATCGGAAGCAAAGATATTTTCATCAAAAGTAATTAAAATATTTTGATCAATGGCTACATTTGTTTGATTGTCTAAAGGGTTCGTATCCGTTACATCAGGTCGAAGGATCTCCATAAATTGTATCCGGTGATTATTTGAATCGGCCACATAGATGTTACCATCACCATCTACTGCCACGCCATTTGGAGTATTAAACGCACCAGCATCGCTGCCACTACTACCCCAG
>NZ_JARBTM010000022.1 GCF_029240175.1 Anaerosolibacter sp.
GAAGAGCTAGAGGAAAGCCGTATGAGGGAGAACCTCACGTACGGTTTGATGAGGAGGTGGTGGAAGAGAGTTTCCTCAAATCCACCATTTTACTCTACATAGATAAAGGATGCGACTGCGTCGCATAGGGTAAGGTTAAGGTTGAGGTTAAGAATGAACACCGTAGGGGTTGCATAGCATGCAACCCGCCCAGGGCCTGGGCTGTCGCTTCGGATCTCGGGTTGCATGCTATGCGCCTCCTATTGTCTTTACTCAATCTCGATCTTGATCTGTTGCATTTAAATTGAAAAAAATTTTGCTGCGACTTTCTTTTGAATATGGGTACATTATATATAGAAATTATTTTTTGAAAGGAGCAAATTATGAGGATTACTGTATTAGGAAATTCGGGACCCTATCCACGACCAGGCGGTGCGTGCTCAGGCTATCTCTTTGAGGATGGAAGTACAAAAATTCTAATTGATTGTGGAAATGGGACGTTGAGCCGCCTTCAACAAATCATACATCGCCTTGACGATTTAGACATGATTATTATTAGTCATCTTCATAGTGATCATATTGCGGATGCCATGGTGCTGAGGTATGCTATTGGGATCAACAAGGCAAAAGGAATGATCTCCAAATCAATTCCTTTATTTGCACCAGGTGAACCAAAAGCAGATTTTGATAAGCTCCAATTTCAAGATGCATTTATTATGAAGGAAATTTCTGAGGATTTGGTTATTCATCAAAATGAATTGTCCATTGGGTTTAAGAAAATGGTCCATCCTGTACCTTGCTACGGCATGACAATTGAGAAAAATGGAAAAAAATTTGTGTATTCAGCAGATACAAAATACTGCGATCAAATTTTTCAATTGGCGAAAGATGCAGATTTATTGTTGTGTGAAAGTGGTGTGCTTGAAAGGGATAAAACAGAAGATACTGCCCATTTATCAGCCAAGGAAGCTGGTGAAATTGGCATGGTCAGCAGAGTAAAAAAGTTGATGCTTACCCATTTTTGGCCTGGCTATACTTTGGATGAGATTCTACAGGAAGCCAAGGGAAATTTTGATGGCGAGCTGATTCTATCGGAAGAAATGAAAACCTATGAAATTTGATAAAGTGTATGATAATGGAAGCGTTCTTTCAGTAAGCTTTTTGGTAAAATGGTAATAATAAATGTAGACTCCTTTTTATCACAAAGGTAATGAAAGGAAGTGAGTAGATGCTAAACAGCATTAGTGAGAGACGCGTGAAGCTTCGTGACAAGTATAAGTTATATATTGAGGTGCCTGATCAAGAGTATTTGATGATTTATGATGGAGATATCAGTGAAAATAATGCAAGGGACGTTTTGTCTCAATATCTGTCTTATCATCAAGATGATGCAAGGGTAGACAACGTAGAGGTAAAACATGATAGAAACAATCATAGTGTGAATATCCAGGCAGATCTGATCTACCTTGGAAATGATCATACAAAAGCAAGAATGTATATCCCAAATCATTTAAGAACAGAAAATGAGTTGGAACATTAATCGAGACGCTTGAAAAAAGGATTCCTTAAAGGAGTCCTTTTTATTGTCTAAGCAAATATAGATTTTGATTCGAATCAATCTTAGTAAGAACAAGGAGTATAAGGTATATGAAATATTTAACAATAAAAAATAAGGGGTGCAGGGGAAGTATTCCCATGCCGTAGTCAGAGGGGTGCTCAGGCTGCTTAGCAGCCGTCGAAGGGGAACTAGGTTCCCCTAGCGAAAGCATCTTTGATGCATTTTTAGAGGAATTGGAAGAAATTTGTAGAAAATAGTACTTCAATCACAAAGGAGGTGGCATTTTATGAGAAGGCCGCTGATTCCTATAGTAGCTGCATATGCAGCTGGAATTGTGTTGAGGTATTGGATAAATAATTTGTATATATTAGGCAGCGTGGTGTTCCTTGTTGTTTTCTCCATGGGTATTGTTTTGAAAAAAAGCCGACATACCACGGTCCTATTATGTATATTTTTGCTTGCTGGCGTTGGAAACTTAACAGTTAAATTTAGCTATGTAAGTCAGTTGGCACCTTATTGGAACCAAGAAGCCTATATTATAGGAGATGTTATAAATGTAGCTTATGGAGATACAGCTCAGTTAAAGCTTCAGCTAAAAGAGATAAATCTGCACAATCAGAGTATTCGGTTAAGTGAAACGACTCTTGTAATGCTTACAGGGGAAGTTGAAAATGATGAAAATATAGTCGGAAAAAGGGTTGCTATCCACGGCATGATCCGGGAACCCCAAGGTCCAAGAAATTTTAAAACTTTTGATTATCGGATGTATCTAAAAATAAAAAATATACATAGTTTGGTCTATGGAACCTTTGACGGAATAGATGTTATTGGAAAAGGGGAAATAAACCCCATTATAAAAGCATCCAGCCAAATTAAATATAAAATAGCCCAGGTTATTTTCCGCACACTTGAGAAGCGGGAGGCTGGATTACTTTTAGGTATTCTTTTGGGAGATAGAGACCAGTTGGACGATGCGATATATGAAAGTTTTCAATTGCTGGGCACTGCCCATGTATTGGCTGTGTCTGGTCTTCATGTGGGAATTCTTTATATGGCATTAAATTACTTGCTAAAGAAGATGAATATAAAGATTAAGACAGCTGTAATCTTGATGATTCTCTGGAGCTACGCATCAGTCACAGGATTTTCATCATCTGTTTTACGAGCTGTCACTATGGCAATGTTTTTGTTGATGGGGCCATCAATCAACAGAAAATACGATGCCCTATCTTCTTTGCTAGCCGCCGCCTTTCTATTCTTAATCATAAATCCCCTGCTAATCATTGATATCGGATTTCAACTATCCTTTGCAGCAGTTATTTCTATCATTTTGCTCTATCCACCAATTTTAAGAAAGATAAACTTTGTACCGAAATATTGGGCAGAGCTCCTTGGCGTTTCATTAGCTGCACAAGCAGGCACATGGCCCATTATTGCATATCATTTTAATGTGCTGTCCCTGGCATCTGTATTTGTCAATATTCCAATCGTGTTGATCGTAGGGTATCTAGTACCCATAGGGATTGTTCTGACCGCCATAGGAGTCCTAAACTTATCCTTTACATCTCTGATAGGTTTCATTGTAACGATAATAATTCAGTTGATGCTGGTCATCGTAGATATATCTGTTTCCATCCCCTTTGCATTTCTATGGGTTCCCTCACCGAGTCTATGGTTTATGGTAGCTTATGTTGTTTTCATAGGAATCTTGATCATGGGAGAGAGCATGATCAAGAAGTATCAGCTTCATAGAAAGAAGTGCTTGTATGGTCTCATTATACTCTGTATGACGCTGTTGATGATCAAGGCGCTATTGCCACACCCAATGGAGGTTATATTTGTAGATGTGGGACAGGGTGATTGCACCCTAATCCGTACCTCCCAGAGAAAAAATATATTGATTGATGGGGGAGGGAATTTCCAGCAGGGTGTAGTGCAAAAGGAGAAGGATATCATTGTCCCTTATTTATTTAAAAATGGTATTTCAAAAATAGATATTATGTTTGCATCCCATGGTCATAATGATCATATAGGTGGACTGATACAGGTATTGGATAAAATAAAAGTTCGCTATGTTGTTGTGGGAACAGAGGCATTTAAGACAGCGGATTGGATTGCCTTTGAGAAAAAGTGTAAAGAAAAAAATGTTGGGATTTATACCGTGAAAAGGGGATCTGAAATCGTCATAGATAAGGATACTGTGATGAAGGTCCTTCATCCTGCTGAAACCCTTATTCAGTCAAGTAGGGATGATGTGAACAATAACTCCCTTGTGCTGCTCATGGAGTATAAGAATAAAAGACTGTTATGGACCGGTGATATTGAAGCTGAGGCAGAAAATATGATGATGGATCAATATCCTAGTTTGGATGTGCATGTGGTGAAAGTTCCTCACCATGGAAGTGTTTATTCCAGCACAGAACAATGGATTGAGCGCATAACACCGGAAATTTCCGTTTTTCAGGTTGGTAGAAACAGCTTTGGGCACCCTCATCCTAAGGTAATTGAAAGGTATGAAAAAAATAACAGCTTAATTTTTAGGAATGACGAAAATGGTGGTATACGTTTACGTTTGGATAGAGAAAAAATTGAAGTGTATACATCATTGTCACAGGAAATGAAATAAAGAAAGTGGAATTTTACAATTATCCCAGCCTATGCTAAAATGTATGGGAGTTGAAAAATGGAGGTTATACGATGAGCTACAAGGATGTTATGACAGATTTAAAAAATAATCAACTATCCCATATTTATCTTTTTCATGGTACAGAGTTTTATCTTGTGGACCATGCAGTTGGCGGGATCAAAAATAAATTGATAGATGATGGATTTTCAGATTTGAATTATCAAGTCATAGATGGAAAAGATACCACAGTAGATCAAATCATCAACGCCTGTGAGACGCTGCCGTTTATGGGTGAGGCAAGGCTTGTCATTATAAAAGATTTGGAATGTTTTGCTGGAAAAAGAAAGAATATCAGTGAAGATGAAGAAAAACGATTGATTGAGTATCTATCCAATATTGCATCAACAACCTATGTACTCTTCACTGTTACAGAAGGTTTAGACAAACGAAAGAAAATTGTTAAGGATATAGGAAAATATGGTAAGCTTATAGCTTTTGACAAGATGGATGGGACAGATTTGAGTAAATGGATTGCTAAGTCTTTTGGTAAGTATGGGAAAAAAATCAATGAAAAAGATATTCAAGGATTTATAGAAGTATCAGGATATCTAGAAAAAAGCTCAAATAAAAATCTAAAGGATCTTGAAAATGAGATAAAAAAAATATCCGATTATATGGGAGATCAAACAGTTGTATCACGAAAAGAGATTGAGCTTTTGGCACCGAAAACAATTGAAAACAATATATTTAGTCTGGTAGAGTCTATAGGTGAAAAAAACAGCGAAAAGGCATTGTTGATGTTGAGTGATATGCTGCTGGAAGGAGAACCTGAAATCAGAATACTTTTTATGATTACCAGACAGTTTCGACTACTGTATCAAATAAAATTAATGGAGTCTCAAGGCTATACACCAATGGCTATTGGGCCTAAATTAGGATTACAGCAGTTTGTTATAAAAAAATATCTTAAACAAACCTTGAATTTCGATAAAAATACGCTGCAGAAAGCTCTCTATAAATGTCTTGAAACAGACCATGATATTAAGAAAGGAAAAATTCCTCCGCGGCTGGGCATGGAATTATTGATCAGCGAGTTTGCCACCTATATAAAATAGCATTCGTGAAAAATAGGAAAGTCAAAAAAGCAGAAAAGCGTACAATGTACGCTTTTATATCTATGGGGAATTAATGACGGTTGTTTGATAAAAATTACATTGCTTGCTTTACAGCATTGTTTAATCTCTTCGCCAATCTAGCAACTTTTCTAGAAGCAGCATTCTTGTGGAATGTACCTTTTGCAGCAGCTTGAGTGATCTTCTTTTCTGCAAAACGGAACTTATCCTTCGCCTCTTCCATGTTACCAGCAACTAGAGCTTCTTCGAATCTTTTAATAGCAGTTTTAACAATAGACTTGATTCTTCTGTTTCTAGTTGTTTTTACAGCGATTACATGAATTCTTTTCTTAGCGGATTTAATGTTAGCCAACCTATTCACCCCCTTATAACCAGTTCAACAAAAGATATTTTATCATGATTACTTTCGAAATGCAAGGAAAAAAGTACTAGTTCTTTTATACCCAGAAAATTTTAAAAATATACATGGTTATCTTCAATAAATATATTTCCCTTGTTTTGTATATAAAAATACAAGTTGGGTGCAAAATATATTTATAAAATTGGAGGTGTTGTCATGTTTCAAATAAGGACAGACCTAGCTCTGGAAGCAAGGGAGATGTATCAAGAGAATACGAAACAGGAAATTCCTGGTGTTGAGGTGGAACAAAAAGAAGAAGATTTTGCCACGGTGACGAGAGTAAAGGTTTTTAATAAACAGGGCAGTGAAATTATGGGAAAGCCTGAAGGAAATTATATTACAGTTGAATCGCCTAGATTAAAGAAGGCCGATGCCGACTTAAAGGATCGTGTAAGTCAATTGCTAGCAAAAGAATTGGTACATCTGATACCTAATAAGAAGACATTGAAAACCCTTATTGTTGGCCTAGGCAACTGGAATGTCACACCAGATGCATTAGGTCCCCAGGTGGTATCAAAGGTTTTGGTTACAAGGCATTTTTTTGAAGCCTATGGAAAGGAAGAAGATCCAACGATGACGTCGGTAAGTGCAATTTCTCCAGGAGTCATGGGGACCACGGGAATTGAAACTGTGGAAACCATACAAGGAATCGTTGAGAAGATAAAACCCGATGTGGTGATTGCTATCGATGCTTTGGCTTCACGAAAGATGGAAAGGGTCCATTCTACCATACAGATTTCTACCACAGGCATAAATCCTGGCTCTGGTGTAGGCAATACGAGAAAAGAGCTTAGTGAAAAGACCCTCGGGGTACCTGTAATTGCCATTGGGGTTCCTACAGTGGTAGATGCGGCTACGTTGACCAATGATACCATAAAACTGGTGGTAGAAGCCTTGAAAAGTCAGGCTGCCAAAGGATCACAATTCTTTCAAATGCTTCGAGAAATGTCAGAGGAAGACAAATACTCCTTGATCAGAGAAGTATTAGATCCCTATGGGGCCAATGTTTTTGTAACGACAAAGGATATCGATATGATTATTACAAATTTATCTCAAATCATTGCCAATGCATTAAATATTTCTTTACATCCAGGTATTGATCTCAAAGATGTAAATAGGTATCTACATTAAGAATAGTAATCAACTAAGACTCAGTTCAGATGGAGTTTGCACCTGCCGCGGGCACAGGTAATTCCACCTGAACGCTAAGTCGTGTTATCCAGGGGCTGTACAACTCTTGTCTCCCGCTTACACAGCGTGCAAGCGGGAGTCCTAGAGTTGTTAGCCATCGGATAAATGTCTAAGCCAAGCTCTGGTCCAAGATATGGACATAGCTTGGCTTTTAATATACGCAATGACATTGAATTTCATCTGATTGAAAAAAGTATTATCATATATAAAATGCACCTTTCATATACTTATATAGCATGATTTAACAACAGGAAAAAACAGAAGAGAGGTGCATATCTTGATTCGCATCAAGGTCATTGAAGTAAGAAAATGTTTCAAATTAATAACGATAATTACAACGATACTCATGTTTATTTTATTTTTTTCTGTCCTGATGGTAGAGATCAGAGACGCTTCAGTGGTGAAAGCCAACAGCATAGAAAATTCCTTGAAAATGGACAGCATTACTCAGAATCAAGATATCCATGATAATATTTTTGTAATGTTGATGAATAAGGCCATACCTCTCATGGATGTTATGTATGAAGATACATACGGGACGAAAGATTATAAGGGAATTATGAAATTGGCCCTAAGTCGTCTGATTCACTTTGACTATCAAGACCCTAAAACCCTTTTACAAGCGCAGATACCTATTGTAAGAGAGGTCGATCCAACCATGGCTATGGAATCTGTGAATAGTAACAACGTGATTACACCCGATGACGCGGCAGAGGTGCCCATAGAGATTCCAGATGTTCAGCCGAACATAAAGGGGGACGAAGATCAACATAATACAGGAGAAACATCAGAGGTATCCTCTAATCCACAGCAGACAACCGAAGATCCAATGCCGGGTCTTGAAATTGTGAGCTCCGCAATTCCAGCAAAAATGCCCCAAAAAATAAAATTAGACGATAAGAAGCCAACCATATTTATTTTTCACACCCATGCAACAGAATCTTATTTACCAGAAAGCGGAGGGAATTTTCACTCCCTTGAAAATAGAAAATACACAGTACGCCAAGTAGGAGATCAATTAGAGGAACACTTATTAAAAAAGGGATATAAACTCATTCATGACGATACAGTCCATGACCATCCGTCTTATGAACAGTCCTATATAAGATCACTTGAAACCTTAACCAGAAATTTGAAAGAACAGCCTTCTTTGAAAATTGTTCTTGATGTTCACCGTGATGCGGTTATGAATCAAGCCCAAGCGAATAATACAATTTCAATAAAAGGAGAAAAGGTTGCAAAATTCCAACTAATCCTCGGTGGGAAAAATGATAACTACGAGCAGTTAAAAACCTTTGCTGATTATTTTTATGCCAAAAGTGAGAGTATGTACCCCGGATTAGCAAAAAAGACACTAATGAAGGATTATGCGAAGTTTAATCAGTATAATTCAGATTACTACCTGCTTATCGAGATTGGAAATATATCCAATCATACGGATGAAGCTATCCGTACAGCCAAATATGTGGCGGAGATTATGGATTCAGTGATCCAAGATATCAAGCAATAGCAAGAGGAGATATTCATATCCTCTTTTTCTTTTGGTTTATAAATAGGCAATTTGTTTTTCAAGGTTGAATAAAACCTAAATAGGATGCTCACACTAGTAATGGTGATGCATATGAGTAGAATTGAAAGAAAAAAAGAAGAACAGGCACAAATTAGGGTAAGAGAAAAGCGAGTTCGTGGGAAACTCCTATGGATTGTTGTGCTCTTTTTTCTTCTTTTTGGCGGTGTAACCGCTGTAGATGAATCTATTCGGTGGATGATGATGCTAGAAGAGCCTAAGGCTTTTGGATACAATAGAATTAGTAACAGCCTGCATGAGCTTTATATATGTGGCGAAAAGGTATTTGTAGATGAGGAAGAGATTAAGAGCACAGTTTCACAAGCAAAGAATGGAGTAGAAGTTTTTTTGAAGGTGTTGATAGACAAAAAAGATCAGCTTGTGAAGTTTGAAGACTAGGAGCCGGGGAATGCACTCGGCTTATTGCTATTTTATGCATATCAAGGAAATGGTGGATTTACATATATAGACAATGGAAGGCATAGGTGATATAATCCTATGGGTAATTTCATGAGAAAAGGGGAGTCCCGTCTATAACAGGAAGTATGTATACGAAAAAATCGAATTGTGTTATAATGGTAAAGATTATGGGAACGTGTAAAGAGGAGGAGTTGTATGAGCAGTAGCAGACAAAAAAAGATACGGAATTTTTGTATCATTGCCCATATTGACCATGGTAAATCAACCCTTGCAGATAGATTAATTGAGAAAACAGGTTTGCTTACCCAACGGGAAATGAAGGATCAAATATTGGATAATATGGAGCTGGAGAGAGAACGGGGAATTACGATTAAACTCCAGAGCACAAGACTTGTATATAAAGCCCAGGACGGAGAAGAATACATCCTAAACCTTATTGATACGCCAGGGCACGTAGACTTTACCTATGAGGTATCAAGAAGCTTAGCGGCATGTGAAGGTGCTATCTTGGTGGTGGATGCAGCCCAAGGGGTAGAAGCCCAGACTCTAGCCAATGTATATTTGGCCATCGATCAAAATCTCGAGATTGTGCCAGTAATCAATAAAATTGACCTGCCCAGTGCTAGACCTGATGAAATTAAGGAAGAGGTTGAAGAAATCATTGGCATTGATGCCAGCTATGCACCTCTGATTTCCGCAAAAGAGGGTAAGAACATAGAAGATGTGTTAGAAGCCGTTGTAAAACATGTGCCGCCTCCAACAGGAGACGAGGAGGGTACACCTCGGGCTTTGATCTTTGACTCCTATTATGACAGCTACAGAGGTGTGGTAGCGTATGTAAGAGTAAAGGAAGGGACCCTTAAACCAGGTGACAAAATATTGATGATGGCTACAGGGAAAAAATTTGAAATCAATGAAGTCGGGGTTTTCATACCAGGACCCCTGCCTGTGAACGAGTTAAAAGCTGGGGACGTTGGCTATGTGACAGCCAGCATTAAAAATGTTCAGGATACAAGGGTGGGAGATACGATTACCAGTGCGGTAAATCCAGCGAAAGAGCCATTGCCAGGATATAAAAAGGTTGTACCAATGGTATATTGCGGAATTTACCCTGGTGAGGGAGAAAAGTACGAGAATGTAAGGGATGCGTTAGAGAAGCTTCAGGTCAATGATGCAGCGCTAGAATTTGAACCAGAAACATCCGTTGCATTAGGATTTGGCTTTAGATGTGGTTTCTTAGGACTGCTTCACATGGAAATTATTCAAGAAAGATTAGAACGTGAATTTGATTTAAGTATGGTCACAACCTCCCCAAGTGTTATTTATCGGGTGACAAAAACAGATAATGAGGTTTTGATGATTCAAAATCCAACGAACTTACCGTCTCCCCAAGAAATTGCTTATATGGAGGAACCTATTGTTGAAGCAAAAATTATGCTGCCCAATGATTATGTAGGAAGCGTAATGGAATTATGTCAAGATCGTCGAGGAACCATGAAACATATGGAATACCTTGATGCAAAAAGGGTAGTTTTACACTATGAGCTTCCCCTAAATGAGGTAATTTACGACTTCTTCGATGCATTGAAATCCAGAACAAGAGGTTATGGATCCTTAGACTATGAATTCAAAGAATATCAGCGTTCAAAGCTGGTGAAGCTGGATATCTTATTAAACAGGGAAACTGTGGATGCATTTTCCATGATCGTTCATGAAAGCAAGGCGGATTCAAGGGGAAGAGTGATCTGTGAGAAGCTAAAGGAAGTAATTCCTAAGCATATGTTTGCCATTCCCATCCAAGCAGCTGTTGGAACAAAGGTTATTGCAAGAGAGACCATCAGTGCTTTGAGAAAAGATGTATTGGCTAAATGCTATGGGGGAGATATCACCCGTAAGAAAAAGTTGCTTGAGAAACAAAAAGAAGGAAAGAAACGAATGAGGCAGCTTGGTAGTGTAGAGGTTCCTCAAGAAGCCTTTATGGCAGTATTGAAATATGATGAAAAATAGTCACCGTAGGGTGACTATTTTAAATTAGGAGTGAGAAATCATGAAGGAGCTAGGATTGTATATCCATATGCCGTTTTGTTCACAGAAGTGCCATTACTGTGACTTTGCTTCTTTTGCAGGTGCAGAAGGAAAAATCAAGGACTATATGGATGGATTAATCGTAGAGTTGGATGCTTGGAAGCTGAAATTGGAGGATTATAAGATCAAGTCGGTCTTTATAGGAGGTGGAACCCCTACCATTGTCCCTATCCAAGAAATGGATCGTTTATTGGAACACCTCTATCGAAATTTTACTTTCAATGATAATACCGAATTTTCCATTGAAGGAAATCCTGGGACTTTCGACAAAGAAAAGCTGGATTTCTATAAAGCCAGTGGCATAAATCGAATGAGCATTGGATTTCAAGCATGGCAAGATAAGCTTCTATCTAGCTTAGGAAGGGTTCATAGTCAAAAACAATTCATTGAGAACTATCGGTTGGCCAGGGAAGCAGGTTTTGAGAATATCAATGTTGATCTCATGTTTGGTCTGCCGAATCAAACCATGGATCAATGGAAGGAAACACTTCAGAGAATAGTAGAATTGTGTCCTGATCATATTTCTGCCTACAGTTTAAAGATAGAGGAAGGGACGAGATTTGGAAACCTGTATGATCAAGGGTTGTTGGATTTACCAACTGAGGAATTGGATCGGGCGATGTATGAGTACGCCATTGGCTTTCTAAAGGCCAATAAATATAACCATTATGAAATATCGAATTTTGCGCAAGAAGGCAAGGCGTGCATTCATAACAAAGTATATTGGAATAATGAAGAATATGTTGGCATAGGATTGAATGCCCATTCGTACCTGAATAAGCATAGATTTTCAAATACAGGAAACCTAGATGCGTACATTGCTCAAATGAAGAGCCATGGAGAAGCGATGATAGAAAATATCCCTGTGTCCCAAGAGGATGAAATGGCTGAAACCATGTTTTTAGGGTTAAGAATGATGAGGGGGATTAGTATTCAAGGTTTTCAGCAGAGATTTGGTATCAATCCTGTGATGAAGTATGAAAAGAAGATTAAGAAAATGATGGCTTTAGGGTTGATCGAAGTAGATGAAAAATGTATTCGACTTTCTAGAAAAGGCATAGATTTATCCAATCAAGTTTTTATGGAATTTCTTCCTGATTAATACCTGAATAAAAAGAGAAAATGAGTCTTGACAAAATATTTCATTAGTGATAATTTAAAATCAGAATAGCTTAGCACTCAACGAGAGAGAGTGCTAACAAATAGGAGTGATATGATGGAGCTGGGCGATAGAAAGTTAAAAGTGCTACAGGCAATTATCAGAGACTTTATATCCACAGCAGAACCTGTAGGCTCTAGAACCATTGCAAAAAAATATGATTTAGGAATTAGTTCTGCCACCATAAGAAATGAAATGGCTGATCTTGAGGAAATGGGTTATTTAGAACAGCCTCATACCTCAGCGGGCAGAGTTCCTTCTGATAAAGGCTATCGTTTATATGTGGATCAGTTGATGATCATCAATAAACTAGAACAGCTTCAGAAGGAAGCCATAAAAAATGCTTTTGTGCAAAAAATGGGAGAAATAGAGCATTTGGTTTCTTATGCTTCAAAGATTTTGTCCCAAGTAACAAGGCTTACATCAGTGGTTCTATCGCCACAGTTTAAGAATAGTCGGTTAAAGCACGTACAGTTGGTACCAATTGATGCCTATAAGATACTATTGGTTATGGTAACAGAGTCTGGTACTGTGAAGAACGCAGTGCTTCGTAGCACACAGAATTTCACTATGGATGAACTGGTGCAAATATCTAAGTTGCTAAACCATAAGCTTCAGGGACTTACCATTGGAGAGATTGATAATATGGTCATCGGTGGTATCAAAAGTGAAGCCCAGATGTTTCACTCCATGGTGGATTATATAATGCCTGTCCTTATTTCAACATTAGAGGATGCGGAAGAAGTGAAAATTCATTTAGACGGTTTGACCAACATACTTCAGCTGCCAGAGTATCATAATATTGAAAAGGCTAGAGAGTTTATGTCAATGCTGGAGCATAAGGAAGTTTTAGCGGATATGCTGCTAAATTCCAATGATGAAGTAAATATTACAATTGGTAGAGAGAACAAGTATGAGGAGATGAGGGAATCAAGTTTGATCACGGCAACCTATAAACTTAATGGCAGAGTTGTAGGGAAGATTGGCGTAATTGGACCAACGCGCATGGACTATGAAAACATCATTTCTGTGGTTGACTTTGTAACCAAAAACTTAACCAATATACTAAAGGATAACATTTCTAAATAAAGGGACAATAGTGCAAAGCACATAAATATGGGTTTTGCACTATTATATGTGCTCTTTTGCGAAATTGAGATAAAGACTACACATAAGTGTGATGCAATTCGTTGAGAGGGGTAAGCGCCTTGTATATGAAAAATGCCGATGGGGAGAATATAAAAGATAGAAGTACAGCTTTAGATAACAATGTTCAAGCCATAAGAGCTGTGGTATCCGCTGTAGAAGGTACCATCGGACCTAAGGGATTGGATTGCATGATTGTAGATGATCAAGGACATTTCATTGTAACCAATGATGGTGTGACCATTCTCATGGAAATGGACGTGACCCATCCTGCAGCGCTAATGATGGTGAATGCCGCATATGCCCAGCAATGTCAAGCTGGTGATGGCACGACAACCATGACCATCATGGCAGGGGCCATGATTGAATCTGCAGTATATCACATGCAGAGAGGGGTATCCGTTCACAAGCTCATAGAGGGAATTAAGATAGGTACTTCAGAAGCAATTCAATATATTAAAGGTACTGCTGTGCCTATTGATAAGGAAAATCAGAAGCTGCTTCAGTCTGTGGCAGCTATTGCAGGTAGAGGAAACCGGGAAATAGTTGACTTGATCTATCAAGGAGCCCAAATGATTCCGTTCGATAAGATGAAATCAAATGATTATCGTTTTTCCGATCATATTATAGCCATTGAAGGCACGGAAAATCAGATTCTACAGGGCCTGGTTATTGATAGAAAACCTTTAAGCTATCAAGCAAGCTATCATCAGGAGCAAGCAAAAATATTAATTATAGATGACTGCCTTCAACCAGAAACGCTCAGTGAAGAACTCTTGAATACTGAAAGTGGGTTTAATCAATACATAGAAAACCGTAAGCACTTTGAAAAGTGGATAGAGAAAATTATTGAGATGAAGGTGAATGCCATTTTTATTGACCGTAGGGTTGATGAATATGGGGAGCAAGCCTTGGTGGATGCAGGAATTATGGTGATACATGGGGTGTTAAATGACCAACTCCTTGAATTAGCAGATTTCACAAGGGCTCGACCAATTAAGAAAAATGCTCTGAACAAGAACATAGGGGAACTGGAAAGCTATTGTGGATATGCAGGCAAAATCGATTATGACCCAGTGTTAGAGCATATAAAAATTACTGAAGGTTTAGGAGAGCCTATGGTGAAGATTATCATAAGCGCTTCCACAGGACCAATACTTAGGGAAAAGGAAAGAGTAGCAAAGGATGCCGCATCTGCCTTACAGGCTGCTAGTAAATATGGGGTTGTAACAGGCGGAGGTGCTATTGAACTGGCTTGTACAATGCATTTGGAAGAGCTGAAAAATCGAGTCCTTGGAACAAGCAAGTATGGTATCGATTGTGTGATTGAAGGGCTGAAGAAACCTATACATCATATGGTAGAGAATGCGGGCTACAATCCATTAGAAAAGCTAGAAGCAGTAATGCAGGCAAGTAGGGATAGCAAAAATCAGTCCATTGGAATAGATTGTGAAAGTGGAGAGGTTAAGGATTTGTTTATGCAGGGAATCATCGATCCTGCATGGGTGAAAACAACTGCTATAAACACTGCTTATGAAATTGCTGAGGCAATTTTAAAGATAAATCTCATCATTAAAGGTAAGAATATGTAAATGATAATATATTAGGGTAGGTGGTAATATTGAAAAATACTAGAGATGATATGGAGAATAAGGCTGTAAATGATGTGAATGAGACCGCTGAAAGTGATTTGGAGGCTCAGAAGCAAGAGTTCGAAGAGCAGGCTAGAGAACAGCAGCAGGACCAAATATCTGAGATCATTGCGAAGAAGGAAGAAGAAATAAATGATCTAAATAGCCGGTTTTTGCGATTAAATGCTGATTTTCAGAATTACAAGAAAAGAGCTGAAAAGGAAAAGGCGGATGTATATCAGTTTGGCAATGAAAAAATGATTGCTGATTTACTACCGATTTTAGATAATCTCGAGCGAGCCAATAGCTCCGCGAATGAAGAATCCGCCGCTAGCGATAGTATAGCTAAGGGTGTTGAAATGGTAATACAGCAATTCAAAGATATACTAAAAAAGCATGGGGTAGAGGAGATTCAGGCAGTAGGTGAAGCATTTGATCCGAATCTTCATCATGCAGTGATGCAAGAGGACCATGCTGATTATGAAGCCAATCGAGTGATTGATGTGTTTCAAAAAGGCTACACCTTAAATGGGAAAGTTATACGACCGAGTATGGTAAAAGTGTCTAATTAATAATAAAATTTTTAATATATTAAAGGAGGAACTTGTAATATGAGTAAGGTAATTGGTATTGACTTAGGTACAACGAACTCATGCATCGCAGTATTAGAGGGCGGCGAGCCAGTTGTTATTCCAAATGCAGAGGGAAATAGAACAACACCTTCCATCGTTGCATTCACAAAAAATGGAGAAAGACTTGCTGGTGAAACAGCAAAAAGACAAGCTGTTACAAATCCTGATAGAACAATCATTTCTATAAAGAGACATATGGGTACAGATCATAAAGAAGAAATCGATGGCAAAGGATATTCGCCTCAAGAAATTTCTGCAATGATTTTGATGAAGCTGAAAGCGGATGCAGAAGCATACCTAGGTGAAAAGGTTACAGAAGCGGTTATTACTGTACCAGCATACTTTACAGACAGTCAAAGACAGGCAACAAAAGATGCTGGTAAAATCGCTGGACTTGAAGTGAAAAGAATCATCAATGAACCTACAGCTGCATCCTTAGCCTATGGATTGGATAAAGATACAAGTCATCATAAGATCATGGTGTTTGACCTTGGTGGCGGAACTTTTGACGTATCGATCCTTGAGTTGGGAGATGGCGTATTTGAAGTATTAGCCACAAATGGTAATAACCATCTTGGCGGCGATGATTTTGATCAGGTAGTGATTGATTACTTAGCAGAATCCTTTAAGAAGGAGAATGCCATAGATTTAAGACAGGACAAAATGTCCTTACAGAGATTAAAGGAAGCTGCAGAAAAAGCGAAAAAGGAATTATCCAGCACGCAAACAACAAATATTAACTTACCATTTATTACAGCTACAGCAGCTGGCCCACTACACTTAAATATGGATCTAACAAGAGCCAAGTTCGAGCAATTGACTGCCCATTTAGTAGAAGCTACCATGGGGCCAGCAAGAAAAGCATTATCTGATGCAAACCTTACTGCGGGGGATATTCATAAAGTAATCCTTGTAGGTGGATCAACAAGAATTCCTGCTGTACAGGAAGCAGTAAAAAAATTAACAGGCAAAGATCCTCATAAAGGTGTAAATCCTGATGAATGTGTTGCCATTGGTGCAGCAATCCAGGCTGGTGTGTTAACGGGTGAAGTAAAAGATGTATTGTTGTTGGATGTAACACCTCTTTCTCTAGGAATTGAAACCCTAGGCGGTGTGTTTACAAAGCTGATTGAACGAAACACAACAATTCCTACAAGAAAAAGCCAAGTATTCTCAACGGCAGCTGACAATCAAACCGCTGTAGACATCCATGTACTACAAGGTGAACGCCAAATGGCTCCTGATAACATTACTTTAGGAAGATTCCAATTAGGTGGTATCTTACCAGCACCAAGGGGAATTCCTCAAATTGAAGTTACCTTTGACATTGATGCCAATGGTATTGTTCATGTAAGTGCAAAGGATAAAGGTACTGGAAAAGAACAAAAAATTACTATTACAGCATCTACAAACTTGTCAGATGAAGAAATTGAGAGAAAAGTTAAGGAAGCAGAGCAGTTTGCGGAGCAGGATAAGCAAAAGAAAGAAGCCATTGAAGTCAGAAATAGGGCTGACTCCATGGTCTATGAAGCGGAAAAAGGATTGAAAGAAGTAGGAGATAAAATTCCTGCTTCAGATAAGGATAAAGTAGAGGAAGAAGTAGCAAAGCTAAAGAAGGCCCTTGAGGGAGATAATATAGAAGAAATTAAAACCCAAACTGAGCAGTTAACCAATGCTTTCCATGTGATTGCTCAAAAAATGTATGAGCAGACTGCAGCGCAGCAGGGTGAGGCGCAAGAAGCAGGGGAAAACGGTCCAAAGGACGATAATGTCGTGGATGCAGATTATGAAGTAATGGATGATGACAAGTAATAGGAAATAAGGCACCCCTCAGGGTGCCTTGTAATTGTGAAGAAAGCTTGCATATTTTTTATAGATTTCATATAATGAATAGTGTTTGCAGGGTTCTCACAAAACCTGTGAAGGAAAGGCGGTGAGAGGATGAGCAAAAGGGACTACTATGAGGTTCTTGGGGTAGAGAGAGGGGCCGATGAGGCTGCCATAAAAAAAGCTTATCGAAAGATGGCTATGCAATATCATCCCGATAGAAATCCAGGTAATAAAGAGGCAGAAGAAAAATTCAAGGAAGCAAATGAAGCTTATGAGGTGCTAAGTGATGCAAATAAGAAGGCTCGTTATGATCAATTTGGTCATGCGGGGGTAGGCGGAAATGGCCAAGGTGGTTTTGAAGGCTTCTCAGGCGCAGGCTTCGGAGGTTTTGATGATATATTTGGAGATATCTTCGACATGTTTGGCGGTGGTTCTGGAAGAAGACGGAATGGACCACAAAAAGGTGCAGATTTAAAGTATGAATATACGATTAGCTTTGAAGAGGCAGCATTTGGTGCCGATAAGGAGATCAGCATCAGTCGCCATGAAAACTGTGATACCTGTCATGGAACAGGTGCCAAGCCGGGAACAGATAAGAAAACTTGTCCCCAGTGCAAGGGTAGCGGTGAAGTAAGATATGCCCAAAGAACACCTTTAGGACAATTCGTAAATGTGAAGACCTGTGAGGCATGTCATGGTGATGGTACAATTATTGAGCAACCTTGTGATACTTGTAAAGGTGCAGGCAAGATAAGAAAGGATCGAAAAATTAATATTAAGATTCCAGCTGGTGTTGACACAGGTTCTGTTATTCCTTTAAGGGGTGAAGGTGAACCTGGAACAAAAGGCGGTCCCACTGGAGATCTATATATTGTGCTTCGGGTGCGGCCCCATGAGATTTTCCAAAGGGATGGTAATGACGTCATTTGTGAGATTCCTATAACCTTTGTTCAAGCGGCTTTAGGGGATGAATTTGTTGTTCCAACCCTTGATGGGAAAGTGAAATATAAGATTCCTGAAGGTACCCAAAGCGGTACAATCTTTAGACTAAAAGGGAAAGGTATTCCTAACCTAAGGGGTTACGGAAGAGGAGATCACTATGTAAAGGTGATTGTAGAGGTTCCTAAGAAGCTGAATGATAGACAGAAGGAATTGCTTAAACAATTTGCTGACCAGATGGGCGAAGATGTTCATGAACAAAGAAAAACCTTTTTTGACAAGGTAAAGGATGTTTTTGGTATATAGATGAAATATTGTAGTAAATGCACACCCAGTTTAAGCTGGGTGTTTTTATTAAGAATAACGTCTGTAATATATGAAAATATTGCTAATTTGCGGATGGATAGGGTATAATAAAATGCATGTAAAAAGGTCGAAACGATGGAGGTTTGCGGAATGAAATGGACTGAGGTAAAAATCAAAACGACTACAGAGGCAGTGGAGGCAGTGGCCAACATACTTTATGAAGTAGGTGTCGGTGGTGTTGTAATCGAAGACCCAAGTGATCCCATATTTAGAGAAAAAGAGTTGGGAGATTGGGACTATATGGATGAGTCAATTATAGACAATAGCTATGAAGGCGCTATTGTAAAGGGTTACCTCCCTGAAAGCGAAGACTTAATTGATATTATTGAGTTAATCAAACAAAATGTTGAAAAAATACCTCTGTACAATTTGGATAAGGGGTTAGGGGAAGTGACAACAACTGAAGTATATGAGGAAGATTGGGCCAATGCCTGGAAACAATATTATAAGCCTAAAAAAATTGGCGAAAAGGTTGTTGTAAAGCCTACTTGGGAGGATTATGAAGCATCAGAAGGAGAAATAATTTTAGAATTAGATCCAGGAATGGCCTTTGGAACTGGAACCCACGAAACGACCATGATGTGTATTCAAAACTTAGAAAAGTATGTGAATCCTGAATGCACAGTTTTTGATATCGGGTGTGGAAGCGGAATTTTATCCGTGGCAGCAGCTAAATTAGGCGCTAAGAAAGTAATTGGTGTAGACTTAGATGAAGTGGCAGTTCAGGTATCTAGAAAAAATGTGTTGGATAACAATGTATCTTCCATTGTGGACATTCGAAAGGGCAATTTAGTAGAAGTGATTGATGAAAAGGCAGACGTGGTAATCGCTAATATTATCGCTGATATAATCATTATTCTAGCTGCTCAAATTAAGAGGTTTATGAAGAAAGACAGCGTATTTATCTCATCAGGTATTATTCTAGATAAAGTAGATGATGTTGTATCCGCCTTGAAAGAAAATGAATTTCATGTGGAGAATATCATGAAAATGGGCGAATGGGCAGCTATTGTAGCACTGCCAAAGGGTGATGAAGTCCATGAATAGATTTTTTGTAGATAAGCAGAATATTGTAGAAGATGTACAGAAAATTATTATCGATGATCAGGATGATGTGAAGCATATTACCAAAGTTCTTCGACTGAAGCAAGGGGATAAAGTAGAAATTTGCGATGGAGAGAATATGGAATATTTGGCTGTTATTGCTTCTATGGACAATAAAGATATAAACCTGGATATTCTTGAAAAATGGATTGGGAGAACGGAAGCCCCTATTGAAATTACACTTTTTCAAGGGATACCCAAGTCTACAAAAATGGATATAATTATTCAAAAATGCACGGAGTTGGGGATAACTCGCATCGTACCTATGATTACAGAACGAACCATTGTTCAGTTGAAGGATCAAAAATCCGAAGAAAAGAAAATTGAACGCTGGCAGAAGATTGCCGATGAAGCCGCAAAACAATGCAAAAGGGGAGTCATTCCTAAAATTGAACCTCCTCTAGCTTTGTCAGAGGCCATAAAAGCAGCAACAGATTTTGATTTAACTGTGATCCCCTACGAACGGGAAGAGGGCGTGGGGTTAAAAGGTATTTTGAGACAAACCAATGCAGTAAAAATTGGCATTTATATCGGTCCTGAAGGTGGATTTGGAGAAAAGGAAATTGAACGAGCAAAGGATGCTGGGGTTATTCCTGTTACATTAGGGCCAAGAATTCTCAGAACTGAAACGGCAGGCTTTGTTGCATTAAGTATACTCATGTATGAGTTAGGAGATTTAGGAGGTAAATAGGTGAAAACTGTGGCATTTTATACCCTTGGATGCAAGGTAAATCAATATGAAACAGAAGCAATGGGGGAGCTTTTTCAAAAGGCAGGCTATGAAATTGTAGATAGTGAGTCTAGAGCTGATGTTTATGTAATCAATACGTGTACAGTTACAAACCTGGGAGATCGAAAGTCGCGACAATTTATAAGAAGGTCAAAAAAGATTAATCCTGAGGCAATCATCGCCGTGGTGGGCTGTTATGCCCAAACATCTCCCGATGAAGTTCTTTCCATCGAAGGTGTCAATATTATTTTGGGTACCAATGACCGGAATAAAATCGTGGAATATGTGGAAAATATTCAAGCAGATCATGAAAAAATCAATGCGGTTGAAGACATCATGCTGATTAAAGAATTTGAAGAAATGACCATTGGTGAAGTCAAAGGAAAAACTAGGGCATTTCTAAAAATTCAAGAAGGCTGCAATCAATACTGTACCTATTGCATTATTCCATATGCCCGGGGGCCTATTCGAAGCAGAAAGCTTGAGGACATTATAAAAGAAGTGGAGCGGCTGGCAGAAAATCAGTTTAAGGAAGTGGTACTTACAGGTATACATGTGGCTTCCTATGGTAAGGATTTAGAAAATACATCGTTATTAGAGGTAATTAAAGGTGTACATAGTGTAGAAGGAATAGAGCGGATTCGTTTGAGCTCCATCGAGCCTACCGTAGCTTCAGAAGAATTTATCCAAGAAATATCCAAGTTAGACAAGGTATGTCCTCACTTTCATCTTTCATTACAGAGCGGGTGTAACGAAACATTAAAGAGGATGAATAGAAAATATACTACAGAGGAATACAAAGAAATTGTTGAACGACTTAGAAGGCATATGCCGGATCTATCTATAACAACAGATGTAATGGTTGGGTTCCCAGGGGAGACCGATGAAGAATTCGATCATACCTACAATTTTGTGACGGAGATTGGATTCAGCCAAATCCATGTCTTTAAGTATTCTCCTAGAAAAGGTACCCCAGCAGCTAAGTATAAAAACCAGGTTTCCAGTGAAATAAAAAATAAAAGAAGTGAAAAATTATTGGAACTAGCACAAAAAAGTGCAATAAAATATAATGAAAGATTTGTAGGAAGAACGAAATCTGTTTTGATTGAAACTGCCAGTGATACTTTAGAGGGTTATTTCGAAGGATTGACGGATAATTATATTCGTGTATTCTCCAAGGCCCAAGGTCATGTCGAAGGAAAACTGATTCCTGTCAGATTAGACGAACTCCATGGCGAAGGTATAATTGGTCATTTGGTAGATGAATAAAGGAAGTTAAAAGCTATGGCTTCTTATTTATTAATCAAAAGAAGGAGATTGGTTGTTTTCGTTGAATAGTTATATGGAATTCTCCCTGCATAGGTAAAGGAGGTGATATACGTGTCAGACTGTATCTTCTGTAAGATTGCTATGAAAGAAATTCCTGCCAAGGTTGTCTATGAAGATGAGCATATCCTAGCTTTTCATGACATTCAACCTGCAGCACCAAGCCATGTTTTGGTTATACCAAAAGAGCATATTCCATCCATGGCACAGTTAGAAGAACACCATAAAGTGCTGATAGGACACATTCACCTTGCTATACAAGATATTGCTGTGAAGTTAGGTATTCATGAAACTGGGTATAGGATTGTTAATAATTGTGGAGAACAAGGTGGACAAACGGTTCATCATCTTCATTTCCATCTGCTCGGAGGAAGGCATATGCAGTGGCCGCCAGGCTAAAAAAAACTTGCACAATATGTAAAATTCATGTATAATAACATAGTATTGTACACATTTCCTAAAAGGTATATAGCAGATGCTTTGCTATAGACACAGCACAACGTTGCGAGCGGAGGGAGGGAAATATATGTCAGAAATCAAAATTGGAGAAAACGAAACTCTTGAGAGTGCTCTTCGTAGATTTAAGCGTTCATGTGCTAGAGCTGGTGTTTTATCCGAAGTGAAGAAAAGAGAGCATTATGAAAAGCCTAGTGTAAGACGTAAGAAAAAATCAGAGGCTGCAAGAAGAAAAAACGCTAAGAAATACTAATAAGAGGTGAATTGTATGTCCCTCAAAGAAAAATTAATGGACGATCTCAAAATAGCAATGAAGGAGAAAGACCAACTTCGTAAGTCTGTTATTACGATGATACGAGCTGCCATCAAGCAATATGAAGTGGATAAACGAGTAGAGCTTGATGATGAAAGTATTCTTGATATAATGTCAAAACAAGTAAAACAGAAGAGAGATGCGATTGAAGAGTTTGCCAAGGGCAATAGACAAGACCTGGTAGATGAAGCAAAAGCTGAAATAGATATTTTAATGGAGTATCTACCACAACAATTGACAGAAGAGGAAATGAAGCAGATTGTCAGTGAAGTGGTGAAAGAAGTTGGAGCTACTACGGCGAAAGATATGGGCAAGGTTATGTCTGCTTTAATGCCAAAAGTTAAAGGCAGAGCAGATGGCAAACTGCTAAATCAAGTCGTAAGGCAATTCTTACAATAAAAAGACCTATTACATAGGTCTTTTTTTATTGCGCGAAAATGTGAAAGCTTAGATGGGTTAAGATCAAGAACGAGGTTATTTACAAGGGGCGATTCACGAATCGCCCGAAGATCGGCAAAGATTGTTGTTAAAATAACAATTATCAGAATATTTTGCACATATATCGTTTTGGTAGAAGGAATATGATATAATTTTTATCAGTAACGTCAAAACATCATAAAGGGGAGACCACCATATGATCAGCTTAACGATAAATGGACAGAAGATACTAACTGAACATAATAAAACAATTCTGGAAGCTGCTGAGGCCGCTGGAATCAGTGTGCCTACTTTCTGTAATGATAAGCGGCTAATACCCCATGGAGCTTGTAGAATTTGTCTTGTAGAGGTAGAAGGGGTAAAAAATCTGCCTGCTTCCTGCACTACGCCAGTGGCGGAGGGCATGGTGATTCGCACTCATAGTGAAAGGGTAGTACAGGCTCGTCGGGAGATTCTATCTTTACTGCTTTCTAACCACCCCTTAGACTGTTTAACCTGTGAAAAATCAGGAAAATGCAAGCTGCAAGACTATTGCTATGAGTATGACGTGAAAGAAGATATTTATGGAGGAGAAAAATATAACTTTCCCATAGATGCATCAAATCCATTTTATCAATATGATCCAAACAAATGTATCGTATGTGAAAAATGCGTGAGAGTTTGCAATGAATTACAATGCACAGGGGCGATAGGATTAAATGAGAGAGGGTTTCTTACCCATATGGGTACCCCCTTTGAAATGGGCATGAAACATACAAATTGTGTTTCCTGTGGAAATTGTGTATCTGCCTGCCCTGTAGGAGCACTGCTGCCTAAAAACAAGGAAAAGTACAGACTATGGCAAGTAGCGACAGTTAAAACAACATGTGCCTATTGCGGCGTAGGCTGTCAGCTTGAATTACATGTGAAAGAAGATCGGGTAGTTGCCATACAGCCTGGAGAAGGCAGTCCCAATGACGGACTGTTATGCGTAAAGGGGAAGTTCGGGTATTCTTTTATACATCATAATGATCGGTTAAAAACACCTCTTGTGAGAAAAAATGGTGAATTAAGAGAGGCCTCATGGAAAGAAGCATATGAATTGATTGTTGAAAAGATGCAGCAAACGAAGGCTACATATGGTGCTGATGCTTTCGCTGGACTTACTTCAGCCAGATGTACCAATGAAGAAAACTATCTTTTTCAAAAATTATTTAGGGCAGTCATCGGAACCAATAATGTGGATCACTGTGCCCGCCTCTGACATGCCTCAACGGTTGCAGGTCTTGCAACCACATTGGGCAGCGGTGCTATGACCAATAGTATCAGAGAGATTGAAGCTGCGGATGTGATTTTTGTTATCGGCTCTAATACGACAGAAAATCATCCTGTGATTGGAGCAAAAATTAGGCAAGCAAAGTTAAAAGGGGCAAAGCTTATTGTGGCAGACCCCAGGAGAATAGATTTGGCTAAAGATGCAGATTATTTCCTACAAATTAAGCCTGGAACAAATATTGCATTGCTAAATGGATTGATGCATTGCATTATTGATGAAGGACTCCAGGATCATGAATACATAAGGACGAAGACGGAAAATTTCAAAGCCTTAAGAGAGCAGCTGAAGGAATATACGCCTGAGAAGGTGGCTGAGATTTGTGGTGTTGAGCCTGAAGACATTCGGCAAGCCGCTAGAATCTACGCTAAAGGCGAGCGGGCAGGTATATTTTATGCCATGGGAATTACCCAGCATACCACAGGTACCAAAGGTGTAATGGCTATATCAAACTTAGCCCTTCTTTGCGGAAATGTGGGCAAGACGTCAGCTGGGGTAAATCCTCTAAGGGGCCAGAATAATGTCCAGGGCGCCTGTGATATGGGAGGATTGCCAGGAGATCTGCCAGGTTATCAGAAATTACATAGCGCCGAGGTCATTGAAAAATTCGAGAGGGCTTGGAATGTTCGTTTATCAGCAAAACCAGGACTAACCATACCTGAAATGCTGGATAAAGCAGAAGCCGGATTGATTAAGTTTATGTATATCATGGGAGAAAACCCTATGGTTTCTGATCCAGATATTCAACATGTGCAGAAAGCTTTGGAAAAGCTGGATTTTTTGATTGTACAAGATATATTCCTCTCGGAAACGGCAGCTTTGGCAGATGTGGTGTTACCAGCAGTTTCTTTTGCTGAGAAGGATGGGACATTTACGAATACCGAGAGAAGGGTGCAGCTGGTGCGAAGAGCCATACAACCTATTGGTCAAGCTAAGGCGGACTGGAAAATCTTGATGGAGCTAATGAATCTTATGGGCTACCCAAACACCTATCATCATCCTGAAGAAATCATGAATGAGATTTCTTCACTGACTCCCCAATATGGTGGCATTAGCCATGATAGATTATCGCTAGAAGGAATTCAATGGCCGTGTCCAACCAAAGAGCATCCAGGAACGCCCTATCTTCATAAAGATGGCATTGCAAGGGGATTAGGATTGTTTGTACCAGTGGAGTACGAAGCAAGTGCTGAACTGCCAGATGGGGACTATCCTCTCGTCCTTACCACTGGGAGAATCCTATATCATTATCATACGAGAACAATGACAGGCAGGGTAGAAGGATTGAATCAAATATCCAATGAAGCTTATGTAGAAATCAACCCTATTACGGCAGAAAAATTTGGTATGAGGAACCAAGAATCGATTTATGTGATCTCGCGGCGTGGAAAGGTAACGGTGAAGGTATACACGACCAAGACTGTAGAGGAAAATGTGTTATTTATGCCATTTCACTTTGCAGAAGGTGCAGCAAATCATCTAACCAATAGGGCTATAGATAATATTGCAAAAATTCCAGAATTAAAGGTTTGTGCTGTAAGAATAGAGAAAATCGATGATCCTTTTAAAGATGAGAAACTATCCTTTGGGGACTTATAAATATGAACAGCGTAATGAAGACACAGATCGCAAGATTTCAGAACGGACATTTGGAATATATAGAGGATCTCGTGGTGATGGAACAACCAGCGACCATATTTATAAATCGAGAGGAATTGGTGACACTCTTATGTTCACCCATGGGGTTTGAATACTTAGGTGTTGGATTTTTAGTAGGGGAGGGCCTGATTAAGAAAAGGGAAGATTTGAGCTCTATACAAGTGATCAGTGATACTGGCTTGATCTATTTAGAGACTAAAAATCAAAATGAAATTGCCAAAATTCTTTTCGGGAAAAGAATAATCACCACAGGATGTGGCAAAGGCACAAGTTTTTATCATGCAATGGATTCTTTTCAATGTAGAAAAATTGACAGTAATGTCTGTATCTCTGCTGGAAGCCTTAAAATGCTTATGGAGAAATTTCATCAAAGTTCTGTCATTTATCGAACCACTGGAGGCGTACATGGGGCTTGCCTTAGCGATGGAAAGGATATGATGTTTTTTCACGAGGACATTGGACGACATAATGCAGTGGATAAGGTGATTGGGGAAGCGTTTTTAAAGAAATATGATTTGAATGACAAGATATTGGTTACCAGTGGGCGGATTTCATCGGAAATCTTGATAAAAGCTGGCAGGGTAGGGATTCCTATCGTGTTATCTAGATCAGCGCCAACCGGTTTGTCTGTAGAACTGGCAAAAAAACTTGGAATTACTTTGATAGGTTTTGCTAGGGGAAATCGAATGAATGTATATTCAGAGCATCATAGAATAAAAGAATAATGTTATACATTTCCACTTAACCAACCCCCTAGCGCTATGATATAATGGTAATATAGTCTGAAAATTTTGACATAAAAGGGGGACTCTGCATGAAAAAATTTGGTTATGTGCTAATTATAGTATCATTCTTTCTTTTAGGGTTCTCTTTTTCGACAAAGGTATTTTCAGAAGAATCAATTGAGATGAAGGTTATTAAGGGCGGCAGCGGGCATAATATGATTAAAGTGTACGGACCTTCAAACCTTGAAAAAATTTATGTTGAGATTTTTCACAAGGAAAATGATCTGCTGGCTGGGATTCATGCAGACTATTATATATTGGAGAAGTTAAATGGCAGCGAAAGGAATGTATTTCTTATCAATACCAAGTACTTTAGAAATCGTAAAAATATTACTTTTAAAATATTTCCTGGAAGTGCAAGGGAAGAGGTTTTTCAACTGAGTGATTTAGAAGAAATATTTGTAGAGGATGGGCAGCCCAATATTATGGAGCAGATTAATGGATTAAACATTATGAGTTTTAATATCCATCATGGAAAGAATCGCTTAGGGTTTTATACCCTTGATCAGATAGGAAAGCTGATTACTGATCATCAAATTGATATCGTAGGGTTACAAGAAGTGGACAAATATGTAGTTCGCTCTAAATTTGAGGATCAAGTGAAAAAAATCGCCAATGAAACTGCCATGTATTATGCATTCGCACCGAATATGAGACTGGCAGGTGCTGAGTATGGCAATGCAATATTAAGCAAATACCCTATTGAAAGCTACCAAAATGTCAGATTACCAGGCTTTCGTGAGAGAAGAGGTCTTCTCATGAGCAAGATCCATGTTGGAGACAAATCTGTCAACTTTCTAGTGACCCATTTGGGCCTAACCAAGGAAGAAAAACAAAATCAGTTTAATGTACTCAAGCAGTATGTGGAATATCTGGGAGAAAGAACGGTTTTGGTAGGCGATTTTAATAGTAGGCCTGACCATGAAGGGATTCTGGGGTTAAAGAATTTTCTAGTAGATGCGGCAGCGGATTCGGAGGATTATCACCAGCATACCTATGATGGGATTGTAATAAAGAGTCGTATTGATTATATCTTTTTAAGTCCTGATATGAAAGCCACAGACTATAAGGTAATAGAATCCGACATATCAGATCACTTGCCTTTAATGGCTTCCATAGAAATATGACAATTGAATTATGGATTAAAGCAGCTCCTTTTGGGGCTGTTTTGCATTTTGATACACCTTAACTGCTTTTTCAATCAAAGTGTTTATAACTATAGTTTGGGGTATAGTATACTATAATCAAAGGAGGTGATCATGGATGAATCAACGTTTGAAATATTTATTTGTTTCCCTGCTGATACTAATGATGATGTTGGGGGCTATGCCTGTCTATAGTGCATCAGAAGGAAGTGTATATGTAATTCCTATAAAAGGGGAGATCAATCCAGCCTTGACCCAATTTGTCATAAAAAGTATTGAGAGCGCACAAGAGGATCCAGAATCCATGGCCATTATATTTGAGGTGGACACCCTAGGCGGGAGAGTAGATCAAGCTACCCAGATCAGGGATGCCATCATGAAAACGCCCTTGAGAACCATATCCCTTGTAAACAATAAGGCGGAGTCAGCAGGGGTGTTAATTAGTATAGCAGCAGAGAATATGGTCATGGCAAAAGGGGCAACCATAGGTTCGGCAGAGACCATTCCTTATACAGAGAAGAACATATCTTATTGGAAAGGTGAACTACGTACCACAGCTGAGCAGAGAGGGCGCGATGCAAGGTTGGTGGAGTCCATGGCTGATCGAAGAATTGAGATTATAGATCCACAAAATCCAGATAAGTATATTGTTCAAGAGGGCGAGTTATTGAACTTGACAACAAAGGAAGCGGATAAATTAGGCTTCATAGATTATGTATCCAATGACTATGAAGATATTTTAAAACACTTCAACATTACCTACGGGAATATAATCCCAGTGAAACAAAGTTTTAAAATGACTGTTGCTCAATGGGTTACGAGCTCGGTGGTATTGCCTGTAATTTTGAGTCTAGGTTTTATAGGTTTATTGATTGAAGTTCTGACGCCTGGGTTTGGCCTCGGAGGGACTATTGGCTTGGTTGCTTTTTCCATTTTCTTTGGAGGAAGTATACTGGCAGGAAATGCGGGCTTTGCCGTAGTGTTGATTTTCCTTACAGGAATTTTGCTGCTCATTATTGAAGCTGTGATTCCAGGATTTGGTGCACCAGGTATTGGTGGTATTCTTTGTATTATCATAAGCATCGTACTAGCTTCAGATTCAGTAGTTCTTGGAATCTCTTCCCTAGCCATCGCTTTTGTAATATCAATCATTGCAGCGATAGTGCTGTTAAAATATGCTCCGAAGAATAAATACTTTGATAAGATTATTCTTGGGATGGAGCTTAGAAAAGATTTTGGATTTACTTCAACAGTATCAAATAATATGCTGCTGGGGTTAGAAGGTGTCGTGGTTAACGCCTTAAGGCCTGCAGGAATAATTGAAGTTGATGGAGAAAGAATAGATGTGGTTTCTGAAGGCGGGTTTATTGAAAAAAATGAACGGGTAAAAATTGTAAAAATTGAAGGTAGAAGAATTGTAGTAAAAAAAATTAATTAGGAGGTATTGATGTATGGAATCAATCATTGTGTTTGGAATTTTATCGATTGTTGTTCTGCTGCTATTAGGTTTATTGTTTAGCTTCATTCCCGTTGGGCTATGGATCACAGCTTACTTTTCAGGGGTAAAGATAGGTATTTTCACATTAATTGGTATGAGATTTAGAAGGGTTGCACCATCTCGTATCGTAAATCCATTGATTAAAGCCACCAAGGCTGGGCTTGAATTGAATATTGATAAGCTGGAAGCCCATTATCTAGCTGGTGGTAATGTGAATAGTGTAATTGATGCGTTGATTGCAGCACAAAGAGCAGAGATAGCTTTAGAGTTTGAAAGAGCAGCGGCCATCGATCTAGCAGGTAGAGAGGTACTAAGTGCAGTACAGGTAAGTGTAAATCCTAAAATGATTGAGACGCCTAGAGTTGCAGCTGTTGCGAAAGATGGTATTGAAGTTATTGTTAAAGCAAGGGTTACTGTAAGAGCCAATATTGAAAGACTTGTGGGCGGTGCCGGTGAGGAAACCATTATTGCTAGAGTTGGAGAAGGTATCGTCACGACGGTAGGTTCTTCACAAACCCATAAAGAGGTATTGGAAAATCCAGATAAAATTTCTAGAACAGTTTTAGACAAAGGCTTAGATGCAGGTACAGCTTTCGAGATTCTTTCCATCGATATTGCAGATGTAGATATCGGAAGGAATATTGGTGCACAATTACAGACGGATCAGGCTGAAGCAGATAAGCGCATTGCCCAAGCAAAGGCTGAGGAAAGAAGGGCCATGGCTGTGGCGAAAGAGCAGGAAATGATAGCAGCAGTTCAAGAAATGCGTGCTAAGGTAGTGGAGGCGGAAGCTGAAATACCTAGGGCTATGGCAACAGCTTTAAGAGAAGGAAAACTAGGTGTTATGGATTACTATAATATGCAAAATATTTCAGCGGACACAGATATGAGAAAGTCCATTTCTAAAATGGGAAAAGATGATGATCCAAAGCAAGAGGTCAAGAAATAATGGATGAAGTGGTAGTATCTGTGAAAAGGATGTGAGGATATGGAGTTCTTCGGTAATTTACTACCATTTATCGTTTTTGTTATCATTGCTGTCTCTAAAGCCAAAGGGAGAGAAGCTCAAAGAGATAGAAAAAGAGATACACCCGTAGGTCATAGTCCAGCGAAAAAAACAGTCTCACCGGGCTCTAGGATGGATGAACTTAGGAAGATAGGTGAACAGTTTGGTAATACACTTCGCAAGGAGTTACAAGATTCCTTGGATGATATTTTGACGACGCCTAAAAACAAGGAGACGATACCGGTTTTGGATGAAGAGAAGGCCATCGATCAATACAATGAAAAAACCCAGAAGGAATTTACTGAAAGGCTAGACGCGCCAGGAGTACAACCCAATAATGAGATTAGAGATGTAATAAAGAAGAACGAAATAGGTGGAAGAAGTATTACTTTCCATCGTCAAAGCATCAGAGAAGGTGTGATCATGGCAGAGGTTTTAGGAAAGCCAAAAGCATTGAAACGTTAGTTTAGAAGGCTGTAAAGTGACAACTTTACGGCCTTTTATCATGTATAGAAAGAGATGAATGGCCTGAAAATATTGTACTATGGGGTTATAAGGGCGCATAAACATTATATATAAAAAGGGGGGAAGTTATTATGGGAGATAGAACGAAAGAAATAAAGGAAAGTATATCTGAACTACTAGAGCTTCCCAAGGATATAATTTTAGATCTTCCGAGAATTACTATGATCGGGAATCTGCAAATATATATTGAAAATCATAAAGGTATTCTTGAGTATTCAAATCAGAGAATAAGAATCCACACGAAAAATGGGACATTGAGAATAATTGGAAAGAATCTTCAAATCAAGACCATTATTACTGAAGAAATGATTATCACTGGGATGATTGAACAGATAGAATTTGTGTAAAAAGGGGTGAGAATATTGCTTGTTGTAAAGATATGGAATTATATACGGGGATATGTTGTGATTCGCATTGAAGGACTCACGTTAGAGAAATTTATTAACTTTGCTATCGCTAGAGGCATTTATCTATGGGATATTGTGAGAATTGATTATACAACCTTGGAAGCAAAAATAGGACTAACAGGATACAAAGAACTGAGACACATCGTTAAGAAAGCAGGTTGTAAGGTGAAAATCAATACAAAAATCGGGTATCCTTTTTTTATGCATAGAATTAAAGCAAGGAAAATGCTAATGTTTGGGTTTATGATTGCAATTTTTATGGTTATGTTAACTACATCCTTTGTATGGGATATTGAAGTAATAGGCGCAGAAAGCATCGAAAAAGAGGAGATTGTTAAAAAGCTGGAAACATTAGGATTAAGTACGGGGATATTTAAATATAAACTGGATATTTCAGGGATCGAAACGAACATAATGATTGAGATGGAAGAATTGGCATGGGTGGGTATTGAATTGAGGGGCACGAAAGCTATCGTGGAGATTGTAGAAAAAGTACAGCCTCCTGAAAAGATACCATTAGACATCCCATGTGATATTATTGCATCAAAGAATGGTCTCATAAATAAAGTAATTGCAAAGAGTGGAGATGCAATGATTCAAAAAGGGGATATTGTAAAAGCAGGACAGCTGCTGGTTACGGGTACAATTCTAAGAGAGGGGCAGGACGCAAGATATGTACACTCTCTGGGTGAGATTTACGCGAAAACCTATTATGAAATAAATGACGAAATGTCCATAATAAAAGTAAACAAAATAAAGACAGGTAAAAAGTTTGTGAAGCGAACTTTGAAAATGGGTGAAAGTCAATTGACTTTAAGTATAGGAGAGGTGCCTTTTCAGAACTACGTATTGGAAACAACCCATAAAAGACTGCCGCGATGGAGGAATATTATAATACCCGTCGAAATTATATTAGATGAGTATTTTGAAACCTATGACCAGTCAGAAGAGCTAAATGTGGAATTGGTTAAAAGTGCATTAGTAGAAAAGATGACTGTAGAGTTAGTGAAACAAATTCCAGAAGATGCTGAAATCTTACATCAGGATATTAAATATTTGGAAGAAGATAATATAATAAAAGCAAAGCTTACGATTGAAGTTCAAGAGCAGATTGGTGTTCAAAAAAGAATCAATATATTTTAATTACTGAGGAGGAGCAATATTTGGAACAAATGACTGCAGAAAGAAGAATAGGAATGAATGAATTTGATTATTTAAATGATTTGTTTGGTAATTTTGATGAGAATATTAAAGTTATTGAGAATAAGCTAAAAGTCAACATTGTATCAAGACAAGGTGAAATTATTATCATTGGCAATCAGGTCAATGTTGACAAGGCATATCATTTAGTAGTCAAACTCATGGGGATTTTGAATAGCGGAGAAAAACTTGATATACAGAAAATAAATTATTCTATTCAATTGATTGAGGACGGTCAAGAAGAACAAATTAAGGAACTGCTCGACAATGTGATTTGTATCTCGGCAAAAGGAAAACAAATCAAGCCCAAGACCCTAGGACAAAAACGTTATGCCAAATCCATCAGTCATAATGATATCGTCTTTGGCATTGGCCCAGCAGGCACAGGAAAAACATATCTGGCCATGGCAATGGCTGTAAATGCATTTAAAAATAAAGAGGTAAGCAAGATTATTTTGACGCGTCCGGCAGTAGAAGCTGGAGAGAGCTTAGGGTTCTTGCCTGGAGATTTACAAGAAAAGGTAGATCCATATCTAAGGCCCCTTTATGATGCTTTATATGATATACTAGGAGGAGAGACCTTCTTAAAATACAAAGAGAGGGGAATGATTGAGGTGGCACCTTTGGCGTACATGAGAGGTAGAACCTTGGATGATTCCTTTATAATCTTGGATGAAGCCCAGAATACTACGAAGGAACAAATGAAAATGTTTCTAACAAGACTTGGATTTGGCTCCAAGGCCATTGTGACAGGGGACATTACCCAGGTGGACCTTCCTAAGGGGAAAGAATCTGGATTGAAGCAGGCAATTGAAATTTTAGAAGGTGTGGAAGGAATAGAGTTTATTTTTTTAAATGAGCAGGATGTAGTGAGACATGCCCTTGTGCAAAGAATCATCAGGGCGTACGATAAATATGAGAAATTGAAGGAGACTGGTGCTGTAAGCGTAATGAATAAAGAAAAGAAATAAACAAAAGCAAAGAAGCTTCTTGGGGGGGATAAAAAAGTGGCTATTCTAACAGGCATTAGAGACAAGTTTGCTAGGAATCCAATATTACGATTTTTGGTCAAATGTCTTTCAAGTAAAGTTGTATTATTTGCCATATTCTTTTTTGTGGTTTTTTTTAGTACAATTACAACCATTTCGCCAGAAAAGTATGAACTTGATGTAGGTCAGAAATCCCCTGTTGATTTTAAAGCGCCAAGAGACCTTGAAGATCGAATTGCTACAGAACGTTTAACGAAAAAGGCCATTGAATCTGTAGAACCTAGGGAGAGAATCGATCCTACTATACAGATAGACATAAAAAAAAGAATTGAAAGATTCTTTGGAAATGTGTATGAAGTAAGAGAAAATGAGGATTTAACCTACGAAGAAAAAATAGTTCAGCTTAGTGAAATCAATGAATTGAATTTGAACGATGAAGAAATTCTGTTGGTATTGAATGCATCAGATAAGGAACTGAAGAGCGCTGAAAGTTATATTTATGAAATTGTGCTTCAGGTAATGTCTACTGGTATCAAAGCTGAAGAACTGGAAAAAGAAAGAGGAAACATTACAAATTATTTTATGGGATTAAAAGAGTTCTCTCAAGACATGAGACTGCTGGGCATCAATATTGTTAATTCCTCCATTCAACCAAATCGATTCTTAGATGTGGAGACAACTCAGGAAAAACGTGATGAAGCTGTTAAAAATGTTGAAAAAGTAATCATAAGAAGAGGAAGCACAATTATCGGTTCGGGTGATGTAATTACCCAGGATAAGCTTCAGCTTCTAAAGGATGCCGGATTGGTAAAGGAAGATGGAAAGAAAGATCTATCTCTTTATTTTGGGGTAGGATTATTTGTTGCCATCGTTGAAATCTTGTTGGTGGCTTATATCTATGTATTTAACCGCAGCCTGCTGCAATCAACGTCAAAAATGTATCTTTTATTGCTGATTTTTCTATCTATCTATTTAATATCTAAGACGTTATATGGTATTTCTTCCTATATGGTGCCAGTAGCGACGACAGCAATGTTATTGAGTATATTGATTGACGCAAGACTGGCTATCGTTGTGAATCTTGTGATGTCTATATTCATCACTGTGATGACGGGCAACAACATAGACTTCATGATCAGCTCTTTGGTAGGAGGGACTGTGGGTGCCTTCTGCATGACCCATACCCATCAGCGAACAAATATTTTTCTTTCTGGATTGGCTGTAAGTTTATGTAATGGAATTATTATTTTAGGTATGGGACTCATTGATAAGGCGGAATTATCCACCTTGGCCATGGGGAGTATGATTGGCGCACTAAATGGGATATTCTGTGCGATCCTTACCATTGGGTCACTGCCCCTATGGGAGACTGCTTTTGATATATTAACACCCTTTAAGCTTTTAGAATTGTCAAACCCCAACCATCCTGTACTGAAGAAGTTACTTTTTGAAGCTCCAGGAACATATCATCACAGTATTATAGTGGGAAATCTGAGTGAAGCGGCTGCTGACGCTGTTGGTGCTAACGGATTATTTGCCAGAGTTAGCGCATATTATCATGACATTGGAAAACTAAAGAGGCCGTACTTCTTTAAAGAAAACCAACTCACCAATGAAAATCCTCATGAAAAGCTTTCTGCCAGTTTAAGTACGCTGATTATTACCAGTCATGTAAAGGATGGAATAGACATCGCGCGAAGTCATAAAATACCCCGTGAGATTATCGATATCATTGAACAGCATCATGGCACAACCTTAGTGAAGTACTTTTATCATAAAGCCCTTAACGATGATGATAATGAGATTGAAATTGAGGAATCCAGTTATCGCTATGAAGGTGTTAAACCACAAACCAAGGAGGCAGCAATTGTGATGTTAGCTGATTCCGTGGAGGCAGCTGTGAGGAGCATGTCCGAGCACAGTAGTGAAAAAATTAAGAATCTCATATATAAGATTATTGAGGATAAATTGAAGGATAAACAGCTAGATGAGTGTGATTTAACCTTGAAGGATATTGATAAAATAGCCCATGCTTTTCGTACTGTATTGATGGGTATATTTCATGAAAGAATAGAGTATCCCGATTTGAATCCAAAACCAGCGGAGGCGACACAATAGATGGAAGTATCAATCGACAATAGACAGAACAAGGTAGTTTGTGGAGAAGAATTAGAAAAATTAATATTGGATGCCATAGAGATGTCTTTAAAAAAAGAAGGAATAGATGATCATGTGGAGGTCAGTGTCTCTTTTGTGGATAATCATGAGATCCAGCAGCTAAATAAAGAATATAGAAATATCGACAAGCCTACGGATGTTCTTTCTTTTCCTTTACATGAGAATTTCGAGAATATAACACCACCCATCTGTTTGGGTGATATTGTGATTTCCCTAGAAAAGGCCGTGGAGCAATCGGAAGAGTATAATCACTCTTATAATCGGGAAGTGGCATTTTTAACGGTTCACAGTATGTTTCATTTGATGGGATACGATCATGATACAGAAGAAAATACCAAGCAGATGAGACAAAAAGAGGAAGAAGTTCTCCAAGCTTTGGGCATACTAAGAGTATAGGCGAGGTTTGATATGAGAGTTAGAAAATTGATCGATAGCTTTAATTATGCCATTGATGGGATTATATATACCTTAAAAACCCAAAGGAACATGCGTATTCACATTGCTGCAGCAATCGGTGTATTGTTGCTGAGCCTATTTTTTCGATTATCCAAACTGGAAATATTGGTATTGTTCTTTACCATCTCACTTGTAATTATTACAGAAATGTTGAATACGTCTATTGAGGCGACCATTGATTTGATTACAGATCAATATCATGTGCTGGCTAAAATTGCAAAAAATGTGGCTGCTGGTGCTGTTTTGGTGGCATCGTTGAATGCCATTTTAGTCGCTTATATTATTTTTTTTGATAAGCTAAACCTTGTGACAGAAATTGTACTGAACCAGGTAAGACAAATGCCTATTCATGTAACATTTATTAGCTTAATTATTGTGGTGCTCATCGTCATCAGTCTCAAAGCATATTTCGGAAAAGGAACACCATTAAGAGGTGGTATGCCTAGTGGACATACAGCCATTGCTTTTTCTTTAGTCACAGCGGTTGCATTTATATCTGAGAATACACTCATCATTACTTTAAGCCTGCTCTTGGCAATTTTAGTGGCTCAAAGCCGAATAGAAGCGGGCTTCCATGATTTTTTTCAGGTGATAATGGGCGCAATACTAGGAGCATGTATTACATTGCTAATTTTTCAAACAATATATTAAAGGGGGAGTAAATAATTTTACTGCCCTTTTATAAACTGTGCTAAACTAGCAATAGGAGGAAGTATTTTGCTTAATTATAATGACATGATAAAATTGGCTATATTGTTTTTATTATTGGCGCTCTCAGCCTTATTTTCCAGTGCAGAAACAGCTATAACATCTTTAAATATCATCAAGATTAGGCAAGCAGAAGGAAAGGGAGCTGGAAATGCTGCTGTGTTGGAACGATTGTTCCGCAATTCTCCTAAAATTATTGCTACGATCCTCATAGGCAACAATATTGTCAATATTGGAGCCACCGCCATCGCAACAGAATTAACCTATAAGTTTTTTCAGGGCAAGAATGTAACTGCTTTGGTTACTACAGTTATGACCTTAGCAATCTTGATTTTTGGTGAAATTACGCCCAAAACCTTTTCAGCCAGCAATCCAGAAAAGGTTGCATTGCGGTTGGGCAGGCCTGTGGAGATTTTATCATTTCTTCTTTATCCTGTATTAAAAATTTTGAATGTGCTCACAAATATTATTATTAGACTTATGGGGGGCAATGTTGCAGAAGTGAAGAGCCTTGTATCCGAGGAAGAGATCATGACTTTGGTAGATGTAGGAGAAGAAGCTGGAATCATTGAGAGCCAGGAAAGAAAGATGATCAATAGTATTTTCGAGATTGGGGATATAGAAGCATCAGAGGTCATGATTCCCAGAATAGATATGATATACTTAGATGAGGAGGCTACTATTGAAGAAGCCCTAAATATTGCCATTGATTATGGATATTCTCGTATTCCAGTCATCAAGGACACCGTTGATAATGTAACGGGTATTTTGTACGCCAAGGATTTACTTGCCTCTCTCAGAAAAATGGATGAACAAAGCCAAATCATCGACATAAGAACTTTTATTAGGCCTGCATACTATGTTCCTGAGAGTAAAAAGGTCAATGAGTTATTAAAGGAAATGCAAAAGGAAAAGGTTCATATTTCCATTGTGTTGGATGAATACGGAGGAACTTTAGGTCTGGTTACCATAGAGGATATCTTAGAGGAAATTGTGGGGGATATCCTTGATGAGTATGATGCAGAGATTGACCTGATTGAGCACTTGAGTGAAAATTCTCTTATCGTCAATGCAAAGGCTTCTGTAGAAGAAATTAATGAGGTACTAAGAGTAGAATTGCCAGAAGACGAGTACGACTCTATTGGTGGATTCGTATTTAATGCCCTTGGAAGGATTCCTGTAAAGGACGATACAATCGAACTTGAGGACATTACCATTAAAGTTTTAAGCGTTCATAATCGAAGAATTAAACAGTTAGAAATTATAAAAAAACAATCATAATGATCAGTGCTGAAGAAAGGGCGAGGGGGACATGAATAGGAATAAGGTGCTTGTGGGTATTTTGACTATCGTTTTAGTATTTATACTTTTAGCGGGCTGTGGAAAGCCAGCTCCCGCTGCTACCGAAGTGGAAATTGTAGAATCACCTGCCGATGAGAGCAATTCAAAAGATATGGGAGAATATGGAAAACAAGCAGAGACATCGGGTGTGCCTTCCCCTATCAGCGGAATTTATACGGAGCCTGAGAATATTTCAAGAAGACCGATTGCCGTAATGCTTGATAATCAAAGCAAGGCTAGACCTCAAGCTGGATTGGATCAGGCAGAAATTGTGTATGAAGCTTTAGCAGAAGGTGGAATCACTCGGTATATGGCAATTTTTTTGATGAATGAACCCGAATCTATCGGACCAGTGAGGAGTGCTAGACCGTACTTTATTGAAAAGGCATTGGAATATGACGCTTTATATGTTCACGTTGGCGGGAGTCCCCAGGCATTTATTGATCTTAAGGAGCTTAAAGTAGCAGATATAGATGCCATGTCTCGGGATGGTAGTATTTTTTGGAGAAAGAACCATAAGAAAGCACCCCACAATATGTATACCAGTACCAATGCACTTCGAAAAGCGGCCCAAAATAGCGGATATAAGGCTGAAGGTGATTTTTCATCATTTGCGTTTAATATAGAAGATACAGATATTAACGGCAGGCAAGTATCATCTATAGAAATTCCCTATTTCAAGGACTATCACCCTAGCTTTCAATACAATGTAGAGGATAAAAAATACGATAGATATATCAATGGAAAACCTCATCTCGATGAGATATCTCAAACCCATCTCCAGGCAAAAAACATCATTATTCAAAAATGTGATACAGAGGTTATTGATAGCGTAGGCAGACTGGAAATGACGGTTACAGGGACAGGAACGGGTTATTTTATAACCAACGGAAAAATGATAGAGATTACGTGGGAGAAGAAAGCTAGAAAAGGTAGGACGAAATATTACGATGAAAATGGAAAAGAAATCCGTTTAAATCCAGGGGTTACTTGGGTAGAATTAATACCGATGAAATTAGAAAATGTTTTTCAATAGAAAATAGGGGGTATGGACTTTGAATGAAAAAGAATTGCTGCAAAAAGCTGTGGAAGCAAAGGAAAAAGCTTATGTACCATATTCAAAATTTCCAGTGGGTGCAGCACTTTTAACCAAAAATGGTAAAGTTTTTACTGGCTGCAACATTGAATGTGCTTCTTTTGGAGGAACGAACTGTGCCGAGAGAACAGCACTTTTTAAGGCAATTTCGGAAGGCGAAAAAGAAATAGAAGCCATTGCGGTGGTCAGTGATAATGAGGATTATACCTTTCCATGCGGAATCTGCAGACAGGTAATTTTAGAATTTGGAAGAGATATAAAGATAATATTGGGCAATAAAGAAGGAGCTATCCAGATATTTACCATAGAGGACCTATTACCAAAATCCTTTTCAGGTATAGATTTAGAGAAGAAATAAAGAAAGAAGGCTTATATATGAAATTTAAATCAGGGTATGTTACAATTATTGGAAGACCAAATGTAGGAAAATCCACATTGATGAATCAAATTATTGGGGAAAAGATCGCAATCATGTCTGATAAACCTCAAACGACGCGAAATAAAATTCAATCCATCTATACGAGGCAGAATTGCCAAATCATCTTCTTAGATACGCCAGGGCTCCATAAGCCAAAGAACAAATTGGGTGAGTTTATGGTCAAATCTGCCCAGCAGACATTAAACGAGGTAGATGTGATCTTGTTTGTAATGGATGAAACAGCCGACATGGGTCCTGGGGATACTTATATCCTTGAAATGTTAAAAACGGTAAAAACGCCAGTTATCCTGGTAATCAATAAAATTGATAAGATTGGACCAGAAGCCTTTGAGAAGATGTACCATCTTTTTGATGAGAAGGGTATTTTTAAAGATATTATTGGTATTTCAGCTTTACAGGATAAGAACATCCAAAAACTAATCGACAAAGTTGTGAGCTATCTTCCTGAAGGACCACAATACTTTCCAGGAGATATGATTACAGATCAGCCTGAGCGAGTAATCGTCAGTGAAATCATTAGAGAAAAGCTGCTTCACTATCTTCAGGATGAAATACCCCATGGTGTGGCAGTGGAAGTTGCCTTTATGAAAAAAAGAGAAAATCAGGATATCGTGGATATTAATGCGACCATCTATTGTGAGAAAAAATCTCATAAGGGGATTATTATTGGAAAGGGTGGCCGTAAGCTAAAAGGTGTAGGCAAAAGTGCTAGGGAAGATATAGAAAGACTCCTGGGATCTAAAGTGTTTTTAGAGCTTTGGGTAAAGATCAAAGAAGACTGGAGAGAACAGGAGAGCACCCTGTCAAATCTTGGATATAGATTATAGCCTAGCCTTATTACAAAATTTTCATCGTATATTGTTATCCTATTAGTGAAAAAAATAGTGTATAGCACATTATTTTTTAGGAAGGGGATTATAGGGTGATGGAAAATATACTATGGAAACTATTCATGAACACGGGAGACATTCGTTATTATTTGCAATACAAAGGAATTCAAGATTCAGTGGAGAAAGAATATCTAGAGCAGAGTCACTATGAAGTGAAAGAAGCTATTTTGAGGTGATGAAATGCTTTGCAAGACCGATGGTGTGGTCTTAAAACAGACAAAATTTGGTGAAGGAGATTTGATATTAACTGTTTTTACAAAAAAAATGGGCAAGGTTCAAGCTGTTGCCAAAGGGGTAAGAAAATCAAGGGGAAAGTTTACAGGAAGTACACAACTGTTTGCTTATGGTGAATTTGTACTATTCAAGGGAAGAGATTTATATCAAGTTTCACAGGTAGACCTTAAAGAATCCTTTTATCAGCTTAGAGAAGATATCACAAAACTAACCTATGGTGCATATATCCTAGAATTAACAGAAAGTATTGTTACGGAAGGCCAGACAAATAATAGACTTTTTCATACATTATTAGGCTGCTTATCAGTCTTGACGAAGCTGGAGAAAGACTTTGAAACTGTTGTAAAGGCCTATGAACTAAAGCTGCTTTCCTATTCTGGGTATAGACCTGAATTAGATCGATGTGCTTATTGCGGGAATCCTGGAGAGAATATTTTTAAATTCAGTTCAAAAGAGGGCGGAACAATTTGCAGAGGCTGTTTTGGTCAAGACATGTATGCCATGAAGATTTCTCCTACAACCATCAATGTCATGAAATATTTGATCAATATGGACTTAGAGCAAATTGCCCGTTTGAGAGTGAAACCAGATATCATGGAAGAACTGAATAAGATTATGAAGCATTATATTTCTACTCATTTGGATAAGAGCCAATTTAAGAGCCTACAGTTTTTGGATACAATGAAAGAAATTCATAATACATAGAAAGGTGGTTTTTTTATGGAAATTAATTTGGAGAAAATTGACATGATCCGTGAGCGTACAGGAGTATCCTATAAAGAGGCAAAGGATGCATTGGAAGCTTCGGGAGGTAATGTGGTAGATGCAATCATCCATATTGAAGAGAAGCAAAGCATGAAGTGGACAGATAGTCTTTCAGGGGCGGGAAATGAAGTATTAGATAAACTCAAAGAGATTGTGAAAAAGGGAAATGTAACAAAAATCCTGTTGAAAAGAGATGGCGAAATCATCATGAATATCCCTGTGACGGCAGGCGCAATTGGTGCGATTCTTTCGCCACCAATTGCTATGGCGGGTGTGTTAACTGCTTTAGTAACCAAATGCAAAATTGAAATCGTAAAAACCAACGGAGAAATTGTGGATATTAACGAAATGGCAGAAGATACACTCAACAATGTAAAGAACAAAATGGAAGGCATGAAGCCAAAAACTGGTACTGGGGAAAGCTGTGATATAAATTCTGATGAAGAATTATAAAAACTACCTTTACAGATTTTTATGATTATGATAAAATCATAAAAAAATACGAATCGCTATGATAGAGAAGAGTAGCCAATGCAAATGATTACAGAGAGTCGGTGTTGCTGAAAATCCGATATGATTCCTTGGTGAAGGGAGCTCTTGAGCGAATAATCAAAAGTGGATACATATGTATCAACTAGGGTGGAACCGCGGAAGCAAAAGTCTTTCGTCCCTTGATTTGGGATGAAAGACTTTTTATTTTTTACGCATGAGTGTCTATATGCTATTGGGGCTTGTGGATAGAGTAAACCCGTATTCATGGGGCGTTTTAAGCAACGCAAATTTCTAGAGTCATACTCGCAGAAATTTCGTTGGCGCCATGAGCAGTTGCGATAGCAACATGCGAAATTTTTTAAGGAGGTATGGAGATGGCTGCGGAAAAAACGATGGAAAAAATTGTGGCATTGGCCAAATCGAGAGGATTTGTATTTCCAGGTTCAGAGATTTACGGAGGACTTGCAAATACATGGGATTATGGTCCCCTAGGTGTGGAGTTAAAGAACAATGTAAAGAAGGCATGGTGGAAGAAATTTATCCAAGAATCACCCTATAATGTGGGATTGGATTCTGCCATACTAATGAATCCTCAAACTTGGGTGGCATCAGGACACGTTGGAGGCTTTAATGACCCTTTGTTAGATTGCAAAAAGTGCAAATCCAGATTTAGAGCAGATAAGCTGATTGAAGATTATTTGACAAATCTAGGGGAAGATGCTGCTGGAATTGATGGATGGGGCAATGAGAAGATGCAGGAATTTATCAAAGATAAAGATATCAAATGTCCTGAATGTGGTGCATTGGATTATACGGGAATCAGACAGTTTAACCTTATGTTTAAGACATTCCAAGGGGTAACAGAGGATTCAAAAGCTGAAATATTTTTAAGACCAGAGACAGCCCAAGGAATATTTGTAAATTTTAAAAATGTTTTAAGAACCTCAAGAAAGAAGGTTCCGTTTGGTATTGGACAAATAGGAAAGTCCTTTAGAAATGAAATCACACCTGGAAATTTCACATTTAGAACCCGTGAGTTTGAGCAAATGGAGTTAGAATTCTTCTGTAAGCCCGGCGAGGATTTGGAATGGTTTGATTATTGGAAGAATTTCTGTAAAAATTGGCTGCTCGATCTTAATATGAATGAAGAAAATATCCGATTAAGAGATCATGAAAAGGAAGAACTATCCCACTATAGCAATGCAACTACTGACTTTGAATATAAATTCCCATTCGGTTGGGGCGAATTATGGGGTATTGCCGATCGTACGGATTTTGACTTAAAACAGCATAGTCAACATTCAGGGGTAGATATGACCTACCAAGATCCTGTAACCAATGAAAAGTATACGCCATATTGTATTGAACCATCCCTAGGGGCCGATAGAGTTACATTGGCATTCTTAATCGATGCCTACGAAGAAGAAACATTGGAGGATGGCAGTGACCGTGTTGTGCTGAAGTTCCATCCAGCCCTAGCACCCTTTAAAGCAGCAATCTTCCCATTGACAAAAAAACTAAGCGAAGGTGCTACAGAATTATTTCAGCAGCTATCTAAGAAGTTTATGGTTGACTATGACGAGGCAGGTAGTATTGGTAAGCGATATAGAAGACATGATGAAATCGGTACACCATTCTGTATCACATATGATTTTGATTCTGTAGAGGATCACTCTGTCACAGTGAGAGACCGAGACAAAATGACCCAGGAAAGAATTAAAATTAGTGATCTCGAGAAGTATATAGAAGAAAGAATGATGTTCTAATCAAAAACCGTAATAGATTGCAAGTCATTGCAGAAAATAGATATAGTGTAATCTACACTATATCTATTTTCTGTTTAATAGGAAAGTTCTACTTTCCTATTAAACAGAAAATACAGGGGTGCAGGGGAAGTATTCCCATGCCGTAGTCAGAGGGGTGCTCAGGCTGCCTAGCAGCCGTCGAAGGGGAACTAGGTTCCCCTAGCGAAGGCATCGAAAGAGAAATAGTATATCACATTTATTGAATTTGTGATTTTAGGGGTGATTATCATAGAGCTTTCAGAAAGACAGCTAAAGATTATTGAGATTGTGAAGGAAAATGAACCAATTACCAGTGAACATATCGCGCAGTATCTAAAGGTTACAAGGGCTACGTTAAGACCCGATTTAGCAATCCTAACTATGTCGGGTATTTTAGATGCGAGACCTAAGGTAGGCTATCTCTATTCGGGAAACAACACGGTTAGTATTATTTCAGAGCATGTGAAAAGAACAAAGGTCAGTGATATAAAATCGCTGCCCATCGTAGTGGATGAACAAACAACCCTTTATGATGCTCTCGTGTCTTTATTTTTAGAAGATGTAGGATCAATCTACGTTCTTTCTCATGGATATTTAGCTGGGGTTGTATCAAGAAAAGATTTTCTTAAGAATATTATGGGTGGTACGGATATTCATAAGATGCCTGTGGGATTGATCATGACGAGAATGCCGAACATTGTGACGACGTATCCTCATGAAACGGCCCTAGAAGCAGCGATCAAGATTATTGAGCATGAGGTAGACAGTCTGCCTGTAGTTGAAAAAATCGAAGACAAAGGCAAGGAACATTTTAAGGTTATTGGGAAAGTATCTAAGACTAGTATTACCAGACTGTTTGTTGAGCTAGGCAGACAAAAATAGATAGGAGGCATGTACATTTATGAATAACAGACTTATCGTTTATGTTATTTCAGATTCTATTGGTGAAACGGCTGAACAGGTAATCAAGGCAGCTATCAGCCAATTTGATTGCGGAGACTGTGAGATCAGAAGATTCCCTTACATATCAGAAGAAGACCAGATAAGAGAAATTATCTATGAGGCGACCCATGAAAAAAATTGTATGATTATATTTACCATGGTAATTCCGGGACTAAGGAAGATCTTGACGGAAAGTGCTGAGCGCTATGGCATTCAGGCTGTAGATATCATGTCGCCAATTATAAGTTCTCTTCAAAAAATTTTAATGGCCGAGCCAAAGAATGAGCCAGGATTAATTCGAAAGCTGGATGAAAAATATTTTAAAAAGGTTGAAGCCATAGAATTTGCAGTAAAATATGACGATGGTAAGGATCCTAGGGGTCTCAAAAAAGCAGATATTGTATTGATTGGTATTTCTAGAACATCTAAGACACCGCTGAGTATGTACTTAGCACATAAAAACATCAAAGTAGCAAATGTTCCATTGGTGCCAGAGGTTCCGGTACCAGATGAGATATTTGAAGTGTCCCCAAAAAAGATTATTGGATTAACGACAAATCCTATTAAACTCAACGAAATTCGCCAGGAAAGGTTAAAAGCGTTGGGATTGAGCAATGAAGCAAACTATGCAAGCATGGAAAGAATTCTTGAAGAACTAGATTATGCTGAAGGACTTATGAAAAGGTTAGGATGTCCAGTCATTGACGTATCAACAAAGGCAGTTGAAGAAAGTGCAAATATTATCATGGATATTATGAAACAAAACCAGTGTTTTAAATAATTCAACATGATGTAGAAGGAGATGTGGAGATGAAAACAAAGTATGTTTATGCTTTTGAAGATGGGAATAAGGAAATGAAATCACTCTTAGGAGGAAAAGGAGCAAATCTTGCCGAAATGACGAAGATAGGACTACCTGTTCCTCCTGGATTTACCGTAAGCACGGAAGCATGCAACCAGTATTATAAAAATAATAAAAGTATTGATGATGAAATGGTTGATGAATTGTTTCAGCATTTAGAATTGCTAGAAGAGAAGATAGGAAAGAAGTTTGGGTCTAATGAGCACCCTTTGCTGGTATCAGTAAGGTCGGGTTCTGTATTTTCAATGCCAGGAATGATGGATACAATTCTTAATCTTGGTCTAAATGATGAAACAGTCGTTGCTCTATCCATTGCTACAGGAAATGAAAGATTTGCCTATGACAGTTATAGAAGATTTATTCAAATGTTCAGTGATGTTGTGTTAAATATTCCTAAGTATAAATTTGAACATATTTTGGATAGAGAAAAAGATCTCCATCAACTTGAATTAGATACAGAGCTGACGGTACAAAATCTTAAGAATATTATCCAAAGTTATAAAGAACTTGTGAAAAAAGAATGGAAAAAAGATTTTCCTCAGGAACCAAAAGAGCAGCTGCTCATGGCTGTCAAAGCTGTTTTCGATTCTTGGGATAATCCAAGAGCCATGGTTTATCGAGACCTCCATGATATTCCTCATCATCTAGGTACGGCTGTGAATATTCAATCTATGGTATTTGGCAACATGGGCAATACATCTGGTACAGGTGTTGCTTTTACAAGAAATCCTTCTACTGGAGAAAGAAAGTTATTTGGAGAATTTTTGATGAACGCCCAGGGTGAGGATGTTGTTGCAGGAATTCGTACACCTCAATCTATTGCACATCTGAAAAATGTTATGCCAGAGGCCTATGATCAATTTGTTACAGTAGCAAACTTGTTGGAAAACCACTATAAAGATATGCAGGATATCGAGTTTACCATTGAGAATAGTAAACTGTATTTGCTCCAGACAAGAAATGGAAAGCGAACCGCAGCGGCTGCTATAAATATTGCTGTAGAAATGGTAGAAGAAGGAATTATTGATCGGAATACTGCCCTAGTGAGAATAGATCCTATACAACTGGATCAGCTTTTACACCCTACTTTTGAAGAAAAGGCTTTGAATGAGGCGGAGAAAATCGCCCAAGGACTACCTGCATCACCTGGTGCTGCAACGGGACGGGTATACTTTAATGCCCATGATGTAGTAAAGGCTGTTAGCGAAGGGGAAAAGGCGATTTTGGTAAGACAAGAAACCTCTCCAGAAGATATTGAGGGTATGGTAGCCTGTTCAGGAATTCTAACTGCCCGAGGTGGAATGACTTCCCATGCCGCTGTTGTTGCTAGAGGGATGGGGAAATGTTGTGTCGCTGGTTGTGGAGAAATAAAGGTGGATGAAACAAATAAGATCTTTAAGGTAAATGGCGAAGTGTACCAGGAAGGAGATTTTATCTCTTTAGATGGCAACATTGGAAATGTATATAAGGGAAGCATTCCCACAAAGGAACCTGAGCTGTCTGGTAACTTTGGAAAACTTATGGAGTGGGCAGATGATGTAAGGTCGCTGAAAATCAGAACCAATGCAGATACACCTAGGGATGCAGCTATCGCAGTGAAATTTGGTGCTGAAGGAATTGGCTTATGCAGAACGGAACATATGTTTTTTGAAGAGGAAAGAATTCCTGCTGTGCGACAGATGATTGTGGCTAAAAACCTAGAGGAACGTATGACAGCATTGGATAAGCTGCTTCCTTATCAAAAAGAAGATTTTGTAGGGATATTTACGGCCATGGGAGAACGGCCTGTTACAGTAAGACTTCTAGACCCGCCGCTTCATGAATTCTTGCCTCATAGTGACGAAGATATTCGAATGCTTGCAGGGCAGATCAATATAGATATAAAAATATTGAAAGAGACTGTAGAAGAACTGAAAGAATTTAACCCTATGCTGGGGCATAGAGGATGCAGATTGGCAATTACCTATCCAGAAATTTATGAAATGCAGGTAAAAGCTATCATTATGGCAGCCATTGAAGTGAAGAAAGAAAAGAATATTCATGTAAAGCCTGAAATCATGGTTCCTTTAATTGGTCATGAGAAGGAATTGAAAATCATCAAAGATCTTATTATAAGTACAGCGGATAAAATTATTGCGTCCAGTGATACGAAAATAGAGTATATGATTGGTACGATGATTGAAGTACCAAGGGCTGCATTAACGGCTGATGAAATAGCAGAACATGCTGAGTTTTTCTCTTTCGGTACCAATGATTTAACCCAGATGACCTATGCTTTTTCAAGGGATGACTCAGGAAAATTCATCGGGGAATATCGAAAGAAAGAAATTTTTGAGAAAGATCCATTCCAGCGATTAGATCAGGTGGGCGTAGGAAAGCTCATGAAGATTGCTCTAGACCTTGGAAAAACAACCAGACCTGATATAAAATTGGGAATTTGCGGTGAACATGGCGGAGACCCAGATTCCATAGATTTCTGCCACCGTATCGGATTGCATTACGTTTCCTGCTCACCCTATCGTGTGCCAATTGCACGCTTGGCAGCTGCAAGAGCTGCTGTGCTAAATAAATAATAAGAACAATAAAGAAGCACGGTTTGCATCGTGCTTCTTTCATTATTAAAAATAAAAATTGGTGTACTCGTGAATAAATTTATCCTTGCCGCGGCTTCGGCTCTCTATCTTTTGGAATTTTTCTAAAAAGTAGGCTTCATCACCATCCTGGCGTATGAATCTTCGTATTTCTTTATAAAGCTTTTCAGGAAAGATTAGAAAGGCTAGGATAGCCTTTTTTTCCTCTTTGCTTAAGGGGTTATGTTGATCATATGTATCAAGAATATGCTTCGCAATTGAAAAGTCCCAGTTGGTATTGCTCCTATGCATTACCCGCCTTAGTAGATTAGACACGTCGTGGAGTGGGATATCTAATTTTGATCGATCAAAGTCGATCATATAAACCTTCTCCCCATGGATATATAAATTTTTATTTACATAGTCAAGATGGCAGTAACGATTTTCAACCACAGCTTTTTTCAAAAGCTTTTGAAAATCAACCTGTGATAATAAATTGATTGATTGATGGGCTATGGGGTATTCAAGACTAAGTGCAGCTAAAAGAGGCTCGTGAACGGTGTTGAATTGATAATCATTGTAAATCTGATTCTTAAATTTAAGCAGCTTACTAGTCTTGTTGATAAAATCTATTTGCCAGTTCACATAATTATATCTACTTTTTGTACGAGGGAGATAATCAAATCCATCAGCTCTTAAGTGAAACTCAGCAAGATTTTGGGATATGAGTTTTAAATCATTTTTACGGTCATAGCTGCATCTATTGCCGTCAATCCAGGTCATTAAAAAAAATAGAACATGATTATTTGATACAAAGGCCTCTTGCTGCTTTGTAAATATAATCTCTGGGACATGAAGGCCTTTTGTTTTTAAGTACTGCATCAAATACACCACAAATTCTAAGTCGTGGACTGAATAATAAACTTTCTTTAAGCAATAATCTAAATGGGGAGTGGATACGCGATAAATAGCCCTTTCTTTATCTGAACTTTTTATCTTAATGATTTCTACGTTTTTGACTTCTATGTCATAATGGGAAAGAATATTGTTTGTGACAAAATCTAAATCAGACAGGCTATGATTTTTTATTGCTGACATGATATCACCTTCCTAGGATGCAAATTTTACAGAGAGTTCATAATCAATTAAGAAAAATTATCGAAAAAATGTTCGATGTCATGAAGGAATAATATGAGCGCTGTGGTATATATATATTATGTTATAAAATATTTATTAACAAAAAGTGAGGTAGTATTATGGGATTTAGAGAGATTACGGAAAAGTTCGAAGGAGACAGACTTTCAGAATTTGCATCTAAATCTAGTGATACCATGGGAAGACTTATTGAAGAAGAAAAATGCACTGTACGAACAGAGTATCAGAGAGATCGGGATAGGATATTACATTCTAAAGCTTTTAGGAGGCTGAAGCATAAAACCCAAGTGTTTTTGTCACCAGAAGGTGATCACTATCGCACCAGATTAACCCATACCCTAGAAGTTGCCCAGATTTCCCGTACCATCGCTCGGGCGCTGCAGTTAAATGAAGATTTAACCGAGGCAATTGCGTTAGGTCACGATTTGGGACATACGCCTTTTGGTCATAGTGGGGAAAAAATATTAGATAAAATACATCCTGGTGGTTTCATGCATAATGAACAGAGCTTGAGGGTGATTGATTGTATCGAAAAAGGCAAGCATGGCTTGGGATTAAACTTGACGTTTGAGGTTCGTGATGGTATACGGAACCATACTGGAGATATGGAGCCCGTTACCCTTGAAGGGCAAATTGTAAAACTAAGTGACAGAATTGCCTATATAAACCATGACATAGATGACGCAATTCGTGGAAGCATACTAACAAGCAATGATTTGCCGAAAGACTGTATCATAAATTTAGGAGAAAGTCACAGCCAGAGGATAAATAACATGATTATGGATGTGATTTATCATAGTGTCGGAGAATCGAAAATTAGAATGAGTGAGAATATCCTTTACTATACCAATAAATTGAGACAGTTTATGTTTGAAAATGTGTATTTGAGCAAGAAGGCAAAAAAGGAAGAAGAGAAAGCCCAGTACATTATCGAGCAACTGTATAATTATTTTATTCTGCACCCAGAGAAAATGTCTTTAGAGATGCGAGAAAGAATGGAGAATAATAATATCAATGAAATTGTAAAAGATTATATTGCAGGAATGACGGATCGATATGTCATCAATCGGTATATGGAGATCTATATTCCTGGGGTGTGGAAATAAGGTTTCTGAAGATTATGGATTTATTTTTCGCACAAAGAATAGAAGGAATAACGGCGAGAAATGTCGAAATATGAAATTCACTGTTTGATAGGTGGTTAAATGAAATGTTAATTTATGTGGATGCCGACGCATGTGCCGTAAAAAAAGAAACGGTACAAGTGGCACGAAAGTATAATATTGAAGTTATCATGGTTTCTAGTATTTGTCATATTTCAAAAGAAGATGGATATTCTCGTTATCTCATTGTGGATAATGGGGATCAATCCGTTGACATGACGATTATAAATAGGGTGAATAAAAATGATCTGGTCGTTACCGATGACTATGGACTGGCTTCCATGGCTTTGATGAAAAAAGCATTCTGTATATCAAGCCGAGGTTTGATTTTTAACCTTGAGAATATTGATAGATTAATGCTGCAAAGATATATTGGACAACAGATTCGTAAAGGCGGAGGCAGAACAAAAGGACCATCAAAGCATAAAAGCGAAGATGATCTGCATTTTATCCAGGGTCTGGACAAACTAATTCGTGAGGCACAATATAATCCAACTGAATAGATCGAATGAAAAATTTCTTAATAGAAGGAAATTTTGCATGAATGGAGAAACAATACTATAAGGATTATATAGGTGATAAAGATGAGTATACATTTAAATGAAGATATAATCGAAGAAATTAGAAGTAGAAATGAGATCGTAGATGTCATTTCCCGGTATATCCAACTAAACAAAAGTGGGAGAAATCACAAAGGTCTATGTCCCTTCCATCATGAGAAAACACCATCTTTCATGGTATCTGAAGAAAAACAGCTGTATCATTGCTTTGGGTGCGGGGAAGCTGGTAATGTCATTAATTTTGTGATGAAGGTTGAAAATCTAGATTTTCTAGACACTGTAACCTTGATGGGGCAATGGGTTGGAATTCATGTTGAGGAAATATCATCAACAAAGCAGGAAAAAGAAGAAATAAGTCGAAAAAATAAAATATATGAAATCAATAGGGAAGCAGCACTATTTTATTACAGAAATTTATCAAAAGAAAAAAACTTGGGATTTACTTATTTCAAAAAAAGAGGTTTGCAAGATAACACCATAAAGAAGTTTGGCCTTGGATATGCAGAGGACCAGTGGGAAGCATTAAATACCCATTTGCTAAAAAGGGGTTATGATCAAGAGCTTATCTTTCAGGCGGGTTTGGTACTAGAGAGAAAATCGAAGGATGGGTTTTATGATCGCTTTAGAAATAGGGTAATCTTTCCCATTATAAATACCACTGGAAATGTCTTAGGATTTGGTGGAAGATCATTGGATGATAGTTTACCTAAATATCTAAATTCACCAGAGACCCTTGTATTTAATAAAGGAAACAATCTTTTTGGTCTGAATTTAGCGAAAAAGGAAGTCGGGAAAGATAAGCGAATTATTGTTGTAGAAGGCTATATGGATGTAATTTCTCTGCATCAGTATGATATCAAAAATGTAGTGGCTTCTTTGGGAACTGCATTGACGAAGAATCAGGGAGAGTTGTTAAAACGATATAGTGATGAAATTATCATTGCATATGATTCCGATGCAGCCGGTCAAAAGGCTACATTAAGAGGGCTCGATGTATTAGGTGAGCTAGGTTGTAAAGTAAGGGTTGTACGATTGACTGAAGCGAAGGATCCCGATGATTTTATTAAGCATAAAGGAAAAGAAGCTTTTCTAAAGGAAATTGAAAAAGCGTTGCCTTTGATAGACTATAAGATCCTATTGGCCAAAATGGATAATAATATTTCTACTACCGATGGAAAAATTAAGTTTGTCAAGGCTGTAGCAGCATTATTAAAGCAAGTAAAAAGTCCTGTGGAGGTAGATGCCTATATAAAGAAGGTTGCAATGGAATCACAGATTTCAGAGGAGGCTATAAAAAGGGAAATATTTGGTAATAATGCTTATAATCAATTGAATCCTATACAGAAACCTATTCAAAATAGAGATAAGTATAGAAGTAAGTCTGATAGGTATACTAATAAGTATAATGTGCAGTCTGTTCAACCTGTCCAGCCTGCACAAAAACAAGGATACCTAGAGGCTGAAAGAAGTCTTCTAAAATTGATGATACAAAACAAAGAAACTTTCTCTAAAATAAAAATAGCCATCGGACACGAAGATTTTACGGATTCCATAAATAGAAAAATTGCAAAGGTTATCTATGATTTATATAACATTCAGGAACAAAATGTTGATATGAATATGCTGCTAAATCATTTGGATATTGAAGAGATTAAAACATTGGGAGACATCCATCAAATTTTAATTTCAGAAGAATATCTAGAAAAAGCTTTGATAGATTTTATTAATACAATTCATAACCATAGATTAAGAGAAGAAAGACGTCTCATAGAGACGGAATTAAGCCAGTTAGGAAAAAAAGAAAATAAAACTCAAGAGGAAATAGTGAGGATCAGGGAACTATGTACAAATTTGGAGAAGATTTCAAAAGAATTACAAAAGTTGTAACGTATGGGAAAGGAGGGAAGCAAGATGAGCAAGAACATAGATAATAATATTGAGACAGTAAAAGACTTAATTGACAAAGGTAAAAAAAGAGGTATGCTTACCTATAATGAAATCATGGACACATTGGAAGAAATTGATTTAGATAAAGAGCAAGTAGAAGAAGTTTATGATAGTTTGGCTTCTATGGGTATTGATATTGTGGGAGAGCAAGATCCAGAAATAGAAATAGAAGATATTCCAGAAGCAGAAGAAATTGTTGACCTAGACCTTTCTATCCCAAAGGGAATTAATATAGATGATCCGGTTAGAATGTATCTTAAAGAGATCGGAAAGGTTCCCCTGCTTTCTGCAGAAGAAGAAATTGAATTAGCCAAGAGAATGGAATTGGGAGACGAGGAAGCAAAGCGTAGACTGTGTGAAGCGAATCTTCGCCTTGTGGTAAGTATCGCAAAGAGATATGTTGGTAGAGGCATGCTGTTTTTAGATTTGATCCAAGAAGGAAATCTAGGTCTGATCAAAGCGGTAGAAAAATTTGACTTCAGAAAAGGATTTAAATTCAGTACCTATGCAACTTGGTGGATCAGGCAGGCTATTACTAGAGCAATCGCAGACCAAGCAAGAACAATTAGAATACCAGTGCATATGGTAGAAACCATAAATAAGCTAATAAGGGTTTCCAGACAACTACTTCAAGAACTTGGTCGAGAGCCAAGACCTGAGGAAATTGCAAAAGAGATGGATCTTCCTGTGGAGAAGGTAAGAGAGATTTTAAAAATTTCCCAGGAACCTGTATCACTAGAAACGCCTATCGGTGAAGAGGAAGATAGCCATTTAGGAGACTTTATACCAGACGATGATGCACCAGCACCGGCAGAGGCTGCAGCCTTCTCGATGCTAAAGGAACAATTGATCGAGGTATTAGATACTTTAACGCCTAGAGAGCAGAAGGTTTTACGCCTAAGATTTGGATTGGATGACGGACGTGCCAGAACCTTAGAAGAGGTAGGAAAGAAATTTGATGTTACCCGAGAAAGAATAAGACAGATTGAGGCAAAGGCATTACGGAAGCTTAGACATCCAAGTAGAAGTAAGAAATTAAAGGATTACTTAGAATAAAGATTCGCTTACTCGAGCGAATCTTTATAATTGGCGGGGAATAAACAATCTAGATATAGTGCATTTCTAGGGTAAGGAAAACTACCAATATTGTTTTTGTTTTCCATACTCTATTTTCTTTTCTTTTACAGCATCACTTTCTTTTGCATCTAGTTGATCTTGCAGGCAATTCATGAATTGGTCTGCTTCTTCTTCCCATTCGGTTGTTGTTCCACCCCATTTAAACCCGATGAAATTTTGAGAAGGTATTCTATTGCGAGAATGCTGGGTTTTCTTTTCATTCATGAGAAGCACCTCCTGACATTATTATCTGTTGAACAGAAGAAATTATCATGAGAATTTATGGAGAAAGGATGTATATTGAATGAATACAATTCTTTTTGATTTGGACGGGACATTACTGCCTATAGACATGGAACAATTTTTAAGTCAATATCTTGATAGACTTTCTAAGAAATGTGCCCATATAGCAGAAGAAAAGCTGTTTAAAAAAGCTCTTTGGCAATCTACTGAATATATGATCAAAAATAAGGAATCCCATAAAACCAATGAGAATGCTTTTATGGAAGATTTTTGTCCTAGAATTCAAAAAAACTTTGATGAAATTTCACCTGTTCTAGAAGAGTTTTATCAAAGAGAATTTAAAACATTGAAAAATACAACACAAAAACTGGAGCCTGTGAAGAAAATGGTCCATTCTCTAAAAGAAAAAGGATATACACTTGTTGTAGCAACAAATCCGTTGTTCCCTAGACAAGCAATTCTTCATCGTATTCATTGGGCAGGCCTTCATCCAGAAGATTTTGATCTTATTACAGATTATGAGACCATGCATTATTGTAAACCTCATATAGAGTTTTACGATGAAATAATTTCAAAGATTTATAAGGACCCAGAAGAATGCTTGATGGTAGGAAATGATGTACAAGAGGATCTAGTCGCAGCGAGGTTAGGAATGAAAACTTTTTTAGTTGAAGATAATATCATCAATAGAAGCAATATGGAAATTATTTCGGATTATAGAGGAACGTACCAAGAATTATTTCAATTTGTTGAAGCTTTGCCAAATCTACACGAGCATAATGATAAAGATGTGATATAATAAAAAGTATAGAGAGGGATTTTATGAAGTTAACGCCAAGACTTTTAACGATTGCTAATCTTGTTCCTCAAAATGCTGTTATTGCAGATATTGGAACAGACCATGGCTATATACCTGTTTATTTAATAAAACATAACATCGCAAAAAAAGTGATTGCTGCTGATGTAAATGATGGTCCTTTACAAAGTGCTAAAAAAAATATCGCTTTGCATCATATGGAGAATGTCATTGAGACACGGTTAGGCAACGGATTAGAGGTTTTACATGCTGGTGAGGCAGATGCCGTTATTATTGCTGGTATGGGAGGACTGCTGATAAGAGATATTTTGGATGCCCATCCCGAGATCACTTCTTCCATAGGGACCTTTGTACTTCAGCCTATGGTGGCTCAAGATGATTTAAGAAGATGGCTTCTAGCCAATGGCTTTATGATTACGAATGAAAGATTAGTAAAAGAAGATCATCGTATTTATGAAGTTATGGTTATCAGAAAAGGAACACATGCTGTTTCTGATGAGATTTACTATGAGGTTGGCGAAAAGCTTTTAGAAAACAAAGACCCGCTTTTGATTGAGTTTATCCAAAAAAACTTGAAGAAGTATCATGAAATTCTTAATCAGCTTGCTGGACAGAGCAGTGAGGTTGCCAATGAAAAGCGTAACATGTGTCTTCGTAAGGTTGAAAAACTGGAAGAGGTGTTGTCATGCCTGAAAAATGTAAAACCATTATAAACTTAATAGAAGGTGTTGCACCTGTTCATCTGGCGGAGCCATGGGACAACGTGGGTCTTCAAGTAGGAAATCCAGATAGAGAAGTGCACAGGGTTATGGTATGCTTAGAGGTAACAGAGGCTGTCATAGATGAAGCGATTGAGAAAAGAGTAGATATGATTATTACCCATCATCCTCTGATTTTCAAGGCAATAAAATCGATCTGTGCCAGTGATCCTGTTGGGAAGTTGCTTCATAAGCTGATCAGACATGATATTATTCTTTATTGCGCCCATACCAATTTGGATACAGCTGTAGGCGGAACAAACGACGTTCTTGCCCAAGCATTGAATCTAGAAGATGTGATATTTCTAAAGAAAACATATCAAGAGATCTTTTATAAGCTGGTAGTATATGTACCAGAAACCCACATTGAGTTGGTACGGGCATCCATCTGTGAAGCAGGAGGCGGTCATATCGGAGATTACAGATATTGTACCTATCAAACCATGGGTACAGGTACTTTTATGCCTCTCAAGGGGAGCAATCCGTATATAGGTAAGGAAAATGAGCTAGAAAAGGTAGCAGAGTACCGATTAGAGACGATCGTAAGCCATAAGAATCTGAAGGTGGTCATCCAAAAGATGAAAGAGTCCCATCCTTATGAGGAAGCAGCTTATGATGTATTTGCCTTGAATAATAATATTGAATCCTTCGGCATGGGGAGAATGGGTATGTTGAAGGAACGCATAAAGTTATCTTTGCTTTGCGATGAGTTAAAGCTGAAATTAGGCTTAGGCCACATTAAAGTAGCAGGTGACGTTAACCGATGGATTCAAAAGGTTGCCTTATGTACAGGAAGTGGTGCAGAGTTTATTTACGATGCCCATAAAGCTGGTTGTGACTGCTTTATCACTGGCGATGTAAAGTACCATGATGCCCAATATGCTGCCCAATTGGGTATTGCTGTTATTGATGCAGGTCATTTTGAAACCGAGGATTTTGCCTGTAAAATAATTGCCCAAACGTTACGAGAAATGTCTAAGCAATTGAATTATCATATTGACATAGTTCCATCAATGACATATATCAATCCATTTAACATTCTTTAAGAATAGGTTTTTTTCCTATTCTTTTTTGTTTTTATAAACAGCGTATTAAAGTGGTATAACAAATATGAAAAAAGAAAATCTATGATGAAAGTGGGGATTTTATGAAAATAACGGAACAATTATGGAGACTGCAAGAATTGGAAGAACAATTAAAGGAAGCGAATAATCAAAAAAAAATATTTATGGGTGGAAAAGAAATTCAAGGTAATATCCAAGAGCATAAAAACCTAAAAAGGCAGTATGAAGAGACAAAACTGTCCATAGACACTAAGAAGATAGATATAAAGAGGTTGGAACAATTATTAGAGGTTATGAATGCGAAAAAAGAAGAAAATAGGGGTAACCTTTATGGCGGAAAAATTAATGATTTAAAGCAGTTAGGGATATTGTTAAAGGACCAAGAGAAAATGGAAGCGGAAGTATCTGAGATAGAGAAAGAACTATTAAGAGCCATTGAATTATTGGAAGAATACGAAAAGAATAGCGAAGAGACATACGATGGAGAACGGAAATTAGGCAGTCAAATTAAGAAAATGCTAAGTGATCGGCAAAAGAATATTGAGACTATTGAAAAAACAGTAGAGGACCTAACGCACCAAATTGAAGAAATAAAAGCACTTATCAGCAAAAAAGAAATGGATCTTTATGAATATATTAAGACAAGAAAAAATAGACCTGTGGCTCAAATTAATGAAGATATATGTACAGGATGTAATATGGATGTACCGCTAATGACAATAACATTGCTTAGAAAGGGTGAAATTGCAACCTGTGATAATTGTGGCAGAATACTTCACAAGAGTGAGTAGGGGTGGCAGATAGGGATGAAGATGCCACAATTTGGTCTTTGACATACTCGTATGTGTATGATAAGATAGTATTTGTCTTCGAAAAAAATAAATAACGAGTAAGTCAGATGGTCGCGGACGTGATTATTCACGGACGAGGAAAGTCCGAGCTCCATAGGGCAAGGTGCTGGGTAATACCCAGTGGAGGCGACT
>NZ_JARBTM010000023.1 GCF_029240175.1 Anaerosolibacter sp.
TTGTCTTATATAATGGTAACATACTGAAAATTTTTAGGAGAAGGTTAGATGACAACATGAGAAGAGTAAATGAAATTTTTAGTGATTCTATCGTAAGCGGTAATATAAATACTGCCATTGTAGAATCGGTAGTCTTAAGCAAAAAAACCAAAACCATTGAAATGAAAATTTTCTCTGATAAATATATTGAAATCAGTGAATTTGAACATCTCAATAAGTTTATAAGGGAAAGATTTGGCTTAAATGAGTCTACCATTACTGTGAAGTATGACGATAAGACAGATAAAAAGCCTGTAGAAGAGGAACTCCCAAGTATTATATCTTCCCTGAAAAATAAATATCCTGCCTTAAAAGCATTGCTGGGTAATAGTGAATATGAAGTGGATGAAGATACTATAAATTTTAGCTTTAAAAGCGCTGTATCCAACATTTTAATCGGCATGAATTATGATAAAAAAATCCATGAGGCCATAAAAAAACTGTACGGCGCAGCATATAAAATAAATTTTGCTGATAAAGTAAGCAGTGAAGAAGTCATAAGGCAGCAAGAGGAAATCCTTGCAAAGGAACGATTGTTTATTCAAAATGAAGTTAGAGAGACACCGAACAATAATACATATAAATTGCCTAAGGAATCTGAAGTAAAGGCAGAGACCGATGGGAAAAAACGCGATCCATTTTTGATATTAGGCAGAAGTAGTAAGATTAAAGACACCATCATGAAAATTGTCGAGATTACACCGGATGAGGGCAAGATCGCTCTAGAGGGTGAAATATCAAATATAGAAGCGAAGGAATTGAAAAGTGGAAAAACATTAGTTTCCTTTGATTTATATGATGGCTCAAGTTCTTTGACCTGTAAATCTTTCTTGAAGCCTGGCGAAGACGAAGAGATATTATCCAGGCTTCAAAAGGCTAAGGGTGTCAGGCTTTCAGGAAATGCAGGCTACAGCAAGTTTTCCGGAGAAGTTTATGGCAAGTGCCACGGATTTGATCAAAAGAGCCATGAGCTGGGGCATGAAATCCATTGCGATAACGGACCATGGCGTGGTGCAGTCCTTTCCTGAAGCCCATAAGCTTTTAGGGAGAGATCATCCCGACATGAAGGTTTTATATGGAGTGGAGGCCTATTTGGCACCGGATAAAAAACCATCTGTGACAAACCCCAAGGGTCAGAGTATCGATACTACATATTGTGTACTGGATTTGGAAACCACAGGCTTCTCACCAGTAACTGAAAAAATTACTGAAATAGGGATTATGAAGCTTGAAAATGGCAAGGTAATCGATAAATTCAGTTGTTTTGTAAATCCTGAAAAGCCTATCCCATCAAAGGTGGTGGAGGTTACCCAAATAACTGATGATATGGTAAAGGATGCAGAAACCATAGAGAAGGTATTTCCTAAAATGCTGGATTTTATGAAGGGGAGTGTTTTGGTTGCTCATAATGCAGGATTTGATATGGGCTTCTTAAAACATAATGCCAGTGTCTTAGGCTATGACTTCGACTTTACCTATGTGGATACCTTATCCCTAGCGAAGGAGTTATTCCCGGATTTTAAAACCTATAAATTAGGAAGAATTGCTAAAAACCTTGGCATAAAGGTAGAGGTTGCACATAGAGCTTTGGATGATGTGGATACCACGGTTAAGGTGTTCCATATAATGGTCGAAAAGCTTAAAGAAAGGGGAGCAAAAACCCTTGAGGAAATAGATATATATGGTTCTGATGAGGAGGCATTGAAGGAGGAGTATAAAAAACTGAAAACCTATCATGCCATCATTTTTGCAAAGGATTATGTAGGGTTAAAGAATTTATACAAATTAGTGTCTATCTCTAGTTTAGACTATTTTCACAAAAGGCCTCGTATACTGAAAAGCATCTATAAAAAGTATTCCGAGGGTTTGATCATTGGAAGTGCCTGCAGTGAAGGGGAACTGTATCAGTCGATACTCTTAGGAAAATCCGATGAAGAAATTGAGGCCATTGCAGAGGAATATGATTATCTGGAGATACAGCCTCTAGGAAATAATGATTATTTGGTAAGAACAGAGCAGGTGCCGAATAAAGAATATCTAAAGGAAATTAACAGAAAAATTGTAGCCCTGGGAGAGAAATTAAATAAGCCTGTAGTAGCTGCGGGAGATGTTCATTTTCTGGATCCTGAGGATGAGATATACAGACGTATACTGGAAGCAGGACAGGGTTTTAAGGATGCCGATGAGCAAGCTCCCTTATATCTAAGAACCACAGAGGAGATGCTGGAGGAGTTTTCCTATTTAGGCGCTGAAAAGGCATATGAGGTGGTTGTTACAAATACCAATAAGATATCAGATATGTGCCAACAGATTAGTCCCATTTCATCGGAAAAATGTCCACCCCACATTGAGGGCTGTGAGCAGACCATTAAGGACATAACTTATGGGAAGGCCCATGAGCTATATGGAAATCCATTGCCGGAAATAGTTGAGAAAAGATTAGATAAGGAATTGGATTCCATTATAAAGAATGGTTTCTCCGTAATGTACATCATCTCACAAAAACTGGTATGGAAATCAAACGAGGATGGTTATCTGGTGGGATCTAGGGGGTCCGTAGGGTCATCTGTTGTAGCATATATGACGGGGATCACGGAAGTAAATGCCCTGCCAGCCCATTACAGGTGTCCCAGCTGCAAGCATTCGGACTTCACAGATTATGGTTTTAAGATCGGTTTTGACTTACCAGATAAGCTTTGTCCTGTTTGTGGAGAACAGATGGCCAAGGATGGTATAGACATACCCTTTGAAACCTTCTTAGGCTTTAATGGGGATAAGGAGCCGGATATCGACTTAAATTTTTCTGGTGAATATCAGGCAATAGCCCATAAGTATACAGAAGTAATCTTTGGAAAGGGCACAACATTTAAGGCAGGAACCATAGGGACAATAGCGGATAAAACAGCCTTTGGCTATGTGAAAAAATATTTTGAAGAAAAGAACATGACAGTAAACAAGGCAGAAATAGCCAGAATCGCAAAAGGATGTACAGGTATAAAAAGAACCTCGGGCCAGCATCCTGGTGGAATTATCGTAGTGCCTAAAGGAAGAGAAATCTATGAATTTTGTCCTGTACAGCATCCTGCCGATGATCCAAATTCTGATATCATCACAACCCATTTTGACTATCACTCTATTGACCAGAACTTATTAAAGCTGGATATATTGGGCCATGATGATCCCACAGTCATAAGAATGCTCCAGGATATCACCGGAGTGGACCCTAAAACGATACCTATGGATGATAAGAAGACCATGTCTATATTTTCATCCACGGAAGCCCTGGGCGTAACACCGGAGCAGATAAACTCCAAAGTGGGAACCTTTGGTATCCCTGAATTTGGAACTAGATTTGTAAGGGGAATGCTTTTAGATACAATGCCAAAGGCCTTTATGGATTTGATATGTATATCGGGGCTTTCACATGGTACAGATGTATGGATTGGCAATGCCAAGGACTTGATTGATCAGGGAATCGTTACCTTAAGTGAGGCGGTATGTACGAGAGATGATATCATGACATATCTTATCAAAAAAGACCTGCAACCCAATACTGCCTTTAAGATTATGGAGACGGTACGTAAGGGAAAGGCACTGAAGGACTCAAAATGGCCGGAATATGAGGAGCAGATGAGGGCGTGTAATGTACCTGAGTGGTATATAAACTCCTGTAAAAAGATAAAATACATGTTCCCTAAGGCCCATGCTGCAGCCTATGTAATGATGGCCTTCAGGATTGCTTGGTTCAAGGTTCACATACCCAAGGCTTATTACGCAGCATACTTCAGCATTAGAGCAAAGGCCTTTGATGCAGAGTTTATGATATTTGGTAAAGAAAAGGTTAAAGAAAAGATGAAGGAAATAGAAATGTTGGGCATGCAAGCAGCGCCTAAGGATAAAGATATGTATGACGACTTAGAAATCGTTTTGGAAATGTACGAGAGGGGCATTAAATTTTTGCCCATAGATTTATATAAGTCCCATACCACAAAATTTCTGGTAGAAGAGGATAGCTTAAGGCCGCCTATAAACAGTATTTCCGGCATGGGAAACGTTGCAGCAGAAGGCATATATAATGCATTTCATGAAGAAGAGCCCATCAGCTCAATAGAGGATCTAAGGAAACGGGCCAAGATCGGGAATGCTGCTATAGACTTACTTAAAAAGTTTGATTGTTTGAACGGTCTTCCTGAAAGTGATCAAATGAGCCTATTTGATGTAATCTAATGGATAAAGTCACTGCCGTGGTGTGATATTGCAAAGTACATATAAATTAAGCCGCTAGATGGTTATTTTTGTTCGAATGAGACACGGGGATGGTTGGTGCGCCAAGCAAAGGCGCATCAACCGTCCCCGTGTCTCACTGTTCTTTTATATTAGCTGGTTGTGAAAAAGCAAATGACGTATGATTTTATTACTTTTTTGCAGTTTTTAAAAACTCAATATACTCTTCTCCCCAAACCCGAAGCTGTTCTAGAACGGGATTGAACGCCTTGCCCAAATCTGTCAGCGAATACTCAACCCTAGGTGGAATTTCCGAATAAACATATCGGCTAACCAATCCATAATCTTCTAACATTCTTAATTGCTTTGTTAACGTAGCCTGGGTAATATCTCCCAGACTTCGTTGGAGTTCTCCATGGCGCAGTGGCCCATCATTCAAATGATACATAATCAGTATTGACCATTTTCCTGAGAAGACTTTTTGTGCAGTAAAATATGGACATTTTCCAAAAAGACTATCATTATTTTCCATAGTATCTCCTCCTATAGTATCCTATTAGATACTTACATCAAATTAAAATCGTACTTGTTATTTTAGTGATACATGATATTATTAACGTGCAATTAATTTTAACACAGATATATGGAAGGAGCAATCATCATGAAAAAAGCATTAGAATTTTTAAGGGAAAGTGGTACTTTTTACTTGGCAACCAATGAAGGTGACCAGCCAAGGGTTAGACCATTTGGTGCTGTCTTTGAATATGAAGGGAAGCTATATATCGTCACAAACAACACGAAACCAACCTTTAAACAAATGTTAGCAAATCCAAAAGTTGAAATCTCTGGTATGAATGAAAAAGGACAATGGATTCGTGTTACTGGAGAAGTTGCAAATGATGATAGACGTGAAGTAAAGGAACTTGCACTTGAAGCTGTACCCTCTCTAAAGTCTATCTACAGCATTGATGACGGAATTTTTGCAGTTCTGTATTTTACAAAAGGAACAGCTACCATTTCTTCTTTTACAGCAGCGCCTGAAACATTCTCGTTATATTAATGTAAGTGAATATTATTCATACCCTAGCGGTATTATACGAAGAAAAGTTATTTAAATCTCCTGAGATTTAAATAACTTTTCTTTGTATAGCCATGTAAAATCCTAGGATTGTAGAAGTTTTAAAAATCCATTTCAATATGTAGGCTGTTGTCATCGGTATTTTGGTCTTTTAGTATACTTATAATATATTTCTTTACAAAGCTATCGGGTGCTGACTGCCATAATGCAAAGCCTTTCGATTTGAGAATCTCTTCTTCACCCTCTTGGTCTTTGCCTGAAAAGTATCTTACGTTCAATATTTCCATCGTCCTAGACATGATATCTAACTCTTCCTTCGTATAGCGATTAAGACCAATCAGTGCAAGATAAGCCATATAGTAGGCTTCTTTTCCAAAAGATTTCGCTGAATATTCCCTGAAATGATTTATATTTTCATCGAGAAGCCCTTCTTGAGTTGACCATCCTTCTACATCAACCCATGAGGTACTGTAGTCATAAGTATTCTTAGTAGGGGAATATTGTAAGATTCCATACTGCTGAGGATAGACATTTAGAGAGCTCGTGACAATATCATAAATAAGATTGTTTCCTTGTGTTATCTTTCCTTTATTTACTGGCCTATATGAACTTATATCCTGAATATGAATATGGCCAGATAAAAATACATTTAACCCCTCCTCCTCAAATACAGCCAAAGACTCCTCTTGATTATCTAATGTGTATCCTTCATGGATGATTTCATTATGGTCAAGTAGATTGTGGTGCATCACCGTAATGATCTGTGCACCATTTTTCTTTGCTAGGTCATTACATTTTTTTATCCAATTTAAGGTTTTAGGTCCAATAACCCCGTCAGCCACAGGGCTACCTTTTTTCATGTTGTCCTTGTATTGATTTGTATCCAGCATCAACAACCACATATCTTCTGAAGGCGTAGCAAGATAGCTTAAGGTAGTCTTATCCCAAGATATGGCCTCTTTATATCCAAAGTTTTTATATATCTTCTTAAACTCCTTAGCATCTATTGTTTCTGTCTCATACCGTTGATCTTGCTTAAAACCTATAGCCCAAGGGTTGAGTATGTCATGATTTCCTGGAATAACATAGACAGATGTACCCAAGTCTTCAATTTTATCAAGAAGCCTCTTCAACTCCAGGTGGCTTTCCTTTTCTCCATTATTGGTCAAATCACCGCTGATCAACAAAATATCTGGCTTTTTCTTTTCTATATCATAGGTAAAAGCCTTCATAATTTCGTCAATATATTCTAGTTCTCTTCCATCATCAGCAAGAGAAACATACTTTTTAAAGGCGTCTCCCCTATCTTTTAGGCTGTTGGCTAGATAATGAATATCTGAAGCAACAAAGAATGTGATTTCTTCTCCTGCTTTGAGCTGTGTAGATAATTTTTGGTCTCTCAGAAACATGCCAATGAATCCGAGTATAAGAATCAGTACTATCCCTACAAATAATCCTTTTTTTGCTCTCATGATATCCTCGTTTCCCGTTTTACTAGATAATATATATATACATGATTTCATTAGGGTAAACAATAGGTTTATACAAAAATGCAATAATGATGTTGCTTCTTAAACTTCATGGGAAGATTTATTGAATTAGCTGTATTGCTACAAGTATTTTCTAACAGGTCTTTTCTATGCTATGATAGATTAAAGTGATATAGGGAAGGGAAGCAGTTCATCGGCTGGGAGATCATAATAAGGGGAGGAAAAGTAATTGTTCAGTACAGTAATAACGGCTTTTGTTTCATTTGCAAGTACCAATATAGACGACATATTTGTGCTTATGCTTTTTTTCTCGCAAATAAATCATGTTATGAAAAAAGGGCATATTATTCTTGGGCAGTATATAGGAATCGGAGTTCTGACAGCGGTAAGTATAATTGGTGCTTTAGGGGTATCGCTCATTCCAAATGAATATGTGGGCTTTCTTGGAATAGTACCGATATATTTAGGTATAAAAGCATATTTTGAACACAAAAAAGAGCGTATGGATCAGACGAATGCAGGGCAGCAAGAAGCACAAGATCATGACAATAACAAACTTGAAGAACCAACAAGTATGCAAGAAAGCCATATAATACCCGTTATGAAGGGTTTTGTTAACCCAAGTGTGGTAAAAGTAGCGAGCGTAACGATTGCTAACGGTGGAGATAATATAGGGATTTATATACCTCTTTTTACAAGTATGAATTTTATTGACATCATGATAACAGTGGCAGTCTTTATACTTCTTATAGGACTATGGTGTTTTATTGGTCTAAGGTTGGCAGAATATCCTTTCGTTCAGAAAAACATCGAAATAAATAAGCATGTCTTTATTCCCATCATATTTATAGGGTTAGGAATTTTTATATTAATTGAAAGTGGAACCATAACTTATATTTATAAGAAAGTGCTTTCGGGATGGTTGTAGGGAGATGAGATTTTCTATTGTACAAAAGGCGAGGGATTTGGTGTATTGGAGGATAAGGAAGTTTCCGTGAGATATTTGCAGGAGAAATCTTGTGAATCTTCACGGTTTTTTTATGCCCAAGGGGCAAACAGTAAACATCGATATGAATACCTAGTGCACATATCACAATATTTCCTATATAAAGTATCCATAGATGCTTATTGACAATAGAATAGGTATATGATAAATTAAAGCCAAGTATTTTGATATGAATACTATGAATGCTTAAGAGATATATGTAAGATACTTGAACAATTTGATTATAGGATTCATACAACGAAAATATTATTTGGTGCAAAAGAGTTTGCAAGAGAAGTGGCTGCAAAGCTTAAAGAAAAATATAATCTTTAGGAGGAATAAGGATGAATTTTAATTCGCTTGTGATTCATGGTGGTATTGATGGGGATAAAGCAACTGGTTCTGTAACTGTACCGATATATCAGACATCCACCTATGCCCAGGAAAGAGTAGGAGAACATAAGGGTTATGAGTACTCTAGAACAGGTAATCCTACTAGAGAAGCTGCGGAGAAGCTGATTGCAGACTTAGAAAATGGATATGCAGGGTTTGCATTTGGATCTGGTATGGCTGCGATTTCATCTGTGCTCATGATGTTTAAGGCAGGGGATCATATTATATTTAGTGATGATGTTTATGGTGGAACTTTTAGGGTGGTGGATAAGATATTTAAAAGCTTTGGCATAGAATATAGCTTTGTAGATACAAGCAATATTGCCAATATATCGAATCATCTTCAAGAGAATACGAAGGCGATTTATGTAGAAACACCCACAAACCCACTGATGAAACTAACAGATATTCACGCAGTATCAAAGATTGCAAAAGATCATGACGTACTGCTTATCGTAGACAACACTTTCATGACCCCTTATTTACAAAGACCTATAGAATTGGGTGCAAATATTGTACTCCATAGCGCTACGAAATATTTGGGAGGGCATAGTGATTTAGTTGCTGGAGTTGTAGTCGTCGATAGCGAAGACTTAGCCAACAAAATGCACTTCGTACAAAATGCTGTGGGCGCAATTTTAGGCCCCTTTGACAGCTGGCTGCTAGTGAAAGGGATAAAGACATTGGCTGTGCGCATGGATCGACATTGTGAAAATGCGGCTAAAGTGGTGGCGTGGTTGGAACAACAAAGTTGGGTGAGCAAAATATATTATCCTGGCTTACAAGCAGATACCATTGCAAAGGGGCAAATGAAAAACTACGGCGGAATGATTTCCTTTGAGGTCGCAAGTGAAGAAGTATTAGAAAAAGTGCTGCACAATCTAAAAACCATTGCCTTAGCAGAAAGCTTGGGTGGGATAGAGAGTCTTATATCGGTCTCAGCGAAAATGACCCATGCCTCAGTGCCTAAAGAGAACAGAGATAAATTAGGTATTACAGATACTTTAATTCGGCTCTCCGTGGGAATAGAAGATATAGAAGATATCATAAGTGATCTAGATATATCAAGAAAATAAGGGCTGGAGCCATCAGGTCAAATATGTAGGAAAGGACTTGCAGACATAAAATTATATCTGCAAGTCCTTTCCTATTACTTGGGATGCCAATCGTTATATTCAATGATTATAGTCCTGACATCCATGTATTCAGTCTAAATAACTCATTATGCGCCGCCTGTTCGTCTGTTCTGAGTATTTGGTTTTCTGGCTACTTGGTTTTGTTTCATTGTACCAGTATTGCCAGAATCAGTACCGAATTTATTTGTTGATTTCCCTTGTTTTTTGTTTGCAAGCATTTGTTTCATAGCATCTTGCAAACTTACCTTTTTTTTCTCAGCGGTTTCTGGGTCTTGCTCTTTATTTTTTGAATCAGACATATTCATAGATCTCCTTTTACATTGAATGATGATATTTTTGAAAGCTACTCACCATTATAATATACCAAAAGAAATTAAACAATGAATGATTGTGAGATAAAGACTATTTGAAATAGCAATGTGTTAATAATACAATATGGTAAAAAAAGTTTAATTAAGGGATGCGCACGATGCAGAGAAAACTGAGAGTACTTTGTATTGTGTCCGTTGATCCACTAATAAAGCAAGGATCGTCAAAAATATAGCTCTTTTATTAAAGGAGTTATTGAGAAATTGCAGAAAGTTTAATATATCAAAAGTAACTGTCTACAGTTACTTAAATGAAATCAAAACAAGTGAGGAGAGAATGCATGCAAGTTATCACTACAAACAATGCTTTGAGACCTGCCGGGCATTATGCACAAGCAATTGTTCATAACGGATTGATTTTTATCTCAGGACAATTAGCAATTGATCCTGATACAGGGGAAAAAATTCTTGGACCAATTGAAGAACAGGCTGAAAGGGCTTTGAAGAACATTGAATTGATACTCAATGAAGCTGGATGTAATAAAAATCATATTTTAAAAACCACTGTGTACATTTCGGATATTTCCTTATGGGATCCCGTAAACAAGATTTATAGTGATTTCTTTGGAAATCATAGGCCTGCACGAGCAATTGTACCTACCAAGGAGCTGCACTATGGTTTCAAAATTGAAATCGATGCGATTGCGGCTGTGTCACTATAGGTGGGATTTGATTTATTCAAAGTATATACATATGGCGCGATAACTGATCGTATAGGGATGCCCCTATTGATCAAACATATATGACTATACAAAAGCGAGATAGGAGTTGATGACATGAATATAAACTATGTTTGTCATGAATGTGGTAAAAAGTATAAACCAGAATCCTTGGTATTTCGTTGTGAATGCAGCGGCATGCTGGACCTTGAAAAATTTGAGGTACAATTCTCGCAAAAAGACATCGTTCAATCTGAATGGAGTTTGTTCAGATACATTAAAACAATGCCTTTTGGTGAAGACTTTAGCCTATGGAAAGACATATCTATGGGTGAAGGTTTAACGCCTATTGTTCCATTAGAAAAAGATAATCCTAATGTTTTGGTTAAGGTAGACTATATGATGCCTACATTATCCTTTAAGGATAGAGGTGCTGCCGTTTTAATTGCAAAAGCAAAGGAACTCGGCGTAGAGAAAGTTATTCAGGATAGCAGTGGCAATGCAGGTACTTCAATTGCTGCATATGCAAATAGGGCAGGTATAAAATGTGATATATACGTTCCAGAAAATACTTCTACAAAAAAAGTGAAACAAATTTCTTCCCATGGGGCAAATGTGCACTTGATTAAGGGAAACCGTGAAGACACTGCAAAAGCCGCATTAACCGCTGTTGAAAACGGCGAAGGATTTTATGCCAGCCATGTGTACAATCCCTTTTTTTATCAAGGAACGAAAACCTATGTCTACGAAATCTATGAGCAATTAAATGGTGAATTACCAGAAACTTTAGTCATACCTGTAGGCAACGGCACTTTGATTTTAGGTGCTTACTATGGGTTTAAAGAATTGTTGGACTTAGGTATGATAACAAAACTGCCCAAAATCGTTGCTGTTCAAGCTGAAGGCTGTGCGCCTATATATAAAGCTTTTACCGAGAAAAAATCCACTGTGGATGGAGTAGCAAATATGGGAACCTTAGCAGAAGGTATAGCTATAGCGGAGCCTAAGAGAGGAAAACAAATATTGGATGCTATTAGAGATACAGATGGAGAAATCATTGTCGCACCAGAGAACAAGATTGGTGAGACAAGAAGATACTTAGCGGAGAAAGGCTTCTATGTGGAACCTACTACCGCAGCCACTTTTGCAGCATTTTTCGATTACTACGAAAGAAACAAAGATCATATAAAGGGCAAGGTGCTTCTACCTCTATGCGGAGCAGGATTGAAAGCAGATTAATTTTTGATATAATTGATTGGTAGGTTTTGAAAACTATAATGGACAATATCAAATAGGTGTTATTATGGATGCTTTAGGGTAAGAGAAGATTCTATGTATTGGAAACAAATTATTTACATTTTGTGTACTACCACTAAAATTTGTTAATTCTGATGGAGCACCTATTCGAGCGAGCGCTATTTTACAGAAATAGTCAAGGTAAAGGATTTGTGTGCGATATCTTAATGATCTAGTGAAGATACTACTAACAAGAGTACACCATCTATGTCAGAGTAGTTCCTATAGGCCAGTGGTGACGGCACTTGCTTGCTTTAAATTAAATAAAGATAATAATATTTAAGGGAGAGAAAAGAATATGTATACACTTAATGAACGAATGGAAACAGTAGATTTAGGAGGCAGTGTAACACGTAAAGTGCTTTCATATAGCGAAAACCTTATGTCCTGTGAAATGACATTTACAAAAGGTGCAATAGGTGCTTTGCATTCCCATCCCCATGAACAAATTGGATATGTTATTTCAGGATCTTTCGAATTGGAAGAAGAAAATGCAGGAAAACAAATTATAAAAGCAGGAGATAGTTATTATATAGCACCTAATGTGATGCATGGTGTGGTCGCTTTGGAAGATTCAAAGCTGCTGGATATCTTTACGCCGATGAGAAAGGATTTTCTTTAATTTTATTCTGAGTTAAAGGACTTTTGTTTTAAAAAATACATTTAGAGAATTGAGAAAAATGAAGGTCATCATGGTTTAAATGGAGAACGGTAAAGGGGGATAACGGATGAAGACGTATTTCAAAGGATTTGTGGTAGGGATGATAGTTATGGCAATGATCAATAGCTTTGTGTTTGCAGGGGGATTATTGGAAACGATTGATGTGTTATGGAACAGTGTGAATATTGAAATCCTTGGAGAAAAGATTGAAATGAATAATTTGCTTTATAATGGGACTACATACGTTCCGCTTAGAGAAATTTCAAAAGTTTTTGGGAAAAAGGTTGAATGGGATAAGAATTTAAATGCTGCAAACATTACACCTGTAGATATGAGTATTAAAGTAGATGTGGAAGAGGTTTCCTCTGATATCATCGATCAAGCAAAGCTAGAATTAGTTGGGATTAGTGAAAAACTAACAGATATGCAAAACCATGATGAGATTGAGAAGATCTTGCAGGATTTTAAAGAGATGAGCAAGCTGGATATTGAATATATATACTTCGGGGCACAAGACTCAGGGGGAATGTCTATAATCCCTAAAACAGTGCTTCCTGAGGACTATGATCCTAGGCAGAGACCTTGGTATACAAATGCAGATAATGATTATTATATAGCCGATGTTTATACAGATATAAGTAATGGTGCACAAATTTTATCTATGTCTAAACCTGTATATCAAAAAGATAAGCTTGTGGGTGTAGTTGGAATAGATATAAAACTTGGAATAGAATAAATTTAATTGTAACTATAAAATATCATTGTATGAGAAAAATAAGAACGTCTATGGGTTTAGAAATTAACGCTAAGCCCAGAGACGTTTTTCATTTTTAAAGAATATCGTTATACCGCAGTTTTTTTAAAATTTAGAAAGATAAAATGAAACATGGTATAATCAAAATATCAGAAATTAGTTGAAGGAGTACATTATGGGTAAAGTGCATCTTAATCTTCAAACGAAAATTATTATCCTGACATTTATCATAATTTTCATGTCTGTTACTATAACCGTTTCTTTTACATCCCGATGGGTCATCGGAAATGTTCAAGATGAGATTGAAACCAATATCATGAATGTGGCTCAGTTGGTGGCAGCAACGCCTATTGTTATTAATGGTCTAAGCAGTAAGACACAGGGTAATGAAATACAGGAATACGTGGAAAAGGTATTAGCAAATACAGAAAAGGTTGAGATTATCGTTGTAGCGGACATGACAGGCATAAGATATGGACATCCTAGCCGAGACAGGCTTGGAAAAAAATTTGTAGGCGGAGATGAGCAGGAGGTATTAACAAAAGGGAATAGTTATATCTCCGAAGCAACGGGAACGATGGGGAGAGCCGTTAGGGCGTTTACGCCTATTATAGACTCAAAGGGCAATCAAGTTGGGTTTGCAATGGCAGGGGCGCTAACGCAAACTGTGCACCAGGTTAAAAAACAGAGTATCCTCACACTAATTCTTTCTTCGGGCATTGGATTGTTGATTGGGGCTGAAGGCGCTTTTTTATTGGCTAGAAATATTAAAAAAAGCTTATTGGGATTAGAACCTGAAGAAATTTTAAAGCTTTATATTGAAAAAAAAGGGATGTTGGATGCCATACATGAGGGAATCATTGCTATTGATGAGCATTCAAACATTACGCTGGTCAATGATTCAGCCATTAAATTGCTTCAGATCCAACAGGAGAATATTGTAGGTAAAAATATCATGGATATTTTCCCTACAAGCAGACTGCCCGAGGTCGTTAAGACAGGTGTTGCTGAGTATGACCGAGAGCAGGTATTAAATGAAACCATCATCATAACCAATAGAATTCCAATTAGGGATGGAGATAAGTCGGTGGGTGCTATTGCCACCTTTAGAGATAAAACCATGATTACCCAATTAGCCGAAGAAGTCACTGGAATTAAGCAAATTGTGGATGCATTACGAGCCAATACCCATGAATTTATGAATAAGATGCATGTTATTTTAGGGCTCATACAAGTAGGAGAATACGAGGAGGCTAAAAGATATATTATCAGTGAAACTGAAAGGCAGCAGCAAATTATCAGTTTGGTTATGAATAAGGTAAAAGATCCTACAGTAGCAGGCTTAATTTTAGGAAAATTTAGTCGTGCAAAAGAGCTGGGTATAGACATGAAAATAGATTTGGAATCATCATTAGAAAAAAGAATAGACAGAGTTCATAGCAATACCTTGGTAACAATTATTGGGAACCTTTTGGAGAACGCAATGGAAGCAGTACAAAAAAGCCATAAAACGGAGAAGTTTGTCAAGATAAAGCTGAAGGAATCGGAAAATGAAATTATCATCCAAGTAAAAGACAACGGTACGGGAATCCCCAGAGAAAATCAAGCATTCATTTTCAACAGAGGGTTTACGACCAATGAAGGCAGTAGGGGTATCGGTTTAGCACTTATCAAAGAAACGATTGATAATCTAGGTGGACAAATTGAAGTATCATCAGATTATGGCAAAGAAACAAAATTCAAGATCACTATACCAAAGGAGGGACAAAGTTGATCAAAGTACTAATTGTCGAAGATGATCCTATGGTTGCACAATTAAATAAGAGATATGTAGAATGCATCAATGGATTTCAGGTAATCGCCATAGCGTGCAATGGAGAAGATGCTTTACGTTATGTGAAGAATTCAACGATTGACCTAATTATACTGGATATCTACATGCCCAAAATGGATGGCGTTAGTTTTCTGAAGGAGTTGAGAAAGCGGTCCATTAAAATCGATGTAATATTGGTTACAGCAGCAAGAGAAGCTGAAAATATTGATGAGGTCTTAAAGTTGGGTGCAGTGGACTACTTAATTAAGCCCTTTGAATTTGAAAGGTTGAAACATTCATTGGACAATTATTTGCTCAGACATCAATTGTTGAACAATAAGAATCAAATTGAACAAGAAGATATAGATAGAATTACGAATAAGCAAGAGAAAAATTCAAGCTATCCACTGAAAAAAGGTCTGCACAAAAATACACTGGAAAGCATTCGAAATTTTGTGCGAAATAATCGTAAACAAGCTGTAACAAGTGAAGAAGTGGCTGAAAGAATAGGGGTTTCAAGAGTGACAGCAAGAAGGTATCTAGAATATTTGGTATCTATACAAGAGGTGAAATTGGAAATAGAATACGGTTCAACTGGCAGACCTGGTCATTTATATAGAGATATACATGGATAGTTAATTGCTGAAGATATGCAGAATTTTAATAATGTTAACTTAATAACAAAGTATTTTTTATTTACAAAACATTTAGAATAGTTTCTAAATGTTTTTTTATTGGTTGTTTTTATATACTATTGAGTTAATCAAAAAGATATAGTGCATACAACGATAAACGACCTGTTAAGTATGGTCATGGAGAAAGGATGAGTTTATGAGTTTCGATGAAAAGAGCTTAAAGCTACATGAGGAAAAGGTAGGAAAAATCGAAGTAATATCAAAGGTTCAACTAAACAACAAAGATGATCTTAGTACAGCCTATACACCAGGGGTAGCTGAACCCTGTAGAAAAATTCATGAAAATAAGGAAAACGTATTCAAATATACGTCAAAAGGAAATCTTGTGGCAGTTGTGACAGATGGGACAGCTGTTCTTGGACTTGGAGATATCGGACCAGAAGCAGGCATGCCTGTAATGGAAGGGAAATGCATATTATTCAAAAACTTCGCCAATGTAGATGCTTTCCCCATTTGCTTAGCCACAAAGGATGTTGATGAGATTGTTAAGACGGTAAAAATGATTGCGCCAACTTTTGGAGGGATCAATTTAGAGGACATTGGGGCACCAAGATGCTTCGAGATTGAAGAAAGATTAAAGAAAGAACTAGATATTCCTGTATTCCATGATGATCAGCATGGAACAGCGATTGTTGTTATTGCAGGAATCATCAATGCATTGAAACTTGTAAATAAGAAAATCGAAGATACCACGATTGTAGTGAACGGAGCAGGGGCTGCGGGTGTAGCCATTGTAAAAATGCTTCAAAGCGCCAATGCTGGGGATATACTTTTATGCGATCGACAAGGAATCCTGTATCCTGGTGCCCCAGGCAACGATGGGCACAAGGAGGAAATGTCCCACACCACAAACAAAAATGGTAAAAAGGGAACATTAAGAGATGCCATGGAGGGAGCAGATATATTTATTGGGGTATCTGCGGCTAATGTTGTAGATGCAGATATGATCAGAAGTATGAACAAGGATGCCATTGTCTTTGCTATGGCCAATCCTGCACCAGAAATTCTTCCTGATGCAGCACTGGCGGCTGGTGCAAGAATTGCAGGATCAGGTCGATCCGATTATGCAAATCAAGTCAATAATGTACTGGCATTTCCAGGCGTATTTAGAGGTGCCTTAGACGTACGCGCCAAGGAAATTAACGAGGAAATGAAACTGGCAGCGGCATATGCCATAGCAGAGATTGTGACCAGTGAAGAGTTGAAGGAGGATTATGTCATTCCAGATGCCCTTGACCCTAGAGTTGCCAAGGGTGTAGCGGCGGCAGTGGCAGAAGCAGCTAGAAAAACAGGCGTGGCAAGAAAATAAGAAAGCAGAATAAGCCTTATTCTAATATACAAAGGTGGAGAGGGTTCTTGGTATATACGGGAATTCTCGCCTTTGATATAAATCATCAAATTAAGGAGGTAAATTATGACAACAACACTAAATGAAAAACCAGGCTACAAGATCATGGGTTTATCTTTACCGTTATTCGCAATCATAGCAGTCGTTGTATTAGCTGGAACTTATTTAGGCGTACTACCCACAGGAATGATTGGGGCATTTGCACTAATGATGGTTGTTGGGGCAATTTTTAATGAAATTGGCACCCATCTACCCATTGTAAAAGATTATTTAGGTGGAGGACCGATAGTTATTATCTTCGGCTCTGCTGCATTAGTGACTTATGGAGTTTTTCCAGAAAGTTCAGTAGAAATCATGAATAATTTTATGAAAGGCGAAGGTTTCCTGGACTTTTATATTGCAGCCTTGATCACAGGCAGTATCTTAGGAATGAACAGAGAACTTCTTATTAAAGCGGCTGTTAGGTATCTTCCAGCAATCATTGGCGGGGTTGTTGTATCCTTAGGATTAGTAGGCTTAGTAGGAGCAGTGATCGGTTATGGTGCAAAGGAGGCTATTCTTTATATCGGTGTACCTATTATGGGTGGCGGTATGGGTGCAGGTGCTGTTCCACTATCTAAAATCTTTGGTTCTACCTTACAGAAAGATCCTGCGGAAATGCTTTCCATCATGGTTCCTGCAGTAGCTTTAGGGAACGCATTGGCGATTGTTATGGCAGGCGTACTAGATAGAGTAGGAAAAGTAAGAAAAGAGCTTACTGGAAATGGCGAATTAATGGTTATTCAAAGTAAAGGGAATGTTGTAGCAGAAAAAGAAGAACCCATTCAAATTGATTATAAGATGATGGGAATAGGGCTCCTGATGGCAGTAACATTCTTTATTTTCGGTTCCATACTTGGAAAATTTATACCTAGTATTCACGCCTACGCTTTAATGATTATATCAGTGGCTGCAGTAAAAGCATTAGGATTGCTTCCGAGGAAATATGAGATGGCAGCTTTTCAATGGTTTCAATTTGTAATGAGCAGTCTAACAGGCGTGTTATTGGTAGGTATTGGTGTAGCTTATACAAACCTACAACAGGTAATCGATGCTTTCACACTGCAGTACGTACTATTAGTAGGTGTTACAGTAATAGGAGCAATTTTAGGATCTGGTTTTGTAGGAAAGCTAGTAGGTTTCTACCCGATTGAGTCTTCTATCACAGCAGGTTTGTGTATGGCAAATATGGGTGGAACAGGGGACGTAGCTGTATTATCCGCATCAGATCGTATGAAATTAATGCCATTTGCTCAAATATCCTCCCGTATCGGTGGAGCGTTCATGTTAATTCTGGCAAGTACACTTTTAAGACTCATTTCTTAGTTGAAAAGGAGGCAGACATCATGGTCTGCTTCCTTATTATCGTTTGTAGGGGTACTAAAAGATTGCTAACATGTGTTTCATAGGAGATTGAGTAACAGAAAAAAAGGGGGAAGAAAAATGCACGCACTTCACAAAATGTTGGCACGAGCATCAGGAAAAGACTATGTAAAAGAAGGTGAAATTGTCAAGGCCAAGGTCGACTTGGCAGAGGTGAACGATTTATATCTGCAATCTATCCGATCTTTTTACGAAATGAAAGGTACGAAAGTGCATGATCCTGATAAGATAGCGTTTATACTAGATCATTATTCGCCAGCACCCAGCATTCAGTCAGCATCCAATCAAAAAGCCATGCGCGAATTTGTAAGAGCCCAAGAGATTAAATATTTATTTGATATCAATGCGGGTGTATGTCATCAGGTTATGGTGGAAGCAGGTCTAGTGTGGCCAGGAATAATTCTGATCGCTACTGATTCCCATACGACGACCCATGGAGCCTTTGGCGCCTTTGGAACAGGGGTTGGCGCTACAGACTTGGCAACCATTATGCTTACTGGAGAACTATGGCTAAGAGCACCTGAGGTCATTAAGGTAGAAATCAACGGAAAGCTTAAACCTGGCGTGATGGCAAAGGATGTAATCCTCCACATATTAAGTAAGTTGGGAACGGATGGGGCAGTATACAAAGCCATTGAATATACAGGTAATACTGTTGAGAATATGAGCATTGCAGAAAGAATGGTTATTTGTAACATGGCTGTAGAAATGGGTGCCAAGACAAGTTATATTAAGCCCGATAAGAAGATATTAACTTATGTAAAAGAAAGAACAGATCAGGATTTTGAGATACTGGAGACCGATGAGGATTATCACTATGCAGAAATCCATGTCTTTGATGTAGAAAATCTCGAACCGCAGGTTGCAATACCCCATAGTGTGGACAATGGGGTAGACATCAGCACAATAAATGAGGTCTATGTAGATCAAGTGCTGATTGGAACATGTACTGGGGGCAGATTAGAGGACATCGAAATCGCTACAAAAATTATTGAAGGAAATAAAATTCATCCAGATACAAGACTGATTGTTATCCCAGCATCAAGTGAAGTGATGGAGAAGGCCATCGAAAAGGGATATATAACAATGCTGATAAAAGCTGGGGCTACTATTTCCAGTCCAGGCTGTGGACCTTGTCTTGGAACCCACCAAGGATTATTAGCACCTGGAGAAGTTTGTGCTACAACATCCAGCAGAAACTTTCCTGGCAGGATGGGCAGTACCCAAGCAGATATTTATCTTGTCTCACCAGCTACTGCTGCAGCCATTGCCATAGCAGGGAAAATTACAGATCCACGAAAGTACTTACAAATATAATGGATTAAGGAGAGGAGATACAATATGCAAGATATCATTCAAGGGAAAGGTATTGTTGTAGGAAAAAACATTGATACGGATCAGATTTATCCTGGAAGATATTTAGAACTAGTAGAGCCAGAGGATATCGCAAAACATGCAATGGAGGGCGTAGATCCAAATTTTCATGGACGATTTAAGTCGGGGGATATTATTGTTGCGGATAAGAATTTTGGCTGCGGATCCAGCAGGGAACATGCGGTGATTACGTTAAAGGCTGCCGGTGTTGCAGCTGTTATCGCTCCATCCTTTGCAAGAATCTTCTATAGAAACGCCATCAACCTAGGTCTGCCCCTGATTACTTGTGGAGAAATCCTAGAGAAAGTTGATGAGGGAGATATGCTGGAGATAGACCTAAAAATTGGTAGAATTAACAATACAACAAAGGCTATCCAAATTGAGGGGGAAAAACTTCCGGAATTTGTGCTGGATATGATCTCCCATGGAGGGATCAAGCAATATCATATCAAGGGAGTAGGAACAGAAAAGTAATCAGTATACCTGAAACCTTCTCTTAGATGGAAATGGATAACCATTCCCATCTAAGAGGAGGTTTTCTATTTTTTACTTTTGGTCAAAGTTTATAAAAATTTAATAATTTATTAATTGGAGGTTTAGGATTGTACTTTATAATTGAAGAATAGAAGGGACTGATGATATGAAAGAACAAAAAAATCCTAAGAAGCCAATATACTATTATTATATAGCGGCACTGATGATTGTAATGCTTCTAAATGCCTTTGTTTTTCCATTATTGGTAAAGCAGAATGTCACGCAAGTTGATTATGGCACATTTTTAACACAAATAGAAAGTGGAAAAGTGAAAGTTGTGGAGATAGAGGAGAATCAGATAGGCTTTATAACTGCAGATGAAGAAGGTAAAGAAAAAATATATATAACTGGTCGTATGGATGATCCAGAGCTGGTGAATCGTCTTCACAAGGCGAATATTCAGTTCTCTAAAGTTATTCCAAGACAGAATTCACCACTTATGAACTTTATACTGACTTGGATCTTTCCAATCGTTATATTTTATGGTATTGGACAGATACTTGCAAATTCGATGCAAAAGAGGATGGGTGGCAACGCCATGACCTTTGGAAAGAGCAATGCCAAGGTATATGTTGAAGCACAAACTGGAAAGACCTTTGCAGATGTTGCAGGACAGGATGAAGCGAAGGAAGCATTAACTGAAATCGTTGATTTTCTGCACAATCCAAATAAATATAAAGAAATTGGTGCGATTATGCCAAAGGGTGCACTGCTTGTAGGGCCTCCAGGTACAGGGAAGACACTCCTAGCGAAAGCTGTAGCGGGAGAAGCCAAAGTACCGTTCTTTTCCATATCAGGATCTGAGTTTGTGGAAATGTTTGTAGGTATGGGGGCAGCAAGGGTACGGGATCTTTTCAAACAGGCACAGCAAAAGGCACCATGTATTGTCTTCATTGACGAGATTGATACCATTGGTAAGAAGCGGGACAATGGAGGAATTGGTGGGAATGATGAGAGAGAGCAGACTTTAAATCAGTTATTAACTGAGATGGATGGGTTCAATGGAGAAAAAGGTGTGGTGATTCTAGCGGCAACCAATAGACCCGAATCCCTTGATAAGGCACTCCTACGCCCGGGAAGATTTGATCGTCGTGTCCCTGTAGAATTACCAGATTTATCGGGCCGTGAAGCAATTTTAAAAGTACATGGAAAAAATGTAAAGCTGGATCAAGATATTGACCTTAATGCAATTGCAAGAGCCAGCTCAGGCGCATCGGGTGCGGAGCTTGCCAACATAATAAACGAAGGCGCCCTTAGAGCCGTAAAATGTGATCGCAAGTATGTAACACAAAGTGATTTAGAAGAGGCAGTAGAGGTTGTGGTTGCTGGATATCAGAGAAAGGGTGCCGTGGTTTCACCAAAGGAAAAGCAGATTATTGCATACCACGAAATTGGGCACGCTATTGTTGCAGCAAAGCAGACAGAATCTGCACCTGTCCACAAAATCACCATCATTCCTCGTACATCTGGGGCACTGGGTTATACCATGCAGATATCTGAAGGAGAAAATGTCCTGATGACAAAAGAGGAAGCATTCAATAAGATTGCAACCTATACAGGTGGTCGTGCCGCAGAGGAGTTGATTTTCGGAACGTATACTTCTGGCGCTTCTAATGATATTGAGCAGGCAACAAAGATCGCACGGATGATGGTTACCCGCTTGGGAATGAGCAAAAATTTTGATATGATGGCATTGGAAACCGTCTCTAACCAATATCTCGGAGGAGATGCTTCTTTAATATGTTCTCCCGATACTGCATCAAAAATTGACGAAGAGGTACTCTCTATTATCAAGAAAGCCCATGAAAAAGCGATTAACATCTTAAAGGATAATCTGGATAAGCTTCATGAACTATCCAGATATCTCATCGAAAGAGAAACCATCACTGGAGATGAGTTTATGGAGATTTTATCGAGATAACCCATATTATAAGCGTGAGCTTAAACCATAAATTGTCATCCTGAGCGAAGTGAAACGGAGTCGAAGGATCTAAGACCCTAAAGGGAGAGCTGCTAACCCAAGATTCTTCGCTACCGCTCAGAATGACAGTCGAAGAATAGTTTTGGTAATTACTGTGTTAGGTTAACGCCTATGAAACAACACCATTTGGATTAAAGAAAACTGCTGAATTCAAAGAGAGGTACGAATGATGATGACGATAAAAAAGCGGCTGAGTTTATCCTATGCAGCCATGCTGATGATACCTATCCTATTGATATTACTTGCGGGGATATTGGTGAGTGAAGTATTCGTTTCTGAAGAACAAAATGAGCTAATTAAACATAGAAATCCAATTATAGAGCTGTTGAACATGAATCAAAGAGCCTCTTTGATTGTGAACCGGCAGGTGTTAGAGAATCCAGATATGTTTCTGAAAACAAGACATGTAAATGAAATGCAACAGAAGATTGGTATTAAAAATGCAGGACTTATCGTTCGGAAGGATGATGTGATTATCCAAGTGCCAGAATTTTTAGAAAGTACAAAGGAACAGATTGAGCTTATGTCCTTTAACAGTATGGAAATTGATGAAAATAAGCCTTTAAATACAAAAAAAGGTGTTGCCTATACAAGACTGCAGGATTTTTATTTCAGTGATCAAAGTGAAGGCAGCGTATATCTTGCATTTGATACGGTACCTCTTAAAAATGAGTTTGGCAAATTAAAATCTATTTTTATCCTTTTCTCTATTTTGATCATGTTGATTGCCAATGGCATACTGACGATGCTGGTATATCGAAGTATTATGAAACCTTTAGGGGAATTAAAGCAGGCGTCAAAGGCGATCAAGGATGGCAATTATGATTATCATATTCGAAATATCTTTAAGGATGAGTTTGGAGAGGTTATTTCATCCTTCGAAGAAATGAGAGCCCAGCTAAAAAAATCATTACAAGTACAACATCAATATGAGGAGAATCGTAAGATCCTGCTTACCCATATATCCCATGATTTGAAAACACCTATTACTTCCATCAAAGGATATATTGAAGGGATCAAAGATGGGGTGGCCGATACTCCGGATAAAATGAAGAAGTATATTGATACCGTATATAGCAAGACCAAAGATATGAATGAGTTGATTGATGATTTATTTCTTTTTTCCAAATTGGATTTACAGAAATATGGCTTTGATTTCCGCGATTTTGATATTGTCTACTATATAGAAGATATGGTGGAAGAACTGCAATTTGACTTAGAAAAGAAAGATGTTGTATTGGCATTAGAGCACCCGAAAAAGGAAATAAGGGTAATTGGGGATGGAAATAATTTAAGAAGGGTGATTATGAATATTATCGACAATTCCATAAAATACGCGGGACATGATCAGGTTCAGATTTCTATTCTTATAAAAGAGATGGTAGACCAAGTGCTAATTGAGTTTCGTGATAATGGAAAAGGAATATCTAAAGAAGCACAAGCCTCTGTTTTTAATGAATTTTACAGAGCTGACCCGGCGAGAAATATGAATACCTATGGCAGTGGATTGGGCTTGGCTATTATCAAGAAAATCATTGAAGAGCACGGCGGAGAAGTTTGGATAGAAAGTGAAATCAATCAGGGTACCAGCATCTTCTTTACCTTAAGGAAGGCAGCAAAGGAGGAAGTGAAATGAAGAAAATACTCATTATTGAAGATGATATAAGTATTGCAGAGCTACAAAAAGATTATCTAGAAATCAATCAATTCCAAGCAGACATAGAAACCCAGGGAGAAGAAGGATTAAGAAAAGCCTTGGAGCATCCCTATGATTTGGTAATTCTAGACCTTATGCTTCCAGGGAAGGATGGTTTTGAAATCTGTAAGCAGATTCGTTCAAAGAAGGATATCCCTATATTGATGGTGTCAGCCAAGAAGGAGGATATCGATAAAATAAGAGGACTGGGTTTGGGGGCAGATGATTATATCACGAAGCCCTTCAGTCCCAGTGAGTTAGTTGCAAGGGTAAAGGCGCATATTTCCAGGTTTGAGAGATTAACCTCAATGGATGAAAGCAAGGCACATCACATCGTCATTGGAGAGCTGAATATCGATAGAGTATCCAGAAGAGTTTTTGTAAATCAAGAAGAAAAATTATTAACCACGAAGGAATTTGACCTACTATGTTTGCTGGCTCAAAATCCAGAACGGGTATTTAGTAAGGATGAAATCTTTGAGAAAATATGGGGATGGGATTCAATCGGTGACATTGCTACTGTTGCAGTGCATATTAGGAAGATTCGAGAAAAAATTGAGAGAGATCCGTCAAATCCCAAATATATTGAGACCCTATGGGGCTCAGGGTATCGACTTAAGATATAACAATGATGGATTACATCGAAAAATCAAATAGAGGGGGATTAAGATGAATGCATTGTTTGAATTTGCGTGGATTGTAGTGCTGTACATGGTGGTTAGTCGGGTTTTTGGAAAAATTCTACAAGCAAGGGTAACTACATCAAAAAAAGATGAGAATAGAGCAGATGGATTAGAGCAAAGAATGGACTTAGCAGAAGAAATTCGAACTCATAGGGAAAATATCGTGGAAGTGGTGAAGGATGAATGCTGTGGAGCATACGTTCCTAAGGATAAAGCGTACCAAATTGTTGATGAGGATGGGAATACCCATTATTTCTGTGGTTGGGACTGTAGACAGAAGTATGTGCTGGAAAACAAATAAACAAAATGCTGGTAAATCGAATGATTCCCACTTGTACTATTATCATGGCAAATTTAAGTATCAGTACCAGCACTGGAATATATGGAAGAAAACTAGGATGCATGTTGAAGGTTCCTAAAAAATTAGGAGCCTTCTATTTTTCCTCTTGTTCAACTTGAGATTCCTTTTTTAAGCTTATCAAAAGCTCATCCATTTCTTTTTTTAAGGTGACTAGCAGCGGGATATCAACATTCATGGTATCTAAAATACACTCTGGAATGCGAATAGCTTGCTGCTTCATTTCCAGACCCTTTTCAGTAATCGATACGCAAAGAACTCTTTCGTCCTCCCGAGAACGTTCTCTCTTGATAAGCTGCATCCCTTCTAATCTTTTCAAAAGAGGCGTTAAAGTGCCCGAATCTAGATAAAGAATATTCCCCAGTTCCTTGAGGGATAATGTGTTGTGTTCCCAAAGAACGAGCATTACAAGATATTGAGGATATGTTATGCCTAGGGTATCAAGAAAAGGCCGGTATATCTTTGTTATAGCCCTAGAAGCAGCATATATGGAAAAGCAAAGTTGATTCTCAAGCTTTAGAACATCGTTGTTTGTCATTATGCATCATCTCCTATCTCCATTATTTACTGTTATAGCATAATTATAAATGAAAAAAGCAAGTACGTTAATAGGTTTTAAAAATAATTTTACAAAATTATATTGTGCACAATTAAAATTATGTTATAATGATCTATATACAGGAAAAAAGGTCTCTATAATTATGTAAGATGCAGCAATAAGTATTTTCTATTCTATGGGTAAAAGATAATTTGTTTATTAAAGGAGGCATGATGATGACATTGTATGATATCGAAGTAAAGACAATAGATGAAGAATTGATGCATCTCAGAGCGTACGAAGGAAAGGTGCTTTTAATCGTTAATACAGCGAGTAAATGTGGATTTACGCCGCAGTACAAGGATCTTGAGACTTTATATCAAAAGCTTGGAAATGAGAAATTTGAAATTCTAGGATTTCCCTGCAACCAATTTGGGAATCAAGAGCCCGGCGGTGGTGGTGAAATCAAAACTTTTTGTGAGCTAAACTACGGAGTAACTTTTCCCCTTTTTGAAAAGGTGGATGTAAAGGGTCCCCATGCACATCCCTTATTTAAATACCTATGCGAACAAAAGAAAGGAATACTCGGCGGAGATATTAAATGGAATTTTACGAAGTTTCTTATTGATGCTAAAGGCAATGTGGTGGATCGATATGCACCTACAACATCACCCCTAAAGCTTGAACAGAAGATTGTTGAACGCATAGATAAGATTTAAACAAACCATAATTTGATAAGGAGGATTTACGAATGGCTATTTATGATTTTACAGGAACAATAGATGGTGAGAAAGTTTCATTAAGTGATTTTAAGGGAAAGGTTTTAATCGTCGTAAACACAGCGAGTAAATGCGGATTTACACCACAATATAAGGATCTCCAAAAAATTTATAATAAGTATAAGGCACAGGGTCTAGAAATATTAGGCTTCCCATGCAATCAGTTTGCTGAGCAGGAACCTGGAAACAACAGTGAGATAAAGGAATTCTGTGAGATCAATTATGGGGTGACTTTCCCAATATTTGATAAGATTGATGTGAAAGGACCAGAGGCCCATCCATTGTTTAAATACCTAATAAGCAAAGCCCCATTTGAAGGCTTTGACAAACAACATGCTATAGGGAAGATACTTTATGCAATGCTCAGCGAAAAGTTCCCTGCTGACTTGGTAGGAGACTCAGTGAAGTGGAACTTTACTAAATTTCTCGTTAACAGAGATGGTGAGATCGTGAAGAGATTTGAACCTACGGTAGACCCCCTGGACATGGAGGATGAAATCAAAAAAATCTTATAATGTTATAATTACTAAATAAAGTATCCCAAAATGTCTACTAGAAACACGATAGATGTTTATTATATAATAAGGGTATCAACGAGTGAAATTGAAATAAAAGCCGACATGATAGAGAATGATATCGTTGGCTTTTATTTATATGTAGGGGGATGCTTGGAGATGTTCGAGAATGCTTATGGAAGCCTATTGGGTGAATTGATACTTGGAAAAGAAGCAGTTTTATTGACTTTCATGAAACCAAAAGAGCACAAAGCTGGAGATATTCTAAACAAGCTGCTGGTTACGAAAGATAACCTAGCAGATGATTTTTTTTCAAACAATCAGGAACTTAGTGCTGAGATACTTCATGCTTTTACATCAGGCAATCTGATTTTGTCAAATGTTCAAAAGGAAACTGTTTTGATTGAGCCCTACTTTCCTAAACCTCGTTTAGTAATTCTGGGTGGGGGACATATTGCTAAGCCTTTGTGTGAAATTGGTGTGAAAGCTGGATTTGATGTTACTGTTGTGGACGATCGACCTTCCTTCGCAAATGTACATAGGTTTCCTGAAGCCAGTGAAATCATATGTGAAAGCTTTGATCGGTGCTTCGAACTGATCAAACCAAGAAAATCTGATTTTTTTGTGATTGTAACAAGGGGCCATCGCCATGATGGCGTTTGTTTGCGGAATATACTAGGGTATACACCAGCATATATAGGCATGATCGGTTCAAAACGCAGGGTACAAGGTATGAAGGGTGAGCTGCTGAATGAAGACTATTCTAAAGATCAACTCGACAGCATCAATGCGCCCATTGGTTTAGATATAGGTGCAGTTACTCCCGAAGAAATAGCGGTGTCTATCATCGCTCAAGTTATTAAGTTTAGAAGAATTAGAGACAACACCTGGGATAATGAAGTAAATGCAAAATTTAACTGGCCGGAATTTGATAGTGAAGTCATTAAAGATATGTCTAAAGAAGCAGAAATCCCCAGAGCATTGGCTACGATCATTTCTTCTAAAGGCTCTGTTCCGAGAAAAGCTGGTGCCAAAATGATTGTCTGGCAAGATGGCAGGGTAATGGGAAGTATCGGCGGAGGATGCAGTGAAGCCAGTGTGATAACATTAGCAAGGGATATTATGCTATCCAAAGGATATACAATTGTACATGTTGATATGACAGGAAATGTGGCTGAAGAAGAAGGCATGGTTTGTGGTGGAACCATGGAAGTCTTAATAGAGTCTTTTTGAGAAATCTTTGTTATTTGAAGGCTATGTTAAAGAATTCTATTGATTTTATAATTTTTTCAAAGGAAATTGATACATAGCTGGTTACTTCGGAATAGAAAAAGGATGCGACATAAATGTGGCAGATCATGATTTTCAACGTAGGGGTAGCATAGTATGCAACCCGCCTAGATTTTATGGCATTCTTACGGGTCGCATACTATGCTACCCCTACAATCTCAACCTAAATACTAATCTCTGTCTTGTGTCGCATTTTCCTACTATTTCGAAATAATTTATAAGAATGATATTATTTTCAACAAATTGCTTTAACAGAGTCTATCAAAACCATAAATCATAAGAGCTTTTAGAGGATAGACCCCATATATAGTGAAAATAGAAACCTCCTAATCTGGAGGTTTTTTTGTACTGAAATTGATATTGACATTCCCACAGAGGTCATGCTAAAATCAATTATAAAATATAACAATTCCGATAGGAATAGGAGGAATTAAAAATGAAAAAAATGACACTGCTGATGGTAGTGATGCTAATCCTAAGTGTAGGCCTTATTGGATGCACAACAAAACCAAATGCGCCAGAAAGTAATGGAACTGAAACACCTAAGACAGAAAGCAATAATGAAAACTTATTAGAAACTATTAAGACACAAGGTACGATTCGTTTTGGAACAGAGGGAACGTATGCACCTTTTACTTTCCACGATAGTACAGGTAAATTAACTGGATTTGATGTGGAAGTTGCAGAAGAAGTTGCAAAACGTTTAGGCGTAAAGGCAGAATTCATTGAAACAAAGTGGGATGGAATGTTTGCTGGGTTAGATGCAAAAAGATTTGATGCCATTGTAAATGAGGTGTCCATTCGCCCTGACCGTCTTGAAAAATATGATTTCTCTGATCCGTATATTGTTTCAAAGGCAGTGCTGATTGTGAATGAAGATAATGGTGAAATTAAGGATTTTGCAGATTTAAAGGGTAAGAAAGCAGCCCAATCCTTGACAAGTAACTTAGCAGATATAGCAAGGGAGAACGGTGCTGAAATTGTTCAGATTGATGGATTCAACCAAGCGATAGATATATTGACGTCTGGAAGAGCTGATGCAACGATCAACGATAGCTTATCATTCCTAGATCTTAAGAAACAAAAGCCTGAGTTAGCGATTAAGGTAGTAGCAGAGCAGCAGGATGCTGCCCAGATGGGTATCATGTTTAATAAAGGTAATGAGGAATTGGTAGACGCTGTGAATAAGGCATTATCTGAGATGAAGGCAGATGGAACGTATTTACAGATATCAGAAAAATGGTTTGGTACAGACGTATCTAAATAAGTAAAGGTGATAATATGCTAGATGATAGAGCAGTGAGAATTATTGAGATATTGAAAGATTCCTTTATACCACTTTTACAAGCAGGGCTAGTTTTTACTGTTCCACTAGCCCTTGTTTCTTTTGTGTTAGGGTTAGGGCTGGCGTTATTGACTGCTTTGGCTAGGATTTCAGGAATCAAGGTTCTTGAAGCTATTGCTCGATTTTATGTATGGATTGTTCGTGGAACGCCTCTGATGGTGCAGCTGTTTATCATCTTCTATGGACTACCGAAGGCAGGAATCATCATAGATGCCTGGCCAGCAGCGGTGATAGGGTTTACATTAAATGTAGGAGCCTATGCTTCAGAAACAATTCGCGCTGCCATTCAGTCTATTCCAAGGGGCCAATGGGAAGCTGCATATTCTGTAGGGATGTCTTATCCACAGGTACTTCGACGAATTGTGCTTCCACAGGCGGCACGGGTATCTGTACCACCCCTGGCCAATTCCTTTATCAGCTTGGTGAAGGATACTTCTCTGGCTGCTTCGATTACATTGACGGAAATGTTCCAGATTGGTCAACGGATAACGGCTGCAACCTATGAACCTTTATGGGTATATATTGAAGTAGCATTTATATATCTTATGATATGTACCGTTCTTTCTAGATTGCAGAATTACTTGGAGATAAGACTAGGAAAGTATGTGATCAAATAATGGGAGAGAAGATATGATTACAATTAAGAATCTATATAAATCTTTTGGTGAATCAGAAATCCTCAAGGGGATTGACTTAGAAGTGAAAAAAGGGGAGACTACAGTTATTATCGGTCCTTCAGGCTCTGGGAAGACGACCCTTCTACGCTGCATCAATCTTCTTGAAATTCCTACAAGGGGAACAATTCACGTAGGACAAAAAACACTTACCTTTGGAGAAGGTTCAGATCCGACCCAAAGGGATATTATCGAATTGCGTAAAAATACGGGCATGGTTTTCCAAGGCTTTCATTTGTTCCCTCACATGACAACCTTAGACAATGTCATGGAAGGGCAAGTCACAGTCTTAAAACGCTCTAAAGAAGAAGCCAGAGAAAAAGGGTTGGGGCTCTTAGAAAAAGTAGGACTTAAAGAGAAAAGCAGTGCCTATCCCTACCAATTGTCAGGGGGACAGCAGCAAAGAGTGGCGATCGCTCGGGCAATGGCCATGGAACCTGCAGTCTTGCTGTTTGATGAGCCTACTTCTGCTTTAGATCCAGAATTGGCAGCGGAGGTTTTGAAAGTTATGAAGGATTTAGCCCATGAAGGAATGACCATGGTTGTTGTAACCCACAAGATGAGTTTTGCCCAAGATGTAGCCCATCAGGCTATATTTGTAGATGGAGGGATCCTATTAGAAAAAGGTTCTCCAACACAAGTGTTTAAAAATCCGAGACATGAACGAACAAAGCTTTTCTTAAGTATGTTGGATGATTAATGGATAAAAATTAAATAGGGCTGATTCTCAATTTTGAGAATCAGTCCTATTTTGAATAACATCCTATTCTTTAGGTAAATAATAGGATTTCATGACTTGTTGTATGTATTTTAACATTCGTGCCACGGCTTCTTCAAGTGAATAGGTTAACTGTTGCGTTAATATGTTCTGGAGCATGCCTTGATACATCAGTAAGTTCATTTCGTTAATCTCATAGATATGCTCTTTTCGAATAAGTCCTTGCTTCGCACAGGCTTGCAGGGCAGCATAATCTCTGGCATATATATTTTTTTCTAATAGCATGGGCATCAATTCTTCTTCTTGTTGATCCAGCTCTTCAGGAAAAATTTTATAATACTGTGTCACCACATCGTTTAATGAAGTACTGAACTTATTGAAGAAAATTAGCTGATAAATCTTCGGATTGTTAAAGGAATGAATACAAAAACACTCCCAAATCTTTAAATACTTCTCAACGGGGTCGGACACACCTTTCGTGTATTTCGGTAAATCCATCACGTACTCTTTTACATATTTCATCGATGCAAAGAAAATGAGATGGTCTAAGTTATCAAAATAATTATAGATGGTTGCACTATTATAACCAGCTATATCAGCAACCTTTCGAGCAGAAACCAATTCAGGCCCCTCCACATCTATAATTTGCTTTGCTGCATCAATAAAATAACTCATCATCCGTCTGCGTTGTATTTCCTTCTTGTCCATTAATCACATCACCTGCTATTTATAATATAAACTCGTCTATATTATAACACATTTACAAATTTAAGGAAATCTTGTATAATCATAATGAATTTCTATAAAATCATTGAAAAAAATAATGAGAGGGTGGTAACCATGAGTATGTTCGATGGCAAAAAAGTCATCATCATTGGTGACAGAGATGGTATACCAGGTCCTGCAATGGAAGAATGCCTAAAAGGAACAGGAGCTGAGGTAGTTTTTTCTGCTACTGAGTGCTTTGTCTGAACGGCTGCAGGAGCAATGGACCTGGAGAATCAAAATAGGGTAAAAACCATGACAGAGAAGTACGGTGCTGAAAATATTATCGTTCTTCTTGGTGCTGCTGAAGCAGAAGCTGCAGGCTTAGCTGCTGAAACAGTAACAAACGGAGACCCTACATATGCAGGTTCATTGGCAGGAGTCCAGTTAGGACTCAGAGTATACCATGCGGTAGATCCAGAATTTAAAGCAGTTGTTGATCCAACTGTATATGATGAGCAAATCGGTATGATGGAAATGGTTCTAGATGTAGATTCTATCATTGATGAAATGACATCTATCAGAGAACAATTCTGCAAGTTCTAATTAAATATTATAAGCTGCTGTTGCAGTAAAATAAATGGGTGATGGGTACATCACCCATTTATTTTATTTGTACCATAAACAATTGAGACGAGAGTGGAAAAAATCAAGATAAAAATAAATCTGTCTATAATATAAACTTATTTACAAAATAATCTGAAAAATGTTAAGATTGCAATATAGACACTAAGCAGATGACATAAAAATTCTAAAAATAGTATGAATATTTAAATAATACATTGACATAAGGCTTAAAAAATGCTAATTTAACAAGAAACACATTTATAAAGACAAAATATTTATACATTCATTTTTAAAGTATAAGCAGATGAAAATGCAGAAAATGATGTATGAAACTTGAAGAGTTCAAGAAATTTCAAGAATGGTAAAACATGATGAGGAATGAGGGGTGTGGTTAATGGGTTGCTGTATGGAAAAAAACGAACGAAAGGAAATTGGAGAAGTTAGCCAGTCAAAGTGGGAAAAATTAAAGACCAAGATAGATAAGTATAAGGAAATTCCGGGAAGCTTGATCAGTGTGCTTCAGGAAGCCCAAGAAATCTATGGATACCTACCGAAGGAAATACTACAGCAAATTGGGGAGAGTATGGGAATCAAGCCGGCAAAGATCCATGGCGTAGCTACCTTTTATACCCAGTTTAGGTTAGAGCCGGTAGGTAAATATTTAATCTCACTATGCCAAGGTACCGCTTGTCACGTCAATGGGTCGAAACTCATTGAAGAAGTGATTCGCAGTGAATTGAATGTTGACGCAGGAGGGACCACAAAGGATCAATTGTTTACCCTTCATAACGTGGCTTGTTTAGGCTGCTGTAGTTTATCTCCTGTGATGATGATCAATGGGGAAACCTATGGGAAACTTACCCCTGATATGGCAAGGATGATTATCCGGGAGATTATGACCAGTGAACAAAAGGGGGTATAAGGGATGAAGATCATTGTGGGACAGGGAAGCTGTGGCATTGCAGCCGGAGCCAATAAGGTATATGCCGCCATCGAAGAAGAATTCAAATCCCGTGACATGAAGGGTGAATTAGCGCTGACAGGCTGTGTTGGTATGTGCTATCTTGAGCCAATTGTTGAGGTTATTCAAGAGAATGGAGAGAAGATCACCTACGTAAAAGTAACACCAGAGATGGTGAAAGAGATTATAGCAGAAAACATCCCTGGCTATACCATAGAAAAGCAGGATGAGGAAATCCTTCTCAAGCAAAAGCGAATTGCGTTGAAAAACTGTGGGTTAATTAATCCTGAGTCTATCGAAGAATATATAGCATCTGGCGGGTATCAAGGTATAGAAAAATGTGTAAAGGAAATGAGTCCCGAGGAAGTTATAGAAGAAGTTAAGAGCGCAAATCTTCGCGGCAGGGGAGGCGCGGGCTTCCCTACTTGGTTTAAGTGGAATGCAGCAAGACAGTCCTTAGATACACCCAAATATATGGTGTGTAATGCCGATGAAGGAGATCCAGGGGCTTTTATGGACCGAAGCATATTGGAGGGAGATCCCCATAGTGTCATCGAGGGAATGCTTATTGGTGCTTATGCCATCGGAGCCAATGAAGGTGTGATCTATGTAAGGGCCGAATATCCTCTAGCAATTTTGCGTCTAGAAAAAGCCATGGGCCAAGCAAAAGAAAAAGGATACCTAGGTCAGGATATTAAGGGAAGCGGTTTCAGCTTTGAGTTAAGAATCAAAGCGGGGGCTGGTGCCTTTGTTTGTGGCGAAGAAACAGCACTGATTGCATCGCTAGAAGGAGAAAGGGGTATGCCTAGGCTAAAACCGCCTTTTCCAGCGCAAAAAGGATATTGGCAGAAGCCCACCAATATTAATAATGTTGAGACCTTTGCCAATATACCATGGATCATAAGAAATGGGGGAAATGCCTTTGCTGAAATCGGCAGTGAGAAAAGCAAGGGAACAAAGGTGTTCGCATTAACAGGAAAGATTAAAAAAGGAGGACTTGTGGAAGTACCCATGGGGATTCCATTAAGAGAAATCATTTTTGATATCGGCGGGGGAATCAAGAATGACAAAGGTTTTAAAGCCGTTCAAATGGGCGGTCCTTCTGGAGGCTGTATACCAGAACACCTTTTAGACACGGCTGTTGATTATGATTCAATCAATAAAACAGGAGCCATCATGGGTTCTGGCGGCATGGTGGTCATGGATGAAACTACTTGTATGGTGGATATGGCTAGATTTTTTCTAGATTTTACCCGAAAAGAATCCTGTGGAAAGTGTATACACTGCAGAATTGGTACAAAGAGAATGCTTGAAATCCTTACAAGGATTTGCAACGGGGATGGAAGAGACGGAGATATTGAGCTCCTCCAGGAGCTGGGATTAAAGATTAAGGACGGCTCCCTCTGCGGCCTTGGGCAAACTGCTCCAAATCCTGTATTAAGCACCATACAGTACTTTAGAGAGGAATATGAACAGCATATCTATGATAAGAAATGCCCTGCGAAACAGTGCACCAGCTTATTGACCTATACCATTCTTCCACAGTATTGTATCGGCTGTGGTATATGTGCAAAGAACTGCCCTGTCCAAGCCATTGCTGGAGAGCGAAAGCAGCCATACACAATCCTCCAAGATACTTGTATTCAGTGTGGCAAATGTAAAGAAGTCTGTCGCTTCCAGGCAGTTGAAGTGGAATAAAAGAGATAGGGGGGACGAATATGCCAAAAATTAGAGTGAATATAAATGGAAAAGAAATCATTGGGCAAAGTGGCCAAACGATCTTAGAAGCAGCAAAAGCCAGTGGTATTCATATACCTACTCTTTGCCATGACGAAAGGGTTCATACCTACGGTGCCTGTGGTTTGTGTGTCGTTGAAGTAGAGGGTATGCCCAGACTGTTAAGGGCTTGTGCTACGGAAGCCTGTGAGGGTATGGTCATAAGCACAGATACAAAAAGAGTAAGGGATTCAAGAAAGATTGCCTTAGAGTTACTGTTGACAGATCATGTGGGAGACTGCAGACCTCCATGTGTCCTTGCTTGTCCAGGGAATACAGACTGTCAGGGATATGTGGGATTGATTGCAAATGGTCAATATAAAGAAGCGCTAGAACTGATCAAAGAGCAGCTGCCCCTGCCAGCAAGCATAGGTAGAATATGCCCTCATCCCTGTGAGGATGCTTGTAGAAGACAACTGGTGGAAGAACCTATTTCCATCGCATGGTTGAAGCGGTTTGTGGCTGATATCGATCTGAAGGATGAAAATGTGTTTATACCTGAAATTTCACCATCTACGGGGAAGCGGGTTGCCATCATCGGGGGAGGGCCAGGTGGGTTAACAGCAGCCTACTACTTAGCCAAGGCAGGACATAAGATTGCCATCTATGAAGCCATGCCAGAGCTGGGTGGGATGCTCCGATATGGAATTCCCCAATACCGTTTACCCAAGGAAGTGCTCAATAAAGAAATTGCCATCATCGAGAAGATGGGCGTGAAAATGCTGACGGGCATTCGTGTTGGAAAGGATGTAGATCTAAGTTATATTAGAGAACACTTTGATGCTGTATTTGTCTCCATTGGTGCATGGAAAAGTACCAAATTAAACTGCCCTGGCGAAGATTTAGAAGGAGTGATTGGAGGAATAGATTTCCTTACAAAGTTTGCTGTAAATGAACCCATCAAGACAGGGGATCGAATCGCCGTTGTGGGTGGTGGAAATACGGCCATGGATGCGTGTAGAACGGCTATCCGATTGGGTGCGAAGGAAGTATATGCTCTCTACAGAAGAACAAAGGAAGAGATGCCAGCTGAAAAGGTAGAGATCAAAGAGGCGGAAGAAGAAGGAATTACCTTTAAATTCTTAGTAAGTCCTATTGAAATCATTGGACAGGATGGCAAGGTATCTAAGATAAGACTTCAAAAGATGAAACAGGGTGAACCTGACAAAAGTGGGAGACGCCAACCTGTGCCTATTGAAGGAGAAGAAGAAATCATCGAGGTGGATTCTGTCATTTCCTCCATTGGTCAAATGCTGGATGGCGCAGGCTTTGATGACATTGAGAAAACAAAGAGTGGAACCATATATGCCGATGATCATACATTCCTTACGAACTTGCCAGGGGTATTTGCTGGAGGGGATGCCACCAATAAAGGGGCAGCTATTGCCATAGAGGCCATTGGAGAAGCAAAAAAAGCAGCTGAAGTGATTTGTAGATATTTAGAAGGAGAGATTATTCCTTATAAAAAACCCTTCTATGTAGAACGACATGATTTGGACGTTGAAGATTTCACAGATCGCCCAAAGCTGTATAGACCTGGAATGCCTCATCTATCCTCTGATGTACGAAAACGAAGCTTCGAAGAAGTGGTAGAGGGCTATGATGAGGAATCTGCAAAGGCAGACGCCATGCGCTGTCTGGAGTGCGGATGTCACGATGTGTTTGAATGTACCCTTTTCAAATATGCCAACGAGTATGATGTACAACCAGAGCGGTTGTCTGGAGAAGTTCACCAGCGTCAGTGGCAGGAGGAGCATCCGTTTATCCTAAGGAACGCAGATAAATGTATCCTTTGTGGTCTATGTGTAAGGATTTGTGATGAAATGATGGGAATAGGCGCCCTTGGCTTGGTGGAGCGAGGATTTGATACCATAGTAAAGCCAGCACTAGATTTACCATTAAAAGAAACGGGCTGCATCAGTTGTGGGCAATGCATCAGTGTCTGCCCTACGGGAGCCCTTCAAGAACGACTACCTATTGAGAAGTCCGTTCCAGTAGAAGCCAAAATGACCCATACGGTTTGTGCCCACTGCAGTGTGGGATGCAATATGAATCTAAATACAAAAGGAAACTTACTGTTACGTTCCCTGCCAAATGGAAGTGAAACAGTAGATCAAGGACTCTTGTGTGTAAAAGGAAGATTTGGATTTGGTATTGAGCAAGCAGGCAAACCATTAACGAAGCCGATGATTCGAAAAGATGGAAAATTTAAAGAAGTTCCATGGGAAGAAGCTCTCCTGTATACAGCTAAGAAGGCCCAAAGCTTGACGTTGCTCTATGGCAGTAACTCTCTTGGGGTATCCATATCCGATCGATATACCAATGAAGAGGTGTATCTAGCATCGAAGTTAGGACGACAAGTTTTAAAAACTGAAAATATTTGCTGCTTTAACCAAGTATACGGAGGAATCAAAGATGTTTTAGGGTATGATGCATCCTCCAATACTTTTGATGAACTACTTTCTACAGAAACGATTCTTTTAATAGGCTCAGATATCATGAAGAACCACACCATTGTGGGACTTAAGATTAAAAAGGCCGTGGAGCATGGCGCAAAGCTGATTGTCATCAGTCCTTTCGAATCCCAAGCCGATGAGTGGGCCTATAGAAAAATTACGCCACAGAATCATATAAACTTCTTGAAGGAAATCGCAAAGGCTTTACTTGAAACTGGGTTTATGCCAAAACAAGAACAAGTATCTGGCTTGCAAGATTTCATAGAAAGTTTAAGGGAAATCATAGTAAGTGATGAGGCAAAAGGGGTCGCCCAGATCTATGCCAAGTCTAAGAAGTCTATGATTGTTTTTGAACAGAATGGATTAAGCACTGATGGAGCTAAAATGTTGGCTAATATTGCTGTGATCTCAGGTCATATCGGAAAACCAAGAAGTGGAATTATTCAGCTAAAACCTAAAAATAATAGCCAAGGTGTCGCTGATATTATACAGACAAAGGATGCTAAAGAAATCATTGAAAAAATCCGTGGGCAAGAGATCAAGGGACTTCTTGTATTTGGAGAGGATATACCGCAGGTGGACTTGGAGCATTTAAACTTCTTGATGGTACAGGATACGCACCTTACAGAGACAGCCATGGCCGCCGATGTAGTTCTGCCTGCTGCAAGCTTTGCGGAATCTAGAGGAACATATACAAGTGCAGAAAGAAGAATCCAAAGATTATATCAAGCCATAGCCCCAGCTTCAGGATTAGAAAACTGGCAGGTAATTGTGAAGCTTGCCAATGCATTATGTACAAATATGGAATACACTGATCCAGACCATATTTTACATGAAATATCCATTCAAAACCATGATTACTTTAAGATCGATAAGCAGGAGAAAGACCAAGTTTTCTGGCCTGTGAATGGCAGCCCTGTCCTCTATGGCCATGGTTTCCGATGGCCCGATGGAAAAGCAAGATTACAGGTAGTAGAAGATGGACTCTTATTTGAAAGAAAATGTAATACGGATAACTTCACCAACACCTTTAAGGTTTTTTTGGAGAAGGAGCGATTAGGGTAAAATAAAAGAACTAAGTCAGCGCATCGCTGACTTAGTTCTTTTATTATTCATCAGAGAAAAATGTCGAAAAATTCTAATAAAAAAATCGCGATTACAAAATAAACAAATTTACAAAATAATCTGACCATGTTATAATTTTGTCAACGGGAAAAATAACATTGATTTTTTTTTGACGTACATGACAACGTTTTCAAAAGATCACTTCTCCCAAAGATATTGTTATTTTTCTCCCAATTTTATTTATAAGGGGGGCTTAGTAAGATGAAGTTGGAGTTGGGAAACTTTTTTGTGCAAGATATTGTATTTGGTGCCCAGACAGCCTATGTAGAGGGCATCTTGACAATCAATAAAGAAGAAGCATTGGCCGTGGTGAAAGAAGACGAGCACATCACTGAAGCTGATCTTGTGATCGTAAAACCAGGTGACATGGTGCGATTGGTACCAGTTAAGGAGGCCATAGAGCCAAGACATCGAATTGGCGGTGGACCTATTTTTCCAGGGGTAACTGGGGATTTAATGCAGGCAGGAAATGGAAGAACCCTTGCATTAAAGGATTGTAGTGTGCTCGTTGTAGGACAGCATTGGGGAGGATTCCAAGACGGACTCATCGATATGGGTGGAGAAGGGGCGAAATACACCTATTATTCTCAATTAAAGAATATTGTTCTGGTGGCAGACACCGATGAAGAATTCGAAAGATATGAGCAGCAAAAGAAAAATCGGGCATTGAGATGGGCTGGCATGAGGTTGGCAGAGTATATTGGCAGTTGTGTAAAGGATATGGAACCAGAAACGGTTGAAACTTATGAATTGGCGCCAGTTACGAAGAGAACGGCAGAAGAAAATGCACTACCAAATGTAGTGTTAGTACTCCAACCACAATCCCAAATGGAAGAGCTCGGATACAATGACCTCTTATATGGGTGGGACTGCAATCGAATGGTACCAACCTTCATGCATCCCAATGAAGTAATAGACGGAGCAATGATTTCGGGATCTTTTATGCCATGTTCATCAAAGTGGTCTACATATGATTTTCAAAATTTCCCTATGATCAAGCGGTTATACCAAGAGCATGGTAAGACCATAAACTTCTTAGGCGTGATTATGTCTAACCTAAACGTTGCCCTAGAGCAAAAAAATAGAGCGGCATTATTTGTGGCACAAATGGCAAAGTCATTAGGCGCTGATGCAGCGGTTGTCGCAGAAGAAGGTTATGGTAATCCCGATGCAGATTTCATTGCATGCATCGTTGCTTTGGAAGATGCAGGTGTGAAGACAGTAGGATTAACCAATGAGTGTACTGGTAGAGATGGAGCATCTCAACCCTTAGTGGCTTTAGATGAAAAGGCCAACGCCATCGTTTCTTGTGGAAATGTTTCAGAGATGATCATACTGCCACCAATGGAGACCGTAATTGGTGAATTACAGTCCTTAGCAAGAGATGGACTATCTGGCGGCTGGAATCATGATGCAATTCTAGGATCATCTGTAAGGGAAGATGGATCAATTATTATGGAAAACAATGCCATGTTCTGTGGAGACCAAGTTGTGGGCTGGTCGACAAAGACAATGGTAGAGTTCTAGGGGGTGACGGAGATGAAAAAAGCGATTTTGTACTTAAATCAATTCTTTGGACAAATCGGAGGAGAAGAGCTGGCAGATCATGCTCCAGAAATTCGTGAAGGATTAGTAGGTCCTGCAATGGAGCTTCAAAAACAGTTAGGGGATGACGTTCAGGTTACTCATACCATTATCTGTGGTGATAACTTCATGGGATCAAGAACCCAGGAAGCTTTAGATACAATTCTTAGTTTTTTGGAAGACAAGGAATTCGATATATTCTTTGCAGGTCCAGCATTTAGAGCAGGAAGATATGGCAGTGCATGTGGAAATATATGTAAGACGGTGAAAGAAAAGTTTAATGTACCTGTAATCACTTCTATGAATGACGAAAACCCAGGTGTTGAAATGTTTAAGAAAGAAATGTATATATTCAAGGGTGGTGCCAGCGCTGCAGCCATGAGAAAAGATGTAGCAGCCATGGCAAAGTTTGGACTAAAGATTTTAAACAGTGAGGAACTAAAATCAGCTGATGAAGAAGGTTACTATGGAAGAGGTGTTCGGAGCCAGATTTGGATGGAGTCACCTGTACCAGCGACTGATAGGGTAATTGACATGTTGTTGAAAAAGGTACAAGGGCAGCCTTTTAAGAGTGAACTGCCTATCCCACCATCAGATTTAATACCTATTGCACCAGCTATAGGTTTAGGTGATTTAAGCAAGTTACATATTGCGGTTGTGACATCAGGTGGTATCGTACCTGTGGGAAATCCAGATAGAATTCAATCTGCGTCTGCCACAAAGTGGGGAAAATATCATATCGCGGACAAATATGATTTAATAGGAGGTGAGTATCAAACCATTCATGCAGGCTTTGACCCTGCGGCAGCCAATGCAGACCCCGATGTAATCGTGCCGTTAGATGCATTAAGGGCCTATGAAAAAGAAGGAAAAATAGGGGGCATTCATCCTTATTTTTATTCAACCGTTGGGACTGGAACGACCCAGGCAGAAGCTGCGAGAATGGGCAGAGAAATAGCTGCCGAACTGTTGGCAGCTGGTATTAAAGCAGCGATCCTAGTATCCACCTGAGGTACCTGTACACGTTGCGGTGCAACGATGAACAAAGAAATCGAAAAAGCAGGAATTACTATTGTGCAGATGGCAAACTTAATTCCTGTGGCAAAGTCAGTTGGAGCAAACAGGATGGTACCGACGATCTCTATTCCTTATCCATTAGGAGATCCAGCGACTTCCAAAGAGCAGCAGTTTAAACTTCGTTATCATAGGGTAGGGGTAGCGTTAGATGCTTTAACCACAGACATCCAGGAGCAGACCGTTTTCAAAGTAAAAATTTAAAAATTAAATAGGGGGGACACAACGCATGAATAAGAAGAACAATGTATTCTATATATCATTGGTGTTTGTGTTCGCAATAGTTCTATGGGGCCTTCTTGCCCCTGAGAACTTTGGGAGCGCTGCTAACGGACTATTTAACTACTTAGTAGGTAATTTCGGTTGGTTCTATCTCATCTCCATGTTCTCATTCGTAATTTTCTCCATATGGATTGCATTTAGTAGATACGGCAGCATCAAGCTCGGTCCAGATGACTCTAAGCCGGAATATACATACGTGTCTTGGTTTGCCATGCTTTTCAGTGCAGGAATGGGTATTGGCCTTGTGTTCTGGGGTGTTGCTGAACCACTCAATCACTTTGCTGCACCTTTAGGAATGGATGGCGGCACAGCTGCCGCAGCAGATTTTGCCATGAAAAAGTCCTTTTTTCACTGGGGACTTCATCCTTGGGCAAATTATTGCATACTAGCCCTTGCCCTTGCCTATATGCAATTTAGAAAGAATAAGCCAGGTCTTATTAGTAGTATTTTTATCCCGTTAATCGGTGAAGAAAGGGTAAATGGTCCGATTGGCTATCTCGTAGATATTCTAGCAGTATTTGCTACGGTAGCCGGTGTCGCAACTTCATTAGGTTTAGGGACCTTGCAGATCAACAGCGGGCTAAACTTTATGTTTGGTATACCTGAGACAGCAGCAGTGCAAATTGCCATTGTTGCCATTGTTACGGTACTATTTATGATTTCTGCGATTACAGGATTAGATAAAGGGATTAAGTTCTTATCGAACTTAAACATGGGTATCGCAGGTATTCTATTGATTCTAGCTATTATTATTGGTCCGACGGTTATGATCATCAATGCACTAACCAATGGGATAGGGATGTATTTCGGTGAATTTATACGAGATAGTTTTCATATCGAAGTATTTGGTGATAGCCAGTGGTTCGGCTGGTGGACGATCTTCTACTGGGCATGGTGGATTGCTTGGGCACCATTCGTAGGAATGTTTATCGCACGTATTTCAAAAGGCAGAACGATCCGTGAGTTCGTTACGGGCGTTCTATTGGTGCCTGCCGTCGGATCTTTCCTATGGTTTGCTGTATTTGGAACACTTGGTATCAACTTAGGATTAGATGTGGCGAATGAAGCCATCAAGTCTACACCAACGGCATTCTTTGTGGTCATGAGTCATTACCCAATGGGCGGTATTATATCCTTTGTAGCAGTTATATTATTGGTAACTTTCTTTGTTACCTCTGCGGACTCCGCAACCTTCGTATTGGGAATGATGACATCCAATGGAGAACTGAATCCATCTACTCAAAAGAAGCTTATTTGGGGTATCATTCAATCAGCATTGGCCCTAGCCCTTATGCTAGCTGGTGGATTAGGTATGCTTCAAACAGCTTCCATCGCAGCAGCGTTTCCTTTTGCCTTTGTTATGTTATTTGGAATGGTCTCCCTTGTGAAAGCATTAAAGTCAGACGAAAAGGCTCTCATAGAAAAAGAAGAAGAGGCAAAATAATTTCCAAAGCCCCTAAAGGTATGTCCTTAGGGGCTTAAATATTTTTCTATATTCTTAATTCTTCCCTCATTTTTTCGTAAGGAAATGGAACGGTATTTGGAAGGTGGTGCATATAGTCAAATAGATCTTCCAGCATCCTCTTTCCTTCAGTACTTTTGGCTGCTTCTCTGGGTGTTTGTCCATCAAGGGCAGGGATCGGTGTATCAATCCAGTCATCGTAGAAATTGTCTAAATGACTCCGCAGTTGTCTATTTGTTCCATCCAATCCTGCTGCATCTTCCATTATTTCTTGGTTATAAGTTTTATTTATGGGCTTCATCATATCATCCTCCATCCTAGGTTAGATAACAGTTTACCCTTAGGAAAAGATTTTATGCTAGTAAGGGTATTGCGTGATGATTTATTGTATGGCTGCATCAATATTTATGACGTATTTGTAGGAAGATGCGGCATAAGACAGAGATTAGCATTAAGGTTGAGATTGTAGGGGTCGCATAGTATGCGACCCGTAGGAATGCCATAAAATTTAGGCGGGTTGCATACTATGCAACACAGGAGAATGATGATTTATAATATGAATGCTACTCTTATCTATGCTTATGGTCTTAGATAAATCATGCATAGGGGCTATAAAAAGTGGGTATGTAACAAAAATACATATCATGATGCAAATGATCAGTCGGAACATGAAGAAAACAGCAATTGTGAACAATAAAGCATAGTTAAAAGAAGGAGGTTGTTCGATGTTAACGAAAAAAGCTTACGAATCTATGGGAAAGAATAGTTTTGATTGGTTAAAAGCCACTTATCATTTCTCTTTTGCAGATTATTACAATCCTAATCGTATGAATTTTGGTGTGTTGAGGGTTTTTAATGATGATATCATTGGCGCAAATACAGGGTTTCAAACCCATCCCCATAAAGATATGGAAATCATCACCTACGTGGTAGATGGACAGTTGACCCATGCTGACAGTATGGGAAATGAACGTAAAGTTGGCCGTGGCGGGGTTCAGTACATGAGTGCAGGAACAGGTGTATTCCATAGTGAACACAATATGGAAGATACATCTATAAGAACACTTCAGATATGGATCATCCCAGATAGAAAAGGTCATACCCCTAGCTATGGAGATCACGGATTCCAGGCCGAGGACCGAAAGAACAAGTGGCTGCACATCGTTTCAAGTAAGTTGGGTGATGCTCCGATTAAAATAAACCAGGATGTGAATTTCTATGTCTTAGAGTTAGATAAGGAAAATGAAATTCGTTTTGCAGTAGACGGTAAAAGGCAGGCATACTTGGTTCAGATAGAAGGTTCTTCACAGGTGAACGATATTGTATTGACGGAGAGAGGTGCATTGGAAATTATAGAAGAAGATATCTCAATAAGGGCTAGTGAGGATTGCCATTATATCATCATTGAGATGGAGAAAGAAAAGTAAATTTTGAAAAGTAGAAAAAATGTGGATAAGATATGGTGCTTGATTGCCGGTATCCACAATGTTTTATTTATTGACCATAAGCGGAATGGACATTAGAACAAAGGGAAAAAAGAGAAAAATATAGAATAGGTTATAAAATAGGCGTAGAAATGATCCAGCGGTGGAACAAGGAGATGGAATAAAAAACTATTGCTAAAATGATCTAAAGAGACTATACTATAATTGAACATATGAATATATGTTCATATATACATAGAAAGGATGATAATATGACAAATCAGATTAACGCAGATTCATGTAATTGTAATATTATCCATGAAGATGTAGTCAATAGAGTGAAGCAGGTAATGCCTCAAGAGGAAAAGCTATATGATTTGGCTGAACTGTTTAAAGTCTTTGGAGATACAACGAGAATTAAAATTCTTTATGCCCTATTTGAAAATGAAATGTGTGTATGTGATATAGCAGTTTTATTGGGAATGAATCAGTCTGCTATCTCCCATCAGCTAAGGGTGTTAAAGCAGGCAGGACTTGTTAAATTTAGAAAAGATGGAAAGGTAGTGTACTATTCCTTGGATGACGAACATGTAAAAAATATCTTTGACCAAGGATTTGTCCATATTACCCATAAATAATTTAAAATATAATTTAGGTGTATTGGAGGGAATAGGATGAGTAGAATAATCAAAAAAGAACTGATTCTAGAAGGCTTAGACTGAGCAGGCTGTACTTCTAGGATAGAAGTAGGGATAAATGAATTAGAAGGTGTCAAAGGAGTATCTTTGAATTTTATGATGAAAACCCTGACAATTGAAATAGATGATGAGAGTAGGATAGAGTCTATTGTGTCAGATGTAAGGAATGTGGTTAATAAATTTGAGCCCCATGTTATTGTGAAGGAAAAAGTCATTGATAAAGCATCGAAGAAAGCTTTGGTCCTATTAGGATTATCCTGTGCAAGCTGTGCTACAAAGATAGAAAATAAAGTAAAAGAATTAAAGGGTGTCCATAGTGCCTATATTGACTTTGCAGCAGGTAAACTGGTCATTGAGGGAAATGCGAGGGACTTAGAGAGAATAGCAAAGGAAGCAACGAACATCGTAAAGCACCTAGAGCCTGATGTAGAAGTTATTGATGAAAGTAGAAAGAAAGAAGCCCATGGACATGATGACCATGATCACGACCACCATCATGGTCATGGAAGTGGAGAAAATAAGAAAGAATTGATTAGACTAGGCATTGGGGCTGTGTTTTTTGCCATAGCGCTTGCCCTTCAAATGTCTAGTACCATGGAATTTGCATTCTATTTCGTAAGTTACATGCTGGTAGGCGGGGAAGTATTGCTTAAGGCAGGGAGAAATATATTAAGAGGTCAGGTCTTTGATGAAAATTTCCTCATGGCTATTGCAACGGTGGGTGCATTTGCGATTGGGGAATTTCCAGAAGGTGTAGCCGTAATGCTCTTTTATCAAATTGGTGAATTTTTCCAAGACTTGGCAGTGAATCGTTCCAGAAAATCCATCGCAGCACTCATGGACATTCGACCAGACTATGCCAATCTCAAAGTAGGAAATGATATAAAAAAGGTTACGCCAGAAGAAGTTGCTGTGGGAGATTTGATCCTAGTAAAGCCTGGAGAAAAAGTGCCATTGGATGGAGTCGTGGTTGAAGGAAAATCCATGGTTGATACTTCAGCTTTGACAGGTGAATCGGTCCCAAGAGAAGTAGAGCCAGATAGCCATGTGTTAGGTGGATTTATCAATAAGAATGGTCTGCTGACCATTCAAGTAAGCAAAGAATTTGGTGAATCTACGGTAGCTAAAATTCTAGAATTAGTACAAAATGCAAGCAGCAAAAAAGCACCAACGGAGAATTTTATTACGAAATTTGCAAGATACTATACGCCGATTGTTGTATATGCTGCCCTTGCAATGGCAGTGATCCCACCTTTAGTGATTGAAGGTGCCACATTTTCAGCATGGATCTATAGGGCCCTTATTTTCCTAGTCATCTCCTGTCCTTGTGCACTGGTTGTATCTATCCCATTAGGATTCTTTGGAGGAATCGGCGGTGCCTCGAAAAATGGGATACTGATCAAAGGGGGAAATTACCTAGAAGCATTAAACAACGTAGATACAGTTGTATTTGATAAAACTGGTACTTTAACAAAAGGTGTATTTAAGGTGACGGAAATCTATGGACATAACAATATTACAAAGGAAGAGCTGCTAGAATATGCTGCCTATGCAGAAAGCTATTCCAATCACCCTATTGCCACATCTATCTTGAAGGCATATGGAAAAGAAATAAATAAAGAAGTAATTGAAAGCTATGATGAGATATCAGGTCATGGTCTTAAGGTAAAAGTGAAAGATAAGGAGATTTTAGCTGGAAACGCTAAATTAATGGATAAAGAAAAGATTGAATATATACCAGTAGAAGTCATTGGAACAGTAGTATACACAGCGGTTAATGGAATCTATGCAGGTGCTATTATCATATCAGATGAGATCAAGGCTGATTCAGAAAGTGCAATAAAAGAACTGAAAGCGATTGGGGTCAAGAAAACCGTGATGCTTACAGGGGACAACAAGCAGGTAGGCGTAAAAGTAGCCAATCTATTGGGGTTAGACGAAGTGCATGCTGAACTCCTTCCAGACCAAAAGGTCGAGATGCTGGAACGATTGGATAGACAGAAATCACCAAAAGGGAAATTAATTTTTGTTGGAGACGGCATCAATGATGCGCCTGTTTTGGCCAGAGCAGATATTGGTGTAGCCATGGGTGGATTAGGTTCAGATGCGGCCATTGAAGCTGCAGATGTGGTTTTGATGACTGACGAGCCGTCGAAGTTGGTTAGTGCCATAAAAATCGCAAAAAGAACAAGACGTATCGTATGGCAAAATATTATATTTGCTTTTGGCGTAAAGGGGATTGTATTGCTCTTGGGAGCAGGGGGCCTTGCAACTATGTGGGAAGCAGTATTTGCTGATGTAGGTGTTGCGTTAATTGCAGTATTCAATGCCATGAGAGTTTTAAATGTGAAAGATATATAATTTCTATTGGGGGGCCTTATTTAGGCTCCTGAATCATTTGAAGGGGTGATTTGTATGGACAATAGCAGTAATATCAGGATATTTAGTACATGGTCAAGAATATATGATATATTCTTCGGAAGTAAATTTATTAACAAGCAGAGAAAAATTGCTATTGAACTGTTAGCAGTTAAACCAGGAGACAAAGTACTGCTTATAGGGATTGGAACAGGGGAAGACCTAAAGTTTTTACCTGAAGGGGTAAAGGTTGTAGGTGTAGATATTACAGAAAAGATGTTACTTATTGCGAAACAAAAATCAGAAATACTTGGCATGAAAGATTATGAAATTTTAAATATGGATGGGCAGAATCTTAAAATGGAGGACAATACATTTGATGCGGTTATTTTGAATATGATTCTTGCTGTTATTCCTGATGGAAACCAGTGTTTGCAGGAAGCCCATAGGGTTTTAAAACCTGGCGGAAGGATTGTGGTTTTTGATAAGTTCTTACAGGAAGACAAAGGGGAAAATATATTTAGAATATTATTGAATAAGGTTACCGTGAGATTAGGTACAGATATCAATCGAAGGTTTTCGGATATCATGGGGAAGATAGAATTGGAAGTAATGGAGGATCGAAAAAGTATTTTAGGTGGCATGTATCGCATTATTTTGCTGGGTAAGAGGCTTACATCAGAAAATAGATACTGATTAAGTTATGAAAAAACAAGTAAAAAAGTATTAAAATCCATAAAAATTAATTATTATGTTGACACATAATAATTAAACGAGTAAAATAATTGTATTAAAACCAAGTAAACCGATATGAATTGCTGAGATAGGAAGAGTAGGTTATCGGAAGCTCCCAGAGAGAGTCTCGTTGGTGGAAGGGACTTAGCTGAATTTAACTGAAGTGCATCCTTGAGCGCTGAATCGAAATCTAGTAGACTTCAGCGGGTACGCCCGTTATAGCGTTGAGGTATTAGCGTACCAAAAAGCGAGATATCATGCTTTGGTGTGATAAGCAGAGTGGAACCGCGGAAGACAACTTCTGCCTCTGTAATGGAGGCAGGAGTTTTTTTGTTGTGTAGAATCCGGAGTCTATGCAATAAAAAAGATAAATTTTATCAGCGATACAAAGATAAGGCTCAAGTGAAGTGTGGAGTTTAAAAAAATAAAAGGTATAAGTGGAGGGTGGAACATGAAAAAGAATAAAAAAATGGTATTATTCGTGTCTTTGATTTTGGCGTTTGCTTTGGTGGTAACAGGATGTACATCAAAACCAGCACTGGAAGAAGCTGCAGGAGAAATAAAAATTGCAGTTGTTGGACCCATGACAGGTGATAGTGCCCAATACGGTCAGGCTTTCAAGAAAGCAACAGAGCTTTTGGCAAAAAAGGTAAATGAAGCAGGCGGCGTAAATGGAAAGAAGATCAAACTAGAAATCGTTGATGATAAGAACGATGCGAAAGAAGCAACAAATGTGGCACAAAAGCTAGTATCAGACCAAGACGTTATAGGTGTAATCGGTCACTTCTCAAGTACTGCATCCCTTGCAGCTTCACCAATTTATCAAAGAGCAGGACTTGTGGAGCTATCACCAACATCTTCACATCCTGACTTTACAAGTCAAGGAACATTTATGTTTAGAAATGTAAATACACAAGCCATTGAAGGTCCAATCCTTGCAGACTTTGCTGTTAAGGATCTGCAAAAGAAAAATATAGCAGTGATCTACATCAACAATGACTGGGGGATTACAGCGAAAGATAACTTCGTCTCAGCTGCAGAAGCCCTAGGCGCAAATATCACAGCTGTGGAGTCATTCATCGGCGGGCAAACAAAAGACTTTACACCGACGATCACAAAAATTAAGAATACAAAGCCAGACCTTCTATTCCTCGCTGCCATGTACTCAGAGACAGGGATGATTGCCCAGCAGATTAAGCAGTTAGACTATGATATTGAGCTTTTGGGAACAAGTTCACTAAATAATCAGCAATTGATTGAGCTTGCAGGCCCAGCGGTAGAAGGATTATACCTTACAAACAACTACTTTCCAGAAGACCCTTCTGAGAATGTACAAGGATTTGTTCAGGAATTCAAAGAAGCCTATGGAACAGAACCGGATCAGTTTGCAGCAGTTGCTTATGACTCACTGGATATGATGATTTCAGCGCTAAAGGTTTCAGGCCCTGACAGAGCAAAGCTTCGTGATGCCCTTGCTGAGATTAAGGATTATCCAGGGGTAACAGGAAAAACAACCTTTAATGAAAATAGAGATGTTCTTAAGGATATGATCATTATGCAAATTAAGGATGGCAAGTTTACATTATTTAAGAAATAATGACTGAATAAAAGTAAGTAGACACCACAGTTCTGTGTTGTCTACTTACAATAATGGAGGAATTCCCATGATATTACAACAGCTTATTAACGGATTGACCCTTGGCAGTACCTATGCATTAACAGCAGTAGGTTACTCAATGGTGTTTGGAATTCTTGAGCTTGTGAACTTTTCCCACGGGTCAGTTTATATGGTTGGTGCTTTTCTTACCCTCATATTTCTAACATCCCTAAAGTTAAACTTTTTTGTGAGTTTCCTATTAAGCATCATTTTGACTGGCCTATTAGGTATACTCATTGATAAAGTTTCTCTGTATCCCTTGAGAAGAAAAAATGCACCAAAGGTAACAGCCCTGATCAGTACGATCGGTGTGTCCATATTTTTACAAAACCTTGTCATGCTGGTCTGGGGATCAGAAACAAAGAATTTCCCTTTGGTGATAAATCCTGGTGCTGTTGAGCTTATGGGCGTAAAAGTATCATTTCTTCAAATGATTATATTTTCCATGTGTTTGGTCATCATGATTGGTTTAAATACCATGATCCAGAAGACTAGAATAGGTAAGGCCATGAGAGCTACGGCCCAAAACGCAGAGGCTGCCAAACTCATGGGAATAGATATAAACCGAGTGATTATGATTACCTTCTTTATCGGCTCAGCCCTTGCTTCCGTAGCAGGAACCATGGTGGGGATGTACTATCAAACTATAGATCCATATATCGGTTATATGGCAGGTTTAAAGGCCTTTGCGGCGGCGGTATTGGGTGGAATCGGTGTATTGCCGGGTGCCATTATCGGAGGATTGTTGATTGGTGTGATTGAAACACTGTCTGCAGCCTATATTAATTCAGGCTATCGAGACGCCATTGCATTTGCAGTACTGGTCCTCATGCTGGTCATTAAGCCATCGGGTTTGTTAGGAAAACAAGTATCAAAGAAAGTGTAGGTGATAGACATGAAGCTGCTGCACAAAGGAATAGATTTTTATATGAATCATAAGAAATTGTTAATCATGATGCTTCTGGTGCCTATCATGGCAGTTCCTTTCTTTGGGTTTTCACCCTATATGATGCGTATGATCACACTAAGTGGAATTTATATCATCCTTGCATTGAGCCTTAACCTTCTTACTGGCTTTACAGGGCAGGTCTCCCTAGGTCACGCTGCCTTTTATGGAATTGGAGCATATACATCAGCACTATTGGCAATACGGTTTGATCTTTCATTTGTATATACAGCCATAGCTGGAGGTTTGGTTGCAGGGTTTTTCGGACTGCTCCTTGGACTGCCGACCCTAAGACTGAACGGCACGTATCTTTCCATCGTAACCCTTGGGTTTTGTGAGATCACAAGATTGGTTGCCCTAAACTGGATGGATCTTACCAGGGGACCCATGGGACTCACGGGTATACCTCTGCCCAAAGTGTTTAGTTGGGTGATTGATAAGGATGCTGAATTCTTCTACCTGATACTCATTTTAATCATTTTGACATGGGTTGCTATCAATAACTTAATCAAATCACGAACTGGAAGAGCCCTCATTTCCATAAGAGAAGATGAGCTGGCAGCTGAAGCCATGGGAATCAATATTTTGAAATATAAATTAATTGCTTTCACCACCGCAGCATTCTTTGCAGGCATTGCAGGCAGCTTTTATGCCCATTATGCAAGTTTTATCGATCCCCAGAGCTTTACATTTGATGAATCCATACAAATCTTAAGTATGGTTATCCTAGGGGGCATGGGAAGTAATCTAGGAGCAGCCTTCGGTGCAGTGATTCTGGTATCCATACCAGAAATGCTTCGTGGACTGCAGGAATATAGGATGCTGATGTATGGTGCCGTCCTTGTGATCATGATGCTCATGAGGCCCCAGGGACTTCTAGGAAATGTAAAGCTGGGAGATATACTGAATAAGAAACCTGTGAATGAAGAGGAGGTGTCCCAAGATGCATAAACTTCAGATCGAGGGATTAACAAAAACCTTTGGCGGTTTAACAGCAGTCAACAACGTGGCTATGCATGTGGATGATAATGAAATTGTTGGCTTGATTGGCCCAAATGGAGCGGGAAAAACCACACTTTTTAACATGATCACAGGTTTGTATACACCAACTTCAGGGCAGCTTCTTTATCAAGAAAAGGATATCACTGGCCTTAAGCCCGATAAGATAACAGACATAGGCATCGCCAGAACCTTTCAGAATATAAGACTCTTTCCTATGATGACTGCTTTGGAGAATGTAATGATCGGCCTCCATACCAGGACTCACAGTACCATGTTTGATTCCATTTTGAGAACAAAGAGACACAGGACAGAAGAGAAAAACAATATACAGCGGGCCATGGAGATCCTTGAAATGGTAGGGTTGGAGAGCAAACAGGATGAATATTCCAAGAACCTGCCCTATGGAGAACAGCGAAAACTTGAAATCGCCAGGGCTATGGCCAGCAATCCTGGAATACTGCTCCTGGACGAGCCCGCTGCAGGGATGAATGAAAATGAAACAGCGGAGTTAACAGGTTTCATCAAGGGGCTTAAGGGATTGGGAATGACGGTACTGGTTATCGAACATGATATGAGGCTTGTCATGAGTATTTGCGAAAGAATTTATGTCCTTGATTATGGCAGCAAGATTGCCGAGGGTGTACCTAAGGAGATACAGAGTAATCCCCAAGTGATCGAAGCTTACCTAGGAAAGGGGGCGTAAAGGCATGCTTTTAAAGTTGAATGATGTGCATGTAAGTTATGGTAATATTAAAGCCGTAAAGGGCATTGACATAGAAATCAATGAAGGGGAGGTCGTCACCCTAATCGGCAGCAATGGTGCTGGAAAGACAACGATCATGAAAACAATCTCTGGCTTATTAAAGCCTACAAAAGGAAAAATTCTGTTCAAAGGGCAGGATATCACCCAGAAAAGCTCCTCTGAAATTGTAAGACTGGGGATTAGCCTCTGTCCTGAAGGGAGACAGGTGTTTCCCAGAATGACAATTCATGAAAATCTGGAACTGGGAGGCTATACAAGAAGCAAGATGGAGATGAATGAAGGTTTAGAAAAGATTTATGGTCTTTTTCCAAGACTAAAGGAGAGAATGAATCAGGATGCAGGGACCCTATCCGGTGGAGAGCAACAAATGCTGGCCATTGGAAGGGCGCTGATGGCAAAACCATCCCTGCTGCTCCTGGATGAGCCCTCCATGGGACTTGCACCGATTATGGTGCAAACCATATTTGACATCATTAAGGGGATCAACCAATTAGGAACAACGATCCTGTTGGTTGAGCAAAATGCAAGAATGGCGCTAATGGCCGCTGATCGCGGATATCTGTTGGAGACTGGTAAGGTTGTAATGACTGATAAAGCAGAAAATCTTGCAAACAGCGATAATATCATCAAAGCATATTTGGGTGAGAAAGAGGAGGAATAAACAATGTCAGAAAAAATTTATACGCAACAAGAATTAACAGATGCATTTAGAGCTGCCATAGAAGATAGAGCAACTTGGTTCTATTTGATGATCAAGGCTGCCGAAAAGCAAGGCACTGATGTGGAGAAGATGGCAGAAGAGGCTATCACTGAGTTTGGTAGAATGAAGGGAGAAAAAATGGGTGCTGCAAAAGACCCAGGAGAATTCGTTCTAAAGCTTTCTACAGGCCATGCTAACCAAGCCTTTGAAATGGAAAGAGTACAGCATGATGAGAACAAAGGAATCCTTAAGTTTAGATATTGTGCCCTTGTGGAGGCATGGAAAAAGCTAGGATGCTCACCAGAGGAAGTGGCAAAGCTTTGTAAGCTGGCTAGATGTGGTGACTATGGCGTAGTCAGCTGCTCACCAGGTCTTAAACTTGATTTCCCTCAGCTGTTAAGTGAAGGGGATGAATGCTGCGAGCTTGTGGTAACAAAGGAATAGATATTTAGAAAAGTAAAAGAATTCTTCAAAAATAGATAATTTTTCTGTGAAAACAGATAGTATATAACACCTATACTATCTGTTTTTTTATATAGGTGATAAAGCAAGCACTTATATGTTTTTCATGTAATAAAATGGAAAATGGCATAAGAATATTTAATACTATAAGGAAAAGGAAGTGAAGTTTTTTCTCGTGATATAGGAACATTTGCTGTATATATTTAATCATAAATATATAGAGAGTGTACAGAGGGGATTCCTCTGTGTCACTTTAAGAAAGGATTTGATCAAAAAATTATGCTTTTTTAAAATCTCTTCATATCAAAAGGGGGAAGGTCCATGAAAACAATACCTAAAATTATGCTGTATCTCATCCTAGCAATTGTTTTACTTGCAAACAGTGTGTATATTGTAAAAACAGGAGATAAAGCCTTGGTTGTTAGATTTGGGGAAAATGTAAAGATTGAATCTACAACGGGTCTAAAATTCAAAATTCCTTTTATCGATCATGTAATCAAGTACAATACAGAAGAATTACATCAATTGGAGTATGGATTTGTTTCCAAGGAAGAAGGGAACAGTAATAAGCCTAAGCTGGGATATACAGATAATGAATCAGAGTCTCTGCTACTTACAAAGGGAAGCTATATTGTAAATGGTGAACTCATACTACAGTATAAAATCGGAAACATTTATGACTATCACTATAAGGTAGAAGATCAGATAGGTACGCTGCGTCTTGCCCTTGAAAGTGTGATCAGGCGGAATGTCCAGAATAAAAGCTTGGATGATGCTTTACTTAACAAAGAAGTAATATCCGCTGAGATTTTGCCTGAAATTAGAAAGAAAGTAAATGAATATGAACTAGGCATAGAAGTAGTAAACGTGGAAATTCAGAATATCAGCGTGCCTAGCGAAGTAAAAGCAGCTTACGATGATGTAAACAACGCTAAAAATGAAAAGAGCGGAAGGCTAGAGGAAGCAAATAAGTATAAAAATTCGATTATTCCAGGTGCAAGGGCTGAAGCTTATAAGATGGTTGAGGACGCAAAAGGATATAAATCTGAAAAGCTTGGGCAAGCCAAAGGGGATGTGGCCAGCTTCCTACAAGTTTATGAACAATATAAAGTTGCCCCTGCAGGAACAAAAAAACGATTATACTTGGAGACCATGGAGAAGGTCTTAAAATCTACAAAGAAAAAATATATTATCGACATACAGGATGGTGCTGTAAAGTATCTTCCCATAGGGAACTAGGAGGGATAGGATATGAAGAATATGAAAAAGAGCAGCTTCAAATTTCCTGGATTTATCCCTAAATATTTACCAGTACTATTCTTTTTTTGTTTCGTAGTTTTTGGATTGGCAGCATCGATTCTTTTATCAATAGTCATAGTATTGGTTCATAATAGAAAAACACTCATGGAAATGTTCTCTCGGGCAAATGTCAGTCAATCAGAAGACCATCAACAAAGTGAAGATCAAGATACAGAGATAGAAGTCGGTGAGGGAGATCTTGTAAAGACCCTTCATAAGCAGCGAATAAAGAATGCAGGGGGGAGTAAGATGAGTGAGAGTAAGCTTAAAGAAAAATTTGCGAATATAAATATTAATCCTAGTCAGGTGGTAGGACATTTTCGACTTGGAAAAAAAGTAATGGCGATCGCAGGGTTAGTTATAGGCGCAGTCATACTATTCAATTTGTGTACCTTTACAGTGGATGAATCTACTACAGTAGTTGTAAAAACTTTGGGAAACATGAATAAAATTATCGTTAGCAAAGATAATACGGTGGTGGATATTCAGAACAAATTAAAGCCAGACTTTAAAGATTTGGTGATCGTGAAGGATAAGGGTCTATTTTTCAAGATACCCTTTGTCCAAAGTGTTAATCCCTACACAAGCAAGCTGATCACGTACCAGTCAACGGAAGAATTAGTGACAACAGGAGATAAAAGACAGTATATGGTGAAATTCTTCGCCCAATACAAAGTTACCCATCCTGGTTTGTTTGAAGTAAGTATGGCGGGTTTCTCTAAAGCGAATTCGACCCTAGATAATCTGATATACCCTGTGATTATTAAAAAGATCAATAAACTTCCTAGTGAAGAGTTCTTAACAAACAAGGAAAAGCTATACAGGGAGCTGGAAGAGAGTAAAAAGGAGCTTAACGAGAAAATAGCCCACTATGGCATCGAAGTTGATGATATTGAGATTCATAGAACCTTACTTCCCCCTGCAAATATAGCATCTACTTATGACAAGATGATAAAAGAGCGCCAAGCAATTGCCCAACAGATGAGAAGTGAAGGTGACGAGGAATATGACAAGGTGGTTGCTGCCACCGACCGTGAAAAGAAAGACCTCATAGGAGCAGCCATCGAAGAAAGCGAACGTATCAGAGGAGAAGCGGATGCAGAAGCATTACGAATCTACAGCGAAGCATTCAGCAAAGACCCAGGATTCTATGAATTCTTACGTACATTAAAAGCATATGAAAGCAGTATAGACGAGGAGACAACGATTTATCTTGATAACAACAATGAGATTCTAAGAATATTTAGCGATGGAAATTAGCAAAGTATAAATTAACTCCCCGCTATGTAATGTAGCAAATCACAATTGCAATGTATCATATCCTACATTGATATGGAATAAATATGACTTTTGTATATTATAACGATAGCCAGTGGACCACCACTGGCTATCGTTATTTTAATGGCTGAATATTTGCTGAGTATGGAGAAATTGGTTTTTCAGTGGGTATAGCCCATAGAAACATAAAATGTAGCCGCTGTGATCAAAAGTTGGCACGGGAGTTGCAATAATTAAGAATATGAACTCATAAGATAGACATCTTCTATCAACAAAATCAAGGGAGGAAATCAAATGGAGAAGTTTAACGATAATAATAAAAGTTGTCATGGGGACAAAAAGCAAGGGCATAAGGGGTCACTCAAACACGGATTCATGATGATATTATGTTGTATGTTACCTATACTAGTGATCGCAGCACTGCCTTTACTTGGAATAAAGGGTGGAGGTCTATCCTCTTTAGCATTTCTACTATGTCCCCTTATGCATATAGGTATGATGTTCATGATGAGAAAATCAGGCCGCGGTGGGTCATGCCATGGTGGCGGGGATGACAAGGAGGCCATCGATGAAAAATAAGAAGAAAGATTCTAAGAAATCATTTCCCATATTTGTAGTTGTTGTAGTATTGATGGGGGCTTGGTACTTCTTTTCTGGCTTAGGTACAGATAAACCTGCTGATATCAGTTACAATGCGGAGGTTCCAGTGACTACAGAAGGAGATTTGGTCATTAACAAAAGTGAGGTGTCTGACAAAGTAAGCTTCTATGGTTACAAAGACGGAGATACCTATATGGAAGTGATGGCAGTAAAAGCGACAGATGGCACCATTAGAACTGCACTGAATACATGCCAAGTTTGTTATGATTCAGGCAGAGGTTATTATGTACAGGAGGGTGATACGGTTGTATGCCAAAATTGTGGAAATGTATTTAAAATAGATGATATACAAAAAATCAAGGGCGGTTGTAATCCAGTACCAATCATGGAGGATGAAAAAACAGAGGATGCTGAAAGCATAACGATTGCCCAAAGCTACCTAAGTGAGAACACGATGTTTTTTAGTAATTGGTCAAAAGAATAGTTTCTATTAGGAAATAGAAGAAATAAGAACAATCATGGGCTATCCTTAGAAAGGGTAGCTTTATTAAATGAACAACTACCTTCGGCTGAAATACACCAGGGCGTGTATGTTTTCATACACCTAGTGCATTAGGATTTACTAAAATGAGGAGGAGAATAGGTGAAGGAACTATTTAGGATTGGAAACTTTGGAATATATGTATTTGGTGTTGCCATCGCTTTGGGTATGGTAGCTGGATTGTGGATCATGATGAGGGAAGCCAAGCGAAAAAAAATGGATAGCAATAAAATGCTGGACCTAGCCATGTATACGATCATCGCTGCTGTGATAGGTGCAAGGGTCTATTATATATTAGCTTTTAATTTTGATCATTATCTGCAGAATCCATTAGAAATATTTCATGTAAGAAGCGGAGGATTATCTATTCAGGGGGCTCTCATATTCGGTGCGTTGTTCGCCCTATGGTATACAAAAAAGAACAACATTTCGTTTTTGAAAGCAGCAGATACCTTTGCACCTGGAATTATTATGGGGCAGGCCATCGGCAGGATCGGTTGCGATGTATTTGGTGTACCGATGGATAACATTTACCCGTGGGCAGTAAGGGTTGGAGGTCAATTGTTACATCCAGCCCAGTTATATGAAATGTTCTTGGATTTAATATTGTTTGGCTACCTTTGGAGAGGAAGGAGCAGACTAAGATACAATGGGGAACTATTTATTAAATATATCCTAGGATTCTCCATAAATAGAGCCATCGTAGAATTTTTCAGAAGTAATCCTATGGTGTTTGGACCCTTTTCCATCGCCCATATCACTAGCTTTGTTATCATTATTTTGGCATTGGTTATGGGTAGAGTCATAAAAGGTAAGCAATCAGCCGTCGAAGAAGGTGCTGGGGCTGAGAAGATAAATGTTTCGATCCTAGAATATATACTAGTTGCTGCTGTTGGCTTGATGGGTACATGGATCTACTATAATATTCACCAATAAGAAGAAATGATATCGTTCCACATTCGAATAAAAAAGGAGGTGACAAAGCAATGAATGATGAGTACGGCAAAAAAGCTATGGCTTATAAAAAGATAGGTATATTACTCATTGTGTTGGTTACCATTGTGGGCGTAGGTAAATTTGTACTCTTCTCAGATACGGACATATTTGCCTTTGCTACCAACGAGGCAAGTCAAATGGCCTTGGAGTATTACCTTGAAAAATATAGTGATCCATCCAATCCTGACGAAGCTTATGCAATGAAACGAAGATATGGTTGTCACGATGAAATTCATGTATATAAAGATGAGCAAGTGGTGATGAAAGCCATTTTCACAAATGGGAAAGTATATGAAGTACAATAACAAGAGAAGCAGCATTGAATCTATTTGAAAATTTCTGTAGGAAGGGATATGATGATACTAATAGATGATACACATATTGCTTTTCTGATTTTTCTAATAGGGAGTGTGGATACCAATGAAAAACACGAGAGATGTTTTATACGAAAAAAAGCAGATAAAGGAGCTTATTCCGGGGGAAATTGTATTACACCCTATTTATAGAACCGATGGATTAATGCTGATCAATCAATATAAAACCCTAACAGCAGATATCATTCAAAAAATTGTCTGCCATTTGCCTTCAGAAGTACCAGTAATCATTGCAGATACAAACGAGCTATATGAGCAGTTTATAGACAATAAGCAATACGAAAATACCCAATATATAAACTTACTAAGAGAAACGGTAAGTGAGTATAACAAATTGATGATCATGCCCTTGAATATCGTATCTTTTTTAGATTCGAGGGCTAATTTTCAAGATGTAATGCAAAATTCTATCACTGAGAAAAATGACAAGATGGAGAATGATTATCTAAGTTATTTGTATAATTTTCCACTATTCTTAGCCTTTGAAAACAACCTTGAATCTCAGAGGCTAAAGGACAGGGCAAAGGAAGTAAGGAAAAAATTACTGAGTGTGATTCAATCAAATAATGTGCTTCGCAGCTCCCTTGATCAAATAAGAAATTATAAGGATATCTTACTAATACATAGCATAAATACAACGAGTATTTCTCTGATGATTGGATTAACCCTGGAGTTAACGGAGGATGAATTAGTAGACCTTGCAGTTACAGCACTACTTATCGATGCATCATTAACGAAACTTCCTAAGGATACATTTAATACTCACTTACAACACGCCTCAAAACAGAATGAACTTTATCAATCATATGTGGGATTTATAAAAGCACTATCCAATGATATTGACGTGCTTAGAAAAGAGTCTATTATTTATGGTATTGTTGACTATTACGAATGGTACAACGGCGAGGGATATCCAAAGGGAAAAAAAGGTCAGAGCATTGGCCTATTTGCTAGAATCATTTCAATGGCACATTTTTACGAAGAAAAGGTAGGGGGCTATTTCCATAGTAGTGGTACGAAGCCTAGAGAAGCCATAAAATTAGTTTGGGAAAACAAAAATAAGAGATTTGATCCTAACATCGTGGATATTTTTGTCCGTAGATCAAACTTTTATAAAATAGGAGAGATAATCATTATTCCAGAATACGGCCGAGGTATCATTGTTGGGTTTGAGGATTATATCAACGCACCCCATATGCCTATTGTAAAATTTGAAGGTGGGATGACCATTAGTCTTTTAAAAGAACAAAAAATATAATAATAAAGAGGCTATCTAGAAGTAAATTGAAAAATCTAGATAGCCTCTTTATTATTTCTTCAAAACTGGAATCCATATTTCACTTTTAAAAGTAGGCGATGTTGTATCTTTGCTTTCATTCCATAAGATTTCTGGTCCTTCTGCTTGTTCATAGCTTGAAGATGGAAACCATTCAGAGTAGATACGTCCCCATATATTTTGCAGAGTTTCTGGAAAAGGTCCTACTGCTTCAAATACAGCCCAAGTGGAAGCAGGGACTTCAAGGTGTGCGAAGTCATCGGGACACGCATTGGTTGTTGCCACACCGATATAGTGATCAAGTCCTCCTTGTTCTTCCATTCTTTCTTCAGAAAAATTTGTAGATGCGCTGAGGATACCCGAAGGTTCTACATTAGAAAGCTGTTTAAGCCTTGTTATAATCTCCATGTTTAAACTCTGCCACATGGCAGCAATCTCAGGATTTACCCCATGGAAAACGATAGGAACTCTTTTCATGATACCCACGATACGAAAAGCCTCTTTTTCTACAATGCGATAGTTCATTTCATTTCCTCCTTTTATGGATAATTGGAAGGTCATTGGGGGATAGGCTTTCAGTGATTGACCATTATTTCTAGCTTCTGACGGTGTCACACCATGGAGACTCTGAAACGCTCTTGTAAAAGAGTCAGGTGAATTGTAGCCATATTTCATGGCGAGATCAATGACTTTTATGTCGCTATTGCTCAGCTCAAAGGCTGCAAGGGTGAGACGTCTCCGGCGAATGTACTCTGATAGCGTAATGCCTGCAAGGAAAGAAAACATTCTTTTAAAATGATATTCCGAGCAGTAAGCTACCCTAGCTACTTCTCTAAAGTCAATTTCATCCCTCAGATTTTCTTCAATATAGCCTAATGCGCCATTCATTCTTTCAAGCAAATCCATTTGTATGACCTCCTTCTTAATAACAGAATAACAAAAATGCAATGAGTTTATCCGACATTTCGTGCACAGTTATGTAGGATTCAATTCATTAAGTGTTTTTTGTATAAACAGGTGAAGCATATACTTTGAATATAGGTGTATATACCTAAAAATATAATAAATGGAATAAAAATACAATAAATCTTACAATCTTCTATTGATTTCTAATATAATAAATAGGGAAGGGGTTTTCAATAAAGATATCAGTAAAAAAGGGGGATAATTCTTTGAGCGAAAATATGTACGATCCTAATGAAAGCAATATATATACTGAAACGTTAAATCCGTGGATTAGTATTTGGACCAAGCCGAGAGCAACCATCAGACAAATCCTGGATAGTAAATCCCAGGCATATATAAATATTTTAGCCATGGCAGGGGGAATCGCGACAGCATTGGATAAAGCTTCTGAAAAAAACTATGGTGACACAAATGGCGTATTTTCAATATTAATTATGGCTATCTTCGGAGGTGCCATCGGAGGATTGATTACCCTGTATATTGGTAGTGCGCTTATCTACTGGACAGGGAAATGGATCGGTGGACAAGGGGAATACGATGAAATCAAAGTCGCCGCTGCCTGGGCCAATGTTCCGCTCATATGGGGACTACTGCTGTGGATACCCACTATAGCACTCTACGGCAGTGCATATTTTTCAAGCGACCTAGCGGATTTAGGATACAGTATGGGACTATCGATATTCGCTATCATTCTGTCGATCATAGCAGTTATATTAGGGGTATGGAGTTTCATCATTCAGCTCAAATGTCTTGGCGAAGCGCAAAGATTTTCAGCCTGGAAGGCCCTTGGGAATATCATACTGTCTGTTTTGGTCATCATTGTACCGATCCTGTTGCTCGTCGTACTTTTAAGTGCCTTTTAAATGAGAGAAGGTAATTGGAACATAATCAACGATAAAAGTAGTAAAAATAATTTAAGCAGATGGAATAAATTTCATATAGACACTGTTTAATATTTATGGTAAGATAAATCTTGTCGCTCCACAAGAGCGGTGGAACATTGTTAAATAGCTCAATGGTGGAGCATAGAGGCCCATTGGTCAAGCGGTCAAGACACCGCCCTTTCACGGCGGTAACCCGGGTTCGATTCCCGGATGGGTCACCAATTTAGAAGCAAGAGGCGAGAAGCGAGAGGCAAGAAAAGAGAAAAAGATTTTATCTTGCTTCCGGCATCCCGTATCTGGCATCCAAATAAGGGCGCATAGCTCAGCTGGGAGAGCACCTGCCTTACAAGCAGGGGGTCATAGGTTCGATCCCTATTGCGCCCACCAAAAAAACTAAGGTTAAGGCTAAG